>NZ_QLUV01000009.1 GCF_003286075.1 Paracoccus endophyticus | reverse complement strand
ACACCGCCCTCGGCATGCCTGTCACTGAAGCTGTGGGATAGCTCTGACCGGGAGAAGGGCAACCTCGGCCATCACCCGATTTGTGCAACAGAGCCATGCCGGATATAGGACGAGTTTGCCCGTTGGCCCGAACGGAACCTCCATCATTCTGCCGGCAAGCTGGATTTCCGAGGCAGACATGATCTCCCTTTCGGACGCTGATCTGTCGTGGGACGAAAAACCAGCCGACGCGCACTTCATTGTCGCCTCTCGTCTTGTCCGGGAAAAGGGAATCCCGCTGCTGATTGATGCGCTGATGAATCTCGAAGGAAAAGGCGAAACAATCAGCGTCGACGTCATGGGATCTGGCGCGATGAAAGCCGATCTCGAAGGCATTGCGGGTAAGTTAAGGAACGTACGGTTGCGATTGCTCGACCCCGTTCCCTATGGTCCGTCCTTCATGCGTGCACTCAGACAGTATCACGCCGTGATTGTCCCGGTGACGGGGGATGAACAGGCACGTATCTTGTATGACGCATTCTCGCAGGCAATTCCGATTATTGCGGCGAATACCGCCGGGAATCGAGAGGTTGTCACCCATGGTGGAACCGGCTTTCTGTTTGAGGCCGACAACCCCGCGGCTCTTTCCGAGACATTGTGTCACTGCGCTGATGATCTGGATGGCCTTCGTCAGGCAGGTCTTTCCGCTTTGACCGTGGCAGCGAAACATACGCATGCGGACATGCATGGCAAACGGGCTGAGTTCCTGAGAGAGACGTTCGGCGAATGCTGAAGTTGCACGCCTGGCCCGCGGGAAACGACGGCGCAAAGTCCCTTTTTCAGCCGCGTCTTCCTGTTCTGCTCCCGAACCCTCACTTGACCGCTGCAAGAAAGAGAGCCGCCGCCCGACCGCAAGGACAGGGCAGACGCGCCCTGACCTGTCAGAACCGCCAGGTGGCGCCGAGCAGTGGCCCTGACATCGTCGCCTCGAAGGCGGTCCCGTCGCTGTCGTAGTCCACATGGAACCAGCGATAGCCGCCGGAGATGTAGAATTTCTCGCTCACGGCATAGTTGACCGTTGCAACGACCTGGCCCGTCTGGTCGGAACCGACGCCAAAGCCGCCGAAATCGCCGTAAAGGATCGCCGAAAACCGCGGCGCGAGGGGGATGTTGGCCCGGGCCGCCAGGATCGGGTCGGTGAAGTTGACCTCCCGGGTCGCCGAAAAGCCGGCGGCCGGCACGGCCGCTTCGACCTCGATGTCCCAGGTGCGCAGACCGGCCAGCAGGTCGATCGTCACGCTGGGGGTCTCGACCGTCCGCCAGCCTGCGGCCAGCGTGACGGACCTTTGCTGCACTTCTCCCTCGGCCGGAATCCCTGGGGGCACGAGCCCCTCGCGCGAGGAACTGGAGGCGCTGAGATCGCCAAGAAAGACCAAGCGGCCGCTGCGGGCATAGGCCGACAGGAAGAACGCGCCGTCGAGATTCTCCAGCACCTCGGACAGCGACTCGTCGAACTCGATCGTCGGGCCGCCCTGCACGGGCGTGAGGTCGCCCGAGACGCCGCTGCCCCAGACATAGGGGGTGACCTGGATGTTCCAGTCGCGCCCGTCCTGCGCGAGGGCCGGCGCGGACCAACCAAGCGCGGCGGCCAGCGCAAGGGCCGTGGCGGCGGAGAAACGGACCCTGGCGGTTCTCATGCGAGCGTCTCCTTGACGATCCGTCCGTTCTTCATGATCAGGCGCAGGTTGTTTTCGGGGTCCCCCAGCCAGTCGAGCCCCGCCTGGGGATCGCCCTCGACGACGAGCAGGTCGGCATGGGCACCCGGCGCGATGTGCCCAAGCGGCGCGGGATAGGGCGCGCGCGCCCCCGACATCGCCAGCAGCTCGCCCGCGTTGCCGGTGGCCATGCGCAGCGCCTCGAGCGGCGGCATGAAGCGCGCCAGCTTGGCGAGCTGTCGTCCCTGGCTTGCTCCGCCCTCGGCGGCGTTGAACAGGATGTCGGTGCCGAAGGCCATGCGAATACCCAGCGTGCGGCCCAGGTCGAAGGCGCGCACCGTGCCTTCGGACACCCGAAGCTGGTCGGCGCGCTGCTGCGGGTCGGGCTTCTCGTTGGCGTCCTCGTCGGCCAGGAAAGGCTGGATCGACCACCACACGCCCTCGCCGGCCATGACGCGCGCCGTCTCCTCGTCGGCAAGCTGGCCGTGCTCGATGGACTTCACGCCGGCGGCCACGGCGCGGCGGATGCCGTCGGGCATGTACACATGGGCGCAGACATAGGTGCCCCAGTCCGATGCGGCCTGCACGGCCGCGCGCATCTCGGCCGGAGTGAACTGGACCGAGTCGAGCGGGTCGTAGACCGAGGAGACGCCGCCGCCCGCATGGATCTTGACCTGGCTCGCGCCCTGCATGAGCTGCTCGCGCGCGCGGCGCAGCACCTCGTCCGCCCCGTCGGCGATGACGCCGACGCCCGTGCGCTCTGCATAGTCGGCCGGGTCGCCGGGCATGCGCGGCAGGTTGTGAAGCATCCGGTAGTCGCCGTGCCCGGAGGTCTGCGAGATCGCCGCGCCCGAGGGGAAGATGCGCGGCCCTGCGACCACGCCGCGGTCGATGGCCGTCTTGAGGCCGAAGGCAGGCCCGCCCACGTCGCGCACGGTGGTGAAGCCGCGCATCAGCGTGGCCCCCGCCTCGCGCCCGGCGACCAGGTGGACAAGGGCGACGTCCTGCGTCAGCGCCGCGATCATGCTGACCGCCGTCAGCGTGGCATGCCAGTGGGCGTCGATAAGCCCCGGGATCACCGCCCGTCCGCCGCAGTCGATGACCTCGGCCCCGTCGACCACCTCGCCCATGGCCGGGAACCCCGCGATCCGGTCGCCCTGGATCAGGATCGAGACGCCTTCGCGCATCGCAAGCTCGCGCCCGTCAAAGAGCCGCAGGTTGGTCAGGAGGAGCGGCCTCCCCGTCGTCTGTGCCCGGACCTCGGCGGGCGCGAGCCCGAAGCCCGCGAACATCCCCAGCACCGCCGCGGCCCCGCCCAGCATCTGCCGCCGGCTGATGTCGGCCTCGATCCGCCGCATGGCCGCAACGGTCTGGGGCGAGCCGCAAAGGCAGAAATGGGCTTGCGCAGGACGCGGCATGACGCTTTCGCAGATCGAACACATCGAGCAGACCTCTCAAAAGCGCCGAAACGGCCCACCCGCCACCGCAGGCTTCACGTCCAATCCCAGTTGCCCATGCCATGACGCTGTGAAGCACACAATGAAGAGCCTGCCTGTCTCATTCAGGCGATGGGCGAAGCCATGGCCCATGCCGTCAAAGCCCGGCCCCGAGCCCCGGACCCCGCTTCGGCCGGCCTTTTTCAGCGGAATCTGGAACTTTCGCCCCACGAGGACGCCCGAGCGGTCGACGGTCCTGCGTTGTGCCGGGGCCTTCCGGCTTCGGCTTGGAGAGCCAGCCTGCTTGCGCCATCATTTGTGGTTGACTGCCTCTGCGACGCAGGAGTTCACTGGCAATGACAGAGGGGACTGTTTCATCATCTGTCGTGATCACCTTCGCAGGTCTCTGCGCGCTGTCTTCGAACGATCGATAAAGCTGCATGCCGGGCCTGTTGTCGCAGCGTGCAGCGCGTCGCGATGACAGATGTCGGACTATCGCAGGGACCCGGATGTCACGGAACCATGCAGAGGGAGGTGTTTCTTGCTGGACTTCATCTTACGCGGAAAGCTGGTCACACAGATCATCATAGGCCTTATCGCGGGGATCATCCTCGCCGCCGTCTCGCGCGAGGCCGGAATGGCGGTGGGCCTGCTCGGCGATGTCTTCGTCGGCGCCCTCAAGGCCGTGGCGCCGATTCTGGTCTTTATCCTGGTCTGCGCCGCCATCACCAACCACAAGAAGGAGAACAAGGCGCAGCTGGGCCCGGTGATAAGGCTGTACATCCTAGGCACGTTCCTGGCCGCGCTGCTGGCTGTCGTGGCAAGTTTCCTGTTCCCGGTCACGATCGCGCTGACCGTGGGTGCCGAAGACCTGACGCCGCCGCAGGGCCTGGGCGAGGTCATGAAGAACATCCTGCTTCAGGTGGTGGACAACCCGGTCAATGCGCTGGCAAACGCCAACTACATCGGCATCCTTGCCTGGGCCATCGCGCTCGGCGTGATCCTGCGCCATGCCAGCGACACCACCAAGGCCCTGATGGCGGACCTGGAGGTCGCCATCACGGTGATCGTCAAGACGGTGATCCGTTTTGCCCCCCTTGGGATCTTCGGCATCGTTGCCTCGACCATCGCCAGAACCGGCTTCGGGACGCTTGTGGGCTATGCCAACCTTCTGGCGCTGCTCATCGGCTGCATGATCGTCATGGCGCTGGTCGTCAATCCACTGATCGTGTTCCTGAGATTGCGCCAGAACCCCTATCCGCTGGTCTTCACCTGCCTCAAGGAGTCGGGGATCACCGCCTTCTTCATGCGCAGTTCGGCCGCCAACATCCCCGTCAACCTCGAGCTTTGCCGGCGGATGGGTCTGGACGAGGAAACCTATGCGGTAACGATCCCGATCGGCGCCACGGTCAACATGGCGGGCGCCGCCATCACGATCACCGTGATGACCCTGGCCGCGGTGAACACGCTGGGCATCGACGTGGACTTCGCCACGGCCCTGCTTCTCAGCGTCGTCGCCGCCGTCGCGGCCGCCGGCGCCTCGGGGGTGGCGGGCGGTTCGCTGCTGCTGATCCCCATGGCCGCCAGCCTGTTCGGCATCGACAACGCGACGGCCATGCAGGTGGTCAGCGTCGGCTTCATCATCGGCGTGCTGCAGGATTCGGCCGAGACCGCGTTGAACTCGTCCACGGACGTGCTGTTCACCGCCGCAGGCTCCTACAAGCAGGGCGACCCCTATCCGCGCAAGCTGCCGCCCGAGGCGGTGCCCGTGGACGCTGTGCGCTAGGCCTGCCCACCCGTCCGGCGCAGGATCACAAGAAAGCCACCGGCGCATCCGTCCGGTGGCTTTCTTCCGTCTTCGGCCGCTGCACTGCGCCGAGGCTCAGTCCCAGTTCAGGATCACCTTGCCGGACTGGCCCGAATTCATGATGTCAAAGCCCTTCTGGAAGTCGTCGATGCCGAAATGGTGCGTGATGACCGGGCTCACGTCCAGGCCAGACTGGATGAGGCTTGCCATCTTGTACCAGGTCTCGAACATCTCGCGCCCGTAGATGCCCTTGATGGTCAGCCCCTTGAAGATGATCGGGTTCCAGTCGAGCTGCATGGGCGCGGGCGGGATGCCGAGCATGGCGATCTTGCCGCCGTTGTTGACGACATCGAGCATGGTGTAGATCGCGGCCTTCGCCCCCGACATCTCCAGCACCACGTCGAAGCCTTCGACCATGCCGATCTCGGCCATGACGTCTTCCAGCTTCTCCTTGGCGACATTGACCGTGCGGGTCGCGCCCATCTTCGCGGCCAGGTCCAGCCGGTAGTCGTTGATGTCGGTCACGACCACGTGGCGCGCCCCGATATGGCGCACGATGGCCGCGGCCATGATGCCGATCGGTCCGGCCCCGGTGATCAGCACGTCCTCGCCGGTGACATCGAAGGACAGCGCCGTGTGCACGGCATTGCCCAGAGGGTCGAAGATCGCGGCCAGCTCGTCGGGGATGTCGTCGGGCAGCTTGAACACGTTGAAGGCGGGCAGGCTGAGGTATTCGGCGAACGAGCCCTGGCGGTTGACGCCCACCCCCACGGTGTTGCGGCACAGATGCCGCTTGCCCGCCCGACAGTTGCGGCAATGGCCGCAGGTGATGTGGCCCTCGCCCGACACCCGGTCGCCGATCCTCAGGCCCTTCACCTCGGACCCAAGCGCGACGATCTCGCCCGCATATTCGTGCCCGACCACCATGGGGACCGGGACGGTCGCCGCCGCCCAGTCGTCCCAGTTGTAGATGTGGATGTCGGTGCCGCAGATCGACGAACGCCTGACCTTGATGAGCACGTCGTTCGGGCCGATTTCGGGCACCTCGACCGAGGTCTGCCAGATACCCTTGCCGGGTTCGAGTTTGGAAAGCGCCTTCATGCTCGACCTCCGATGACTCCGAGTTTGCGGCCGACCCGTTTGAAGGCGTCGATCGCGGTGTCGATCTGGTCCCGCGTGTGCGCGGCGCTGATCTGGGTGCGGATGCGCGCCTTGCCCATGGGGACGACCGGATAGGAAAAGCCGATCACATAGATGCCCTCGTCCAGAAGCCGGTCGGCGAAATCCGAGGCCAGGCGGGCATCGCCCAGCATCACCGGGATGATCGCGTGATCAGCGCCCGCCAGTTCGAACCCGGCCCCTGCCATCTGCTCGCGGAAATGCGCGACGTTGCTCCACAGCCGTTCGCGCAGGTCATGGCCCGTCTCGACCTTGTCGAGCGCCGTCATCGTGGCCGACACGATGGCCGGCGCCAGCGCGTTCGAGAACAGATAGGGGCGCGACCGCTGCCGCAGCCACTCGACGATCGGCCCGCGCGCCGCCGTGACCCCGCCCGAGGCGCCGCCAAGCGCCTTGCCGAAGGTGGTGGTGACGATGTCCACCCGGTCGATCACGTTGTGATATTCATGCGTGCCGCGGCCATTCGCGCCCATGAAGCCCGAGGCATGGGAATCGTCCACCATGACCATGGCATTGTAGCGGTCGGCCAGGTCGCAGATGCCGGGCAGGTCGGCGATCACGCCGTCCATGGAAAAGACGCCATCCGTCGCGATCAGCTTGAAGCGCGCGCCCGCCGCGTCCGCGGCCTTGAGCTGCGCCTCGAGGTCGGCCATGTCGTTGTTGGCATAGCGATAGCGGGCGGCCTTGCACAGGCGCACCCCGTCGATGATCGAGGCGTGGTTGAGCGCGTCCGAGATGATCGCATCCTCGGGGCCGAGCAGCGTCTCGAACAGGCCGGTGTTGGCGTCGAAGCAGGACGAATACAGGATGGCATCGTCCATCCCCAGGAACCCGGCCACGCGCCGTTCCAGATCGCGATGCGTGCTGTTGGTGCCGCAGATGAAGCGGACCGAGGCCATGCCGAACCCCTCCTCGGCCAGGCCCTGGCGGGCGGCCGCGATCAGGTCGGCATCGTTGGCCAGCCCCAGATAGTTGTTGGCGCAGAAGTTGAGGACTTCGCCCCGCGCGACCTCGATGGCGGGACCCTGGGGGGAATGCAGTTCCCGCTCGTGCTTGTAGAGACCGTCCCTGTGCAGCGTTTCCAGCTGCTGGTCGAGATAGCCCTTGAAGTCATTCAGCATGTTGAAACCCCAATCGTTTCGCTGCACGGTTGGTCATCACGACCGATCAAGCCCGGCCGGATCGGAAGATGCCACGTCAACGGCGCTTCCAGGCCCTGAACATCACCACGGTCCTGCACGGTCCTCATTAGCATCGAAGGGTGGGGCCGGGTAGAGCGCATCGCCCGGCCGCGCGCGGCATCATCCGGGGCAGGGCACACAGGACGACGATCCCGGACAAGAAGCTGCCGTGCCCACTGGACAAGGTGAACCGCCCGTTCCGGGCACCCGCGCCCAACATGCTCCGGGTCAACGACCTCACCTGCGCCGCGACCTGGAAGGGCTTCGTCTATGTGGCCTTCGTCATTGATGCCGTCGCCCGCCGGATCGACGGCTGGCGGGTCAGCACATCGGCGCCTGCCGGCTTTGTCCCCGAGCCGGTGTCATCGGGCCCCTGCGGGTAGTCCTGGTCCCGGACATCAGACAGGGGTTTGAGGAACAGGAGCGGGACGATGTGCTGCTTGCAGTCGCTGGCATCGGCAAGGCCACGCAACAGGGTCGCGGCGTCGCAGAGATGGCGCTCGAGTGCGCGCTGCGTGAGCCTGGTCATTGCAGCCACCCATGCTGGAATCCGTAAGGGCCGGGTTCCGCAACGTGTCCTTACGGGTCACGGGAAGTCCTCGATCCCGTGGATGACGAGGGTCATCCGGGCGATTGCGCCCGGGGTCAGGTTTTTCTCCTGGCCGTGGATCTTCCCGTGGACGGTGCGGCTGGGGCGTCTGGTTCAGCGTGGCGGAGGTCTGATAACAGAATTTTCAGAATTTGTTGTATGCTGCACCTGTGCAACGAGTACACGGCCATTCGGGGCCTCGGCCGGGGTCCCGAAACCTACCAACGAGCCACTTACTGAACATCGCTCTCTTTCTATGGAATCATCGCCATGCACAAACTCTCTGCCGAGTTCTTCGGCACCTTCTGGCTGGTCTTCGGCGGCTGCGGCAGCGCGGTGCTGGCGGCGGGCTTTCCCGACCTCGGCATCGGCTTCGTGGGGGTGTCCTTCGCCTTCGGGCTGACGGTGCTGACCATGGCCTATGCCGTGGGGCACATCTCGGGCGGGCACTTCAACCCGGCCGTGACGCTGGGCCTTGCCGTGGCGGGGCGCATCTCCTGGTCGAACCTGCCCGGCTATTGGGCGGCGCAGGTCCTGGGCGGGCTCGCAGGGGCCTTCGTGCTCTACCTGATCGCCCAGGGCGCGCCCGGCTGGACGGCGGGCGGATTCGCCTCGAACGGCTACGGCACGCTGTCGCCGGGCGGCTATGGCCTGATGTCGGCCCTGCTGATCGAGGTCGTGCTCACTGCGGGCTTCCTGATCATCATCCTGGGCGCGACCTCGCCGCGCGCACCGATGGGCTTTGCCCCGATCGCCATCGGGCTGGGCCTGACGCTCATCCACCTGATCTCGATCCCGGTCACCAACACCTCGGTCAACCCGGCGCGCTCGACCGCCGTGGCGTTCTTTGCCGACACCGGCGCGGTGGGCCAGCTGTGGCTTTTCTGGGTGGCCCCGCTCGCGGGCGCGGCCCTCGGCGCCGCGATCTGGAGCGCACTGCTGTCGGACCGGAGCCTCGACACGTCCGGGCTGCAGGCCGCGACCCCCGCCCGGCCCAGGGAGTGAAAACAGCGCCCTCTCTCCACAGGGCGAAGCGACCGGGCTGATCAGGACGAAGGGGCGGCTGCTGGCGGCCACCCTGACGCTGGACGCGCGACCGCCAGATCGCGCCCGCGTCGATGAAGGTCATCACGCCCTGACCCGCCGTGGCGACGCTGGTGTGCAGCAGGTTCAGCTGCGCCTCGCGCAGTGCCTCCGGGGCGTCGATGATCTGGGGGCTGTTGCGCCCCGAAGCTCGGCCTCGGCGGCCGCGAGAGCCGCATCGGCCTCTCGCAGCGCCTTGCTGGTCTGATCCGCGCGCGCCCTGGAACAAGCCGCGGCGCACCAGATCCATGACCGCCCGAGGTCCGGCGATCACGTGGGCACGTCCGGTCCAGCGCATTGCAGTTGCCCGTGTGCCATCGGCCGCGGACGATATAGACCAGGACACATGACCCGAGCCAACCTCACCACAAGCAACGTGCCGGTCCGGTTCGACATCTGCGACGGCTGCGTGGTCATCAGCGGCAGCCTGTCGGTGGACTCGGTCGGCCTTGTTGACCGCGACGCCCTTGCCGGGCACGGCAGGGCAATCCAGGCGATCGACATCGCCAAGGTCGGGCGGCTCGACACCTCCGGGGCCTGGCTGCTGGTGGACCTGCAGCGCAGGCTGAGTGTCCCTGACCGTGCGGTGGCCTTGCGGGGGGCCAGCGAGGCGCAGGATCAGCTTATCGAAACCGTGCGCCGCAACCTGGCCGTCGACGAGGCCGTCAGGCCGCCGCCGCCCACCCTGGCGGACCGCCTGGAGACGCTCGGGCGCGCCACTGTCGCGGCGGGCAGGGTCGCCGTCGCCCTGACAGGGTTCCTGGGGTCCGTGGTCGCTGCGATGGCCGTCACCGTGTTGCATCCCCGCCGCCTGCGCCTGACCTCCGTTGTCCACCACATGCAGGAGGTGGGACTGAAGGCCGTGCCCATCGTCGCCCTGATGGCGTTTCTGATCGGGGTCGTGCTGGCCTTCCAGGGGGCGGCGCAACTGCGTCAGTTCGGGGCCGAGGTCTTTGTGGTGGATCTGATCGCGATCTCGGTCCTGCGCGAACTGGGCATCCTGCTGACCGCGATCATCGTTGCCGGGCGGTCGGGCTCGGCCTTCACCGCGGCCATCGGCTCGATGAAGATGCGCGAGGAGATCGACGCGATGCGGACACTGGGACTGGACCCGATCGCCGTCCTGGTGGTCCCGAGGGTCCTGGCGCTGATCCTGATGCTGCCGGTGCTGGGGTTCATCGCCGATATCGCCGGCTTGGTGGGCGGGGCGATCATGTCGTGGATCGAGCTGGGCGTGTCCCCGGCGGTGTTCCGGACGCGGCTCGTCACCGACACGGATGTGTGGCATTTCGCCGTGGGCATGATCAAGGCGCCCTTCTTTGCGCTGATCATCGGCATCATCGGCTGCTACGAGGGCATGATGGTCGAGGGGGACGCCGAGTCTCTCGGGCGGCTGACCTCGCTTTCGGTGGTGCTGTCGATCTTCCTGGTCATCGTGGCGGACGCGCTGTTCTCGATCTTCTTCGCCGTGGTCGGGGTATGACGGGCCCGCCCGGCGCCCCCGGCGACAGCCCCCCTGATGCGGTCATCCGCGTCCGGGGCCTGGTCAAGCGGTTCGGCCGCCACACCGTTCATGACGGCGTCGACCTGGACGTGATGCGTGGCGAAGTCATCGGCATCGTCGGCGGATCGGGCACCGGCAAGTCCGTGCTGCTGCGCCAGATCGTGGGCCTGACCAAGCCGGACGGCGGCACCATCGAGGTGCTGGGCCAGAGCGTGCGGGACACGTCGGAAACGGACTATCGCCGCCTTCGCCGCCGCTGGGGGGTGATGTTTCAGGACGGGGCGCTGTTTTCGTCGCTGACCGTGCGCCAGAATGTCGAGGCGCCGATGCGCGAGCAGACCGACCTGCCGGCGGCGCTGCGCGAGACGCTGGCCGGGCTCAAGGTCCGCATGGTCGGGCTGCCCGAAGACGCCCAGCACAAGTATCCGGCCGAACTGTCGGGGGGCATGCGCAAGCGCGCCGGCTTTGCCCGCGCCATTGCGCTGGACCCCGAGATCGTCTTTCTTGACGAGCCGACGGCGGGGCTGGACCCGATCGGCGCCGCGGCCTTTGACACGCTGATCCGCCAGCTGCAGGCGGCGCTGGGCCTGACGGTGTTTCTGGTGACGCATGATCTGGACTCTCTGTATGCGATCTGCGACCGGGTGGCCGTTCTGGCCGATGGCAGGATGCTGGCGGTCGGCACGATTGCCGAGTTGCAGGACGTCGATCATCCCTGGGTGCGCGACTATTTCCACGGCCCGCGCGCGCGCGCCGCGGCCACCGCCGCGACCGGACCCGCTGCAGGCAGGCCCGTGACACCCGGAAAGGAGTCGTGATGGAGACCCGCGCGAACTTCGTTCTGATCGGCGCCTTCACCCTGCTGGGCATCCTCGGCAGCCTGGGGTTCTTCATCTGGCTGGCCAGCGTTCAGATCGACCGGCAATACGATGTCTACGGCATCCTGTTCGACGACGTGTCGGGTCTGGACAAATCGGGCGACGTCCGGTTCAACGGCATCCCGGTCGGCCGGGTCATCGGGCTGCGGATCTATGCCCCGGACCCCGCAAAGGTTCTGGTCACCGTCGAGGTGGACGCCGACACCCCCGTGCGCGAGAACACGGTGGCGCAGTTGACGTCACAGGGCGTCACCGGCGTGGCCTACATCGCGCTGTCGGGCGGCAGGGGGGATGCGCCACCGCTCACGGCCGCCGAGGGTCAACTGCCGATCATCCCGTCGCGCCGCTCGACCGTCCAGGCCCTGGTCGAGGACGCGCCCGACCTGCTCGCGCAGGCCGGCGACCTGCTGACCCAGTTGCAGACCGTGGTCGGCCCGGACAACCGCGCACGCGTCTCCGGCATCCTGCAGAACCTGGAAACGTCCTCGGGTCAGCTCGATCAGGCGTTGCAGGATTTCTCGGCCGTCACCGGGACCGTGCGCCAGGCTTCGGACCAGATCGCCCGCTTTACCGCACGGCTCGACAGCATCGGCGCCTCGGTCACGACGACCTTGGGGAACGTGGACACTACCCTCGGCTCGGCCAGCGGCGCCTTTGACGAGGCGCGGCGCGCTCTCGAGGCGGCCGGTCCGGCCATCGGCAACGCCGGGACCGCCTTTGAAAGCGCGGCGACCCTGATGCGCGACCGCGTTCCGGGCGTGGTGGAGCAGGTGGCGCAGACGGTCGCAACCCTGGGCACGGCCGTCACGGACATCACGGGACGATCGGCCACGACATTGCAGGGTTTCACACAGACGGCGGATCTGATGAACACCCGATTGACCGAACTGCAAGGAACGCTGGCGACCGCCGACAGCGCCTTTTCCGCCGTGTCCGAGGCATCCGACAGCCTGACGGCGCTGACCAGCGGGCAAGGGGCGGCGCTGCTGACGGACTCGCGCGATCTGGTGGCCAGCGTCAAGGGTGCCGTCGGAACGATCCAGGCGACCGTGGACCGCGACCTGCCCGCCGCCCTGACCGACATGCGCGCGGCCGTCACCACCGGCGCGCAGGCCATTGAACGGGTGGCGGCGGATGTGACCGCCTTCACCGGCGGGCTTGCGCCGCTGACCAGCGATGCGCAGGCTGCTCTGCAAGGGGCCACGCAGGTGTTCGACCGGGCGGGCGCGACGATGAGCAGGCTGGAGAACTCGCTGACCATGGCAGACAGCGCGCTGGGGGCGGCCACCACAGCCTTCGAGTCGGCGACCGGCCTGATGGACACCGACCTTGCGCCGGTGCTGGGCGATATCCGGTCCGCCTCTGCCAGCATCGGCACCGCAGCCGCGCAGCTCTCTGCTGACCTGCCGGCCATCTCCTCGGACCTGACGGCGCTGATCGGACGCGCCGACGCCGTCGTCGGGCAGATTCAGGCGGCCGTTGCCAGTTCCGCGCCCGGGATCAGCGACTTCGCCAGCCATGGCCTGCCGGAACTGGCGCGCCTTGGCGCCGAGGCCAGGGGGCTGGTCCGGTCTCTCAACGACGTGGTCCGCAG
Organism: Paracoccus endophyticus; assembly: GCF_003286075.1. Taxonomy (GTDB): domain Bacteria; phylum Pseudomonadota; class Alphaproteobacteria; order Rhodobacterales; family Rhodobacteraceae; genus Paracoccus; species Paracoccus endophyticus. Next base: position 119,145 of record NZ_QLUV01000009.1, on the reverse strand, counting down.
CCTTCAGAAAGACCCCGCCGGATTCCTGTCCGGCAATCGCGTGCCGGAGTATCGGAGATGAGACCATGACCCCGCATCCCCTGACACGCCGGGCGACCCTGGTGGGCGCGCTGTCCCTGCTGAGCGGTTGCGCCGCGGTATCGGCGCTGAGCGGCGGGGGCAGGGCGCTTGACACCTACGACCTCACGCCGTCTTCCACGCCGGCGCAAGGCAAGCGGTCGGCGCGGACGCTGGTCGTTGCCCGGCCAGAGGCGCCTGCCGCCATCGTGAGCGACCGCATCCTCGTCAAGCCCGACCCGCGGTCCGTCACCTATCTGCCCGGCGCGCGCTGGAGCGCCGAGGCGCCGCTGCTGGTCCAGTCGCTTCTCGTCCGCTCGATCTCCGCCACGGGGCGGATGGGCTATGTCGGTCAGGTCGAGAACGGCCCCGCAGCCGAGCAGGTGCTTCTGGCGCGCCTCGACGCCTTCCAGGTGGACGCCGACCCCTCGCGCAATCTGGTGGCGCGCGTGGACCTGGCGCTTTCGCTTCTCAGCGACGCCGACCAGACCCTGATCGCGTCCCGCAGCTTCGCAGGCTCGGCCAGGGCCGAGGGTGACAGTGCTGCGGCCATCGTGGCGGCGTTCCAGACGGTCATGAACCAGATCTTGCCAGAGGCCGCCAACTGGGTGGCGGACACATGAGCCCGCTCGTTCAGCCCTCGCACAGCGGACAGGCGGCCGTGTTCAGCACCAAGCGCCCCAACCGGCACTGAACGCCTGTGCACAGCGGCTGCCCAAAGCCGGCAAACCGCGCAAGATCATCGCGATCGCCCGAAAGCCTGTGGCCATTGCCAAGGCGCTCTGCAGGTCGCGCAAGCCGTGGCCGCCCAGGCCGGTTGAACGATAGAATTGCCCGGCCAAGGCAATCCGGCGCCACCGGCTCATGACCAAGGGGCTTCAGCGAGGCATCAGGAAGACCTCGCGCACGGCGGCGTGGTCCCCGGCCTCAAGGGCGTAAAGCGCGGCCTGGGCGACCTCGTCTGGGCGGATGGCCTTGGGCTTGGCCTCGTCGAAGAATTCGGTGTCCACCATGCCCGGCGCGATGACGGTGCAGCGTCCGCCCCAGTCGCGCATCTCTTCGGCCAGGTTGCCGCCATAGCCGTGGACGAACCACTTGGAGGCGCCATAGACCGAACCCTTGAGGTGGATACGGCCCGCGGCCGAGCCGGTCATCAGCAGATGCCCCTGCGTTTCCCTCAGCAAGGGCAGGGCGGCCTTGGCGGTGAACAGCAGGCCCAGGATGTTTATGCGGATCAGGTCCTGCCATTCGTCCGCGTCGCCGCCTTCGGTTCCTGGCGCATCGAGGCCGCGACCCGCATTGGCAAAGGCCGCGTGAACGGCGCCGAAGGTCTGCGCCATCCGCGCCAGCGCCGCCTGCTGGTCGGCCAGCTGCGTGACGTCGCCGGCCAGGGCCAGGGCGTTGTCCTCGCCCAGCTCCGCCACCAGCGCGCGCAGCCTGTCCTCGCGCCGGGCGAACAGGCCGACGCGCCAGCCGCGCGCGACGGCCAAGCGGGCTGTGGCCTCGCCGATGCCGCTGGAGGCGCCGGTGATGAACAGGGTCTTGCCGGTCATGAATCTTTCTCCGCCCAGAAAAGCGCCTGAGGCGCCGCTGTCCGGCAAGCCTACGTCCGCCAGTCCCTGCGGGCAACGCCGCTTGCCGGTCCTGTCGACGCCTTGCAGTTCGGCTGGGCCGAGGAGTGCGCGGCCTGCTATGGACAAAGCGCGACGCTGCAGGCCGCCCGGATCAAGCGGGCGCACACGGCGTCACCCACTTGCATGAGACGACGCTTAAGAGCTGATCTTGGCGCATGAGGGAACAAAGGATGCCACACATGACCAAAGACAGGTTCGTGCCAAGGCTCGTGCTGGTGACGCTTGCCGTGATCCTGGTGATGCTGGTCTGGCGCGGCCTGCCTTTGCTGGACGCGGCGGTTCACGGACCCGCAGAGATCCCGCGGGTGGTCTCTCCGCGCGGCGATCTGGCCGCGCAGGAGCAGACCACCATTGCCATCTTCGAAGCGGCCAGGGACAGCGTCGTCTCGATCACGACCGAAAGCCGTGTCGTCGATTTCTGGACCCGGACCGTCGATGACGTCCCGAGCGGCAGCGGCTCGGGGTTCATCTGGGACGCCCGCGGCCATGTTGTCACGAACAACCACGTCAACGAGGGCGCGACGGGGGCGCTGGTGCGCCTGGCGGATGGCCGCGCCTTTCGCGCCCGGCTTGTCGGGGCCGCGCCAGAACACGACCTGGCCGTGCTGCGCATCGACGCGGGCGCCGAGCAGCCCTTGCCGCTGGCGGTCGGTGTCAGCGAGACCCTGCGGGTGGGGCAGAGCGTCTTTGCCATCGGCAATCCCTTCGGCCTGGACTGGACGCTGACGACGGGCATCGTCTCGGCGCTCGATCGCGAACTTCCGGCCGAGCGGGGCAGGGTGATCCGGGGACTCATCCAGACCGATGCCGCGATCAACCCGGGCAATTCGGGCGGCCCGCTTCTGGACAGCGCCGGACGGCTGATCGGCGTCAACACCGCGATCTACAGCCCCTCGGGGTCCAGCGCGGGGATCGGCTTTGCCGTTCCCGTGGACACGGTGAACCGTGTCGTGCCGCAACTGATCGCCACCGGCCGCTACGCGCCGCCGACACTGGGGATCGCACATGATCCGCGGGGCGATGCCCTGCTGGCGCGCGCCGGGGTGCAGGGCGTGATGGTCCTCGACGTCACGCCCGGCAGCCCCGCCGCCGCCGCGGGTCTGCGCCCTGCGCGGATCACGGACGACGGGCGGCTGGTTTTCGGCGACGTGATCCAGTCACTGGACGACACGCCGATCGGCGGCTCCGAGGACCTCAGGGCAGCCCTTGACCTGCGGCAGGCCGGCGAGAGGGTCGAACTGGGAATCCTGCGTGACGGCCGCGTGAGCCGGGTTGCGATGACGCTGGCCGCCGGGCAGTGAGGGCCTTGTCCGGGTATCGGCGCTGGGCCAGGCGAGCTGGCGAAAGCCCGCGGCCAAGGCCCTTGTGCGCTTTCCGCAGGACTGAACCGCCCCGGGCCTGCCGGTGCGTCAACCCCAAAGCAGGCAGGAGCATCCCGGCAGCATCAGGCCCTGTCTTTTCAGACCACCATCCGCCAGGGTTCAGCATGTCTGCACCGCCGGAGAAGGGCCATGCTGGCGTCCCCCTGATCGTGATGTGCCAGAATCCTCTGCCCTTCAGGGTCCACGGTGCGGACCGGGCGAAGGGCGTCGATTCTGGCGGACATCCGGTCCTGCCGGCCCCGTCACTCCATCCGATAACCGGGCGTGGACCGTGACAGCGCGCGCTCCTCCTCATCCATGTCTTCGGGGATGCCCTCGAACAGCGGCGTCGTCAGATACCGCTCGCCTGTGTCGGGCAGCATGGCGAGGATCACGGACCCCTCGGCTGCGCGTTCGGCGATCTGCATGGCGACGGCAAGGCTCGCCCCGCCCGAGATCCCGGTCAGGATGCCTTCGCGGGCGGCCAGCGTCTTCGCCCAGGCGATGGCGTCAGCGCCCGAGACCGGGATCAGTTCGTCATAGCCGCGGTTGTCGATCGCCTCCTGCAACACCAGCGGGATGAAGTCGGGCGTCCAGCCCTGGATGGGATGGGGCTCGAAGGCAGGGTGGCTGGCGGCCGGTGCGCCGTCCGCCCCGCGCGCCTGCGCGACACCGCTGGACACCAGGGGGGCGGCCGCGGGCTCGGACAGGATGATCTTCGTCTCGGGACGTTCGCGGCGCAGCACGCGGGACAGCCCGGTCACGGTGCCACCCGTGCCGTAGCCGGTGACGACGTAATCCAGCCGGTCGCCGGCGAAATCGCCGATGATCTCGCGGGCCGTGGTCGCCTCGTGGATGTCGGCGTTCGCCGGCGTTTCGAACTGATGGGCCAGGAACCAGCCATGTTCCCGGGCCAGCTCCACGGCCTTCATGTACATGCCGGTTCCCTTCTGCGCGCGGGGCGTCAGCACCACCTTTGCCCCCAGCATCCGCATCAGCCGGCGCCGCTCGACCGAGAAGCTGTCGGCCATCGTCACCACCAGCGGATAGCCCTTTTGCGCGCAGACCATGGCAAGCCCGATGCCCGTGTTGCCGCTGGTCGCCTCGACCACGGTCTGGCCGGGCTGCAAGGTGCCCGCGCGTTCAGCCGCCTCGATGATGTTCAGCGCAAGGCGGTCCTTGACCGACGCCGCCGGGTTGAAGAACTCGGCCTTGACGTAAAGGCGCACACCCTCGGGCGCGAGATTGTTCACGCGGATGACCGGCGTGTCCCCCACGGTATCGAGGATCGAATCAAAGAGACGCCCGCGTCCCCTGGTTTGACGGATCGACAGGTCTGTCATGATCTCACTCCCGCTATGATGTCTGCGCCTGTGCAAAGCCTGTCAGGCAGGTTTCCCCTGCATGTCCTTGACTGGTCGGTATCTGTCCCGCGCTGCGGCCATGGCAACCCTTCCCCTTGGCCAGGCACCGCTCCTCCATCGGCTTTCCTATCGCAGGTGAAAGTCTGTCGGCAAAAGCGGCGGGGGGGCGGGCCGCCCGAGGTGCGGGGCAAGGCTGATCTCGGCCGTGCGGCACAGGGCATCAAGGGGCAGGGCGTTGATGTTGTCGCCAAAGGGCTGGCTCAGTTCCTCGGACACCTCGGCCAGCCCAAGGAACACATAGGCCGCGATGCACACGAACAGCGGCGTCAGCCAGCCCGCCAGTCCGACCAGCGCCAGAGGCAGCAGAAGGCAGTAGAGGTAGGTGGTGCGATAGATCAGCAGCGAGTAGACGTAAGGCAGCGGCGTGCTGGCGATCCGCTCGCACCCGGCCTGCTGAAGGGCGAGGCTCGCCAGCCGGGCACTCAGCGTTCGGGCCCCGAAGCCGTCGAGGGCGCCCGCTGCATGGGCCTGCGCCACCAGTGCGCCCAGCCTGTCGAGTGCGGCGTCGGGCGGCTGGAGCGAATCCAGAATTGCGCCGGCCCGGGCGCGCAGGTCAGGATCGAACGCCTGTCCCCGCAGGCTGGCGCGGTGGACATGAAGGAAGACCAGCGCCCCATCCAGCAACGCCTGACGCAGCGCCTCGTCGTGCAGGAAGATCTCTGCCTCGCGGGCCAGCGAGCGCAGGTCCGCCAGCAGCCCGCCGCACAGCCGGCGCGCCTCCCACCAGCGATCATAGGCCGCGTTGTTGCGAAAGCCCAGAAACAGCGACAGCGCAATCCCGAACACGGTGAAGGGCGCCGCGTCGATGACAGGCAGCGGGTGCCAGGTCCGCTCTACCCACACGATGAGGGCAGCCACCGCCATCAGCCAGAAAAGCGGCAAGGCGATGTGCGGCAACACCGAGCCGCGCATCGTGAAGACGAGATCCAGCAGACCGGGCTTGGTGCGGATGATCATGCAGGGACCCCTTGGCCTGAGCAGGGCGGCAAGCCTTGACGCACCTTGATGTCTGCGCGTCCCGTTGGGCAAGCGTCCAGTCGTCGGACCCTGCCGGCCCGGAACCAGCCCGGATGCAACGCCGAGGAACGCCGGCGTCAGGACCCGGGCCGCTCGGGGGGGCCCCTGGCAGGCCGACCCCGTCACTATCGCCCCGGCACGGCACTCGGCGGATTGACCGCGGCGATCCGCGCACAGCATGATTGGAAAGCCTGAAGGACCACACGGTGCTCTGATCCGACAGAGGAGCAGGACCGACAGGTGCGCTGGCGCGATTCAGTCCGGGGCGTCCTCTGAACGCTGGCCAGGCCACCGCATCCACTCGGGGAGGAACGACATGCCAGAGAAGAACGCCGGAGAGATCACGAAGTCAGAGGGTGGAGGCGCGACGGGGCCGGATGTTCTGCTGCAACTCTGGAGTTCCTGGATGGACCAGATTTCCGCCTCGACGCGAACCGCCGGCGACCCGGACCATGCCTGGTGGACCGCGTCCGGGTCTCCTCTTGCGGCATCGTTCGCAGGGGGGGCCCAGACCCTCCAGGAGGCGTTGTCCCAGAACCCGACGCTCCGCTCGGTCGATCAGATGTGGAATGCCAATCCCCTGCGCGACGTCATCCCCCTGGACTGGGCAGAGATCGCGCGCGCCCTGCGCATCGTCTGGCTTCGCTCGCTGTCCCGGCCCGAAACGGCCCGGTCCCTCCTGGAGTTCAATCAGGAACTGTGGCGCTCGGCGCTGAGCGTCTGGTACGAGGCCGGGCAGCGCTGGCAGGGCAAAGCCGAGGCCGTGCCGGAAACAGCCCCCACGTCCCTGGCTGACAAGCGCTTTGCGGCGCCCGAATGGCACACGAACCCTGCCTATCGCACGCTGATGGAGATCTATCTTCTCGCCTCGGACTGGCTGATGGAGCAGAGCGGGTCGGATGACACCGACGACGCCGAACAGCGGCGCATCAATTTCCATCTTCGGCAGTTCGTCGACGCGATGAGCCCGACGTTGATGCTGCTGTCGAACCCCGCCGCGCTGCGCAAGGCGATCGAGACGGGCGGGACCAGCCTTGCGGCCGGGGCGAGAAACCTGATGGCCGACCTGGCGGCCGGGCGGCTCAGCATGGTCGATGCGGACGCCTTCGCGCCGGGGCGCAACCTTGCGCTGACCCCCGGCAAGGTGGTCCATCGCAACAAGCTGATCGAACTCATCCAGTATGAGCCGACGACCAGGCAGGTCCATCAGGTGCCGCTGCTGATCGTGCCTCCGTGGATCAACAAGTTCTACATCCTCGACATGCAGCCCAAGAACAGCATGGTGAAATACCTTGTGGAACAGGGCTTTACCGTGTTCGTCGTCTCGTGGAAGAACCCGGACGCCTCGATGGACGCGATCGGCATCGAGGATTACATGGACCTGGGCCTGCTCGAGGCCGTCGATGTGGCGCGGGACATCACCGGCGCTGACACGGTCAACGTCATGGGCTACTGCATCGGCGGGACGCTTCTGACGATGACGCTTGCGATGCTGGCGGCCAAGGACGAGGGCGACAAGCGCATCAACTCGGCCAGCTTCATGGTTTCGCTCCAGGACTTCTCGCGCGTGGGCGAGACCGCGGTCTTCATGGACGAGCCGGGGCTCGACCTTGTCGAGCAGCAGATGATGGACCGCGGCTATCTCGACAGCCGCGAGATGTCGAACATGTTCAGCCTGTTGCGTTCGAATGATCTCATCTGGGCGAACGTGGTCAACAACTACCTGCTGGGCAACAAGCCGCCCGCCTTCGATCTGCTCTACTGGAACAGCGACGGCACCCGCATGACGCGCGCCGCCCACAGCTGGTACCTGCGCAACACCTATGCCGAAAACAACCTGATCGAGCCGGGCAAGGTCACGCTGAAAGGCGTGCCCCTCGATCTGGGACGGATCAAGCTGGACTGCTATGCGGTCGGCGCCGAAAAGGACCACATCGTGCCCTGGGATGCGGCGTGGCGCATCACGCAGCTTTTCGGCGGCGACGTGCGGTTCGTCCGCGCCTCCAGCGGCCATATCGCCGGGATCATCAATCCGCCGGGCGGCAAGGGCGCCCACTGGACCCGGGACAGTGGCAGCACGGCGACCAGCCCGGACCAGTGGCTGCAAGGCGCGACCCGGCACGACGGCAGCTGGTGGAGCGACTGGACGGCCTGGCTGTCCGCGCGCTCGGGCAGGAAGGTTGCGCCGCCGTCGATGGGCAGCGAAAAGCATCCTCCCCTTCAGGACGCGCCCGGAAGCTATGTCATGGAGAAGTAGAGGCCGGCAGAGCGGCTGCACGGCGCGCTGTGCGGATACGGCGTGATCCTCGGAAGGCGCGAAGATCCTTGAAAGACTGCGGGTGGAAAGGCTTCAGGATGACGGGGTTCATCTCCGCCATCCTGCATCAGTTTCGCCACTTTGCCTCATAATGGTCTGATCTTGGTAAGGATAATGAATGGATCTCCGGCCTTTCTCCCTGGCGCCGATCAGCGGATGAGTCCCTGACTCGGTGGCCCCCCGGCCGGCCGAAGGTTGAAAGCGTGACCCTGCCGTCGTCGCGACAGTGATCGGTGCCGACCCGCCACGGGTCGGGGACGGGGCGATCCCTCGCCCCCGGTGCGGCTACCCGCGCGCGGGCCGGTGCAGATCGCGGTTCGCGAGGGTGGCAATTCGCAAAGGCTTGTCCTAGACCGTCCACCATCAAATCAAGCGCCGGAATGATCGAACAGAACGCCCTTCTCCTCCTGACGGGGCTGCCTTTCGGGGCGGCGGCCATCGCCTCGACGCTGCCGCGTCAGGCGCGCAATGCCGAGGCGTGGCTCTCGGGCGCCGTGATGGCGGCGGGGGTGGTGATCCTCGCGCTTCTGTTTCCCCTGATCGCCACGGGCGAGGTGCTGCGGGCGCAGATCGAATGGCTGCCCAGCCTGGGCCTGAACCTGGACCTGCGGCTCGACGGGCTGGCCTGGCTGATGCTGCTGCTGGTCTTCGGCATCGGCCTGCTGGTGGTGATCTACGCCCGCTACTACATGGCGCCGACCGACCCGGTGCCGCGATTCTACGCGCTGCTGCTGGCGTTTTCCGGCGCGATGGCGGGCATCCTGATCTCGGGCAACATCATCGGGCTGGTGGTGTTCTGGGAACTGACCAGCGTCGTGTCGTTTCTGCTGATCGGCTACTGGCAGCGCAGCCAAGCGGCGCGGGACGGTGCCCGGATGGCGCTGACGGTGACGGCCAGCGGCGGGTTCTGCCTGCTGGCGGCGATGCTGATGCTGGGGCAGATCGTGGGCAGCTACGACCTCGACACCGTGCTGGCGTCGGGCGATGTCATCCGGGCGCATCCGCTGTACCTGCCGGTCCTGATCCTGTTCCTGATCGGCGCCTTCACCAAGTCGGCGCAGTTCCCGTTCCATTTCTGGCTGCCCAACGCGATGGCGGCGCCGACGCCGGTGTCGGCCTATCTGCACAGCGCGACGATGGTAAAGGCGGGGGTGTTCCTGCTGGTGCGCTTTTCGCCCGCGCTGGGGCAGACCCCGGCCTGGTTCTGGATCGTCGCGGGGGCCGGCATGACGACGCTGGTGATCGGCGCGATGATCGCGCTGTGGCGCAATGACCTGAAGGGGCTGCTGGCCTATTCCACCATCAGCCACCTTGGCCTGATCACCGCGCTGGTCGGCATCGGCAGCGAACTGGCGATCATCGCCGCGATCTTTCACATCCTGAACCACGCCCTGTTCAAGGCGTCGCTGTTCATGGCCGCGGGCATCATCGACCACGAGACCGGCACCCGCGACATGCGCAGGCTGAGCGGGCTGTTCGGACCGATGCCACGCACCGGCATCCTTGCGATCGTCGCCGCCGCGTCGATGGCCGGGGTGCCGCTGGCGAACGGGTTCCTGTCGAAGGAGATGTTCTTCGCCGAGGCCGCCGACTGGCACAACGGCAGCGCGCTGGACAACGCGCTGCCCTATATCGCCGTCTTCGCCAGCGTCTTTTCGGTCGCCTATTCGCTGCGCTTCATCATGAGCGTGTTCTTCGGCCCGCCCGCCACCGACCTGCCCAGGACCCCGCACGAGCCGCCCAGCTGGATGCGCCGCCCGGTCGAGGCGCTGGTGCTGCTGTGCCTGCTGGTGGGGATCTTTCCGGGCCTTGCCGCCCGCTGGGTGCTGGACGTGGCCGCCGTGGCGGTGCTGGGCGACCGCACCCCGTATTACAGCCTGGCGCTGTGGCACGGCTGGAACACGCCGCTGAAGATGAGCCTGGTGGCGCTGGTCGCGGGCCTTGCCGTCTATGCGCTGGGCGCGCGCCGTTTCTCGGGCGAGGCCGAGGCGCCGCCGCTGCTGGACCGAATCCGCGGGCAGCGCATCTTCGACGCGCTCATGCTGCGACTGGGGTGGAAATGGCCGCGCGTCCTGCATCGCGCCATGGGGTCCGACGCGCTGCAACCGCAGCTGCGGCTGATCGTCGTCCTGACGTGGCTTGCGGCGGCCTTCGTGCTGTGGGGCGCCACCCGGCTGGTCCCCCGGCAGGTGTTCGAGGGCGTAAACCCGGTCTTTGCGCTGCTCTGGGCCGTGGGCGCGACCTGCGCGCTGGGGGCCGCCTGGCAGGCCAAGTACCACCGCTTTGCCGCGCTGGTCATGCTGGGGGGGGCGGGGCTTGCCACCTGCCTTACCTTTGCCTGGTTCTCGGCCCCCGACCTTGCCGTCACGCAGCTTCTGGTCGAGATCCTGACCACGGTCCTGCTGCTGCTGGGCCTGCGCTGGCTGCCCAGGCGTGTCGAGAAGATCGCCGAGGACGTGCTGCTGCCGGCCCGGCTGCGCCGCGGGCGCGATGCCGTCCTGGCCGCAGCCTGCGGAACCGGGGTCGCGGCCCTGGCCTTTGCAGTCATGTCGACGGCGCCGGGGCTTTCCATCGGCGACTGGTTCCGCCGCAACGCCTATTCCGAGGGCGGTGGCACCAACGCCGTCAACGTGATCCTGGTCGATTTCCGCGCGTTCGACACCTTCGGCGAGATCACCGTCCTGACCATCGTGGCGCTGACCTGCTTTGCGCTGCTGCGCCGCTTTCGCCCTGCGCCCGAAAGCATCGCCCTGCCGGAACAGCAGCGCCCCGTTCCCGCCGCCGGGCCCGAGGATGGCACGTCGCCCACGCCGCACGACGTGCTGATGGCGGTGCCCTCGGTCATCATGCAGTGGATGTTTCCGCTGTCGATCATGCTGGCGGCCTATCTGTTCTTCCGCGGCCACGACCTGCCGGGCGGCGGCTTTGCGGGGGGCGTGGCCTTCGCCATCGGGCTGCTGCTGCAATATCTGGCCACGAACGTCCGCTGGCTCGAAAGCCGGATCACCATCCGGCCGACCACCTGGATGGGGATCGGGCTGCTGATCGCCGCGGGCACCGGGATCGGCGGGTTCCTGTTCGGCTATCCGTTCCTGACCGCCAGCGCCCGCTATGTCGACGTGCCGCTGGTCGGCCCGGTCCCCGCGGCCACCGCGATGGTGTTCGACCTTGGGGTCTTTGCCACGGTCGTCGGCGCCTCGGTGCTGATCCAGATCGCCATCGCCCACCAGTCGCTGCGCTCGGCCCGGCTGCGCGCGCGCGAGGCCACGGACACCGCCGCCGCCGCCCTGCACAGAGAGGCGCGCTGATGGAGCTGATCCTGTCGCTGGCGATCGGGGTGCTGGTCGGGTCCGGGGTCTGGCTGATCCTGCGGCCGCGCAGCTTTCAGGTCATCATCGGCCTGTGCCTGCTGTCCTATGGCGTGAACCTGTTCATCTTCGGCATGGGGCGGCTGGTGTCGGGCGCGGCGCCGATCATGCCCAAGGGCGGCTTCGTCGATCCGGCGGCCTATGCCGACCCGGTGCCGCAGGCGCTGGTGCTGACCGCGATCGTCATCAGCTTTGCCACCACGGCGCTTTTCCTGGTCGTCATCATGGCCTCGCGCGGGTTGACCGGCACCGACCACGTGAACGGAAAGGAGCGTGACCAGTGAACGGCGGGCCCGAGCATCTGATCGTCGCGCCGATCCTGATCCCGTTGATCACCGGCGCCGTCATGATGCTTTACGACGAGCGGCAGCGCCGGACCAAGCTGGGCCTGGGCCTTGCGTCCTGTGGCGTGCAGCTGGTCATCGCCTGCCTGCTGCTGCTGCGGGCCGAGGGCACCGCCGCCACCGGCGGCAACGCCATCGGGCTATACCTGCTGGGCAACTGGCCCTCGCCCTATGGGATCGTTCTGGTTCTCGATCGGCTGTCGGCGATGATGCTGGTCATCACGGGCATCCTCGCGCTGCCGGCGATTCTGTATGCGGGGGCCGGCTGGCACCAGCGCGGCCAGCGGTTTCATGCGCTGTTCCAGTTCCTGCTGATGGGGCTGAACGGCGCCTTCCTGACCGGCGACCTGTTCAACCTGTTCGTGTTCTTCGAGGTCATGCTGGCCGCGTCCTATGCGCTGCTGCTGCACGGCTCGGGGCGCGAGCGGGTGGGCGCGGGGCTGCACTACATCGCCGTCAACCTGACCGCGTCGCTGATGTTCCTGCTGGGCGTGGCCATCATCTATGGCGTGACCGGGACGCTGAACATGGCCGACCTGGCCACCCGCATCCCGCAGCTGAGCGAGGCGGACCGGCCGCTGATCCATGGCGCCTGCGCGATCCTGGGCATGGTGTTCCTGGTCAAGGCCGGCGCCTGGCCGCTGTCGTTGTGGCTGCCGGGAACCTATATGGCGGCCTCGGCCCCGGTCGCGGCGGTGTTCGCGCTGCTGACCAAGCTGGGCGTCTATGTCATCCTGCGGCTTTCGCTGCTGGTCTTCGGCGCGGGGGCGGGCGTCTCGGCCGGGTTCGGTGCGGACGTGCTGATCTGGGGCGGCATGGCGACGGTGGTGTTCGGCATGACCGGCGCGCTGGCCGCGCAGGCGCTGGGGCGGATGGCGGCAAACCTGACGCTGGTGTCCTCGGGCACGATGCTGACCATCGCGGGCTTTGCGCTGGGGCAGGGGGACGCGCAGATGCTGGGGGCGGGGCTCTTCTACATGCTCGCCTCGACCACGGCGCTGGCGACGCTGTTCCTGCTGGCCGAGCCGATGTCGCGCGAGCAGGGCGCCGCCGCGGTCCTCGCGCTCAGCGCCGAGCTCTATGGCGTGGACCTGTCCGAGGACGAGCCCGACCCCGAACCGCAGGTCACGGGCGTGTTCCTGCCGGGATCGCTGACCGTGCTGGGCCTGTGCTTTGCGGCCTGCACGCTGATGCTGGCGGGCCTGCCGCCGCTGGCGGGGTTCCTGGGCAAGTTCGGGGTCCTTGCCGGTGCGATTGCGGGCATGGGCGATGCGACGTCGTCGCCCGCGCGCTGGGTCTTCGTCACGCTGCTGCTGGTGTCGGGCCTTGCGGCGATGATCGCGCTGGGGCGGATCGGGATGCAGACCTTCTGGGCGGCCGAGGAGGACCTGCCCGCCGTCCCCACGATGGAGCTGCTGCCGATCATGGCGCTGGTCATCGCCGGCGGCCTGGTGCTGACGGTCGAGGCCGAGCCGGTCATGCGCTACATGACGCGGACCGCCGACGCGCTGCTGCGCCCCGAGATCTATATCCACGGCGTCGTCACCGCGCCGCCCGTGGATGCGCGGGCGGGGAACGGCGGATGAGGATTCTGCCCCATGCCCTGCTGACGCTGCTGCTGGTGCTGGTCTGGATGGTGCTGACCAGCTTTTCGCCGGGACAGCTGATCCTGGGCTCGGTGGTCGCCATCTTTGCCGGGCGCGCCTTTGCGGCGTTGACGCCCGACCGCACCCGCCTGCGCCGGCCGGACCTGATCCTGCGGCTGGTGCTGATCGTCGCGGCCGACATCGCACGGTCGAACGTCGCCGTCGCGCGGCTGATCCTGACCGGCGGGCGGCATGGGCAGCGTCACTCGGGCTTCGTTCACATTCCCCTGGACCTGCGAGAGCCGAACGGGCTGGCCACGCTGGCCCTCATCGTCACGGCAACGCCGGGGACGGCGTGGCTCGACTATGACCCCGACAGCGGCGAGTTGCTGCTGCACGTCTTCGATCTGGTGGACGAGGCCGGCTGGATCGACCTGGTGAAGAACCGCTACGAGGCGCTGCTGCTGGAGATCTTTCAATGAGCGAGACCATCCTGACCGTCGCTCTGACCCTTTCGCAGCTGTGCCTTGTCCTCGCGATGCTGCTGGCGACCCTGCGGCTGCTGCGCGGGCCGCGGGCGCAGGACCGGGTGCTCAGCCTCGATGCGCTTTATGTCTGCGGCATGCTGCTGCTGGTGGTGACAGGGATGCGGCTGGGCAGTTCCTATCTGTTCGAGGGGGCGCTGATCATCGGCGCCTTGGGCTTTGTCTCGACGGTCGCCCTGTCCAAGTTCCTGCTGCGTGGCGAGGTCATCGAATGACCAGCCACCTGGCACAGGTTCCCCTGTGGGCGGCGATCGTGATCGCGGTCCTCGTCGTCCTGGGCAGCGGCCTGACCCTGCTGGGCGCCCTGGGCCTGGTGCGGCTGTCCAGCTTTTTCGACCGCATCCACGCGCCGACGCTGGGCACCAGCTGGGGCACGGCGGGGGTGATGCTGGGGTCTGCCCTGCTGTTCACGCTGACCGGGGACCGGCTGGTCATCCATGAAATCGTCATCGGCGCGCTGATGATGACCACCACGCCCGTGACCCTTATGATCCTGGGCCGCGCGGCCTTGTCCCGCAACGGCGGAGCGCGCCCGCGGGCAGCAAACCCGGCCTCGATCACGGCCGGGCTTGATGCAGACGCCGCCGAGGGCGGGTCTGACCGCCGCTGACGCAGCGTCGAGGTCCTGACAGGGCAGGCGTCGTCCCGGCCGAAAACGGGCTGCGCTGGCTGGGCGAGGTGAACGTGCGGGGCCGCGCCGCCCCGACGGGCGTCTTCACGATCGCCTGACGGGCGGGGTCCACGCGGCGCCATCCCGTCCCGGTCGTCATCCCCTGAACGGTGCTGCCGATCGGGGTCAGCGCGCAGCGCCTTGCCGCGCCGCCCGGGGCGCGCGGGGAAAGCCCCCGCGCGCGTCAGTCGAGGGGATAGCCCGTCATCTCCAGATAGCCGCGCCCGCCGACGCTCCCCCCCACCCGGACCGGGCCTTCCCAATAGGGCACCGAGGTCGTCATGGCGCTGTCGGGATTGACCGCCTCGACGGTCAGTTCCAGCCCCTCGCCGGGCAGGTCCACCGACCAGGACACCGGCGGCGTCCCCCGGCCGGGGCGCAGGGCGATATCGGCACCCTCCAACGGACGCACGCGGCCATTCGCGTCGATCAGGCTGCCGAAGACGAAAGGCTCGGCCCCCCGGACCTGCGCCGCCATCAGCTTGCGGCCGTCATCCAGATGCAGGGCGAACCAGTCCCAGCCGGTCTGGCTGCGGTCCAGCGGCTGCGACGACCATTCGCGGTCCAGCCACGCCAGGCCGGACACATGAACCGCGCCATCCGGCAGGGACAACTGGCCCGTCACGCGGTAAAACGGCTGGCTATAGTAATGGCTGGCCTGCCCGCCCGGACCCTTGACCGAATAGCCGTCCTTGCCATGCGCGACCGGGGGCCCCTCCGCCACCGCCGTCAGCGCATAGGCGAAATCGCTGCCCCGCGCCTTGATGGCAAGCCGGTCGAGGCCGTCGGCCCCGCCCTCGGCGCCCAGGGACCAGTCGTCGATCCAGGCCGCGAACGGCTGCGCGACGACGCCCGCCTGCCCGATGCCGCCCCGGCCGAACCGCTCGGCCACGTGGTGGGCATCGGGCGTGGTGACGGCCGCATGGGCCATCCAAACCTGCGGCGTGGACCACCCGGACTGCGCCCCCGTGGGCGACAGGGCCGAGCGGAACAGCGTCCACTGCGCCCCATAGTCGCGCCCGTCGTCGCCGCGCAGGTTGGCCGTCAGATACCACCATTCGATCCGGAACGCGTCATGGGGCCCATGGTCGCGCGGGAAGGCAAGGGGACGGGCCGGGTCGGGCAGGGCGAACCCCTCGACATCGCTGCCCAGGCCCGCAAAGCCGTCCTGCTGCCCCGCCGCGGGCAGCGGGCCCCACAGCAGGGCGATCAGCAGCCACCTAGCGTTCATCGGCAAAGACCCTCAGCAGTTGGGCGGGCGTGATGCGCGCCAGCCGCAGCGCCGGCAGCGCGCCCGCCGCCAGCGCGGTCGCCAGCGCCGCCAGCCCCAGGCGCACGATCAGGTCGGCCGAGATCCGCATCGGCAACCGCCATCCGAACGCCTCGACGTTGACGACGACCAGCAGCATCCAGGCCAGCCCAAGCCCCACCGGCACGGCATAGACCGCCGTCGCCCCCGCCAGCACCAGCGTGCGCGCCAGCTCCAGCCGCGCCAGCCGCCGCCGTGTCAGCCCGGCGGCCCAGACCGGCGCCAGTTGCGGCAGCCGCATCGAGGCGAGCGTCAGCAGCCCGGTCAGCAGCGCGATCCCCGCCACGCCCAGCGTCAGCACGTTCAGCGCCGCGGTGACGGCAAAGGTCCGCTCGAAGATGCGCAGCGACAGCGCCTTGACCTCGGCCTGGTTGCTGACGGCGCTGTCGGGCAGGGCGAACCGCACCCTCAGCGCGTCTGCCAGGGCGGGTGCGCGGTCGGACGGGACGCGGACCGCATGGTTCAGCCGCGGCGCGTCGGGAAAGCGGCGGGTAAAGCTGTCCATCCCCAGGATGGCTTGCGGGCTGGGATTGCCATAGTCGGAATAGACGCCCGCGACCGGCAGCGCGCCGCCGGGCAGATCGAGGCTGTCGCCCAGCGCCAGCCGCGCGCGCCGGTAAAGCTGCTCGTTCACCAGCACGCCCGTTCCCTGGGCTACGGCGTCCCATGCGCCGGGCTGCGCCGACAGGATCGGCCAGTGATCGCGATAGGTCGGGTGGTCCACCACGCCGAAGATGCGGCCGGGCTGGCCGCGCAAGCTGGCCTCGGCGCTCCAGATCGGAAGGATCGCGTCCACCTGCGGGGCCAGCCAGTCGCGGATCGCGGCGGCCTCGTCCTCGGTGCGGGCGTTGACGTAAAGCTCGGCCACAAGGCGCTGGTCCAGCCAGCCGGTGAAGGTGGTGCGAAAGCTGCCGACCATGGTGCCCACGCCGATGTTGGCCGCCAGCGCCAGCATCAGCGCCATCAGCGCCAGCGACAGGCCGCTGAGCTGCTGGCGCGTATCGGCGACGAACCATTGCGTCAGCACGCCCCGCACCCGCGCCGCGAGGGCGCGCAGCACCGCGTCCAGCACGACCGGCAGCAGCAGCGCCGCCGCCAGCAGCCCGCACGCCATGGCGGCAAATCCCCCGACCAGCCCGCCCGCAGCAAGGCAGAGCGGCAGCGCCGCCATCAAGGCCACCGCCGCCAGCGCCTGCCCCCGCAGCCCCCGCGCGGCGGCCAGCGCCCAGGGCCGCCCCTGTCCCGCCGCCAGCAGGGGCATCCGGGCGGTCCGCACCAGCCCCCGCGCGCCCGCGACGCCCGCGCCCGCCAGGGCCATGGCAAGGCCCGACAGAACCCATCCGGGCCGCAGCGCCAGCCCGCCGCTGACGTCGGTGCCGTAAAGCCCCGACAGCGTGGCGGCGACGCCTGGCATCAGCGCCGCCGCCACCGCCCAGCCCAGAACGACCCCCGCCGTGCCTGCGATCAGCGCCAGCAGCGCCAGCTCGGCCGCGAGGACGCCCAGCACCTCGGCCAGCGGCACGCCCAGAGCGCGCAGCGTGCGGACGACCTGCCGGCGCTGCTCGAACGCCAGGCCCACGGCGGACTGGGTGATGAACAGCCCGACAATGAAGGACAGCAGCGCAAAGGCGGTCAGGTTCAGGTGAAAGCTGGCCGTCAGCGCCGCGGGGTCCGCGCGGCCCTGCGGCTGGGCGCGGACCGCTTGGGGGACGATCCCCTCGACCGGCGGCAGCCCCGCGGGCTGATCGGGCGCCAGGACCAGCGCGCTCAGCCGGTCGCCGCGGGCCAGCAGCCGCTGCGCGATCCCCACGTCCACGACCAGCGTGTTCGGCGGCACGTCGGTCCCCGGCACGATCGTCAGCCCGCCCAGATCGACGCCGGCCAGGGCTGCGGCCGTCGCCTGGTCGGCATGGCCCTGCCCCGGCGGGGTGATGAACGCCAGCAGGTCGCCCGAAGGGACCGCCGCCCCCTGCGCCGTGCCCAGCGTCGTGCGCGTCGCCGGTTCGATCCCCAGGACGGCGACGCGGCCTTCGCCCGCCCGCAGCCGCCCCTCGACCACGGGCGAGACAAGCCAGCCCGCGCGCCTGAGCGCGACATGATCCGCGGTCGTCAGCTCGGTGCCGGGGCGTGGCTCCAGCCGCTCCAGCGCGCCGGTGCCAAGCTGATCGGCGGCCCTGGCATAGCTGGCCCGCGCCTCGGCGTTCACCGCCTGCACCCCCGACCACAGCGCGGTCGCCAGCATGATGCCCGCCAGCAGCATGACAAGCTGCCATGGCCGCCTGCGCCAGTGCGACAGCAGCGCCGACAGCACGAGGCGCGCGCGCCGGGTCACGCAAGGCGCCCCGCGCTCAGGTGAACCCGGCGGTCGCACAGGGCCGCCAGCCGCAGCGAATGCGTGACCAGCACCAGCGTCGTGCCCTGCTGGCGCACCAGCGACAGCATCAGCGCGGCCACGGCGTCGCCGGTCGCCTCGTCCAGGTTGCCCGTCGGCTCGTCCGCCAGCACCAGCGGCGGCTGACCCGCCAGCGCGCGCCCGATGGCGACGCGCTGCTGCTGGCCGCCCGACAGCTGCTCGGGATAGCGTCCCATCAGGTCCGACAGACCCAGCGCGGCCGCAAGAGCCTTGACGCGGGCGGGATCGTGGCGACCGGCCAGGCGCGCCTGAAAGGCCAGGTTCGCGGCGACCGTCAGGGACGGGATCAGGTTGAACTGCTGGAACACCATGCCGATGCGGTCGCGCCGCAGCGCCGCGCGCGCGCGGTCGGCCGCTGTGCGAAGGTCGGTCCCAAGCACCGTCAGCGCACCGGCATCCGGCACGTCCAGCCCGCCGATCAGGTGCAGCAGCGTGCTTTTGCCGCTGCCCGACTCGCCGGTGACGGCCACGCTTTCGCCCCCCCGCAGCGACAGATCGACCCCGTTGAGGACGGCGACCGTCCCGCCTGCCGTCCCGAACGCCTTGGTGATCCCCCGGGCGCTGACGACTTCGGCATCCCTGCTGTTCATCCCGTCCCCGCTGGCGCGCCCTGCGCGGGCGTGCCCGTTCAGGGCCGCGCCGGCTTTGCAGGATTGCCGCACCGGGCGCGCAGATCAAGCCCGTCCGGCGCGTGGCGGCGTCGGGCAAGGCCAAGGGACGGCCAGCCACGGCCAAAATAAGGACAAGCGTCCGTCCCGCGCGCCCCTACGTGGTCTGGCTGACGCCTGAGAGCGCCGATGCGGGAAGAAAATCGCGTCCTGCCCCGTCCGGGCGGAACGCCGTGCGGCCGCTGCGGGGCCGCCCGCTCTGGCGGGCCCTCGCCGCTATTCCTACATCGTGCGCATTGCCATGGGAGAGATGTGATGGGCCGGATCATTCTTGCGACCTGCGCGGCGGCGCTTTTCGGTACCGGGGCGTTCGCGGCGAGTTTCGCGCCGCTGGTCACGCCGACCGAGCTGGCGGCCAGGGGACAGGCGGTCCAGCCGATCATCCTGGACCTGCGCGATGCCAGCTACGACAAGGGCCATCTGCCCGGTGCGATCCCCGCGCCCTATGCGACCTTCCGCGGGGGCAAGGCCAACCCGGGCGCCGTCCCCGATGTCGAGGCCCTGGAGGCCGATCTGGAACGGCTTGGCCTGCGCCTGGACGCGCCCATCGTGATCGTGCCCGAGGGCAAGACGGACACCGATTTCGGCGCCGCCGCGCGCGCCTATTGGACGCTGAAGTCCGCCGGCTTCACCGATTTGTCGATCCTGAACGGCGGCACCCAGGCCTGGACGGCGGCCGGCCTGCCGGTGGACACCGCGCCGGTCACGCCCCAACCGACCGAGCTTGATCTGACCTTCTCGGACACCTGGCTCGCCTCGACCGAAGGCGTCACGCAGGTGGTCGAGGGGACGCATGACGCCGTGCTGCTGGACGCGCGCCCGACCGAGTTCTACGAGGGCCGCACCAAGCACGACGTCGCCGAGCGGCCCGGCACGCTGCCCGGCGCCCAGAGCCTGCCCCATTCCACCTTCTTCACCCCCGGCACGCCGACCCTGTCGTCCTCGACGGACGTGGCCGGGCTGAAGCAGGCCTTGGGCATCAAGGACGGCGACGAGGTCGTCTCCTTCTGCAACACCGGGCACTGGGCCGCGACCCAGTGGTTCGCCCTGTCCGAGCTTGCGGGGCTGGACAACGTCAAGCTGTATCCCGGCTCGATGGTGGAATACTCGCAGGCCGACCTGCCGATGGAGAACGTGCCCGGCCTGCTTGCCAACCTGAGCCGGCAGATCTTCGGGGACTGACATGGCCGACACGACCCTCGCATCCGCAGCCCAGCCCCTGGCCCGCCGGGGCGTGGGGCTGCCCTTTGCCCTCCTGGTGCTGGCGGCCGTCGCCGCCACGACGACCCTTGCGGGCGCACGCTTTGGCCTGATGCTGGTCCTTGGCCTCGGCTTCGGGCTGGTGCTGGAAGGGCTGCGCTTCGGCTTTGCCGGGCCGTGGCGGGCGATGATCCTGCGGCGCGATCCGGGCGGGGTGCTGGCGCAGCTGCTTTCGATCGCTCTGGTGGCGCTGGCGGCCATCCCGCTGCTTGGCTCCGGCGCGGACGAGCTGGTCGGATCGCAGGGCCGGATCGGCTGGGCGATGATCGGCGGCGCGTTCGTCTTCGGCACCGCCATGCAGGTCGTGCTGGGCTGCGGGTCGGGCACGCTGGTCAACGCCGGGTCGGGCAACGCGGTCGCGCTGGTCGCGCTGCCGCTGTTCTGCATCGGCAGCCTGCTGGGCACGCTGCACCTCGACTGGTGGACGGGCTTGGGCGCGCTGCCGCCCATCGTCCTGTCGGGGGGCACGGGACTGGCCGTCACGCTGGCGCTGCTGGCAGGAACCGCGGCCATCGTCCTGGCCCGGGCCGCGCCGGGCACGCGGCGCATTCCAGGGCGCTATGTGCTGGCGGCGGTGCTGCTGGCGGCGCTCGCCATCGCGAACCTGGTCGTCGCGGGCCAGCCTTGGGGGGTCGTCTACGGGCTGGGCCTGTGGGCGGCAAAGGGGGCGTCGGCGGTGGGCGTCGATCTGTCGGCGTCCGCGTTCTGGGCCGCGCCGATCAATGCCGAGCGGCTGGGCGCCAGCATCCTGACCGACTACACCTCGCTGACCAACATCGGGATGATCCTGGGGGCCGCGTGGATCAGCCTGCGGCGGCCCGGCGCGCTGGACCAGCCGGTGGCGCGCCTGCCCGCGCGCGCTTGGGTCGCGGCGGCGCTGTCGGGCCTGGTGCTGGGCTATTCGTCGCGACTGGCCTTCGGCTGCAACGTGGGTGCGTTCTATTCGGGCATCGCCACCGGCAGCCTGCATGGCTGGGTCTGGTTCGCCGCCGCCTTCGCCGGCTCGGTCCTGGGTCTGCGCCTGCGGCCCTGGTTCGGGATGGAGCCGCGTCAATGACCCGGCGCACGATCGCGGCTGTGGCCTGCGCGATGGTCGCGGGCCTGATCGCCCTTGACCTGGCGGCGGTGCGGCCCAATCCCTATGACGCGCCGGCGCTGCTGGCGCTGGGCTCGGGCGCAGCGCCCGTGGGCGGCTTTTGCGGCGCGCCGGCCAGTGTGCCGGGGTCCTGAGGCGTCGGTCCCGCCTGACCGCGCGTGCCCCGGGCACACCGTGGGCCGGATCGGCGCGCCCCTGACGCGCGCATCCTGACCAGACGCCCGCCCGGCGTGCCGCCGCAGGCAGGGCTGGGCGCGGGATCGGCGGACCTGTCGCGCCTTATCGCCGCAGGCGGGCGATCAGCGAGGACGTGTCCCAGCGTCCGCCGCCCATGGCCTGCACCTCCTTGTAAAGCTGATCCACCAGCGCCGTGACGGGCAGGCTGGCCCCGGTCTCGTTGGCCGTGGCCAGGCAGATGCCCAGGTCCTTGCGCATCCAGTCCACCGCAAAGCCGAAGTCGTATCGCCCCTCGGCCATGGTGGCGTGGCGGTTCTGCATCTGCCAGCTGCCGGCGGCGCCCTGGCTGATGACCTCGACCACTTGGGGGATCGACAGACCCGCCCGCTCGGCAAAGTTCAGCGACTCGGCCAGCCCCTGCACCAGACCTGCGATGGCGATCTGGTTGCACATCTTGGTCAGCTGGCCCGCGCCGCTGTCGCCCATGCGGCGGCAGATGCGGGCATAGGCCGCCATGACCGGCTCGGCCGCATCATAGTCGGCCTGGGTCCCGCCGCACATGATGGACAGCTGCCCGCCTTCCGCGCCCGCCTGGCCCCCCGACACCGGCGCATCGACAAAGCCCGCACCCAGTCCCGCCGCCACCGCGGCCAGCTCGCGGGTGACGGCCGCCGAGACGGTGGTGTGGTCCACGAGCACCGCGCCCGGCGCCATGGCCGCAAAGGCGCCATCGGGGCCGGTGCAGACGGCGCGCAGGTCGTCGTCGTTGCCCACGCAGGCCATGACGAAGTCCGCGCCCTGCGCCGCCTGACGGGGCGTCGGGGCGTGGCCGCCGCCATGGCGGGCGACCCAGGCCTCGGCCTTGGCGGGGGTGCGGTTGAAGACCGTCACGCGATGACCCGCGGCAGCAAGGTGGCCCGCCATCGGAAACCCCATCACGCCCAGTCCCAGAAATGCCACGTTCGCCATGCACGCCCCTCAGCCTCGTTGATCTGCGGTGCCGGCTGGCCTATCAGCCGCACTCGACAACCCTTCCACTGCCCCGCGCCCCGGTCAACGTCCCGCCTGCGGCGCTGCTTGCCAAAGGACCGCCCCCATGCTGACGCTGTTTCGCTGGCTGGTGCGGGTGACTGTCGGCCTGATCGTGGGCCTGGTCGCGACGACGGCGCTGGCGTGGTATTTCGCCGTCCGCTCGCTGCCCGACTACAACGCCGAGCTGCGCGTCAGCGGGATCGGCGCTCCGGTCGAGATCGTGCGCACGACGGAAAACGTCCCCCATGTCTTTGCCGCGACCGACACGGATGCGTTCTTTGCGCTGGGGCTGGCGCATGCGCAGGATCGGCTGTTCCAGATGGTCGTGCTGCGCCGCGCGGCCCAGGGGCGGCTGGCCGAGATCCACGGCGCACGGGCGTTCGCCGCCGACGACATGGCGCGCCGGCTGGGGCTGTGGCGGGCGGCGCAGGCGTCCGTCGCCGCGCAGGACGACGCCACGCAGGCCGCGCTGACCGCCTATGCCGCGGGCGTCAATGCCTGGATCGAACAGATCAACGCGGGCGCGCGGGGCCGGGGCGCGCCCGAGTTCTTCCTGTACCCCGACGACATCGCCTATTGGCAGCCGGCGGACTCGCTGGCGATCCTCAAGCTGGTGGCGGCGGGGGCCACGTCGCAACTGCGGGCCG
This sequence comes from Paracoccus endophyticus, assembly GCF_003286075.1. Classification (GTDB taxonomy): domain Bacteria; phylum Pseudomonadota; class Alphaproteobacteria; order Rhodobacterales; family Rhodobacteraceae; genus Paracoccus; species Paracoccus endophyticus. The sequence goes on along the minus strand of NZ_QLUV01000009.1, from coordinate 96,220 downwards.
AGGTGACGCGCGCGCAGGTGGCGCTGGCCGTGCCGGAACGCGCCGCCGACCTCGTCTCGGCCCCGGGCGAGCCGCCGCTGCCCGACTATCAGGCGCTGTTCGGGGATGCGCGCTTCGCCCCCCCGCAGGAGGACCCGGACCCGGACTGGTTCGACCGCCTGGCGGGGTTCGTGGTGACGGGCCTTGGCACCGGGGGCAACGGCTGGGCGGCGGACGGCGCGCGCACGGCGGCGGGCGCGCCGATCCTGGCCAACGACCCCCAGGTGGCGCTGACCGCGCCGTCGCTGTGGTACCTGGCGCGGATCGAGCTGTCCTCGGGCGGGGTCATCGGCGGCACGATCCCCGGCATCCCGGCGGTGCTGTCGGGGCGCAATCCCGGCCTTGCCTGGGGGCTGACCCCGGCCGCGATCGACGACCAGGATGTCCTCATGGTCGAGGCGCAGCCGGGCGACGCGGACCGCTATCTCGGCCCGCAGGGCTGGACGGATTTCACCACCCGGCGCGAGGTGATCCGCATCAACGGCGCGGCGGACCAGGAGATCATCCTGCGCGACACCGTCGCCGGGCCGGTCATCCCGGGGGCGCACGCGGGGCTGGCCTCGGTCACGCCGGGCGGCCATGTCGCGGCGCTGCGCTGGACCGGGCTGTCGTCGCAGGACACCACGATGAGCGCGCTTGTCGGGCTGATGCGCGCGCCCGACCGGGCCGCGGGCCAGCGCGCCGCCGCAGGCATCGTGGCCCCGGCGGTGCAGGTGACGCTGGCCGATGCAGGCGGCGTGGCGCAGGTGCTGGCCGGAACGATCCCACGCCGCCCGGACGATCACCCCACGCTGGGCCGCCTGCCTGCGCCCATGCGGCTGGGGTCCGTGCGCTGGCTGGACCCAGTGGCCGCTGACGACGCGCAGCGGCTCAGCCCGTCGGTGATCGGCCTTGTCGTGGCGACCGGGGCCGAGGCGGCGGGATTTGCCAACGCCGCAGGGCAGGAGGCCGAGGGGGCCGCGCCCCTTGTGACGGGGGCCGCCGCGCCGCTGGGGCCGCTGGGCCCGGGGGGCGCGGCGCCCGCCTCCGGTCAGGCCGCCCCGGTCGCGGCCACCCCCGCCGTCGTGCCGGCCGGCGTGGCCGTGCCCGCCACGGGACCGCCAGGCACCGCCGCGGCCCCGGCCGTTCCCCCGGCAACGGCCGTCTGGCCGCTGGGGTATGACCGGGACAGCGCGCTGCGGCTGGCGCGGCTGAACCGGCTGCTGGCCGGGCGCGAGGTCCATTCCCGCGACAGCTTCATCGACGCGCAGCTTGACAGCGTCAGCCCGGCGGCGCGCGCCTTGCTGCCGCTGGTCGGCGCGGACCTGTGGTTCACCGACGAGCCGGCCGCCCCCGGCACGCCCGAGCGTCAGCGGCAAGAGGCGCTGGGCCTTCTGGCCGAATGGGACGGCGCCATGGGCGAGCACCGGCCCGAGCCGCTGATCCACGCGGCCTGGATGGCCGAGTTGCAGCGCCGCCTGATCCAGGACGAGCTTGGCCCCATCGGCGACCGCATCGGCGCGCGGCTGCGCCCGGCGTTCATCGACCGCGTGTTCCGCAACACCGACGGCGCCGCGGCCTGGTGCGACGTGATCCAGTCGGCCCCGACCGAGGACTGCGTGACCATCGCGCGCCAGTCGCTTGACGCGGCCCTTGTGGACCTGACGGCGCGCTTTGGGCAGGACGTGACCAGCTGGCGCTGGGGCGACCTGCACGCGGCACGGCACGAACATCCCGGACTGGGGCGGGTGCCGGTGCTGGGCTGGGTCGTCAGCCTGGTCCAGTCCACCGCCGGCGACAGCTTTACCGTCGCGCGCGCGGGCACGCTGAACGGGCCGGGCGCGGCCAACCCCTATGCCCATGTCACGGGCGCGGGCTATCGTGGGGTCTATGACCTGGCGGACCCGGACAGCTCGGTGTTCATCATCTCGACCGGCCAGTCCGGGCACCCGCTGTCGCGCCATTACGACGACCTAGCGGACCTGTGGCGCCGGGGGGAATACATCGGCATGTCGCTGGACCCCGCGCTGGCCCGCGCCGCGGCCGAGGGCGTGACCCGCCTGGTCCCCGCCGACTGAGCTGGGAAGACGGCCCGCCCCCTTGGGGGGACAGGCCAAAGGGGCAGCCTGCGCCCTACAGCCCGCGGGTCAGGGCCGCGGTCAGGTCGGTGCGTTCCCAGCTGAAGCCGCCGTCCGCCTCCGGGGCGCGGCCGAAATGCCCATAGGCCGCAGTGCGCCGATAGATGGGACGGCACAGGTCCAGATGGTCGCGGATGCCCTTGGGGGTCAGGTCCATCGCCTGGGCGACCGCCCGCTCGATCTCGGCGTCCCTGACGGTGCCGGTGCCGAAGGTGTCGGCATAGATCGACAGGGGCTCGGACACGCCGATGGCATAGCTCAACTGGATGACGCAGCGTTTCGCCAGCCCGGCGGCCACGACGTTCTTGGCCAGGTAGCGCGCCGCATAGGCCGCCGAGCGGTCCACCTTGGTCGGGTCCTTGCCGGAAAACGCGCCGCCCCCGTGGGGCGCCGCGCCACCATAGGTGTCCACGATGATCTTGCGCCCGGTCAGCCCGGCGTCCCCGTCGGGGCCACCGATCACGAACTTGCCGGTCGGGTTGACGTGCCAGACCGTCTCGTCGGTCAGCCAGCCCGGCGGCAGCACCTCGCGCACATAGGGTTCCACGATGGCGCGGATGTCGTCGCTGGTCTGGCCCTCGTCCTTGTGCTGGTGGCTGACGACGATCTGCGTCACGCCGACCGGCACGCCCCCCTCGTAGCGCACCGACAGCTGCGACTTGGCGTCGGGACCCAAGGACGGCTGCTCGCCCGAGTGGCGCACCTCGGCCAGGCGGCGCAGGATCGCGTGGGCGTACTGGATCGGCGCGGGCATCAGCTCGGACGTGTCGTCCACGGCATAGCCGAACATGATGCCCTGATCGCCCGCGCCCCCCGTCCCGACCCCGTCCCAGATCTGCGGGGACTGCTCGTGCAGCACGTTCTGGACCGCGCAGGTCCGCCAGCTGAACTTGTCCTGGTCATAGCCGATGTCGCGGATCACCGCGCGCGCGATCTCGGGCACGCGCTCCATGTGGGCCGCGCGCGCCGCGGGATCGCTCAGCCCGATCTCGCCCCCGATCACCACCAGGTCGCTGGTGGCAAAGACCTCGCAGGCGACACGCGCGGTCGGTTCCTCGGTGAGCAGGGCGTCCAGCACGGCGTCCGAGATCTGGTCGCACAATTTGTCGGGATGCCCTTCCGAGACGGACTCGGAGGTGAAGACATAGTTCTGCCGCGGCATGGGGTTGCTCCATTGGACAATGTCGCCGCCACGCCAGGAAGCCGTTGTGACGGTCGCCACCGGCACCTACGCGACAGCGCAGGCAGCGTCAACGACCGGGGTCAGGCCGACCGCATGCGCCGCCTGCGCCAGATCAGTGCGGCCAGCCCGGCCGCCAGCGCCGCCAGCATCGGCGCGTCGCCCCAGCGCCACCACGGCGTGGGCGGAAGCGGACCGGGCAGCACCGCGTCCAGCGCGCCCGACAGGCCCAGGCCGAGGCTGGCGCGCAGCGTGCCGCGCGCGTCCACCACCGCCGACACGCCCGTATTGGCCGAGCGCAGCAGCGGCAGGCCCGACTGGATCGCCCGCAGCCGGGCCTGCGCCAGATGCTGATAGGGTCCCGACAGCGTGCCGAACCACGCGTCGTTGGTGATCTGCAGCAGCCAGTCCGGGCGTCGCCCGGCGTTGCGGGCAAGGTCCTGGGGAAAGATCGCCTCATAGCAGATCAGCGGCTGCACCGGGGGCAGGCCGGCAAGGTCCAGCACCTGCGGGCCGGGCCCCGCCGCATAGCCGTTGCCGGACTGTGCGGCAAAGGCGGTGATGCCCACCCGCGCCAGCGCGTCGCCCCAGGGCACGTATTCGCCAAAGGGCACAAGGTGGAACTTGTCGTAGACCTGCCCGATGCGGGCGTCGGCGGTGAACTCGGCCAGGCTGTTGTACCACGCCATGCCCTGCGAGCGCTGGATGCCGACCAGCGTCGGCGCGCCCGATGCCGCCGCGATGTCGGCCAGCGCGGGTTCCGCCTGATCCAGCAGGAAGGGCACCGAGGTTTCGGGCCAGACCACCGCGTCGGGCCGCCGGCCGTCGGGACCCCCGCCAGGCGGGGCCGCGGACAGGTCGATCAGGCGCTGATAGAACTGCGGGGCCCAGGCCGGGTCCCATTTCAGCGTCTGGTCGGCATTCGGCTGAACCAGCCGGATCACATGCGGCGTGTCGGGGGGCAGGGGTTGCGCCAGCCGCGCCAGCCCGGCAAACCACGCTGCGCCCACCAGCATCGCGGCCAGCACCGTCCCGCGCCGCAGCCCTTGCGTCACCGGCAGGGCCGCCGCGGCCAGCGTCAGGGCCGACAGCGCCAGCGCACCCCCCCAGGCGGCAATCTGGCCCGCGGGCGTGTCGATCCAGACATGCCCGGTCAGCGCCCAGGGCAGGCCGGTGAACAACCAGCCCCGCAACCAGTCCGACCCCACCAGCAGCAGCGCCACGGCCGCCGCCCGGCTGGCCCGGTCATGGCCCAGGCGGTGGCCCAGCCACGCGGGCGCGGCCCAGAACAGCCCGCCCCCCAGCGCGGTCAGCGTCAGCGCAAAGGGGGCCATCCAGCCGTAGATCTCGGGCTCGACCAGGAACGGCTGGGCGATCCACAGCATGGCGACCGCGAAATGCCCGGTGCCGATGGCAAGCCCCCGCCAGAGGGCCGCGCGTGCGCCGGGGGCCGAGCCCACGCGCCACAGCATCACCGCCATCGCGGCCAGCGTGACGGGCCACAGATCCCACGGCGCCTGGCCCAGCGCCGCGGCCGCGCCGGTCAGCAGGTCCAGCGCCAACCACGCCCAGGCCGGGCGCGCAGGCGCGGCGTCAGGATCGCGCGGCGGCATGGCGGCTGGCGGTCGGCGGCCGGGTCAGGGACCGGCCGCGCCGGGCGAGTCCTCCGCGTCGGCGTGCGCGTCCAGACCGGGCTCGGTCATCGACGGATCGCCAGCCGGGCGGTCGGCAGCCGCGGCCTGCGGCCCCTCGCCGGACGGCGGGGGCGCGGCCGGCAGCGGTCCGCTGTCGTGCGCGTCCAGGCCGTCCTGCGTCATCGGTGGCACGTGGTGCGGCACGGCCGTATCGGCCTCGGTCGGGACCGACGCGACGGCGACCGCCTCGCGTTCCTCGGGCAGGGCGTCGGACGGCAGGTCTGCCGGGACCGCGGGTGCGGCCTCGGCCTGCGCGGCATCGGGCGCGGTGGCCTCACGTTCCTCGGAGAGAGCGTGGGGCGGCGTGGCTGCCGCTTCCTCTGGGACGTGGCCCCCGTCGGACTGGCCAGGCGGGGGGGTGTCTTGGTCCTGCTGCGAGGCGCGGTCCGGTGTGGCGGTGTCCGCCGTCCCGTCCTGCGCCGCGGTCGCTTCGTCAGCCGATGCCGCCTCGGCGGCCGGTTTCTTGCGGGCGCGCGTCCGGGTCCGCTTGGGCTTTTCGGCTTTCGCCGGTGCGTCCTGCGGCCCGGTCTCGGGCGTGTCCTGGGCGGCGTTGTCCTTCGCGCGCTCGTTGTCCTTGGCGCGCTCGTCCGGCGCCTCCTGGGTCACCGGTGCGGCCGCCGCGTTCTCGTGCGGCTGCGGGCTGTCCTGCGGCGGCTCGGCCGCGCCGGGTTCGGCGGCAGCGTCCGCCGCGCTCATCCGTGCTGCGGTGGCGGCGATCGACGGGGCGAAACTGGTCAGCAGGAAGTCGGGCACATGCTCGCCCATCCCCAGCAGCGCCGGACCACGGTCACGGTCGCGGCCCCTGCGGTCGTCGCCACGCTCTCCGCGACGCTCGTCGCCACGCTCGCTGCGACGCTCGTCGCCACGCTCGCTGCGGCGGTCCAGGCCGCGCTCGCCGCGGCGGTCGTCTCTGCGGTCCTCGGCGCGCTCGGCCCGCTCGGCGCGACGCTCGGTGCCGCGATCCCGGCGCTCGTCGCCACGCTCGGCCGGACGCTCGGCGGTCGTCCGATCGGCGGTGCGGTCGCGGCCCTCCTCGTCGCGGCGGCGGGGTTCGGGACGCGCCTCGGACCGGGGTTCGGCGCGCATCTCGGGCTGGTCGGCCAGATCGGGCGTGGCTGTCGCGGCCTCGGCCAGCGGCACGGCATCCGCCGCGGCCTCGCGATCGGGGCGCTCGGCCGTCCGCTCGCCACGGACCCGGCTGCGGGTGCGGCTGGTGGCCGCGCGGCCGCCGCGGTCCGAGACTGGACGGGCGGCCTCGCCGGCGGCCTCGCTCAGCGAGAATCCCTCGGGGACGGGGGCGCGGGGCAGCGTCTGCTTGACCAGGTTCTCGATGGCCGCAAGGTACTTGTCATCCGACGGTGTCGCGATGGAGATCGCGGTGCCGGTACGCCCCGCACGACCCGTCCGGCCGATGCGGTGGACGTAATCCTCGGCGTGGCTGGGCAGGTCGAAGTTGAAGACATGGCTGACCGCCGGGATGTCGAGGCCGCGGGCCGCCACGTCGGATGCGATCAGGAACCGCAGCGACCCCTCGCGGAACCCTTCCAGGGTGCGGGTCCGCTGGCTCTGGTCCAGGTCGCCGTGGATGGGGGCCGCGTCATAGCCATGCGCCTTCAGCGACTTGGCGACGACATCCACCTCGGTCTTGCGGTTGCAGAAGATGATGGCGTTCTTCAGGCTGCCGCCCTCGGACTCGGGGCCCTCGGCGTCGATCAGCGCGCGCAGCAGCTCGCGCTTCTGCTTGGCGGTCTGGTCCTTGCGGGTGGGCACGATCTCGACCAGCTTCTGCACGATCGTCTCGCTGGCGGTGGCCTGGCGGGCAACCTCGATCCGCTCGGGGTTGTGCAGGAATGTGTTGGTGATGCGCTCGATCTCGGGCGCCATGGTGGCGCTGAAGAACAGCGTCTGGCGGGTCAGCGGCGGCGTCAGCTGGAAGATGCGCTCGATGTCGGGGATGAAGCCCATGTCCAGCATCCGGTCGGCCTCGTCCACGACCATGATCTGAACGCCGGTCAGCAGCAGCTTGCCGCGTTCGAAATGGTCCAGCAGCCGGCCCGGGGTGGCGATCAGCACATCGACGCCGCGGTCGATCAGCTTGTCCTGTTCACCGAACGACACGCCGCCGATCAGCAGCGCCTTGGTCAGGCGGGTGTGCTTGGCATAGGTGTCGAAGTTTTCGGCGACCTGGGCCGCCAGTTCGCGGGTGGGGCACAGCACCAGGCTGCGCGGCATCCGCGCGCGCGCGCGGCCCCGGCCCAGCAGGGTGATCATGGGCAGCACGAATCCGGCGGTCTTTCCGGTTCCGGTCTGGGCGATGCCCAGCACGTCCCGACCTTCCAGCGCGGGCGGGATCGCGCCCGCCTGGATGGGGGTCGGCGTCTCATAGCCTGCCTCGGCCACAGCCTGCAGCACCTTGGGGTCAAGCTTGAGATCGGAGAATTTCGTCATAGGGAAGCTTTCGTCTGGGAAGGGTCGCGATCCGACGCGCCGTTGAACGGCGCGGTTGCGGGACGCGGCCAACCTCATGCGCCCCTCGGTTGCCCGCCGGATGCGGGCTTGCCGCCCTTAGCGCAGATCGCCCGTGCCGTCAATATTGCGCCCTCGGACGCGCCGGCAGGCGGGCGGGGCAGGCGGCGGGGGCAGGCGGGCTGGGACGACAGGGAACAGGCGGCACGGCGCCGCGTTCGTGCGCAGCAATGGCGATCAGCACGGCGTGGGGCAGCATGGCGACAGGGACGGCGGAACTGGGGGTCATCGAGGCGTTCGCCCTGATCGGGGCGGCGGGCGTGGGCGCGCAATGGCTGGCCTGGCGGCTGCGGCTGCCGGCCATCGTGCTGATGCTGGCGGCGGGCCTGCTGCTGGGGCCGGTCACGGGCATCCTGATCCCGGCCCGCGACATCGGGGCACTGGTCGGGCCGATGGTGTCGCTGGCCGTGTCGGTGATCCTGTTCGAGGGTGGGCTGACGCTGAATTTTCGCAAGCTGGCCGACGCGCGCCCGGCCGTGCATCGGCTGGTCTGGGTCGGCGCGCCGGTCGGCTGGGCGCTGAACACGCTGGCGCTGATGCTGATCGGCGGCCTCAGCTGGCAGTCGTCGCTGGTCTTCGGGGGCATCCTGATCGTCACCGGCCCCACCGTGATCGCACCCCTGCTGCGGCAGGCGCGGCTGGTCACGCGCCCGGCGCAGGTGCTGCAATGGGAAGGGATCGTCAACGACCCGATCGGGGCGCTGGCCGCGGTGCTGGCGCTGCAACTGGTCGTGGTGACGGCCAGCGGGGCGTTCTGGGGGCAGGCGCTGGCCCATGTGGCGCCGGGCGTGCTGTTTGCCACCCTGGTCGGGCTCGGCTCGGGCTGGGCCGTGGTGGCGGCGTTCCGCCGCAATGCCGTGCCCGAATACATGAAGGTGCCCGTCCTGTTCGTGGCCGTGATCGCCACATTCGCGCTGGCCGACACGGTGCTGCACGAATCCGGCCTGCTGGCGGTGACGGTGATGGGGCTGCTGATCGCCAACGCCAACCTGCCGTCCTATACCGAGCTCTACCGCTTCAAGGAGCACGCGACGATCCTGCTGGTGTCGGGGGTGTTCATCATCCTGGCCGCGGGGGTCGATTTCGGGCTGCTGGCGCAGCTGAACTGGCGCGCCTTCGTCCTGATCGCGGCGATCATCCTGATCGTGCGTCCGGCGACGGTGCTGATCTCGCTGATCGGGACCAACCTGCCCATGCGCGAACGCCTGCTGGTCGCCTTCACCGGCCCGCGCGGCGTCGTGCTGGTCGCCGTCTCGGGCATCTTTGCCGAACGGCTGGTGGCCCAGGGCGTGCCTGACGGCGCGCTGGTCGCGCCGCTGGCCTTCGCGCTGGTGCTGGCGACGGTGCTGCTGCACGGCTTCACGCTGGCGCCGCTGGCCCGGCGGGTGGGGCTGACGACGGGCGACAGCGCGGGGCTGCTGATCGTGGGCGGATCGCCCTTTGCCACCGCGATGGGGCAGGCGCTGGCGGCGGCGGGGGTCGAGGTGCTGATCGCCGATCCCAACCGCGACCATCTGCGCGGGGCCCGCAGCGCAGGCCTGCCCACCTATTACGGCGACATCCTGGCCGAGGCGGCCGAGTCGAACGTCGAGTTCCTGGCCTATGACCGCATCCTGGCCGCCTCCGACAACGATGCCTACAACACCCTGGTCGCCACCGACCTGGCGCCCGATTTCGGACGCGAGTCGATCTGGCAGGTCACGCGCGAACGGGACGAACAGCGTCGCCATGCGCTGCCCGCGCAGCTGGGCGGGCAGGGCTTCGGCGGCGGGCGCACGCTGGCGCAGCTGGTCGCGCTGGTGGCCGCGGGGTGGACGGTCCGCACCACCCGCCTGACCGAGGAATACACCCTGGACGACTGGCGCGCCAAGCGCCCCGATGCCGTGCCCCTGGCCACCCTGACCGACGACAGGCTGGACTTCGTCAGCGATCCGGCGGCGCTGACCCACAAGCCCGGAATGCAGATCATGGCCCTGATCGCGCCCGAACCCAAGGGCGGGGCCGAGCCGGACAGGGCAGCGGCCGCCCCGCGCCCGACGGCCGCGCCGGCGCCTGCGCAAGCGCGCGCCCTGACGCAGGCGGGCGCGCCGGCTGGCTAAGGGGGGGCAGGGTCCCGGCGCAGACCCCTCGGGGCGAAGACGCGCGCCGATGTTGCGGCGCGCCGTCCAGTTCGCTATCCGGGCCGGCGACGAAGGGATTTTTCGCATGAACCTGTTTGCCGACATCCGCGCGCTGGTGTTGGGGGCGCTGGATGCGCTCAGCGCGAAAGGGCTGCTGCCCGCCGGGCTGGACCTGTCCGCCGTCGCGGTCGAACCGCCGCGCGACCCCGCCCACGGCGACATGGCGACGAACGCTGCCATGGTGCTGGCCAAGCCCGCCGGGATGAAGCCGCGCGACATCGCGGCCGCCCTGGCCGAGGAACTGACCGCCGACCCCCGCATCGCCGCGGCCGAGGTTGCGGGACCCGGCTTCCTGAACCTGCGCCTGGCCCCCGGCCAGTGGCAGCGCGTGCTGACCGCGGCCCTGCGCCAGGGCGCCGATTTCGGCCGCGCCGCACCGGGATCGGGCGAGCGCATCAACGTCGAGTTCGTCAGCGCCAACCCCACCGGCCCGATGCACGTGGGCCACATGCGGGGCGCGGTCTTCGGCGACGCGCTGGCCAACCTGCTGGCCTTTGCCGGCCACGACGTCACGCGCGAATACTACATCAACGACGGCGGCGCGCAGGTGGACGTGCTGGCGCGGTCGGCCTATGAGCGCTACCGCGAGGCGCATGGACTGGACCCCCAGATCGCCGAGGGCCTGTATCCCGGCGACTATCTGATCCCCGTGGGCGAGGCGCTGAAGGCGCAGTATGGCGACAGCCTGCTGGACCGGCCCGAATCCGACTGGCTGGCCGAGGTGCGCGACTTTGCCAGCGCCCGCATGATGGCCATGATCCGCGAGGATCTTGCCCTGCTGGGCGTCACGATGGACGTCTATTCGTCGGAAAAGGCGCTGTACGGCACCGGCCGGATCGAGGCCGCGATCGAGCGGCTGGCGCAGGCGGGCCTGATCTATGAAGGCGTGCTGGAGGCCCCGAAAGGCAAGCTGCCCGACGACTGGGAGGCGCGCGAGCAGACGCTGTTCCGGTCCACCGCGCATGGCGACGACGTGGACCGCCCGGTGAAGAAGTCGGACGGGGCCTGGACCTATTTCGCGCCCGACATCGCCTATCACATGGACAAGATCGACCGCGGCTTCGACCAGCTGATCGACATCTTCGGCGCCGATCACGGCGGCTATGTCAAGCGGATGCAGGCGGCGGTCGCGGCGCTGTCGGGCGGGCGCGTGCCGCTGGACGTCAAGCTGATCCAGCTGGTCAAGCTGTGGAAGAACGGCGAGCCGTTCAAGATGTCCAAGCGCGCGGGCACGTTTGTCACCCTGCGCGACGTGGTGGAACAGGCGGGACGCGACGTGACGCGGTTCCACATGCTGACGCGCAAGAACGACGCGCCACTGGATTTCGACTTCGACAGGGTTCTGGAACAGTCCAAGGACAATCCGGTCTGGTATGTCCAGTATGCCAGCGCCCGGACCCATTCGGTCCTGCGCCGTGCGGCCGACATGGGCGTGGACATCTCGGACGCGGCCCTGGCGGGGGCGGACCTGTCGGGGCTGGACCATCCGGCCGAACTGGCGCTGGCGCGCAAGATCGCCGAATGGCCCCGCCAGGTCGAGATCGCGGCCCGCGCGCACGAGCCGCACCGCATCGCGTTCTACCTTTATGACCTGGCGTCGGACCTGCACGCGCTGTGGAACCGGGGCAACGAGGACAGCGCACTGCGATTTGTTCAGGATGGTGACCCTGCTGCAACAGCGCCGAAAATTGCGCTGGTCCGCGCCGTCGGCGTTGTCATTTCGGCCGGCTTGGGTATCTTGGGCGTCGCACCGGTCAAGGAAATGCGCTGACCAAGGCGTGGCCTTCCCGGGCAGCGAGGGCAGTCAACGAAAAGCCGGGCCAACCCGGCGGACAGGCGGGAACAGAGCGATGACGGTGGTGGATTTCCGCTCGGGCGGGTATGATGGCGTGCGCGGTCGAACCGGTCACGGGACTCGCGACGATTTTCATGACGATGATCTGGCGCATGACTGGCCGATCGACACCTGGGACGACGCGCGCCAGGGCACCGACGGGATGCCGGCGCGCCTGACGGACCGCGACAGCGTCCTGGGTCGCGTGGCGCGCCTGACGCATTACCTGGGGGCGCTGGTCTCGGTCCTTCTGATGTGCGCGCTGGCGGTCTGGGGCTATCGCCTTGTGGTGCGCGACGTGTCTGGCGTGCCCGTCATCCGCGCCGTCGAGGGGGACGCCCGCGTGGCGCCCGAACATCCCGGCGGCGAACTGACCGACCGCACCGGCCTGGCCGTCAACGCGGTCGCCGCCGGATCGAGGACCGCACCGGTCGAACGCGTCGCCATTGCGCCCGCGCCGACGGCGCTGTCGGGGCAGGATGTGGCGATGGGTGAACTGGGCGCCACCGCGCACGAGCCCGCCCCCAGCGACCAGCCGCTGGCCGACGACACGGTGGACACCGTCGCCCTGACGGACGCCGAGGCCGCCCGGATCGCCGCCGAACAGGCCACCGCCGAACAGGCCGCGCAGACGCAGACCGTCGCGCTGGCGCAGGTTCCGGCCGTGGCCCCGGCCGACACCGATGCCGAACCCGTGGGCGCCGCCGTGACCACGGCCGACGGCAAGCCGACGCAGGACACCGCAATCACCGCCGCCCTGGCCGAGGCCGGCGCAATCCCGTCGGTCGTGTCCGCCGGCCGCCCCGCGCCCCGCCCGCGCCGCCTGGCGGCCGCAGCGCCCGCGTCCGACGCGGCGCCGGCGACGGCCCCCGCCCTTGCGCCGGTCGCAGCACCCGAACCCGTCGCCGCCGCGCGCCCGGCCGCCGGCGCGCCGCTGGTCCAGATCGGGGCCTTTGACAGCAACGCGATCGCGCAGTCGGAATTCACCCGCGTGTCGGGCCGCTTCGGGGCGCTGTTCTCGGGCAAGGCCCCGGTCGTGCAGGAACACCGCGTCAACGGCCGCACCTTCTATCGGCTGCGCGTGGCCGGGTTCGACAGCCGCGAGGACGCGCGCCGCTTCTGCGCCGCGCTGATCGAGGCCGGGACCGACTGCATCCCCGCCGCGGCCAAGTGATCCCGGCGCAGGGCCGCCCGAAGGGCGAGGCGCCAAGGACCGGGGCCATCCCTTCGGCCACGATCCTGGGGGTCGAGGGGCCGACGCTGGGCCGGGACGAGCGCGCCTTTCTGCGCGATGCCGACCCCTGGGGCTTCATCCTGTTTGCCCGCAACGTCGAGACGCCATCGCAACTGGCTCGGCTGACCGCCGCGTTGCGCGAGGCCGTGGGCCGCGACGCGCTGGTGATCACCGACCAGGAGGGCGGGCGCGTCCAGCGCCTGCGCGCCCCCCACTGGACCGACTGGCCCGCCGCGATGGACAGCGCCGCCGACGGCGCGCGTGCGGTCGCGCTGCGCCATCGGCTGATGGGGCGCGAACTGCGCGCTGTCGGCATCGACGCGGACGCCGCCCCCTGCCTGGACATCGCGGACGGCGCGACCCATCCGTTTCTGCGCAACCGCTGCTTTGGCACCGATGCGGCCACCGTCACGGCGATGGGACGGGCCGCGGCCGACGGCCTGCTGGCCGCGGGCGTGCTGCCTATCGTCAAGCACATGCCGGGTCATGGGCGCACGCGGGTGGACAGCCACCACGACCTGCCGGTCCTGGATGCGGCGCTGGATGACCTGGACGCCACCGACTTTGCGCCCTTTCGCGCGCTGGCCGACCTGCCGCTGGGCATGACCGCCCATATCCGGCTGACGCGCCTGGACGACCGGCCCGCCACCGCCTCGGCCGCCGCGATCGCGCTGATCCGTGACCGCATCGGCTTTTCGGGCCTGCTGATGAGCGATGACATCGGCATGAACGCCCTGACCGGCACGCCGGCCGAACGCACCGCGGCCGCCATCGCGGCTGGATGCGACGTGGTGCTTGCCTGCAACATGACGCGCGCCGAACTTGCCGCCGTCACCGCCGCCGCAGGGCCGCTGGTCCCCGCCGCGGCCCGCCGCGCGGCGGCTGCGCTGGCCCGTCGCGGCCCGCCCGACCCGGTTGACGACGCAGCCCTGCGGGCGGAACTGGCCGCGCTGAGCGGGGGCTGACGCTGCGCGCAGGCCGCCGCCCCTTCCCAACCCGCGCGGGGCCGCCTATGAACCCTCGCAGCCCGAGGAGTCCGCGATGAGCCACACCGTCCCCCCCCAGCCCGGCATCCTGCAGATCGCGCTGTACGAGGCGGGGACGTCGCATCTGGCCGGGCGCACCGACGCGTTGAAGCTCAGCTCGAACGAGAACCCCTTCGGGCCGTCGCACAAGGCGCGCGAGGCGGTGGCGCGGTCGGTCCATCAGATGCACCGCTATCCCTCGACCGACCACGCGGCCCTGCGCCACGCGATCGGCGAGGCGCACGGGCTTGACCGCGACCGCATCATCTGCGGCGTGGGGTCCGACGAGATCATCCATTTCCTCTGCCAGGCCTATGCCGGCCCGGACACCGAGGTCCTGTTCACCGAACACGGCTTTCTGATGTACCGCATCAGCGCCATGGCAGCGGGGGCGACCCCGGTGGCGGTGGGCGAGCGTGACCGCACGACCGACATCGACGCGCTGATCGCAGGCGCCACGCCCGCCACGCGGCTGATCTTTGTCGCCAACCCCAACAACCCGACCGGGACGATGGTGCCGCTGGACGAGCTGGAGCGGCTGGCCCTTGCCGTGCCGCAGGCGATCCTGGTGATCGACGCGGCCTATGCGGAATATGTCGGCGGCGACTATGACGGGGGCGCCGATCTTGCGACGCGCCTGCCCAACGTCGTGATGACGCGGACGTTTTCCAAGATCTACGGCCTTGGCGGGCTGCGCGTCGGCTGGGCCTATGGCCCGCGCGAGATCATCGACGTCCTGAACCGCATCCGCGGCCCGTTCAACCTGTCGGGCCCCGCGCTGGAGGGGGCCGAGGCCGCCGTCCGCGATCGCGCCCATGTCGAGCATTCGCGGTCGGAAAACGCCCGGCTTCGCGTCTGGCTGGCCCGGGCGCTGGCCGACCGCGGGGTGCCCTCGGACGCGTCGTTCGCCAATTTCGTGCTGGCGCGCTTTGCCGACGGGGCGACGGCCGAGGCGTGCGACGCGGCCCTGCGCGAGGCGGGGATCATCGTGCGCCGGGTCGCCGGCTATGGCCTGCCGCATTGCCTTCGCATCACCGTGGGGGACGAGGCGTCCTGCCGCCGCGTGGCCCATGTCATCGGCCAGTTCACCGCCGCGCGGGCCCAGATCCAGGTCCCGGCGCCATGACCGCCGCGCCCGCGCCCGCTGCCTTCGTGCCGTTCCGCCGCGTGGCGCTGATCGGCCTGGGGCTGATCGCCGGGTCCATGGCCCATGCCATGCGGCAGGGCGGGCTGGCGCATCACATCGCAGGCCACGCCCGGTCCGCGGAAACGCGCGCCGTCGCCGCCGAGATCGGCCTGGTGGACAGCGTCCACGACAGCGCGGCCGAGGCGGTGGCGGGGGCCGACCTGGTGGTGCTGGCCGTGCCGGTCGGCGCCATGGGCGCTGTCGCGGCCGAGATCGCGCCCTATCTGGAACCGGGCGCGATCCTGACCGATGTCGGCTCGGTCAAGCAGGCGGTGATCGACGCCGTCGCCCCGCATGTTCCGGCGGGCGTCCATTTCGTTCCCGGCCATCCGCTGGCGGGCACCGAGCATTCCGGCCCCCGGTCGGGCTTTGCCGGACTGTTCCGCAATCGCTGGTGGCTGCTGACCCCGCCGCCCGGCGGGGATGCCGCCGCAGTCGAGCGGTTGTCCGGGCTGGTCCGCGCCATGGGCGCCAACGTCGATCTGATGGAGCCTGCGCATCACGACCTGGTGCTGGCCGTGACCAGCCACGCGCCGCACCTGATCGCCTATACGATGGTGGGCGTGGCCGACCACCTTCGCCGCGTCACCGAATCCGAGGTGATCCGCTATTCCGCCGCGGGGTTCCGGGATTTCACCCGGATTGCGGCGTCGGACCCGACGATGTGGCGCGACGTGTTCCTGCACAACAAGGACGCGACCCTGGACATCCTGGGCCGCTTTGCCGAGGAACTGTTCGTCCTGCAGCGCGCCATCCGCATGGGCGACGGCCAGCAGCTGCACGATTATTTCACCCGCACGCGCGCCATCCGCCGCGGCATCATCGAGGCCGGGCAGGACACCGCGCAGCCGGATTTCGGCCGCACGCCGGCGGTGCCCGTGCCGGGCGCGGCCTCAGCGGACTGACAGCACCGGCGCGTTGCCCAGCGGCACCGGGCCCAGGGTCATGCGGCCGTTGCGGAAGACCAGGGGCAGGCGCAGCGCGCCCTTTGCAAGGGGCGGGGGCGGCGTGACGCCCAAGGGCAACGGCACCTCGGCCGCGGCGGCCGTGGCCAGCGCCGCAATGGCCAGCGGCACGACCGGCCGGGGGATGATCCCAAGATCGGCCGCCAGCCGCAGGAACCTCGGGGCGTCGGCGGTATCGACAAACACCGCCCCCTCGGGGCGGCCGTCGTCGCGGATGGACAGATGCCCGGCCAGCCGCAGCGACAGCCCGCCCAGCCCCAGCGACACGCCGTCGCTGGCCAGCCCGCGCAGCGCCGGGTCCGCCGCGCCCTGCCGGCCGCCTGCGACCAGCGGGCCGGTCAGGAACAGCCGCGTGGTGCCGTCTGCCGAAAGCCGCCCCAGCGCGGCCAGGGCGGCGGTGGCGGGCGCGGGCAGGCCGGGCAGCGCCGCAGGCGTCAGACCGCTAAGCGCCACCGCCACATCATAGGCCGCGGCCGCGCCGGGCGGGGCGCCTGCGCCCATGGGGGTCAGGCGCGCGTCGACCTGCACAGTGTCGGCCAGCGGCGCGCCGTCCAGCGCCACGGGACCGCTCTCCACCGCCGCCCGGCCGATCGCCATGCCGCTGGTCGGCACCACCCGCAGGGTCAGCACCGCATTGTCCGCCGCGACCTCGCGCGGCACGCCCGCCAGCGGCAGCGTCATGCGCGCGGGCAGGGCGGCGTGGAACTGGGTCGGCGCGGTCGGCGCGGCCCACAGCTCCAGCGCCGGCAGCTGGACCGGGCCCTGCGGCGTCTCGACGGCGACATCGGTCAGCGACAGGCCCACGCGGAGCAGCTCGCGCAGGGGCTCGACGCCCGCGGCGGCGATCTGCGGATCGTCGGCGATGCGCTGCGCGACCGCGCGCGACAGCCAGGTCTCGCCCCCCACCCATGCGGTCGCAAGGCCCCCGCCCAGCAGGATCACGATCAGCAACAGGGTCCGCATTCGTGTTTTCGCCCCTCTTGGCAGGATGGCCGGGACAGACGTACCCTGCGGTCCGGTGAAAGGACAGGGGATGGACGCAGGGCGCTGGGTGTTTGGCTATGGCTCGCTGATGTGGGCGCCGGATTTCCCGGTGGCCGAGCGGGTGATCGCGCAGGCAGAGGGCTGGCGGCGCAGCTTTTGCCTGCTGTCCATCTGCCACCGCGGCACCGAACAGCGGCCCGGGCTGGTGCTGGGGCTGGACGCCGACCCCAGACGCGTCTGCACCGGCGTCGCGCTGCGCGTGGACGAGGCGATCTGGCCCGAGGTCGTGGCGGGCTTGCGCACCCGAGAGCTTGTGACCCAGGCCTATGCCGAGGCGATGCTGCCGCTGGCCCTGGCCGACGGCCGGCGGGTCGAGGCGCTGGGCTATGTGATGCGACGCGAACACTGGCAGTATGCCGGCCACCTGACGCCCGCCGAGCAGGCTGCGATCATCGCGGGGGCGCGCGGCGGGCGGGGACCGAACACGGACTATCTCTACAACACGGTGGCGCATCTGGCCGAAATGGGCATCCCCGACCCGGCGCTGGAAACCCTGGCCGCCCAGGTGCGCGCGATCGAGGGGGGCCGCTGCCCCTAGCGCGGGTCGAGCAGCGTATACTCGTCCGCGAACCGGCCGAGGTAATCCAGCATCACGCCGGACGCGCGCCACTGGCGCAGCAACGCCCGCCCCAGCCGCCGCCGGTCCGGCCAGTGCCGCGCGGTCAGGTCGGGCGCGTCCGATACGCCCGCATAAAGGCTGCGCCAGCGCATCGGGACGATGCCCGCGGACCGCGCCAGCCAGGGCTTTTCCGGCCCGATGAAATGCACCAGGCACGGGTCCGCCATGGCCGTCAGATGGGCCGAGGCCCATGTGAACTGCCAGTTCCACAACGGGCTGATCTCGGTCCAGTCGCCGTGCAGGACGCCGTTGATCAGCGCCTGGTCACGGCCCAGCCCGGCCAGATGCCGGCGGGCAAAGGCAGCGCTGCGGGCGGGCATGTCCTGCGCGGCCCAGGCGTCGGTGTCGATCATCACCACGCCCGCGTTGAAATAGGGCGCGGCAGGCCAGCCCAGCGCCCGGAACTCGGGTGTCTTCTTGCGCGGCTGGCGCCACTGGCGGTTGTCGCGCACCGCCGCGACCGCGCGCCCGCGCATGTCCGCCGACAGCAGCCGCCCCGGATCGCCACGCTCGAACAGGATGTCGGCGTCAAGAACCAGGATGCGCCGCCACCGCCCGGCCAGTGCGCGGGCCAGAAAGATTTCCATGTAGGTCGCGACCGACCGCCGGGCGTCCGTGGGCAGCGCCTCGATCAGCCCGGCGTCGCGGGCCGCGACATGGCCGATCCCCGCGGCGTGCAGCGCGCCCGGCAGGTCCAGCGCCTCGGGCCCGCCGATCAGCACGTCGAAGTCGCGGCCGGGCACCGCGGCCAGCTGCCGCGCCACCACGCCCGCATAGGGCAGGTAATTCGCGTCGCACGCGACGATCACCGCCCGGTCCGAGGTCTGGGCGAAACGCGGGCTGAAGGACGCCGTCATCCTAGCCGCACTTGCTGTGCCCGCAGGTCGGGCAGGTCATGCAGCCCTCGACCATCCGCATTCCCGGTGCGCCGCAGGCGGGGCAGGCGGGGCCGCGTGGGCGGTCGGCCGCGTCGTCGGCGGTGGGGTCTGACTTCAGGCCCGCGCCCTCGGCCGCCAGGAACCCGATGGCGACCATGTGGCGCTCGATCACGCCCCCGATCGCAGCCAGGATCGACGGGACATAGCGCCCCTCCATCCAGGCGCCGCCGCGGGGATCAAAGACCGCCTTCAGCTCCTCGACGACAAAGGACACGTCGCCGCCGCGCCGGAACACCGCCGAGATCATTCGCGTCAACGCCACTGTCCAGGCGTAATGCTCCATGTTCTTCGAGTTGATGAACACCTCGAACGGCCGGCGCTGCCCGCCGTCCACGATATCGTTCAGGGTGATGTAGATGGCATGCTCGCTGCCGGGGAACTTGAGCTTGTAGGTCGCCCCCTCCAGCGCCTGCGGGCGGTCCATCGGGGTGTCCAGATAGGCGCGGGGGACCGGCGCGGGCTTGTCGGAGGCCACCGACAGCACCGACCCGGTGACGTCGTTGGGGCGATAGGTGGTGCAGCCCTTGCAGCCCCCGTCCCAGGCGGCAAGGTACACGTCCTTGAAATCCTGGAACGAGATGTCCTCGGGGCAGTTGATCGTCTTGGAGATCGAGCTGTCCACCCAGCGTTGCGCCGCTGCCTGCATGGCGACGTGATCCAGCGGCGACAGCGTCTGCGCGTCCACGAAATGCGCGGGAACCGGCGCGTCCCCCATCCGTTCGCGCCACAGCGCGACGGCGTAATCGACGACCTCCTCCTCGGTCCGGGTGCCGTCCTTTTGCAGCACCTTGCGCGTATAGGCGTGGGCGAACACCGGCTCGATCCCGGAACTGACGTTGCCGGCGTAAAGGCTGATGGTGCCGGTGGGCGCCACGCTGGTCAGCAGCGCGTTGCGGATGCCGTGGGTGCGGACCGCCTCGCGCACGTCCTCGTCCATGCCCTGCATGAAGCCCGACGCCAGATAGGCCTCGGCGTCGAACAGCGGAAACGGTCCCTTGTCGCGGGCCAGCGCGGCGCTGGTCAGATAGGCCGCGCGGGCGATGCGCCGCATCCAGTCGCCGGTCGCGGCCACCGCCTCGGGCGCGCCATAGCGCAGGCCGACCATCATCAGCGCGTCGGCGAGCCCCGTCACGCCCAGGCCGATGCGGCGCTTGGCACGCGCCTCGGCCGCCTGCTGGGGCAGGGGAAAGCGGCTGGCGTCCACGACATTGTCCATCATCCGTACGGCGGTCGCCACCAGGTCGTCCAGCGCGTCCAGGTCCAGCGCGGCCTCGGGGCCGAACGGGTCCGTCACCAGCCGCGCCAGGTTGATCGACCCCAGCAGGCACGCGCCATAGGGGGGCAGGGGCTGTTCGCCGCAGGGATTCGTCGCGGCGATCCTTTCGACATAGTGCAGGTTGTTGGCCGCGTTGATCCGGTCGATGAAGATCACCCCCGGCTCGGCATAGTCATAGGTCGCGCGCATGATCCGGTCCCACAGGTCGCGGGCACGGACGGTGCGGTAAACGGTGCCCTCGAACATCAGCGGCCAGTCGCCGTCGGCCCTGAGCGCGGCCATGAAGGCATCCGTGACCAGCACCGACAGGTTGAACATCCGCAGCCGGGCGCTGTCCTGCTTGGCGGCGATGAACGCCTCGATGTCGGGATGGTCGCAGCGCATCGTGGCCATCATCGCGCCGCGCCGCGATCCGGCCGACATGATCGTGCGGCACATCGCGTCCCACACGTCCATGAACGACAGCGGGCCGGACGCGTCGGCGGCGACGCCCTTCACCTCGGCCCCGCGGGGGCGGATGGTGCTGAAGTCATAGCCGATGCCGCCGCCCTGCTGCATGGTCAGCGCGGCCTCGCGCAGCGCCTCGAAGATGCCGCCCATGCTGTCGGGGATGGTGCCCATGACGAAGCAGTTGAACAGTGTGACCGACCGGCCCGTCCCGGCACCGGCCAGGATGCGCCCTGCGGGCAGGAACCGGAAATCGACCAGTGCGGCGTAGAACCGTTCCTCCCATGCGGCGGGGTCGGCCTCGGGGCGGGCCAGGTCGCGGGCGACACGGCGCCATGTCTCCTCGACCGAGGCGTCCAGCGCCGTGCCGTCGGAATCGCGAAGGCGATATTTCATGTCCCAGATCTGCTCGGCGATGGGGGCGGCAAAGCGGGTCATGGGATGTCCTGGCGGCTGGTGTCTGGGGGCAGGGCCGATCTCATGCCCGAACGAAGGCGAGTGGTAAAGCGGGCGTGTCCGGGCGCGACGCACACCGCGGCGGGGCGCTGCCAAAATGTCGCTTTCCAGAAACCAAGTCTTTCTGTAAACAACCCGCACGCAATGCCATGGAGTGTCCGGCATGACCCATAGACTGACCCTTGCCCTGTGCCTGATGGCGCTGCCCGCGACGGTGCTGCCCGCGGCGGCCTCGCAGCCGGGGGAATACAAGACCGGCCCGCAGACCGAGCATGTCGCGGCCCCCATCAACCTGGCGCCGGCGCGGCCCGTGCCCATGGCGGTGATGAGCTATGCCACGTTCGAGGCGACGGTCAATCACGCCGACCTGGCCGAATGCCCGCCCGCGATGGCGCAGCCGGGGCGGTTCTGCCGGCTGGTCCTGCACGGCGAGGCGCTGCACGTCTTCGCCTTTTCCGAGGACGGCGACCAGCCGATGCAGGCGGTGATGGAACTGCCGGTGGACAGCCTGCAATTCACCGCCCCGTAGGGGCGCTTAGCGGCGCGGGTCGAGCAGCCGTTCCAGGACCGACTCGCGCGTCACTCGCCCGCCCCCCGTCACAGGCCGCGCGTCGCTGTCCGCCAGCGCGGCCATGACCTGCCGCGCGGGCAGTTCGCGCGGCAGGGGCGCGCCCGCCGCCTCGCCGGGTTCGGCCAGGTCGGCGGCGGTCAGCACCGCCATCGGGTTCATGTGGGCCACGAACTGCTCGACATATTCGCTGATCGGGTTCTGGATGATCTGGCGGGCGGTGCCGACCTGCACGATATGCCCGCCCTCCATCAGGGCGATGCGGTTGCCCAGCTTGAACGCCTCGTCCAGATCGTGGCTGACGAAGATGATGGTGCGGCGGAATTTCTGCTGCAACTCCAGCAGTTCGTCCTGAAGACGGGCGCGGATCAGGGGATCGAGGGCCGAGAACGGCTCGTCCATCAGCAGGATCGGGGCCTCGGTGGCAAAGGCCCGCGCCAGTCCCACGCGCTGCTGCATGCCGCCCGACAGATCGCCCACCCGCCGGTCGGCCCAGTCGGCCAGCCCCACCGTCGCCAGCTGCTCGTTCACCCGCGCGCGGCGTTCGGCCTTGGCCATGCCGGCCAGCTCCAGCCCCAGGCCGACGTTCTCGCGCACCGTCCGCCATGGCAGCAGGCCGAATTGCTGGAACACCATCGCCACATGGCGCAGGCGGATCTCGCGCAGGGACTTGGGATCGGCGTGGGTCACGCTGACCATGCGGTCCCCGGCCAGCAGGCGCACCTCGCCCCGGCACACCGGGTTCAGCGCGTTCACGGCCCGCAGCAGCGTCGATTTCCCCGATCCGCTGAGGCCCATCAGCACCACGATCTCGCCCTGCGCCACGTCCAGCCGGCAGTCGTGCACGCCCAGAACCTGCCCGGTCTCGGCCCGGATCGCGCCGCGGTCCAGCCCCTGGTCCATCAGCGGCAGCGCGGCCTGCGGCCGGTCGCCAAAGACGATGCTGACGTTGTCGAACTCGACCGCGTTCATGTGCGTCCCCCGAACTTCAGCATCCGGTCCAGGATGACGGCCACGACGACGATGACGAAGCCGCTTTCGAACCCCATCGCCGTGTTGACGCTGTTGAGCGCGCGGACCACCGGCACGCCCAGCCCGGACGCGCCGACCAGCGCCGCGATGACGACCATCGACAGCGACAGCATGATGGTCTGGTTCAACCCGGTCATGATCTGCGGCAGCGCGCTGGGCAACTCGACCTTCCACAACAGTTGCCGGGGGGTGGCGCCGAACGATCGCGCGGCCTCGACCAACTCGGTGGGGGTCGAGGCGATGCCCAGATGCGTCAGCCGGATCGGCGCGGGCAGCACGAAGATCACGGTCGCGATCAGGCCGGGCACCGACCCGATGCCGAAGAACACGATGGCCGGGATCAGATAGACAAAGGTCGGCAGCGTCTGCATCAGGTCCAGCACCGGCTGCATCCAGTCGTAAAGCCGGGGACGGTGCGCGGCGGCGATGCCAAGCGGCACGCCCAGTGCCATGCAGACCACGCCCGCGGCCAGCACGAGCGTCAGCGACTGCATCGTCTCGTCCCAGTATCCCTGGTTCAGGATGAACAGGAACCCGGCCGCGACCAGCAGGCAGGTCGCAAGGTTGCGCCGGATCGCCCAGGTCAGGGCGGCGGCCAGCGCCGTGAAGACCAGCGGATGCGGAAACTCCAGCGCGCGTTCAAAGGCGGCGATCAGCCCTTCCAGCCCCGCCGCGACCGCGTCGAAGAACGGGGCGGCATTGGCCTTGAGCCAGTCGAAGACGATCTTGGCCGTCCTGCCGACCGGCAGCTTGTGGTCGGTCAGCAGCGCCATCAGCCATTCCATCGCGTCAGTCGCCCAGCGCCGCGGTCAGCGCGGCGGCGCCATCGCCCCCGTCGAACGTCGTGACGCCGTCCAGCCAGGGCGCGGCCGCGTCGGGATGGGCCTTCAGCCAGGCCATTGCGGCATCGCCGGGCTGCTGGCCGTCGTTCAGGATCGCGGCCATGACCTCGTTTTCCATCGGCAGCGTAAAGACCAGGTTCTGTAGGAACCTGCCGACGTTGGGGCACTCCGCGACATAGCCCGCGCGGGTGTTGGTCCGCACCTCGGCCCCGCCCAGGTTCGGGCCGAACACCTCGTCGCCGCCCTCAAGATAGGTCAGGGTGAACTGGGTGTTCATCGGATGCGGCTCCCACCCCAGAAAGACGATCGGCTCGCCGGCGGCGTCCGCGCGCTGGACCTGCGCCAGCATCCCCTGTTCCGAGCTTTCGACGACCTCCCAGGCGCCCAGGCCGAACTTGTCCTGCGCCACCATGTCCAGCAGCAACCGGTTGCCGTCGTTGCCCGGCTCGATGCCGTAGATCTTGCCCTCCAGCGCATCCTTGTGCGCCGCGATCGAGGGGAAATCCCTGATTCCCAGGTCAGCCCCGATCTTGTTTGTGGCCAGCGTGTACTTCGCCCCCGTCAGGTTGGTGCGGACCGTGTCCACCGTCCCAGCCTCGGCATAGGGTTTGATGTCGGCCTCCATCGTGGGCATCCAGTTGCCCAGGAACACGTCCACATCGTCGGTGGACAGGGCCGTGTAGGTCACCGGCACCGACAGCACCTTGATCTCGGTCTCGTACCCCAGCGCCTGCAGAACCGTCGTCGCCAGGGCGGTGGTGGCGGTGATGTCGGACCAGCCCACGTCCGAAAAGCGCACTGTCTTGCAGGATTCCGGGTCGGCGGCCAGCGCGGGGCCGGCCAGCGCGCTGGTCAGGACCAGTGCGGTCAGGGTGCGGCGGATTGTCATCTGGTGGTCTCCCCGTGTTCTTGATTGACGAGTCAATTAACGATGCGCTAGGCGGGATTGGCAATCATTTTCCTGCCGGTGATCCCATGCACAAATCTGGCGCAGAGCCTATCCGAAAGGCGGCGCTGATCAACGCCGCAATCGCTGTCGTCGGGCAGGCGGGCTCGCTGGACGTCACGGTGGCCCAGATTGCCCGGCACGCGGGCATGTCGCCGGCGCTGGCGCACCACTATTTCGGCTCGAAGACGCAGATGTTCCTGGCCGCCATGCGCCACATCCTGTCGCGCTATGGCGCGGCCGTCCGGGCAGGGCTGTCGGGTGTCGCGGACCCGGAGGCGCGGGCCGCCGCGATCCTGAAGGCCAGCTTTTCGGGCGACAACTTCGACCGCGACACGACGGCGGCGTGGCTGAACTTCTACGCGCTTGCGCTGACCGACCCGCAGGCCGCGCGGCTGCTGGCGGTCTATCACCGCCGGCTGCGGTCGAACCTTGTCCATGCGCTGCGCCCTCGGCTGGGGGATCGCGCGGGACAGGTGGCCGACACGATGGGGGCGCTGATCGACGGCGTCTATCTGCGCGCGGTGCTGGAACGGCGCGACGGGCCGAACCCCGACCACGCCGCCGCGCTGGTGTCCGATTACCTGCACGAGGTGCTGTCATGACCCTGTCCGCCCAGCCCGCCGCCTCGCTGTGGATCGACGGCGCCCCGACCGAGGGGCAGGGCGCCGTGCTGGCCGTCCGCTATCCCTATACCGGCGAGGTCATCGCCACCCTGCTTGAGGCGACGCCCGCGCAGGTCGCGCAGGCCTGCGCCGCCGCCGCCGCCGCCCAGCCCGCCTGGGCCGCGCTAAGGCCCGTGGACCGCGCCCGCGTCCTGTCGCGCGCCGCCGCCATCATCCGCGACCGCGCCGAGGATCTGGCGCGGCTCGAGACGCTGGACACCGGCAAGCCCATCCAGGAAACCCGAGTCGCCGACTGGCCGTCCGGCGCGGATGCGCTGGAGTATTTCGCGGGCCTTGGTCCCACGCTGACGGGGCAGATGATCCCGCTGGGCGACGACTGGGCCTATACCCGGCGCGAGGCGCTGGGCGTGGTCGCGGCCATCGGCGCGTGGAACTATCCCAGCCAGATCGCCTGCTGGAAGGCCGCGCCCGCGCTGATCATGGGCAATGCCGTCGTCTTCAAGCCCAGCGAGGAAACGCCGCTGGGCGCGTTGCAACTGGCCGCGATCCTGGCCGAGGCCGGCCTGCCGCCGGGCCTGTTCAACGTCGTGCAGGGCGGCGGTGCGGTCGGCGCGGCGCTGGTGGGGGATGCGCGCGTGGCCAAGGTCTCGCTGACCGGGTCGGTGCCCACGGGGCGGCGCGTCTATGCCGCCGCGGCCGAGGGGATGCGCCATGTCACCATGGAACTGGGCGGCAAGTCGCCGCTGATCGTCTTCGACGACGCCAGCCTGGACGACGCGGTGGGCGCCGCGATGCTGGGCAATTTCTATTCGTCGGGGCAGGTCTGTTCCAACGGCACCCGCGTCTTTGTCCAGCGCGGGCTGCACGACGCCTTTCTGGCGCGGCTGGCCGAGCGGGTCTCGACCATCGTGTCGGGCGATCCGCTGGACGAGCGGACGCAGTTCGGGCCCATCGTCTCGCCCGCCCAGGCGGGCAGGATCCGGGCGGCCATCGCCGCCGGACAGGCCGAGGGCGCGCGGCTGGTCTGCGGCGGGCCGGGGCAGGGGGCGTTCGTCCCGCCGACAGTGCTGGCGGATGCCACGGATGCGATGACGGTGGCCACCGACGAGATCTTCGGCCCGGTGATGACGGTGCTGGCCTTCGACACCGAGGCGGAGGCGATCGCGCGCGCCAACGCCACGATCTATGGCCTTGCGGCCGGGGTGTTCACGCGCGACCTGGCGCGCGCCCACCGTGTCGTGGCGGCCTTGCAGGCGGGCACCTGCTGGATCAACGCCTATAACCTGACACCCGTGGAAATGCCGTTCGGCGCGACCAAGATGTCGGGGTTGGGCCGAGAGAACTCGGCCGCCGCGATCGAGGCCTATTCGCAGGTCAAGACCGTCTATGTCGGCATGGGGGCGGTCGATGCCCCGTATTGACGCAAGACGCGGCGGCCCTGCACCGGATGCGGCCGATTACGTCGTCGTGGGCGCGGGGTCGGCCGGCTGCGCGCTGGCTTACCGGCTGGTGATGGCGGGGCGGCGGGTCGATCTGGTCGAATACGGCGGCAGCGACGCGGGGCCGTTCATCCAGATGCCCGCGGCGCTGTCCTATCCGATGAACATGCGCCGCTATGACTGGGGGTTCCAGTCGGAACCCGAGCCGCATCTGGGCGGGCGTCGGCTGGCCACGCCGCGCGGCAAGGTGCTGGGCGGATCGTCCTCGATCAACGGGATGGTGTTCGTGCGCGGCCACGCCCACGATTTCGACCATTGGGCGGACCAGGGGGCGGAGGGCTGGGGCTATGCCGACGTGCTGCCCTATTTCAAGCGCATGGAAACCTGGCACGGGGCTGAGGATGGCGCGGCCAGCCCCTATCGCGGCACCGACGGGCCGGTCCATGTCACCCGCGGGCCGCGGGCGAACCCGCTGTTCAACGCCTTCATCGAGGCGGGCGCGCAGGCAGGCTACGCCGTCACGCCCGACTACAACGGCGCCCGGCAGGAAGGCTTCGGCCCGATGGACGCGACGATCTGGCAGGGGCGGCGCTGGTCGGCCGCCAACGCCTATCTGCGCCCGGCCATGGCGACGGGCCGGCTGCGGATCGTGCGCGCCCTGGCCGAGCGGGTGGTGTTCGACGGCACCCGCGCGACCGGCGTCGCCGTGCGCCGCGGCGGCGTGCGCTGGACGGTCGCCGCAGGACGCGAGGTCATCCTGTCGGCCAGCTCCATCAACACGCCCAAGCTGCTGATGCTGTCGGGCATCGGCCCGGCCGGGCATCTGCGCGACCGCGGCATCGAGGTTCTGGCAGACCGCCCCGGCGTCGGCGCAAACCTTCAGGACCATCTGGAAATCTACATGCAGTACCGGGCGATCCTGCCGGTGACGCTGTACAAGCACTGGAACCTGTGGGGCAAGGGCACCATCGGCGCGCAATGGATGGCGACGGGCAAGGGGCTTGGCGCGTCCAACCAGTTCGAAAGCTGCGGGTTCATCCGGTCGCGCGCAGGCGTCGACTATCCCGACATCCAGTATCACTTCCTGCCGCTTGCCGTCCGCTATGACGGCAAGGCCGGGATCGAGGGGCACGGGTTCCAGGCCCATGTGGGGCCGATGCGCTCGCCGTCCCGCGGGTCCGTGCGCCTGCGGTCGGCGGACCCGGCCGAATCGCCCGAGATCCGCTTCAACTACATGTCGACGGACCAGGACTGGGCCAATTTCCGGGCCTGCGTGCGGCTGACCCGCGAACTGTTCGCGCAGCCCGCCTTTGCCCGCTATCGCGGCGACGAGATCCAGCCCGGCCACGCCACCGCCAGCGACGCCCAGATCGACGCGTTCATCCGCGAGCACGCCGAGTCCGCCTATCACCCCTGCGGGACCGCGCGCATGGGCCGCGCCGACGACCCGCTGGCGGTCGTCGATCCGGCGCTGCGGGTGATCGGCGTGCAGAACCTGCGCGTCGCGGACAGCAGCGTCTTTCCCCGGATCACCAACGGCAACCTGAACGCCCCCAGCCTGATGACGGGCGAAAAGGCGGCCGACCACGTGCTGGGCCGGGGCATGCTGGCGCCGTTGCACCTGCCGCCCGAGGTTGCGGACGGCTGGATGCAGGCCCAGCGACTGCGCGCCTGAGCGGACAGAGGCGGGGCAAGAAGCCGCGCGCGGGGGGGGGCCGGGGTCTGGCGGGCGGCGCTGCCGCCGCAGGACCGGCCCTTGGGGGCCGGTCGATCCGCCGATCAGTGAACCGATGCCGCCTCGGCCGAGACGGCGGGGCCGGGACGACCGGCAAGGTGGTTCTCGACCGTGGCGGTCAGTTCCGACAGAGAGAAGGGCTTGGGCAGGAACAACGCGCCGGGGATCGGCGCCGAGGCATCCGACAGCGTGACCTCGCTGTAGCCCGACACGAAGATGACCTTGGTGCCCGGTCGGTCGCGCAGCGCCGCCCTGACCCAGGTCGGGCCGTCCATGCCGGGCATCACCACGTCGGTCACGAACAGGTCCACCGTCAGCCGGTCGTCGGCCAGCAGATCCAGCGCCCGCTCTGCGCAGTCGGCCTCGATCACCTCGAACCCGCGAAGCCGCAGCGCGCGGGCCGCAAAGGCGCGGACCGGCGCCTCGTCCTCGACCAGCAGGACGGTGTGCTGGCGATCGTGCAACGTCGGGTCCTCCGCGACCGGCGCTGGTGCGGGCGGGGGCAGCGGCGCGGCGTGGACGTGGGCCTTTTGCGCCGGGAAATACAGGGTGAAGGTCGTGCCCTTTCCCACCGTGCTGTCGCAAAAGACATAGCCGCCGGTCTGCTTGACGATGCCGTAGACCGTCGAAAGGCCCAGTCCCGTCCCCTCGCCCTGGCGCTTGGTGGTAAAGAACGGATCGAAGATCTTGTCGATCTGGTCTGCTGCGATTCCGCAGCCCTCGTCCGCCACGGTAACGCACACATAGTCGCCGCGCGGCAGGCTGGCACGGTCCATCGCCTGCGCGGCACCCAGGCGGACATTGTCCGTGCGGATCGTGATCTCGCCCCCCTGGGGCATGGCGTCACGGGCATTCACGACAAGGTTCATCAGCACCTGCTCCAGTTGCCGCCGGTCGGCGCGGATCGGCCGCAGGGCGGGATCGTTGGTGAACGTCAGCAGGACCCGTTCCCCCACCAGCCTGTTCAGCAGATGGGTCAGGTCCGACAGCGTGTCGCGCAGATCCAGGATCTGCGGCTTCAGCGTCTGCTTGCGCGAGAACGCCAGCAGTTGTTCCACCAGCGCCGCCGCGCGATTGGCGTTCTGCGAGATCTGGTGCAGGTCGGCATAATCCGGGTCGGTCTTGTCGCGTCGCAGCATCAGCAGGTCGCAGTGCCCGGTGATCGCCGTCAGCAGGTTGTTGAAATCATGCGCGATCCCGCCCGCAAGCTGGCCGATCGCCTGCATCTTCTGGCTCTGGACGAACTGCGCCTCAAGCGTCTTGATCGCGCTGGCGTCGGTCAGCACCGCAACGGCCCCCCCGGTGCGCGTGTCGGGGGCCAGCGAGACCTGGACGTGCCCGTCCCGGCCGTCCGCCTTGCAGCGCAGGACCTCGCCCCGTCCCGTGTCGCGCCCCTCGCGCGCCTCGGCCACCCAGTCCGCCAGCGGCCGGCCGGGGCCGTCCAGAAGATCGCCCAGCGGCGTGCCGGGCGCCATCGGGCCGAGCAGCGTGACCGCGGCGTCGTTTGCGGATGTGACCAGGCCGCGCGCGTCCAGCTCGATCAGGGCGACGGGCAGTCGCGCCAGGTCGGCGCTCTTGTCCGGGGGCGCTGTCGGCGTCGGGGCGGGCGCCTCGACAGGCACAAGCTGCCAGAGCTGCGCCGCAGAGCCGACGATGCGCCGGGCCGTCAGGCGTCCGCCGGCGGGCAGGTCGATCCCCGCGGCACGCCCTTCGGCCGCTCGTGTCAGCATCGTCGCCGCGGTCTTTTCAGGCGACGCGCAGAGCCGCCCCGCAAGGGCCGCCACGGGGCAGCCCAGCACATCGTGCCACGCACCAGCGGCCTCGGTCTGGGCATGGATGCGCCCCTCGGGCGTCACGATCCACGCGAGCCCGTTTGCCGGCAGGGACCGCGTCGCCCGGTTCAGGTCGCGCCGTTGCTGCACCCTCGACGCCAGATGGCGCAGCGAGATCATCCCGCCCAGCAGATACCATCCCGACGCTGCCGCACCGCCAACCACCAGCCAGCGCGCCGGCGGATGGCCGGGCCACAAGGCCAGCGCGCCCGCCCCGATCGCCACCGGCAGCATCAGCACAGGCAGCAGCACCATGCCCTGCGCCGACTGGTTGTTGCGATCCGTCATTCCCGATGCGTTCCCGACTGTCCCATTCCCGGCACCCTAGCGGCTCATGGGTTAACCGGCCGTTAAATCACGCAGGACGGCATGGAAAAATCCGTCCGGCGAGGCGTCCCCCGGACCGGGCCGCTGGGCAAGCGTGCCGTCCAGCGTCAGGGTGGGGTGATCGTCCAGAAAGCGGCTGATGACAGCCTCGTTCTCGGACATGAACAGGGAACAGGTCATGTAGACCAGCCGCCCGCCCGGCCGCAGGTGCCGCGATGCGCGGTGAAGAATGC
Source organism: Paracoccus endophyticus (assembly GCF_003286075.1). Taxonomy (GTDB): domain Bacteria; phylum Pseudomonadota; class Alphaproteobacteria; order Rhodobacterales; family Rhodobacteraceae; genus Paracoccus; species Paracoccus endophyticus. The sequence goes on along the minus strand of NZ_QLUV01000009.1, from coordinate 65,880 downwards.
GGTGCTGAACGTCAGGGAACGCATCCAGCTGCCCCGGTGTCAGCCGCCATTTCGCGTCCGGCGTCCGCCGCCACGTCCCCGACCCGGAACAGGGAACATCGGCCAGCACCACGTCGAACCGCCCTTCGGGACCGCCCGGCGGCGCAAGTTCGATCGCCACGCCGGCACGACCCGCGCGCGCGGGCAGGTCGCGCATCCGCGCCGGATCGGCGTCCCAGGCAGTCACCCGCGCGCCGCGGGCAGCCAGCGCCAGCGCCTTTCCGCCCCCGCCCGCGCAGTAATCCAGAACCGTCTCGCCCCCTGTCAGCGGGACGGCCGCGCAGGCGATCTGCGGGGCAAGGTCCTGCAATTCCACAAGCCCGCCGCCGTAGGCCCGGCAGGACTGGACCCGCCGCTCTCCGTCCGTGACGCGCAGGGCGGTCGGGCAGCGCCCGTCCGGTTCGGACCGGACCCCCTCGGCCTCAAGACGTGCGGCGGCCTCGCCGAGGGTGGCGCGCGCGCCGTTGACCCGCAACCAAAGGGGCGCGCGGTGGCGCAGCGCCTCGGCCACCGCGGGTTGGCTGGGGCCCAGGTCCACGGCCAGACGATCCGCCACCCAGTCGGGCAGATCGAGGGCCTCGGCGGGCGTGGGCGCGCGGCCGGCCGCGCGCTCGGCCGTGGTCAGCGGGGCGGGCGCGTGGCCCTGACCCGTGAACACCTCGTCGGCATCGCGGTCCTGGGCGCGCAACCCGCCCAGGATCAGCCCGCGCCCCGTGTCCGCGCCCCCGCGCGCCGCCCGTGACCGGCGCTGGCGCAGCGCGGAAAAGACGTGATCGCGAACCGCAGCCCGGTCGCCCGAGCCCGCAAACCGGCTGGCCCTGGCCCAGCGGATCAGGGCCGCTTCGGCCGCGGTGCCGGCCAGGACGCTGTCCAGGACCTCGATGGCGGCCTGCGCGCGGGCAGCGGGTGTCATGGGGAACCTTCTCGATTTCGCATGGTCGTCTGATGCCAGCGGGGCGGGCAAGGGACAAGGCGGACGCCGTCAACGATTTATTAACCTGCGGGGTGCCAAGGTCGGATTTGTGCAGGGGGTTCACTTGTAAAAATCGCCGGAAGTGCTTAGAACATAACAGGAACGCAGGCTCGGGCGCGCGATTGTGCGGCGGGCCGCACTGGCATAAGGTTGCGAAAGGCAGGAACATGGCAGGGGCGAGCATCTTGAAAATGGACGACAAGCGCAGCGCCGACCGGCAGAAGGCGCTGGACAGCGCGCTGGCGCAGATCGAACGTCAGTTCGGCAAGGGTTCGATCATGAAGCTGGGGGTGGACAATCCCGTGGCCGAGATCGAGTCGACCTCGACCGGCTCGCTGGGTCTGGACATCGCGCTGGGCATCGGCGGCCTGCCCAAGGGGCGGATCATCGAGGTCTTCGGGCCGGAAAGCTCGGGCAAGACCACGCTGACCCTGCATGTCGTCGCCGAAGAGCAGAAAAAGGGCGGGGTGTGCGCCTTTGTCGACGCGGAACACGCGCTGGACCCGCAATACGCCAAGAAGCTGGGCGTCAATCTAGACGAGCTGCTGATCAGCCAGCCGGACACGGGCGAGCAGGCGCTGGAGATCGTGGACACGCTGGTGCGGTCCGGTGCGGTCAGCCTGGTCGTGATCGATTCGGTGGCGGCGCTGACGCCCAAGTCCGAGATCGAGGGCGACATGGGCGACATGCAGATGGGCAGCCAGGCCCGCCTGATGAGCCAGGCGATGCGCAAGCTGACCGCCAGCATCGGGCGCAGCAACTGCATGGTGATCTTCATCAACCAGATCCGCATGAAGATCGGCGTGATGTTCGGCAACCCGGAAACGACCACGGGCGGCAACGCGCTCAAGTTCTATGCCTCGGTCCGGCTGGACATCCGCCGCACCGGCTCGATCAAGGATCGCGACGAGGTCGTGGGCAACTCGACCAAGGTCAAGGTCGTCAAGAACAAGGTGGCCCCGCCCTTCAAGCAGGTCGAGTTCGACATCATGTACGGCGAGGGCATCTCCAAGGTGGGCGAGCTGATCGACCTGGGCGTCAAGGCGGGCGTGGTCGAGAAATCCGGCGCCTGGTATTCCTATGGCGACGAACGGATCGGGCAGGGGCGTGAAAATGCCAAGCAGTTCCTGCGCGAGCACACCGACATCGCCATGGCCATCGAGGACAAGATCCGCGCCAGCCATGGGCTGGAGTTCGGCACGGGCCCCGATGAGGGCGATGACCTGACCGAAGAGTGATCGGCGTCCGCCGCGTAGGCAGTGTGACGCGCGGATTCCCCGCCGGTGCGGACTGGCCGCGATTGCGGCCGGTCCGTCCGGTCTTGTGGCGGCGATTGGCAAATGCGGACGCGGGCGTTTCGCCTGCGGGGTGGGTGCTGGTCGTCGCCTGCCCAGTTCCCCTCTAGTGCGGCGATAGGCATTGCACCACGTTCCAGAGCCGCGTCGTGCAGGGCAGATGTCATGTGGGGTCCGATGGTGACGGGGTTGCGGCGGATGTCTCTGCTGAAGTGGGCCAGGATGCCAGTGTGGACCCTGGTCTAAGCCGCTTTGGCGTAATCCCCAGGGAAGCGATCGCCCGCCTGGCCTCTGGAATTCAGGCGTCAAAGGGCGGTCGGCTCATCCGGGCGTCAAGGGACAAAAGGCGGTCAGGGCGATGACCCGCTTGCGCATACGCGAGGGTCTCGCAGCCCAAGGCTTGGCGCCGGGACGCTTCGGCGGAGGGCGACAAGCCTGCCCCTCGGTTCAGGGGTCCTGTGACGGCTTCGACTTCAGCCGGTGGACGACTGGCGTCGGGCTGTCCGGGCAGGAGGCGATCTGACGGTATCACGGGCTGCCCCGTTGGCGGTCCGCAAGTGCTCGGCAGTTCGGGCCCCCTGTCTGCACCGGCTTCCTGTTCCGCCGCAGCCCTTTGACCAACGGGCCGCGTATCACCACCACGACCGCGAGGAAGCCCTGTCGCCGCTGGCTGCTGGGGTGAGCGTGCCTGCACCCTGCGGGCCGGCCGCCACATGGGTCGATCTGCGCTTGGGGCCGCTGTCCGTGGGCCGCCCTAGATCGCCGCCGTGGTCGCAAGGCGGTCCTGGACCAGGCCGCTGATGCGCGCCAGATCAGCCGCCAGTGCGCGCCCCGCGGAGTGATCGCGCGCGAGCGCGGTGGCGGCATCCTCGAGCGGGCGGTCGCGGGACGAACGCGCGACCCCCGCCAGGAACCGCGCGATATAGTCGATGGCGCCGGTGTCCTCGGCTGCCGCCAGCACCATGGCGACATGCGCCAGATCGTCGCGCAGCGCGCCCTGATCGGGGCACACGACGTCGTCGGGCAAAAGGCGCGGCCCCAGCGGACGCGCCCCGGTCGGCAAGGCGTTCAGGATGATGTGCTGAAACAGCGCCAGGCTTTCGATGGGCTTGCCGATAAAGCCGTCCGCGCCGGCCGCCAGGGCCGCGGCCTCGTTCCCCGGATCGCCCGACATGCCCAGCAGGACCGGGACGCGCGGGTCCAGCGCCGCCATCCGGGCGATCAGGTCGGCGCCGTTGCCGTCGGGCAGGCCCATGTCGATGATAAGCACCGCGGGCCGATAGCTTTGCAGATGCCGCGCGGCGGCCCTGAGGCTGTCGGCACGCCTGATCCGCGCCCCGGACCGAAGGCAGAGCAGCCGTACCGCCTCGGACGCGAACCGCGAATCCTCGACCACAAGCACCGTGAGGCCGGTCAGCGGCCTGCCCGGCAGCGCCGCGCGCCACAGCGGAAGGGCATCGTCGCGGATGGTTGGCTCAGGTCGGGGCATGGCGTTCCTCCTCGAATCGCGCTTGTCCCAGGGTAGGGGTGGGTTGCTAACGGCGGGTTAACGGCGTCCCGCCTGCGGGGGCTTTCCCTGCAAGCCACGCAGCCTTAAGGATCGGCGCGATGCAAAAGGGGGAATGCCATGATCGGTCGCCTGAACCATGTCGCCATCGCCGTCCCGGATCTGGACGCGGCAGCCGCGCAGTACCGTGACACGCTGGGCGCGCGCGTCGGCGCGCCGCAGGACGAACCCGACCACGGGGTGACGGTCGTTTTCATCGAACTGCCCAACACCAAGCTGGAACTGCTGTACCCGCTGGGCGAAAACAGTCCGATCCAGGGCTTTCTGGACAAGAACCCGTCCGGCGGCATCCACCACATGTGCTTTGAGGTGGACGACATCCTGACGGCCCGTGACGCGCTGAAGGCCCAGGGCGCCCGCGTCCTGGGCACCGGAGAGCCGAAGATCGGCGCCCATGGCAAGCCGGTCCTGTTCCTGCATCCCAAGGACTTCAACGGCTGCCTGATCGAGCTGGAGCAGGTCTGATGTCGCTGACCGGCGGCCTGGTCCTGTACGCGACGCTGTGGTTTCTGTCGCTGTTCCTGCTGATCCCGTTCGGGCAGCGCAGCCAGGCCGACGCCGGCGACATCGTGCCCGGCACGCCCCGGGGCGCCCCCCATCAGCTGCGCGTCGGGCGACTGGCGGTGCTGGCCACGCTGCTGTCTGCCGCGATCTTTGCGGTGATCGCGGCGGTGATCTGGTCGGGCTGGATCACCCGCGCCGACATTATGGAGTTCGGCCGCCCCGGTTGAGGGCGTGGAACAGATGGGTGAACGCGGCCGCCGCAAGCACCGGGACCAGGATGTTCAGAACCGGAACCGTCAGCAGCAGCGCGATGCCCACGCCCAGGGCGGTGACGCTGCCGGTCCGCGCGCGGCGCAGGGCGTCGGCGCGCGGGCCGTCCAGATGCCGCTTGGCGGCAAGCGAAAAGAACTCTCGCCCCAGCAGCCAGCCGTTCGCCCCGTAGAACACGACGGGGGCCAAGGGACCGACCAGCGGCGTCAGGATCATCACCCCGATGCCCACGGCCACGACCGCCCCCAGGATGACGGCCGAATCAAGCAGCCCGTCGGTGAAATCCAGCGGGCGGCCGGCCGGATAGCCGTGCGTCGCCTCGACCGTGTCGGCCACCCGTTCCGCGAAAAGCCCCGCGAAAGCGGCGGCGACCGGGATGGCCAGGAACAGGCCCATCAGCGGCAGCAGCGCCAGCGAGCCCCACGACAGCGCCGGGCCAAGGGGCACGGCGCCGATCCAGGGCAGGGACAAGGTCTCGGGTCCCCAGGCGCGCAAGGCCCAGAACAGCGCCACCTGCAGCGCCACGAACAGCGCCAGCGTCAGCCCTACCCCCAGCGCCACCACGCCGAACACGCGCGGCCGCAGCAGGTCCAGCCAGCCCAGGACCAGCGCGCGAACCGCGGCCGTCACAGGAACACCGTCTTGGCAGCGACGTCCGGGCGGGGCCGGTCCGGGATCTCGGCCGCGCTGCGCGTTCCGATGTGGATCAGCCCGACGATCCGTTCCTCCCCGGTCACGCCCAGATGGGCGCGGGCAAAGTCGGGCTGGGCGGCGGGCCCGGTCAGCCAGGCCGCGCCGAAACCGGCGGCCAGCGCCGCATTCACCAGCGACAGGCAGACGTTGCCGGCCGACAGGAACTGTTCCCATTCCGGCACCTTGGCGTCGCGCACGGGCGAGGACACGACCGCCACGATGAGGGGTGAGGCGAACGCCGACCGCGCCTTTTCGACCGCCGCGGCGTCGCCGCCCTGATCGGCGACGGACCGCGCCAGTTCCGGGGCAAGGCGGTCCAGCGTCGCACGTTCCAGCACCACAAAACGCCAGGGTTCCAGCTTGCCGTGATCGGGCACCCGCGCAGCCAAGGTCAGCAAGTTCATCAGCTCGTGGCGGTCGGGCCCGGGGCCGGTCAGCGTTTTGGGCGGGTGCGATCGGCGATGGCGCAGGAAATACAGCGCCTCGGGCAGGATGTGGTTCATCGTCGGTCCTTCGGGCAAGCAGCGGGCATCTGCGCCGCCATGCCACGGGGGGCGCACGTCGTAAAGCGCACGGCCGGCCGCTTGACCGGGGCAGGCCGCGTGGCGATGCTGCGGGCATGGACAGGGCCGACCTGAGGGCGCTGGCGCAGCCCGGCGCCCGGATCGCGGTGCGCGTGACCCCACGCGGGGGGCGCGACGCGCTGACGGTCGATCAGGACGGGCGCATCCTGATCCGCGTGGCTGCCGCCCCGACGGACGGCAAGGCAAACGATGCGGTGCGGCGTGTCCTTGCCGCGGCGCTGGGGGTGGCGCCGTCGCGTCTGACGCTGCTGCGGGGCGCTGCCGCGCGCGACAAGCTGTTCCTGCTGGACTGACCCCGATCAGCGGTCCAGCCGGTAATTTCCCTCGGGCAGGTTCAGTGCCGCGCGCAACTCCTCGACCTGCACCAGGCTCAGCGTAATGCGGGCGACGGCACCGTCCTCGTCGGCCTGTTCGACCACGATGCGATCGTCGAACGTCAGGATCGTCACATCGTCCATCAGCGGGCGTTCGCCCGGTTCGGCCTCGTCGATCAGGGTGATGACGGTGGCGTCGAACTCGTGTTCGATGGTGAACATCCCGGACCCCGCCTGTTGATTTCCGCTGGCAACTTTCGCGTGATCCGCGGGCGGGTTGCAAGGGGCAGGGCTTGGCCCACGCCCGGCTTTGTCGCTAGGGTGCAGCGGCGCGAAAGACGGGGAACAGGAATGCGGGACAGCCAAGGCCGAAAGACACCAGACGCCGCAACCGCACCCCTGTTCGGGACGGGCCTGCGCGGACTGGCCCTCGCGGCCGTCGTGGCGCTGTCTGGCTGTGCGGTTCAGGTGGGGCCGGCCGCGCAGGCGCCGGTCGAGCCGATCATCCTGGGCGTCCCCCTGCCCAAGCCGGCGCCGACGACGCCCAACACGGCGCGCGAATCCGCGATGGCTTTCGCGCAGGTGATCCGCACCCTGGAACCCGCGATCGAGCGCGAGTGCGTCCAGCGCCGCCAGACCCCCATCAACTGCGATTTCCAGTTCGTCGTGGACGACCGCGTGGGGCTGGAGCCGAACGCATTCCAGACCATCGATTCGGCCGGGCGACCGATCATCGGGTTTACGCTGGCGCTGCTGGCAGCGTCGCGGAACGCCGATGAACTGGCCTTTGTTGTGGGCCACGAGGCATCCCACCACATCCTTGGCCACATCGACCAGAAGGCCAGCGCGGCCAGTGCAGGCGCGGTCATCCTGTCGGGAATCGCTGCGGCGTCGGGTGCCGACCTGGGCGCCATCCGGTCTGCCCAGCAACTGGGCGCGCAGATGGGGGCGCGCTATTACTCCAAGGATTGGGAGCTTGAGGCCGACTATCTGGGCGCCATCGTTGCGCTGAACGCCGGTTTCGATCCCGAGAATGGCGCCTTGTTCTTTGCCCGCATCCCCGACCCCGGCGACCGGGTGCTGGGCACGCATCCATCACGGGCGCAGCGTCAGGCGGTCGTGTCCCGTGCGGTATCCGATGTCCGAAGCGGCCGCGCAGGCTAACGTCTGCGCACGTCGGCATACAAGACCGGGGGGTGCGTCAAAAAGCCCCGTCCTGCCCATATGATGCAAGGATGCCACGGTTCCCTGGATTCTGCCGAGGTCATCACGCGAGTTTGACAGACTGGGGGCGGGACGAATAATCTGCACCAGTAACCTTCACCTCTCGAAGTTGAGCACTCAAGGTTTTCAAGGCGAATCGTTTTTTAGGGCTCGGGCCTGGTAAGGCTGGCACGTTGCCCAGAGGGGATTGGAAATTGATTGGCGTGGTCTTGTGGAGCGACCGCTCCCGCCTGAAGGCTGTGATCTGGTGCGAGGACAATGGCGCACTGGCATATTTGCGCGACAGCGTCGATTTTCGGGAAGCGAAATGGCCGGAAACGGGCGATATCGTCGCCTTCCGCCCGGAAGCCGACGGAGAGCTGCGCTTGGCACGCGAGGTTCAGCAGATGCCGGGGCATTGCGATCTGCATACCCGATTGGCCCCGCGCGCACCGGGACGCCCCGTGCGCCTGACGGCGGTGACAGGCGGCGCAGCCGCACGGGTGCGGGGCCGCTCTGCCGCACCGGCGCTTGGCGAGTGCGCAACCGCCGGGTAAACCGGCGGCGTGCGCCCGGCGCGCAAGCCAAGTGACGGACCCGTGGTCGCCGGTCAGGCGCCGCGGGCCAGTGCCGCCACCCCCGTCCGTGCGACCTCTGCCAGCCCCAGCGGGCGCATCATCTCGGCAAAGGCGTCCAGCTTCTCTGGCGTGCCGGTGATCTCGAACACAAAGCTTTGCAGCGTCGAATCGACGACCTTGGCGCGGAAGATGTCGCTGATCCGCAGCGCCTCGACGCGCTTGTCGCCGCTGCCGGCCACCTTGAACAGGCCCAGTTCGCGCTCGACCGACGGCCCCTCGACAGTCAGGTCGTGGACCTCGTGGACCGGGATGATCCGGCCCAGTTGCGCCTTGATCTGCTCGATCACGGCGGGCGTGCCGCGCGTGACCAGCGTGATGCGCGACCGGTGGCCTGTGTGGTCCACCTCGGCCACGGTCAGGCTGTCGATGTTGTAGCCGCGCCCCGAAAAGAGGCCGATCACGCGGGCCAGAACGCCGGCCTCGTTGTCCACGATGACGGCCAGCGTGTGGCGCTCCTCGCCCGCCGCGTGATAGTCGCGCAGGTCGTAGGCGGAATGGCTTGACGCGCCGCGGTCCAGTTTCAGTGCCGACATGGTTGCCCCCTTACACCAGGACCGCGCCGTCGGACTGGATGGCAGTGCCGATGTCCTCGGCCGCCTCCATGTCGCCCAGCAGCATTTCGTTGTGCGGCTTGCCCGACGGGATCATCGGGAAGCAGTTCTCGTGCTTTTCGACCAGCACGTCCAGGATGAACGGCCCGTCATAGGCGATCATCTCGCGGATCGCATCGTCCAGTTCGGCCGGGTCGCTGACCTGACGGCCCTTGCAGCCGAAGGCCTCGGCCAGCTTGACGAAGTCCGGCAGGCTGTCGGACCACGACTGGCTATAGCGTTCGCCGTGCAGCAGCTGCTGCCACTGGCGCACCATGCCCAAGCGTTCGTTGTTCAGGATGAACTGCTTGACCGGGGTGCGGAACTGCACCGCCGTGCCCATTTCCTGCATGTTCATCAGCCAGGACGCATCCCCGGCGACGTTGATGACCAGCGCGTCCGGGTGGGCCACCTGCACGCCGATGGACGCGGGCAGGCCATAGCCCATCGTCCCCAGCCCGCCCGAGGTCATCCAGCGGTTCGGCCCCTCGAAATGCAGGTATTGCGCGGCCCACATCTGGTGCTGGCCCACCTCGGTCGTGATATAGCGGTCATGGTTCTTGGTCAGCGCCTCAAGCCGTTCCACGGCGTATTGCGGCTTGATCAGCTTGTCCGAGTTCCGATAGCTCAGGCAGTTCCTGGCGCGCCATTGTTCGATCTGCGCCCACCATTGCCGGACGGCGGGGTTGGTCTTGCGGCCCCGCGCCTTCCAGATCTTCAGCAGGTCTTCCAGCACATGGCCCACGTCGCCCACGATCGGCACGTCCGCCCGGATCACCTTGTTGATGCTGCTGGGGTCGATATCGACATGGACCTTGACCGATCCGGGCGAGAAATCCGCCACGCGGCCGGTGATTCGGTCGTCGAACCGCGCGCCGATGTTGATCATCAGGTCACAGCCGTGCATGGCCATGTTGGCCTCGTACAGCCCGTGCATCCCCAGCATCCCCAGCCAGTTCTTGCCGCTGCCGGGATAGGCGCCCAGGCCCATCAGGGTCGAGGTGATGGGAAACCCCGTCGCCTCGACCAGTTCGGTCAGCAACTGACTTGCCGCGGGGCCCGAGTTGATGACGCCGCCGCCGGTATAGAAGACCGGGCGCTCGGCGCGCTCGATCAGCTCGGCCAGACGCGTGATCGCGCCGGTGTCCCCCTTGCGCGGGGGCTGATATCGCGCCCGCTCGATCTGCTTCGGCCCCAGATAGGTGCCGGTTGCGAATTGCACATCCTTGGGGATGTCGATCAGCACCGGCCCCGGCCGGCCGCAGGTCGCCACGTGGAAGGCGCGGTGGATCGTCGCGGCCAGGCTGTCGGTGTCCTTCACCAGCCAGTTGTGCTTGGTGCAGGGGCGGGTGATGCCGACGGTGTCGGCCTCCTGAAAGCCGTCCGTTCCGATCATGAAGGTCGGCACCTGCCCGGTCAGGACGACCAGCGGGATGGAATCCATCAGTGCGTCGGTCAGCCCCGTCACGGCGTTCGTGGCGCCGGGGCCCGATGTCACCAGCACGACGCCCGGCTTGCCGGTAGAGCGGGCATAGCCCTCGGCCATGTGGACGGCGCCCTGTTCGTGGCGGACCAGGATATGACGGATGTCGTTCTGCTGGAAAATCTCGTCATAGATCGGCAGGACCGCGCCGCCGGGATAGCCGAATACGGTATCGACGCCCTGATCGCGCAGCGCCTCGACCACCATTCTTGCACCCGTCATGCTTCGGGACATCGCCAGATCTCCATCGCCAGAAAATGCGGCAGGGCGGCATACGCCTGCTGCGCCGCCGCAAACTACGCAGCGCGGCTGGCAGGGTCAACGGCCCCAGGAAAGAAAAATGACGCAGGCAGGGTCTTTCTGCGCAACATTATGTCGCGCAGGGGCGTCAACGAGAAATCATCGTTCCGGCAGGTGGATCCGGGCCACCTGTTCAACGATCGGGTCGACCGAAAGCGGATGGGTGTCGGTCTCGTGGCGGGTGGGATCGCCCAGATCCTGCCAGGCCCCGCCCTTGTAGATTTCCAGCGCGCCGAACTGCGCCTTGTAGGCCATCTTGCGGCTGCCGGGCACCCAGTATCCCAGATAGACATACGGCAGCCCGGCGTCCTGCGCGATCGCCACATGGTCCAGGATCACGTTGGTGCCCAGGCTGTGGACGCGCCACGAAGGGTCATAGAAGCTGTAGACGAGGCTCAGCCCGTCATCCAGCAGGTCGGTCAGGCAGACTGCGATCAGGCGCGATCCTGTTCCGATGGCCGATCCATCCGGGGCAGGCTCGCGGTATTCGATGACGCGGGTGCGGACCGGTGTCTCCTCGATCATGGACGCGAACTCGAAGATGTCCATGTCGGCCATGCCGCCGTCGGCGTGACGCGTGTCCAGATAGCGGCGGAACAGGTCGAACTGCTCGTCCGTGGCCCAGGCGCTGGTCGCGACCCGGACCAGCCCCGCGTTGCGGCGCTGGATGCGGCGCTGGGTGCGCGAGGGCTGGAAGTCCCGCACCCGGATGCGCGCCGACATGCAGGCCACGCAGCTTTCGCAACTGGGCCGATAGACGACGTTCTGCGACCGCCGGAACCCCTGCCGCGACAGCGTGTTGTTCAGCTCGCGCGCGCCCTCGCCGGTCAGGGCGGTGAACAGCTTGCGTTCGGCCCGGCCGTGCAGATACGGGCAGGGTTGCGGCGCGGTGACATAGAACTGCGGCGCGTTGGGAAGGGAATGGCGCATCACGCACGTCCTGCCCACAGCCGGTCTGCCCGAATGCCCGTCGCTGCGGCCAACGGGTTCGGAGACGGCAGCGAGTCGGCGGGCGCAGGCAGGGGCACAGGTGTCGAACGCCGTTGAGGTCGATTTGACAGACCCTAGCAAAAGAAGCCCGCCCCGCCAAGCTGGCAATACCAAAGAGGCGCCGCAGATTTCCGGTGATTGCCGGCGGCAACACCCGCGTTCACAAGCGCGCGCGAACCCCGCGTGCCGTTGACCGCGGCCGCCCTGTCGCTAAGGGTCGCGCCATGGATTTCGCCCGCGCCATCACCCGCTTTCCTCTGGCCGCAGACCCCGCGCGCGGGGCCGCCGCCGTCGCCGCCCTGCCGCCGCTGCCCGACCCCTTGCGCCGCCTGGTGGCCGGAGCGGCGGGGTCGAGCCCCTATCTGGCCGGGCTGATCGCACATGAGGCCGGCTGGCTGGCGGATGCGCTGGACAGGGGCGATGTCGTGCGCCGCGAAACCGAGGGGCTGGAGGCTTTGGGCTCGGGCGATCTGGGCCCGGCGCTGCGCCGCGCCAAGCGGCGCGTGGCCCTGTGGACGGCGCTGGCGGACCTGGGCGGGGTCTGGACGCTCGAGCAGGTCACCGGCGCGCTGACCGACCTGGCCGACCGGGCAACCGATCTTGCCCTGCGGGCCCATGTCGGCGACGAGGCGCGGCGCGGCAAGCTGCCGCGCGCCCGTCCCGGCGCGGACCCGGTGGCGGGCGGGCTTTTTGCGCTGGCGATGGGCAAGATGGGCGCGGGCGAGCTGAACTATTCGTCCGACATCGACCTGATCGTGCTGTATGACGACGCCGCCTATGCGCCCGAGGACCAGCACGAGGCGCGCGCCGCCCTGATCCGCGCCACGCGAAAGGCGACCGCCACGCTGTCGGACCTGACCGAACACGGCTATGTCTTTCGCACCGACCTGCGACTGCGCCCCGACGCATCGGTGACGCCGGTCTGCATCTCGGCCGCATCCGCGCTGGCCTATTACGAGGCCGAGGGGCGCAGCTGGGAACGCGCCGCCTATATCAAGGCGCGGGTCTGCGCGGGCGACCGGGCGGCAGGCGAGCGTTTCCTGCGCGACCTGCGGCCCTTCGTCTGGCGCCGGCACCTCGACTTTGCCACCGTGCAGGACACCGAGGACATGCGCCGCCGCATCCGCGACCACAAGGGGCTGCACGGGCCGATCGTGGCGGCGGGGCACAATCTCAAGCTGGGGCTGGGGGGCATCCGCGACATCGAGTTCTTCACCCAGACGCGCCAGCTGATCGCCGGCGGGCGCGACCCCGACCTGCGCCCGCGTGGCACCGTGGCCGGACTGGCCGCGCTGGCCGCCAAGGGATGGATTCCGCAGGCGGTGGCAGACGAGCTGACCAGCCATTACCGCCGCCACCGCGAGATCGAGCACCGTGTCCAGATGGTGAACGACGCGCAGACCCACAGCCTGCCCTCGACGGCCGAAGGGGTCGCGGTGGTTGCGGCACTGGACGGGTCGGACGACCCTGCCGCCTGGTCCGAGCGGCTGGTGGCGCGGTTGCACCGCGTCGAGGCCCTGACCGGCACGCTGTTTTCCACCGACGAGGGCGAGGCCGAACGTCCCCCCCTGACGCCCGAGGCGGCCGCGACGGTCGAGGCCTGGCGCGGCTATCCCGCGCTGCGGTCGGGCCGCGCGCAGGAGGTGTTCTCGCGCATCGAGCCCAAGATCCTGACCAGCCTTTATCGGGCCGCCCGGCCCGACGAGGCGCTGCGCCGCTTCGACAGCTTCCTGCGCGGCCTGCCGGCGGGCGTGCAGCTGTTCTCGCTGTTCGAATCGAACCCGCCCCTGATCGACCTGCTGGGCGACATCTGCGCCACCTCGCCGCGGCTGGCGGCGCATCTGGCGCGCCACCCCGAGGTGCTGGACGCCGTGCTGGGGGGCGGCTTCTTCGCGCCCTGGCCGGGGGGCGTTGCGCTGCGGCAGGGGCTGGCCGATCTGCTGGCGGCGACGATGGCCGCCCCCGATGGCGGCTATGAGCGCTGCCTGGATGCCGCACGTCGCTGGGCGCACGAATGGCAGTTCCGCATCGGCGTCCATCACCTGCGCGGCCTGATCGAGGCCGAGGAGGCGGGCCAGCACTATGCCGACGTGGCCGATGCGGCGGTCGGCGCGCTGATCCCGCTGGTCGCGCAGGATTTCGCACGCCGCCATGGGCGCGCGCCGGGACGCGGCGCGGCGGTGCTGGGCATGGGGTCGCTGGGCGCGCGCCAGTTGAACGCCGGGTCCGATCTAGACCTGATCGTGATCTACGACCCGGCGGGGGCGGACGCCTCGGACGGGCCGCGGCCGCTGGCGATCCGGCCCTATTACGCGCGGCTGACCCAGTCGCTGGTGACGGCGCTGTCGGCACCGACCGCGGCGGGGCGGCTCTACGAGGTCGACATGCGGCTGCGCCCCTCGGGGCGGCAGGGACCCGTGGCGACCTCGCTCGACGCCTTTCGCGCCTACCAGATGGACGAGGCCTGGACGTGGGAACATCTGGCCCTGACCCGCGCCCGCGTCGTGGCGATGGTCACGGGCGCCGCGCTGGAGGAGGGCCCTGTCGCCGCCACCCCTTCGGCCGCGCCGGAGCCCGGGTCCGATGGGGGCGCGGCAGACAGCGCGTCGTCCGGGGCGCCGGTCGGTGCGGCACAGTCCTTGCAGCACGCGGCGCCCGGGCTGTCCCTGGCGGCCGAGATCGAGGCGATGCGCGTTGCCGTGCTGACCGCCCGCGGCCGCGACCCGCGGGTGCTGCCCGATCTGGCCCAGATGCGCTGGCGCATCTTTGCCGCGAAGGCCCCCGACAGCGCGTGGGAGGCCAAGATCGGCCGTGGCCGGTTGCAGGACATCGAGCTTTACGCGCAGTCGCTGGCGCTGCGCGCCGGTGCCCCTGCCCGCAGCGCGACGATGCAGCTGCGGGCAGGCCAGCGCGCCGGGCTGATCGCCCCGGCCGACGCGGCCACGCTGACCGAGGCGCACCGCTTTCTGTGGCGGCTGCAATGCGGGACCCGGCTGCTGACCGACCAGCCTTTGGACATGGCGACCCTGGGCCGCGGCGGGCAGGAGATGCTGCTGCGCGAGACGGGGTCGGACAGCCTTGACGCGCTGGCCGGGCGACTGGCCGACACGGTGGCGCGGGCGGGCGCCGTGATCGACCGCGCGCTGGCCGGCCGGGCGGCGCAGCCCGACGCGCTCAGCACCGGCACCAGCACCGGCACCGGCATCGGCACCGGCGCCGCGGGCCCGCAGGCTGTCACGAGACCAGACGGTCCGCCGTGACGGTGGACGGCCTGTCCATGGCTGCGTCACGCGGGCTTCAGCCGATCTGCCCGATGATCGGCAGGGGACGCTCGCCGTCACGGGGCGCAAGGGCCGCGGCTGCCGATGCGGGCCGGTCCGACTGGCCCGTCGTGTGCGGATCGCCGAACGGCACCAGGACAGTCGCGGGTTCGGTCTGCGCAATCGCCGTGTCGGGCGACACGTCAAAGACGCCGTGTGCGGTCTTGTCCCAGTAGAACGGCTTGACCACGATCTCGTAGGCCGCCTTCCACGCGGAAAGGCAGGCGAGCGGAAAGTACAGCGGCAAGGTCACCACCCAGGGGATCAGGTGCCGGTGGGTGCGACGGACCGACCAGAGGCCGACGACGAGGTTCAGTGCCTCGGACCCGATGAACAGGGCAATCGCGGCGATGGTCGCCGCGCGCCCGAAGGTCTCGTCCAGCGGGTGGGGGACGCCCACACACATCAGCCAGCAGCTCCACAGGACGGGCGCCAGCAGGAATTGCTGCACGGTGGCGAACATCTGAAGGTGAAACCCCAGGAACGCCGCCGGCCCCAGATCCCGCCAGAGCCGGACCGGCGCGCGCATGTGCACCCCCCATGTCATCGCAAACCCCTTGAGCCAGCGGGACCGCTGCCGGACCCAGGGGACGGTCCGGCAGTTCGCCTCCTCGTGGGTGGTGGTGTCCACGATCTCGGTCCGATAGCCCATGCGCGCCAGCCGGACGCCCAGGTCGGCGTCCTCGGTCACGTTCCAGCCGTCCCAACCACCGGCATGGTCCAGCGCCGCGCGGCGGATGAAGAACGTGGTGCCGCCCAGGGGGACGACCAGTCCCATCCGCGCCAGCCCCGGCAGGACGCCGCGAAACCAGGCCGAGTATTCCACCGTGAAGCAGCGCGCCAGCCAGTTGGTGCGCGGGTTGTAGAAATCCAGCGCCCCCTGAACGCAGGCGACCTTTGGGCCTGCCAGATGCAGGTGCCGCGCCACGCGGTGCAGCTGGTCGGGCTCGGGCCGGTCCTCGGCGTCCCAGACGCCGATGATGCTGCCCCGGCAGAAGTTCAGCGCATAGTTCATCGCCCGCGGCTTGGTGCGGATCGGCCCGTCCGGGACGGTGATGACCCTCATCCAGAACGGCAGCCGGGCCGCGGCCAGCGCCTCGCGCGTCACGCGATCGCTTTCCTCGACCACCAGCAGGCAGTCGGTCAGCTCGCGCGGATAGGTCAGGCCCGAAAGGCGTCCGATCAGGCGGTCGATGATGTCCTCCTCGCGGAACATGGGGACCATGACCGAGATGACAGGCAGCTCGGCCGTGATCTCGGGCTGCGGACGCAGCGCGGCCCGGCGCGCCTCGGCCTCGGCCGAGACCGTCGCGCGGAAGGCCAGCGCCTTGACCAGCGTGGTGGCGGCCAGCGTCAGGACGACCAGCGCCATCCCCAGCGCAAGGACTGCGGCGGGCGCGAACCACAGCCCGACAGCCAGCGCGGCGATGACGGCCAGCATGATCTGGCCCAGGCGCATCTCGTCGCGGGTCCGGCAGCTCAACGCGGGGTCCACGCAGGTTTCCGCGGCACGGATCAGCCGGGTGCGGCGGCTGTCCAGGATGGCGTCGCGGGCGGCCGTCGGGGCGCACAGCACCATCCGAAGCGTTCCGAAGCGCGAGGACAGCAGGTCCCTGACGCCGTCGAAGTCGTGCGGGCGCGAGGTTGCGACAAAGGTGACGCCGCCGACCCGCCGCCACGGCACCACGCCGGCGTTCAGGCACCACCCGGCGCCCGCCGCGTCGATCAGCCGCGCGTCGGGTGGAGAGCCGGACAGGTCCACGGCGCTGGTGCGCCATTGTCGCGCCAGTCCGCGGGCCAGTGCCGCCTCGCCGACCCAGCCGTTCGCCAGCAGGATTTCCCCCAGGCGCGCCGCCTGCCGCTGCTGGATGACCAGCGCCTTGAGCAGATTGCCCGGATCGACGGCCCCGTCCTCCAGCAGGATCTGGCCCAGCGGGCGGCGGTCGCGGGAGGGGGCGGGCGGCGCCGGGCGGTCGTCGGACCGCGCAGCGCGCGGGCGAAACCGCGCCACGTTGCCTGCCGGCTCGACCGCGGAAGCGTCCGCGCGGCGAATCGGTGTGACGGACATGGGCGACCTTTCGGGCGGGCAGGATGCCTCTTGATGCCCGACAAGGTCTTAAGCGGCGGTTAACGCGCCGCCTTTTGCCGGCCTAGCCTGCGCGGCGGTCGCGCATCGCCTGTGCAAAGCGGTCGAACAGATAGGTGCTGTCCTGGGGGCCGGGGCTTGCCTCGGGGTGGTACTGCACGGAAAAGACCGGCCGGTCCATCACCCGCAGCCCGCAGTTCGAGCCGTCGAACAGGCTGACGTGGGTTTCCAGCACACCCTCGGGCAGCGTCTGCGAGTCCACCGCGAAGCCATGGTTCATCGACGTGATCTCGACCTTGCCCGTCTCGACGTTGCGGACCGGATGGTTGGCGCCGTGATGGCCGTGGCTCATCTTGACCGTGCGCGCGCCAAGGGCCAGCGCCAGCATCTGATGACCCAGGCAGATGCCGAAGATCGGCAGGTCGCGGCCCAGCAACCCCTGGATCATCGGCACGGCATAGTCGCCGGTCGCTGCCGGATCGCCCGGGCCGTTCGACAGGAACACGCCCTCCGGCTCATGGGCCAGGATCTCGTCGGCCGTGGCCGTCGCCGGCAGGACGGTCACCTCGGCCCCCGCATGGGCCAGCGAGCGCAGGATGTTGCGCTTGGCGCCATAATCGACCGCCACGACGCGGAACGGCCTGTCCGGCCGCCCGGTGCCGAAATGGCCCGGCCATTCCCAGACACCCTCGGTCCAGCGATAGCTTTGCGCGCAGCTGACCTCGCGGGCCAGGTCAAGGCCGACCAGCCCCGGCCAGGACCGCGCCCGCGCCACCATGGCGGCGACGTCGAACCGCCCCTCGGGGTCATGAGACAGCACCACATGCGGCGCGCCCTGCTGGCGGATCGCCCGGGTCAGGCGGCGCGTGTCGAGGCCGCCGATGCCGATCCGGCCCCGCCGCTCCATCCAGGATACAAGGTCCGAGGACGCGCGCCAGTTCGACGGTTCCGTCGGGTCCCAGCGCACCACGATGCCGGCGGCGACCGGGTCGGCCGATTCGTCATCCTGGGACGTGACCCCGGTGTTGCCGATATGGGGAAAGGTAAAGGTCACGACCTGCGCGGCATAGCTGGGATCGGTCATGATCTCCTGATAGCCGGTCATGGCGGTGTTGAAGACCAGTTCGGCCACCACCTCGCCCGCGGCGCCGAAGCCCTGCCCGTAAAAGACCGTGCCGTCGCCCAGCGCAAGGCAGGCAGTCGGTTTGTTCGCCATGGCAGCACCCCCGGGAAAATCGGCTGACTGCTAAGGCAGGGGACGCGGGGGGTCAAGGGCAGGGCCGCCCGGTCCTCGGCTTGACCTTGCGGCGGGGCTTTGCCAACCGTGGCACCACCAGAGGGGGGATGACATGGACCTGCGCGACCGGATTTCCGCCGCCACCAAGGATGCGATGAAGGCCAGGAACGCCGACCGGCTGTCCACGCTGCGCCTGATCGGCGCCGCCATCAAGGACCGCGAGATCGCGCGCCGGGGCGACGGACACGAGAACGCCGCGCTGAGCGAGGACGACCTGATGGCCCTGCTGGCGCGCATGGTCAAGCAGCGCCAGGAATCGGCGCGCGCCTATGAGGAGGGCGGCCGGCTTGAGCTTGCCGAGAAGGAACAGGCCGAGATCGCGCTGATCCGCGAATTCCTGCCGCGCCAGCTCGACAGCGCCGAGGTCGCCGCCGCGGTGGATCGCGTGATCGCGGATCTGGGGGCGACCGGGGTGCGCGACATGGGCCGCGTCATGGCGGCGCTGCGCGAACGCCACGCCGGCCAGATGGATTTCGGCGCCGTCGGCGCGGTGGTCAAGTCGCGCCTGATGGGCTGAACGGCACTGCCCCCCGTCAGATCCGGGGCGGCGCAGGGCGCGCAGGCCCGGGCGGCCGGGCCTGAGGGTGCCAGCCACCGCATCAAGGGGGCGAGGGCCCGGGCGGCTAAAGCCGTTCGCCGGAGCGGGCGGCCTGGCGGGCCGCGCGGCGGGCGTCGCGCAGGTCCCGACCCAACCCCAAGCCCCGCCGGCGGGGGCGGGCCGCAAGCAGGATCGCGACGGCGACCACCATCATCACCGCCGCGGCGACGAACGGCATTCCCGGGGCGTAGATCGGCGCGCCCTCGCGCGTGAAGAACGCAAAGATCGACGTCATCAGCAGCGGCGACAGACCCATCGCGATGGCCGCGATCGAGGCAAGCACGCCCTGCAACTCTCCCTGCTGGCCGGGGGGCGCGCGGTTCGACATGATCTGTTGCAGGGCCGGCCCGCCCAGACCGGCCATGGCGGCCAGCGGCGTGAACGCCAGCGCCAGAACGGGATCGGTCACAAAGCCGTAGAAGCACAGCGCCACCACCTCGAGCAGGAATCCCGTGGTCGCTGTGCGCCACACGCCAAAGCGACGGATCGCGGGGCCGACCAGAACCCCCTGCACCAGCGCCATCGCCACCGCAAAGGCGGCCAGCGACAGGCCGATGTGCAGCGGGTCCCAGCCGAAGCGGGCCTTGCCGTAAAAGCTCCACACCGCGGGATAGACATAGGCCGCCAGGTGAAACAGCCCGAAGGTCAGCAGCAGCGGCCCGATGCGGGGCAGGCGCCCGATCGCGGCAAAGGCCGACAGCGGATTGGCGCGCCGCCAGCTGAAGGGGCGGCGGATGGCGTCCGTCACCGTCTCGGGCAGGACGAACCAGCCAAAGACCATGTTCGCCCCCGCCAGCACCGCCGCCGTCCAGAACGGCGCGCGCAGATCCACCGTAGACATGATGCTGCCCAGCACGGGCCCCAGCACGAACCCGACCGCGAACGCCGCCCCGATCAGGCCGAAGTTGCGGCCCTTTTCCTCGGGGCGCGAAATGTCGGCCATATAGGCCGCCGCGGTGGCGTGGGTGGCGGCCATGATGCCGCCGATCAGGCGGCCGACCAGGATCAGCGTGATCGTCGGCGCCAGCGCCAGCAGGACGTAATCCAGCGTCATCACCAGCAGCGCCGTCAGCATCACCGGCCGGCGGCCGATGGCGTCCGACAGGTTGCCGATCACCGGGCCGAACAGGAACTGCATGGCGGCGTAGGATGTGCCCAGCACGCCGCCCCAGACCGCCGCGCCGGCCAGGCCCTGCCCGGTCAGCTCCTCCAGCAGGTCGGGCATGACGGGAAAGATCAGCCCCATGCCGGTCGCGTCGATCAGCACCGTCAGCAGGACGAACAGCCGCGCAGCCTTGCCCGCGCTGCGGCCGGACGCGTCGCGCGGCAGGATCGCAGGCTGGGAACGGGGCGGCTTGCGGGGCATCACGGTCGTTCCGGCGAAGGGCGGCAGCGCCTCATTGCCACGGGCGCGCGGCGGGCGAAAGCACTGACCTTTCGCCATGCGGACGGGCCGGGCGCCGGCAGGGTTCAGCCAGCCCGGGGGTCGCGCACCGCGGCCAGCGCGTCCTGCAGGTCGGCGCGCAGCTGCCGGCGTTCGTCGGGGGTCAGAAAGGCCCCCAGTTCGATCTCGCGGCCGCCGCCGTCGGTCAGGGTCAGATAGGCCTCGACGGGCTGGTCGCGCAGGGCCAGCCGCACCCAATAGGGATTGCCCTGCCAGTCGCGCGGCGCGCGACCCGGATCGCGCCGCGTGACGTGCAGCAGGTCGGGCCGCAGCGTCAGCTGTTCCACCGTGCCGCCACGCCGCCACGCATATTGCATCGCGTACCACAGCGCCCAGACCGCCCCGGCGGCAAACGGCAGCAGGCCCCACAGGACCGCAGAGCCCACGACCGCCAGCAGCGGCAGCACCAGCGCGGTCGCCGCCCCCCCGATCGCCCAGGCGAATCCCGCGGGGGTCAGGGAACGATAGCGCCACAGGATCAGGCGGCGCACGGGCAAGCCGTCGCTGTCGATCTGATCGTGCCATTCATAGGGCATGGGACGCGTCCCTGAACGAAGGACGGCCCCGGATCGCTCCGGGGCCGGGTGGCTGTGCTGGGCCGGGGCTTAGTGCACCTGGCGCTGATCCCAGTCCTCGCGCTTGGGCAGTTGCTCGAACGTGTGTTCGGGCGGGGGCGAGGGCAGGGTCCATTCCAGCGTGTCGGCGTATTCGTTCCAGTAGTTGTTCTCGGTCACGCGCTTTCCGGCGAACAGCGTGTAGAACACGATCCCGATGAAGAACAGGAACGAGGCGAACGACAGGTAGGCCCCGATCGAGCTGATGTTGTTCCAGAACGCAAACTCGACCGGATAGTCGATGTAGCGGCGGGGCATGCCCTGACGGCCCAGGAAGTGCTGGGGGAAGAAGGTCAGGTTCGAGCCGATGAACATCATGAAGAAGTGCAGCTTGCCGGCCCATTCGGGATACTGGCGGCCGCTCATCTTGCCGATCCAGTAATAGATGCCCGCAAAGATCGCGAAGACCGCGCCCAGCGACATCACATAGTGGAAGTGCGCCACGACGTAGTAGGTGTCATGGTAGACCCGGTCCAGCGGCGCCTGGCTCAGCACCACGCCGGTCACGCCGCCGACGGTGAACAGGAACAGGAAGCCGAACGCCCAGAGCATCGGCGTCTTGAACTCGATCGAGCCGCCCCACATCGTGGCGATCCAGCTGAACACCTTGATGCCCGTGGGCACCGCGATGGTCATCGTCGCCAGCATGAAATAGGCCTGCTGCGTCAGCGACATCCCGGCCGTGTACATGTGGTGCGCCCACACGACAAAGCCCAGCACGCCGATCGCGATCATGGCCAGCACCATCGGCAGATAGCCGAAGATCGGCTTCTTGGCGAAGGTCGCGATGACGTGGCTGATGATGCCAAAGCCCGGCACGATGATGATATAGACCTCGGGGTGGCCGAAGAACCACAGGATGTGCTGGTACAGCACCGGGTCGCCGCCGCCGGCGGGGTTGAAGAAGTTGGTGCCGAAGTTGCGGTCCATCAGCAGCATGGTGATCGCGCCCGCCAGCACCGGCAGCGACAGCAGGATCATCCAGGCGGTGACGAACACCGACCAGGCGAACAGCGGCACCTTGAACAGGGTCATGCCGGGCGCGCGCATGTTCAGGAAGGTCGTGATGATGTTGATCGCCCCCAGGATCGACGAGGCGCCCGAGACGTGGACGGCAAAGATCGCCAGGTCCATCGAATAGCCGCCCTCGGTGGTGGACAGCGGCGGGTAAAGCACCCAGCCCACGCCCGACCCCAGCTGATCGTTGCCCCCCGGCGACAGAATCGAGGCGATCCCCAGCGCAACCCCGCAGACGAACAGCCAATAGGACAGGTTGTTCAGCCGCGGGAACGCCATGTCCGGCGCGCCGATGTGCAGCGGCATGAAATAGTTGCCGAAGCCGCCGAACAGCGCCGGGATGACGACGAAGAACATCATCAGGACGCCATGATAGGTGATCAGGACGTTCCACAGATGGCCGTTCGGCGTGCATTCCGCCGAGGCGTCGGCCACCAGCCGCGCGCCTTCCAGGCACATGAACTGGACGCCGGGGTGCTGCAGCTCCATCCGCATGTAGACGGTGAATGCGACAGAGATCAGGCCCACGAGGCCGGCAGTGAACAGGTAAAGGACCCCGATGTCCTTGTGGTTGGTGGACATGAACCAGCGGGTGAAGAACCCGCGGGTGTCATGGTGCTCACCGTGGCCGTGAACGGCGGCGTCAGCCATGCGATGCTCTCCCTCAGAATCGATGCCGAACCGGCGTCTGAACCGGCGGACTTCCCCCAGTTCTAGCGGAGATAGTCCGGTGCGGCAATGTGGCCCGGCAGGGTTTTCCTCATGGAAAGGCCCCCCGGCCGATGTGACCGGGGGGCCCAAAGTCTAACAGGCGCCGAAAGGCCCTGTTCCGATCAGTTGGTCGCAGGCGCGGCCGGAGCGGCGCCCGCAGCCGGAGCCGCGGCAGCCGGGGCAGCGCCCGCCGCCGGGGCAGCGGCCGCAGGGGCGGCGCCAGCCGCGGCAGCGCCGCCCGCGTCAGGCGAGTGCTGGGCCAGGAAGGCGATCACGTCGGCCTGGTTCTTGTTCAGCTTGAAGGTCATCTTGGTCTTCAGCTTGGGATCGCCGGTCTTTTCCTGCGTGTAAGCGTTCGGATCGGTGATGTAGTGCTCCAGATCCGCGGGGGTCCAGACCTCGCCGGCCTCGCCCAGTTTGATCAGGGCTTCGGAGTACTTGAAGCCTTCCTCGCTGCCGGCCTTGCGGCCGACGACGCCATACAGGTTCGGCCCGGTCTTGCCGCCCTTGACGATGTCGGTGCCATCGGGGGCCTGAACCATATGGCAGGCCTTGCATTTCTTGAATTCGCTCTCGCCCTTGGCGGGATCGCCGGCGGCATCCTGGGCCACGGCCGGGACGGCCAGAGCAAGCACGGCAAGCGTGGCATAAAGGCTGATCTTCATCGCGTTGTCCTTTGCAGCGAAGGGATGATCGTCGGGGTTCGCGGCCCCCTGCGCACCATCGCTAGCACGGGGCTCTGGCACCTCAACACTGCAAAAGTCAAAAAGTGCCCGGTTTTCATCACACGCTTTCGGGATTGTGACGATGGGACCCGTTTCCGCTCAGCCGCGGGCCTGCAGGGTCATGCGGGCCGCAACAACAGGAAAGGTCTCGCGCAGCGCCAGGTCCAGGTCGGCCATCGTGACCGGCAGGCCCAGGTCCACAAGGCTGGTGACGCCGTGGCCCTGGATGCCGCAGGGCACGATTCCGGCATAATGGCTCAGGTCAGGCTCGACGTTGATCGAAATGCCGTGAAAGCTGACCCAGCGGCGCAGCTTGATGCCCAGGGCTGCGATCTTGTCCTCGCGCGTCGTGCCGTCGGGCAGGGGGGGCTTGTCGGGGCGGGCAATCCAGACCCCCACGCGGCCATTGCGGATCTCGCCCTTCAGGCCGAATTCGGCCAGCGCCGCGATGACCCAGCCCTCCAGCGCCGCGACAAAGCGCCGCACGTCGCGGCCGCGCCGGTTCAGGTCCAGCATGACATAGACGACCCGCTGGCCCGGCCCGTGATAGGTGTATTGCCCCCCGCGTCCGGTCGCGAACACCGGGAATCGGTCCGGGTCGGTCAGGTCGGCGACCCGCGCCGAAGTGCCGGCGGTGTACAGCGGCGGGTGCTCGACCAGCCAGATCGCCTCGGGCGCGCGGCCGTCGTGGATCGCCGCGACCCGCGCCTCCATCCACGCCACGGCGTCGGGGTGGGCGGTCAGGCCGGGCGAGATCAGCCATTCTGGATCGACCGCTCCTGCACCGGCAACGGCGGGGCTGGCAGTCAGGACAAGCGGTTCGGCAAGCATGGGGCCATGCGTGCCCCCGGCGCGGACAGGATGCAAGAGGGCGCAACATGAGCCGCGTGCATGATGCGACTGAGAATCATGCGTTTCACTTTTCCTGCCGTTCCGAGCTAGAGAGCAGGATGCTGCGCTTTTCCAAAGGTCCCGCCATGCCCGCCCTGCCGCTGTCCCCCGCCTTTGCCGCGATCCGCGCCGCGGCCCGCGACCGCATCCTGATCCTGGACGGTGCGATGGGCACGCAGATCCAGCAGCTGGGCCTGGGCGAGGACGATTTCCTGGGCGGGTCCGGCCATCAGGGTTGCGGCTGCCATATCCACAGCGACCGGCCGCAGCAGGGCAACAACGACCTGCTGAACCTGACCCAGCCCGAGGCGATCGAGGCGATCCACCTGCGGTATGCGCTGGCGGGGGCGGATATCGTGGAAACCAACACGTTTTCCTCGACCACCATCGCGCAGGCCGATTACGGCATGGAAGCGCGGGTCTTCGACCTGAACCGCGAGGGTGCGCGGCTGGTGCGCCGGGCGCTGGACGCGGCCACCGCGCAGGACGGGCGGCCGCGCTGGGTCGCGGGGGCGCTGGGCCCGACGAACCGGACCGCCTCCATCAGCCCGGACGTGAACGATCCGGGGTTTCGCGCCGTCACGTTCGACCAGCTGCGGGTGGCTTATGCCGAGCAGATCAGCGGCCTGATCGCGGGCGGCGCCGACCTGATCCTGATCGAGACGATCTTCGACACGCTGAACGCCAAGGCCGCGATCTTTGCCGCCGAGGAGGTGTTTGCGGACACCGGCCTGCGCCTGCCGGTGATGATCTCGGGGACGATCACCGACCTGTCGGGGCGCACGCTGTCGGGGCAGACGCCGACGGCCTTCTGGCACTCGGTGGCCCATGCCGCGCCCCTGACGGTGGGTCTGAACTGCGCGCTGGGGGCAAACGCCATGCGCCCGCACCTGAAGGAGTTGTCCGAGGTCGCGGACACGCTGATCTGCGCCTATCCCAACGCCGGCCTGCCCAACGAGATGGGCCAGTACGACGAGACCGCCGCGCAGATGGCCGCCCAGATCGCGGGCTTTGCAGAGGAGAGGCTGGTCAACATCGTCGGCGGCTGCTGCGGATCGACGCCCGAACACATCGCCGCCATTGCCGAGGCGGTGACAGGCAAGGCGCCGCGATCGATCCCGGACATCCAGCCCCGCCTGCGCCTGTCCGGGCTGGAGCCGTTCGTGAAGACCGACGACATCCCCTTCGTCAACGTGGGCGAGCGCACGAACGTCACCGGATCGGCCCGCTTTCGCAAGCTGATCACGGCGGGCGACTATCCCGCCGCGCTCGAGGTCGCGCGCGATCAGGTCGAGAACGGCGCGCAGATCATCGACGTGAACATGGACGAGGGGCTGATCGATTCGGCCGCCGCCATGACCGCATTCCTGAACCTGATCGCGGCCGAGCCCGACATCGCCCGCGTGCCGGTGATGATCGACAGCTCCAAGTGGGAGGTGATCGAGGCCGGGCTGAAATGCGTGCAGGGCAAGCCGGTCGTGAACTCGATCAGCCTGAAGGAGGGCGAGGCGGCGTTCCTGCATCAGGCGCGGCTCTGCCGCCGCTACGGCGCCGCCGTGGTGGTCATGGCCTTCGACGAGACCGGGCAGGCCGACACCGAAACCCGCAAGGTCGAGATCTGCGCGCGCGCCTATGACCTGCTGGTGGCCGAGGGCTTTCCGCCCCAGGACATCATCTTCGACCCCAACATCTTTGCCGTGGCGACGGGGATCGAGGAGCACGACAACTACGGCGTCGATTTCATCGGCGCGACCGCCCGCATCCGGCAGTCGCTGCCGCATGTCCATGTCTCGGGCGGCGTGTCGAACCTGTCGTTCAGCTTCCGCGGCAACGAACCCGTGCGCGAGGCGATGCACGCCGTGTTCCTGTACCACGCCATTCAGGCCGGGATGGACATGGGGATCGTGAACGCGGGGCAACTGGCCGTCTATGACCAGATCGACCCCGCGCTGCGCGAGGCCTGCGAGGATGTCGTCCTGAACCGCCGCCCCGCGGCAGGCGACTCGGCGACCGAGCGGCTGCTGGAGCTGGCCGAACGATTCAAGGGCGAGGGCGGGGCCAAGGCACGCGAAAAGGACCTGTCCTGGCGCGAATGGCCCGTGGACAAGCGGCTGGAACACGCGCTGGTCAACGGCATCACCGAGTTCATCACCGAGGACACCGAGGAGGCGCGACTGGCCGCCGCCCGCCCGCTGCACGTGATCGAGGGACCGCTGATGGCGGGGATGAACGTCGTGGGCGACCTGTTCGGCGCGGGCAAGATGTTCCTGCCGCAGGTGGTGAAGTCGGCCCGCGTGATGAAGCAGGCCGTGGCCCACCTGCTGCCCTGGATGGAGGCCGAGAAGGCTGCGAGCGGCGGCGGGTCCAGTTCCGCGGGCAAGGTGCTGATGGCAACCGTCAAGGGCGACGTCCACGACATCGGCAAGAACATCGTGGGCGTTGTCCTTGCCTGCAACAACTACGAGATCATCGACCTGGGCGTGATGGTTCCGGCGGCCAGGATTCTGGAAACCGCGCGGGCCGAAAAGGTGGACATCATCGGCCTGTCGGGCCTGATCACCCCCTCGCTGGACGAGATGGTGCATGTCGCCTCCGAGATGGAGCGCGAGGGCTTCGACATCCCGCTGCTGATCGGGGGCGCCACCACCAGCAAGGTTCACACGGCGGTCAAGATCGATCCCCGCTATCGCCGGGGCCAGACCGTCTATGTCACCGACGCCAGCCGCGCCGTGGGCGTCGTGTCGAACCTGCTGTCGCAGGAAAAACCCTCGTTTGTCAGCGACGTGCGGCAGGATTATCAGGCGATGGCTGAACGCTATGCCCGTGGCGACGCGGACCGCACGCGGTTGCCGCTTGCCGATGCCCGCGCCAATGCCGTGGCGCTGGACTGGGCCGGCTATGCCGCGCCGCAGCCGTCGTTTACCGGGACGCGGGTGCTGGCCGACTGGGACCTGGCCGAGATTGCCCGCTATATCGACTGGACGCCGTTCTTCCAGACATGGGAGATGAAGGGCGTCTATCCCCGCATCCTGGACGACGAACGCCAGGGCGCGGCAGCGCGGGCGCTGTTTGCCGACGCGCAGGCGATGCTGGACCGCATCATCGCGGAACGCTGGCTGTCGCCGCGCGCAGTGGTGGGGTTCTGGCCCGCCAACCGGGTGGGCGACGACATCCGCCTGTGGACCGACGAGGCGCGGCAGACCCCGCGCGCCACGCTGCACACGCTGCGCCAGCAGGTGACCAAGCGCGACGGCCGCCCGAACGTCGCGCTGGCCGATTTCGTCGCACCCGCCGGCCAGCCCGACTGGGTGGGCGGGTTCGTCGTGACGGCGGGGGACGAAAGCGCACGGCTGCAGGCGTTCCGCGACGCCCACGACGATTTCTCGGCGATCCTGCTGCAGGCGCTGGCCGACCGGTTCGCCGAGGCGCTGGCCGAGCTGCTGCACCAGCGCGTTCGCCGGGACCTGTGGGGCTATGCCCCCGATGAACCCTTCGCGCCCGAGGATCTGGCGGCCGAACCCTATCGCGGCATCCGCCCGGCGCCCGGTTATCCGGCCCAGCCCGACCACACCGAGAAAGCGACGCTGTTTGCGCTGCTGGACGCCACGGCGGCCACGGGGGTGGAACTGACCGAGTCGATGGCGATGTGGCCCGGTTCGTCCGTCAGCGGCCTGTATCTGGCCCACCCCGACGCCTATTATTTCGGCGTGGCCAAGGTCGAGGCCGACCAGGTGGCCGACTACGCCGCGCGCAAGGGCATGACCCTGGCGCAGGCGGAACGCTGGCTGGCGCCGGTGCTGAACTATGTCCCGGCCGCGTCGGTGGCGGCAGAATAACCCTTTTCAAGCGCGCGATCCGTGGCTATGTCACGCCCGTCACGGATCGCGGTCGTGGCGGAATTGGTAGACGCGCAGCGTTGAGGTCGCTGTTCCTTAACCGGAGTGAAAGTTCGAGTCTTTTCGACCGCACCATGAACACGGGCGCCCCTCGCCGGGCGCCCGTTTCCGTTTGCCCCATCCCTGGGCAAAAGGCCTGCCAGCGTGCAGCCCCCCGGTGTCGCGGCCGAAACCGCTGATCCGCGCCGAGATTGTGCGCAAATACAATCGTTTCAACTCATGTCCCTGGACATCGCGTCACGGACCCGCCGCTGACGCCGCAGGGTTTCCCGTAAGGTCGTCGCAATCGCGCGGTCAAACTGTCGCAGATCGTCGTTGCATCGTCGTGCTGCCGCCGCATAGTCTGGCATCGCGCAAGAACCAACGACAAATGACAAACGACAGGGAGCCGCGCATTGACACTGCCATCGGGCAACGACGGGTTCGTCGTCTTTGATCACGTGCAGAAAAGCTATGACGGGCAGACGCTTGTCGTCAAAGACCTGAACCTTTCCATCGCAAAGGGCGAGTTCCTGACGATGCTGGGCCCGTCGGGATCGGGCAAGACCACCTGCCTGATGATGCTGGCCGGGTTCGAGACCGCGACCCACGGCGAGATCCGGCTGGACGGGCGCAACATCAACGACGTGCCCCCGCACAAGCGCGGCATCGGCATGGTCTTTCAGAACTATGCGCTGTTTCCGCACATGACCGTGGGCGAAAACCTTGCCTTCCCGCTCGAGGTGCGCGGCGTCGGCAAGGCCGAGCGCGAAAGCCGCGTGGTGCGGGCGCTCGACATGGTGCAGATGGGCCGCTTCAAGTCCCGCCGTCCGGCGCAGCTTTCAGGCGGGCAGCAGCAGCGAATCGCGCTGGCGCGCGCCCTTGTCTTCGACCCCAAGCTGATCCTGATGGACGAACCCCTGGGCGCCCTGGACAAGCAGCTGCGCGAGCATATGCAGTATGAAATCAAGGCTCTGCACAACAATCTGGGAATCACCGTCGTCTATGTGACCCATGACCAGGGCGAGGCGCTGACCATGTCGGACCGCATCGCCGTGTTCAACGACGGGCGCATCCAGCAGCTCGCCCCCCCGGCGCAGCTGTACGAACAGCCCGACAACAGCTTCGTTGCGGGGTTCATCGGGGAAAACAACGCTCTGCCGGGCGTCATCGAGCAGCTTGAAGGCGGCAAGGCGCTGGTCCGGCTGGCCACGGGCGAGCTGATCGACGCGACCCCCGTCAACGTGCGCGAGGTGGGGCAGCAGACGCTGGTCTCGATCCGCCCCGAACGGGTCGAGTTCAAGCCCGAGATGATGCCCGCGGGCGCCCACACCATCGACGCCGAGGTTCGTGACGTCATCTACATGGGCGACATCCTGCGCGCCCGGATGAAGGTCGCCGGCAGCGACGACTTCGTGATGAAATTCCGCAACACCCTGGGCCAGACACGGCTGGACCCCGGTCAGCACATCCGCATCGGCTGGAATCCCCAGGATGCGCGCGCGCTGGATCTTGTCTGACCTTCCCAAGGAGAAGTCCATGAAACGCATTCTGATCACGACCACCGCCCTGATCGGGCTGGCCGGAACGGCCTCGGCCCAGGACAAGGTCTTGAACGTGCTGGACTGGGGCGGGGCCTATGGGGCGTCGCACGCGGTCGCCTTCAACAAGCCCTTCGAGGAGCAGACCGGCATCAAGGTGATCGTGGCGGATGCCGACAACCCCGCGACCCCGATCAAGGCCATGGTCGAGGCCGGCAACGTCACCGCCGACGTGGCCAGCGTCGAACACGCCGACGCGATCCGCATGTGCGACGAGGGGCTGCTGGAGAGGATCGATCCCGCGATGCTGGCCAAGGGGGCCGGGGGCGAGGACGCGATGGACGATTTCATCGAGGGCACCATCGGCGAATGCTTTGTCGCGACCGACGTCTTCGCCACCGTGCTGGCCTATGACGAAAGCCGGTATCCCGACGCCAAGCCCGACAAGCTGAGCGATTTCTTCGACCTGGCGACGTTCCCGGGCAAGCGCGGCATGCGCAAGGGGGCCAAGGTCAACCTCGAGATGGCGCTGCTGGCCGACGGCGTGGCGCCTGCGGATGTCTATGCGACGCTGGGCACGCCCGAGGGTGTGGACCGTGCCTTTGCCAAGCTGGACACGATCAAGGACCAGATCGTCTGGTGGGACGCCGGCAGCCAGCCGCCGCAACTGCTGGCCGACGGCGAGGTGGTGATGACGATCGCCTACAACGGCCGCATCTTTAACGCCGCGGTCGAGGAGAACAAGCCGTTCAAGATCGTGTGGGACGGCCAGGTCTATGAATTCGAGGGCTGGGTGATCCCGAAGGGCGCGCCCAACCTGGAAAACGCCAAGCAGTACGTCGCCTGGACCACCGCCCCCGAGCCGCTGGCACGCGCCGCCGAGCAGATCAGCTATGGTCCGCCCCGCAAGTCCAGCCAGCCGCTGGTCGGCATGTTCAAGGACGGCAAGACCGAGATGGCGCCGAACCTGCCCACGACCGAGGCGAACCTGACCAACGCACTGTCCACCGACGTCGAGTTCTGGGTGGACCGCGACGGCGAGCTGAACGAGCGTTTCAACGCCTGGCTGGCGAACTGACGAATGGCGGCGCGCAGGACAGGGTCCCTGCGCGCCGCCGTCTTTGCCCCGAAGGGATCACCGCACCGAATGCCGCTGCCGCGTCGCCTTGCCCTGACCGCCTTGCTGGTTGCGCTGCCGCTGTCCGGTCGTGCGGCCGAGCTGAAGGTGCTCAGCTGGGGGGGCGAGTTCAGCGCGGCGCAGCAGGCGGCCTTTGCCCGTCCCTTCACGCAGGCGACCGGCATCGCGGTGGACATCGTGGATGCCGAAAGCCCGACCGCGCTGATCAAGTCGCAGGTGACGGCGGGCAACGTCACCTTTGACCTGGCCAGCGTCGGCCTGGCCGATGCGGTTCGGCTGTGCGACGAGGGGCTGGCGCTGCCGATCGACCACAGGGCGCTGGCGCCCGGCGCCGATGGCAGCCCGGCCGCACAGGATTTCCTGCCCGGCACGCTGGGCCCGTGCTTTGTGCCGACGGATGTCTATGCGACCGTGATCGCCTATGACGCCTCGCGCCCCGGCGGCGCGCCCCAGACCATCGCCGATTTCTTCGACGTCACCCTGTTTCCGGGCCGCCGCGGCCTGCTGAAAGAGCCGCGCTTTACCCTTGAGATGGCGCTGATGGGCGACGGGGTGCCGGCCGATCAGGTCTATGCCACCCTGTCCACGCCGCAGGGGCTGGACCGCGCCTTTGCCAAGCTGGACCAGATCCGCCGCAACGCCGTTTGGTGGGAGGCGGGGTCCCAGCCCGTGCAGCTGCTGGCCGACGGCGAGGTGGCGATGACCATGGCCTATAACGGGCGCATCTTTGCCGCGCAGATCGACGAGGACCGGCCGTTCCGCATCCTGTGGGACGGGCAGGTCTACGAGACCGAGGGATGGATGATCCCCAAGGGCGCGCCCAACCCCGAGGAGGCGCTGCGCTTCGTGGCCTGGACGACCGCGCCCGAGCCTCTGGCGCGGGCGGCCGAACAGCTCAGCTACGGGCCGCCGCGCCGATCCTCGCAGGCGCTGGTCGGGGTCTACGCCCGGGACGGCAAGACCCCGATGGCGCCGCATCTGCCGACGACGCCCGAGAACATGAAGAATGCGCTGGCGATCGACACCGGCTTCTGGGTGGACCACGACGCCGAGCTGACCGAACGCTTTGCAGCCTGGCTTGCGGGCGCAGACGAATGACGATCGGGGTGCCCGCGCGTGCCCCGGCCGTCCACAAGCGGCCGCATGACGGTCGAGACACAGGGAGACTAGGATGAAATCGCTTCTGATCCTGACCACGGCGCTGACCGGGTTGGCGGGCGCCGCCCTTGCGCAGGACGGCAAGACCCTGAACGTCGTCTCGTGGGGCGGCGCCTACACGAAAAGCCAGATCGAGGCCTATAACAAGCCGTTCGAGGCCAAGACCGGCATCAAGGTCAACATGATCGACGCCGACATCCCGGCCGTGCCGCTGAAGGCGCAGGTCGAGGCGGGCAACGTCACCGGCGACGTGTTCGACATCGAAGTCGCGGATGCGATCCGGCTGTGCGACGAGGGCGCGCTGGTCGAGATCAACCCCGACGACCTGCCGCCCGCGCCCGACGGCACGCCCGCGCGCGAGGATTTCGTGGACGGCGCCCTGCAGGAATGCGCCGTCGCCAACATCGTCTGGGGCACGGTCATCGCCTATGACAAGACCAAGTTCCCGGACAATCCGCCGACCACCGCGGCCGACTTCTTCGATCTGGAAAAGTTTCCCGGCAAGCGCGGCCTGCCGAGCAACCCCAAGCGGACGCTGTATCTGGCGCTGGTCGCCGATGGCGTTCCCCATGACCAGGTGTTCGACGTGCTGAGGACGCCCGAGGGCGTGGACCGGGCCTTCGCCAAGCTGGACACGATCCGCGACGACGTGGTCTGGTGGGACGCCGGCGCCCAGCCGCCGCAGTTGCTGGCTGACGGCGAGGTGGTGATGACGACCGCCTACAACGGCCGCATCTTCGACGCGATCGTGTCCGAGAAAAAGCCGTTCGAGGTGATCTGGGACGGCCAGTACATGGACATGGACCTGTTCGCGATCCCCAAGGGGGCGCCGAACCCCGAGGCCGCGATGGAGTATCTGAAGTTCGCCACCGCAACCGAGCAGCTGGCGAACCAGGCCAAGTGGATCAGCTATGGCCCGGCGCGCAAGTCCTCGACCGCGCTGATCGGGCTGTACCAGGACGGCGTCACGGACATGGCGCCCCACATGCCGACCAGTTCCGAGCACATGAAGACGGCCGTCATGGACGATCCCGATTTCTGGGCCGACCACGAATCCGAACTGAACGAACGGTTCGGGTCCTGGCTGGCGTCCGGCTGATCGAACGCGCCGCCGCGGCGCGCAGTCGCGGCGGCTGCCTTCTTGCCCGCGCAGGCGGCCGCATGGCCGTCCGCGTCCCTTGTTCGACCGATCTGCGAGGACGCCTGACATGGCCGCGCTCGACCCTCATGCCGCCGTCGTGACCGGGGCCACCGGCGCCGTTCCCGTGGCCGCCCTGACCACCGCGGACGGGCGGCCGCTAGCCCGCGCGCTGGCGATCAGCTCGCGCCGCGCCCGGCGCCGTGCCTTTCTGCTGGTGCTGCCGCTGCTGGCGTTCGTGCTGATCACCTTCGTGGTGCCGATCGGGCAGATGCTGCACCGGTCCATGTACAACGACGGGTTTGCGGCCAACATGCCGCAGGTGTCGCAATGGTTCGCCGACACGCCGCCGGGGACCGAGCCCGACGAGGCCGCCTTTGCCGCGCTGGCCGCCGATCTGACCGCCGCGGCCGAGGCCAAGACCATCGGCATCGTGGGCACGCGCATCAACTATGACGTGCCGGGGACACGGTCGCTGTTCACCGCCACAGGGCGCAAGGCCCGCGGCGGGTTCGAGCCGCCCTACAAGGCCGCCCTGCTGGACGCCGACGAGAAATGGGGCGACCTGCGCCTGTGGCGTGTGATGCGCAACGCCTCGACGGCCTATACGTCGAACTTCTACCTGGCCGCTGTCGACCGCACCCGCGACGACGAGGGGCGGATCGTCATGGCCCCGGCCCAGCAGCAGGTCTATGTCATGCTGTTCCAGCGGACGCTGGTTCTGTCGCTGCTGATCACCCTGACGACGTTCCTGCTGGGGTTTCCGATCGCGCACCTGCTGGCGACGCTGCCGATGCGCCGGTCGAACCTGCTGATGATCCTGGTCCTGCTGCCGTTCTGGACCTCGCTTCTGGTGCGCACGACGGCGTGGATGGTGCTGCTGCAGCAGCAGGGGGTCATCAACGACCTGCTGGTCTGGATGGGCGCCATCGACGAGCAGGGCCGCCTGTCGATGATGTACAACCAGATCGGCACGGTCATCGCCATGACCCATATCCTGCTGCCGTTCATGATCCTGCCGCTCTATTCGGTGATGCGGACGATCAACCCCAGCTATGTCCGCGCGGCGCGCAGCCTTGGCGCGACAAGCTGGACCGCGTTCCGCCGGGTCTATTTCCCGCAGACGCTGCCGGGGCTGGGGGCAGGGGCGCTGCTCGTGTTCATCCTGGCGGTCGGCTACTACATCACGCCCGCGCTGGTCGGCGGATCGTCGGGGCAGCTGATCTCCAACATGATCGCCATGCACATGACCGAGACGCTGAACTGGTCGATGGCCGCAGCCCTGGCAGCCCTGCTGCTGGGCGGGGTGCTGGTGCTGTACTGGGTCTACGACCGTCTGGTCGGGATCGACAATCTCAAGCTGGGGTGAACCGATGGCGCTTCCAACCTATGCCTCGCCGCTCGAGAAGGTCTGGCACTGGACCTATATCGGGATCTGCGTGGCGATCTTTGTCTTCCTGATCGCCCCGATCATCGTGGTCATCCCGCTGTCGTTCAACGCCGAGCCGTATTTCACCTTTACGGACAAGATGCTGTCGTTCGATCCCGACGGCTATTCGATGCGCTGGTACGACAGCCTGCTGACCTTTGGCATGGTCCGCAGCGAGGCGCCGCGCGACGCCAGCTGGTGGGCGGACGCCTGGGCGAACGCGAAATGGATCAGCGCGGCCAAGAACTCGCTGATCATCGGGTTCTTCTCGACCATCGTGGCGACGGTGCTGGGCACGCTGGCCGCGCTGGGCCTGTCGCGGCCCGAGATGCCGTTCCGCCGTCTCATCATGGCGGTGCTGATCTCGCCCATGATCGTGCCGATCATCATCACGGCGACGGGGATGTTCTTCTTCTACTCCTCGACCTGCGTCGATTCGACCACGACGCTGGGGCGGATGCTGGCGCCGGTGCTGTCGAACTCGGGCTGTCTGGCCAATACCTATCTGGGCGTGGTTCTGGCGCACGCCACGCTGGGCATTCCCTTCGTCATCATCACCGTCACGGCGACGCTGATCGGGTTCGACCAGTCGCTGAACCGGGCGGCCGCGTCACTGGGGGCGAACCCGCGCACGACGTTCTTCAAGGTCACGATGCCGCTGATCCTGCCGGGGGTGATCTCGGGCGCGCTGTTTGCGTTCGTCACCTCGTTCGACGAGGTGGTGGCGGTGCTGTTCATCGCCGGGCCCGACCAGCAGACCATCCCGCGCCAGATGTGGAACGGCATCCGCGAACAGATCAGCCCCGCCATCCTGGCCGTGGCGACGCTGCTGGTGATCTTTTCCATTGCGCTGCTGACCACGGTCGAGCTGCTGCGGCGGCGCGGCGAACGCTTGCGGGGCCTGACGCCCGCATGACGATTGCGGGCGATCCTCAGGGCAGGATCGCCAGCCACACCCAGATCGACAGGATCGACAGCGCGGTCGCGACCAGAACGGTGGACGCGGCCACCCGCATCGCCGCGCCGTAAAGGCTGGCGAACAGATAGGCGTTCACGCCCGGGGCCATCGCCGCTGTCATCACGGCCGAGCGCAGGGCGGCGGTGTCCAGCCCAAGCGCCTGCGCCAGTCCCCAGGTGATCGCCGGATGCACGATCAGCGAACAGGCGCAGCAGGTGGCGATGGTGGCTGCGTCCCCCTCGGGCTTGTAGCGGACAAGAACGCCCCCCAGGCCGAACAACGCGGCCGGCAGGGCGGCCCGCGCGATCATGTCCACGCCGCCCCAGAACCCCTCGGGCATCGCCAGACCGGCTGTCGTCAGCACGTTCATCGCCAGCCCAGTGAGAATGCCGATCACCAACGGCGTCCGCGCAACGCCCTTCAGCGCGCGCAGCGCCACCCGCCCCGCCGAGACGCCCGAGCCATGGGCGCGCGTGAACTCCATGAAGGTGATGCCAAAGGTGTAAAGCAGCGGCGAATGCAGCGCGATGATGGCGAAATTGCCTGCCGTGGCATCGACGCCGTAAGCCCGTTCCGTGATCGGCACCCCCAGCAGCAGAGAGTTCGAGAACAGGCAGACGAATCCGATGGCAACCGCATCCTGCGGCGGGCGGTCAAACAGCCGCCGCGCCGCCCCCCACCCCAGGAAGAACGAGGCGAAGGCCCCGGCATAGAACGACAGCAGCAGCGCCGGGTCGAAGTTGGCCGAAAGGTCCAGGCCCGCCATGGACCGGAACAGCAGCACCGGCACCGCGAAGTTCTGCGCAAAGCGCATCAGCCCGTCCACGGCCTCGGCGCTGAACATCCGCCGCCAGGCCACGACATAGCCAAAGCCGATCACCAGGAACACCGGCATAATGACGGTGAACAGGGCGCTCATACCGTCAGGACGAGTCCGTCATGGGCGGGAATGACATGCGACGGCGTGCGCGCCATCACGGCGTCGTAGTCCAGGTCGATGTGCATGTTGGTGATTACGCCGCGGGGCACGCGCGACCGTTCGATCCACGCCAGCGCCTGGTCCAGATTGGCGTGGCTGGGGTGCGGCGTATAGCGCAGCGCGTCGCAGATGAACAGCTCGGCCCCTATGATGGCCGGCCAGGCGTCCTCCGGGATCGTCAGCACGTCGGGCAGATAGACCAGCGCCCCGCCGCCGCCCTGAACGCGGAACCCCAGCGCCGGGACGCCGCCGTGATCGACGGTGAACGGGGTCAGCCGCACGGGGCCGCCTGCGCCATC
This sequence comes from Paracoccus endophyticus, assembly GCF_003286075.1. Classification (GTDB taxonomy): domain Bacteria; phylum Pseudomonadota; class Alphaproteobacteria; order Rhodobacterales; family Rhodobacteraceae; genus Paracoccus; species Paracoccus endophyticus. The sequence goes on along the minus strand of NZ_QLUV01000009.1, from coordinate 29,219 downwards.
CACGGAAAACGGCCCCTCGATGGCGTTCAGCGCCACGATGGGCGGATAATCCGACCCCGGCGGCGTCTCGAAGACATAGCGGAACCGCGTCAGCAGGGCGTGCGCCGTCGGCGCGTCGGCCCAGCCGGGCAGCAGGCTGCGGCGGTTGTGCACGATCTGGCGCAGGTCGTCGATGCCGTGGATGTGGTCGGCGTGCGGGTGCGTCCAGACCACGGCGTCCAGCAGCCCCACGCCCGCGTCCGTCAACTGCGGCACAAGGTCGGGGCCGGTGTCGATCAGCAGGCGCGTCGTGCCCTCGGCCCCCGGACGCTCGACCAGCAGGGCGCAGCGGCGGCGGCGGTTCTTCGGGTTCGTCGGGTCGCAGCCCCCCCAGTGCCCACCCAGCCGGGGCACCCCCCCCGACGAGCCGCAGCCCAGGATGGTGGCGCGGATCATGCCGCCGCCCGCGTGAACAGCCGGTCAAAGTTGGCCGTGGTCCGGGCCGCGAACTCGGCCGGCGTCAGGCCGTACAGCGCGGCACCGACGCGGGCGGTGTGGGCGACATAGGCCGGTTCGTTGCGCTTGCCGCGATGCGGCGGCGGCGCAAGATAGGGGGCGTCCGTCTCGACCAGCACGCGGTCCACGGGCGCTGCGGCAAAGATCGCGCGGATGTCGGCGGACCGCGGAAAGGCCGCGATGCCCGACATCGACAGATAGAACCCCAGCCCCAGCGCCGTCTCGGCCAGCGCGGCACCCGAGGTGTAACAGTGCATCACGCAGGAAAACGCGCCCGCCGCGTGTTCCCGTGACAGGATGCGCGCCATGTCCGCATCGGCATCGCGCGAATGGATGATCAGCGGCAGGCCGGTGCGGCGCGCGGCCTCGATGTGGACCAGCAGGCTGTCGTGCTGAATGGCGGCGCCGTCGGCGGTGTAATGGTAATCCAGCCCCGTCTCGCCGATGCCCACGAACCGGGGATGGGCGGCCAGCGCGGTCAGCTGGTCCACCGTGACCAGCGGCTCCTCGGCGGCCGACATCGGGTGGGTGCCGGCCGCGTAGAACACGCCCCCGTGGGCCTCGGCCAGCGCCCTGACCTGGGGCTCCTGCCGCAGGCGGGTGCAGATCGTGACCATCCGCGTGACGCCCGCCGCGCGGGCACGGGCGACCAGGTCGCCGTGCTCGCCGGCGAAGTCGGGAAAGTCCAGGTGGCAGTGGCTGTCCACAAGGGCGGGAAGGGTCGTGGTCATCGCGTCATCCTAGGGCCGCGGCGTCGCCCGCGTCAGACCCCTGCGCCAGGGTCATCAGCATATCCATCACCAGCGCGGCCGGGTCAAGGTTGACCGCCCGGCCGCGCCGGGCGCGGGCCGACAGCGCCGCCTGGGCCGCGGCCCAGCCGCGCGCGGCGCGGTCGTCGGGCGACAGCCGCGCCAGTGCCGCCCCCTCGCGGTCGGCGGCCTCGGGCAGGGGTGGTCCCATCAGACCCGCCCGCGCCGCACGGGACAGGAAACGGTCGAGCAGCGTCATCGTCAGGTCGAAGGGATCGCCCTCGGCCGACGGGCGCGCGCCGGCGGCATCGGCCAGCGCAGCCGCACGGGGCCGGTCCATCCGGGGCAGGGTGTCGAACAGATCGACGATCTGCTGGTACCGCGCCAGCCCGTCCTGACCCGACAGCCGCAGCGCCTCGCCCACGGACCCGGCGGCCAGCGCCGCCAGCCGCGCGGGATCGCCCGCCACGTCCAGCGGGGCCAATGCGGCCGCCATGTCGTCGGGCGACAGCGGCGCCAGGCGCAGCGTGCGGCACCGCGACCGGATCGTCGGCAGCAGCCGCGCCGGCTGATGCGCGACCAGCAGCAGCACCGCGCCCTGCGGCGGCTCCTCCAGCAGCTTGAGGACGGCGTTCGCGGCGGAGGCGTTCATCTCGTCGGCAGCGTCGATCAGGGCCACGCGCCGCCCGCCCTCGGCCGCGCTCATGTGGAAAAACGTCAGCAGGCGGCGGATCTCCTCCACCGTGATCTCGGACCGCAGCCGGCCGGTCTTGTCGTCCACACCACGGCGGACCAGGTGCAGGCGCGGCTCGGACAGTGCCAGGATGCGGCGTGCGACGGGGTGATCGGGGGATACGCTCAGGTCGGGGGCGGTGCCGTCCGACAGCAGCCAGCGCGCGATCGTCCAGGCCAGCGTGGCCTTGCCAGTGCCGCGTGGGCCGGTGATCAGCCAGCCGTGATGCAGCCGGTGGGCCAGCGCCGCACCCGTGAACTCGGCGATGGCGGCGTCCTGTCCGAAGATGCGCGGCGTCTCGCGCGGGTGGGGGGCGCCGGGGACGCGGTCCGGCTCGGGCGTGGTCTCGTCCGTCATGCCAGGGCCGCGGGCAGCGCGGCGCGAACGCGGGCCGCCACCCCCTCCGGGTCGCCCGAGCCGTCAATCAGCCGCACGCGGTCGGGAAACTCGTCCGCCAGCGCGCGAAACCCGCCGCGCAGGCGCATCTGAAACGGCAGCCCCATCGACTCGAACCGATCCTCGGGGCCATTGGCGGGGGGCGACTGAGCAGCGCCCGCCGGCGCCGGCCGCACCCCGGCGTGATCGCCTGCATCCCGCATCGAGGTGCGGGCCAGCGCCTGGGCGGGGTCCAGGTCGATCACCAGCGTCAGGTCCGGCTCGACCCCGATCACCAGCGCGTGCAGGGAATCGACCAGCGTCCGCAGATCACCGCGCGCTGCACCCTGATAGACGCGGCTGGAATCGGCAAAACGGTCGCTGACCACGACAGCGCCACGGGCCAGCGCCGGGCGGATCGTGCGTTCCAGGTGGTCGCGGCGCGCGGCGTTGAACAGCAAAAGCTCGGCTTCGGGCGACCAGCGCTCGCCGCGCCCCTCGACCAGCAGGCGGCGGATCTCCTCGGCGCCGGGCGAGCCGCCGGGTTCGCGCGTCAGCACGACCTCGTGCCCCCTGGCGCGCAGATGCTGCGCCAGCAGGCGGGCCTGCGTCGATTTGCCAGAACCGTCGATTCCCTCAAGGCTGATGAACACCACGCTTGCCCGGCTGCGCTCAGTTGCCGACGGCGACGATGGCGCGGCTGCCAAGGCGCTGCGCGGCGCCGCGCAACCGGCCCAGCACACCCGCGCGGGGCACGTCGACTGCCGCCAGCAGGGGCAGGCGCGATTCCACCGCCCCGGGGATCGTGACGACCAGGTCGCCCAGCCGCTGGCCTGCGGTGATTGGGGCCTCGACCGGGCCGTTGAACACCGCCTCGGCGGTCACGCCCTGCGCGGCGTCGGCGGGGATCAGGACGCGCACGCCGTCCGCCGTGGTCAGCGCCACCCGTCCCGATGCGCCCAGCCAGACGGGCGCCTCGGCCACGGTTTCGCCCTTGGGCACCAGCGTCTTCATGGTGAATTGCCGAAAGGCCCAGTTGACGATGCGCTCGGCCTCTTCGGCGCGGGCCTTTTCGCTGTCCAGTCCGGCCAGCACGAACACGATCCTGCGGTCGCCCTGCACGGCCGAGCCGACCAGGCCAAAGCCCGCCTCGGCGGTGTGGCCGGTCTTCAGCCCGTCGGCCCCGATGCCCAGCCCCAGCAGGGGGTTGCGGTTGTTGCGGTTGGCAGGGGCGCGGTTGTCGAAGGCATATTCCTCGATCGCGAAGTTCTTGTAGAGTTCGGGAAAGTCGGTGATCAGGTGCTGCGCCAGCAGCCCCAGATCATGGGCCGACATGCGATGCTCGGGGTCGGGCCAGCCCGAGGCGTTGGTGAAATGCGATTGCGTCAGGCCCAGTGCGCGGCCGCGCTCGGTCATCTGGCGGGCGAACGCCTGCTCGGTGCCGGCCAGCCCCTCGGCCACCACCACGCAGGCGTCGTTGCCCGACAGCACGATGATGCCCTTGATCAGCTGCTCGACGGTCGGCCGGTCCCGTTCGTTCAGGAACATGGTCGAGCCCTTCATCTGGCGGGCCTTGGTCGAGACGGGAAACTGCGTGTCCATGGCGACGCGCCCCTCGTGCAGCGCCTCGAACAGCATGTAGATGGTCATCAGCTTGGACATCGACGCGGGGGGCAGGGGCTGATCGGCGTTCTTTTCCATCAGCATGCTGCCGGTGGACATGTCATAGACCCATGCCGCCCGGGCGTTGGTGTCGAACCCCGGCAGGGCGGCGCGCACCTGGTCGCCCGCCGGTGCCGCAGTCCCTGCCGGACCCATCGCCTGCGACAGCGCGTCCGTCAGGGCGTCAGGCTGCCCCGCAGAAGGGGGGGTCTGCGCCGCCAGCGGCAGCGCCAGGCCCAGCAGCGCGACAATCAGGGTGCGGGACAGGATCGCGCGCATGACAATGGTCCTTTACCTGTTTGGGAAGGGTTAACGCAGCGGTTCGGCGGTCGCAACGCCGCCGCCCCCACCCTGCCGCACCCAAGGTAAAGATTTGCTGAACGCCGTTCCGGCAAAGCGGTGGCGCTGTCCTGGCAAACAGGACTGCGCGGCGACGAGGGTTGCCGGCGACGGTCCCCCGGCCGATGCCGGTCCCTGACCGGCCGTGGACCCCTCACACGGGACCTGCCGGACAGGAAACGGGCGGGGCACGCGGCCCCGCCCGATCCTGATCAGTGCTGCGCGGACTTGGGCGCGCGCGACGGGCGGCGGGCCGGGCGCTTGCGGGCGGGGCCCGCCGACATCGCGGGCTTGCCGCCGACCTTGCGGGCCGCAGGCACGGGGCCGACCGGCGGCTCGCCCCCGATGACCGGGATCGTGGCCTTCATCGCCTTTTCGACGGCGCGCAGTTCGCCCACCTCGGCCGGGGCGCAGAACGCGACGGCGCGGCCATCGCGGCCCGCCCGCGCGGTGCGGCCGATGCGGTGGACATAGTTTTCCGGCACGTTCGGCAGGTCATAGTTGTAGATGTGCGCGACCTGCGGGATATCCAGCCCGCGCGCCGCCACGTCCGTGGCCACCAGAACATGGGTCTGTTCCGCACGGAACGACGCAAGGGCGCGTTCGCGCTGGCCCTGGCTCTTGTTGCCGTGGATGGTGTCGACCTTGAAGCCCCATTTCTGCAGCAGGGTGTACAGCTTTTCCGACCCGTGCTTGGTGCGCCCGAAGACGATCGCCAGCTCGCCCGGGTGCTTGGCCAGGTACTCGGCCAGCAGCGCGGCCTTGTCGCCCTGGTTGACGAAGTGGACGCCCTGCTCGATCCGCTCGGCCGGCTTGCCGGGCGGGTTCACCGCGACGCGCACCGGGTCCTGCAGATAGCTGTCGGCCAATTCCTCCATCAGCTTGGGCATGGTGGCCGAGAACAGCAGCGTCTGGCGGTCCGGCGGCAGCAGCTTGGCAATGCGGCGCAGCGCATGGATGAAGCCGATGTCCAGCATCTGGTCCGCCTCGTCCAGCACCAGATAGCGCGTGTCGTCAAAGCGGACTGCCTTGCGCTCGATCAGGTCGATCAGGCGGCCGGGCGTGGCGATCAGGATGTCCACGCCACGCGACAGCCGGTCCACCTGCACGTTGATCGAGGCGCCGCCCACCACGCGAAAGGCGCGCAGGCCGGTGCCATGGGCAAAGGATTCGACGTTGCGGGCGATCTGGGTCGCCAGTTCGCGTGTCGGCGCCAGGATCAGCGCGCGGCAGGTCCCCGGCTCGGCGCGCTTGCCGGCCACCAGCAGCCGGGTCAGCATCGGCAATGCAAAGGCCGCGGTCTTGCCGGTGCCGGTCTGGGCCAGGCCCAGCAGGTCGCGGCCCTTGACGATGGCGGGGATCGCCTCGGCCTGGATCGGCGTCGGATCGGTCAGCCCCAGGTCGGGCAGGTTGATCGCCACGCGCGGGTCGATGCCCATGCGGGTGAACGGCGTGTCCATATCGGGGATGGCGCGGCGGACAAAAGGTTCGGCCTCGGCCGGGCCACGCTTGCGCGGACCGCGCTTGGCCATGAAACCGGGAGAGTTCGGCTTGCCCGCGCGATCGGCTGCGGGAGCACGGTCGAAGCGCGGCTTGCCCGGACGGGCCGGGCGGGTGTCGGTCATTGTCATCATTCGTTCCTTGGCGCGCCGGCCCCCGTATCGGGCCGCACGCAGGGTCCCGCGCGGCCAGGGGCCGTGACGGAACAGACGTAAGGGTGCGGGTCAGATACGAAACCCGCCGGCGACCCTTGCGTGACATGGGAACCAGATGAAACGTCGTGCCCTGGCAGGAAACCTGCGGCTGCTCACGCGGCAGCGGACGGCGACTGGGAACAGATGGGCTGACCGGGGGACAAAGTCAACCCGTGGCGCGCAGGAACGCTCAGCCCCGGACGGCGCTGTCCAGCCAGATCGTCACCGGGCCGTCGTTGACCAGCGCCACGCGCATGTCCGCGCCGAAGACGCCGGTCTGCACCGGAACGCCCAAGTCCCGCAGGGCCGCGGCAAAGCGCAGGTAAAGCGCCTCGCCCGTCTCTGGCGCGGCGGCGGCGGAAAAGCCGGGTCGGTTGCCCGTGCGGGTGTCGGCGGCCAGCGTGAACTGGCTGACGACCAGCGCGCCGCCGCCCGTGTCCAGGACCGAGCGGTTCATCTTATCGGCCTCGTCCCGGAAGATGCGCAGCCTGGCCACGCGCGCGGCCAGCCTGTCGGCCTGGCCCTCGTCGTCGCCCTGCATGGCGCAGACCAGGACCAGCAGGCCCGGCCCGATGCGCCCGACGGACGCGCCTGCGACCGTCACCTCGGCCTCGGCCACGCGCTGGACCAGCGCCCTCATGCAAGCCAGCGTGCGGCCCGCATCCCGGCCAGCATCGCGGCCACGAAGACCAGGATCCCGATCCCGCCGGTCAGCAGGGACGCCGCCGCCGGACCGGGGCAATAGCCCGCAAGCCCCCAGCCCAGGCCGAACAGCATCGAGCCGACGAACAGTCGCGCATCAAGCCGGGCAGGGGGCGGGCCGGGCATCGGATCGCCGGTGGCGGCAAGGTCCATCCGCGCGGCCCGCCGCCATGCCACCGCCATCACCGCGACAGCACCGCCCATCACGAACACCAGCGTCGGGTCCCATGCCCCGAACAGGTCCAGAAAGCCGCGGACCTTGGCGGGATCGGTCATGCCGGACACCACCAGCCCGGCACCGAACAGCGCCCCCGACAGCAGCGCGATGATCGCCCGCAAACCTTGGGTCCGCGCCATCACGCCCACCCCGCCCAGCGCGCGACAAGCACGCCCACCACGCCGAAGGCGATATAGGTTGCGGTCGCCGCGATCCCGCGCGGCGCCAGCCGCGAGACGCCGCAGACCCCGTGGCCCGAGGTGCAGCCGTTGGCCACCCGAGAGCCGAAGCCCACCAGAAGCCCGGCGAGGATCAGCACCGGCCAGCCGACCAGCGGCGCAAACCCCTGCGCGGGGCCAAGATGCACCAGCAGGGCGGGCATCGCCACCAGCCCGACCACAAAGGCGATCCGCTCGATGCGCCGGTCGGGGCCTGCCGAAGCCGGGGACAGCAGCCCCGCGATCAGCCCGCTGGCGCCCATGACCTGTCCGACGCCGAACAGGAACGCCGCCGCCGCCGCGCCGATCATCAGCCCGCCCAGCAATCCCAGCATCCAGTCCGTCGGCATGGCGGTCCCCCCCATCGCATGGCTTGCGGGGAAATATATTCGAGTTGTCGAATGTGTCAACGCCCCAGCATGATGCCCAGAACCACGGCCATCAGCCCCAGCATCGACGCGGCCAGCGCCGCCATGTTCACGGCGACCACGCGTTGCATCCGGGCGCGCATGGCGGCGTCGTCGACCCCCGCGCGCCGCGCCCCCACCACGGCTGCGATGCACCACACGATGCCGATCAGCCCGGCCGCGGTCAGCGCGGCACCCCCCCAGATCAGCAGGTCGAAAGCGGTCATTGCGGTCTTCCTTTTCCATCCGGCCACGCCCGACCGGCCCTTGTCCGGTCCGGCGCGCGTTAGCGGCGATTGCGCGATGGGGCAAGACGCCCTAGGACACGGCCTCGGTCAAGCAGAGGGACACAGCGGATGAGCGACGATCAGGCCTATGGCATCGCGGCGGGCGAGCTGCGGCAGTTCATCGAACAGTACGAACAGCTCGACGCCGAGAAAAGCGACGTGGCCGAGCGCCAGAAAGAGCTGATGGCCGAGGCCAAGGCGCGTGGCTATGACACCAAGGTCATGCGCAAGGTCATTGCCCTGCGCAAGCGCGACAAGGACGACATCGCCGAGGAAGAGGCGATCCTGGACATGTACAAGGCAGCGCTGGGGATGTGAGGGCGCAGGCAGCCCGGGCGCTGGGGACGGCGTTCAAGCCGTGGTGACCGGCGCTGTCGTGGCTGGACGAGGGGACGCCGGCGACGTGGCCGCGGGGACCGCAGGCGGTTGCAGATGCACGGGACTTGCCTGACCGGCTGCGCGAGGCAACTGCGTGACAAGAGAGAGACTGACTACCAGAATCCTGACCGCCGTGCCTAGTTGGTGTAAATGAGAGAGGGAACGATGACCACGCTCGCGTCCGAGGCGCAGCTTCACGCCATCGAAGTGTTCTTCGGTGCACCACCTGAAGGCCCGTTTACGCTGGAACTCGCAACCTATGTGCTGAGCGTTCGGGATTATGTTGCCGCCGTCGCTGACCTTTGCGGCGAAGGGGGACGCCCTATCTCGCTCAACGTTTGTCGCGTCGTTGCCGCCAAAATGATGGACGACGACTCGTTCAAGCGGCACGTCACAGCTTGGAACAAAAGTCGTTTCTCTCGCGGCACTCACCACGAGGCCCCCCGGATGACCGCGAACCGCCAGTTCATGAGAGTGCTGTTTGAGCTTCTCAAGGCACACGCCGACCTTGACGCCTATCTGTCAGTCTGACGCCGCTCTTGCCAAAGTCTGTGCGGGGTAGGGTGTCAGTAACCCTGTTTGTTACCCCACCTGTTACCCTGCCCGGAAAACTATCCTGATCGTCGGCCTCAATACTCTCATGAGCTATTGATTCAGGTGGTGCCGGTTGAGGGATTTGAACCCCCGACCCCCTGATTACAAATCAGACGCTCTACCACTGAGCTAAACCGGCGCAGGCCAGCAGATACGCGCTGCGCGCGCGTCCGGCAAGACCGTCAGCGTCCCGGCCGGCCCAGGTTGGTGCGCGCCAGCAGGGCCACGGCGACCAGGCCCACCGCCATGACCAGCAGGGCGGCGGGGGCGGCGTTGCCCAGATCCTCCAGGCTGGCCTTCTCATGCACCCGCGTCGCCAGCGTCTCGTAGTTGAAGGGGCGCAGCAGCAGCGTGGCCGGCAGCTCTTTCGAGCAATCGACAAAGACCAGCAGCAGGGCCGAGGCCACGGACCCCCGCATCAGCGGCACGTAAAGGTCGCGCAGCACGCCCCCCGGGCCGCGCCCCAGCGACCGCGCGGCCATCGGCAGCGACGGCGAGACGCGCGTGAAGGCGGCGTCCAGCGCCCCCTGTCCCAGCGCGAAGAACCGCACGATATAGGCCGCCACGATGGCAAACCCGGTGCCCGTCAGGATCAGCCCGGGATCGGCGCCGGTCAGCCGCTCGACGGCATCGGCGATGCGGTGGTCCAGCGCGGCCAGCGGCACAAGGATGCCGACCGCCAGCACCGCGCCCGGCGCGGCATAGCCGATCGTCGTCACGGGCAGCAGCAGCCGCGGCAGCCGCAATCCCGACAGCCGCACGCCGTAGACCATGAACAGCGCCAGCGCGACGGTGGCGACCGCGGCGCCGCCCCCCAGGGTCAGGGTGTGGACCAGCGCCTGCGTCAGCCCCGGCCGGAACCAGCCCTGCGGATAGGCCAGCGCATAATGCCCGATCACCGCCACCGGCAGAACGAAACCCATCGCAAAGGGCAGGACGCAGGCCAGCGTTGCCAGCGCCGCCGGCCAGCCGCGCAGGCGCTGGCGGGTCACGGGGCGGGGATGACGCGCGCTTTGATGGTATCGGGCGCGGCGGCGGCTGATGCGCTCGACCAGCGACAGCGCCACCACGATCCCCAGGATCACCAGCGCGATCTGCGCGGCGCCGCCGGCGTTCTGCCCTTCGAGCCAGGTGGTGAAGATGCCGGTGTTCAGCGTCTGGACACCGAAATAGCTGACCACGCCATAATCGGCGACCGCCTCCATCATGGCGATGGCCGCGCCCGCGACGATGGCGGGACGCGCAAGCGGCAGGCCGACGCGGCGAAACAGGCCCCAGCCGCCGGTCCCCAGGGCGCGCGCGACCTCGTAGGCGCTGGCCGACTGCTCTGTCCAGGCGGTGCGGGCCAGCAGATAGACATAAGGATAAAGCGCGGCCGCCAGGACCACGATCGCGGCCTCGATCGAGCGGATCTCGGGGAACCAGTAGTCGCGGGCGGACTGCCATCCTGCGGCCTCGCGCAGGGCCGTCTGGACGGGACCCGAATAATCCAGGAAATCCGCCAGCGCATAGGCCCCGATATAGGCGGGCACGGCCAGCGGCAGCAGCAGCAGCCATTCCAGGGCGCGCCGTCCGGGAAAGTCGAACATCGTGACCAGCCACGCCGCGCCCGCCCCGGTGCTGGCGGCCAGCAGCCCCGTGCCCAGCGCCAGCACGACGGTGTTGGCCAGATAGCGCGGCAGGGTGGTGGCGATCAGGTGCGGCCAGATGTTGTCGGCCGGGTTCAGCGCCATCCACGCCACCGCCAGCACCGGCGCCATGACCAGCGCCGCGATCAGAAGGGCGCCCACCGACCACATCAGGCCGGCGCCATGACGCAGGTCCTGAACGGCGCGGCGGGGGGTGTGGCGCGGAGAAGCCGGTGCGTCCGTCATGCCCCGGGGCTAGCCCAAAGCGGTTTGACTGTCCACGCCGGGCCGCTAAGTTGCGCCCGCCGGCCGACCGGGCCTGGAACCGCAAGGGGACTGACATGCAGGTGGCGTTTCATTTCGGCAGCCACGGCACCGAGCCCGAGCGGATGATCAAGACCCTGATGGAAAACCGCGACTGGCTGCTGGCCCACGGCATCGAGGTCGTGGCCCCCGGCCGACTGAAGGGCGTGCTGGACGAGGCCGTCTCCTCGCTGTCGGGGGGACAGGCCACGCCGCAGATGGAGGAGGTGATCTATGACGCGCTGCTGGACGGCGACGATGTCCGCCGGCTGATCATCTCGCAGGCCTCGCTGCTGGGCACGCCCGCGCGCAGCCTGTCGGGCGGGCGCTATTTCGGGCAGGCGGCCGGACGCATCCGGGCGCTGGTCAACCTGTTTCCCAGCGCCGAGGTCGAGGTGTCGCTGGCGATCCAGAACCCGGCGGTGCAGATCCCGCACCTGGTGTCGCGCCTGCCCGATCCGTCGTTCGACCGCGCGCTGGCCGGTGTGGACCCGCTGGGGATGCGCTGGGCCCCGTCGGTCCAGGCGATCCGCGAGGCGTTGCAGGGGCGGCGGCTGATCGTCTGGTGCTACGAGGACACGCCGCTGATCTGGCCCGAGGCGGTGCGCCGCGTGGCCACCATGCCGACCGACGTGCCGCTGAAGGCGGGGCTGTCGGTGCTGGGCGACATCCTGACGGCCGAGGGCCTGACCGAGCTGCGCGACCGGCTGACCCAGGGGGGGCGCCTGACCGTCGCCGCGCGGCGCGAACTGTTTTCGGACGTGCTGGGCCGTCATGCCCGGCCCGAGGCGATCCACGCCGAGCTGGTCGGGGCCGGCTGGACGCAGGATCTGGTCGATGCGATCACCGAGGCCTATGAGGAGGACGTGGCCCAGATCGCGGCCCTGCCCGGCGTCGAATTCCTGTCGCCCTGACGCCCCCGCCTGTCCGGCCGCCCTGTTGCCTGTCCGTCAGCGCCCGCCGGCGTGGGCCAGAACCTCGTCGGTCAATGCCGCGATCTCGTCCTGCGCGGGCGAGCGGGCGACGTCGATGACCGCGCCGCCGCGCCCCAGCGTCTCGGCATAGACGACGCGGTTGGCCAGTTGCGATTGCGCGACGGCGACGCCCAGCTCGGCCGCGCCGGCCGCGATCTCGGCGCCCAGGCGCGTGTTCGACCGCGTCCGGTTCAGCACCACCAGCACCGGGCGCTTTTCGCGCGCAGCCAGGTCCAGAACGCCCTCGGTCGCCCAAAGATCGACCTGGCTGGACGCGACCGGCACCAGCACAAGGTCGGCGACCCGCAGGGCAGGGCGCAGGTCGCTTTCGATCTTGGGGGGCGTGTCGATCAGCACCACGTCGAAGCGCCGCCGCAACTTCTCGCTTTCATAGCTTGCACCCCACGCCGACGAGGTCGAGAACTCCAGCCCTTCGTCCTCGCCGACCAGGTCCAGCCGTTCCATGAACCACCGCCCCAAGCTGCCCTGCGGATCGGTGTCCAGCACCGCCACGCGCAGGCCCCGCCGGCGCATGGCCACGGCCAGGTTCACGGTCAGCGTGGTCTTGCCCGACCCGCCCTTTTGCTGCGCCACGGTGATGATGCGTCCGGTCACGACTGTTTCCCCCCGCGTTGCTGCGGCCCCAAGGATCATGCTGCATTGCAGCATCGGCGGTCCATGGCAAGGCAGAAGCCCTGCCATCGGCAGCGACCCGCAAAGGAAAGATGTGGCGCGGGCGGCCAGCAGGCCGCAGAATCCTGTCCGCCAGACAGGTCGGTCCGGCCCGATCAGCCTTGGCGTTCCTGCTGCGATGTTCCGGAATGACCGGGAACGCCCTCAAGGCGGATGCCGGGTCAGCCCGGACGAATACGGCAAGCCGTCCTTGGTCCAGCAATCGCGGGCCAGCGGCGGGGTCGGGCTTTCCGATCTGCCGAACCATCCTGGGGAAAGCGCGGCGGGCCCCGCTCGTCCCCGCTCTGACGCAGAGGCGCTGGGGGAAAGGACGCCAAAGCTGAATGAACAGCGGGCCTTCACCGCTCCTGCGCCCATGGTGTCGCATCGAACGAACGGCTGGGCAGTCCTGCCGGGGTCAGTACACCGCCGCGACCTCGTACATCACCGGCTCGAAGCTGCGGCACATGGCGTGGATGGCGCGGTTGCGGACCCGCATCTCGGGCGTGCGCAGCATCGCCTGATAGTCGGTGCGCGCCTGCCACTGCGAATAGGTGGCGATGCGGGTCTGGGCATCGTTCAGGTGAACGGCCGCCGCCACGAACCCCGGCTGGCGCGAGATGACGCTGACATAGGCATCGTTCAGCGCGTCCAGCACATCCTGCGCGGTGCCGGGCGTCACGTCGAAGGTGCAGATCACGGTCTGCACGGGCGCATCCGCGCGGATCTGGGGCATGGCAATCCTCCTGCACTGCAGCGTGGGTGCAGGATGACACGCCGCGCCCCGCGTGCAAGGGGCAAGGCGGCCATGGGCGCGCCGGCAACCGCGCGGCTTGTGCCGGCGCGCCCCCCCGGCGCAGTGTCGCGCCCGGCAGCATGAGAGGCAGGCGATGATTCCGGTTTTCGACGGGCACAACGATTTCGTCCAGCGGCTGATGGCGGCAGGCCCCCGCGCGGCGGCGCTGTGGCGGGACGGGGACGGGACCGGGCATCTGGACCTGCCGCGCGTACGGGCGGGGGGCATGGTCGGCGGGCTGTTCGCCTTGTGGATTCCCGACCTGCAGCACGGCGACCTGGACGGGCTGCTGACGCGCATGCAGAACCCGCCCTTTGCGCTGGACCTGCCTCCGCAGGTGCCCCACGCGGCCGCCCTGCCGCAGGCGTTTGCGCAGGCGGCGCATCTGCTGGCGCTGGATCGGGCCGGGCTGCTGCGCCTGTGCCGCAGCGCCGCGGACATCCGCGCGGCGATGGTGGCGGACAGGATCGCGGCCGTCCTGCACATGGAAGGGGCCGAGGCGATCCGCGACATGGACGCGCTGCACCTGTGGCACGCGGCGGGGCTGCGGTCGCTGGGGCCGGTCTGGTCGCGGCCGACCGCCTATGGCCACGGCGTGCCGTTCGCGTTCCCCGCCTCGCCCGACACCGGCGAGGGACTGACGCCCGACGGGCGCGCGCTGGTGCGCGAATGCAACGCGCTGCGGATCATGCTGGACCTGTCGCACCTGAACGAAAAGGGCTGTGACGACGTCGCGCGGCTCAGCGATGCGCCGCTGGTGGCAAGTCATTCCTGCGCGCACGCCATTGCGCCCAGTTCGCGCAACCTGACCGACCGGCAACTGCGCCAGATCGCCGAGTCGGGCGGGTTGGTCGGGCTGAACTTTGCCAGCGGCTTTCTGCGCCCGGATGGAAAGCGCCTGCCGGTGCAGGGCTTCGACACGATGCTGCGGCACCTCGACCACCTGCTGGCGATCCTGGGAGAGGACGGCGTGGCGCTGGGCTCCGACTTCGATGGCGCCCTGATGCCTGCCGACCTGCCGGACGCCGCGGCCCTGCCACGCCTGATCGGGGCCATGCAGGACCACGGCTATGGTTCCGCGCTGGTCGAGAAGATCGCCTGGCGCAACTGGCTGTCCATGCTGGACCGCACCTGGGGCGGCTGAGCGGGCAGGCCCGGGTATCGCACCGGCATCACACACCGGGGCAGCCACCGGCAGGGACACCCGATGGCTGGAACCCGGTTGGCCTTGCGACGGCGGGACGGGTGCAGCGCAGGCGGAAGCGGCCAGCGGACGTGGGACACCCCGTGCCGGTGCGTCACCGTGATTCGGCGCACCGGGCGAAACGGGCGTCCAAGTGCTTGCTTGACATGAGGATGGTGGGCGGTGAGGGGCTCGAACCCCCGACATCTTCGGTGTAAACGAAACGCTCTACCAACTGAGCTAACCGCCCGCGCCGGTGCTTATGGCAAGTGCTGCGCCGCCACGCAAGACGGGGGCGGTCGCGGCGGGCTTGCCCCCGCCGCCGCAGACAGACCGCGCATCAGCCGCTAAGCTTTCTGTTGACCGGCGCCGTGATGCTGCGGCATAAGCCTTTTAAATGAACATACGTTCAATAACCCTGAGGAGGGGCTGGATGTTCACGCGTGGCATGGAATTCGACCTGGGCGAGGATGTGAACGCGCTGCGCGACATGGTGCACCGCTGGGCGCAGGATCGCGTCAGGCCGATGGCCGCCGAAATCGACCGCAGCAACGTCTTTCCGCCCGCGCTGTGGCGCGAGATGGGCGAGCTGGGCCTGCTGGGCATCACCGTCCCCGAAGAATACGGCGGCGCCGGCATGGGTTATCTGGCCCATACCATCGCCGTCGAGGAAATCGCGCGCGCCAGCGCCTCGGTCAGCCTGTCCTATGGCGCCCATTCCAACCTGTGCGTGAACCAGCTGAAGCTGAACGGTACCGACGAGCAGAAGCGCAAGTACCTGCCCAGGCTGTGCAGCGGCGAGCATGTGGGCGCCCTTGCGATGTCCGAGGAAGGGGCGGGCAGCGACGTTGTCGGCATGAAGCTGCGCGCCGACAGGCGGAACGGCTATTACGTGCTGAACGGCAGCAAGTACTGGATCACCAACGGCCCCGACGCCGACACGCTGATCGTCTATGCCAAGACCGACCCCGAGGCGGGCAGCCGCGGCATGACCGCCCTGATCGTCGAAAAGGGGACCAGGGGCTTCACCCAGGGGCCGCATTTCGACAAGCTGGGGATGCGCGGCTCGAACACGGGCGAGCTGATCTTCGACAACGCCGAAGTGCCGTTCGAGAACGTCCTGGGCGAAGAGGGCAAGGGGGTCCGCGTCCTGATGTCGGGGCTGGACTACGAGCGGCTGGTCCTGTCGGGTATCGGCACCGGCATCATGGCCGCCTGCCTGGACGAGGTGATGCCCTATGTCCGCGAGCGCCGCCAGTTCGGCCAGCCCATCGGGTCGTTCCAGCTGATGCAGGGCAAGATCGCCGACATGTATGTCGCGCTGAACACCGCCCGCGCCTATGTGTACGAGGTCGCACGCGCCTGCGACGCGGGCAAGGTCACGCGTCAGGACGCGGCGGGCGCGGTGCTGTATGCCAGCGAACAGGCGATGGTGCAGGCCCATCAGGCCGTGCAGGCGCTGGGCGGCGCGGGGTTCCTGAACGATTCGGTCGTCAGCCGCCTGTTCCGCGACGCCAAGCTGATGGAGATCGGGGCGGGGACGTCTGAAATCCGGCGCATGCTGATCGGGCGTGAACTGATGGCGCTGGACTGATGGCGGCCGTGCGGCAATCGCGGCGCCGGCGAACGGCAAAGGGGCGCCGCGATGGGCGACGCCCCCTGCTGACGGCGAGAGCCGTCGTTTCAGAACTTCATCACATAGGCGGCCTGCACGGCGATGGGGTCGATCTCGACCTCGCCGATCTTGTCGCCGTTCAGGTAAGCGTCGCTGTCGATGTCGATCCAGCGCACGGTCGCGCGGATCGCCGAGCGGTCGTTCAGCCACCAGTCGGCGCCCGCCTGCAGCGCCAGGCCGAAGCTGTGTTCCAGGTCCAGGTCGTTGCCGGCCAGTGCGCCGGTGGTCGATTCACCCCAGAAGTTCGTCCAGTTCAGGCCGACGCCGGCATAGGGCTTGAAGGCCGAGCCGGTGTCCCAGTGATAGTTGACGCTGAGCGTCGGCGGCAGGTGCTCGACCGTCCCGACCTTGCCCAGGCCCTTGACGTTGACGTCATGCTTGAAGGGCGTGGCGGCCAGCAGTTCGACCCCGATGTTGTCGCGCAGGAAGTATTCCACCGTCAGCGTCGGGCGGATGTCGTCGTCGACCTCGACATCCAGGGTGGCGGCGACGGTGCCGTTGTCGTCCTTGGGCATGACGCTGCCCGCGCCAAGGCCGATGGTCCAGTCACCCGCCTGTTGCGCCAGGGCGGGCATTGCCAGCACGGCGACAAGGGCGGCAAGGCTGATCATCTTCATCACTGTTCTCCCGTTCGATCGTCTGCCGCTGCCCTGCGCCCGTTCACGGGCCCGTCATATGATCCAGATCAAACCCTTGGCGGCGTGGGCGCGTCTGCGACAGAACGCCGCACCCGCCTGCCTTCACAGGAGCACCCGGCATGAAACTGAAATCGGCGGCCCTGACCTCGTCGGACGCCTTCCGCGCCAACCGGCAGGCGCATCTGGCGATGCTGGACCCGGTCCGGCAGGCCGCCGAGGCCGCGGCGCTTGGCGGCGGCCCCGAGGCGCTGGCCCGCCACACCGCGCGCGGCAAGATGCCGCCGCGCGAACGGGTGGCGAACCTGCTCGACCCCGGCTCGCCCTTTCTGGAGATCGGCGCCACGGCGGCGCATGACCTGTATGACGGCGCGGCGCCGGGCGCCGGGGTCATCGCGGGCGTGGGACGGGTGCATGGCCTGGACGTGATGGTTGTCGCCAACGACGCCACCGTCAAGGGCGGCACCTATTATCCGATGACGGTGAAAAAGCACCTGCGCGCGCAGGAGATCGCCGAGGCGTGCCATCTGCCCTGCGTCTATCTGGTGGACTCGGGCGGGGCGAACCTGCCCAATCAGGACGAGGTCTTCCCCGACCGCGACCATTTCGGGCGCATCTTCTATAATCAGGCGCAGATGAGCGCCAAGGGCATCCCCCAGATCGCCGTGGTGATGGGGTCCTGCACGGCGGGCGGCGCCTATGTCCCCGCCATGTCGGACGTCACGATCATCGTGCGCGACCAGGGCACCATCTTCCTGGCCGGCCCGCCGCTGGTGAAAGCGGCGACCGGAGAGGTCGTCAGCGCCGAGGATCTGGGCGGGGGCGACGTGCACACGCGCCTGTCGGGCGTGGCCGACTATCTGGCCGAGGACGACAGCCACGCGCTGGCGCTCGCCCGCCGCGCCGTCAGCCACCTGAACCGCCGCCTGCCGCAGACGGTGGTCTGGCAGTCGCCGGAACCGCCCCTTTACGACCCCGAGGAGATCCTCGGCGTCGTCCCCGCCGACCTGCGGACCCCCTATGACATCCGCGAGGTCATCGCCCGCGTCGTGGACGGAAGCCGCTTCGACGAGTTCAAGCCGCGCTTCGGCGAGACGCTGGTCACGGGCTTTGCCCACATCGAGGGCTGCCCCGTCGGCATCGTCGCCAACAACGGCGTGCTGTTTTCCGAAGCCGCCATCAAGGGCGCGCATTTCATCGAACTGTGCTCTCAGCGTAGCATCCCGCTGATCTTCCTTCAGAACATCACCGGCTTCATGGTCGGGCGAAAATACGAAAACGAGGGCATCGCCCGCCATGGCGCCAAGATGGTGACGGCGGTGGCGACGACCGCAGTGCCCAAGATCACCATGCTGGTCGGCGGCAGCTTCGGCGCCGGCAACTACGGCATGGCCGGGCGCGCCTATTCGCCGCGCTTCCTGTGGACCTGGCCCAACTCGCGCATCAGCGTCATGGGCGGCGAGCAGGCGGCGGGCGTCTTGGCCACCGTCCGCCGCGAGGGGATCGAGCGCAAGGGCGGCAGCTGGTCGCCCGAGGACGAGGCCGAGTTCAAGCGCCCCACCATTGAGATGTTCGAGCGCCAGTCCCACCCGCTCTACGCCTCGGCGCGCCTGTGGGATGACGGCATCGTGGACCCGCGCAAGACCCGCGACGTGCTGTCGCTAAGCCTGCGCGCCAGCCTCAACGCGCCGATCGAGCCCACGCGCTTCGGCCTGTTCAGGATGTGACGATGCGCTGCATCCCAGGTCTTTCTTCCTTGCACAAATATCCTCCGGGGGTCCGGGGGTGGAAAACCCCCGGTGCGGCCGGGCAACACGGGGCGAACGCATGTTCAGCAAGATCCTGATCGCCAACCGGGGCGAGATCGCCTGCCGCGTCATCGACACCTGCCGCAAGCTGGGGGTCGGGACCGTCGCGGTCTATTCCGACGCCGACCGGGGCGCGCGCCATGTCTCGATGGCCGATGAGGCCGTGCATATCGGCGGCGCAGCGCCCCGGGACAGCTACCTGCGCGGCGACGTCATCATCCAGGCGGCGCTGGACAGTGGCGCGCAGGCGATCCATCCGGGCTATGGCTTCCTGTCGGAAAACCCCGCGTTCGTGGACGCGGTCGATGAGGCAGGGCTGGTCTTCATCGGGCCGTCCGCCAGCGCCATCCGCGCCATGGGTCTCAAGGACGCGGCCAAGGCGCTGATGGAAAAGGCGGGCGTTCCCGTCGTTCCCGGCTATCACGGCGACAACCAGGACGCGGATTTCCTTGGCGAGCAGGCGGGGCGCATCGGCTATCCCGTGCTGATCAAGGCGGTCGCGGGCGGCGGTGGCAAGGGGATGCGGCTGGTCGAACGCGCGCAGGACTTCGCCGCCGCCCTTGCCTCGGCGCAGAGCGAGGCGCGGACCGCCTTCGGCAACCCGTCCGTGCTGATCGAGAAATACGTCACCGCCCCCCGCCATATCGAGGTGCAGGTCTTCGGCGACGGCCTTCGCGCCGTCCACCTGTTCGAGCGCGACTGCTCGCTGCAGCGCCGCCACCAGAAGGTGATCGAGGAGGCCCCGGCCCCCGGCATGACGCCCGAGGTCCGCGCCGCCATGGGTGCCGCCGCCGTCCGCGCCGCCGAGGCCATCGGATACGCCGGCGCGGGCACCATCGAGTTCATCGTGGACGGCAGCCACGGCCTGCGCCCCGACGGCTTCTGGTTCATGGAGATGAACACCCGCCTTCAGGTCGAGCATCCCGTGACCGAGGCGATCACCGGCGTCGATCTGGTCGAATGGCAGTTGCGCGTGGCAAGCGGAGAGCCGCTGCCCAGGCGCCAGCAGGACCTGACCATCACCGGCCACGCCTTCGAGGCCCGCCTTTACGCCGAGGACGTGCCGGCCGGCTTCCTGCCGGCGACGGGCAAGCTCGCCCACCTGACGTTCGCCAAGAACGCTCGCAACGAAACGGGCGTGCGCCAGGGCGACAGCATCAGCCCGTGGTACGACCCGATGATCGCCAAGATCATCACCCACGGCCCGACCCGCGCCATCGCCCTGCGCGCGCTGGAAACCGCGCTGGTGGATACCGAGGTCGCGGGCACCGTCACCAACATCGACTTCCTGATCGCGCTGACCCGGCACGAGGGCTTTCGCCGGGGCGAGGTCGATACCGGCCTGATCGGGCGCGACCTGGACGACCTGCTGGATCAGGCCGAACCCCCGGCCGAAACGCGCGCGCTGGCCGCGCTGGGCGTGGCGGGGCTGCACGACCCCGCCGTGCGCGGCGGCATCACCCTGTGGTCGCCCCTCAGGCGCACCGTGACCTGGGAGGGCGGCGAGGCCGCGATCGAGGTTCTTGGACCCGGCCGCGCCCGCGTGACGCTGGACGGCACCGTGCACGACGTATCGCACGAAGGCGAACGCTGGTGGGTCAACGGCTCGCCCCGCCGCTCGCGCATCGTCGCGCATCCGGCGGGCGTCAGCGTCTTCGGCGGCCGCAGCCTGACGCTGGTGCCCCAGGATCCGCTGGACCGGCAGGCCGAGGCGGCGGGCGGGGGCCTGACGCTGTCGCCCATGCCGGGGCTGGTCAAGGCGGTCTTCGTCACCCCGGGCCAGACGGTGGTGGCGGGCGACCGGCTGGCGATCCTCGAGGCGATGAAGATGGAGCATACCCTGACCGCCGCCCGCGACGGCACCGTGGCCGAGGTGCTGGCGGGCGCCGGCGACCAGGTCGAGGCTGGCGCACCCCTGATCCGGCTGGAGGACGACGATGCCTGATTCCCCCCTGGCACCGGACGCAACCCCGGCCCCCGCCCAGACCCCGGCTCCCGCACAGCCCCCGGCCAGCGGCGGCCCGGTCGAGGGCGCGGGCGACGCCATCATCCTGTGGCACGTGCCGCTGTCGCGGTCGATGCGCATCCTGTGGCTGCTGAACGAACTGGACCTGCCGTTCAGCCTGCGGGTAATGGACCTGCGCAGCAAGGACATGCGCGCCGCCGAATACGCCGCGATCCATCCCGTGGGCCGGGTGCCGGCCATCCAGATAGACGGCAGCGTCATCCACGAATCCGGCGCCATCATCGAATACCTGTGCGAAACCCGCGGCCGCGATTTGTGGCGGGCACCGGGGGACGAGGGGCGGATGGGCTGGCTTGACTGGCTGCATTTCGCCGAAACCATCGGTCAGCACATCGCGAACCTTACGCAAAGCCACATGATGCTGCGCGATCCGGGCGCACGCTCGCTGACCGTGATGAAGCTGGAAACGGCGCGGCTGGCCCGCACCCTGCGGCTGGTGGAACAGACGGTCGAGGGGCAGGACTGGCTGATGGCGGGCGGCTTCTCGGGCGTCGATTGCGCCGTCGGCTGGTCGGTCTGGACGGCGGGCCGCTTTGTCCGCCTGTCGCCCGCGCTGCAAGCCTATGTGGACCGTTGCACCCAGCGCCCGGCGTTCCGGCGCGCCCTGCCGCAAGAGGGCGAGCCCTGGCTTTACGACCGCGACTTCTATGAGCTGCCCGATGACTGAGACCGTCGAGATCGTCGAGATGGGCCCGCGCGACGGGTTGCAGAACGAGCGCCGCCTGATCCCGGCCGCCGACAAGATCGCGCTGGTCGATCTGCTGGGCCGCGCGGGGTTCCGCCGGATCGAGGTGACAAGCTTCGTGCCCGCCGCATGGGTGCCGCAGATGGCCGATGCGGCCGAGGTGATGGCCGGCATCACGCGCGCGCCCGGCGTCCGCTATGGCGTGCTGACCCCGAACCTGCGCGGCTATCACGCCGCGCGCGCGGCCCGCGCCGACGAGGTCGCGGTCTTCGCCAGCGCGTCCGAGGGGTTCAGCCGCGCCAACCTGAACTGCTCGGTCGAGGACAGCGTTGCCCGGTTCGTCCCGGTCCTGCAGGCCGCGCAGGCTGACGGAATCCCGGTGCGCGGCTATGTCAGCGTCGTGACCGACTGTCCGTTCGACGGGCCGGTGCCGCCGGCTGCCGTGGCGCGGCTTGCCGGCCGGCTTTACGCGCTGGGCTGTCACGAAATCAGCCTGGGCGACACCATCGGGCAGGGCCGGCCCGACACGATCGACGCGATGCTGGCCGCCGTGCTGGACGAGGTGCCGGCGGACAGGCTGGCCGGACATTACCATGACACCGCCGGGCGGGCGCTGGACAACATCGACGCAAGCCTTGCACGCGGGCTGCGGGTCTTCGACGCGGCGGTGGGGGGCCTTGGCGGCTGCCCCTATGCGCCCGGCGCGGCCGGGAACGTGGCCACGGAACGCACGGCCGCGCATCTGGCGGCCCGGGGGTTCGACACCGGGCTGGACATGGCCGTGCTGGGGCAGGCGGCGGCGATGGCGCGCGCGCTGGTGGCCCCGGGGCCGGCCGATCCCATCGACAGCCCTGCGCGCCCATGACAACCCCGCGACGCCGGCAGCCAGCGGCGCGTCCCTGCACGCAGCCCCCTGGCCGAACGCGCGCCACGCCCTGACGGAGAGGCCGATGGACACCATTCGAATCGACACCGACGCCCGCGGAATCGCCACGCTGTGGATGACGCGCGCGGCCAAGCACAACGCCCTGTCGGCCCAGATGATCGCCGAGCTGACCGCCGCGGCGGGTCGCCTGGGCGCCGATCCCGCCGTGCGCGCGGTCGTGCTGGCGGCCGAGGGGACGTCGTTCTGCGCAGGCGGCGACCTGGACTGGATGCGCGAGCAGATGGCCGCCGCCCCCGCCGACCGGCGGCAGGGGGCGCAGGCGCTTGCCGGCATGCTGAACGCCCTGAACGAACTGCCCAAGCCCCTGATCGGGCGCGTGCAGGGCAATGCGTTCGGCGGCGGCGTGGGGCTGATGTCGGTCTGCGACGTGGCCGTGGGCGCGCGCGGCGCGACCTTCGGCCTGACCGAGACGCGGCTGGGCCTGATTCCCGCGACCATCGGCCCCTATGTGCTGGCCCGCATGGGCGAGGATCGCGCCCGGCGCGTCTTCATGTCGGCGCGCCTGTTCGACGCGGCCGAGGCGGTGTCGCTGGGCCTGCTGGCCTATGCCGTCGATGGCGCGGACCTGGACGCCGCGGTCGAGGACGAGGTGATCCCCTATCTGCAGACCGCCCCCAAGGCCGTCGCCGCCGCCAAGCGCCTGGCGCGCGCCCTGGGTCCGCGCATCGACCCGCAGGCCATCGAGCGGTCCATCGACGCGCTGGTCGCGGTCTGGGAGGACGACGAGGCGCCCGAGGGCATCGCGGCGTTCTTCGACAGGCGCAAGCCGCGCTGGCACCAATAGGCATGGCCGTCGCGCGGACCCGTGCCGCCGCGGCCCCGCGGCGGACCCGGGCCGTTCAGCCGTCGCGGCCCATGTCGTTCAGGATCGCCTGCCGCGACCCCGACGCGAACTCGCGCCGCAGCGTCATCGCGCTGACGATCGCCAGACCCAGCATCAGCCCCCACGGCCCCGCCAGCCAGCCCGCCGATCCCAGCGCGAAATAGACCGCGCGCAGCCCGATGTTGAAGTTGCGGGCGGCGTGGATATTGACCTCGGCCGCGGCCATCGCGCGGTCCAGCGCGCGGGGGTGGCCGGGATCGTTGGGCACCGCCGCCATCATCACCGCGCAATAGCCGAACAGCCGGTGCGCCCAGACGAACTTCATGAAGGCGTTGGCCAGAAACAGCATGATCAGCAGGATCTTGAGCCGCCACAGCAGGGCCGGAATCTCCTGGGCCTCAAGGTCGCGGGCGATGCCGGCCAGCGGATCGGTGTTGCCGATCAGCGCCATGCCGCCCCCCAGCGCGATCATGCAGGCCGAGGCGAAGAACGACGTCCCCTCGCGCAGGCTGGACAGGATGTTGCCGTCGAAGATGCGGGGGTCGCGATGCAGGAACTGGCGCATCCATTCGCGGCGATAGCGCTTCATCAGGACCGACACCGACGGCCGGCTTGCGGGCGGACGCTCGACCAGCCGGCACACGCCGAACCAGGCCAGCGCCAGCAGCGCCAGCGCGGCAAGGTCGGCGGCCGACAGGCCAAGGGGCAGGGGGGTGATCCAGCGCATGCCCGACATCTAGCCCTGCCCGTGCCCTCGGGCCAGCGGCTTGGCCGCCGCGCCGCCCGGTTGTCACGGGACCGCGCCGGGATTAGACCTTGAGGGGACCGCACGACCGTGCGCCAATGGAAAGGACGATTGCCATGGCTGCCCCTCATGCCATCCACGAGGAATTCCCCGACGCTGCCGACCGCATCCACGCGCTGAAGCTGTCGAACGGACACTTCGCCCGCCTGCTGGACGACTATGACAGCGTGAACGACCGCGTCGCCGGTGCGGAATCGCGCCAGACGCCGATGTCGGCCGAGGCCGAGACGGACCTGCGCAAGGAACGCGCCCGGCTCAAGGACGAGATCGCGCGGATGCTGGCCGGATCGCACTGACCCAAGGACCGCACCGATGCAGATGCCCTTGCCCGACAGCGCCGTCATCGCCCGCCGCGGGGCCGTCGTGGCAAGGTTGCGCCGGGCAGTCGGCGCGGGCACCGTGATCGACGACCCGGTCGAGGCGCGGGCCTATGAATGCGACGCGCTGTCGGTCTATCGCTGCCCGCCGCTGGCCGTGGCCCTGCCCACCACGACGGCCGAGGTCGCCGCCGTCCTGCGCGTCTGCCATGACGAACGCGTCCCGGTGGTGCCGCGCGGGGCCGGGACCAGCCTGGCGGGCGGCTCGATGCCCACGGCCGACGCCGTGGTGCTGGGGCTGGCGCGGCTGAACGCCGTGCTCGAGGTCGATTACGGCGACCGGCTGATCCGCGTGCAGGCCGGGCGCACGAACCTGTCGGTGTCGGGCGCGGTGGACGACGCCGGGTTCTTCTATGCCCCCGACCCGTCGTCGCAGCTGGCCTGCGCCATCGGCGGCAACATCGGCATGAACTCGGGCGGGGCGCATTGCCTGAAATACGGCGTCACGACCAACAACCTGCTGGGCGCGACCGTCGTGCTGATAGACGGCACCGTGGTCGAGCTGGGCGGCCCCATGGGCGAGGCGCCGGGCCTGGACCTGCTGGGCGTGATCTGCGGGTCCGAAGGCCAGCTTGGGGTCGTCACCGAAGCCACGCTGCGCATCCTGCCCAAGCCCGCCGGCGCGCGCCCGGTGCTGATCGGGTTCGATTCGTCGGAAACCGCCGGCGCCTGCGTCGCGGCCATCATCCGCGCGGGCGTCCTGCCCGTGGCGATCGAGTTCATGGACCGCCCCTGCATCGTCGCGACCGAAAACTTCGCCCACCCCGGATACCCCGATTGCGAGGCGCTGCTGATCGTCGAGGTCGAGGGCACGCCCCCCGAGATCGACGAGCAGCTGGCGCTGATCCGCGACATCGCCCTGCGCTTTGCCCCGGTCGAGTTCCGCGAGAGCAAGTCCGAGGACGAATCGCGCCGCATCTGGCTGGGCCGCAAGTCGGCCTTCGGCGCGATGGGGCAGAGGGGCGACTATATGTGCCTGGACGGCACCATCCCGGTCAGCGCCCTGCCGCAGGTGCTGAGGCGCATCGCCGAGATGTCGGACGCGGCCGGCCTGCCCGTCGCCAACGTCTTTCATGCGGGCGACGGCAACATGCACCCGCTGATCATCTTCGACGCCAACCGCCCCGGCGATCTGGAGCGGGTCGAGGCGCTGGGCGCCGACATCCTGCGGCTGTGCGTCGAGGTGGGCGGCTGCCTGACCGGCGAGCATGGCGTCGGCGTCGAAAAACGCGACCTGATGGGCGCCCAGTTCTCGGACACAGACATGCAGGCGCAGATGCGCGTCAAGGACGTGTTCGACCCCCTGTGGCTGCTGAACGCGGCCAAGGTCTTCCCGCTGGCCACATCGGCCAGCCGCCGCGAAGGGCGCCGCAATGCCGCCTGACGACGCCCGCGCGCAGGTCCCCGCGTCCGAAAAGGCGCTGGCCGACATCATGCGGGGCGCAAGCGGGCCGCTGGCCGTCGTAGGGGGCGGCACGAGGCTGCTGCCGGGCGAGGGGGGCGGCACGCGGCTGTCCACCGCCGGGCTGACCGGCATCACGCTGTACGAACCCGCGGCGCTGACCATCGTCGTGCGCGCCGGCACGCCGCTGGCCGAGGTCGAGGCGGCGCTGGCGGCCGAGCAGCAGCGCCTTGCCTTCGAGCCGCCGGCCGCGCCGGGATCGACCATCGGCGGCGTCGCGGCCGCCAACGCCAGTGGCCCGCGCCGGGTCAAGGACGGGGCCGCCCGCGACAGCCTGATCGGCGTGACCTTTGTCGATGGGCGCGGCGACATCGTCCGCAACGGCGGCCGCGTGATGAAGAACGTCACCGGCTATGACCTGGTCAAGCTGATGGCGGGCAGCCGCGGCACGCTGGGCGTCCTGACCGAGGTCGCGTTCAAGACCCAGCCGGTGCCCCCGGCCTGCGCCACGCTGAGCCTTTCGGACCTTGACCCTGCCCGCGCCGTCGCCGCGATGACCGCCGCGCTGACCGGGCCGTGGGACGTGACAGGGGCGGGGGTGCTGCCATCCGGGCGGACCGTCCTGCGGGTCGAGGGGCTGGCCGGATCGGTCGCCATCCGCGCCGAGACGCTGGCGCAGCGGCTGGCGCCATTCGGCACGGTCGAGGTGCAGGCGGGCAACGCCGATTTCACGGCCCTGCGCCAGATGCCCGGCGGCTTGGCAAGCCTGGGCACCGGCGCGGTCTGGCGGATCGTCTGCCGCCCCTCGCAGGCGGCCGCGCTGGTGGGCGCGCTGCCCGGCGCGGTGGCGCTGGACTGGGGCGGGGCGCTGATCTGGGCGCAGGCGCCGTCCGACTGGATGCCGCCCGACCTGCCCGCGGGGGCCTTTGCCGTCCGCGTGCACGGGGCGCCCGCGCGCACCGTTCCCGCACCGGGTCCGGCCGTGCAGCGGCTGAACGACCAGATGCGCGCGCAGTTCGACCCGCGCGGCCTGTTTTCCGGGAGACCCTAGATGCAGACGGCCTTCACCCCCGAACAGCTGGCCAATCCCGCGATCGCCGAGGCGAACGGCATCCTGCGGACCTGCGTGCATTGCGGGTTCTGCACCGCGACCTGCCCCACCTATCAGGTCCTGGGCGACGAGCTGGACAGCCCGCGCGGCCGCATCTACCTGATCAAGGACATGCTGGAATCGGGCCGCGCCGCCGACGACCGCACGGCGCTGCACATCGACCGCTGCCTGTCCTGCCTGGCCTGCATGACCACTTGTCCGTCGGGCGTGGACTATATGCACCTGATCGACCATGCCCGCGTGCATGTCGAGAACACCTACCACCGGCCTTGGACCGACCGGGCGCTGCGCGCGCTGCTGGCGGCGGTGGTGCCCTATCCGGGACGGTTCCGGCTGGCCCTGCTGGGCGCGCGGCTGGCCCGGCCGTTTGCCCGGCTGATGCCGGACGCCCGGCTGCGGGCGATGATCGCGATGGCGCCAAGGCGCATCGCGGGACCGACGCGCGACGATCTGGGGACAACCTTCGACCCCATCGGGCCGCGCCGGGCGCGGGTCGCGCTGCTGACCGGTTGCGCGCAGCGGGCGCTGAACCCCGACATCAACGACGCGACGATCCGCCTGCTGCGCCGCGCGGGCTGCCAGGTGGTGATCCCGGCCAACCTTGGCTGCTGCGGGGCGCTGACCCATCACATGGGCAAGGAAGGGCAGGCGATGGCGACGGCACGGGCGGCGATCCGCGCCTTTCTGGCGGCAGACGCGGCCGAGCCGCTGGACGCCATCATCATCAACGCCTCGGGATGCGGCACGACGGTCAAGGATTACGGACATATGTTCGCGCATGACCCGGACCGTGCCGGCGCGGAACGGGTGGCGGGCCTGGCCCGCGACGTGACCGAGTTCCTCGACGGCCATGGCCTGCCCCCCGTGACGCGGCCGGGCGGCACGGGCACCGCGGGGGCGGCGGTGCCGACAGGGCATGGCGCGCCGGCAGTCCCTGGGGCGCTGCGCGTGGCCTATCACGCCGCCTGTTCGCTGCAGCACGGCCAGCGCATCGTCGCCGCGCCCAAATCGCTGCTGGCGCGCGCCGGGTTCCAGGTGGTCACGCCGGCCGACAGCCATCTGTGCTGCGGCTCTGCCGGAACCTACAACCTGCTGCACCCGGTGCTGTCGGGGGAATTGCGCGACCGCAAGGTCCGCACGATCGAGGCGCTGGGTCCGCAGGCCGTCGCCGCCGGCAACATCGGCTGCATGGTCCAGATCGGGCAGGGGACGCGCATCCCTGTCGTTCACACGGTCGAGTTGCTGGACTGGGCGACCGGCGGGCCGGTGCCGCCTGCCCTGGGCGACATCCCGGCCGGGGCCGCCGCATGACGCCGCCCCTTCTCGGCACGCTGGAAACCGCGCTTTACGCCGACGACCTTGCGGCGGCCGAGGCGTTCTGGACCGGGGTGATGGGCCTGGCCGTGATCGCCCGCGTCCCCGGCCGGCATGTGTTCTTCAGAACCGCCGACAGCCCGCGGTCGCAGGTGCTGCTGGTGTTTGACGCACACGCCACGGTGCGCCCGCCCGCCCCCGACGCGCGCCTGCCCGTGCCGCCGCACGGGGCGGTGGGTCCGGGCCACGCCTGCCTTGCCGCCGCGCCCGAGACGCTGGACGACTGGCGCGCGCATCTGGAATCGCGCGGCATCGCGATCGAGGCTGATTTCCGCTGGCCGAACGGTGCCCGGTCGATCTACCTGCGCGACCCGGCGGGCAACTCGATCGAGCTGGCCGACCCTGCGATCTGGGCCCCCGATCCGGTCTGATCGTGCGATTGCGGCCCTTGAAACCCCAAGGGCACCTCACCACATTTTTCGCGTCGGATGGCCAACCGGCGCCGACATCCTAAGCCCGCCCGGTCATCGGGGGGCAGCACAACTCTCATCGCTGCAAAGGATGCGACACATGCGTAACATGGATCTTGCCCCGCTCTATCGCGCCTCGGTCGGGTTCGACCGGATTGCGGACCTGATGGACCGCGCCCTGACCTCGGACCTGTCGGCGCCGACCTACCCGCCCTACAACATCGAGAAGACCGGCGAGAATGCGTATCGCATCTCGATCGCCGTGGCCGGCTTTGCCGCCGACGACCTGTCGGTCGATGTGCGCGATGGCGCCGTGATCGTCGCCGCGCAGAAGGCGGCCGAGGACGAGGGCCGCACCTATCTGCACCGCGGCATCGCCACCCGTGCGTTCGAGCGCAAGTTCGCCCTGGCCGACCACGTCCGGGTCGAGGGCGCGAGCCATGCCGACGGGATGCTGCACATCGACCTGGTGCGCGAAATCCCCGAGGCGCTGAAGCCCCGCCGGATCGAGATCGCCAAGACCTCTGGCCCGTCCACCACGGTCGAGGCGCAGGCGAACCGTCTGGACGCCTGATCCAAGGCCGCCCGCCGGGCCGCACGTCAAGGGGGGCGCGGGCGCAGGTCCCGCGCCCCCCTTCCTTAGTCGGCTCTGAACAACCGTGTCAGGCGGCTAATACTTCCCTGTGCAGGGTTCTTTCGGGCCAAATCCTCGCCGCAATCAGGTGAAGCAATAGGG
>NZ_QLUV01000008.1 GCF_003286075.1 Paracoccus endophyticus | reverse complement strand
TCCACTGCAAGACCTGCGACATCAAGGACCCCAGCCAGAACATCGTCTGGACCACCCCGCAGGGCGGAGACGGACCAAACTACCCGAACATGTGATCGCCACCGAATAGCAACGAAACCACCGGCGTTGCCCCGTCACGACGGGCGGTCTAGTGTCGGCCCACCCGAAGCGATCACAGGACCGCGAGCCACCGTGCCCACGACGCCGTTCCAGACCCCGCTGACCGTCCTTCTGGCGGCGTTCCTGCTGACCGGCACCGCTGCCGCGCAACAGGCGCCGCTGCCCCGGCCGGTCCCGTTCCCCGTACAGGGCGCGGCCTCTGCGCCCCAGGGCGTGGCGCAAGGCCAGCCCCAGGACAATGGGGTCCGCTCGGACGCGGCGCCCGTCGCCCTCACCGGGACCGGGACCCAGGTCCGGCCGATCCCCGGCCTGGCCGGCCCGTATCTGGCCGCGCGGCAGGCGGCAGGCGACAGCGACTTCGTGGCCGCCGCGCGCTATTTCCGGGCCGCGGTGGACCGCGATCCCTCGGACCCGTTCCTGCAGGACAGCGCCGTCCTGTCGCTGGTCGCGGCCGGAGAGTTCCCCGCCGCCGTGGCGCTGGCGCAGGCCATGCAGGCCGACGGGCGCGCGACAGAACTGGCCCTGCTGGTCCGCCGCGTGGACCTGGCCCGGCAGGGCGACTGGCCCGGGCTGCTGGCACTGCTGGACAGCAGCCCGTCCGCGAACGTGGGCGGGGGCGAGCTGGTCGACGGGATGATGCGCGGCTGGGCGCTGATGGGCGCGGGCAAGGCGTCCGAGGGGTTCGCCGCCTTCGAGGAGCTGACCGACGTCGCGGGCGCCGCGCCGGTCGCACGGTTCCAGCTGGCCCTGGCCAAGGCCAGCGTCGGCGACTACGAAGGGGCCGAGGCCGCGCTGCGCGACCCCGAGGCGTCGTCGCATCTGCTGGGCCTGCAGGCGCGGGCGCAGATCCTGTCGCAGCTGGAACGCAACGCCGACGCCGTGGCGATGCTGGACGGGCTTGACGCGGTCACGACCGAGCCGATGCTGGTCGATCTGCGCGCCCGCCTGAAGGCCGGCGAGCGGCTGCCCTTCACCGCCGTGCGCTCGCCCGCCGACGGCATCGCGCAGGTGCTGCTGACGTTCGCCGGTGCGCTGATGGGCGGGGACGAGCCCGAGCCGCTGGCGCTGGTCTATGCGCGGCTGGCACAGTACCTGTCGCCCGACCTGACCGAGGCGCGGCTGATCACCGCGCAGATCCTGCAGACGACCGGGCAGCTCGACCTGGCCGAGATCGAATTCGCAGCCCTGCGCAAGGCCGGGCAGATGCGTCCCGTGGCCGAACTGGCGCGCATCGACGCGCTGGCCCGCGCCGATCGTCTTGCCGACGCCGAGGCCGCCGCCCGCGCCCTGACCGAGGCCCGCCCCGACATCGCGGGCGCCTGGGTCGCGCTGGGCGACCTGCTGCGCCAGAGCGACCGGTTCGCCGAGGCCGTGCCCGTCTATGACCGCGCGCTGGAGATCCTGCAGCGCGAGGACGATCCCCAGGCCAGCTGGTTTGCGCTGTATGCGCGCGGCATGGCGCTGGAACGGTCGGGCCAGTTCGAGCGCGCCGACGCCGATTTCCAGGCCGCGCTGAAGCTGCAGCCGGACCAGGCGCCGATCCTGAACTATCTCGGCTACAGCTGGGTCGATCGCAACGTGCGGCTGGACGAGGGGCTGGAACTGATCCGCAAGGCGGTCGAGCTGCGCCCGGACGACGGCTATATCCTGGATTCCCTGGCCTGGGCCTATTACCGGCTGGGCCGCTATGACGAGGCCGTGGCGCCGATGGAAAAGGCCGTGTCGGCCATGTCCGACGACAGCCTGGTCAACGACCACATGGGCGACATCTACTGGATGGTCGGCCGCAAGCGCGAGGCCGAAATCCAGTGGCGCCGCGCGCTGAGCCTGTACAAGCCCGCCGACACCGACACCGACCTGGACCGCATCCACGCCAAGCTGAATGCCGGGCTTGACGCCGTGCTGGCCGCCGAGCGGGAGAACGGCGGAACGCTGCCCAAGGGCTTTGGCCAGCCGCAAGAGACCGCCGGCGCCGCAGCCCCCGGCGACGCGGCGGCGGGCGGCGACGGCCTGCCTGCGCCCGACGCGGCGCCCGGCAGCGACGGCGCGGCGGGTCCTGCCGGTGCGCCCCGGCCGCAGCCCTGACCGCGCGCCCGTCGCCCTGTTCCCAGTGTCGCCCGCCGTCCCCTCTGCCGTTCAGCCCGTGATCCCCCGCAGCGAAGCCGCGCCCGCCAAGATCAACCTGGCCCTGCATGTCACGGGTCGGCGGGCGGACGGCTATCACCTGCTCGACTCGCTCGTGGCGTTCACCGCGCTGGGCGACCGGGTGACGGTGGCGCCCGGGCCGCTGTCGCTGGCCGTGACCGGCCCTTTTGCGGCCGCGATCCCGGCTGGCGAGGACAACCTGTGCCTGCGCGCCGCCCGCGCGGTCGGGGCGCAGGCCCGCATCACCCTGGACAAGCAGCTGCCGCCCGCCTCGGGGATCGGCGGCGGCACGGCGGATGCGGCCGCCGTCCTGCGCGCGCTGGGGCAAATGCCGGGCGATCCGCTGGCGCTGGGGGCCGACCTGCCCGCCTGCCTTCTCAGCCAGCCGCTGCGGATGCGGGGCGTGGGCGAGATCCTGGACCCCGTGGCGCTGCCCAGCCTGCATCTGGTGCTGGTCAACCCCGGCGTGGCCCTGCCGACGCCCGCCGTGTTCGCCGCGCTGGCGGCGCGCCAGAACCCGCCCCTGCCCGCCGCGCTGCCCGGCTTTGCCGACGCGGCCGCCCTGACCGGCTGGCTGGCGGGCACACGCAACGACCTGCAGGCCCCGGCCCTGGCGCTGGCGCCCGCCGTGGCCGACTGCCTGGCCGCGCTGACCGGCGCGGGGGCGCAGCTGGCCCGCCTGTCGGGGTCGGGGGCGACCTGCTTTGGCATCTTCCCCGACGCTGCGTCCGCCGATTCCGCCGCGGGGGCGCTGGCGCGGCCGGGCTGGTGGGTGCGGGCGACGGTCACGATCGCGGGGCTGTCCTCTGCCGCAGCAGCCGGCTAGTCTGCGCGCAAAACGCACGCAAGCGAGGGGGTGCAGATGCTGCGACTGGGCGTCAACATCGACCATGTGGCCACCGTCCGCAACGCGCGCGGCAGCCCCTGGCCCGACCCGATGCGGGCGGCGCTGCTGGCCGAGCAGGCCGGCGCCGACGGCATCACCGCCCATCTGCGCGAGGATCGCCGCCACATCGGCGACGCCGACATCGAGCGGCTGATGGCCGGTCTGCGCCTGCCCCTGAACCTCGAGATGGCGGCCACCCCCGAGATGCAGGCCATTGCCTTGCGCCATCGTCCCCACGCCGTCTGCATCGTCCCCGAAAAACGCGAGGAGCGCACCACCGAGGGCGGGCTTGACGTGGCGGGCGACCGCGCGCGGCTGGCCGACTTCATCGCCCCCCTGCGCGAGGCCGGCTGCCGCGTGTCGCTGTTCATCAGCCACGCCCCCCGCCAGATCGAGGCCGCGGCCGCCATCGGCGCGGCGGTGGTCGAGCTGCACACCGGCGCGTTCTGCGACCTGGACACCGAGGGCCGCGCCCCCGAGCGCGACGCCGAGCTGGCCGGGCTGGCCGCCGGCGCGCGCCTTGCCGCCGACCTGGGGCTCGAGGTGCACGCAGGCCACGGCCTGACCTATGACAACGTCGCCCCCATCGCCGCCCTGCCGCAGGTGGTCGAGCTGAACATCGGCCATTTCCTGATCGGCGAGGCGATCTTCACCGGCCTCGGCCCCGCCATCGCCCGGATGCGCGCCTGCATGGACGCCGCGTGGAACGGAGCAACGGGTTGACCCCCGACGGCAGCCGCACCTTGGGGCGGTGTCGTTGAGCGTACTGGGCGGCCTGCGTCGGACCGCCGGGCTGATCCTGCGAACGCTGGGTGGGCTGTGGTCGTTTCTGATGATCCTGCTGATGGCGGGGTCGCTCGCGCTCAGCGTCGCCATGACGATGGTGCCCGCAATCTTCGTCGCCGTCGCGGGTGTGGTGGAATCGGCGACCGGGCTGCGGTCGCTGTCCACGCGGCACACGGACGATCTGGCCCGACTGGAACGCCGGGCGGCGGCGGAATCGGCCGGGCGCCGCACCGCCTCGGCCCGCGCCGATGATCTGGCCCGGGACCTCGGCAGTGCCCGAGCCACCGAACGCAGGCTTGCCGCAGAGCTTGCCGACAGCCGCGCCGCCCGGGCGCGGCTGGCGCGCGAGCTTGCCGACAACCCGGTCAGCTATCGTGGAGGCCGGGTGGCGGCGCGCGATGCCGTCAAGGACACCGCTACCCGCGTCTCGCGCCGCACGGCCTTTGCGACCTCGCGCAACCTCGCCAGCATGGCGGGCGAGGCGCTGCCCGTGATCGGCACAGGCGTCATCGTCGCCGCCACCGCATGGGAACTGGGCGACGCCTGCGCGATGATGGGCGAGATGCGGGCACTCGATGCCGCCTTCAACCCCGACGACCCGGTGACCGACGACGAGATCTGCGGGCTTGAGGTGCCCACGCGGGCCGATCTGTGGGCCGGCATCAAGGCCAGCCCCGCCGCAGCCTGGGAAAGGGCGCGGGGCCTGTACGACGGGTTGCCCGATGTCTCGATCTCTGCCACGTATTCCCACAGCGTCAGCTATCTGGCGGGACTGATGGACGGAGCCTTCAGCGACGATTCCGACCCGCCACCGGTCGCCCCATGATCCTGGGCATCGGGACCGACCTCGCCAACATCGACCGCGTGGCCGGGGTGCTTGCGCGGCACGGGGACCGCTTTCGCGCCCGCGTCTTCACCGACGCCGAACTGGCCCGCGCCGCGCGCCGCCCGCACGAGGCCGCGACCCTGGCCAAGCGCTGGGCCGCCAAGGAGGCGTGCAGCAAGGCGCTGGGGACCGGCCTTGCGATGGGGATCGCGTGGCGCGACATGGCGGTGGCGAACCTTGACAGCGGGCAGCCGACGATGACCCTGACGGGATGGGCCGCGCGCAGGCTGGCGGCGATGACGCCCCCGGGCCACCGCGCCGTCGTCCACGTGACGCTGACCGACGACCACCCCTGGGCGCAGGCCTTCGTGCTGATCGAGGCGCTGCCCGAATGACCCCCGCCGCGGCCGCGTGACGGCATCGGCCGCGCGCCGCCGCGGGGTGCAGGACCGCCCGCGAACGCAGCCGATCCTTGACTTTGCACCCCCCGCAGGCCCAAGAACCGCCGACCCTTGCGGCGAAAGGCAGATCATGGCGGACATCACCGCGAAAAAGGACGGCGGGATCTGGGAGACGGTCAAGACCGTCTTCTGGGCGCTGGTCATCGCCGGCGTGTTCCGCACGCTGTTCTTCCAGCCGTTCTGGATTCCCTCCGGCTCGATGAAGGACACGCTGCTGATCGGCGACTTCCTGTTCGTCAACAAGATGGCCTACGGCTATTCGCGCCATTCCTGCCCGTTCTCGATCTGCCCGATTCCGGGCCGCGTCCTGGCCTCGGAGCCCGAGCGCGGCGACGTGGTGGTGTTCCGCCACCCCACCCGCGGCGTCGATTTCATCAAGCGCGTGATCGGCCTGCCCGGCGACACGATCCAGATGCAGGGCGGCCAGCTGATCCTGAACGGCCAGCCCGTCCCGCAGGTCCCGAACGGCGTCTTCGTCGAGCCCAAGCTGCCGCAGGGCCCGTCGGCGATCCCGCCGCGCTGTCACAACGAACCGGTGGCCGAGGGCGGGGCCTGCGAAAAGCCCCGCTTCACCGAGACGCTGCCGAACGGCGCCAGCCACGACGTCCTCAACATCGTGGACGGCTGGCCGCTGGACGACACGCCGGTCTTTACCGTCCCGGCGGGCACCTATTTCTTCATGGGCGACAACCGCGACAATTCCGAGGACAGCCGCGTGCCGGCCATCGCGGGGGGGCTGGGCTTTGTCCCCGCCGAATACCTGATCGGCCGCGCGGACCGGATCATGTTCTCGTCCGCGGGCCGGTCGCTGCTGTATGTCTGGACCTGGCGGGCCGACCGTTTCTTCAAGGCGGTGCATTGAGGGGGGCGGCATGACGGGGGGGGCCGCGCATCCGGTCCGGCTGGCCGCGGACCTGGCCGCCTTTCAGACCCGGCTGGGCCACAGCTTCGCCGACCCCGACCTGCTGATCCGGGCGCTGACCCATGGCAGCCTGTCCACCGCGACCCGCCCCGACAACCAGCGGCTGGAGTTCCTGGGCGACCGCGTGCTGGGGCTGACCATGGCCGAGGCGCTGTTTCACGCCGACCGCCGCGCGACCGAGGGGCAACTGGCCCCGCGCCTGAACGCCCTGGTGCGCGGCGAGACCTGCGCCGAGATCGCCCGGCAGGTCGGCCTGGGCGAGGTGCTCAAGCTCGGCCGGTCCGAGATGATGACCGGCGGACGGCGCAAGGACGCGCTGTTGGGCGACGCGATGGAGGCGGTGATCGCCGCCGTCTATCTGGACGCAGGCTTTGACGCCGCGCGCGCGGTGATCCTGCGGCTGTGGGGCGAGCGCATCGCAGGGGCCGAAAGCGCGGCCTTCAACCCCAAGACGGCGTTGCAGGAATGGGCGCAGGCCCACGGCATGGCGCCGCCCCGCTACGAGATCGCCGAGCGCGACGGCCCCGACCACGCGCCGCGGTTCCGCATCGTGGTCCGGCTGGACGATGGCCGCACGGCCCACGCCGAGGGCCAGGGCACCAAGCGCAGCATCGAGCAGGCCGCGGCGCAGGCGATGCTGGACCGCATCGGCGACCCCCGATGAGCCTTGCCCCGACCGCCCCGGCCTTTCATCATGGGGCCGCCGGCCCCGCCCCTTGCCGCCGCAGGACCCCCGCATGACCGATGACGACCCCACGACCGGACCGGACGATGGTCCCCAAGGCCCCACCCGCGCCGGCTTCGTCGCCCTGATCGGCGAGCCCAACGCGGGCAAGTCCACGCTGCTGAACCGGATGGTCGGGGCCAAGGTCTCGATCGTGACGCACAAGGTCCAGACCACCCGCGCCCGCATCCGCGGCATCGCCATGCACGACCGCGCGCAGGTCGTATTCGTGGACACGCCCGGCATCTTCCGCCCCCGCCGCAGGCTGGACCGCAGCATGGTCGCCGCCGCCTGGGGCGGGGCCGCCGACGCCGACATCGTCGTGCTGCTGGTCGAGGCGCACCGCGGCCTGACCGACGGCGTGCAGGCGATCCTGGATGCGCTGCGCGACAAGGCCGGGACCACACCCGTCGCGCTGGCGATCAACAAGATCGACCGCGTCAAGGCCGAACAGTTGCTGGCCCTGTCGCAACAGCTGAACGAGGCGTTTGCGTTCGTGCGCACCTTCATGATCTCGGCCGAGCGCGGCCACGGCACCGCCGATCTGCTGGACTGGCTGGCCCGCACCCTGCCCGAGGGGCCGTGGCTTTACCCCGAGGACCAGATCGCCGACCTGCCCATGCGGATGATCGCGGCGGAAATCACCCGCGAAAAGCTGACCCTGCGGCTGCACGAGGAAATCCCCTATCAGCTGACCGTCGAAACCGAAGCGTGGGAGGAAAAGCCCGACGGGTCCGCCCGCATCGACCAGATCGTCTATGTCACCCGCGCCGGCCACAAGGGCATCGTGCTGGGAAAGGGCGGCGAGACGATCAAGGCCGTGGGCCAGCAGGCCCGCGCCGAGCTGATGGAGTTCATGGGCCGCCCGGTCCATCTGTTCCTGCAGGTCAAGCTGCGCGAGAACTGGCTGGACGAAAAGGAACGCTATACGGAAATGGGGCTGGATTTCCGCGATGGCGACTGAACCGGCGGGGCGGCGATGGAACCGCGGCTGAAGGCCGGGCTGCGGGTCGCGGCCCTGCTGCGGCGCATGGATCTGGCCGGCCGCGGCGCCTATGTCGTCCGGCACGGCGACGACGATGCCGGCGCGCTGGCGGTGACGGTCCTGCGCCCCGGCGGGACGGTGGAACTGTGGGTGCAGGACTATGACCCGCTGACCGACAGCCGGTCCTGGCTGTGCGAGGCGACCGGCCCCGCCCGCGACATCGACGCGACCCTGGCGCGCCGCAGCGCCCGCGACCCCGACCTGTGGGTGATCGAACTGGAACTGCCGCAAGGGACGGACCCGCGCGACCTGCTGGACTGACGCCCGCCCGCCATCGTCGCGGCCCTCGCCTGCCGCAGCGCCCCCTTGCGCGCGCGGTGTCGGCGGGGAACAGTGCGGGCATGAGTTTTCGTTTCGTTCACGCCGCCGACCTGCATCTGGACAGCCCCCTGCGATCGCTGGCGCTGCGCGCGCCGCAGGTCGCCGACCTGATCGGCACCGCCACGCGGCAGGCGCTGGTCGCCATCGTGGACCTGTGCCTGGCCGAGCGGGTCGATGCGCTGCTGATCGCGGGCGATCTGTACGACGGCGACCAGACCTCGATGAAGACGGCGCGGTTCCTGGCCGACCAGCTGGGCCGGCTGCACGCCGCGGGGATCGTCGTGCACATCATCCGCGGCAACCATGACGCGCTGTCGCGGATCACGCGCGAGCTGGTGCTGCCGCCGGGCGTCCATGTCTATGGCGAGCGGGCGCAGGCGGTGGCCCTGGCCCGTCCCGACGGCCATGTGCCAGTCGTGGTGCATGGCATCAGCTTTGCCCGGCCGCAGGCGCCCGACAGCCTGCTGCCGCAGTATCCCGCGCCGACCGCGGGCGCGATCAACATCGGGCTGATGCACAGTTCGCTGGGCGGCGCGCCGGGACACGACGTCTATGCCCCGGTCAGCGCCGCCGAACTGGGCGGCAGCGGCCACGATTACTGGGCGCTGGGGCATATCCACAAGCCCGCGCGCCATGTGGCGGGTCGCGCCCATGTCGTGATGCCCGGCAACCCGCAGGGGCGCGACGTGGGCGAATCCGGCGTGCGCGGCGTGGTGCTGGCGACGGTGGGCGCGGACGGGCGCATCGCCCTGCAGGACCGCCGCACCAGCCTGGCCGAATTCGCACGGGTGACGGTCGAGGCGACGGGCGCCGACGACTGGGCCGCGCTGGTCGCGCGCCTGCGCGCGGCGCTGGAACGGGCGCGCGCCGCCGCACCCTCGCCGCATCTGGTGGCGCGGGTCCGCATCGCGGGCGCCACGCCGCTGGCCTGGCAGATCCGGCGCGACCACGACCTGCTGACCGCCGAGGCCGAGCAGGCGGCCGCCGACACCGGCCAGGTCTGGGTCGAAAAGCTCGAGATCGCCTGCACGCTGCCGGGCGCGTCCGACGCCGCCGCGGGTGCGGGCCCGCTGGCCGACCTGCGCGCGCTGATCGGGACCGAGGTGCTGGACTCGCCCGGCTTTGCGGCCGATCTGGGTGCTGCGGCGGACGAGCTGCTGCGCGCCCTGCCCCCCGTGCTGCGCCCGCGCTTTGGCGCCGATGCCGCGGCGCTGGCCGCGCTGCTGGCCGATCTGGCGCGCGAGGGCAGCGACGATGTGCTGGCCCGGCTCGACGACGCGCAGGACCCGCAGTGATGCGGATCGCCCGGCTGGACCTGACGCGCTATGGCCATTTCACCGACGCCGTGCTGGAGCTTGGCCCCGCCCGGCCCGACCAGCCGGACCTGCACATCGTCTATGGCCCGAACGAGGCCGGCAAATCGACCCTGCGATCCGCCTGGCTGGACCTGCTGTACGGCATCCCCGCGCGCACCGGCCAGGACTTTCGCCACCCCTATGCCAGCATGCGGATCGGCGCGGCGGTCGAGATCGCGGGAACGGCGCACGACATCGTCCGCGTCAAGCGCCCCGCCAACAGCCTGACCGACGCGGACGGGCGCCCGCTGCCCGACAGCCTGCTGACGGCGGGGCTGGGGGGCCTCGACCGCGCCGCCTATGAGACGATGTTCTGCCTGGACGACGACACGCTGAAACGCGGCGGCGACAGCATCCTGTCCAGCCAGGGCGAACTGGGGCAGCTTCTGTTTTCGGCCAGCGCCGGGCTGGCCGCGCTGGGCGAACGGCTGGACGCGCTGCGCGAGCAGGCCGATGCCTTTCACCGCAAGTCCGCGCGCAAGTCGCGGCTGCGCGCGCTGCGGGCCGAGCTTGAGGCGCTGGAGGCCGACCGCGCCCGGCTGGACCGGCAGGCCGGCGATCACGCGGCGTTGCGCCAGGCCGCCGCCGTGGCACGGGCCGCCAGCGAGGCCGCGCGCGAGACGCTGGGCCGCGCGGCGGGCGAATGCGGGCGCCTCGACGGCATGGCCTCGGCGCTGGGATTGTGGCCGCAGTGGCAGGGACTGGCGGCCGAGCTGGCGCCGCTGGACGGCCTGCCGGACGTGCCCGCCGCGTGGCACGACCGCATCGGCCCGCTGCGCGACCGGGCGATCCGGCTGGCGGCCGCCCATGACGGCGAGACGCGGGCGCTGGCCGAGGCGGTCGCCGCGCTGGACGCCACCCCGGACGATCGGCCGGCGCTGGACGCCGCGGACCGGCTGGCCGCGCTGGAGGATCTGCACATCCGCCATGCCGCCGCGGCCGAGGACCTGCCCCGGCGGCGGGACGAACGCGCCGCCCTTCAGGACCGCATCGCCGGGCTGGTGGCGCGGCTGGGCGGCGAGCCGGTGGACGACCCCGCGCTGCTGGCCCGGCTGGGCGCGCTGCTGGACGAAAGGGCCGCGCCGGTGGCCAGGCTGGCGGCCGCGCAGGCCGCGCTGCGCGAGGCGCAGGCGCAGCAGACCGAGGCGGGCGACGCCCCCGACGACGCGGCCGAGGACGACACCGCCGAGGCGCTGCGTGACGCCCTGGCCCCGCTGCGCCGGGCCGATCTGGCCGCCCGCGCGACCGAGGCGGCGGCTGTGGCCGAAGCGGCCGCATCGGCCCTGGCCGAGGCGCTGGCCGCGCTGGCCCCCTGGCGGGGCAACGAAACGGACCTGGCCGCGCTGGACCCGCCCGCGCCGCAGACCGTCGCGGCGTGGCAGGCGCGACTGGACAAGGCCGCCGCGCGCGCCGAGGACGCCGCCCGCGTCGCCGCCGAGCGCCATGAGGAGGCGCAGCGCCGGTCCGCCGAAGCCGCGGGCCTGTCGGCCACGCTGGGCGCGGCCGATCCGGCCACGGTCGAGGGCGCGCGCGCTGCGCGCGATGCCGCCTGGACGCACCACCGCGCGACACTGGACGCGGCCAGCGCCGACGGCTTTGCCGCCGCGATGGCCGACCACGACCGGGCTGTCGCCGCGCAGGTCGCCCGCGCCGCCGACGTGGGGCAGTTGCGCACCGTGCAGGCCGCGGCCGCCACGGCCGCGATCCGCGCCGACGATGCGGCCGCCCTGGCCCGCGACGCCGCGGCGGCGCATGAGGCGCTGCGCTGCGACATGGCCGCGCAGGTGGCCGCGCTGTTGCCGGGACGCGCCGATGCCGAGGCGCTGGCCGAACTGGCGGGCTGGCTGCCCCGGCGCGAGCGCGCCCTGACCCTTGCGCGCGAGGCCGCGGCCGCGGCGCAGGCCCGCCACCGAGCGGAGGCGGCGGCACGCACGGCGGCCGCGGCCCTGCAGGCGCTGCTGCCCGGCACGCCCCCCGACCTGTCCGCGCTGGCGCGCGCGGCCGAGGCGCGGCTGGCCCGCATCGACGCCGAGACCGCCAGTCGCGCCGAACGGCAGCGGCTGACGCAGGCGGTGGCCCAGCGCGCGCGCGACGTGGACCGCGCCGCCGCCGACCTGGCGGCGTGGCAGGCGGACTGGGATGCGGCCAGCGCCGCGTTGACCCTGCCCGACCTGCCCGCGCCCGCCGCGATGCGGCCCGTGCTGGCCGACCTGGCCGCGCTGGCCGAGGCCCGCGACCGGGCCGCCGCGCTGGACCACCGCATCGCCGCGATGCAGGCGGACCAGACCCGTTTCGCCGCCGCCGCGGCGGATCTGGGCGCGGTGCTGGGCCTGGCGCCCGGGGACCCGGTGGACACGCTGCGCGGGGCCGCGGCCCGGATCGAGGCGGCGCGCCGCGCGGCGCTGGCCCGCGCCGAGCTGACCGAGCGCATCGCCGCGCGGCGAATGGCCCTGGCCGAGCTGGAGCGCGAGCGCGCCGCGGTGGCGGGCGAACTGGCGCAGATGCAGGCGCATCTGGCCGCCCCCGACGTGGCGGCGCTGGAACAGGCCCTGGGGCGGCTGGCCCATCGCGACCGGCTGCGCGACCAGGCCGCCGGACTGGCCGCGCGCATCCGCGCCGATCTGGACGCGCCCGACATGGCCGAGGCCGCCGCGCGGCTGCAAGGGGTGGACTCAGGCAGCCTTGCCGCCGACCGCGCCCGCGCCCGCGCCGACCGCGACGCCGCCGACGAGGCGCTATCCGCCGCCCGGCAGGCGCTGTTCTCGGCCGAGCGGGACCTTGACGCCATCGGCCTTGACGATGCCGTGGCCCGGATCGAGGCGCGCCGCGCCGCCCTGCTTGTGGCGATCGAGGACGAGGCCCGCGACTGGCTGCGGCTGCGCGCGGGCGTGCTGGCGACCGAAAGGGCGCTGGCGAGCTATCGCGAAACCCACCGCAGCGGGATGCTGGCCCGCGCCTCGGCGGCCTTTGCCGCGATCACGGGCGGGGTGTGGGCGGGGCTTGCGACGCAGCCCGAGGGCGCGGGCGAGGTGCTGATCGCACGCAGCGCCTCGGGCGAGACGCGGCTGACGGGGGGGCTGTCCAAGGGCACGCTGTTCCAGCTGTACCTGGCGCTGCGGATCGCGGGGTTTCACGAATTCGCCGCCGCGCGCGGCCCGGTGCCGGTGCTGGGCGACGATGTGCTGGAAACCTTTGACGACGACCGGACGCGGCGTGCGCTGGCGGCGCTGGCCGACACCGCGATGACCGGACAGGTCGTCTACCTGACCCACCACCGCCATGTCGCCGATCTGGCGCGCGAGGCCTGCCCGGCCGCGCGCCACCACGTGCTGTCGCCCGTCACCCCATCGCCATGACCGCCTGCACCGCCCGGCCCCAGCGGTCATAAAGGGCCGCGCGCCGGCCCGCGTCGGCCTGCGGATCGAACCGGCGGTCCAGCGCCCAGGCCCCGGCGTAGTCGTCCGGGCCGCCCGCCAGCCCGGCCTGGTGCGCGGCCAGCCACGCCGCGCCTTGCACGGTGGTCTCGGTGTTGACCGGCCGGTCCACCGGCGCGCCCAGGATGTCGGCCAGGAACTGCATCGCGGGGACCGAGGCGGTCATGCCGCCGTCCACGCGCAGGACCGACTGGTCCAGGTCCGGCCAGTCGCGGCGCATCGCCTCGATCAGGTCGCGGGTCTGGAACCCCACCGCCCGCAGCGCGGCGCGCGCGAACTCGGCCGGTCCCGTGGCGCGGGTCAGGCCAAAGACCGCGCCGCGCACCTCGGGCCGCCACCAGGGCGCGCCAAGGCCGGTGAAGGCGGGCACCAGGATCACGTCCTGGTCGGGGTCGGCCTGCGCCGCCAGCGGGCCGGTGTCGGCCGCGTTGCGGATCAGCCCCATCGCGTCGCGCAGCCATTGCACCACCGCGCCCGCGACAAAGATCGACCCTTCCAGCGCATAGGTCGGTTGCCCGTCCAGCTGATAGGCGATGGTGGTCAGCAGGCGGTTGCCGGACCGGACGGCCGTGGTCCCGGTGTTCATCAGCGCAAAGCAGCCGGTGCCATAGGTCGCCTTCATCATGCCGGGGGCAAAACAGGCCTGCCCCACGGTCGCCGCCTGCTGGTCGCCCGCGACCCCCAGGATCGGGATCTCGCGCCCGAACAGGTCGGCCCGGCTTTGGCCGAAATGGGCGGCGCAGTCGCGCACCTCGGGCAGCATGGACCGCGGCACCCGGAACAGGTCGCACAGCTCGTCCGACCATGCGCCCGCGTGGATGTCGTACAGCATCGTGCGCGCAGCGTTGGTCGCGTCGGTGACATGGGCGCGCCCGCCGGTCAGCCGCCAGATCAGGAAGCTGTCGATGGTGCCGAACGCCAAGTCCCCGGCATCGGCGCGCGCGCGGGCGCCGTCCACGTGATCCAGGATCCAGGCGATCTTGGTCGCGCTGAAATACGGGTCCAGCAGCAGGCCGGTCCGCGGCGTCACGCTGGTTTCGTGCCCGTCGGCCTTCAGTGCCGCGCAGGCGTCGGCGGTGCGGCGGTCCTGCCAGACGATGGCATTGTGGATGGGCTGGCCCGTCCGGCGGTCCCACACGACCGAGGTTTCGCGCTGGTTCGTGATCCCGATGGCGGCCAGCGGCGGGTTGCCCGCCTTTTCCACCGCGCCCCGCGCGGTCGCGGCGACCGAGGCCCAGATGTCCTCGGGGTCGTGCTCGACCCAGCCGGACCGGGGGAAATGCTGCGGAAACTCCTGCTGGTCGGACGCCATGACCCGCAGGTCGTCGGAATAGACCACGGCACGCGACGACGTGGTGCCCTGGTCGATGGCAAGGATGGCCATGGCGCTCTCCGGCGTGAAACGAAGGGGGGAACCCGGACGGGCCGGGTTCCCCCAGGGCATCAGCCTGTCACTGCTGCCAGCTTTTCACCAGTTCGTCATAGCTGACGGTTTCCGGCTGCGGGTCCTCGTTCTCCAGCTTCAGCTGGGGTGCGATGGTGCCGTTTTCCTTGGCGAAGGCGTTCCACCATTCCAGGTCATGCTCCTCGGCCAGCTTGGGGCCGATGTCGCCCTGAACGCCCGCGCGCTCCAGCCGCTCCATGACCTTTTCCTGCTCGGCGCACAGGCTGTCCATCGCCTCCTGCGGGGTCTTGGCGCCCGAGGCCGCGTCCCCGATCGCCTGCCACCAGAGCTGCGCGAGCTTGGGGTAATCGGGCACGTTGGTCCCGGTGGGCGACCATTGCAGGCGGGCGGGGCTGCGATAGAACTCGATCAGCCCGCCCAGCTTGGGCGCGCGGTCGGTGAACGACTGGTGGTCCAGCGTGGATTGGCGGATGAAGGTCAGGCCGACATGGCTTTTCTTCACGTCCACCGTCTTCGAGGTCACGAACTGCGCGTAAAGCCAGGCGGCCTTGGCGCGGTCGTCGGGCGTCGATTTCAGCAGCGTCCAGGACCCCGCGTCCTGATAGCCCAGCTTCATGCCGTCCTGCCAATAGGCGCCGTGGGGCGAGGGGGCAAAGCGCCATTTCGGCGTTCCGTCCTCGTTCACGACCGGCAGGCCTTCCTTGACGAAGTCGGCGGTGAAGGCGGTGTAGGTGAACATCTGCTGGGCGACCTCGCCCTGGCTGGGCACCGGGCCGCTTTCGCTGAAGGTCATGCCCTGGGCTGCGGGCGGCGCATAGGCCTTCATCCAGTCGAGGTATTTCTGGATCGCATAGACCGCCGCCGGCCCGTTGGTGTCGCCGCCGCGGGCGACGCAGCTGCCCACGGGGCGGTCGTTTTCATCCACGCGGATGCCCCATTCGTCCACGGGCTTGCC
The DNA here is from genome assembly GCF_003286075.1 of Paracoccus endophyticus. Classification (GTDB taxonomy): domain Bacteria; phylum Pseudomonadota; class Alphaproteobacteria; order Rhodobacterales; family Rhodobacteraceae; genus Paracoccus; species Paracoccus endophyticus. The sequence continues at coordinate 127,120 of NZ_QLUV01000008.1, read as the reverse complement.
GTTCGGGATGCCCTTGTCGCCGTTCCCGGCCATCGACAGCCAGGCGTCGGTGAAGCGCCAGCCGAGCGACGGGTCCTTCTTGCCATAGTCCATGTGGCCGAAGACCGTCTTGCCGTCGATCTCGCGGCCGGTGAAGAACTCGGCGATGTCCTCATAGGCCGACCAGGTGACCGGCACGCCCAGGTCATAGCCGTATTTCGCCTTGAAGTCGGCCTTGTTCGTCTCGTCGTCGAACCAGTCCTTGCGGAACCAGTAGAGGTTGGCGAACTGCTGGTCGGGCAGCTGGTACAGGTTCCCGTCCGGCGCGGTGGTGAAGGACTTGCCGATGAAGTCGTCGATGTCGAGGTTCGGGTTGGTGACGTCCTTGCCCGCGTTCGCCATCCAGTCGGTCAGGTTGCGGGCCTGCTGGTAACGCCAGTGGGTGCCGATCAGGTCGCTGTCGTTGACATAGGCGTCATAGACGTTTTCGCCCGACTGCATCTGCGTCTGCAGCTTTTCGACGACGTCGCCCTCTCCGATCAGGTCGTGCGTGACCTTGATGCCGGTGATCGCGGTGAAGGCGGGCGCCAGCACCTTGGATTCGTATTCGTGGGTGGTGATCGTTTCCGACACCACCGCGATCTCCATCCCCGCCATGGGCGCTGCGGCGTCGATGAACCATTGCATCTCGGCCTCTTGCGCGGCGCGGTCCAGCGTGGACTGGTCGCCGATCTCGGCGTCCAGGAACGCCTTGGCCTCCTCGATCCCGGCCTGTGCGCCGGTCGCCATCAGCGCAAGCGCCATGGCGGTCGTCAGGTGCAGTCTCATCGGGTCTCCCCCTCCCCTATGCCGTTGCCGGCGTTGTCACACCCAGCGGAACACCGCCGCGGCGTATAGCAAGGCGATCGCCAGCCCTCCCCAGGCCGGCGTGCCGATCAGGCCCAGCCAGCCCAGGCAGATGAAGGCCGACCCCAGCAGGCTGACGAACAGCCGGTCGCCGCGCGTCGTGGCAATCCCCAAGATGCCCCGGCGCGGCGTTTCCGGGAACCGGATGGCGGCCCAGGTAAAGGTCAGCAGCAGCGCCGCGATCACCCAGAAGAACAAGGCGGTCGGAAAGGTCCAGGCCATCCAGCCGCCGGGGTTCAGGCTGCCCGCCCAGTCGTGCGCGCCGTTGTCCACGGGGACAAGGCTGACGAGCCAGCCGAGGATGCCCAGCATCAGCAGGGCGGCGGCGGCAAAGCCTGCGGAAACGGAACGCGCAGTCATCACACCCTTCCCAACGCAAAGCCCTTGGCGATGTAGTTGCGCACGAACCAGATCACCAAGGCGCCCGGCACGATGGTCAGCACGCCCGCCGCCGCCAGCACCCCCCAGTCGAGGCCCGAGGCGCTGACCGTGCGCGTCATGGTGGCCGCGATGGGCTTGGCGTTGACGCTGGTGAGCGTCCGCGACAGCAGCAGTTCGACCCACGAGAACATGAAGCAGAAGAAGGCCGCCACCCCGATGCCGCTGGCGATCAGCGGCATGAAGATGCGCACGAAGAAGCGCGGGAAGGAATAGCCGTCGATATAGGCCGTCTCGTCGATCTCGCGCGGGACGCCGGACATGAAGCCTTCCAGGATCCACACCGCCAGCGGCACGTTGAACAGGCAATGCGCCAAGGCCACGGCGATGTGGGTGTCGAACAGCCCGACCGCCGAATACAGCTGAAAGAACGGCAGCGCGAACACCGCCGCAGGCGCCATCCGGTTCGACAGCAGCCAGAAGAACAGGTGCTTGTCGCCCATGAAGCGATAGCGGCTGAACGCATAGGCCGCCGGCAGCGCCACCGCGAGCGAGATCGCCGTGTTCAGCACGACATAGGTCAGGCTGTTGACATAGCCCATGTACCACGACGGGTCCGTCAGGATGGTGCGATAGTTCGCCAGCGTGGGCTCGTGCGGCCACAGGCTGAAGGTGCCGGTGATCTCGGCGTTGGTCTTCAGGCTCATGGTCACGAGCCAGTAGATCGGCGTCAGCAGGAACAGCAGGTATGCCACCATGACGATGGCCGACCCGGTTGCGCGGCGTTCGGCGACGGCGGCCATCAGGGGGCGTCCTTCTGCGCGGTCATCACGGTGTAGAACACCCACGAGATCAGCAGGATGACAAGGAAATAGATCAGGCTGAACGCGGCCGCGGGGCCAAGGTCGAACTGTCCGATCGCGGTCTTGACCAGGTCGATGGACAGGAACGTCGTGGCGTTGCCCGGCCCGCCCCCGGTCAGGACGAACGGCTCGGTATAGATCATGAAGCTGTCCATGAACCGCAGCAGCACCGCGATCAGCAGCACGCCCGACATCTTGGGCAGCTCGATATGGCGGAACACGGCCCAGCGGCTGGCCTGGTCGATGCGCGCCGCCTGGTAATAGGCGTCGGGGATGGATTGCAGCCCCGCATAGCACAGCAGCGCGACGAGGCTGGTCCAGTGCCACACGTCCATCACGACGATCGTGGCCCAGGCGTCCACCGGATCGTTGACGTAGTTGTAGTCGAAGCCCATCGCCGCCAGCGTGTGGCCCAGCAGGCCGATGTCCACGCGCCCGAACACCTGCCAGATGGTGCCCACCACGTTCCACGGGATCAGCAGCGGCAGCGCCATCAGCACCAGCACGACGCTGGCCCAGAAGCCGCGCTTGGGCATGTTCAGCGCCACGAAGATGCCCAGCGGGATCTCGATCGCCAGGATGATCGCGGAAAACAGGATCTGGCGGCCCAGGGCGGCGCGGATGCGGTCGCTGTCCAGCACCTCCTGGAACCAGCCGAGCCCGTTCCAGAAGAACTGGTTGTTGCCGAACGTGTCCTGCACCGAATAGTTCACGACCGTCATCAGCGGGATCACCGCGGAAAAGGCGACCAGCACCAGCACCGGCAGCACCAGGAACCAGGCGCGGTTGTTGACGGGCTTGTCCATCAGTCGGCCCTTTCCCCGGCGACGGGCGGCACGCGCCAGTCGTCGGCATAGACATGAAGATGCGCGGTCGCGGGCACCGCGCGGTCGATGCCGGCGGGAAGCGCGTGATCCTCGGGCAGCAGCATGGTCAGGGGCTGGTCGCCCACGCGCCCGCGCAGGATGCGGTGGTGGCCCACGTCCTCGACCCGCTCCAGCCGGAAGGGCAGGCCCCCGCCCTCCTCACCCCTGCCGCCCTCGGCGGGGGTCACGAACTCGGGGCGGATGCCGATCTGCACGCGGCCCTGCGGCAGGCCGTGGTCGCCCGGCAGCGCGACCTGCGCGCCCGCGATCAGGGCGCGGTCGCCGCGCACCTCGGCGTCCAGCAGGTTCATGCCGGGCGAGCCGATGAAATAGCCCACGAAGGTATGCTCGGGCCGGTCGAACAGCGCCTGCGGGGTGCCGGCCTGCACCACGCGCCCCTCGGACATCACGACCACCTGGTCGGCGAAGGTCAGCGCCTCGGTCTGGTCATGGGTGACATAGATCATCGTGTGGCCGAACTGGCGATGCAGGGATTTCAGCTGGGTGCGCAGCTCCCACTTCATGTGCGGGTCGATGACGGTCAGCGGCTCGTCGAACAGGATCGCGTTCACGTCCTGGCGCACCATGCCGCGGCCAAGGCTGATCTTCTGCTTGGCGTCGGCGGTCAGCCCGCGGGCGCGGCGGTCCAGCGCGTCCGCCATCCCGATCATGGCGGCGACCTCGGCCACGCGGGCGGCGATCCGGGCGGCGGGCATCCCCCGGTTCTTCAGCGGAAAGGCCAGATTGTCGCGCACCGTCATGGTGTCGTAGACGACCGGGAACTGGAACACCTGCGCGATGTTGCGCGCCGCGGTGGGCAGCGTGGTCACGTCGCGGTCGCCGAACAGCACGCGCCCCCGCGACGGCACCAGCAGCCCCGAGATGATGTTGAGCAGCGTCGTCTTTCCGCAGCCCGACGAGCCCAGCAGCGCATAGGCGCCGCCGTCCTGCCAGGTCATCGTCATCGGCTTCAGCGCGAAATCGTCCTCGCCGCGCGGCGCGGGCAGATAGCTGTGGGCGAGGGCGTCAAGCGTGATCCGTGCCATCGTGCGCCCCCTATGCCGCTTGCGCATAGGGCGCCGGCCGCGCCATGCGACCATCCGGCCCGAACAGATAGACATGCGCCGGATCCAGCCAGACGGTCAGCGCCGCCCCTTCGGGCGGGCGGTGCACGCCCTCGATCAGCCCGACCCAGCGGTCGGGGCCGCGCGACAGGTGCAGGAACGTCTCGGCCCCGGTGATCTCGGTCACGTCAAGGCGCGCGGCCAGCGGGATCGCGCCGGGCGTCGGGTCCAGCCGCAGGTGCGCGGCCCGGAACCCGGCCTGATAGTCGCCGTCCGCAAGCCGCCCGACCGGCCAGCGCCCGCCGTCCAGCGCCGCCTGCCCGCCCGCGACGCGCACCGCGGCAAAGTTCATCGGCGGGTCGGAAAACACCCGCGCCGTCACCGCATCGACCGGCGCGCGATAGACCTGCGCGGTCGGCCCGAACTGCGTCACGCGTCCCTGCCACAGCGTCGCGGTGTTGCCGCCCAGCAGCAGCGCCTCCTCGGGCTCGGTCGTGGCATAGACGAAGATCGCCCCCGATCGTTCGAAGATGCGCGGGATCTCGGCGCGCAGCTCCTCGCGCAGCTTGTAATCCAGGTTCGCCAGCGGCTCGTCGAGCAGCACAAGCCCGGCGCCCTTGACCAGCGCGCGGGCCAGCGCGGTCCGCTGCTGCTGGCCGCCCGACAGCTCCAGCGGGCGGCGGTCCAGCATCGGCGTCAGGCGCATCAGCGCTGCCGTCTCGCGCACGCGGCGGTCGATCTCGGCGCGGGCCACGCCCTGCAGCCGCAGGGGCGAGGCGATGTTGTCGTAGACGCTCATCGAGGGATAGTTGATGAACTGCTGATAGACCATCGCCACGCGGCGGTCCTGCACGCGCTGGCCGGTCACGTCCTGCCCGTTCCAGACCAGCCGGCCCGCCGTGGGCGCGTCCAGCCCGGCCATCAGCCGCATCAACGTCGTCTTGCCCGCCAGCGTCGGGCCCAGCAGCACGTTCATCGTGCCGCGTTCCAGCACCAGGTCGGTGGGATGGATGTGGTGATCGGCACCGACCTGACGCGCGATGCCCCGCAGCTCCAGCGTCATGCGGCCCGCCTTTCCGCGGTCATCCACGCGTCCACAGCCGCGATCTGGTCGGGGGTCATCCGCAGCCCCAGCTTGGAACGCCGCCAGACCACGTCGTCGGCGCGGCGCGCGAATTCATGCGCCATCAGCCAGCGCAGCTCGGTTTCCGTCAGCGTCGCGCCGAAGTCGCGGCCCATCGCCCCGGCGCTGTCCGCGCCCGCCAGCATCCGCGCGGCGTCGGTGCCATAGGCGCGCACCAGCCGCCGCGCCCAGGTCCCGGTCAGGAACGGATGCGCCCGGCGCAGCGCGGCGATCAGCGCGGGCACGCCATCGACCGGAAAATCGCCCCCCGGCAGCGGCACCCCGGCCGTCCACGACCCGGTCGAGGCGGGGAAATGCGGGTAAAGCTTGGCCAGCGCCGCCTCGGCCAGCTTGCGATAGGTGGTGATCTTGCCGCCGAACACGTTCAGGCACGGCGCGCCGTCCTCGTCCAGCGACAGCACATAGTCGCGCGTCGCCGCCGTCGCCGACTTGGCCCCGTCGTCGTAAAGCGGCCGCACCCCCGAATAGGTCCACACCACATCGCCGGGCGTCACCGGGTCGCGGAAGTAATGGCTGGCGGCGGCGCACAGATAGTCGCGCTCCTCCTCGGTGCAGACGGCGTCGCCGGGCTGGCCATGGTGTTCGGCGTCGGTCGTGCCGATCAGGGTGAACTCCCCCTCGTAGGGGATGGCGAAGATGATCCGCCCGTCCGCGCCCTGAAAGAAATAGGCCTTGTCGTGGTCGAACAGCCGGCGCGTGACGATGTGGCTGCCGCGCACCAGCCGCACGGCCTGCGCGGTGTCGAGGTGCGCCACGTCGTGGATCACATGGCCCACCCAGGGACCGGCGGCGTTGACCAGCCCGCGGGCGGCAAAGCTGCGCCCGTCGGCCATCGCGATGCGCCACAGCCCGTTCGTCCGCCGCGCCTCGGTCACGCGGGCGCGGGTCATCACGTCGGCGCCGCGCATCATCGCGTCGCGGGCGTTCAGGGCGACCAGCCGGGCGTCCTCGACCCAGCAGTCGCTGTACTCATAGGCCTGCCGCATCCGCGGCTTGAGGGGGCGCCCCTCGGGCGCCGTGGTCAGGTCCAGCGTCGAGGTCGCAGGCAGGATCTTGCGCCCGCCCAGGTGGTCGTACAGAAACAGCCCCGCGCGGATCATCGGCCGGGGCCTGCGGCCGCGCGCCCAGGGCATCGCCAGCGCCATGGCGCGCGACACCGGCGTGTCGCCGGCGAACGTCATCTCGGGGTCCAGCGGCAGGACAAAGCGCAGGGGCCAGGCGATGTGCGGCATGGCGCGCAGCAGCACCTCGCGCTCGCGCAGCGCCTCGCGCACCAGGCGGATTTCCAGATATTCCAGATAGCGCAGGCCGCCGTGGAACAGCTTGGTCGAGGCCGACGAGGTCGCCTGCGCCAGATCGCCCTGCTCGGCCAGCCGAACCGTCAGCCCGCGCCCCGCCGCGTCGCGCGCGATGCCGCAGCCGTTGATGCCGCCGCCGATGATGAACAGGTCGGTCGTATCCGCCATCGCGCCCTTCCCCCGGATGCCGTTGATCGAACATCCGCCGCCCGCGTCTGTCAACGTCGATTTTCGCTTTCCGCGCGCAGATGTTCGCTTGACGCAAGGTCCCGTGTTCGTTTTCCTGCGCGCATGAACATCCGGCAGATCGAGATCCTCAACCTCGTGCGCGCCACGGGCCGGGTCGGCGTCGAGGCGCTGGCGGAACGCTTCGACGTGACGCACCAGACGATCCGGCGCGATCTGGCCGAACTGGCCGATCAGGGGATGCTGGACCGGGTGCACGGCGGCGCGGTGCTGAAAAGCGGCGTCAGCAACATCGGCTACGAGGAACGGCGCGCGCTGCACGAGCCCGCCAAGGCCGCCATCGGGCGCGCCTGCGCCGAGCTGATCCCCGACAACTCGTCGCTGATCCTGAACATCGGGACGACGACCGAGGCGGTGGCCCGCGCCCTGCTGGGACACCGCAACCTGACGGTGGTGACCAACAACATGAACGTCGCCAACATCCTGGCGGCCAACGAAAGCTGCGACATCATCGTGGCGGGCGGACAGGTGCGGCGGTCGGACGGCGGGCTGGTGGGCGACCTGACCAGCGAGTTCATGGCCAACTTCAAGGTGGATTACGCCATCGTCGGCTGTTCGGCGCTGGACGCGGACGGCGACATCCTGGATTTCGACATGGCCGAGGTGCGGGTCAGCCGCGCCATCCTGCGGCAGGCGCGCGAACGCTGGCTGGTCACGGACGCCACCAAGCTGGCACGGACCGCGCCGATCCGCGTCGTGTCGCTGGCCGACATGGACGCCGTGTTCACCGACCGCCCGCTGCCCGCCCCCCTGCAGGCGCTGTGCGACGACGCCGGCACGCGCACGGTCGTGGCTGAGGGCGTCTGACCGGCGCAGCGCCCGTCACGGATCGCCCGCGCCGGGGTCGCCGTTCCCGGGCGGACCCGCGCCCTGCGGATCGGCCGCGCCCGGGTCCCCGTCCCGGTCCTGCCCGATCTGGTCGCGCACCAGCGCCAGCATGCGCTGGGCGGCGGCGGACAGCCGGCGCTGGCGCAGCGTCAGCAGATGCCAGGGCGGCAGGTCCAGCGGCTCGGCCGTGTCCAGCGTGACGAGGCCTGCGTCCGGCCCGCCCCGCCCGTCCGCGACAAGCCGCGCGACCTGCACCGCCACCGCCGCGACGGCATCCGTCCGGGCGACCAGCGCCACGGTCAGCATCAGCGAGGCCGTGGTGGTGACGTCGGGGGGCAGCCCCACGCCGGCGCCCCGCAGCGCGGCGTCCACCGCCTCGCGGATGGGCGTGCCGCGGCCCTGGATGACCCAGGGAAAGCCCGCCAGCGCGGCCAGCGGAACGGCGCGCCGGCCCGCCAGCGGGTGCCCCGCCCGGACCAGGAACCGCAGCGGCTCGTGCGCGCCCGGCCCCACGCGCAGGGCCGAGGGGTCGATCCCCGCGGGCACCCGCGCCAGCACGAAATCCAGCGCCCCGCTGTCCAGCCCCTGCACCAGCTGGACCGAGGGCGCGACCTCGACCGACAGGCGCACGCCCGGCGCCTCGGCCCGCAGGCGCCGGGCTGCGGGAACCAGCAGGCCCAGCGCGGGGCCGGTGACGGCGCCGATCCGCACCTCGCCGGTGGCGCCCGCGGCGACGCTGGCCAGATCGCGGGCGATGTCGGTCAGCCCGGCCAGCACCTCGGTGCCGCGCCGCGCCAGGATCTCGCCGGCGGCGGTGGGCACCATGCCGCGGGGGCGCCGGTGAAACAGCGGCGCGCCGACCATGCGTTCCAGCTCGGCCAGGGTGCGCGAGGCGGCGGGCTGGGTCAGCCCCAGCGCCTGCGCCGCGGCCTGGACCTGCCCGTGTTCGGCGATCGCGGCCACCAGCCGCAGGTGGCCGACCTTCAGCGCCAGGGGAAGGTTTCGTTGCACGCGGCCGGCCATATCAGAACTGCTATGTCGAACGTCTGTATTTCGATTTGCGCCGCGCGGCAACGCCGCTCTACCGTGCCGCGTGCGCACCCGCCTGGCGGGGCGGCAGGGCCGGACCAACGGCCCCGTTTTGGGAGGAACGACATGGGATTGAAAACGCTTGCGGCCACCGCCGCGATGGCGCTGGCGCTGCTTGCCTCGCAGGCCGCCGCCCAGGACAAGGGCCTGGTCGGCATCGCCATGCCGACGAAATCGTCGGCCCGCTGGATCGACGACGGCAACAACATGGTCAAGGAGCTTGAGGCGGCCGGCTACACGACCGACCTGCAATACGCCGAGGACGACATCCCGACCCAGCTGTCCCAGGTCGAGAACATGATCACCAAGGGCGCCAAGGCGCTGGTGATCGCGTCCATCGACGGCACCACCCTGACCAACGCGCTGGAAAACGCCAAGGCCGCCGACATCAAGGTCATCGCCTATGACCGGCTGATCCGCGACAGCGACGCGGTCAGCTATTACGCGACCTTCGACAACTTCAAGGTCGGCGTCCAGCAGGCGGAATCGCTGGTCAAGGGCCTCAAGGAACGCTTCCCCGACCAGAAGCCCTGGAACGTCGAGCTGTTCGGCGGCAGCCCCGACGACAACAACGCCTTCTTCTTCTACGACGGCGCGATGAGCGTGCTGCAGCCGATGATCGACGCGGGCGAGATCGCCATCCCGTCGGGCCAGACGGGCATGGACAAGGTCGGCACCCTGCGCTGGGACCCGGCCACGGCCCAGTCGCGCATGGACAACATCCTGTCGGCCAACTATGGCGACAAGCCGCTGCACGGGGTGCTGTCACCCTATGACGGGCTGTCGATCGGCATCCTGTCGTCGGTCAAGGGCGTCGGCTACGGTTCGGGCGACCTGAAGATGCCGATCGTGACCGGCCAGGACGCCGAGATCCCGACCGTCAAGTCGATGGCCGCGGGCGAGCAGTATTCCACGATCTTCAAGGACACGCGCGAACTGGCCAAGGTCACGGTGGGCATGGTGGACGCCGTGCTGCAGGGGTCCGAGCCGCAGATCAACGACACCAAAACCTATGACAACGGCGTCAAGATCGTGCCCTCCTATCTGCTGGAACCCGTCCCGGTGTTCGCCGACAACTACAAGCAGATCCTGGTGGACAGCGGCTACTACACCGAAGACCAGATCAAGTGACCCTGCGTCCGGCCCGCCGGGCGCGGGCCGGACCCTCTGCCGGAAAGGGGGCGCCATGACGGCCATTCTGGAGATGCGCGGCATCGGGAAAAGCTTTCCGGGCGTGCGCGCGCTGGACCAGGTCAACCTGACCATCGCGCCCGGCGAGATCCACGCCATCTGCGGCGAGAACGGCGCGGGCAAGTCCACGCTGATGAAGGTCCTGTCGGGCGTCTATCCGCACGGCAGCTATGACGGCGACATCCTCTACGAGGGCCGGCCCGTCGCCTTCCGCGACATCCGCGACAGCGAGCGGCAGGGCATCATCATCATCCACCAGGAACTGGCGCTGGTGCCGCAGCTGTCGGTGGCCGAGAACATGTTCCTGGGCAACGAGGTCGCCAGCCGCGGCGTCATCGACTGGAACCGCACCTGGGCGCGCACCCGCGACCTGCTGGCCAAGGTCGGCCTGACCGAGGCGCCGACCACCCCGGTCGAAAAGCTGGGCGTCGGCAAGCAGCAGCTGATCGAGATCGCCAAGGCGCTGGCCAAGGACGTGCGCCTGCTGATCCTGGACGAACCCACCGCCGCCTTGCAGGAAAACGACAGCGCCAAGCTGCTGGACCTGATGCTGGAGCTGAAGGCGCAGGGCGTCACCCAGATCATCATCAGCCACAAGCTGAACGAGATCCGGCGCGTCGCCGACCGCGTGACGGTGATCCGCGACGGGTCCACCGTGTCCACCCTGGACCGCGCCGAGATCACCGAGGAGCGGATCATCCGCGACATGGTCGGGCGCGACCTGGCGCACCGCTATCCCGACCGCGTGCCCGACATCGGCGAGGTGCTGATGCGCGTGCGGGACTGGACCGTCTGGCACCCCGACCAGCCCCGCAAGGTCATCGACGGCGTGTCGTTCCACGTCCGGCGGGGCGAGATCCTGGGCATCGCGGGCCTGATGGGGTCGGGGCGCACCGAACTGGCGATGAGCCTGTTCGGCCGCAGCTATGGCCGCGACATCACGGGCCAGGCCGAGCTGGCCGGCAGGCCCGCCGACCTGTCGGACGTCAGCCGCGCCATCGCCGCAGGCCTCGCCTATGTGACCGAGGACCGCAAGGCGCTGGGCCTGATCCTGGAGGAGCCGATCCAGCGCAACATCAGCCTGGCCAACCTGGCCGGCGTCGCGGTGAACGGCATCCTGTCGGCGGGGCGAGAGCAGGCGGTGGCGGAACGATACCGGCGCGACCTGCGCATCCGCACGCCGGGCGTGAACCAGCGGGTGATGAACCTGTCGGGCGGCAACCAGCAAAAGGTCGTGCTGGCCAAGTGGCTGTTCACCGACCCGCAGGTGCTGATCCTGGACGAGCCGACGCGCGGCATCGACGTGGGCGCCAAGTTCGAGATCTATGCCCTGATGAACGAGCTGGTCGCGCAGGGCCGCGGCGTCGTGATGATCTCGTCCGAGATGCCCGAGCTGCTGGGCATGTGCGACCGCATCCACGTGATGAACGAGGGCCGCTTTGTCGGCGAGCTGACCCGGGCCGAGGCCAGCCAGGAACGGATCATGGCCCTGATCCTGCAAAGCGAGGGGAAAGCCGCATGACCACGGCCGAGACCGAGACGAAGAAACGCGGCCTGGGCGCGCATCTGGGCGGGCACCTGCAACAGAACGGCATGGTGCTGGCGCTGCTGGCGATCGTGCTGTTCTTTCTGGTCGTGGTGCGCGCCTCCCAAGGCGTGGACTTCCTGTCGGCGCAGAACATCACCAACCTGTTCTTGCAGAACAGCTACGTCATCATCATGGCGCTGGGGATGCTGCTGGTGATCGTGTCGGGCCACATCGACCTGTCGGTGGGCTCGGTCGCGGCGTTTACCGGGGCGGTGTCGGCGGTGCTGACGGTCAGGTGGGGCTGGCCGTTCTGGGCCGTCATCCCGGCGACGCTGGTGATGGGCGGGCTGATCGGGGCGGCGCAGGGCTACTGGATTGCGTTCTGGCGCATCCCGTCGTTCATCGTGACGCTGGCGGGGATGCTGGTCTTTCGCGGGCTGACGCTGTGGCTGTTGCAGGGCCAGAACATCGGCCCGTTCCCCAAGGCCTTCCAGTCGCTGTCCACCGGGTTCATCCCCGACCTTTTCGGGCCGGACAAGCCGAACCTGACGGCGCTGCTGATGGTGGGGCTGGCGGCGCTGGCGATCGTCTGGGCCGGGGTGCGGGGCCGCCGCCAGGACGCGGCCTTCGGGGTCGAGCCCGAGCCGGCGGGCCTGTTCTGGGCGCGCAACCTGATCGTCGTCGCCGCGCTGATGTTCGTCGGCTGGAAGCTGGCGCAGTTCCGCGGCCTGCCCAACGTGCTGATCGTGATGTCGGTGCTGATCGTGCTCTACAGCTTCTTCACCGAGCAGACGACCACCGGGCGGCGCATCTATGCGCTGGGCGGCAACGAAAAGGCCGCGCGCCTGTCGGGGATCAAGACCGACCGGCTGGTGTTCCTGACCTTCGCCAACATGGGCGTTCTGGCCGCGCTGGCCGGCATGATCGTGACCGCGCGGCTCAACAGCGCGACGCCCAAGGCCGGCACGGGGTTCGAGCTGGACGTGATCGCCGCCGTGTTCATCGGCGGCGCGTCGATGTCGGGCGGGTCGGGCCGGATCATCGGGGTCGTGGTCGGCGCCCTCATCATGGGTGTGATGAACAACGGCATGTCGATCATGGGCATCGGCATCGACTATCAGCAGGTCATCAAGGGGCTGGTGCTGCTCGCCGCCGTGATCTTCGACGTCTACAACCGCAACAAGCAGCTTTGATCCGGCCCCGCGCGCCCCGGCCCGGCGGCGGGCGGGCCTGCGGCCGAACGAAAGGACCGTGCGATGACCTTCGTCCCCAAGCCCTGGCCGCGCACGCTGCGGTCGCAGGAATGGTTCGGCGGCACGTCGCGCGACCACATCTATCACCGGTCCTGGATGAAGAATCAGGGCTTTCCGGCCGACCTGTTCGACGGCCGCCCGGTGATCGGGATCATGAACACCTGGTCGGAACTGACCCCGTGCAACGCGCATCTGAACGATCTCGCGCAGCGGGTGAAGCACGGCATCTACGAGGCCGGCGGCTTTCCGGTCGAGGTGCCGGTGTTTTCCACCGCGGAATCCAGCTTTCGCCCGACCGCGATGATGTTTCGCAACCTGGCCAGCATGGCGGTCGAGGAACAGATTCGCGGCCAGCCGATCGACGGCTGCGTGCTGATGGTGGGCTGCGACAAGACCACGCCGTCGCTGCTGATGGCGGCGGCGTCCACCGACCTGCCGTCGATCGTCGTGACCGGCGGGCCGATGCTGAACGGCTGGTTCCGGGGCGAGCGGATCGGGTCCGGCACGCATCTGTGGAAGTTCTCCGAGGCGGTGAAGGCCGGCGAGATGACCCAGGCCGATTTCCTGGACGCCGAGGCCGCGATGAGCCGCAGCGCGGGGTCGTGCAACACCATGGGCACCGCGTCCACGATGGCCAGCATGGCCGAGGCGCTGGGCATGGCGCTGTCGGGCAACGCCGCGATCCCGGCGGTGGACAGCCGCCGCCGGATGATGGCGCAGCTGACCGGGCGACGGATCGTGCAGATGGTCAAAGACGACCTGAAGCCCAGCGACATCCTGACGCGGGCGGCGTTCGAGAACGCGATCCGCGTCAACGGCGCCATCGGCGGGTCCACCAACGCCGTGATCCACCTGCTGGCGCTGGCCGGGCGCGTGGGCGTGGACCTGACGCTGGACGACTGGGACCGGCTGGGGCGCGACGTGCCGACGATCGTGAACCTGATGCCGTCGGGCAAATACCTGATGGAGGAATTCTTCTACGCCGGCGGCCTGCCCGTGGTCATCAAGCGCCTGGCCGAGGCCGGTCTGCTGCACCGCGACGCGCTGACCGTTTCCGGCGAGACCGCCTGGGATCAGGTCAAAGACGTGGTCAACTGGAACGAGGACGTGATCCTGCCCGCCGACCGTCCGCTGACCGAACACGGCGGCATCGCGGTCCTGCGCGGCAACCTTGCCCCTGACGGGGCGGTGCTGAAGCCGTCCGCCGCCTCGCCCCATCTGTTGCGCCATCGCGGCCGGGCGGTCGTGTTCGAGGACATCGACGATTATAAGGCGCGCATCAACGACGAGGACCTCGACATCGACGAGACCTGCGTGATGGTGATGAAGAACTGCGGTCCCCGCGGCTATCCCGGCATGGCCGAGGTCGGCAACATGGGCCTGCCGCCCAAGGTGCTGCGCCGCGGGATCACCGACATGGTGCGGATTTCCGACGCGCGGATGTCGGGGACGGCCTATGGCACCGTGGTGCTGCACACCGCGCCGGAATCGGCGGTCGGCGGCCCGCTGGCCGTGGTGCAGACCGGCGACATGATCGAGCTGGACGTGCCCGCCCGCCGCCTGCATCTGGACATTCCCGACGACGAACTGGCGCGCCGGCTGGCCGGCTGGCGGCCCGCCGCCCCGCCCCCGCAGGGCGGATACGCGCAGATCTTTCACCAGCACGTCCAGGGGGCCGACACCGGCGCTGACTTTGATTTCCTGCGCGGCTGCCGCGGGGCGGAGGTTGGTCGTGACAGCCACTGACGCCCGCGCGCCCACGCCCCTGGCCATCGTGGGGCTGGGCAAGATTGCCCGCGACCAGCATGTGCCGGCCATCGCGGCCTCGGCCGCCTTTACCCTGGCCGCGACCGTCGATCCGGCCGGCGGCATGGCGGGGGTCGAGACCTTTGCCGACCTGGCCGCGATGCTGGACGGGCGCCCCGACATCGCCGCCGTCGCGCTGTGCACCCCGCCGCAGGTCCGCTTTGACCTGGCCCGCGCGGCGCTGCTGGCGGGCCGCGACGTGCTGCTGGAAAAGCCCCCCGGCGCGACGGTCGCCGAACTGCACGCGCTGGACCGCATCGCCGCCGACACCGGCCGCGTGCTGTTCACGGCCTGGCATTCGCAGTACGCGCCCGGCGTGGACGCGGCCCGCGACTGGCTGGCGGGCCGCCGCGTGACCGGCATCGACGTCGTCTGGCGCGAGGATGTGCGCCAGTTCCACCCCGGCCAGGACTGGATCTTCCAGCCCGGCGGCACCGGCGTCCACGATCCGGGCATCAACGCGCTGTCGGTGCTGACGCGCATCGTGCCCTCGCCCCTGCGCGTCATCGCCGCCGAACACATGGTGCCCGCCAATCGCGCCGCCCCCATCGCCGCCCGCCTGACGCTGGCGACCGGGGACGGCGCGCCGGTCACGATGGACTTGGACTTTCGCGAACAGGGCACGCCCCGCTGGGACATGACCATCCGCACCGACCGGGGCGATCTGTCGCTGTCGCGGGGCGGCGCCGTGGTGTCGGCCGAGGGACTGGACATCGCCGCGGCGGGCGCGCTGCCGGGCGAATACCGGCGCCTCTACGACCGCTTTGCCGCGCTGATCGCCCGGCGCGAACGCGACGTGGACGCCACGCCCTTTCAGCTGGTCGCCGACGCCTTCCTGCTGGCGCGCTGGTCCGTGGTCGAGCCGTTCGCGTGGTGAGCATGACCCCCGCAGCCGACCGGATCGCCGCCGACTGGATCGCCGCCGACTGGGGCACCAGCAACCTGCGCGCCTGGGCGATCTCGGACGCGGGCGCGGTGCTGGCGCAGGCGGACAGCGACCGCGGCATGGGCCGCCTGACGCCCGCCGACTATGAACCCGCGCTGCTGGAGCTGATCGGCGGCTGGCTGGCCCCCGCCTGCACCACCCCGGTGCTGGTCTGCGGCATGGCCGGCGCGCGCCAGGGCTGGACCGAGGCCGCCTATCGCCCGGTCCCCTGCCCGCCGCTGGGCCTGCCGCTGACCGCTGCGCCCACCGCCGATCCGCGTCTGGTGGTGTCGATCGTGCCCGGACTGTCGCAGGTCCGCCCGTCCGCGGACGTGATGCGCGGCGAGGAAACCCAGATCGCGGGGGCGCTGGCGCGGCACCCCGGTTTCGACGGCGTCGTCTGCCTGCCCGGCACCCACAGCAAATGGGCCGAGGTCTCGGCGGGCGAGGTCGTCAGCTTTCGCAGCTTCATGACGGGCGAGCTGTTCGACCTGCTGGCGACGCAGTCCGTGCTGCGTCACGGGCTGGCGGGGGACGGCTGGAACGACGACGCCTTCGACGGGGCCGTGGCCGAGGCGATGGCCCGCCCCGAGGCGCTGGCCGCCCGGCTGTTCACCCTGCGGGCCGAGGGGCTGCTGGCCGGCCTGTCCCCCGACCGTGCCCGCGCCCGCCTGTCGGGCCTGCTGATCGGCGCGGAACTGGCGGCCGCGCGGCCGTGGTGGCTGGGGCGCGACGTGCTGCTGGTGGGCGCGGGACCCCTTGCCGCGCTGTATGCCCGCGCGCTGGCGCCGCTGGGCGTCACGCCGCGCACCCTGCCTGCGGAGGGCGCCGCCCTGGCGGGGCTCGCGCAGGCCCGCGCGCTGTCGAAAGGACCCCGATGACCCGCCCCCTGATCGCCATCCTGCGCGGGATCACCCCGCCCGAGGCCGTGGCCCACGCAAGCGCGCTGATCGACGCCGGCATCACCGTGATCGAGGTGCCGCTGAACTCTCCCGACCCGTGGGACAGCATCGCGGCGCTGCTGGCGGCCTGCCGCGGGCAGGCGCGGATCGGTGCGGGCACCGTGCTGGACGTCGCGCAGGTGGACCGGCTGGCGCGGCTTGGCGGTCAGCTTGTCGTGTCGCCCAACGCCGACCCCGCCGTCATCGCCGCGACCCGCGCCGCCGGGATGGACAGCTGGCCCGGCGTGATGACGCCGACCGAGGCGTTCGCCGCGATCCGAGCAGGGGCGACCGGGCTGAAGCTGTTTCCCGCCAGCCTGATCGGCCCCGCCGGACTGGTCGCGCTGCGCGCGGTGCTGCCGCCGGACCTGCCGGTCTATGCGGTGGGCGGGGCGGGCGCGGACAATTTCGCCGACTGGCGCCGGGCGGGCGCGGACGGCTTTGGCCTTGGCACGGCGCTCTATCGCCCCGGACAGCCGGTGGACCGCACCGCCGCCACCGCCGCCGCCGCCGTCGCGGCGTTCGACGCGGCCTTCGACGCGGCGGTCGGCGGACCAGCACAGGCGGGCGGCTGATGCGGGTGCTGGACGCAACCCCCTGCCAACTGGGCGAGGGCGCCTTCTGGCACCCCGAACGCGGCGTCTTCATGTGGTTCGACATCACGGGCCGGACCCTGTTCGCGGCCCAGCCGGGCGGCACGCACCGCTGGCCGATGGCCGAGATGACCTCGGCCATGGGATGGGTGGACCGCAGCCGGGTGCTGCTGTCGGGCGAAACCGGGCTGGCGCTGTTCGACCTGGACAGCGGCGCGCGCACGCCGGTGGCGGTCATCGCCGCGGACGACGACGCGCTGCGGTCCAACGACGGGCGCGCCGATCCCTGGGGCGGGTTCTGGGCGTCCACGATGGGCAAGCAGGCGCAGCCCGGCGCGGGGGCGATCTGGCGCTGGTGGCGGGGCGAGCTGCGCCGCCTGCACGACGCGATCACCATCCCGAACGCGATCTGCTTTCACGGGCGCCACGCCTATTTCGCCGACACCATGCGCCAGATCGTCTGGCGGCAGGCCCTTGACCCGGCGACCGGCTGGCCCGAGGGCGCGCCCGCCGTGTTCCTTGACCTGTCCGCCGAGGGGCTGATCCCGGACGGGGCGGTGACGGACGCCGCGGGCAATCTGTGGATCGCGCAATGGGGCGCGGGCCGCGTCACCTGCCACGCCCCCGACGGGCGGTTGATCCGCAGCCTGCCCGTGCCCGCGCGCCAATGCAGCTGCCCCGTCTTCGGCGGGGAGGGGCTGTCGGAGCTGATGGTGACATCGGCCACCCAGGGATTGGGCGCGGACGGGCTGGCCGCCGACCCGCTGGCGGGCCAGACCTTCATCGTGCGCACCGATGCGACGGGCGTTGCGCCGCCGCGGGTGGTGGTCTGAACGGCCCGACAGGCCCTCAGGGGCAGGGCGGAAGGGCGCTGAAGGCCAGCGCCATGCGGTGCCGATAGACCGTGCCCGGCCGCAGGATGCAGGCGGGAAAGTCCGGCCGGTTCGGGCTGTCGGGCCAGGCGCCCGGTTCCAGGCAGACCGCGTCGCCCATCCGGTACGCGGCCCCGGCCTTGCCCGCCACGGTCCCGTCCAGGCCGTTCCCGGTATAAAGCTGCAAGCCCGGCGCATCCGTCCACAGCGTCATGCGCCGCCCCGACCGGGAGGCCTGCAGCACCGCCGCCGGCCGCAGCCCCCCACCGTCCAGCGCAAGGCAATGGTCATAGCCGCGCACGCGCAGCAGCTGCGGGTGCCCCGACCGCAGCCCCTGCCCGATCGTGGGGCCTGCGCGAAAGTCGAAGGGCGTGCCCGCGACCGGCTGCGGTGCGTCCCCCAGCGGGATCGCCGCGTCGTCCACCGGCAGATAGCGCGCGGCCGCGATGGTCAGGCGGTGGTCGTCCACGGCCCGGATCGCCGCCGGGTCGTCGGTGCCGTCCAGATTGAAGAAGGCATGGTTGGTCAGGCTGACCGGCGTGGCGCGGTCGGCGGTCGCGATCATCGTGATCGCCAGCCGCCCCACCCCGCCGGGGTCGGCCGCGCCGTTGTCCTGAACCCCATAGGTCACGCGCGCCTCAAGCCGCCCCGGAAACCCCTGGTCGCCGTCCGGGCTGACCAGCGCCAGCGTCACCGCGACGTCGCTGCGGTCCACCACGGCCCAGTCGCGGCGGTCGAAGCCCTCGGCCCCGCCGTGCAGCGTGTGCGCGCCGTCGTTGGCCGAAAGCCGGTGCGCCGCGCCGTCCAGATCGAACCGCGCCCCCGCGATGCGGTTGGCGAACCGCCCGATCGTGACGCCGAAAAAGCCGCGCCCCATGCGCGGGTCGGGCACGCCCGCCAGCACGTCGGCCGGACGGCCCGCGGCGTCCGGCACCCGCAGGGCGACCAGCGCCGCACCGAACGGGTCGATGTCGGCCGAAAGCCCGCCCGGCAGGCCCAGCCGGATCATGCCGCGTCCCCCTGCGCCAGCAGCCAGTCGGCCGAGCCCTCGTCGA
Organism: Paracoccus endophyticus; assembly: GCF_003286075.1. GTDB lineage: Bacteria > Pseudomonadota > Alphaproteobacteria > Rhodobacterales > Rhodobacteraceae > Paracoccus > Paracoccus endophyticus. The sequence goes on along the minus strand of NZ_QLUV01000008.1, from coordinate 108,295 downwards.
TGACCAGCCCCGTCACCAGCCCGCCCCGCAGCGCGCCCAAGGCCGGCGCGCGCTTGGCCGGGCCATGGACGGCGGCGATGACGCGGGTGCGGGCACGGTCGGGCAGCGGGGCGGCGGCGACCCGCGCCTCGTCCGGCAGCAGCCGGCCCTGCGCGTCATAGGCGCGGCCCAGGATCTCGCCCACGGCACCCGCGTTGTGCAGGGCCGCGACCTCGGCCCCGGTCAGAAAGCCGTCCTGCAGCAGCGGCGCGCCCGGGTCCATCGAGCCGAGGCCGACAAAGGCGACGTCCGCCTGGCCCGCAAGCTCCATCACCCGGGCGATGCCGGGCTGGCGGTGCAGGGCGTCCTTTTCGTCCGCCGTGGCGGCGATCACCGGGACCATCAGCGGATAGATCCGCGCCGTCACCAGATCCGACAGGGAAAACAGCACGTTGTAATACGCGGCCGAGCCGTCGGGGGCGATGTTGCCGGTCAGCGACACGATCCGGTGCTGCGGGCAGTCCAGCCGCGACATCTGCCCCACGGCGGCGCGCAGGGTGCGCCCCGTGCCGATGGCGACGATCTGCGGATCGGGGCGGGACAGTTCCCCCTCGATCAGGTCGGCCAGCGCCATGGCCACGCCCGCCGGCCCCGCCTCGGCCGGCGTCACCTCGGCCAGCGCCAGGCCGAACCGCGCGCGCAGCCGGTCCGCCAGGTCGCGGCAGCGCGCCAGCGGGTGGTCGATGCGCACCTTGACCATCCCCGACGCCATCGCCTGCGCCACCAGCCGCTGCGCGGTCTGGCGCGACACGCCCAGGGCGCGGGCAATGTCGTCCTGGGTCTGCCCCGCGACATAGTACATCCACGCCGCGCGGGCCTGCTGATCCTGTTTGCGGTTGTCCCGCGTCATGCCACCATCCACCCGGCGCGAATCCGTTTGACAACCCTGCAGCAATGATGAGCATTTGCCCACAGTCATGGCAAATGACACCCTTGGGGGAGGAAAGATTTGATGACCACCATGATGCGCCGCCTGCTGGGGGCCTGCGCGCTGACCGCGCTGGCGATGCCCGCCGCGGCCGAGACGCTGACCATCGCCACCGTGAACAACGGCGACATGATCCGCATGCAGCAGATGGCCGAGGATTTCACGGCCAAGAACCCCGACATCACGCTGGAATGGGTCACGCTGGAGGAGAACATCCTGCGCCAGCGCGTCACCACCGACATCGCCACCAGGGGCGGGCAGTATGACGTGGTGACGATCGGCAACTACGAGGTGCCGATCTGGGCCAGGCAGGGCTGGCTGATGCCGCTGGACCAGCTGCCCGCCGAATACGACGTCGAGGACCTGCTGCCGGCGCTGCGCAGCGCGCTGTCGCAGGACGGCAAGCTGTATGCCGCGCCCTTCTACGGCGAATCCGCGATGGTGATGTATCGCACCGACCTGGCCGAGAAGGCCGGCGTCACCATCTCGGAGACCCCGACCTGGGCCGAGCTGCTGGATGCCGCCCGCAAGATGACCGACAAGGACAACGAGATCTACGGCATCTGCCTGCGCGGCAAGGCCGGCTGGGGCGAGAACATGGCGTTCCTGTCGGCGATGGCCAACAGCTATGGCGCGGCCTGGTTCGACAAGGACTGGAAGCCGCTGCTGACCAGCGACGAATGGAAGGCCGCGGCGACCGACTACGTCACCATCATGGCCGAGGCGGGGCCGCCCGGCGCGTCGTCGAACGGCTTCAACGAGAACCTCGCGCTGTTCCAGCAGGGCAAGTGCGGGATCTGGATCGACGCGACGGTTGCCGCGGGGTTCGTCACCAACCCCAAGGAATCGACCGTGGCCGACAAGGTGGGCTTTGCCCAGTTCCCCAACAAGGAGGGCGTGGACAACCACGGCAACTGGCTGTGGTCGTGGAACCTTGCCGTTCCCGCCTCGACCGACGCGCCCGAGGCCGCGCAGACCTTCATCGCCTGGGCGACCAGCAAGGACTATACGAACCTTGTCGCCGGCAAGGAGGGCTGGCTTGCAGCCCCGCCCGGCACCCGCGCCTCGCTGTACGAGAATGCCGAATACCAGGCGGCCGCGCCCTTTGCCAAGCTGACGCTGCAGTCGATGAACGCGGCCACCCCCGACCGGCCCTCGGTGCAGGAGACGCCCTATACCGGCGGGCAGTTCGTCGCGATCCCCGAGTTCCAGGCCATCGGAACCGCGGTGGGCCAGCAGCTGTCGGCAGCCGTCGCCGGCCAGGTGCCGGTCGATCAGGCGCTGACCATGGCCCAGCAGATCGCCGAGCGGGAAATGGCCAAGGCCGGCTATCCCAAGTGACCTGACAGGGCACGCCGGCCGGGCGGACCGTCGCCCGGCCCCATCGACGCCGCCAGCAGGGGGACGCGGCATGGCAACCCGACACCAACGCGGACTGGCCCGGCTGATGGTGGCGCCTTCGGTGCTGCTGCTGCTGGGCTGGATGATCGTGCCGCTGGCGATGACGCTGTGGTTCAGCTTCCAAAGCTACAACCTGCTGTCGCCGGGGACCGAGCAGTTCATCGGGCTGATGAACTATCGCTTCTTCCTGTCCGACCCGGCGTTCTGGGCGGCGCTGACCAATACGCTGCTGCTTGTGGGCGGGGTGCTGGTCATCACCGTCGGCGGCGGCGTGCTGCTGGCGCTGCTGATCGACCAGCCGATCTGGGGGCAGGGCATCGTCCGCATCCTTGTGATCGCGCCCTTCTTCATCATGCCGACGGTGTCGGCGCTGGTGTGGAAGAACATGTTCCTCAATCCCGTCAACGGGCTGTTCGCGTGGCTGGCCAAGCTGGTCGGCGCGCAGCCCGTCGATTTCCTGGCGCAGTATCCGCTGGCCTCGATCATCGGCATCGTCGCCTGGCAGTGGCTGCCCTTCGCCACGCTGATCCTGCTGACCGCGCTGCAGTCGCTCGACAGCGAGCAGCTTGAGGCCGCCGAGATGGACGGCGCCGGCGCCTGGGCCAAGTTCACCCACCTGACCCTGCCGCATCTGGCGCGCCCGATCACCGTCGTCGTGCTGATCGAGACGATCTTCCTGCTGTCGGTGTTCGCCGAGATTCTTGTCACCACGAACGGCGGGCCGGGGTATCAGTCCACCAACCTGACCTATCTGGTCTATTCGCTGGCGCTGCTGCAGTTCGACGTGGGCGGCGCGTCCGCCGGCGGCATCGTGGCCGTCATCCTTGCCAACATCGTCGCGATCTTCCTGATGCGGATGATCGGGCGGACGCTGGACTGATCCCATGGCCCGCACCGTCACCCCCGCGCGCAAGCTGACCTTCACGATCCTCGCCTGGGGGATCGCGGGCCTGATCTTCTTTCCGATCCTGTGGACCGTCCTGACCAGCTTCAAGACCGAGGCGGACGCCATCGCCAGCCCGCCGAAGTTCCTGTTCTTCGACTGGACGCTGGAAAACTACGCCACCGTGCAGGAGCGCTCGCCCTATGTGCGCCACTTCCTGAACTCGATCGCGATCGCGCTGGGATCGACCCTGCTGGGGCTGGCGGTGGCGGTCCCCGCGGCCTGGTCGATGGCGTTCCAGCCCGCGCGGCGCACCCGCGACGTGCTGATGTGGATGCTGTCCACCAAGATGATGCCGGCGGTGGGCGTGCTGATCCCGATCTATCTGCTGTTTCGCGACCTGGGCCTGCTGGACACGCGCAGCGGGGTCATCGTCGTGCTGATGCTGATGAACCTGCCGATCATCGTCTGGATGCTGTACACCTATTTCCGCGAGATCCCCGGCGAGATCCTGGAAGCCGCGCGCATGGACGGCGCCAGCCTGTGGAACGAGATCCGGCACGTCCTGCTGCCCATGGCGCTGCCGGGCATCGCGTCCACGATGCTGCTCAACATCATCCTGGCCTGGAACGAGGCGTTCTGGACGCTGAACCTGACGACCAGCAAGGCCGCGCCGCTGACCGCCTTCATCGCCAGCTATTCCAGCCCCGAGGGGCTGTTCTACGCCAAGCTGTCGGCGGCCAGCACCATGGCGATCGCGCCGATCCTGATCATGGGCTGGTTCAGCCAGAAACAGCTTGTCCGCGGCCTGACCTTCGGCGCGGTCAAGTAATCAACGGGGGAACACATGGGCAGCATCACCCTGCGCCGGGTCCGCAAGTCGTTCGACACGGTCGAGGTCATCCCGGGCGTGGACCTCGACATCGCGGACGGCGAGTTCGTGGTCTTCGTCGGCCCCTCGGGCTGCGGGAAATCGACCCTGCTGCGGCTGATCGCGGGGCTTGAGGACGTGACCGACGGCCAGATCCTGATCGACGGGCAGGACGTCACCCACGCCGCGCCGTCGAAACGGCGGCTGGCGATGGTGTTCCAGTCCTATGCGCTCTACCCGCACATGTCGGTGCGCAAGAACATCGCCTTTCCGTTGAAGATGGCGGGGCTGTCGGCGGCCGAACAGGACGCGCGCGTGGCGCAGGCAGCCGGCATCCTGAACCTGACGCCCTATCTGGACCGCAGGCCCGGCCAGCTGTCGGGCGGCCAGCGCCAGCGCGTCGCCATCGGCCGCGCCATCGTCCGCGAACCCGCCGCCTTCCTGTTCGACGAGCCGCTGTCGAACCTGGACGCCGCGCTGCGCGTCAACATGCGGGTGGAGATCAGCCAGCTGCACAAGAAGCTGGCGACCACGATGGTCTATGTCACCCACGACCAGGTCGAGGCGATGACCATGGCCGACAAGATCGTCGTGCTGCAGGCGGGCCGGATCGAACAGGTCGGAAGCCCGCTGGATCTGTACAACAGCCCCGCCAACCGCTTCGTCGCGGGCTTCATCGGCTCGCCCAACATGAACTTTGTCGAGGGCGAGGCCGCCGCCCGCCACGGCGCCCATGCCATCGGCGTGCGCCCCGAACACTGGCAGCTGTCCACCACCGCGGGGGCGTTGCAGGGCACGGTGGGCGTGGCCGAGCATCTGGGGTCGGACACGTTCCTGCATGTCGGCCTGGACGGCGGCACCCCCATCGTCGTGCGCGCGGCGGGCGAAGTGCCGGTCCACCACGGCGACCGCATCTGGCTGACCCCGCAGGACGGCCGCATCTATCGTTTCGACGCACAAGGATTGGCACTATGAGACTGGCCGGAAAGACTGCCCTGATCACCGGCGCCGCGCGCGGCATCGGCCGCGCCTTTGCCGAGGCCTATCTGGCCGAGGGCGCGCGCGTGGCCATCGCCGACATCGACGCGGCCCGCGTGGCGGACACGGCGGCCGAGATCGGCGCGCTGCCGGTGGTGATGGACGTCACCGACCAGGCCAGCATCGACGCGGGCGTTGCGCGCGTGGTCGCGGAACTGGGCGGCATCGACATCCTGATCAACAACGCAGCCCTGTTCGACCTGGCGCCCATCGTGGACATCACCCGCGACAGCTATGACCGGCTGTTCGCCATCAACGTCGGCGGCACGCTGTTCACCCTGCAGGCCGTGGCGCGGCACATGATCGACACCGGCCGGCGCGGACGGATCATCAACATGGCCAGCCAGGCGGGCCGGCGGGGCGAGCCGCTGGTCGCCGTCTATTGCGCGACCAAGGCCGCCGTCATCAGCCTGACGCAGTCGGCGGGCCTGAACCTGATCGCCCACGGCATCAACGTGAACGCCATCGCGCCGGGCGTGGTGGACGGCGAGCACTGGGACGGCGTGGACGCCAAGTTCGCCGAATACGAGAAAAAGCCGCGCGGCCAGAAAAAGGCCGAGGTGGGCGCGGCCGTCCCCTATGGCCGCATGGGCACCGCCGCCGACCTGACCGGCATGGCCATTTTCCTCGCCTCGTCCGAGGCCGATTACATCGTTGCCCAGACGTACAACGTCGACGGCGGCAACTGGATGAGCTGACCCATGACCCGACTGTCGAACGCGACCCTGCCCGCCCTGACCGGCGCGGCCACCCCGTCCTATGACCGCGCGGCGCTGACGCCGGGCATCGTGCATTTCGGACTGGGCAACTTTCACCGCGCGCACCAGGCGGTCTATCTGGACCGGCTGATGAACGCGGGGCTGGGGCTGGACTTTGCCATCGTCGGCGCGGGCGTGATGCCGTCGGACGCGCGGATGCGCGACGTGCTGGCCGCGCAGGACCACCTGTACACCGTGGTCGAGCAATCCGCCGCCGCGTTCCAGGCGCGCGTCCTGGGGGCCACGGTCGATTACCTGCCGCCCGGCGATCCCGCGCGCACCATCGCGGCGCTGGCGGACCCGGCGATCCGCATCGTGTCGCTGACCATCACCGAGGGCGGCTATTTCATCGACGCGGCGACGGGGCATTTCGACCCGGCGCATCCTGCCATCGCGGCGGATGCGGCGCACCCGGACGCGCCCGCCACGGTGTTCGGCCTGATCGTCGCGGGCCTGCGCGCACGCCGCGATGCGGGCAGCCCGCCCTTTACCGTGATGTGCTGCGACAACATCCCCCACAACGGCGTCGTCACGCGCGAGGCGGTGGTGGAAACCGCGCGCCTGTCGGACCCGCGGCTTGCCGACTGGATCGCCGCGAATGTCGCCTTTCCGAACGGCATGGTGGACCGCATCACCCCCGCGACCAGCGACCGCGAACGCGCGATGGTGCGCGACGACTTCGGCATCGAGGACGACGCCCCGGTCTTTTGCGAGGATTTCATCCAGTGGGTGCTGGAGGACAACTTCCCCGCCGGCCGCCCACCGCTGGAACAGGCCGGCGTCGAGTTCGTCGCCGACGTCACCGCGTGGGAGATGATGAAGATCCGCATCCTGAACGGCGGCCACGCGGTCATCGCCTATCCGGCCGGGCTGATGGACATCCACTTCGTGCATGAAGGCATGCAGGACGATCTGGTCCGCGCCTTCCTCGACAAGGTCGAGGTCGAGGAGATCATCCCGGTGGTGCCGCCCGTGCCCGGCACCGACCTGCGGGCCTATTTCGACAAGGTCAAGGAACGCTGCGCCAACCCCAAGATCGGCGACACGATCCGCCGCCTGTGCCTGGACGGATCGAACCGCCAGCCCAAGTTCATCATCCCGACCATCGCCGACCGGCTGGCGCGGGGCCTGGCCGTGGACGGTCTGGCGCTGGAATCGGCGCTGTGGTGCCGCTATTGCGCGGGCACGACCGACAGCGGCGCGGTGACCGAGGCCAACGACCCGAACTGGGACCGCCTGACCGCCGCCGCGCAGGCCGCGCGCCACGACCCCGCCGCATGGCTGGGCATGGCCGACATCTATGGCGCGACCGGGGCCGACCCGGGGCTGGCCGAACCGTTCGCGCGCTGGCTGGCGATGCTGTGGGCCGACGGCACGGCGGCGACCCTGCGCAGGTATCTGGGGCCATGACCGGCCCGGCCGCGGCGGGACCGGCGCTGATCTTCGACTGCGACGGGGTGCTGATCGACAGCGAGCCGCTGTCGGTGTCGGAACTGGGCCGGACGCTGCGGGCGGCGGGCGCGCCGGTCAGCGACGCCGACATCTATGACCGCATGATCGGCCGCTCGGTGGCCGAGATCACCGCCCTGGTGCGGGACGAACACGGCGTCGATGCGACCGCCGACCTGCCCGCCTATCGCGCCCGGCTGGCCGACCGCTTCGCCGCCGAACTGCGCCCGATCGCGGGCATCGCCGCCGCGCTGGCCGCGCTGGACGGGCTGCCGCGGGCCGTCGCCTCGTCCTCCACGCCGGCGCGGCTGGACCTGACGCTGCGCCTGACCGGACTGTGGGACGCCTTCGCCCCGCACATCCACTCCGCAACCGAGGTGGCGCGTGGCAAGCCCGCGCCCGACCTGTTCCTGCACGTGGCGGCGCGGCTGGGCGTGCGCCCCGCCGACTGCATCGTGATCGAGGACAGCATCGCCGGCGTGCGCGCCGCGCAGGCCGCGGGAATGCGCTGCATCGGGTTCACCGGGGGCAGCCATGCGGCGGCGGCGCGGCTGGCCGAACGCCTGCCCGCGCTGCACCCCGATGCCGTGATCGCCCGGGCCGCCGACCTGCCCGACGCGGTGGCGCGCTTGGCGGCGGCGCGGGCGTAGGGCGCGCAGGCGGACGGGACGGGCGGGCATCCGGGGCAAGGGACTGGCGATGTATCTGGGGATCGATCTGGGCACCTCGGGCGTCAAGGCGCTGCTGATGGATGGCGATCAGCGCGTGCTGGCATCGGCGACCGCGGCCCTGACCGTCTCGCGCCCCGCGCCCGGCTGGTCCGAGCAGGACCCCGCCGACTGGACCCTCGCGGCGGCACGCGCCGTCGCGGACCTGCGCGCGCGCCACGACCTGTCGGCGGTGCAGGGGATCGGCCTGTCGGGCCAGATGCACGGCGCGGTCACGCTGGACGCAGGCGACCGCGTGATCCGCCCCGCGATCCTGTGGAACGACGGGCGCAGCCACGCCCAGGCCGCCCGGCTGGACGCCGACCCGCGGTTCCGCGCCATTTCCGGCAACATCGTCTTTCCCGGCTTCACCGCCCCCAAGCTGGTCTGGATGGCCGAAAACGAACCCGAGGCCTTCGCCCGCGTGGCCAGGGTGCTGCTGCCCAAGGACTATCTGCGCCTGTGGCTGACCGGCGAGCCTGTCGCCGAGATGTCGGACGCCGCCGGCACCAGCTGGCTGGACACCGGCGCGCGGGCGTGGTCGCCCGACCTGCTGGCCGCGTCCGGAATGCGCCCCGACCAGATGCCCGCGCTGATCGAGGGGACCGCGCCCTCGGGCGGGCTGCGTCTGGCGCTGGCGGCCGACTGGGGGATGCGGCCCGGCACGGTCGTCGCGGGGGGCGCGGGCGACAACGCCGCGACCGCCATCGGCGCGGGCACGGTCGCGGCGGGCCAGGGGTTCGTGTCGCTGGGCACCTCGGGCGTGCTGTTCGCGGCGACGGACCGGTACCTGCCGCTGCCGGAAAGCGCCGTCCATGCGTTCTGCCACGCGCTGCCGGGGATGTGGCACCAGATGGGGGTGATCCTGTCGGCCTCGGCGGCGCTGGACTGGCTGGCGGGCCTTGTGGGCCAGCCCGCCGCCGCCCTGACGGGGGCCCTGGGCGAGCGTCTGGCCGCACCGGGCGAGGCGCTGTTCCTGCCCTATCTGTCGGGCGAGCGCACGCCCCACAACGACGCCACGCTGCAGGCGCGGTTCCTGGGCCTGACCGCGCGCACCGACCGCGCCGCCCTGACCCGCGCCGTGCTGGAAGGGGTGGCCTTTGCGCTCGCCGACAGCCTGGCCGCGCTGCGGGCCGCGGGGTCGGACCCGCAGGCGCTGCTGGCGCTGGGGGGCGGGGCGCGGTCGCGCTATTGGCTGGCGGCGATCGCGACGGCGCTGGACCTGCCGGTGCTGGTTCCCGAAAGCGGCGATTTCGGCGCGGCCTTCGGCGCGGCGCGGCTGGGGCTGATGGCGGCCACGGGGGCCGACCCGCTGGACGTCTGCACGCCCCCCCGCATCGCCGCCGAGATCGCGCCCGACCCGGCCCTGCGCCCCGCGTTCCGGCAGGCACTGGCGCGGTTTCGCGCCGAGGGGCCGCAGCCGCGCCCCTAGGGGCGCAGATCGCCCGGCCGGTCGACGTCGCGCAGCGCGTCCAGGGGCAGCGCCAGGCACAGCGGGTCGATCGACGCGAGCAGCGGCCCGGCACCCCGGTCGCCCTGCGCGTCCGCCAGCGCAGCGATCAGCCCGCCCGGCAGGCAGGCCGGCACGCCGGGCCGGTTGCCGTGCGCCGTGGCCGCGGGCCGGTCGTCGGTGCAGGCGTCCACCAGCCGCGCCAGATGGGCGGCGGTGATCGCCGGCATGTCCCCCAGCGCGATCAGCAGCCGCGCCGCGCCCAGCCGCCGGGCCGCTGCGACCCCGGCGCGCAGGCTGGCTGACTGGTCCAGGCCGTCCGGCGCGACCAGGGCAAAGCCGTCCAGCATGGGCGCCAGCGCCGGATCGCGGATCACCGCCAACCGCGCGTCCAGCGCCACGCCGCGCAGCGCGTCGGCCGCCCAGGCCAGCACCGGGCGGCCCCGATCCAGCGCCGCCAGCTTGCAGCCCCCGCCAAAGCGCCGCCCATGGCCGGCCGCCAGCAGCAGCCCCACCCTCGTCCCCGCGGGGCCCCTCATTCCCGCGGGGCCATGGCCAGGATCTCGGCCAGAACCGACACGGCCAGCACCTGCGGGTCGCGGGCCGAAGGGATCAGCCCGATCGGCCCGCGCAGCCGCGCGATCGCGTCGTCCGGCACGCCCAGCGCGGCCAGCGCCGCCACCCGCGCCCGGTGGGTCCGCAGGCTGCCCTGCGCGCCGACATAGAAGGCGGGCGAGCGCAGCGCCCGCGCCAGCAGCGGGGGTTCGCGGTCGTGGTCGTGAAAGAACAGCACCACCGCCGTCCACGGATCGGGATCAGCCCCCAGCCCCGTCGCGCCGGGCGCCAGCATCGTCACCGGCACGCCCCGCGCGGCGGCGGCCCGCGCGGTCGCAGGGTCCGGCGTCGCCAGCCGCACCGGATGCCCGGCCGCGGCGGCCAGCGCGGCAAAGACCAGCGCCTCGACCCCTGCGCCGGCCGTCAGGCACTGCACCGGCGGCACCAGCCGCAGGGCAAAGCCCGCAGCCGTGCCGGTGTCGTCCAGCGCCAGCCCGTCCTCGGACAGCCGCAGCAGCGCCGGCCGCCGCGCCGCGCGCCGCGCCAGCGCCGCCGCCACCGGGGCCGGATCGGGGACCGGCACCAGCGCCACGTCCAGGCCCCCGCCGCAGGGCAGCGCCAGATCGACGAAGGGCGAGCCCTGCCCATAGCGCAACCGGCGCATCCGCCCGCTGGCGGCGACCTCGGCCGCGTGCAGGGCAAGGTCGGCCTCGATGCAGCCCGAGCTGAGCTGCCCGACGGCCCCGCCGCCTGCTGGAAACGCCATGAAGGCCCCCGGCGCGCGATAATGCGGCCCCTCGACGCCCGTCACGACGGCGATCACGCCGCCCTGCGCCAGCGCGGCCAGCGGATCGCCCACCGGATCGCAGCCGGGCGCGGCGGGGGGCCCGGACGGCCCCTGCCCCGCAACGGCGGGCGCGCCGCTGGTGGCGGCGTCAGTCGGATCGAACGCGTTCATCGCACGGGAACCCCTTGCCCCACCCGCTTGTTCCCTGCCGACCGCCGCCGCCGCAAGGAGCCACGCCGTGCCCGCACCCACAGATCACCCGATCACCCTGACCGTCAACGGCACGGTGGAAACGCTAGTGCTGGCCGACCCGCGCGTCAGCCTGCTGGACGCGCTGCGCCAGCGGCTGGGGCTGACGGGCACCAAGAAGGGCTGCGACCATGGCCAGTGCGGCGCCTGCACGGTCATCGTCAACGGGCGGCGCATCAACAGCTGCCTGTCGCTGGCCGTGATGCACGACGGCGACGCGATCACCACGATCGAGGGGCTGGGCGCCCCCGGCGCGCTGGCGCCCTTGCAGGCGGCCTTCCTGCACCACGACGGGTTCCAGTGCGGCTATTGCACACCCGGCCAGATCATGTCCGCAACCGCCATGCTGGAGGAGCTGCGCGCCGGCTGGCCCAGCGTGGTGTCGGACGACCTGACCGCCCCGGCGCTGAGCGACGACGAGATCCGCGAACGCATGTCGGGCAACCTGTGCCGCTGTGCCGCCTATCCCAACATCGTCGCCGCCATTCGCGCGGTGGCCGACGCCGCCGCGCCCGCGGAGGATGCGGCATGAGGGCCTTTGCCTATGCCCGCGCCGCCACGCCCTCTGACGCCATCGGGGCGGACGGGCGGCTGATCGCCGGCGGCACCAACCTGCTGGACCTAATGAAGCTGGAGATCGAGACGCCCGACCGGCTGATCGACGTCAACCACATCGGCCTGGACGAGATCGCGCCCGATGGTGACGGCAACGGCGACGGGCTGCGCATCGGGGCGATGGTCCGCAACGCCGACCTGGCCGCCGACGACCGGGTGCGGCGCGACTGGCCGTTGCTGTCGCGGGCGCTGCTGGCGGGGGCCAGCGGGCAGATCCGCAACCGTGCGACGACCGGCGGCAACCTGATGCAGCGCACGCGCTGCCCGTATTTCTATGACCTGGCCGCCGCCTGCAACAAGCGCGACCCCGGCACCGGCTGCGACGCGCTGGCCGGCCGCAACCGCAACCATGCGATCCTGGGCGCGTCGGACCATTGCATCGCCACCTATCCCGGCGACATGGCGGTGGCGCTGGCCGCGCTGGACGCCGTGGTCGAGATCGAGGGCGCGGCCGGGACCCGCCGCGTTCCCGTGGCCGCGTTCCACCGCCTGCCCGGCGACACCCCCCAGCGCGACACGGTGCTGGAACCGGGCGAGCTGATCCGCGCGGTCACGCTGCCCGCGCCCACGGGCGGGCGGCAGGTCTATCGCAAGGTGCGCGACCGGCGGTCCTATGCGTTCGCGCTGGTGTCGGTCGCGGCGGACGTCACCGTCGCGGACGGCGCGATCACCCGCGCGGCGCTGGCCCTGGGCGGCGTTGCCCACCGGCCCTGGCGCGACCCGGACGCCGACGCGCTGCTGGTCGGCCGCGCCCCCGATGGGGCCGCTTTCGCCGCCGTCGCCGATGCCATCCTGCGGGGGGCGCGCGGGCACGGCGACAACGACTTCAAGATCCCGCTCGCCCGTCGCACGCTGATCGCGGCGCTGGCCGAGGCCACCGGAACCGACGTGAGGACCGCCGCATGAGCGCCCCGATCGAGCTGAAGCTGCACCACACGATGGACCGCCCCGACAGCGACAACCTGCTGGACCGGACGGCGCAAGGCGTCATCTCGGCGCCCCTCGACCGCCCCGAGGGGCCGCTGAAGGTGACGGGACGGGCCACCTATGCCGACGAGGATCACCCTGACGGCACCGTCCACGGCGTGCTGGCCCGCGCCAGCGTCGCCCGCGGCTGGGTCGTCGGCATGAACACCGCCGAGGTGCGGGCGATGCCGGGCGTGCTGGACGTGATCCGCGACCCCCGCCTGCTGCGCAGCCCCGCGCAGGGCCAGGCCAGCCGCGCCCCGGTGCAGAACCCGGCCGAGATCTTTTACGTGGGCCAGCCGGTCGCCCTTGTCGTGGCCGAGACGCTGGAACAGGCGCGCCACGCGGCCCTTGCGATCCGCCCCGATTATGAGGCGCGCGAGCCGGTCGCCACGGCGGATGGCCAGCCCTGCGAGACCCCGCCCGCCAAGCAGGCCACGCAGGGCGACCTGGACGCGGCCATGACCGCCGCCGCGCACCGCATCGACGTCACCTACACGACCCCCGCCATGAGCCATGCGGCGATGGAACCCCACGCCGCCGTGGCATCGTGGGACGGCGACCGCCTGACGGTGCGGTCGTCCAACCAGATGCTCAAGCACAACGTCGCCGAACTGGCCGATGCGCTGGGCATACGGCCGGGCAACGTCCGCATCCTGTCGCAGTATGTCGGCGGCGGGTTCGGCGGCAAGCTGGGCATCTCGCACGAGGCCGTGGCGGCCGCCATCGCCGCCCGGCGGCTGGGCCGGCCGGTGTCGGTGGCCCTGCACCGCCGCACCGTGTTCGAGGCGACGATGCGCCGGTCGGAAACCCGCCAGCGCGTCCGTCTGGCCTGCGACGCGGACGGACGGCTGACCGGCGTGGGCCACGAGGCCTGGGTGTCCAACCTCAAGGGAGAGCGTTTCTCGGAACCGGTGACGCAGGCCACGCCCTTTACCTATGCCGGCGAGAACCGCGTCATCGGCCACCACGTCGCGCGGGTGAACCAGACCACCGCGGGGTCCATGCGCGCCCCCGGCGAGGCGGTGGGCGTGCCGGTCCTGGAATGCGCCATGGACGAGCTGGCCGAGGCCGCGGGCATCGACCCCGTCGAGCTGCGGATCCGCAACATCCCGTCTGAGGACCCCTCGACCGGCAAGCCCTTTTCGTCCAACCGGCTGGAGGATTGCCTGCGCGCGGGCGCCGAGGCGTTCGGATGGGCCGACCGCAGGCTCACGGGCCAGCGGCGCGAGGGGGAATGGCTGATCGGGATGGGCATGGCGTCGGCCGTGCGCGTCAACATGCTGGAGACGTCCGAGGCGACCGTCATCCTGCTGGCCGACGGCACCGCGCGGGTGGAAACCGACATGACCGACATCGGCACCGGCAGCTATGCGATCCTGACCCAGATCGCGGCCGAGGCGCTGGGCCTGCCGATGGACCGGGTGACGACGGTGCTGGGCGACAGCGACCTGCCGCCCGCGTCGGGGTCGGGCGGGTCGTTCGGCGCGGCCTCGGCCGGCAGCGCGGTGATGCTGGCGGCGCAGGCGATCCGCACGCAACTGGCCAGGCGGCTGGGCTGCGACGAGGCCGAGCTGACGCTGAAGGACGGCGCGGCCATCGCGGGCAACCGGATGACGCCGCTGACCGAGGTGCTGGCCGGCGACGTGCTGAAGGGCAACGGGCTGATCAAGCCCGGCAAGACCGAAAAGACCGTCCGCCAGGCCACCTGGGGCGCGCAGTTCGCAGAAGTTGCGGTCAGCGCCCTGACCGGCGAGGTCCGGCTGCGCCGGTTGGCCGCGACCTTCGCCTGCGGGCGCATCCTGAACGAAAAGACCGCGCGGTCGCAGTGCCTTGGCGGCATGGCGTTCGGCATCGGCTCGGCCCTGACCGAAGAGGTGATGAACGACCCCCGCGACGGGCATTTCGTCAACCGCGACATGGCGGAATACCACATCCCCGCGAACCTGGACGTGCCCGAGATGACGGTGACGTTCCTGCCCGACCGCGATCCGCACGCAAATCCGATGCAGGCCAAGGGCATCGGCGAACTGGCCTGCTGCGGCACCGCGGGCGCCATCATGAACGCAATCCACAACGCGACCGGCATCCGCGTGCGCGACTTTCCGGCGACCGTGGACAAGCTGCTGGACCGGCTGCCCTAGGCAGGGCGCCCGTCCAGTCTTCTGACGTCTCGTGCCGTTCTTCTGCATGATGGGGTTCGGTGACTGTCCCCCCCTTTTCCCTTTACTCGGTCGCGGCGGTTACCCAACACTGCGACCCGGTGGACGCGCCGACGCGCAGCGCCAGGGGTGGAGGGGACGACATGGCAATGACAAGACGGTCGATGATCACGGCTGCGATCCTGGCGGCGGGAACCGCGCTGACGGGGGCCGCAAGCTGGGCGCAGGACGCGGCACCGTTCAAGATCGGCCTCATCCTGCCGATGACCGGGCCCTTCGCCTCGACCGGGCGCCAGATCGAGACGGCCGCGCGGCTTTACATGGCCGAGCACGGCGACACCGTCGCCGGCCGCAAGATCGAACTGATCGTCCAGGACGACGCGGGCACCGCCGACACGACCAAGCGCATCGCGCAGGAGATGATCGTCACCGACAAGGTCGGCGTGCTGGCGGGCTTTGGCCTGACGCCGCTGGCCCTGGCGGTGGCGCCGCTTGCGGCGCGGGGCAAGACACCGGCCGTCGTGATGGCGGCGGCCACCTCGGCGGTGACCGAGGCCTCGCCCTACATGGTCCGCACCAGCTACACGACGCCGCAGGTGACATCGAAGATCGCCGAGTGGGCGGCCAGCGACGGCATCAAGAGCGTCGTGACGGTCGTGTCGGATTACGGCCCCGGCATCGACGCCGAAAAGACCTTTGTCGAGGGCTTCACCGCGGCGGGCGGCGAGATCCTCGATACCCTGCGGATGCCGCTGCAGAACCCCGATGCCTCGCCGTTCCTGCAGAAGGTCGCGGACCGCAAGCCGGACGCGATCTTCGTGTTCCTGCCCTCGGGCGCCGCGGCCCCGTTCATGAAGCAGTTCGTCGAGCGCGGGCTGGACACGTCGGGCATCCGCCTGATCGGCGACGGGGGGCTGACCGACGACGACATCCTGAACGGCATGGGCACCGCGGCCCTTGGCGCGATCACCGGGTTCCATTACTCGGCCGCCCACGACAGCGCCGCCAACAAGGCCTTTGTCGAGGGCTACGGCACGCTCGGCAAGGGGGGCCGGCCGAACTTCATGGCGGCGGGCGGGTATGACGGCATGCACCTGATCTATGCGGCGCTGGAAAAGGCCGGGGCGGACGCCGACGGCGAGGCGCTGATCGAAGCCATGAAGGGCCAGTCGTGGGAAAGCCCGCGCGGCCCCGTGACCATCGACCCCGAGACCCGCGACATCGTCCAGAACGTCTACATGCGCCGGGTCGAGGAAAAGGACGGCGCGTTGTGGAACATCGAGTTCAAGACCTATGAGGCGGTGAGGGACCCGGCCCACGGCAAATAGGTCGCGGCGCCCCCTGTCGATGCGGGCAGGGCACGCGGGGCCGCAAGGCCGGACACGGACTGCGCCAGAGGAGCAGGAATGCTGACGATCCTGATCGACGGAATAGCCTACGGGATGCTGCTGTTCGTCCTGTCGGTGGGACTGTCGGTGACGATGGGGCTGATGAACTTCGTGAACCTGGCCCATGGCGCCTTTGCGCTGGTGGGGGGCTATGTGACGGCGCTGCTGATGAACCGCGCGGGCGTGCCCTTCCTTGCCACCCTGCCCTTTGCCTTCCTGATCCCGGCCGCGCTGGGGGCGGTGCTGGAACGCACGATCTACAAGCCCCTCTACAGCCGCAGCCACCTGGACCAGGTGCTGTTCTCGATCGGCCTCGTCTTCATGACGGTCGCCGCCACCGACTTTCTGGTGGGGTCCGAGCAGCAATTGATCCAGTTGCCGACCTGGTTGCAGGGCCGCTTCGACCTGGGCGGGGTGGCGGTCGGGCGATACCGGCTGTTCCTGATCGTGATCTGCGCGCTGCTGGTCGTGGGCCTGCAATACGTGCTGTCGCGGACCCGCTTTGGCAGCCGCCTGCGCGCGGCCGTGGACGACCAGCGGGTGGCGCGGGGCCTGGGCATCGACGTGGGCACGATCTTCGCCGTGACCTTTGCCGTGGGGTCGGGCCTCGCGGGCCTCGGCGGCGCGCTGGGGGTCGAGTTGCTGGGGATGGAGCCGACCTTCCCGCTGCGCTTCATGGTCTATTTCCTGATCGTCGTGACCATCGGCGGCACGGACAGCCTGACGGGTCCGTTCCTGGCGGCGCTGATCATCGGCGTGGCCGACGTGGCGGGCAAATACTACGTGCCGCAGGTCGGGGCCTTCCTGATCTATGCGCTGATGATCGTCATCCTGGTCCTGCGCCCGCAGGGCCTGCTGGCACGGGGGCGCTGACATGACCGCGACCGACGACCGCGCGGACGCGCCCGCCGCCTCGATCGAGGACCGCGCGCTGGCGCTGCTGGCCCGGACGCGGCGCTGGCACTGGGCCGAGGCGGCGTTCTGGCTGGGGGCCGCGGCCAGCTTTGCCCTTTTGCCCGACAGCCACCTGCTGCTGACCGAGATCGCGATCCTGGGGCTGTTCGCGTTGTCGCTGGACCTGATCCTGGGCTATGCGGGCGTTGTCTCGCTGGGCCACGGCGCCTTCTTCGGGCTGGGCGCCTATGTCGCGGGCCTGACCTCGATCCACCTGACGGCCGAGCCGCTGACCGGGCTGCTGCTGGCGGGGGTTGCGGCGGGCCTGCTGGGGGCGCTGACCGCGCCCCTGCTGCTGCGCCGCGCGACGGACCTGACGCGGCTGATGGTGACGCTGGGCGTGGCCATGCTGCTGTACGAGGCGGCCAACAGGATGGCCTGGCTGACGGGCGGGGCGGACGGGCTGCAGGGGGTCATGATCGACCCGATCCTCGGGCGGTTCGAGTTCGACCTGATGGGGCGCACCGGCTATGCCTACAGCCTGGTCGTGCTGTTCGTCCTGTTCCTGTTCGCGCGCCGGGTCGTGACCTCGCCTTTCGGCATGTCGCTGCGGGCGATCCGCGGCAACAGCCTGCGCGCGGCGACCGTGGGCGTCCCGGTCGGGCGCCGGATCATCGCGATCTACACCATGGCCGCGGTCTATGCCGGCATCGCGGGCGCGCTGCTGACGCAGACGACGATGTTCGTGTCGCTGGACGTGGTGGCGTTTCACCGCTCGGCCGACGTGCTGCTGGTGCTGGTGCTGGGGGGCATCGGCTATCTTTACGGCGGGCTGGTCGGGGCGCTGGTGTTCAAGCTGCTGCAGGACGGGCTGTCGGCCATCACGCCGCAGTACTGGCAGTTCTGGATCGGCCTGATCCTTGTGGTGCTGGTGCTGATCGGGCGCGACCGGGTGCCCGCCCTGTGGCGCCGCGCCGTCCGCCGGGGCGGGGCCGGGGCATGAGCGCGGCGCTGCAGACCATCGGCCTGCACAAGTGCTTCGGCGGGCTGGTGGCCACGAACGACGTGACCCTGACCCTGGCCCACGGGGCGCGCCACGCGCTGATCGGGCCCAACGGCGCGGGAAAGACGACCTTCGTCAACCAGCTGACCGGCGTGCTGGCCCCCGACGCGGGGCAGGTGCTGCTGGGCGGCATCGACATCACGCGCCTGGGCCGGACCCAGCGGGTGCGCCTGGGACTGGGCCGGACGTTCCAGATCAACCAGCTGTTCGGCGACCTGACGCCCGTCGAATCCATCGGGCTGGCGGTCAGCGAGCGGATGCGGGGGGGCGGCGACTTCTGGCGCGGCCTCGGCACCCGGCGCGACATCGCCCGCGAGATCGCCGAACTGATCGAGCGTTTCGGCCTGGGCGACGTGATGGCCTTGCCGACGCGCGATCTGTCCTATGGCAAGCAGCGCCTGCTGGAGATCGCGATCGCGCTGGCGGGCGCCCCGCGCGTGCTGCTGCTGGACGAGCCCGCGGCCGGCGTCCCCGAGGCCGAGCGGCAGGACCTGCTCGACACGCTGGGACGGCTGCCCAGGGATGTCTCGATCCTGCTGATCGAGCACGACATGGACCTTGTGTTCTCGTTTGCCGACCGCATCTCGGTGCTGGTCAACGGCGGGCTGTTCGCGGAGGGCACGGTGGCCGAGATCATGGCCCATCCCGGGGTGCGGGCGGTCTATCTGGGGGGCGACGAGCATGGCTGAGCTGCTGCGCCTGACCGGGCTGCGCGCGGGGCACGGCGACGCCCAGGTGATCCCCGACCTGACCCTGTCGCTGCGCGAGGGCGAGGCTCTGGCCGTGCTGGGCCGCAACGGCGTGGGCAAGACCACGCTGCTGGACAGCATCGTGGGCGTCACGCGGCGCTTTGGCGGCACGATCCAGTTCGGCGGGCAGGACATCACCGCCCTGTCGCCCGAACGCCGGGCCCGCGCCGGCATCGGCTGGGTCCCGCAGGAACGCAACATCTTCAGGTCGCTGACGATCGAGGAAAACCTGACCGCCACCGCCCGGCCCGGCCCGTGGACGCTGGACCGCGTCTACGCCATGTTCCCGCGCCTGCGGGAGCGGCGGTCCAACATGGGCAACCAGCTGTCGGGGGGCGAGCAGCAGATGCTGGCCATCGGCCGGGCGCTGATGCTGAATCCGCGGCTTCTGCTGCTGGACGAGCCGACCGAGGGGCTTGCCCCGATCATCGTCGAGGCGCTGCTGGAGGCGGTGACGGCCATCGGCCGCGAGGGCGTGGCCACGATGATCGTCGAGCAGCACGCCCGCAAGATCCTGACGATCACCGACCGCGCCATCATCCTGGACCGCGGCCGTATCGTCCACGAGGCCGACAGCGCCACGCTGCTGGCCCAGCCGGCCGCGATGGAGGCCCACCTGGGCGTCATCGCCAGGGACGCCCCTGCAACTGGAGGGATGCCATGACCGCCCCGCTTGCCCCGATCGACGAGACGATCACCATCGACCAGCTTCACCTCGACCCCTATCCGATCTATCGGCGCTTGCGGGCCGAGGCGCCGGTGCTGCGGGTCAAGGCTGTCGGCCGGACCTTCCTGACCAAGGCCGCCGACGCGAAATACGTCAAGGACACGCCCGCGCTGTTCAGCTCGGACGACCCCCGGACGCCGATGAAGCCCGCCTTCCAGGCCCATACGCTGATGCGCAAGGACGGGCCCGAGCATCTGGCCGAGCGGATGGCCATGGCCCCCGCGCTGATGCCCAAGACCATCGAGACGGTCTGGGCCCCGCTCTATCGCCAGTTCGCGTCCGACTACATGGACCGGCTGCCGACGGACGGGATCGTCGATCTGCACAGGGACCTGGCGGGTCCGATCGCGGCGCGCATCCTGGCCCATATCCTCGGCATCCCCGAGGCCAGCGACGAGGACATGCAGGAATGGTCCGAGGCGCTGATCCACGGCGCCGGCAACTTCGGCTGGCGGCCCGAGCCGTTCGAGCGGTCGGACCGCGCCAACGCCGAGATGAACGCGCTGCTTGACCGCGCGATCGAGCGGGTGCGCGCCGAACCCGACGCCTCGGCGCTGTCGGTCATGGTGAACGCGGCGGACCCGATCCCGCTGAGCCAGATCGTCGCCAACATCAAGATCGCCATCGGCGGCGGCATCAACGAGCCGCGCGACGCGCTGTCCACCATCGTCTATGGACTGCTGACCAACCCCGACCAGCTGGAGGAGGTGCGCGCCAGGGGCGCCTGGGGCACCGCCTTTGAAGAAGGAATCCGCTGGGTCGCGCCGATCCAGGCCAGCTCGCGCCGCGCGCTTGAGGATGTCGAGATCCGCGGCTGCCTGATTCCCAGGGGCGACACGGTGATGACTATCCAGGCGTCCGGGAACCGCGACGAGGAGCTTTACGAGGACGGCGAGACCTTCCACGTCTTCCGCCCCAGGAACAACCATCTGTCGTTCGGCAGCGGCCCCCACCACTGCGCCGGCAGCCATGTCGCGCGCCGCACCGTGGGCAAGATCCTGCTGGAGATGCTGTTCACGCGCTTTCCCGCGATGAGCCTGCCCGACCCCTCTGCCGTGCAATGGCGCGGCTTCGGCTTTCGCGGGCCGATCAACCTGCCCGTCCGCCTGACCTGATCCAAGGACCAACGCCCATGCCCCATGTCACCTATGTCGCCGCCGACGGCACCCGCACCACCCTCGACGCGGCCGAAGGCGCCAGCGTGATGGAAACCGCGGTCCGGAACGACGTGGGCGGCATCATCGGCGAATGCGGCGGCGCGATGATGTGCGCGACCTGCCACTGCTATGTCGATGACGCCTGGACGGCAAGGACCGGCCCCCGCAAGGACGGAGAGATGGACCTGCTGGACTGCGCCGCCTCGCCGGTGACGGACGCCAGCCGCCTGTCGTGCCAGATCAGGATGACGCAGGACCTTGACGGCCTTGTCGTCCACCTGCCCGAGGCGCAGGTCTGAGATGAGCGGCCGTGTCGTGATCGTGGGCGCAGGCCAGGCGGGGTTGCAGGTCGCGTCCAGCCTGCGCCAGGACGGGTTCGCGGGGTCCATCACCCTGATCGGGGACGAGCCCGGCCTGCCCTATCAGCGCCCGCCCCTGTCCAAGGCCTACATGAAGGACGGCGATGCGGCGCGGCTGGCGCTGAAGCCCGACAGCTTCTTTGCGCGCGCCGACATCACCTATCGGCCGATGACCCGCGTCTCGGCCATCGACCGCCTTGCGGCCGAGGTGGTGCTGGACGGTGGCGAACGCCTTGGCTTTGACCATCTTGTCCTTGCGACCGGGGCGCGCACCATCCGCCCGCCCCTGGACGGGCTGGACCTGCCCGGCGTGCACGAACTGCGCGGCCTGGCTGACGCCCGCCGCCTGCGCGACGCGATGGCGCAGGCGCGCCGCGCGGTGGTGATCGGCGGGGGGTTCATCGGGCTCGAGTTCGCCTCGGTCGCCCGCGCCGCGGGGCTGGAGGTCACGGTCCTCGAGGCCGCGGACCGGCTGATGGGCCGGTCCATCACGGGCGCGATGTCGGCCCGCTTTCTGGCCGCCCATGTCGCGGACGGCGTGGACGTCCGGCTGGGCGCCCGCGCGCTTGCCATCCTGGGCACCGACCGCGTCGAGGGGGTTGCGCTGGACAGCGGCGTCGTGCCGGCGGACCTGGTGCTGGTGGCGACCGGCGTGCGGCCGAATTCGGAACTGGCCGAGGCGGCGGGACTGGCGGTGGCGAACGGGATCGTCGTGGACGCCGACCTGCGCACCGAGGACCCCCGCATCTTCGCGATCGGCGACTGCGCGAACTTTCCCAGCGGACAGGAACGCATCCGCCTGGAATCGGTGCAGGCCGCGACCGACCACGCCCGCCATGTCGCCCGCGCGATCATGGGGGCCCCGGCCGCCCCCTATGCCGCGCTGCCGTGGTTCTGGTCGGATCAGGGGGCGTTGAAGCTGCAGATCGCGGGCCTGTCCACCGGAGCCGACGAGATCATCGCGCAGAGCGACGAGGACGGCGCCGTCCATTCGGTCTTTGCCTTTCGCGACGACCGGCTGATCGCGGTCGAGACCGTCAACCGGCCCGGCGTGCACATCGCGGCGCGCAAGCTGCTGGGCGCCGGGGTGGCGGTCACGCCCGCCGCGCTGATTGCGGCGGGACACGACCTCAAGGCGCTGCTGCCGCCAGCCTGAGGGGCAGGCGGTCCAGCGCGCGAACCGCGTTGTCGGGCCGCCAGACCGCCTCGCCGTCCAGCGGGATTCCCGCGCTCTCGGTGTCTGTCGCTTCGGCATCCGCCTGCCGGCCTTGTGGCAGGACGGCTGACCGACCGCGGCGGCGGGCCTGCCCGGCCGCGTCAGGGAACGCGCTCGACCGGGGTCCCCTGCTCGGCGTCGTTCAGCTGCGCCATGATGTGGGGCGCCGCGAAGCCGTGGAAGACGATCGAGATCAGGACGATCAGGGTCATCACCGCCCACAGTTCGCGCCCCATCTCGACCGAGAAGGGCGCGTGCCCCAGCCCATAGGCCATGTAATAGACCGACCCCACGCCGCGGATGCCCAGCACGCTGACGGCCGCCCGCGACCGCCGCGTCAGCCCGGCGCCCGCCAGCGCGACCCAGCCCGCCGCCGGACGCACGACCAGCAGGAACAGCGCGGCGACAAGCCCCCCGGTCCAGCCCAGCGGGCGCAGCAGCCCCTGCCCCACCGCCATCCCCAGGACGAACATCACCATGATCAGGCCCATCACCTCGATCTGCTCGACGAAATGGTGCAGGTCCGAGTGCAGCCTGTGGCGCACCTCGATCTGGCGAAAGGTGACGGCGGCGACGAAGACGGCAAGGAAGCCGTAGCCCTCGGCCATCTCGGCCAGCCCATAGGACGCCAGCATCAGTCCCAGCCCCAGGAACGCATCCGCGACGCTGCCGCCGGGCGCCACGCGAAAGACCAGCCAGGCGGTTGCGCCGCCGACCGCCAGCCCGGCCGCCAGCCCGGCCGCCGTGCGCCACAGCACGTCATGGACCAGCCAGTCCTGAAGCACCGCCAGGCTGAATCGGCCCGTGTCGCCCGGCAGGGCGCTTTCCGCCGCAAAGGCCGCCGCTGCGGCCAGCGCCAGATGGACGAAGGGAAACGCCAGGGCGTCGTTCAGCCCTGCCTCGGACGTCAGGGCGAAGCGCGCCTCGTCGCCGTCGCCCTGGCCGGGCGGGCCGACCTGAACGGACGCGGCCAGCACCGGGTCGGTCGGCGCCATGGCCGCGCCCAGCAGCAGCGCCGCGGCCAGCGGCAGACCCATGATCCCCCACCCCAGCAGCGTCACGCCGGCGATGCACAGCGGCATGGTGATCGCCAGCAGCCGCCAGGTCGTTCCCCAGCTGCGCCACCCCGGCGCCCGGTCGATCTTGAGCCCGCAGCCGGTCAGCGACAGCAGCACCACCAGTTCCGTGGCATGGGTGATGACCGTGCCGCCGTCGATCACGTCGACCAACGGCAGGTCCAGGAAGAACCCGATGCCGATCCCGCCCAGCACGCACCCGATCGGCAGCGTCATCAGCCGGGGCAGCCGGTAATGCGCGACGATCGGCGGCACCAGCGCGGCGATCAGGATGCCCGCGCCCAGCAGGACCAGAAACAGGGGATAGGTCAGGTCGGCTTGCATGCCAGCTCCGATCGGGCAACGGGCCGGCACGGGGAAACGCCTGGTGGCCCTGGGACCAATCACCGGACGGTGCAAGACGTTCCCGTCCGGCCTGTCGAATCTTGGAGCAGGCAGGCGCGGGGGCGCCGCGCCGGGGGCTGACGGCCTTCTGGGGAGGCCGCAAGGATCGTCCGTCGCGGTGGGGCGGGCCCCGACGACGGGCGGCAAGCGACAGACGCCCTGCGGGATCACCCGCGGTCCAGGGCACCGCGGCCCTGTGATCGCGCGACGACGCACCCGGTCGCGGTCCCGCCCGCCCGGGAGGAACGCGCTTGCCAAATCTTGCGCCGCTCTGCACCTTTCGGTCACGATCAACCAGAAGGACTGACGGACATGGGCCTTTTCGGCATTCTGCTCTCTCTGGCGCTGCTGATGTATCTCGCCTATCGCGGGATCAACGTGCTGATCCTTGCGCCGCTGCTGGCCCTGCTGGCCGTGCTGATGGCGGGCGATCTGCCGATCCTTGCCACCTATACCCAGATCTTCATGAAGTCGCTGGGCGGCTATGTGATCACCTATTTCCCGCTGTTCCTGCTGGGGGCGATCTTCGGCAAGGTCATGGCCGACAGCGGCGCCGCCCGCACCATCGCCGAGCAGATCGTCGAACGTGTCGGCGCCCACCGCGCCATCCTGGCCGTGGTGCTGGCCTGCGGCGTGCTGACCTATGGGGGCGTGTCGCTGTTCGTCGTGGCCTTTGCCATCTACCCCATTGCCAACGCCCTGTTCCGCAGCGCCGGCGTGCCCAAGCGCCTGCTGCCCGCGGCGATCGCGCTGGGCTCCTTCACCTTTACCATGACCGCCTTTCCCGGCACCCCGGCGATCCAGAACGCGATCCCGATGCCCTTTTTCGGCACCAACGTCTTTGCCGCCCCGATCCTGGGCACGGTCGCGGGCCTGATCATGCTGGGCGGCGGCGTGCTGTGGCTGAACCGCCGCTCGGCCGCGGCCCACGCCCGGTCCGAGGGCTATGGCCAGCACGAGCGCACCGCCGCCGACAGCTCGCTGCCCGAGGACATGGACCTGCCCGGCTTCTGGGTGGCGATCCTGCCCGTGATCTCGGTCATCGCGCTGAACGCGCTGTTCACCTATGTCATCATCCCGCAGATGAACGCGACCTACCTTGCCGATCCGAAATACGGCGCGACCTCGCTGCAATCGGTGGCCGGCATCTGGGCGATCATCGGGGCGCTGGTCGTGTCCATCGTGCTGGCCATCGGGCTGAACTGGCGCCGGTTCACCAACCTGACCGACAGCATCAACAGCGGCACCATGGGCTCGCTGCTGCCGATCTTCAACACGGCGTCCGAGGTGGGCTATGGCGCGGTGATCGCCTCGCTGCCCGCCTTCGCCATCATCCGCGACGCGGTGCTGGGGCTGTTCCCGACGAACCCCGTCGCCTCGCTGGCCGTCGCCGTGAACGTGCTGGCGGGGATCACCGGCTCGGCCTCGGGCGGGATGTCCATCGCGCTGCAGGCGCTGGGCGAGCAGTTCGCGACGATGGCGCGCGAACAGGGCATCAGCATGGAGCTGATGCACCGCGTCACGGCGCTGTCCTCGGGCGGCTTCGACGCGCTGCCCCACAACGGCGCCGTCATCACCCTGCTGGCGATCACCGGGCTGACCCACAAGAAAAGCTACGGCGACATCTTCGTGGTGTCCGTGGCGATCCCGGTCCTGGCCACGATCGTCGTCATCATCCTCGGCTCGCTGGGGCTTTGAACCATGCCCAACAAGATCGTTCCCGCCCGCGATGCCGCAGCCCTGGTGCATTCGGGCGACACCGTCACCACCTCGGGCTTCGTCGGCGCGGGGGTCCCGGACGGGCTGCTCAAGGCGCTGGGCGACCGCTTCGCCGAGGAAGGCAACCCGCGCGACCTGACGCTGCTGTTCGCCGCCGGTCAGGGCGACGGCAAGGGCCGGGGGCTGGACCGGCTGGCGGCGCCGGGGCTGGTGCGGCGGATCATCGGTGGCCACTGGGGTCTGATCCCGCAGTTGGGCGCGCGGGCGCTGGCGGGCGAGATCGAGGGCTGGAACTTTCCGCAGGGCGTGATCTCGCATCTCTATCGCGACATCGCCGCGGGCAAGCCCGGCACCATCAGCCATGTGGGGCTGGAAACCTTTGTCGATCCGCGCCTTGGCGGCGGCCGCATCAGCGCCGCCGCCAAAGAGGATCTGGTCGAGCTTGTCACCATCGGCGGCGTCGAGCGGCTGTTCTTCAAGGCCATGCCGATCCATGTGGCCTTGCTGCGCGGATCGACCGCCGACCAGCGCGGCAACATCACCATGGAGCGCGAGGCCCTGATCCTCGACAACCTCGCGCAGGCCATGGCGGCGCGGAACTCGGGCGGGGTCGTGATCGTGCAGGTGGACGAGGTGGTGGCCGCGGGCACCCTGCCCGCGCGCGACGTGGTGATCCCCGGCGCGCTGGTCGATGCCGTGGTCCTGGCGCCCGCGGAGCTGCATCCGCAGACCTATGCCACGCAGTACAACCGCTTCTACACCGGCCGCTATCGCGCGCCGATGGGCGGGGCGGCACCCCTGCCGCTGACCGACCGCAAGATCATCGCCCGCCGCGCGGCCTTCGAGCTGCCGGTGGGCGGCGTCGTGAACCTGGGGATCGGCATGCCCGAGGGGGTCGCGGCGGTCGCAGCTGAGGAGGGGTTGCTGGACCATGTGACCCTGACCGCCGAACCGGGGGTGATCGGCGGCCAGCCGGCATCCGGCCTCGATTTCGGCGCGGCGGTCAACACCGACGCGATCATCGCCCAGAACCAGCAGTTCGACTTCTACGACGGCGGCGGGCTGGACCTTGCCTGCCTGGGGATGGCCGAGGTGGACGGCACGGGCAACGTGAACGTCAGCCGCTTCGGCCCCAAGCTGGCGGGCTCGGGCGGCTTCATCAACATCAGCCAGAACGCGCGGCACCTGGTGTTCGCCGGCACCTTCACCGCGGGCGGCCTGTCCGTGCAGGCGGCCGAGGGCCGGCTGCGGATCGCGGTCGAGGGCCGCGCCCGCAAGTTCGGCGCGTCGGTCGAGCAGGTCACATTCTCGGGCGCCCGCGCCGCCCGGCTGGGGCAGCCGGTGCTGTACGTCACGGAACGCTGCGTGTTCCGGCTGGAACCGGCCGGCCTGCGCCTGACCGAGGTCGCGCCCGGCATCGACGTGCAGCGCGACATCCTCGACCACATGGGGTTCACCCCCCTGCTGGACGACGTGGCGCCCATGGACCCGCGCATCTTCACCGACGCGCCCATGGGGCTGAAGGACGACCTGCTGACCATCCCGCTGGAACGGCGGATCGTCTGGGACGCGGCCAAGGAGATCCTGTTCATCAACCTGTCGCGCCTGGCGGTCCGCAGCCTGGCGGATGTCGAGGCGATCCGCCAGCGGGTGAACGGGGTGGTCGGTCCGCTGGGGCGGCGCGTGGACGTGGTGGTCAACTACGACCAGTTCCACATCGCCGAGCCGGTCGAGCGCGCCTGGTCCGAGATGGTCGATGACCTGGAAACACGGCATTACGGCCATGTCTCGCGCTATTCGACCTCGGCCTTTCTGCGCCGCCGCCTTGGACAGACGCTGGAACGCCGCCGCCGCCCCACGATCCATGACAGCGAGCATGCCGCCCAGGCGGCGCTGCGCCGCGCGGCACACGATCCCGCAGACGAGTGACGGGCCCGGTGCCGGGTGCGACCAGCCCCGCAGGCTGGCCGCGTCCGGCCCTTGCCGTCCCTTGGTCAGGGCACAAGGGCCCTGCGCCTGCGGTCGTCCTCGTCCTCGATCCGCGCGAACGCCGACAGGACCGTGCGTTCGGAACGCTCCAGATAGGCGGTCAGCAGGACCGCCGCGCCCTCGGGATCGCCTCGCTCGATCGCCGACAGGATGGCCGTGTTCTCGGCGATGAACGGCTCGTGCAGCTGTTCCAGATCGCTCAGCAGGCCGAAGGCAAGGCGCAGCTCGGCCGCGACCTGCGTGTAAAAGGCGATCAGGCGCGGGCTTTCGGTCAGCGTCACGACAGCGGCATGAAACCGCATGTTGGCGGACCCGACCGCGCGCCAGTCCCGACGCTCGCGCGCCGCCTCGGCCTCTGCCACGGCCTTGCGCATCGCCGCCACCGCGCGGTGCCGGGGAAAGGCCTTGGTCAGGGCCGGGACCTCGATCAGCCGCCGGACGCGATAGATGTCCAGGATGGCCGCCATCGAGGGGACGGCGACGAACACCCCGCGATGCGGCTCATGCCGCGCCAGACCCTCGCGCGTGAGCAGGCGGAACGCCTCGCGCAGGGTGTTGCGCGAGACGCCCAGATCGCCCGACAGCCGCACCTCGGACAGGCGCTGGCCGGGCACAAGCTCGCCCTCGATCACCATGGTCCGCAGCCGCGCGGCCGTCTGCTCGGACAAGGGGGCCGCGCGGTCGCCGGACGCCTGTCCCTGCTCCTCCATCCCACGCCACCCCTGGTCCCGTGTCTGTGGCGCGCTGCGGCGCCATCCCGGCGAAAACCCGCCGGCGCATCGAAGCCAGCGCGGATTGTTGAACAAATCCTCTGTTCTGTAGGATAATCCGTTGACGGAACGGCTTGCAAGCCGGACAATGCAGTCATTCCGAATCCGCAACTCTGGGGGCCCGCAGTGGGTGAATACACGTCTTCCACCACCGCATCGGCCGCCTCGATGCGCGGCGGGCTGATCGCGGCGATCTTCCTGATGGCGACCTCGGCGATCGGCCCGGGCTTCATCACGCAGACGGCGACCTTTACCGCCAAGCTTGGCGCGGCCTTCGCCTTTGCGATCCTGGCGTCGATCCTGATCGACTTCGTGGTTCAGATGAACATCTGGCGGATCACCGCCCTGACCGGCCGGCCGGCGTCCGAGACGGCCAACCGGGCGGTTCCCGGCGCGGGCTATCTGCTGTCGGTGATGGTCATCTTCGGCGGGCTGGTGTTCAACGTCGGCAACATCGCGGGCAGCGGACTGGGCCTGAACGCGATGATCGGGCTGGACCCCAAGATCGGCGGCGCGCTGTCGGCGATCCTGGCGATCGGCCTGTTCCTGTCGAAAAGCGCGGGCGTGCTGCTGGACCGGATCATCGTGGTGCTGGGCATCCTGATGATCGCCATGACGATCTTTGTCGCCGTCATCACCAACCCGCCGGTGGGCGAGGCGCTGCGCCAGACCGTGCTGCCCGACACCGTCGATTTCGCGGCGATCACGACCATCGTCGGCGGCACGGTCGGCGGCTATATCACTTATGCGGGCGCGCACCGGCTGCTGGACAAGGGCCTGACCGGCGTGGCGAACCTGCCGGCCATCACCCGGGGCGCGCTGTCGGGGATCGCAGTGACGGGCGTCATGCGCTTTGTGCTGTTCCTGGCGATCCTGGGCGTCACCTCGTCGGGCGTCACGCTCGACCTCGCCTCGAAGACGGCCAACCCCGCGGCGCAGGCGTTCCTGGCCGCGGCCGGCGAATGGGGCCTGCGGATCTTCGGCCTCATCTTCTGGGCCGCGGCGATCACCTCGGTCATCGGGGCGGCCTACACCTCGGTCAGCTTCATGCCGGTGTTCCGCCCCATGGACAGCCGGGCGCGCGACATCGCGACGGTCATCTTCATCACGGTCTCGCTGGGCATCTATCTGCTGCTGGGCACCGCGCCCGCGGCGCTGCTGGTCTTTGCGGGCGGATTCAACGGGCTGATCCTGCCGGTCGGGCTGACGATCTTCACCTATATCGGCTTTGCCCGCGCGGACCTGATGGGCGGCTATCGCTATAACCGCGCGCTGCTGACGCTCAGCGCGATCGTCTGCGCGCTGACGTGGTATATGGGGATCAAGTCCGTCGGCACCATCTTCGCCTTCCTGGGCAGCTGAGGAGGACACGGGTTTGGACATCAACAGCGACCTGGGCGAGGGCTATGGCGCCTGGGCGATGGGCGACGACGCGGCCATGCTGGGCATCGTCAGTTCCGCCAACATCGCCTGCGGCTTTCATGCGGGCGATCCGCTGACGATCCTGTCCACGCTGCGCGAGGCCGCAGCGCGCGGCGTCGCGGTGGGCGCGCATGTGTCCTATCCCGACCGCGTGGGCTTTGGCCGCCGCAAGATGGACGTGGCGCCGGCCGAGCTGACGGCCGATGTGATCTATCAGATCGGCGCGTTGCAGGGGCTGGCCGCGGCGGCGGGGACGCGGGTGCGCTATGTCAAGCCGCACGGCGCGCTGTACAACACCATCGCGGACGATGCCGTGCAGGCCGACGCGGTGATCGCGGGCATCCGCGCCGTCGATCCCGGCCTGACCCTGATGGCGCTGGCGGGCGCGCCGATCCTGGACCGCGCCCGCGCCGCGGGGCTGACGGTCGTGGCCGAGGCCTTTGCCGACCGCGCCTATACGCCCACCGGCGCGCTGGTCTCGCGCCGCGACCCCGGGGCGGTGCTGCACGACCCGGACCTAGTGGCCGCGCGCATGCTGCGGCTGGCGACCGAGGGCGTGATCGAGGCCGCCGACGGATCGACCCTGCGGCTTGAGGCGCAGAGCATCTGCGTGCACGGCGATAGCCCCGCCGCCGTCGAGATGGCCGCGCGCATCCGCGAGCGGCTGCTGGCCGAGGGCGTGCAGGTCGCCAGCTTTGCGGGGGCTGGGCGATGACCGTCCACAGCCCCGCCGAATTGCGCGCCGCCTGCCGGCAGGGCTGGGCCGCCCCCACCTCGGGCCACGCCATCGGGTTCACCCAGTGCAACCTGATCGCGCTGCCCAGGGACTGGGCCTGGGACTTTCTGCTGTTCGCCCAGCGCAATCCCAAGCCCTGCCCCGTGCTGGACGTGACCGAGCCGGGCCGCTTTGACACGGTCCTTGCCCCCGGCGCCGACCTGCGCCGCGACCTGCCGCTGTATCGCATCTGGCGCGACGGCGTGATGGTCGAGGAAACGCCGGACGCCTCGGCCGCCTGGGCCGAGCATCCCGATCTGACGGCCTTCCTGATCGGCTGCTCCTTCACTTTCGAGACGCCGCTTCTGCAGGCCGGGATCGAGATCCGGCACATAAGCCAGGGCTGCAACGTGCCCATGTACCGCACCAACCGGCCCTGCCGCCCTGCCGGGCGGCTGTCGGGGCCGCTGGTCGTCTCGATGCGCCCGATCCCGGCCGACAGGGTGGCGGATGCGGTGATGATCTCGGGCCGTTCCCCGGCAGTCCATGGCGCCCCCGTCCATGTGGGGGCACCGGACGCCCTGGGCATCGCCGACCTGGATCGGCCCGATTTCGGCGACCCGGTGCAGGTCCGGGCGGGCGAGGTTCCGGTCTTCTGGGCCTGCGGGGTGACGCCGCAGGCGGCGGTCATGGCCTCGAAGGTGCCCTTTGCGATCACGCATGCGCCGGGGTACATGTTCGTCACCGACATCCCCGACCGCGTGTGGCAGACATGACCCTGCGCTTTCTTCCCGTGGGGCCGCGCACGCTGCTGGTCGAACTGCCCGATCTGGACGCCACGCTGGCGCTGTTCGACGCGCTCAGCGCCGACCCGCTGCCCGGCA
Organism: Paracoccus endophyticus; assembly: GCF_003286075.1. GTDB lineage: Bacteria > Pseudomonadota > Alphaproteobacteria > Rhodobacterales > Rhodobacteraceae > Paracoccus > Paracoccus endophyticus. The sequence continues at coordinate 76,925 of NZ_QLUV01000008.1, read as the reverse complement.
TCGCCGAACTGGTGCCGGCTGCGCGCACGCTGCTGGTCCGCACCACGCCGGGGCAGGCGGCGGACGGGGGCCTTGCGGCTGCGATCGCGGCGGTCGCGCCGGGCGCCACGGCCCGCGCGGCACATCCCGCCGAGGCCGTCGAGATCCCGGTCGTCTATGACGGCGAGGATCTGGCCGAGGTCGCGGCGCATCTGGGGATGAGCGTGGCCGAGACCGTCCGCGCGCATGGGGCAGCGACCTGGCAGGTGGCCTTCACCGGCTTTGCGCCGGGCTTCGCCTACATGACCTGCGAGGACGCGCGTTTCGATCTGCCGCGCCGCGCGACCCCCCGGCCGCGCATCCCGGCCGGCGCGGTGGCGCTGGCCGGGCGGTTCTGCGGCGTCTATCCCAAGGCCAGCCCCGGCGGCTGGCAGTTGATCGGCACGACGCCGGTGCCGATGTGGGATCTGGGGCGCGACCCGCCCGCGCTGCTGCACCCGGGCGGGCGCGTCCGGTTCGTCGAGCAGCGGGGCGCGGTGCACGCGATGCCCGCGGCGCCCCTGCCCGCGCCGGCTGCGCCGGCCTTGGGGCTGCGGGTGCTGGCCACGGCCTTTCCGATCCTCATTCAGGACGCGGGGCGGCCCGGACAGGCATCCGACGGCATCTCGGCGTCCGGGGCGATGGACCTGCCCAGCCTGCGGCGCGCCAATGACCGCGCGGGCAACCCGCCCGACACGCCGGCGCTGGAAATCACGCTCGGCCCCGTGCGGCTGGCCGTGGACGCCCCCGCAACGCTGGTTCTCGACGGCGCGGCCGAGCGGGCCGAGATCGAGGCCGGCGGCGCCCGCATCCCGGTGGACGTGGCCCGTCCCTTTGCGCTGGACCCCGGCGACGTGCTGGTGATCGCGCCGCCCGCGCGCGGCATGCGCAGCTATCTGGCCGTGCGCGGCGGGTTCGACGTGCCCCGTCTGCTCGGCTCGGCCTCGCGCGACACGCTGGCGGAAATCGGCCCCGAGCCGCTCGGCCCCGGTGCCACGATCGGCCTGGCCCGCAACCCGGCCGGGGCCGTCGATCCCGACCCCGCCCCGCGCCCGGCCCTTGCGGCGCCGGGCGAGGTCGTGGTGCTGCCGGTGACGCTCGGCCCCCGCAGCGACTGGTTCCCGCAGGCCGCGCTGGACCTGTTGCTGTCGCAGGACTGGGAGGTCACGCCCCAGTCCTCGCGCGTGGGCATCCGCCTGGCGGGCCAGCCCCTGGTCCGCGACGACGCGCGCGAACTGCCGTCCGAGGGGACCGAGCGCGGCGCGATCCAGGTGCCCCATTCCGGCCAGCCGGTGCTGTTTCTGGCCGACCATCCGCTGACCGGCGGCTATCCGGTCATCGCCACCGTGCTGCCCCATGCGCTGCCGCTGGCGGGACAGATCCCGCCCGGCGCGCGCATCCGGTTCGCCGCAGACCGTCCCTTCAGCCCGATCGAGCCCACGCCATGATGACATCCCTGTTCGAGCCCGGTGCCGAGACGCGCCCGATCCGCCGCCTGTTCATCGCCAACCGCAGCGAGATCGCCGTCCGCATCATCCGCGCCTGCCGCGACGAGGGGATCGCGCCCATCGTGGCCTATGCCGATTCCGACCGCGACGCGCTGTTCGTCCGCATGGCCGACGAGGCCTATCCCCTGGGCGGCGAGCGGCCGGCCGAAACCTATCTGGACGCGGGCAAGCTGATCGCCATTGCGCGCCGCGCGGGCGCCGACGCGGTTCATCCCGGCTATGGCTTCCTGTCCGAGCGCGCCGAGTTCGCCCGCGCCGTTCAGGCGGCGGGCCTGATCTGGGTCGGCCCCGACCCCCATGTGATCGAGGCGCTAGGCGACAAGATCGAGGCCCGCCGCATCGCCGAATCCGTGGGCGCGCCGCTGGTCGCCGGCACCCCCGGTCCCGTGGAGACGCCCGCCGAGGCCCGCGCCTTTGCCGAGGCCCACGGGCTGCCCATCGCGATCAAGGCGGCCCACGGCGGCGGCGGACGCGGCATGAAGGTCGCCTGGACGCTGGACGAGGTCGAGGAGCTGTTCGAGTCCGCCACGCGCGAGGCGCTGACCGCCTTCGGACGCGGCGAATGCTTCATCGAACAGTTCCTCGACCGGCCCCGGCACATCGAGGCGCAGGTGCTGGCCGACCGGCACGGGCGGGTCAAGGTGCTGGGCACCCGCGACTGTTCCCTTCAGCGCCGCAACCAGAAGCTGGTCGAGGAGGCGCCCGCCCCCTTCATCTCGGATGACCAGCGCGAGCGCATCCATGCCTCGGCCCGCGCGATCTGCGCCAAGGCGGGCTACAGCGGCGCGGGCACGGTCGAGTTCCTGCTGTCGGCGAACGGCACGCTGTCGTTTCTTGAGGTCAACACCCGGCTTCAGGTCGAGCATCCGGTGACCGAGGAGACGACCGGCATCGACATCGTGCGCGCCATGATCGCCGTGGCGGCGGGCGCGCGGCTGGCCGACGAGGCGGTGCCTGCGCCCCGCGGGCACGCGCTGGAGTTCCGCATCAACGCCGAGGACCCGGCGCGCGGCTTTCTGCCCACGCCCGGCCCCGTGACCGGATGGGACGCCCCCGCCGGCCCGGGCGTGCGGATGGACAGCGGGGTCGCCGCCGGGTCGGTGGTGCCGGGCAGCTTCGATTCGCTGATGGCCAAGCTGATCGTCACCGGCGCCACGCGCGAGGAGGCGCTGGCCCGTGCGGCCCGCGCGCTGGCCGAGTTCCGCATCGACGGCGTGGCCTCGGTCCTGCCCTTCCACCGCGCGGTGATCGCGGCGCCCGAGTTCCGGGCCGAGGACGGCGGTTTCGCCGTCCACACTCGCTGGATCGAGACCGACTTTGCCGACCGGCTTGCGGCCCTGGCGGGTCACGACCGCGTGACCCCTGCGCCCGCCGCGCCGCTGTTGCGCTTTGCCGTCGAGATCGACGGCCGCCGCGTCGAAATCGGCCTGCCAGCCGGGATGCTGGCCGCCGCCCCCGCCGGAACGGCGGCGTCCGAGACGCCGGCCGAAGCGGCCGAGGACGTCATCACGGCCCCGGTCGCCGGCACGCTGCAGGTCTGGCAGGCCGAGGACGGCGCCGAGGTCGCCGCCGGAGACGTGATCGCCGTGATGGAGGCGATGAAGATGGAGACGCGCGTCGAGGCCCCGCACTCCGGCCGCCTGCGCCATCTTGCCGAGGCGGGCGCCCCCGTGGCGTTCGGCGCCCCGCTGGCGCGGATCGAATCGGCCTAGGCGAGCGCCACGGCGGGGGCAGGAACGGGCGGGATCGCCGGGTTCAGCGATCCTGCGGGGCGGACGCCCGCCCCCTTCTGTCGTGACCGGATGATTCCCGCTGCCGCCAGACCTGCAATCGTTTGCTCGTCGGCATTGCAGGCGGTTCGGCGTTACCCCGTGCAAAGGCCGGACAGCCGCTGACGCCGCACGGGGTCAAGCGAGAAACCTGTCCTTATAGCCAGCTTCCTTTCCCCGTAGGGGTGCATAGTCTGCAGGTGCCGGCACGTTTTTCACTGCACGGCGCTTGTTGAGGCATTCCTTTGAACACCAACTGAGTTTCACCATGTGGCCCAACGGCTCTTGCGACTGCAGAGGCTCTTTCCAGCCATCAAGGCTTATCGGCATGATGACAATTTCGGCCCTGCCATGACCAAATGGCAACAGCGCGCCGCCGCTGATCCTCGTTTTGTCCCCTTCAAGGGTGACTGCAACGGGAATCCGCCCGATATTGCCCTTGTGGCCCTGATCGCGGAGGATTTCCGCACCCACGGGGGGAATTTTTTCTCCGACGGGTTCTGGGTGCTGTTCTGGCACCGGTTCGGCAATTGGCGCATGGCGTTTCCCAAGCCTCTGCGGGCCCCCATGACGCTGATCTATCGCGTCATGTTCTGGCTGACCGCGCGCGCAACCGGAATCCTGCTTCCCTATACGGTCCGGGTCGGGCGCCGCGTCCGGCTGGATCATTTCGGAGGAATGATCCTGGTGGCGCAGTGGATCGGGAACGATGTCACCATCCGGCAGAACACGACCTTTGGCATTGCGCGCCTGACCGAACCGCAGGACCGGCCCGTCATCGGCGACCGCGTCGAGATCGGGGCAGGCGTGGTCATCATGGGCGCCGTCCGGATCGGAGAGGACGCGATCATCGGCGCCAATGCAGTGGTGACGTGCGACCTTGCGCCGCGGGTGGTTGCCGGCGGCGTGCCAGCCCGCGTGATCGCAGAGCGCCCTGAACCGGCAGACCACCGATTTCCCTTTCCCCTCTCCAGCCGCCCCGACACTGAAGATCACGGGCCGGCGAAAGGCATTCACAAGAACGAAACGACAGATCGCTGCGAAGCAAAGGCAAACTGAGCGCCGCGCGGCAAGTCGAGACGGTTTCATTCGCTATTTCTGACTTGGAGGCATTCATGACAAGCGGCGGCCCGGTCTTTATCACGAAGCCCAGTCTTCCTCCCCTGGCCGAGATCATCCCCTTGCTGGAGGAAATCTGGAACAGCCGGATGCTGTCCAACAACGGCCCGCTGGTGCAGCGTTTCGAGGCGGCGCTTGCCCGCTATCTCGGGGTCGAGCACCTTTCGCTGGTGGCCAATGCGACGGTGGGCCTCATGGTGGCCTTGCGTCACGCGGCGGTAGCGGGCGGCGAGGTCATCACCACGCCGTTTTCATTCGTCGCCACGGCTCATGCGATCACCTGGGCGGGTGCAACGCCGGTCTTCGGCGACATTGACCCGGGGACGCTGAACCTCGATCCGGAACGGGTCGAGCGTGCAATCACGCCGCGCACCAGGGCCATCATGCCGGTGCACACCTTTGGCATTCCCTGCGACGTGGCGGCATTCCAGGACCTCTCGCGGCGCTACGGGATTCCCGTGATCTATGACGCGGCCCATGCCTTTGCGGTCAGCGATGCAGGCGGCTCTGTCCTGCAATGGGGCGACATGTCGGTGCTGAGCCTGCACGCCACCAAGGTGTTCAACACCTTTGAAGGCGGCGCCATCATCTCGCGCGATCGGGACACCAAGCGTGCGGTGGATCGGCTGAGCAACTTCGGGATCACGGACGAGGCGCATGTCGATACGATCGGGCTGAATGCCAAGATGAGCGAGATCAACGCGGCCATCGGCCTGACGCAGCTCAACCACATCGACGACATGATCCGGGCCCGCGGGATCGTGGCCCAGCGGTACATGGACGGCCTGCGGAACGTGAACGGCGTGCGGTGCGTATGTCCGCCATGCGGATCAGGACAGAACCACTACGCTTTTCCGATCCTTGTGGGCCGGGATTACGGCATGAACCGGGACGCCCTGCTGGAACGGCTCAAAGCCCATGACATCCACGCGCGCCGGTATTTCTATCCGCTGATCTCGGACATGCCGATGTATCGAGACCTGCCGTCCGCCCATGCGGGGTTTCTGCCCGTGGCCCGGCAGATCACGTCGCAGATCCTGTGCCTTCCGCTCTATCCCGATCTGGACCCGGCGCGCCAACAGACGATCATCGACCTGGTCATCCAGGGACAGGCCGACATCGGCCCGGACCGGCAGAATTCCCGCTTCGACGTCGAATACCTCGCAAGAATCGCCTCCTGAGGGATCAATCCACCCACGTCATTTTTCAACCCTTCCACGATCCCGTTGCGGCCTGTGCCGCGCCTTGTTTCCCAAAACGACCCCTCGGCATTCGGGCAGGGGTTGATGAATTGAGCACCCCCCAACGGGTTTCGCCCACAGTGGAGCAGCCAACATGAAAACGGCCATGAATTCCGCGGAACTGATCCTGCTGCCTTCCCTTGCTGCGCACCGCGGGCCACACGGCGGGCTGGTGATGACACAGAAATACATGAACGGGGCAGCCGCCTTTGCCCGGCGCTGGCCCGGCCCGGTGACCAGCCTGGTCACGCTGAGCAGCACGCCGTCGTCGGACATGGACCACGTCGAGGTGACTCCGGGCGCGTTCGAAACCGAACTGGAGGTGCGCCCGGTGGGGCTGGACGCCCTGGCCGCGCGCATCGCGAATGCGGCTGTCGTGCTGGCGTTCCTGTCGCCCTTCGAGGCGCCGACGGCCGCCTTGTGCAAGCGGCTGGGCGTGCCGATCGTCTTTACCAGTGAATATACCCCCCGGACCGAACGCCAGATCGTGGATGCGGACACCAGGAACCCGGTTCTTCGCCTGCGTCGAAAGCTCTGGATCGAACAGGCCGAGCGCATCCGTCGCCGGATGCTGCGGGACTGCGCGGGTCTGCAGTGCAACGGCACGCCGACCTACGACATCTACAAGGATCTCAGCCCGCGCAGCCTGTTGTTCTTCGACAACCGCGTGCCCCAGGCCGGGTTGGTGTCGGATGCGGTGTTCGGTGCCAAGCTGGACAGGCTGCGTGCCGGAAAGCCCTTGCGCCTCGTGTTCGGCGGGCGCCTCATTGCGATGAAGGGGGTGCTTCAACTGCCCAAGGTCGCCGCAGAGCTGCGCCGGCGCAACGTGCCCTTCACGATGGATATCTATGGCAGCGGCGATCTGGAAAAGAAGCTGGCCACCGGGATCGCGGCGAGGGGCCTGGCCGGGCCTGTCACCCTGCACGGACCGCTGGATTTCGAAAGTGGATGGCTCCCGACGCTGAGGGAGGCGTCGGATCTGTTCGTCTGCTGCCATGTGCAGGGCGATCCGTCCAGCACCTATTCGGAGGTGATGTCCTGCGGCGTGCCGATCATCGGCTATGACAACGAGGCGCTTCTTGGCGCGATCGCGCAGTCCGGCGGCGGCTGGGCCACCCCCCTGCAGGATCCCGGCGCACTGGCGGACAGGATCGCGATCCTGGACAAGGATCGCTCGGACCTCGTGCTGGCGGCAAAGGCCGCGCGGCACTTTGGCAGGTCGCACATGTTCGAGCCGACGATGGACCGCCGCGCGGCCCATCTGATCGAGGCCAGCCGCCTGGCGTCTCAGGGCACCGGGCCTTTGCGTCCTGCACACGACACACGCGGGGCCGCGAACGCCGCGGAGACGTCTGCAGCAAGCGTTCAGGCAGCGAGGCGCGTCAGGCGTGGGTGAATGAAGGCGCAGGCCGGGCGGGTTGCACCGGCCACCCGCGGCACGGCCGCGACTTGGTGAAAGCGCCCCGGCCCCGGGGCAGCCGATGCCGGGGGCCTGCCGCCTGCGCGGGGTCATCGGCCCGACGGGGACGCCCCGGGGACGACCCGGGGACCATCATCGACCGCCGAGGGCCGTGCGACGCCCCGGGCCTGTGCGCCATGGCTCAGGAACTCTTTGACTTCGGCCCGGTTTGCGTCTAAGGAACGTCCTTTCGGCCCGCGACGCGGCGGTGGCGGGCGCGGGCGTCCGACCGCCAGGGGCGCGACGGGGCCGCCCAACGGGTGCGCGGCATCCCCTTCTGGCGACGATCAATGACCGATTTCGACATTGCGGCACCCTTGGGTGCAGCCCTGGCCGGCAAGGGTTATGCCAGCCTTACCTCTGTCCAGCAGGCCGTGCTGGCGCCCGACGCGCAGGGGCGCGACCTGCTTGTGTCGGCGCAGACCGGCTCGGGCAAGACCGTGGCCTTCGGGCTGGCGATGGCCGAGGGCATCCTGAACGGCGACACGTCGGGGATGCTGGCCGCGCCCCTGGCGCTGGCGATCGCGCCCACGCGCGAGTTGGCGTTGCAGGTCGCGCGCGAACTGGGCTGGCTTTACGAAAAGGCCGGGTTCCAGGTGGCCACCTGCGTCGGCGGCATGGATTTCCGCACGGAACGCCGGGCGCTGGACCGGGGGGCGCAGATCGTCGTGGGCACGCCGGGCCGACTGCGCGACCATCTGGAACGCGGCAGCCTTGACCTGTCGTGCCTGCGCGCCTGCGTGCTGGACGAGGCCGACGAGATGCTGGACCTCGGGTTCCGCGAGGATCTGGAGTTCATCCTGACGGCCGCCCCCGCGGACCGGCGCACGCTGATGTTCTCGGCCACCGTCCCGCCTGCGATTGCCCGGCTTGCGGCCGAGTTCCAGCGCGACGCGCTGCGGGTCGTCGCCGGCGGCGAGGCGCGCCAGCACGGCGACATCGCCTATCGCGCGCTCAACGTGACCACGCGCGACCGGGAAAACGCGATCTTCAACATCCTGCGCTTTTACGAGGCGCGGACGGCCATCGTCTTTTGCAAGACCCGCGCCAACGTGAACCACCTGCTTGCCCGCATGGGCAACCGCGGCTTTCGGGTCGTGGCGCTGTCGGGCGAGCTCAGCCAGCAGGAGCGCACCCACGCCCTGCAGGCGCTGCGCGACGGGCGGGCGCAGGTCTGCATCGCCACCGACGTGGCGGCGCGCGGCATCGACCTGCCGGGGCTGGAGCTGGTGATCCACGCCGACCTGCCCACCAATTCCGACACGCTGCTGCACCGGTCGGGCCGAACGGGCCGGGCCGGGGCCAAGGGAGTGTCGGCGCTGATCGTGACGCCCGCCGAGATCAAGAAGGCGCAGCGCCTGTTGCAGGGCGCGCGGGTCGAGGCCGAGTGGGGCGGCGCCCCGTCAGCCGACGAGGTGCGCGCGCGGGACGATGCGCGCATGCTGGACCATCCGGCGCTGGCGGCCGATCCGGGCGACGAGGCCGAGGCCGGCGCGCGCCTGCTGGACCGCTTTGGCCCCGCGCAGGTCGCCGCCGCCTTTGTGCGGCTGTGGCGCGAGGGCCGCCCCGCGCCCGAGGAGCTGATGGAAACCACCCGTCCCGACGCGCCGGGCGCCGGCGCGCGCGCCCCGCGCGGCGATTTCGGTGACGCCGCCTGGTTCGCGCTGTCGGTCGGCCACGAGGGCCGGGCCGAGGCGCGCTGGCTTTTGCCCAAGATCTGCGAGGCAGGCGGCATCACCCGCGACGCCATCGGCGCGATCCGCGTTCGCCAGACGGAAACCTTCGTGCAGATCTCGGCCGCCGACGCCCCCCGCTTTGGCGACGGGGTCGAGCTGGAGCCGGGCCTGTCCATGCGCCGCCTGCCGGGCGAGCCGATGCTGGACTGCCCCGAGGGAGCCCAAGTTCGCCGCCCGCTTGCCGGGCCGCGAAAGCCAAAACCCGCGCCCCGCGACGATGCCCCTGCGTCCGCGCGCGAAACCGCCCCTGCCCCCACGCGCGATGCTGCCCTGCCCCGCCGCGCGTGGGCCGACCCCGCCGCCAAGGCGCAGCCCGCCCCCACCGGGGAACGGCCCGTCAGAAAGGCAGGGAAAGCCGCCGGCAAGCCCGGGGGCAAGCCGGCTAAGGCCCCCTTCAAGCCCCGCCCCGCCGGGGGCGCCGGCAAGCCGGTCAGGCCCGGCAAGCCGCCCCGGCGCTGAACCGCGGCGTCGCGCTGCCACGTTGCCGACGAGCGCCACGGGCGATGGGTGCACCCCGCTGAACCTGCAGCGCAGGATGGGGGCGTCCCTGGCCGCCCCAGCCGGTCGTCGAGATCGCCGGATCGGGATCGGGGGCGGACCCGATCCCGATCCGGCGCGATTCGGCGGGAGAGGTCTGCCCCTGTGGCCGGGCCACCCCATGACGGCGCACTGGGGCATCATGGACCGGGCAGAGGGCACCGTGTTCCGGCGTCGCGCCGCCTTCGCGCACGCGCTTGAGTATCCGCGGCACCGGATGGCCGCCTTCGTCAGCCTGCCCATCGGCAACCGGGAGCGCCGGGCGTTGACTCACGGCGTCAACGCATCACTGCCCTGGACAGGGCTGTCCCGCGGCCTTCCATGCCAGGTCTGTTCTCCCTGATTGCCCCTTGTGCCGCTTGACGCTAACCGGGGCCGCGTGGGGCCTGCACTCACCCAAGAAACGAACTGCTCAGGTCAGGGGACTGAAGTGCTTCAAAGCGGCCAGCCGATCCAGCACTCGAGCATCGCGGCTCGGACCGAACCCCGGCAGAGCCTTGCCGCCGTGGTCGTCACTCACAACCGGATCGGCCAGTTGCGTGTCACCGTGGACCGTCTGCTGGGCGAGGACCTGGATCACCTGCTGGTTCTGGACAACAACTCCGATGACGGGACGGCCGAGTTCCTGAACGGCATCGACGACCCGCGGCTGACCGTTCTGCACCAGGACCGCAATCTTGGCGGCGCGGGCGGGTTCGAGCAGGGCCTGCGGCATGCTGTCGCCGTCCTGGACCCGGACTGGATCGTCGTCATGGACGATGACGGCCGTCCTTTTCGCGGTGCCATCGAGAGGTTTCGCCGCCTGGACACACGGGGCCTGGACGCGATCAGCGCGGCTGTGTGGACACCCTCGGGCCAGATATGCGAGATGAACCGCCCCTACCGCAATCCCTTCTGGCACCTGCCAGAGTTCCTGCGGGTCCTGGGCGGGCAGGGTCGGAGGGGGTTTTATCTGGGCGACACGGCCTATCAGCCCGGTGCAGACCCGACGGACATCGACATGGCGTCGTTCGTCGGGCTGTTTCTGTCGCGCGACAGCCTTGCGCGTGCCGGATTTCCCGACGGAAGGCTGTTCATCTATGGCGACGACCAGCTTTACACGTTGCAGATGCGTCGCCTCGGGCTGCGGATCGGTTTCTGCCCCGGCCTCCGTTTCGAACACGACACCCGATCCATCCAGACGGACGGAACCCTGGTGCTGCGGCCCCTGTGGAAGGTCTATTACATGTATCGCAATGCCCTGATCGCCTATCGCGTGGCGGCGGGGCCATGGTTCTGGCCGCTCTTGCCCATCCTGCTGGCCAAGTGGCGGCGTCAGGCACGCCATTACGGCCCTGACCGCGGGGCCTATCGCAAGCTTCTGGCCAAGGCGCTGTCGGACGGGCTGCACAAGCGGCTGGACAGATCGCATCAGGATGTCATGACGATGGCCGACGCCTGCGCGGCCCAGGGCCGGACAGCATTCCAGAGGGACGGAACTCGATGAAGATACTCTTGGTGGGGGCGGGGCTCTCGGGCGCGGTGATCGGGCGCCAGTTGGCACAGGCAGGGCACGATTGCCGCATCATCGACGGGCGTCCCCATATCGGGGGCAACTGCCATACCGAGCGGGACCCGGACACCGGGGTCCTGCTGCACTGCTATGGCCCCCACATCTTCCACACCGACGATGCCGAGGTCTGGGACTACGTCAACCGCTTTGCGGCGTTCAGGCCCTTCCAGAACCGCGTCAAGACGACGGCGCAGGGCCGGGTGTATTCCCTGCCCATCAACCTGCTGACCATCAACCAGTTCTTCGGCACCACGCTGCGCCCCGACGAGGCCCGCGCGTTCATCGAGTCCAAGGCCGACACCAGCATCGCCGACCCGCAGACCTTCGAGGAGCAGGCGCTGCGCTTCGTGGGGCCGGAACTCTACGAGGCGTTCTTCAAGGGCTACACGGAAAAACAGTGGGGCTGCTCGCCGTCCGAACTGCCCGCAAGCATCCTCAAGCGCCTGCCCGTGCGCTTCAACTATGACGACAACTACTTTGCCCATCGGTTCCAGGGCATGCCGGCCGAGGGCTATACCGCGATGATCGGGGCCATCCTCGACCATCCGCGGATCACGGTCGATCTGTCCACCCCCTATGCGCCGGCGATGGCCGAGACGGTCGATCACGTCTTCTGGTCGGGCCCGCTGGACGGCTTCTTCGACTATCGCCTGGGCCGGCTGGGGTATCGGACGCTGGATTTCGAGCGTTTCACCGTCGCCGGCGACTATCAGGGCTGCGCGGTGATGAACTATGGCGACAGCGACGTGCCCTATACGCGCATCACCGAGCACAAGCACTTCTCGCCCTGGGAACGCCACGAGGGCAGCGTCTGCTATCGCGAATACAGCCGCGCGGCAGAGCCCGGGGACATCCCCTATTACCCGATCCGCCTGGTGAACGAAAAGGCGCTGCTGGCGGACTATGTGGCGCTGGCCGAGGCCACGCCCCGTGTCACCTTCGTCGGCCGCCTGGGGACCTATCGCTACCTCGACATGGACGTGACCGTGCGCGAGGCGCTGGACACGGCCGCAGCGTTCCTGGACGGCGTGCAGGGCGGAACGGCAGTGCCCGCGTTCGTTCAAAACCCGCTCTAGTCTGGCTTAGCGCAGGCGGTGTGCCAAACGGCGCAGCTTTTGCTTGAACGGCACTGGTGGAGCGGCTGGGACTGCATCAGGAACCCGCACGTCTTCGATCGCAGGGGTTAAACCTGCACGCGCGGCCACGGCGAAGAATTCGCGTCTGCGTTGCTGATAGAGGGTCTTCATTGCCTGCAGGGCTTGCGGTGACAGATATTCTTCCAAAACGGCAGGCAGGCCCTTGCGGGCGAACGCCTTGGTCGAAAGGTGGGGCAGTCCGAAATGTTCGGCCAGTTCGACAACACGGTTGTCGTGCGATAGGAAGATCGCAGGAACGCCGGCCTGCAGCGCGGCTACTCCGCCGTGGAAACGGTCTCCGACATAAACGTCATGGCGCAACGCAGCCTGACGCCATGCTCCTGCCTCGTTAAAATAGTAATAACGCAGGAAATTCAGCTTGCCCCCAGCCTGCTGACCCAGCCAGTCATTCAAAAGGTCGGCACGGAATTCGTTATTGCCTTCGTTGTAAAGACCGCGCATGTGCGCCAACCCCTCGAATGACCAGGGTTCATCCTGAAACACGTAAGAGGCACTGGCCTTCTGAAAGGCGTGCGCCAGCTCGATCCCGCGCGGAGAAAGGGTGCCATTGGCCATCTTGATATAGCCTGCGGTCATCACCGAAGCTGCCGCACCCTTGCTGCGGGCGGCCGCACCGTCCAGGCCCATGATGCTGTGGGGATAGGCATAAAGGCTGGGGCAACCCAGCACGTCTGCGTTCTTGAAGCCATTGTCATGCAGCCAGTTGGCCGTCTGGGCGCCGCGTACGCCAAAGATGACAGCATTCTGATTAAACCAGTCGATCAATGCGGCATTGCCCGGCATCATGTCCGACAGCTTGTGATTGCCCTGCAGCCCGCAGCCCAGAACCGCCACCGGAACCTGGCCCTTGAGCGCCCTGAGGCTTTTTAGCAGGCGCGCCCCGTCATGGTCGGGCCGAATGAAATTCGCCATCGAAATGATGACCATGTCAAATGATCGCGACATGCGCGTGGCGAAGCCGGCGCCGATCGCGTTCAGGATCTCTGCCAAGTTGCCATAGGTCGAGCCGCTGGGCGACTTGGCGAAGATCTTGGCAGGGGCCTCAGCATGAATGATGTTGCCGCGATTGCCGGTCAGCATGTGATTGGGGTAAAGCCCTGCGATGCTGTCGGTGGTCGTGGACTGCGCACCTGTGATCATCGGAAGGGACGACCGCGGCCTATGCGCGGCGATACCGGGAGCATGGAAGAAAAGACGCAGGGGCTTGGCGCTTGTGATCGTCGCAGCCTGTCGATTCATGTCAGGTCTCCTCGGACATCGCGTAGAGCCGCAGCATCAGCGCGTGAATCTTGGTGTCGTTATGATTGCGGTCCAGGATCAGGTCCCGGACGGCATCAGGCAGCTTATCAGCAGGCTTGGAGCCGACATTCGTATGGTATTCGGTAATTGGCGGCAGGCCGTGGGACCGAGACAGGAAGGCCAGAGACTGGCTTAGGCGTTCGGTGACGCCAATGAAGCTGTAATACCGTGTCAGCTTGGCCAGCACGTCGTCGAAGGACGTGGCAAAACCGATGGCCTGCGACAACTGCACGTCAAAGCTGGTGCTTTCGACATAGCTTTCGATTTGAGGGAAGCGTTTCACAAAGTCTTGGTGCGCCGGATGAGCGGCAGAGCTGTTGTAGTTGAAGTTCGAGATCATCCGTTGGACCGGGTCGCGCAGGATGGTCGCCGACTTGATCGGCAGTTCCTGATTGCGCCAGAGCTGCATCTCGCTCCAGCCATAATGGCCCATGACAATCTGACGGATATTGCCTCTGGATTGCAGATAGGCGGCCTGTCGCGACGCCTTATAGAACGAGGGGCCTATGTTGTTCCATTCGACTCCGTGGAACTGATCGAAAGCCTGCTGCATCGCCTTTCCCACCGACATGCCGGCGGTCTTGGGGATATGGACGAACAGCATCGTGTCGGATTTTGCCCAGAATCGATTGTCCTCGACCGCAGCAGGACAGAAACGATGCACGAATTTCGCCATGATGGCAGGCGTCGCGTCGAATTCCTCCGCCAGGCTGGTCAGGGTAGTCCTGTTCAATCGAAAGGATCTGGGTCCCGCCAGCAGCTTGGCCATTTTTCGCAATGAGAAATCTGGTCTGATCACGTCACGTGCTCGATTGCAGGCCGAAAGGCGTAACCCTTGAAAATCGCACCATAGATGGACCATTTCAGGCGCCGGGGGACACCTGCCTCCCGCATCTGCCGTCGGACACCATAAGCATAGGCCAGCACGCCCGCCAGACCCTGCTCGCGGCGGCGCCATGAGGTTTCATTGCGGGCGCCGTACTTGAACTTCCACAGGCTCTTGTCGTCGATCATCCCGAAGTTGACGCCCCTGTTGTCGGGCGTGTCGTGGATCACCCGGCTTTCGGGGCAGTAGATGCCGGGGTACGACCGCGCGATGCGGCGGGTGTATTCGGCGTCGTCGAACCAGATGAAGTAGTCCGCGATCGGCAGCCCATGTTCGCGCACCGCCCACCGCGGGATCAGCGCCGACACGAACGAGCAGGAATCGACCAGCGCCCACGGCCGGTCCGGGGTCAGAAAGCGCGGCCAGTCCCAGACCGGGCGCGGCGTGTTCATCTCGCACAGGGTCCCGTCGGTCCATTCGACCCGCGAGCAGGCAAAGCTGGGGCGCCAGACGTTCGCGTCCTCAAAGGCGGTGATGGCGTCCAGCAGCCTTTCAAGGGCGTCTGGCTCGGGATAGGCGTCGTCGTCGGACACCCAGAAATAGTTGGCCCCCTGGGCATAGGCGGCCTTCATCCCTTCGTGAAAGCCCCCGGCCCCGCCCACGTTCCGGGGCAGGCGCATATAGCGGATCGCGCTGTCCTGCGTGGCGCGCGCCTCGACCAGCTCCGCGGTGTTGTCGGTCGAGGCGTTGTCCACGACCAGGATCAGGTCGGGCTTCAGGGTCTGGCGGTCCAGCGCATCCAGGACCTTCATCAGCTTGGCAGAGCGGTTGAAGGTGACGATGACGGCGGCCGTTCTGGTCAGGGCGCTCATCGGGAACCGGTCTCCTCGGTCTGGTGGCCTTGCGCTGCATCCCGGTAAAGCGGCATCAGCACCTCTCGGGCGGTCGGATCAGCGGCAAGCGCGCGCGATGCGGCCTGCAGCGCGGCCTTTTGCGCGGCAAGGAACGCGCCGTCCCGCCACAGCCGGTCCACGGCGGTGACGATGCCGCGCACGGCCGCGCGGGGTTCCACGGGCACCAGCAGGTCCGGCGGGATGATCTCGCCCTGGGCGCCGACATCGGTCGAGATCGGGATGCAGCCATGGGCCAGCGCCTCGTAGCAGACCAGCGCCAGCCCCTCGTTGTTGGAGGGAAGCAGCAGGATGTCCGACCGCCCGAGAAGGCCGGGCACGTCGGCCGAGGCAGGCTCGATCGCCACCCTGTCCTGCAGCCCGTACCGTTGCAGCAGCCGCGTGACCGCCCCCCGGAACGGCCCCTCGCCCACGATGGTGCCACGCAGATCCACCTGGTTCCTGTCCGCCCAGCCGGCAAGGGCGCGGATGGCCTCGACGACGACGACGGGGCGCTTTTGATAATAAAGCCGGCCGATGAAGGTGACGTGCAGGGTTTTCTGTCCGGCCTGCAGGCGCAGGTCCGGCGGGCTCGCCTCGCCCTCTGGCCGGGTCAGCATGCGGCCCAGCCGGACCTTGCCGACGATGTGGAAATCGTCGCGGTAATAGCGCACGAGCTGGCGGCTGATGACATGGTGCATGTCGATGTAGTTCGACCATACCCCCGAGATCCGGGGATAACCGCCGTCTGCATATTCGACGATGTGGGTGCTGTCGATGACCCTGACCCAGGGCATCATGGTGCGCAACTGTGGCAGGGATTCGTACAGGAACGTGCAATGATGGATATGGACCAGCCGGATGTTCTCGGTCAGGGCCAGCTGCTCGATGAAGCGGGGCCACAGGTGATGGGGCAGGTAGCGGTCCAGCGGGATGAACCGGACATCCGGATGATCGGGCAGCTTGCTTCTCAGGCGCTGGATCGAGGGCACCGAGGTGACCACGAACACGCGCAGCCCTGCCTCGAGCGCCCATTGCACCGTATCGAAGGCCAGTGCTTCGGCTCCCCCGACTTCCAGCCAGTGCATGCCGATCAGGATCGCGGGTCTGGTGGCGCTGTCGGCAGGCGCAGGGGGCGGAAACAACTGCGAACCCTGGCTGCGCGCAAGCGAGACCGTGCTGTGCACACGCCGTGAGCGGCGTTTGCGGGCCATCTCGGCCTGATAGCGGATCGTCTCGTAGAGCATCGGGCTGAGACGATGAACAGCCTTCAGCCCGCGCACCGGCGCCCAGGGCGCATCGGTCAGCGCCCTCTCGCTTGGCAGAGGCGCGCGCGGGATCGAGACCATGACGGTGACGACAGGCGCCCCCTCCCGCGGGGCGGGCCTGCGCATCTGACCCAGGAATTCGGGGCTGAGATGGCTGGCCTGCAAGGTGACAGGCCCCTCGATCACCGAGGGCTTTCCTGAAAGGGGATCGTTGCTTTCGTAAAGGAACAGGTTCAGCGTCTGTGTCGGATAGAGAAGATCGTAGATCGCAAGGACCTGAGAGACTTCACGCCGGATATGATCCACCGCCGGCTGTCCGAGAGGCTTGTGCGATGCAGGCGTGGTCATGATGACCTTTCTCAGTTCAGCCACGGGAACAACCGGGTCCGTGTAGTAGATAGGCTTGTGAAGGAAAAGGCTCAGCGCCTTCACATTCCGATGCACGCGCGGCGTCGGGATCTGGAGGCGGGGCCTCGCAGGCCAGGGCCATGCCGGGTTGATGAAGGTTCGTGACCGTCAGCATTTCCTGGCGGATGGCCGGCGGGTGACGAACCAGCGGGGCCGTCCAGCCGTCCGCCGGCTAGGCCCTGTCTGGTGGTCGACCTGACTCGGCGGACGTGGCCGCGCGCGTGGCAATCCGGTGCAGGGCACGCTGGCCGGACGGCACGCTGGCCGGACGGCGTGCGGGGCGGATGGCGTTCGCCGCCCACACGCCGGAGCAGCGGGCGCAGGGCATCGAGGGCAATCCTGTCCACGGCGGCTGGATCGCCCTCCGGTTGACCCAAGATCTCCTCAGCTGCGCTCTTGCCCGCTGGTGGCCCGGAATGCGGCAGGTCTGCCGGACCGATCCGACAACCGCGGCGGCAAACGCGGCTATCGGCCTTTCTGCCCTGCGCGCGCCCCGACCTTGACGCAGACCAGGTTCGCATCGCCCCCCTTTGTTGTCCTGTGGCCCGGCGGCTGCCGGGGGTTGCATGGGGACGACAGCCTGTCTGCCCGCGCCCAAGGAGGGGCGCACCGGCAAGGCCGCCTTGCGGGGATGAACCGGCAGAAAGCGCCAGGACGCCTGCTCTGCACGCGCGTCATCTGTCCAGACCCCCGAACAGACGGCCCACCGACACGGCCCGAAGGCCGGTTCCCTCGCGCAGCAGAAACAGCGCATCAAGGCCACGGCGGCGGGCCAGCGCGGGGCCCGCGGCTGCGCCCTGCACCATCAGCGCGCTGGCCCAGGCGTCGGCCTCTGCGCAGGTTTGCGCGACCACCGTGACCGAGGCCGGCGGCGCTAGCAGCGGCGCGCCGCGGCGCGGGTCCATGGTGTGCGACAGCGCCCGGCCCCCGGCCTGAACGCGGTGCCGGTAATCGCCCGAAGTCGCCACCGCCGCATCGTGCAGCGCCAGCAGCGAATGCGCCGCGCGGCGGCTGGGGTCGGGCGCCTCGACCGCCACGGCCCAGGGCGTGCCATCCGGGCGCAGGCCAAGGGCGCGCATCTCGCCGTCGATGCCGACCAGTGCCGCACCGATGCCGAAGCGCCTCAGCGTCTCGGCCAGCCGGTCCACGCCATAGCCCTTGGCGATGCCGTTCAGGTCAAGCGTGACGGGCGCTGTCCTGCGGGCCCGGCCGGCCGCGACGGCGAGATCCAGCACCTCGTGCGCGGGCGGGCGCGGGGCCGCCAGCGCCTGCCTGATCCGATCCCCATCCGCCGCCGCCGGGCCGAAGCCCCAGGCCGTCACCGCGTCGCCCACGGCGATGTCGAAGGCGCCGGCCGAGGCGCGGCCGACCTCCAGCCCCAGCCGCAGCACCGTCATCAGAGGCGCGGGCACGGAAACCCATTCCCCGACCGGCGCCGCGTTCAGCCGCATCAGGTCGCTGTCGGGCCGCCAGATGGACATCTGCGCGTCCACCTCCTCGGCGGCGGCCTGCAAGGCCTGCTGCACCGGCGTCGGATCAAGGTCCTCCGCAAAGAACAGGGCCGACCACCGGGCGCCCATGGTGGGGCCGCTCAGCGCGTGGCGGGTCAGGTCAGTAGATGTCTTCGACATAGCGCCCCTCGGCTTTCAGCAGTGCCGGCGTCAGCCCGGCCGGCGCAAGGATCTCGGCCAGCGCGGTGCTGACGCCCGCCGCCATCCCGCGGCCGCCGCAGACCATCACCCGCGCGCCCTCGCCGATCAGGCGGGCGACCTCGGCGGCCTCGTGCCGCAGCGCGTCCTGGACGTAATGCGGCCGCTCGCCGCGCGAACGCGCGGTGACAAGGCGGGACAGGCGCCGGGATGCCTGCCACTCGGCCAGGTCCTCGCGATACAGAAAGTCGCTGTCCGGATGCCGCATCCCGAAGAACAGATGCACCGGGCGGCGGCGCGCATTGGCGCGGATGAAGCCTGCAAGCGGCCCGATCCCGGTGCCCGCGCCGATCAGGATCAGCGGCGTGCGGCCCCGGCCGGCGCGGAACCCCGGATTGCGGCGCAGGAAGGCCTGCACGGTTCCGCCCCGCTGCAGTTCGACCAGCTGCCCCGAGCACAGCCCGCCCGGCTGCTTGCGCACCACGATCTCGATGAAGCCGTCGGACGAGCCGGACGCCAGCGAATAAAGCCGCGGCACCGGCGAGCCTTCCGGCAGGATGCCCAGCAGATCACCCGCGCGATAGCGTGCGAACCCCTGCCCGGTCAGCCGCTGCCACAGCGTGACAGGCGGCCGGGCAAAGCGCAGGATCGCGGTCGGGGCCTGCACCTCGGCGCCGTAATCGCGGCGCGACACCAGCGTCAGCGGCTCGCTTGCGGGCGTCACCGGCTGATGGACCAGGTCCAGCGCCATCCCCAGCGCCGCGCCAAGCGTGCGTCCCCAGCGGGCGAAGTCCTGCGGCGACTGGCGGTCGATGCTGCCTGTGGCAAGAAGCTGCGGCCAGCCCTTGGCCTCGGCGGCGGTCGAAACCGCCTCGGCATAGGCGCAGAAGGCCGGAAAGCTGCGGTCCCCGAAGCCCAGCACCGCAAGCGGGGCACAGGGTGCGCGGTCCATCCGCGCCAGCCGGTCGAGGAACCCCCTGGCCGAGGCCGGGGCGCAGCCCTCGCCATAGGTCGCGGCAAGGATGATGAACCGTGCGGCCCGAGGATAGCGCGCCGGGTCAAAGCCGGACATCGGGGCGACGTGGACGTTCTGGCCGGCATCGGTCAGCGCCGCGTGCAGCGTCGAGGCAAAGCCCCAGGTCGAGCCGCCCTCGCTGCCGACAAGGAGGACCGTCCCGGCGTTCCGGGGCGGGGCATTGCCGCGGATGCGGGGCCGCGCGCGGCGCGACGCAAGCCACAGGACCAGGCCGGTTCCCGCCATCACCGGCACGCCAAGCGCCATCAGCCCCAGCACCAGCCCCAGCACCGCGGCGCCCTGCCCCGTGTGCAGCATGAAGATCGTCTCGGACACGCGGCTCCAGCCCGCAAGATCGGCCCAGGCCAGCAGCGCGCCGGTGCCCTGGTCCAGATAACCGGTGCCCTGGGCGGTCTTCAGGGTGTGGGCATCGGCCGGATCGCCCGGATCGGCCAGCGACAGGCTGCGGAAGGTGGCGACGGGTATCTGCAACGCGCCTGCCGCCGCCAGATCCGCGCCGGTCCGTCCGCTGACCTCGGCAGGAAACGGGGGCGTGCTGGCCCCGTCCGGCAGCAGATCGAAGGTCGAGGCTGTCATCCACAGCGCGGTGGCCGAGGACAGCACCAGGCCCAGGACCGCGATCCGCGCGATCTCGACGTGCAGCCGCCCGGCCACGGGCCCGCGCAGCGGGGCGAACCACCGCCGCCAGCCGCCCGTGCGGCGCGCGACCAGCACCGCGCCCGACAGCGCCAGCACCAGCATCGCACCGGCGCCCACGGCGGTCACGATCCGCCCGGCGTCACCCAGAAACAGCGAGCGGTGCAGGTTGGTCAGCCAGCGCCGAACCGGGTCGGGATCGGCCGGGGCGGCATCAAGCCCGGTTGCCGGGTCGATGACGGCGGCCTGCGGGGTGCCGCCATCAAACCAGTAGGCGGTGACCAGCCCCGAGGGCGCGCGCCGGATCTGTTCCAGCCCCGGATGGCTGGCGGCGATCCGTCCGGCAAGATCGGCGACGGAAAGCCCGGCCCCGGCCTGCGGCGCGGACAGCCGCTCGACTGCGGGATAAAGCGACAGCGCCGCGCCCGACAGCGCCAGCACGACCAGCAGCAGCGCGGCCACAAGGCCCGGCCAGCGATGGAATGCGCGGATCATCCTGATCCCTTACCTGTAGGAGACACTGGTGATGTAGCGGGTGCCGGACGCACTGGCCCCGGCCGAGTTCAGCGGCAGGGCGACCTCGTTGGGGCTGTCGCGCATCTCCTCGACGGCGGCATCGACATGCAGGGTGTAGCCCGCGTCGAACAGGGCGTCGGCCAGATCCAGGGTGATCTCCAGCGTCCGCCCCGCGCCGACACTGGCGCCGGTGATGCCATCGACCTGCCGGGTGTCGCCGCCGGTCGCGCGATACCAGCCCGACAGGTGCTCGTAGTATTTCGACTTGGTGCCCGCCATCCACAGGCTGCCGACATAAGCCCCCTGCGGGTCGGTAACGTAAAGCGCCAGATAGGCGCCGTCGCCGCCATAGTTGTTCAGCGTGGCAGCCAGCGTGACGGGCCGCGCCAGTGCAACGGCAGGCAGCGTCAGCGCGGTGGAGAGGGCAAGGACGGCGGCGAGAGGATTCA
Organism: Paracoccus endophyticus; assembly: GCF_003286075.1. Classification (GTDB taxonomy): domain Bacteria; phylum Pseudomonadota; class Alphaproteobacteria; order Rhodobacterales; family Rhodobacteraceae; genus Paracoccus; species Paracoccus endophyticus. Next base: position 55,852 of record NZ_QLUV01000008.1, on the reverse strand, counting down.
TGGTCGGGTTCCTACAGGGGGCTTTGCACTGTCCCGGCGGCGCCGCTGAGCAGCGGCGGCCGCCGGTGGCGGGGTTCAGTTCGCCGGGGCGGCCGCGGGCGCGGCCGGGGCCGGGGTCGCCGGGGCAGTCGCGGTTGCGGTCGCGGGTGCAGGTGCGGTCGCGTCGCGGGCGAAGGCCTCGAGCTTGGCCTTGATGACATCCAGCGTGGCCGGGTCGATCTTGGCCTCGATGGTGTTGCCGCCGGTGTCGGTCACGTTGAGCTCGTAGCAGCCGTCGTCCATCTCCATGGACGAGATCGTCCAGCCGTAGTCGTTGGCCAGCTGCGCCACGGCTTCCCAGGACTGCCTCTGTTCGGGCGAGACCGGGCAGTCGTCGTCGGCCAGGGCCATGCCGGCCGGCAGCGCGGCCACAAGGGCGAGGGTCGCAAGCATCCGTTTCATCGCTGGTTCCTCTCGTGTTGCGGTTGTCGGATGAGGCGACTGTGTGCGCTGTCGCTGACGGGGGGCTGAACCGGCCCGGACGGTTGCGTCAGCTTGCCGTCAGCAACGAAAAAGGCCCGGCTGTCGCGGGCGGGGCCGGGCCGGTGGGGGCGGGTGGCGGGGCGGTGGCGGGGCGGGCCCCTTCGAGGCCGAAGCCCTCTGGATGGACTTCGTCCGCTCACCCAAGGCCTGCGGCCTTCGACTGGCGGAACGCAGGGACGCCAGCGGGCACGACGTGCTGGCCTGCATCGCCCTGGGCCCGGCCAAGGTGTTCAGGGCACCATCCCAGGCCGCGCCCGTGGCCGGGAAAGTCTCTCATGCTCTCCGAAGTCGCGCCTGGACGAAGGGCCCTTGGCAGGTCAGAACGGCTGAGCCAAGAGGCGCTACCTTGGTGCTTGCCAGCGTGCCGGCAGCAATGCGCTTCCGATGGTGCCGACGTTCATGGCGCGCATCCCGCAGCGCCTCTGCGCGGCACCGTGCCGCTGCATTCCTCCTGCTTCGGCAGAGCGGCGTTCGAGGTCGAGCCTCTCTCCCGCGGCACATTCGACGAGGATAACAGGACATCAGAAACCTCGGGATGCCGATGGACCCACTGCCCGGCCTTTCGCCCCAAGCCGGCGGTGCATCTCTCCAGCATCGGGAGGTCGAACCCGATCAAACAGCAAGCCCCGGCGCAGATCTGCGCTTGCCAGGACGCAGCCCGCTTGTGCAGCCGCCAGCGCGCCACACCCAAGCCGTCCGCAGCAGGCCTGACCGAGCCATGGTCCAGGGTCTCCGCTCACTTCGCAGCGGACAGGAAGGCGTCGATCGCCGCGGCGGCACGATCACGCAAACCCGCGTCGAACCTCAGTGCAGAGAAGGTGGCGCGGTCCTGCTGGTCAAAGCCGTGATCGGCGTCCGGCAGGACCTCGACTGCGACCCGCGCGCCCCGTTCGCGCAGACGGGCGGCCATGCTCTCGCAGTCGGGGGTGCTGACGATCCGGTCCTCGGCGGCCAGAACCATCAGGATCGGAGGCGCGCCGGTCCAGTCACCCGCATCGGCGCCGTTCAGCAGCCCGCAGTAGGGATAGAGCAGAATGACCGCCTCCAGGTCCCGCAGCAACTGGGCCGGAGGGGCTGGCCAGTCCCGAAGCGCGGGGGAAACCTCTCCGGTCACGGCAAGGCGCAGGAACTCCATCGTCGCCCATCCGCCATGCGAGGCCCCCAGCACGACCCTGCCGCCCGGCGGCAGCGCCGGATCGGCCAGTGCGACGGCCAGATCGCCCGCACGCTCTGCACCGGGCAGGGCCTGTCCCGCGCAGACCAGCCGCCATGCCTCGAACCGGTCCAGACCCCGGGGGCCGTGACTGTCGAGGATCAGCGTCCGGTATCCGCGGCCTGCAAGCCGGCCGGCCCAGAAGTCCATGTTGTCATGGACCCCGTCGCAGCCCGACAGCACCACCGCGCCGCCGGTCTCGGGGGCGCCCAGGGCCGGCGGCCTGACGCGCCAGAAGGGCTCCAGTTGCGCCCGGCGTTCGGCGGGCGTGTCGGGCGCGACGGTCAGCCCCGCCCATTGTCGCCAGGTATTCGCCCCTGTCATCACCAGCAGCAGCAACAGAAGGGCCGCCGTGGCGACTCCCGCGCGCTTCAGCCGTTGCTGCATCCCTGCTGGAACCCCCCGTCGCAATGCGCGGCCAGGCGGGCGCTGTCCGCGGGGGTCCAGCCCTCGGGATCGGTCAGGGCCACCCAAGGGCCGATATAGTCATGCGCGTAATAGCTGTGGCCATAGCCCGCGGGGGCATTGGTGGCCAGGATCATGTCCACGACCAGCTGAAACTGCGTCACCAAGGGGGTGAATCTGAGATCGGGCGAGACGTCCGGGGCAGGAGGCTCGCGCATCCAGGCCGGCGCCCGCCAGAGCGAGGCAGGCTCGTAGAAGACGATGGGATCGCTGGAATACTGAAGGAACACCAGCCGCATGTCGCCCCAGCCGCCGGGGCCGCCCGCGTCGCGGAAATGGCTGGCAAAGCGGATCAGGCGGCCGTCGCCCACCTCCGGGGCGACATGGGGGCTGCCGGGCTTGCGCTTGGCCGTCGCTTCGTTCCAGCGCGCCGAGGGAAAGGGCGGGCCCGCCCAGAACGCCCCGTTGATGGGATTGTCGAGCAGCGCGAAAAGGTCGGTGCCATACATCGACGCCCAGGCCCCCAGGCTCAGCCCGTGGATATAGAGCCTCGGGCGGCTCTCGCGCGGCAGATCCCGCCAATGACCGTGGATCGTGCTGATCAGCGTCCGCGCCTGATCCAGCCCCGCCCGCGTTTCCAGCAGCAGCGCCATCGGCGATTGCAGATAGGAATACTGGACAGCCACCGTCGCGATGTCGCCCTGGTGCATGTACTCGACCACGTCGAAGCTGCCCGGATCGAGCCAGCCGGTCCCCGTCGGCAGGGCGACGATCAGCACCTTGCGCTCGAAGGCGCCAAGCCGCTGCAGCTCGGCAAGCGCGCGGTCGGCGCGCTCCTGCGGGCTGTCGGCCTCGGCAAGGCCCACATAGACCCGGATCGGGTCCAGCGCGGACCTGCCGGAGAATCCGGCAATCGCGCGGGCGTCCGGCCCCTCGGTGACGAAGTCACGCCCCGGCCGCCCCATCGCGCCCCAGTCGATCAGCGAGGCCGCGCTGCCCGGCATCTGCGGGTCCTCGGGCGAGGGGGGCGCGGTGTCGAACAGTTCCTGCGCGGTGGTGAACGAGCGGTCCATCCCCTGGATCACCCGGTCCAGAACGCCGTCGCGGGTGACGATCACCAGCGCAAGCGTCAGAAGCAGCAGGCCCGAGACATTGGCCGTGCGCCGCGGCATGTGCCGGTAAAGCCGCGCCCGCAGGCGGTCGAAGGCCCATTGGATCAGGGCGCCCCCCAGCATCAGCAGCGTGAAGACCAGCAGCGCCACGACCGCCATGCTCGGCACATCCACGCTGTCGAGCAGGTCCATGCCCATCCGGCTGCGGATGCCGTTCTGCCAGTCCCGCGCCCGCGCGAGGCAGAAGATCAGGAACAAAGCCACCGGAACGCCCGCCAGCAGATGCACCACCGTGGCGGCCTGCCCGCGCAGGACCGGCAGCTCGACCGCCCGCCACAGCGTCTGCAGCAGCCGCCCGATCATGTAGCCGAGCGCCGCCACCAGCCCGCCCAGCACCCCCTGGACGAGCCAGCCGCGCGGGATCAGCGACGGCGTGAGCGAGGCGGCAAACAGCGCAAGCCCCAGGTAGAGCGGGAAAAAGGACATTTTGAGAAACCGTCGCCGATCCATGCAGCCCGCCTGTCGTTCACCTGCCGCAACCTTACCCGATTTCGGCGCAAGCGAAAGGAAAGGAGCGAGAGGACTGGACGGGGTGCCCGGGGCGCTGTTGCGCAAGGTCCAGTCCCCGCATGCCGCGGGTTCCGGCATGGAACGGCCGCGTTCGAGAAGGGAAGCCAGCCCCCCGCGGTCGGCTTGCCGCCGGGGATCGTCTCGACGATCTCAGCGGCAGGGACGCAGGCTCCGGGCGGTCTTGTCGGCCAAGGCGACGATGACCCGCAGCACCGCATCAGCCCGCGGTGCCAGGGTCCGGTTGCGGTGCCGTCGCACGCCGCACGACCCCGGTCGCGCCGACCACCAGCAGGCGCCCAGGCCCGGCCCGGACGCCGGCCCCCTGCCCGTCACGCAGCCTGCGGAACTCTGTCGTCGGCAGCAGGTGATCTTTAGCCAAGGTCCATCACCCGGGCAGCAGAAGCGATCTGTTGCACCCTCATCTGCACGAGGGCACGCAAAAGCCGGACTATGCACCCCTTCATGATGCAACGGATCACCTGTTCCTGCAGGACATGCGGTGCAGTTCACCCGCATGGGCGGGGCGGCGATTCCGGGTCCAGGGTCCAGGGTCCAGGGTCCAGGGAGACCATCGCGGCAAGGCCGTGCCTCCAGCCGATTCCTGTGATAAACTCGATCGTGGAAGACCTCCGGCGTCATGGCCCGTCATCAGAAAGGACCATCGCACACGGGAGCCATGGGATGGTGAAAGGCTGGCAGGATTTCAGATTTTCCGATCGCGCCGAGGCAGGGCGGATGCTTGGAACGCATCTTGCCGGGCTGTCCCTTGATCGGCCCATCGTCTATGCGCTTCCCCGCGGCGGGGTGCCCGTCGCGCTTGAGGTGTCGCGCGCGCTGAAGGCGCCGCTCGATCTCATCCTTGTCCGCAAGATCGGCGCGCCGGGTGCGCCCGAGCTTGCGCTCGGCGCCCTCGTCGACGGGGCCTCACCGCAGATGGTCATCAACGAAGAGGTGCGCCGGCACACGCGCGTCACCGACGACTATCTTCAGAACGCCCGTGCGCGGGAACTGCGGGAACTCGAGCGGCGGCGGGTGCGCTACCTGGGCCAGCGGGGGCAGACCGATCCCAGGGGCCGCACCGTGATCATCGTGGATGATGGCCTTGCGACGGGCGCGACGATGAAGGCCGCCCTGATCGCGATGAAACGGCAGGGGGCGGGCAGGACCTGTGTTGCCGTCCCGGTGGCCCCCGCCGATGTCGCCGCCGAGATGAGGACGCTTGCCGATCTGGTGGTCTGCCTCAACCCGGCCCCGGTCTTCTACGGCGTCGGGGGCTTCTATGACGATTTCCACCAGCTGAGCGACGAGGAGACCGTCTCGCTTCTGCAGCAGGGATGGTCCGACAGCGCCCGGGCAGCATCGCCGCAGGACGACGTCTCCCGACGGCAGGTGGCCATTCCGCCGCTGGGCCTTCCCGGCGAACTGACCGTCCCCGAAGCCGCGCGCGGCCTGGTGCTGTTTGCCCACGGCAGCGGGTCAAGCCGGCTGAGTCCGCGCAATCGGGCTGTCGCGGATGACCTGAACGCCTGCGGCTTTGCGACGCTGCTCTTCGACCTTCTGACCCCTGCCGAGGCCGCCGACCGGAAGACCGTGTTCGACATCGCGTTGCTGGCCGAGCGGATTGTCGAGGCGGTTCTCTATTCGGCCGGCGAGCCGGACGTCTCGGACCTGCCGGTCGGCCTGTTCGGGGCCAGCACCGGGGGCGGTGCGGCGCTGGTCGCGGCGGCGGAACTGACCGGCAGGATCGTCGCGGTGGTGTCACGCGGCGGCCGCCCCGATCTCGCCGGCCCGCGCTTGCAAGATGTCGGGGCGGCCACCTTGCTGATCGTCGGGGGCGAGGATCACCCCGTGATCGCGGCGAACCGGCAGGCCCTGGCGGCGCTGCGCTGCGAGAAGCAGCTGGAGATCATTCCGGGGGCGGGGCATCTGTTCGAGGAACCCGGAACGCTGGACGCTGTCGCACAGCGCGCGTGTGCCTGGTTCGAGCGTCACCTGACGCCCGCCGAACGCCGCGCCGCGGGGCCGGTGCAAGCGGCGGCCGAGCCCGACTCGCTGCTGTCAACCCTGCGCCGCACGGTCCAGCCGCTGCCCGAGCCGGAGGAGCCCGGTTTCGCCGCGGCCTTCGACCGCTATGGTTCGGCGCGTGTCGTGCTGTTGGGCGAAGCCACCCACGGCACGTCCGAGTTCTATCGCGCCCGCGCGGCCATCACCCGGCGCCTGATCGAGAACCACGGCTTCACCATCGTCGCCGTCGAGGCGGACTGGCCCGACGCGGCCGCGATCGACCGCAGCATCGACCCGCGGCCCCGGCCCGCGCCCCGCACGCCCCCCTTCACGCGGTTCCCGACATGGATGTGGCGGAACCGCGAAGCCGCCGATTTCACAGAGGTCCTGCGTCGGCACAATGCCCAGGCCCCCAGGGATAGCCGCGTGCGCTTCTACGGTCTCGACCTCTACGGGATGAACGCCTCGATCGCCGAGGTTCTGGGCTATCTCGACCGTGTGGACCCCGAGGCCGGGCGCGAGGCGCGGGCGCGCTATGCCTGCTTCGATCCCTGGACGCGCGAGTTGGCGGGTTATGGGCGCGCAGCACTCAGCAGAGGGCATGCGGTCTGCGAGGAGCAGGCCACCCGAACCCTGATCGACCTGCTGCAAAAGGAACTGCACTATGCGCAACAGGGTGGCGACGACTTCTTCGACGCGGTCCAGAACGCCCGTCTTGTTGCAGATGCCGAACGCTACTACCGGGCCATGTATCATGCCTCGCGCGAGGCCTGGAACCTGCGCGACCGGCATATGTTCGACACGCTCAAGCACAGTCTCGACCGCGCCGGACAGGACGGCAAGGCGGTGGTCTGGGCGCACAACTCGCACATCGGGGACGCGCGCTTCACCGAAATGGGCACCACACGGGGCGAGTTGAACCTGGGGCAACTCTGCCGCGAAGCCTGGGGCGAAGCCGCGGTGCTGGTCGGCTTCGGCACGCATGCGGGCACCGTCGCCGCCGCGTCGGAATGGGATGCGCCCGTGGACATCAAGACCGTGCGTCCGTCACGCCCCGACAGTCATGAGGCGCTCTGCCATGAAATCGGATACCCGCGCTTCCTGCTTCCAATGGGCCGCGATCTCTCGCCGTCCGTTCGCACAGCCCTTACGCAGCCACGGCTCGAACGCTACATCGGCGTCATCTATCGGCCCGAGACCGAACGCTGGAGCCACTATTCCGAGGCGTCCCTGGCCGAGGAGTATGATGCCTTCGTCTGGTTCGACGAAACGCGCGCCGTGACGCCTTTGTCGGGCATGGTGGGCACAGGTGACGAGGAAACCTATCCCTTCGGCCTGTAACCGCGTGGATGACGGGTTGGCCAGCCCCTGCTGAGGGCACTCTTTCAGTTGCATGGTGCCATGGCAGGGGGCGAAATCCGTGTTCCGCACGACGCCCGCCCCACGGTTTGCTCGACGGAACAGGAGGGATTTGCCGGAACGCTGCTGCACCGCGCCTTCGCCCTTCGGCGGGACCGTGCAGCGCGCTTGCGGCACCCCTCGCCACAGCAGCAGGCATCCGGGCGGCGAAACGCGGGCGCCGGGCCTACACCAGCGGCACGTCCGGCTTCGGGGTCCTGCTCTGGGCGCTTGATCAGGGAGTATTTCCCCTGAAAGCGACGAGGGCCGAGCCGAACAGCAAAGCCCGGTTCGTCAAACCCGGACCCTGATCTCATCGGCTGCTGCCCGCGTGTCGAGAGGCGGAGGGGCTGGCGGAGCCGGCCTCGCGGCTCAGCAGGCTGCGGCGGGTCCCCTGCCCGCCCGGTCCGGGTCCCGCAAGACCTCCTCGGTCCGGGATGCCGCGATCCATTCCTCGTTGGTCGGCTCGACGCCGACGATGACCCGGCTTGCGGTCGCAGAGATCACCGGCGCGTTGGCAAGGTTGGCCGCCGGGTCCAGCGCCACACCCAGAAATCCAAGCCCGTCGCAGATCCGCGCGCGGATCGTGGCGTTGTGCTCGCCGATGCCGGCGGTGAAGACCAGCAGGTCCAGCCCGCCGATCGCTGCCGTCATCGACCCGATCTCGCGCACGGCCCGGCGGACGTATAGCGCCAGCGCGTCGCGGGCCGCCTCCTCTCCCTCTCGGGCGAGAAGCACGCGGGGGTCCGAGGAGAGGCCCGACACCCCCAGCAAGCCCGAGTCGTGATAGAGAAGATGGCCCAGTTCCTCGGGCGAGAGCTTTTCGGTCTGCATCAGGTACAGCAGCGCGCCGGGGTCGATGCTGCCGCTGCGGCTGCCCATCATCAGCCCTTCGAGCGCCGAGAACCCCATCGTCGTCGCCATGCTCTGCAAGCCGATCATGCCGCACAGGCTGGCGCCGCTGCCCAGATGCGCGACGATCACGCGGCCGCGGGCCAGCGCGCCGTGACGCTCGGCCAGCGCGATCGACTGGTATTCATAGGACAGGCCGTGGAATCCATAGCGGCGGACGCCCCGGTCCCAAAAGGCGCGGGGCAGCGGCAGCATCTGCTCGACCGCCGGAACCGTGTGGTGGAAGGCGGTGTCGAAGCACGCCACCTGCGGAACACCCGGACGCTGCGCCAGCAGCTGGTCCACCGCCTCGAGGGCGAAGGGCTGGTGCAGGGGGGCCAGCGGAATATAGCCCCGCAGGTCAGCCAGGACATCGGAATCGACGCGCACCGGCTGAAAATAGCGCGCACCGCCGTGGACGATGCGATGCCCGATGGCCCCGATGGCGCGGTCGCCCCGGCGCTGGTCGATGCGGGCCCCGATATGGGCGAGCGCCGCGGTATAGGGCGCGGCAGGGTCCAGCGCGACCGGCGCCGGGGGAACGCCCGTCTCGCCGAAGGTGGGCGCAGGGCCGGTGATGCCGTCCACCTTGCCGTTCCACAGCGGCTTGCGCGCGACCGGCCGCGTGCGTTCGAACAGCGCGAACTTGATGCTGGACGAGCCGCAGTTGAGGACAAGGATCAGGTCGTCCGTGTCGCTCATGGGGGGCTGGTCCGGTAGCGATGCGCCAGCATCACCGCCAGCGCGCAGGACGCAAGCCGGGTGTCGCGGGCATCGGCGCGGCTGGTCAGGACGATGGGCACCCTGGCCCCCAGCGCGATGCCGGCGGTGTCGGCGCCGCCGAGATATTCAAGCTGCTTGGCCAGCATGTTGCCGCTTTCAAGATCGGGCACGACCAGGATGTCCGCCCGCCCGGCCACCGGCGAGACGATGCCCTTGACCTGCGCGGCCGCCGCCGAGACGGCATTGTCGAAGGCCAGCGGCCCGTCGAGGACCGCCCCCGCGATCTGGCCGCGGTCGGCCATCTTGCACAGCGCCGCCGCGTCCAGCGTGGCCGGCATGTCCGGCGAGATCGTCTCGACCGCGGCAAGGATCGCCACCCGCGGCGTCTCGACCCCCAGCGCGTGGGCAAGATCGACCGCGTTGCGGACGATATCGGCCTTTTCCGCCAGCGTCGGCGTGATGTTCACCGCCGCGTCGGTGATGATGAAGGGGCGCGGATAGGCCGGCGTCTGCATCACGAAGCAATGCGTGACCCGGCGCCTGGTCCGCAGGCCCCCCTTGGCGGCGATCACGGCGCCCATCAGCTCGTCGGTGTGCAGGCTGCCCTTGACCAGCACCTCGACCGTGCCGGCGGCGGCCAGTTCCACGGCCCGCTCGGCCGCCGCGTGGCTGTGGGGGACGTCCTCGATGGCGATGCCGCCCAGGTCCAGCCCCGCCTCGGCCGCGACGGCCTCAAGGCGGGCACGCGGGGCGACCAGCACCGGAACGATCAGCCCGGCATCGCGCGCGTCGATCACGGCCGACAGGCTGAGCGCGTCGCAGGGATGCACCGCCGCCGCCCGCACCGGGTCCAGCCCGCGCACAAGGTCGAGCAGCCGCGTGGTCCCGCCGTTGCCCTGCGGGGCCAGCCGGACCTCGGGCAGGCTCGTGCGCTGCCAGCGGCGCTTTTCGGCGGGCGCGATCAGATCGACGCGACCCTCGATGACCACCGTTCCCTCCTGGTTGGTGCAGCGGCAGGCAAGGCGCAGCCTGCGGGTGGCAGGGTCGCGTTCCACGACCTCGATCCTTGTGGCAAGGGTGTCGCCCGCGCGGATGGGGGCCAGGAAGGCCAGGTCCTGCCCCAGATGGGTCGCGCCCGGCCCCGGCAGCCGGGTGCCAAGCACCCCCGCGACCAGCGCGCTGGCCAGCATCCCGTGGCTGAGCCGCTCGGCCAGATGCGCCTCGGCCGCCGCGTCGGGATCGACCGCGCCGCCCCCGTTGAACCCCGTCAGCGCCGCCAGCAGCCGGATGTCGTCCCTTGTCAGCTTGCGCGTCATCGACGCGGTATCGCCCAGCGCGATCTCGTCGAAGGTCCTGTTTTCCAGGACGGTCGGGCGGGCGGCGGTCATCGGCCGGGTGTCGGGCATGGCATGTGGTTCCTTCCGCGGCCCAGTGCAGCGGGCTTCCTCGGCCGCGTCAAGGGCGGCTGGACCTGCCCGGGCCGCACCGCCGCCTGGCGGATGCCGGGGTCCGCGTCATCGCTGCAGGACATAGCTGCCGGGCGCATCCATGATCGGGGGATGGCGTGCGCTGCCCAGGGCCGGTGGCGCCACCCGGTCCGGGCCCGAACCGGCGTCGAGCCAGCTGGTCCATTCCGGCCACCAGGACCCGGGCCTGGTCGCCGCCGCCGCCAGCCAGTCCTCGCTTCCGATGACGTGATCCTCCCTGCGCTGGCGGGCCGCGCGATAGTGCCGGCGCGGATTGCCCGGCTCGCTGACGATGCCTGCGTTGTGCCCGCCGCTCGTCAGCACGAAGGTCACTTCGGTGTCGGCGAGATAATGGATCTTGTAGACGGACCGCCACGGCGCGACATGATCCCGCTCGGTGCCCACGACGAACAGAGGCACGCGGATGTTCTGAAGGGCGGCGGGGCGGCCATCGACCATGAAGCGGCCGGCCGCCAGTTCGTTGTCCAGGTAAAGCCGCTGCAGATACTCGCTGTGCATCCGATAGGGCATGCGCGTCGTGTCCGCATTCCAGGCCATCAGGTCCGTCATGGGCGTCCGCTGCCCGGTCATGTAGTCCTTGACCAGCCGCGACCAGATCAGGTCGTTCGACCGCAGAAGCTGGAAGGCGCCCGCCATCTGGTCGGCCGCAAGATAGCCCTGGTCCCACATCATCCCCTCCATCACCCGCATCTGGCTGTGGTCGATGAAGAGCGCGAGTTCCCCCGGTTCCGAGAAATCCGTCTGCGCCGCAAACAGCGTCACCGAGGCGAGCCGCTGATCCCCCGCGCCGCCCATCGCGGCGGCCGCGATCGCCAGCAGCGTGCCCCCCAGGCAATAGCCCGTGGCGTGGACCCTGGCCCCCGGCACGATGTCCGTGACTGCGTCCAGCGCGGCCATTACCCCCATCCGGCGATAGTCGTCCATCGACAGGTCGCGATCCTCGGCCAAGGGGTTGCGCCACGAGATGCAGAAGACCGTGTGCCCCGTCCCGACCAGGTGGCGGATCAGCGAGTTCTGCGGCGAGAGATCGAGGATGTAGTATTTCATGATCCAGGCCGGGACGATCAGCACCGGCTCGGCCCGCACCGTGTCCGTCGCGGGGGCATACTGGATCAGTTCGATCAGGTGATTGCGGAAGACGACCTTGCCGGGGGTGGTCGCGACATCCCTGCCCACGCGAAAGGCCTCGCTGCCCACGGGCGGCTGCTTCATGAGGGTGCGCCGGGAATCCTCAAGCCAGTTCCGCAGGCCCTGCACGAAATTCTGCCCGCCGGTTTCGATGGTGCGGGCGATGACCTCGGGGTTGGTGAACGGGCTATTGGAGGGCGAGAAGACGTCGAGGACCTGACGCGTGGTGAAGGAGACGATCTCCTCGTGATGCGGCGCCACCCCCGGAACATCGTGCGTCGCCTGGTGCCACCACTGCTGGTTCAGCAGAAAGGCCTGCGCCCACAGCGAGAAGGGCGGCTGCTGCCAGGCCTCGGCGCGGAAGCGGTTGTCTCCCGGCAAGGGCTCGATGCTGGGCAGAGGGTCCGCCCCGCTGGCCATGGTCGCAGCGTGCAGTCCCAGCCGGGCCGTCTTTCGCACGGCCTTCTGTGCCAGCTGCATCTGCTTTCCGGGCGCCATCAGCAGGTGCATCCACCAGTCCATGACCGCCAGCGACAACCCGACCGGCGACAAGCCGCCCGTGAGCCTGCTCGCCGCGGCCGCCTGGATCCGGTTCAAGGCCCGGAACGCCTCGGGCAGATCGTCGGCGTCGGATATGCCCTGGCGTTGCGTGGGTTCCGGCAGGTGCAAGGCCGCCCGGTCCTTGGGAGATATCTCGTTCAAGCGTCCGATCCCTGCTGCTGACGAAGGGCCCCGACGCCTGGCGCGACGTGCCACACGCCTCGAAAACGTCAGGCTCATCCTAGCGGTGCAGGCCGTCCGGTTCAACGCGCGGGACAATCACCTGTCCCCATGTCTTTGCAGTGCGCTACCATCTGACGCATCGGATCCACGATCATGTCGGCCAAGCAGGACGGGAAAGGATGACCGCCAAGGGGACGCTCACACAGGCTCTGGAAAATCTGCCGGAAGGGCAGCCCGTCACGTTGGGCGCTCTTCTTTCCGCGACGGGGTCGCGCGCGCATGGCGTCGCCCTTCTGCTTCTGAGCCTGCCCGAGGCCCTGCCGATTCCTGTGCCAAGCGCAGCGGCCTTTCTTGGCGTGCCGCTGGTCGCGATTTCCGCGCATCTCGCCGTCTTCGGCGAGGCGGCAACCCTGCCGCGCTGGCTGCGCCGCCAGGTCCTGCCGCACCGGCTGGTCGGGGTCCTGCGATCGCGGGTGGCGCCGGTCCTCGGCCGGGCAGAGCGGATGTCTCACCTCCGCTGGACGCCTCTGGCGGGGCAGGAGCGATTGCTCGGCCTCGCCTGCCTTTACCTGTCGGTCCTGCTTCTGCTGCCCCTGCCCTTCTTCAACGTCCCCCCGGCCCTCTGTCTCGTGCTGCTCGCCTGGGGGATGGTGCAGCGCGACGGCACAGCCGTGGCGGCGGGGCTTGCCGGCACCCTGGCGCTGACCGCTGTCCTGTTCGGGGTGATCCAGTGGGTCGGCCGCCTTGCCGGCTAGCGAACGGGCGTGGTTTCACGCGTCGGCCTGCCTTGCACCCGCGCGGGCGCCGGTCCCGGCCGCCCCGGCGGACGGGCTGCGGCCCGCGATCCTGCAGCCGCTGGTGTTTTCGCCCCTTCAGCCCGCCAGCCCCAGCCAGCGGGTTGCAAACCCCAGCGTGACAAAGCTCAGCGCCGTGGCGGCGACCAGCGCGGCGGCAGCAAGGCCCTCGGCGCGGGTCCGCTGGGCAAGGATGGGGAAGATCGTCAGCATCGGCATGGCCGCAAACAGCGTGGCCGCCGCCCTCAGCCCCGGGTCCGCACCGACCAGCGTCATCGCGCCGAAGACCAGCAGGGGATGCAGCACCAGCTTGCCCGCCGTCACCGCCAGGCCCGGCCCCAGCATCCCCGCCAGCGGCAGCGCCGCCAGCGTTCCGCCCAGCACGAACAGCGCCAGGGGCGCCGAGATCTGGCGCAGCAGGTCCAGCGCGCCCAGCACCTCGCCCGGCAGCGGGACGCGCGCGGCCGACAGCGCCAGCCCGGCGATCAGGGCGATCACGATGGGATTGCGGACCATCCCCGCGACGGTCGCGCGCAGGATGGACCCCGCCGTGCCCCCGCCTTGCAGCGAGGTCCCCAGTGGCAGGATGAGCAGGTTCTCGACGATCATGCACTGGGCCAGGAACAGCCCCGCGGCCGGCGCGCCGAAGATCCCCTGCGCCACGGGATACCCCATGAAGCCGCTGTTGGAGGCCGCCACCCCCAGGCCCAGCACCGCCGCCCGGTCCAGGGGCAGGCCAAAGCCGCGGCGGCTGACCAGAAGGGCCAGCGCAAAGGCCGCGAGCGAGCCGAGCGCATAGCCCGCGACGTAATCCGGGCGGATGATCTCGGCCAGGGGCGAGCGGACGAAGCTGGCAAGGATCAGCGCGGGCAGCGCGACCCGGATGACGACGTCGCCCAGCGTCCGCAGCCCCCCGGCAGGAACATAGCCCGTGCGCACCGCCAGAAAGCCCGCCCCGATCACCAGAAAGATCGGGCCGTTGATCGACAACAGGTCCAATCGTCAGAACCGGGGCATGGCCGGGCGGCGCAACATCCGTTTCTGGGCGGCGATGCGGAAGGGGGCATTGGGGGCGCCATAGCCGTCATAGCCGCCGCGGCGCTGGCAGATTTCCAGAAACAGCCCCTCGGGGGTCGCCGCGCCGTAAAGCTGGAAGAACTCGCCCCCTTTCGCATCGCAGTCGTACAGGATGTTGGCGGCCCGCAGCCGCGCCGTCAGGGCGGGGTCGAGGCCCAGGCGCGCCTCGAGGTCGTCGTAATAGTTCTCGCCGATGCGCAGGACCGGGAAGCCGCGCGCCTGCAAGGCGTCGGCCGTGGCAAAGATGTCGTCGCTGGCCAGCGCGATGTGCTGGACGGCCGAGCCGAAGCTTTCCTCGTGGAAACGCCCGGCCAGCGTGCGCCGCGCCTGGCTGCCGTTCAGCGTGACCCGCAGGCCCCCGCTGCGGATCGCCTGGCTGCGCACCAGGCCATCGGGGTCCACGACGTCCAGCATGGGGGCGCGCTCGGCCGCCAGCAGCGTGGTGTAGAACAGCGACCAGCTGAGCATCTCGTCATAGGCCATGGTCTGCGCGATGTGGTCGATGCGGGTCAGCCCGGCGCCGGGCGCGGCGGGGCCGGTGCGGAAGTCCACGTCCCAGATGCGCCCCAGATCCTCGCCCGCGTCCAGCAGCCGCAGCATGCTGCCCCCCACCCCCCGGATCGCGGGGATGGACAGTTCGTTGCCGGTGACGGCCTGCTCGTGCAGGGTCGCCCCCAGCGCGCGGGCGCGGGCGAATGTGCCGGCGGCATCGGGCACGCGCAGGCCGATCTCGGCCACCGTGGTCCCGTGGTTGACAAAGGCGGTGTGGGCAAAGCCCTCGGTCGCGGTGTTGACCAGGATGTTGACGCCGCCCTGGCGCCAGACGGCCACCGGCTTGGACACATGGGCGCCCGCCCGCGCAAACCCCGCGGCCGACAGCATCGCCTCCAGCGCCGGGGCCTCGGCGGCCGAGGTGGCGAACTCGATGAACTCGACGCACTCGGCGGCGCGGGGGGCGGGAAAGGCGGGCAGGTCCACGGCGATCTGCGGCTCGGCCCGGCGCACCGCGTCCAGCGCGGCTGTCAGCGACCGATGGCCGTCGCGCGCGATGCCGCGCGGCAGGCCCTGGCGGAACTGGTCGTTGAAGATCTCGAGGCTCAGGGGACCGTCGTAGCCGGTGGCCAGAACGGCGCGCAGGAAACGGGTCACGTCCAGGTCGCCCTCGCCCGGCATGTTGCGGAAATGGCGCGACCAATACAGCAGGTCCATCGGGATCGCGGGCGCGTCGGCCAGCTGGACGAAGAAGATGCGGTTGCCCGGAATGCTGCGGATGGTGTCGGGGTCGATCCCGCGCCCCAGCGTGTGGAAGCTGTCGAGGATCAGCCCGATGTTGGGGTGGTCCGCGCGGCGCACGATTTCCCAGGCGTCGCGGTGGTCGTTGACGTGCCGGCCCCAGGCCAGCGCCTCATAGCCCACGCGGATGCCGCGGCGGGCCGCGATGTCGCCCAGTGCGCGGAAATCGGCGGCGGCGCGGTCGATGCCGCCCAGCGAGTCCGCATGAACGCTGGAACAGAACAGCACGAGATCTGTCCCCAGCTCGCCCATCAGGTCGAACTTGCGCTCGGCGCGGGCAAAGGCGCGGGCGCGCTGCGGCTCGGGCAGGGTCTCGAAGTCGCGGAAGGGCTGGAACAGGACGATCTCGAGCCCGTGGTCGCGCACCATCCGCGCCACCTCGCGGGGCGAGATGTCCTCGGCCAGGAAGTCCTGCTCGAAGATCTCGATGCCGTCGAAGCCGGCGGCCCGGATCGCGTCAAGCTTGTCGCGCAGCGTGCCCGAGATCGACACCGTCGCGATGCAGGTCTTCATGTCGCGTCTCCCCTGGCCAACGGGGCCGAGTGTGCGCGGGCGACGGCGTAACTGCAAATACCAACCGGGGCAGTTCGCGGAACATCCTGTTACGGTGACGCCTGGCCGGGAACGGGCGCGGCCACCGCCGCCTGCAACTCGCGCCGGAAGCGGGTGACGGCGAATTCGGCAAAGCTCGACAGCTCGCGGCCGTCCTTGCGGACGGCGTAGATGGTCATTCCCGCCTGTTCCACCAGCGGGCGGCGGACGATGCCCGGCATGTAGATCTCGGCCACCGAGAACTCGTCGATCACCGCGACGCCCAGCCCGTGGCGCACGAGGCTGATGACCGTCTGGGCAAATCGGCCGCGCATCGTGTGATGCAGGGGCAGGCCCGCGTCGGCGAAGGGGCGGGCCAGGATGGCGCCATAAGGGTCCGAGGGGTCCACCCCCACGAAGGGATGGCCGGCGAGGTCGCGCACCGAGATCGCGTCCCGCGCGGCCAGAGGGTGCGCTTCGGGCACGATCGCCACCAGCCGCCCGCGCACCAGCGGCTCGCTGACCAGCGCCGCGTTCTCGATGGCCGAGGACATGATGACGAACTCGCCACGCTCCAGCAGCAGATAGTCGGTCGCCTCCTCGATCTTTAGGATGTTGAGGTCGATGAACAGGTCTGGAAAACGCTGGCGGATCTGGCGCACCGCGCGCGCGGCGATGAACTGTGCGATCGAGGGGGCGCAGGCAAAGCTGAGCCGGGTGTCCTCACCCTTCTTCAGCGAGCCCAGGGCGGCATTCAGGTTTTCCATCTGCCGGTGGACCTGGTGCAGCATCTCGAAGACGCGGGACGCCTCGGGGGCGGGAACGAACAGGCCGCCCTTACGGGTGAAAAGCCGCAGGCCGAGCGAGTCTTCGGTATGCTTGACCAGCCGCGAGATGCCGGGCGCCGACACGCCCAGCAGCGTGGCCGCGCCCTGGATCGTGCCGGCCAGCATGACGGCGCGGATGACCTCGACCTGGCGCAGGGTCAGTTCTCGCATGACGCCATCCTTGCATGGACGGGGCGCGATTAACAGGATGTTCCGCAGTTTGACGATATCGTCTTTGACGTTTCGCCCTTGCGCGGCGCATTGTCCCGGTTGGGGAAAGGGACGGGCTGCGGCCGCGTTCCGTCCGGTCGCCTTGGCGCCCGGGTTAAGTGGGGAAAGGACGCTCATGGCCGTGCAACTCGACTTCGGGGTCGTGCTGGAACGCTGGCCCGAGCTTGTGCGCGGGACCGCCGCGACCATCGGCCTGGCCCTGGCGGGCATGGCGCTGGCGCTGGTGATCGGCATCGCGGGGGTGGCCGTCCTGCGCGGCAAGAACCGGATCGGCCACGCCGTCGTCCGCGCCTTTGTCGAGGTGATCCGCAACACGCCCTTTCTTGTGCAGATCTTCTTCATCTTCTTCGCCCTGCCGCTGGCGGGCGTCCGACTGAACCCGACCGTCACGGCCATCGTGGCGCTGGGCCTGAACGGCGGCGCCTATGCGATCGAGATCATCCGCGGCGGGGTCGAGGCGATCCCCACGGGCCAGACCGAGGCGGGGCTGGCCCTGGGCCTGCGCCCGTCCGAGGTCTTCCGCTTCATCATCCTCAAGCCCGCGCTGCGGTCGATCTATCCCTCGCTGGTCAGCCAGTTCATCATGCTGACGCTGACGACCTCCATCGCCACCTCGATTTCCGCCTATGAGCTGACCTCGGTCGCGCAGCGGATCGACGGCGACACCTTCCGCACCTTCGAGGTCTATTTCACGATCACCGTGATCTACCTGCTCGTGTCCTGGGGCATGATGGCGATGTTCGCCGCCGTCTCGCGCCGGGCCTTCGCCTATCCGACCCGTTGAAAAGGGGCGCGTCATGATCGGACCACAGGAACTCGCCTTTCTCGGCCGCGGCCTGATGTGGACGCTGGCGCTGACCGCCATCGGCTTCACCGGGGGCATCGTCTTCGGCTTCCTCGTGGCGCTGGCGCGGGTGTCGCCGCTGAAATGGCTGCGCTGGATCGCGGCGGGCTGGATTGCCGTCTTTCAGGGCACGCCGCTGCTGATGCAGCTGTTCGTGGTCTATTTCGGCCTGCCGCTGCTGGGCTTCAGCCCGCCCGCCTGGGGCGCGGTCGCGGTGGCGCTGACGGCGCACGCCTCGGCCTTTCTGGGCGAGATCTGGCGCGGCGCTATCCAGGCCGTCCCCGGGGGCCAGACCGAGGCCGCCCACGCGCTGGGCCTGGGCTACCGCGCCCGGATGCGCGACGTGATCCTGCCGCAGGCGCTGCGGCTGTCCCTGCCCGCGACCATCGGCTTTCTGGTGCAGCTGCTGAAAGGCACGTCGCTGGCCGCCATCGTGGGCTTCATCGAACTGACCCGCGCGGGCCAGATCGTGTCCAACCAGACCTTCAAGCCGCTGCTGGTCTTCGGCCTGATCGGGCTGATCTACTTTCTGCTGTGCTGGCCGCTGTCGCGGCTGGGGCGGCGGATGGAACTGCGGCTCGCGGCGGCCACCGCGCGCTGACAAGAAACGAACCGAACGGGAGGAAGACCGATGTTCGCAAGACTGCTTTCGGGAACCACAAGTCGCGCCGTCCTGACCGCCGCCCTGCTGGCGCTGCCCCTGGCCGGCGCCGCCCAGGCACGCAGCCTCGAGGAGGCCAAGGCCTCGGGCACCGTCCGCATCGGCATCCAGGCCGACAATTGCCCCTGGGGCTGCCTTGGCAGCACTGGCCAGGCGCAGGGCATCGACGCCGAGATCGGCCGCGC
The DNA here is from genome assembly GCF_003286075.1 of Paracoccus endophyticus. Lineage (GTDB taxonomy): Bacteria > Pseudomonadota > Alphaproteobacteria > Rhodobacterales > Rhodobacteraceae > Paracoccus > Paracoccus endophyticus. The sequence goes on along the minus strand of NZ_QLUV01000008.1, from coordinate 37,233 downwards.
CCTCGCCGCCCATCTCGGGGTCGAGGCGGAATTCGTCCCAATGGCCGTCGCCAACCGCATCCCGGCTTTGACCGCCGACAAGGTGGACGTGCTGATCGCGTCGCTTGGGATCACCGCGGAACGCGCCCAGTCGGTCCAGTTCAGCCAGCCTTATGCAGAAAACGAGCTCTTCGTGACTGCCGTCAAATCACAGGCCTTGCCTGACCTTGCCGCGCTTTCGGACAAGGCGGTCGGCGTGCCCCGTTCGACCCCCATGGATACGATCCTGACCGCCCAGGCGCCGACCGACGCCACGCTTCAGCGGTTCGACGACGACGCCTCGACCATCCAGGCGCTTCTGTCGGGACAGGTCGATGCAGTCGGGGCAAACCAGTTCTACATCCAGCGGCTGGAAACCGCCCGGCCCGGAGAGTTCGAGAACAAGTTTCCGATCGGCGCCCTGTATCAGGGCATTGGCACACGCCTCGGCGAAGCTGACTGGAACAACGCCGTGAACACATTCCTGGACGACCATCTTTCCAGTGACGAGTTCAAGGCCGCATATTCGGAATGGTTGCAGATCGATGTGCCGGACCTGCCGGAAAGCATCGACAGCGTCAGCTTCACCGTCGCGCAACAGTAATCAAGGGATCCGGGCGCTTCGTGGGTCCGCATCAATCAAGGGAGGAATCATGACAAACCGAAAGTTCGCAAACATGCGTCGGATCGCCGCCGGGACCGCGCTGGCGCTGGTGGTGCTGGCCGGCGCGGCCCAAGCCCGCACGGTCGAGGAGGCCAAGGCCTCGGGCAAGGTCATCATCGGCATCCAGGGCGACAATTGCCCCTGGGGCTGCATCAACGCGACGGGCGAGGCCGACGGCTTCGACGCCGACATGGGCCGCGCTTTCGCCGACTATCTGGGGGTCGAGGCCGAGTTCGTGCCCCTGCAGGTCGCCAACCGCATCCCGGCGCTGACCACCGACAAGGTGGACGTGCTGTTCGCCACCATGGGGATGACCGCGGAACGGGCGAAGTCCCTTCAGTATTCGCGCCCTTATGCCGCCAACCAGCTGTCGGTGCTGGCACCCAAGGAGATGGCCGCCGCGACGGCTGCGGACCTGGCCGGCAAGCGCGTGGGCGTGCCGCGCTCCTCTGCCCAGGACAACGCCCTGACGGCCGAGGCGCCCGGCGCCAGCATCATGCGCTTCGACGACGATGCCGCGACCATCCAGGCGCTGCTGTCGGGCCAGGTGGATGCGGTCGGCGGCAACCAGATCTATATCCAGCGGCTGGAGGAGGCCCGTCCCGGCATCTATGAAAACAAGATGCCGCTGACCGTGCTCTACAACGGCGCCGGCAGCCGTCTGGGCGAGGCCGACTGGAACGAGGCGCTGAACGCGTTTCTGGATGCCCACATGGCCTCGGACGCCTACAAGGCGACCTATGACAAGTGGATGAAGCTCGCTCCGCCGGACTTTCCCGCGCAGATGGACGCCATCCCCTACACCGTCACGCAATAAGTCTGCCGCCCGGCGCCGCCTGTGGCGCCGGGCACCAGCCGAGGACATCATGGCTCGCACGATCTATATCCTGAACGGTCCCAACCTGAACCTGCTGGGCAAGCGCCAGCCCGAGATCTACGGGCACGAGACGCTGGCCGACGTGGAACGCGATTGCGGGCGCCTTGCCGCCGAACTGGGCGTCGGGCTCCGCTTCCTGCAGTCGAACCACGAGGGCCAGCTGATCGACTGGATCCACGAGGCGCGGGACGAGGCGGCGGGGATCGTGATGAACCCGGCCGCCTTCACCCACACCTCGGTCGCCATCCTCGACGCGCTGAAAGCCTTCGACGGGCCGGTGATCGAGGTCCACATCTCGAACGTCCACCAGCGCGAAAGCTTTCGCCATCACTCCTATGTCAGCCTGCGCGCCGACGGGGTGATCGCGGGCTGCGGGACCGAGGGTTATTGCCTGGGACTGCGGCGCGTGGCGTCGCTGACCGCACCCTGACAACGAAAGGACGCGGCATGGCCGGCACCGACGACATCCTGATCCGCATGGAAAAGGTCGAGAAATACTACGGCAACTTCCACGCCATGCGCGACGTGAACCTAACCGTGCGGCGGGGCGAGAAGATCGTGCTGTGCGGCCCGTCCGGGTCCGGCAAGTCCACCCTGATCCGCTGCATCAACCATCTCGAGGCGATCCGTTCGGGCCGCATCGTGGTGGACGGGACCGAACTGACCGACAACCCGCAGGCCATCGACACCATCCGGCGCGAGGTCGGGATGGTGTTCCAGCAGTTCAACCTGTTTCCGCACATGACCGTGCTGGAAAACTGCATGCTGGCCCCCCTGCGCGTCCGCAAGGTCAGCCGCGCGGAGGCCGAGGCGACCGCGCGCAAGTACCTCGACCGCGTCCGCATCGGCAACCAGGCCGAGAAATACCCCGCGCAACTGTCGGGCGGCCAGCAGCAGCGGGTGGCCATCGCCCGCGCGCTGTGCATGGAACCCATCGCCATGCTGTTCGACGAACCCACCAGCGCGCTGGACCCCGAGATGGTCAAGGAGGTGCTGGACACCATGATCGGGCTGGCCAACGACGGCATGACCATGATCTGCGTCACCCATGAGATGGGCTTTGCCCGGCAGGTCGCCGACCGCGTGATCTTCATGGCCGAGGGCCAGATCCTTGAAGAGAACCAGCCGGACGCCTTCTTCCGCAACCCGCGCCACGAACGCACCCGCGCCTTTCTGGGCGAAATCCTGGCGCATCACTGATGGACGGCGCACCTTCGGCCATGCCCCGGATCACCGGGCGCACGGTGCTGCTGGCGCACCTGGGCTTTCCCACCGAAAGCTTCAAGGCGCCGATGATCTACAACCCCTGGTTCGCCGCCCGCGGCATCGACGCGGTGGTGGTGCCCATGGGCGTGCGGGCCGAGGATTACGCGGCCTTCCTGCCGATGGTCTTCCGGCTGTCGAACATCCGCGGCGCACTGGTGACGATGCCGCACAAGGTCACGACCGTGGGCCTTGTGGACCGGGTGACGCCGACCGCCGCCATCGCCGGCGCGGCCAACGCGGTCCGGCTGGAACCGGACGGGCGGCTGACGGGCGACCAGTTCGACGGCGAGGGGTTCGTGCGCGGCCTGCTGCGCAAGGGGCAGCCGATCGAGGGCCGCCGGGCGCTGGTCGTGGGCTGCGGCGGCGTGGGCAGCGCCATTGCCGCCTCGCTGGCGCGGGCGGGCGCGGCGGAACTGGCGCTGCATGACCCGAACAGGGCGGGGATGGAGGGGCTGGCGGGGCGGCTTTCGCAGCACTATCCCGACCTGCGGCTGGTGCTGGATCACGAGGACCCGGCCGGCTTCGACATCGTCGTGAACGCGACGCCGCTGGGGATGCGGCCGGACGATCCGCTGCCGATGGACGTGGACCGCATCGGCCCTGCGGCGTTTGTGGGCGAGGTGGTGATGAAGTCCGAGATGACCCCCTTTCTGCGCGCCGCCGCGGCGCGCGGCTGCCGCTATCAGGTCGGCACCGACATGCTGTTCGAGATGATCCCCGCCTATCTGGAGTTCTTCGGCTTCGGCACCGCCACCGCCGACGACCTGCGCCGCACCGCGCAGATCGCCTATTGAAGGCGCCGCTCATGCTGCCCGGCACCACCGCCGCGCTGATCCGCGATCCCCAGGTTGCCGCGTTTCTGTCGGACGAGGCCATGCTGGACCGCGCCCTGCGCTTCGAGATCGCGCTGGCCGAGGCCGCTGCCGACTGCGGTGCGGCCCCGGCGGCTGCGGCGCAGGCCCTGCGCGAGCGGCTGGCGGGATTTTCCCCCGACCTTGACGCCATCGCCGCCGCCATGCCGGTGGACGGGGTGCCGGTGCCCGAACTGATGCGGCAGCTGCGGCCCGTGGTCGGACCCGAGGGCGCGGCGGCGCTGCACATCGGCGCCACCAGCCAGGACGTGGTGGACACCGCGCTGGTGATGGGGCTTTCGCAGGTGAACGACCTGCTGGCCGCGCGGCTGGCGTCCGTGGAAACCACCCTCGCCGCGCTGTCCGCGCGCTTCGGCGCGCAGTCGCTGATGGGGCGCACGCGGATGCAGGCGGCGCTGCCGATCACCGCGGGCGACCGCATCGCCGCCTGGGCCGCGCCCTTTCCGCGCCACCGCCGACGGCTGGCGGACCTGCGTCCCCGGCTGGAATGCGTGCAATACGGCGGCGCGGTCGGCGTGCGGGCACCGCAGGGCGACGCCATCGCGGCGGGACTGGCGCAGCGGCTGCGGCTGGCGGATGCGGCCCCCTGGCACAGCGCCCGCGACGGGATCGCGGAATACGGCGGCTGGCTGTCCCTGGTCACGGGCAGCCTGGGCAAGATCGGGCAGGACGTGGCGCTGATGGCCCAGCAGGGCGTGGACGCGCTGCGGCTGTCGGGGGGCGGCACCAGCTCGGCCATGCCGCACAAGCAGAACCCCGTTTCGGCCGAGACGCTGGTGACGCTGGCGCGGTTCAACGCGGGGTCGGTGGGCACGCTGCACCAGGCGCTGGTGCATGAACAGGAACGCTCCGGCGCCGCCTGGACGCTGGAATGGCTGGTGCTGCCGCCCATGATCCATGCCACGGCCCACGCCCTGACGCTGGCGCACGCGATGCTGTCGGGCATCACGGCCATGGGCGAGGGCTAGGCCAGCGTCAGCCGGTCCACGGCCAACCGCACCGCCCGCACGAAGATCCGATGGGCGTGCGTCGGGTCCTGGTCCGCCCGCACCAGCAGCCCCACCGGCCCGCGGGTCAGGGTCGTGTCGATGGGCAGGCGGACCAGCCGCCCTTCCTCGATCTCGGCCGCGACCACGCCTTCCGAAATGATCCACACCGCATCGCTGCGGCGGGTGAAGACGGCACCGAAGGCCTGGCTGACGGTTTCCAGCCGCCGCGGCAGCGCCGGGATGCCCGCGGCGATCAGCATCCGGTCCACCAGCGGCCGGATCGCCGCGCCCTCGGACGGGTAGATCACGGGCCATCGGGCCACCTCGGCCAGCGCACCGCTGCCGCACAGCGGGTGGCCGGGGCGGACGACAAAGGCGACCTGCTCCTGGTACAGCTGGGCAAAGCTCAGGCCCTGCATCAGCTCCTCGGACCCCAGCCGCCCCACCATCGCGTCCAGGCCGCCCCCGCGCAGCCGGTCCAGAAGGTGCCGGTGGGCGCCGTCCACGACCGTCAGCCGCAGCTCGGGGGCCATGCCGCCCAGGATCTCGACCGCCGTGGGCATCAGCCGGGCCGCGACCGAGGGCAGCGCGCCGACGGTCAGCCGCGCGCCTGGGCCGGCGGCGCCCAAGCTGTCCAGCCCCTGCGTCAGCGCCGACAGGCTGAGTTCGGCGAAGGGCAGGAAACCCTCGCCGGCCGGGGTCAGGGCGACGCCTGCGCGCGAGCGCAGGAACAGGGGCGCGCGCAGGGCCGTCTCAAGCTCGCGCATGGTCTTGGATATGGCGGGCTGGGTCAGGGCCAGCGCCTCGGCCGCGCGGCGAAAGCTGCGCCGCCGGGCGATCTCGGTAAAGGCGCGCAGGTGGCGTAGCTGAATCGCGCCGGGATGCATGACCGATCCTGTATCGAAAACGCCTATTATTCATTTTACTCGAGGCCTGCGGTTAAGCAACCTGTCCCCGAGGGGGAAATGCCGGAATGCGAACGCAGGTTGCGATCATTGGCGGGGGGCCGTCGGGGCTGCTGCTGGGGCAACTGCTGCACCGGCAGGGCATCGACACGGTGGTGCTGGAGCGCAAGACCCCCGCCCATGTGCTGGGCCGCATCCGCGCGGGCATCCTGGAAACCGGGCTGGTCGAGTTGTTGCGCGAGGCGGGCGTGGGCGCGCGCATGGACCGCGAGGGCTTTGTCCACGACGGCGCCGAGATGTCCGCGACCTATGGCGGCACGGGCGAACGCTTCCGCATCGACTTCGTCCGCCATGCCGGCCGCCCTGTGGTCGTCTACGGCCAGACCGAGCTGACCCAGGACCTGTACGACGCGCGCGAGGCCGCCGGCCTGCCCACGCTGTTCGAGGTCGATCACATGGCGATCCACGACGCCGACACCGACCGCCCGCACCTGACGTTTGACCGGCATGGCCGGGCGCAGCGGCTGGACGCCGCGGTGATCGTGGGCTGCGACGGCTTTCACGGCGTCAGCCGGCAGGCGATCCCGCTGGCCGTCCGGCGCGAGTTCGAGACGATCTATCCCTTCGGCTGGCTGGGCGTGCTGTCGGAAACGCCCCCGGTCCATCACGAGCTGATCTACGCCAACTCGGACCGGGGGTTTGCGCTGTGTTCCATGCGCAACGCCAATCTCAGCCGCCATTACATCCAGTGCGCCCTGTCGGACCATGTGGGCGACTGGACCGACCGCAATTTCTGGGACGAGCTGCGCCGCCGCCTGCCGCCCGACGTGGCCGAGGCGCTGGTCACGGGGCCCTCGATCGAGAAGTCCATCGCCCCCCTGCGGTCCTTCGTGACCGAGCCGATGCGCTGGGGCCGGCTGTTCCTGGCGGGCGACGCCGCCCATATCGTGCCGCCGACCGGGGCCAAGGGGCTGAACACCGCGGCCTCGGACGTCCATTACCTTTACCACGCGCTGGCCGAGTTCTTCGTCGAACACTCCGAAGCGGGCCTCGACAGCTATTCCGCCCGCGCCCTGCGCCGGGTTTGGAAGGCCGAGCGGTTCAGCTGGTGGATGACCAACCTGCTGCACCGATTCCCGGACATGACCGCGTTCGACGTCCGCATGCAGCAGGCCGAACTGGACCTGCTGCGGTCCAGCGATCACGCGCAGGCGCTGATGGCGCAGCAATATGTCGGGCTGCCCTACTGATGCGCCCGCGTCCCACCCCTGCTCGCCGCCCTGTCGCCGCGCCGGCCCTCTCACCCGGCTTACTCGTTTCCTGAAGGACATCGGCCATGCCTGACCCCGACCGCTACGATTCCGGCATGGCGGTGCGCCGCCGCGTGCTGGGCGACGCCCATGTGGACCGCGCGACCGCTGCCATCACCGACTTCGACGCGCCGTTCCAGCGGTTCATCACCGAAGGCGCCTGGGGCTCGGTCTGGGCAGGCGACGGGATCACCCTGCGCGAACGGTCCATGCTGACGCTGGCGCTGCTGGCGGCCACCGGCAACTTCGACGAGATTCCCATGCACGTGCGCGCGACGCAGCGCACCGGCGCCTCGCGCACGGACATCATCGAGGCGTTCCTGCACGTCGCCGTCTATGCCGGCGTGCCCCGCGCCAACCACGCGATCAGGCTGGCGAAAGAGGTCTTCGCCGAACTGGACGCCGCCCCCGGAAAGGATGCGACATGATCCGCCCCACCCCTGCGCCTGCCCCCGCGGAATACCATCAGCGCGACCGCGCCCGGCATCCGCCGGCGCTGACGCCCCCGTACAAGACCTCGGTCGCGCGCAGCCCGCGCCTGGCGCTGCTGTCCCTGCAGCAGTCGATGTCCGAGATCACCGGCCCGGTCTTCGGCCACACCGACATCGACCCGATCGACAACGACCTGATCCGCAACTACGCCAAGACGGGCGACCCGGTGGGCGAGCGCATCATCGTCCACGGCCGCGTGCTTGACGAGAACGCGCGGCCCGTGCCGAACACGCTGGTCGAGATCTGGCAGGCGAACGCCGGCGGCCGCTATCGCCACAAGAAGGACACCTATCTGGCCCCTATCGACCCCAATTTCGGCGGCTGCGGGCGCACGCTGACGGACGCGGAGGGCTATTACCATTTCCGCACGGTCAAGCCCGGCGCCTATCCGTGGCGCAACCATGTCAACAACTGGCGGCCCGCGCATATCCATGTCTCGGTCTTCGGGTCCAGCTTCAGCCAGCGGCTGATCACCCAGATGTATTTCGAGGGCGATCCCCTGATCCCGATCTGCCCGATCGTGAACACCATCCCCGATCCCGCCGCCATCGACCAGCTGATCGCGCCTTTGGACATGAACGCGGGCATCGCGCTGGACTGCCTGGCCTACAAGTTCGACATCGTGCTGCGGGGCCGCCGCTCGACCCTGTTCGAGAACCGACTGGAGGGGAACTGACCATGCCGCAGCCGCTGCATTACCTGAAGGAATCGCCCTCGCAGACCGCCGGGCCCTATGTCCACATCGGGCTGGCGCCGGGGGCGGCGGGCTTCGACATCTACCGCCAGGAACTGGGCCGGGACATCGCCGGTCCGAACGCCGAGGGCCAGCGCATCATCGTGGAGGGCGTCGTGACCGACGGCACCGGCGCGCCGGTCAAGGACGTGCTGCTCGAGGTCTGGCAGGCCGACGCCCAGGGCCGCCACGCCCACCCCGAGGACCCGCGCCACGCCGAGGTCGCCCAAGGGTTCCGCGGCTGGGGTCGGGTCATCACCGATTTCGACACCGGCCTGTGGTCGTTCCGCACCGTCAAGCCCGGCCCCGTGCCCGCCCGCCGCGCCCTTGCCCCGCACCCCGAGGAGGTGCGCCCGGCCGAGCAGGAGGAGCAGGCCGATGCCCTGGGCCGCGGCCACCAGCAGGTCCGCCGCATGGCGCCGCACATCACCGTCTGGATCGTGGCGCGCGGCATCAACATCGGCCTGAACACCCGGATGTATTTCGACGACGAGGCCGAGGCGAACGCGGCCGACCCCGTGCTGAACCTGATCGAGCAGGCCCACCGCCGCGACACCCTGCTGGCGCGCCGCACCGGCGAGCGGGACGGCCTGCCCCTCTATCGCTTCGACATCCGCCTGCAGGGCGAAGACGAGACCGTGTTCCTGGACCTGTGAGGGATTGCCCATGACCGACCATCCCGCCCCCGACACCCCCTGCATCATCTGCGTGGCGATCACCGGCAGCCTGCCCACGAAGGCGAACAACCCCGCCGTCCCGATCACCATCGCCGAGCAGGTCGAGTCCACGCACGAGGCCTTCGAGGCCGGCGCGAGCATCGCCCACTGCCACGTCCGCGACGACGAGGGGAAGCCGACCTCGGACCCCGAGCGCTTCGCTCGGCTGAAGGAGGGGCTGGAGAAGCACTGCCCCGGCCTGATCGTGCAGCTGTCCACCGGCGGGCGGTCCGGCGCGGGACGGGCGCGGGGGGGCATGCTGCCCTTGCGCCCCGACATGGCATCCCTGTCGGTCGGGTCCAACAACTTTCCGACCCGCGTCTACGAGAACCCGCCGGACCTGGTGGACTGGCTGGCGTCCGAGATGCGGGCCCATGACGTCAAGCCCGAGATCGAGGCCTTCGACCTGTCCCACATCGTGCAGGCCGCGGCCATGGCGCGGGACGGGCGGCTCAGGTCGCCGCTCTATGTCCAGTTCGTCATGGGGGTGAAGAACGCGATGCCCGCCGACGAGCCGATCCTGGATTTCTACATCCAGACGCTGCGGCGGCTGGCCCCGGACGCGCTGTGGTGCGCGGCCGGCATCGGCGCGGAACAGCTGCGGGTCAACGACTGGGCGGTTGCCAGGGGCGGCCACACCCGCACGGGGCTGGAAGACAACGTGCGGCTGGACCGCGACCGGCTGGCGCCCTCGAACGCGGCGCTGGTGCGCCGGGTGGTGGACCTGTGCGACAGGCACGGCCGCCCCGTGGCCACCTGGCAGCAGGCGCGCGCGATGCTGGGGCTGAGGAGACCGGACACACCCGCCTGACTGCCGCTCTTGCGGCGAAGGGCAGACGGTCCGCTCCTGCGATTCGTGTCGGCCGTTTCGGTGAATGCACCTGAAGCGCACCCATCGGGCAGGACCACACCACGCCCTCCGAACCAGGCCGCCCTCCGGGCGAAGGGGGGCGCGGTCGCCGAGGGCTGAGTGCGGTCTTTCCGAGGTGCAGACCTGCCCGGCATTGCCACATGGTGCGGCTGATCCAGCCGCCCTGTGTGCAGCCGTTTGTCAGGCATCAAAGCACCGATGCGGCCAAGGCCCAAGCCGGCGCTGTCCAAAGCCGCGCCGCCTGATCGCGCCGCGTCACCCAGGGTCCGCCACAGATCCCCCTCTGACAGGGCCGCCATGACGCTTCCCGCCGCGCGATCGGCCCCTATGCTGGCGCCATGACCGAGTCGAACCCGGCCCTTTCCCGCCCGTCTGTCCCGCCCGCCTTCATGGGGGTCATCGTCGCCTGCGTCGCGGTCCATCTGCTGACCCTGCCTTCTGCGCTGCAGGAATGGGCGATGCTGCATGGCGCGCTCTGGCCACAGCTCATGCAGGACGTCCGGCCGATGTTCCCCGGCCAGCAGGTGACGATGTTCCTTACCTATGGTTTCCTGCACGGGGGACTGCTGCACCTTGGAATGAACATGCTGGCGCTTTACGTGCTGGCGCGCTCGCTGTCCGTCGCGATGTCCGGGGGCGCGATGGTGGTGCTTTACCTCGTCTCGCAGGTGGTGGCGGGGATCGTGCAGCTTTGGCTGTCGGACAGCCCCTCTCCCGTCGTCGGTGCCTCGGGGGCGATCTTCGGACTTGCGGGGGCCGAGATTGCCATCGCCGCCCGCATCCAGCTTGCCAGGGGCGGCAGTCTGCGGCCGCTGGCAGGACCGGTCGTGCAGTTCGTCCTGCTGAACGCGGCGCTGACGCTGGCCCTGCCCCAGATCGCGTGGCAGGCCCATGTGGGCGGAGCCCTGGCCGGCCTGGTCATGGGAGCCCTCTACAGGCCGCTTCGGCGATAAGGGCCATGGCGGCCGGGGCGGCCTTTCGCCGTGCGAGCCGCCATGGCCCCTCATCCGCCTGCGGCGGTGGATCTGCCGGGTGACACAGTCGCCGGGGCGGGCCGAAGTCCGACAGGCCGATGTCCTCCGGCCGGACCCGGTGCAGCCGGGCCAGCGCGCCGACGGTTGACAGGCAGACGGTGCGGTGCAGGTCCGACAGGCGCGTCAGGGGCGCGCGCTATTGCGCCGGCACGCCGTGGCCGCAGGCCAGCACCTCGGCCTGTGCCGCCACGATCCCGGGCAGCGCGGCAAAATCCGAGAACACCGCGACGGGGCGGAACGCCTCGACGGGCGTCTTGCGGTAGCCTTCGGTGTGGACGATCAGCGGCACCTCTGCGGCCGCGGCGCAGGCCGCGTCCACCTCGCTGTCACCGACATACACCGCCGGGCCGCCGCCGCACGCCGCCACGGCCATCTGCAGGGGCTCCGGGTCCGGCTTGCGCTGCGGCGCGCTGTCGCCGCCGATGATGGCGGTGAAGTGATCGAGGATGCCCAGGTGCCGCATCACCGCGCGCGCGGGCGCCACCGGCTTGTTGGTGCAAAGCCCCAGCCTGTGGCCCTGCGCCACAAGGGCCGCCAGCGCCTCGGCCGCGCCGGGGTAAAGGCGGGTCAGGCCGACCGCGCCCTCGTAGCGCGCGCCGAACCTTGACACCATGCGGGCCGCCCGCCCCTCGTCGGCGATGCCATGCGCGCCCAGCAGCCTGCCGACCAGATGCGGGACGCCGTGGCCGATGAAGCTGCGGACAGTAGGCAGGTCCAGAGGACCCAAGCCCTCGCCGGCCAGCACCTCGTTGGCGGTCTTGTGGATGTCGGGGGCGCTGTCGATCAGCGTGCCGTCCAGGTCGAAGATCACGATCATGCCTTGGCCTCCAGCAGCCGTTCCAGTGCCTCGACCGAGGCGACAGGGGTGAAATCCCCGACAAGCGTGCAGTCGTCGGGAAAGGGATCGCCCGCCGTATAGGTCGCGGGGCTGACCACGCAGCGCAGGCCCGCCGCGCGCGCCGACATCAGCCCGTTCAGCGAATCCTCCAGCGCGACGGCCTCTTCGGGCGGGACGCCCAGCCGCTCCAGCGCCAGCAGATAGACGTCGGGCGCGGGCTTCTTGGCCCCGACCTCGTCGCCCGCCGCGATGGCGTCGAACAGTTCGCCCGTCTCGCAGCCCAGGGTCACGCGGATCAGCGCGTCGATGTTGGGCCGGCTGGTCGTGGTGGCGATGGCCAGCCGCAGTCCCCCCGCGCGCGCCGAACGGATCAGGTCCGCGATGCCGGGGCGCAACGCGATCTCTCCCCCGGCCATCAGGTCGGTGTAGCGGTCGGTCTTGGCGCGGTGCAGGGCGGGGATGTCGTGGGCATCCGCCGCAATGCCGCGCCGGGCCAGGTCGTGGGCGATGCGTTCCTTGCCCCCCGTCACCTGCAGCAGGTCGCGGTAGCGCGGCTGGTCCCAGTGCCAGTCCAGGCCATGGGCGGCAAAGGTGTCGTTGAAGGCGCGGCGGTGCAGCTCTTCGGTTTCCGCCAGCGTGCCGTCCACGTCGAAGATGATGGCGCGCAGCGTCATGCCAGCGCCGCCTGCGCCGCCGCGCGGATGGCGCGGATGTTCTCGCCGTAGGGCGCGCTGTTGGACACCGACCCGCCCCGGAACACCGCCGAGCCCGCGACCAGCACGTCCGCGCCCGCCGCGGCCAGTTGCGGCGCGGTCGAGGGGTCCACGCCGCCGTCGATCTCGATGTGCACGGGCCGGTCGCCGATCATCTGCCGCAGCCGGCGGACCTTGGCGGTCATGTCGATGAACCTCTGCCCGCCGAAGCCGGGGTTGACCGTCATCACGCAGACGAGGTCGGCCAGGTCCAGCAGGTGCTCGACGGCCTCGGCGGGCGTGCCGGGGTTCAGCGCGACGCCCGCACGCGCGCCCGCGCCCCGGATCGCCTGAAGGGTGCGGTGGATATGGGGCCCGGCCTCGACATGGGCGGTGATGATGTCGGCGCCCGCCCGCGCGAAAGCCTCGATGTAGGGATCGACCGGCGCGATCATCAGATGCACGTCCATGACCGTGGTGACGTGCCGGCGGAAGGCCGCGACGGCGGGCGGGCCGAAGGTGATGTTGGGCACGAAATGCCCGTCCATCACGTCCACATGGACCCAGTCGGCGCCCTGGTCCTCGACCGCCCGGATCTCGCGGCCGAAATCGGCGAAGTCGGCCGACAGGATCGAGGGCGCGATCTTGATCGTGCGGTCAAAGCTCATGGGGGTCGTCCTTCCTGCCGCTGCGGTCGGGGTCGAGCCCGCCCGAGAAGACGCGGCTTGCGCGGATGTCGGCCTGGGTGATCGTGCACAGCTCGTCCGCCGTCACGGGGCGATCCTGCGTGAACAGGCGGTTCGCCTGCCGCAGCCGGGCGCGGTCCAGCGCGTTGCGGATCGACCGTGCGTTGGCGAAATGCGGCTGGGCGCGGCGCAGCGTCACGTATTCGGCCATGGCCGCGCGCGCGCCCTCGTCCAGGCGATAACCCTGCGCGTCCAGCATGCTGTCGGCGATGCGCGCCAGTTCCTCCTCGGAATAGTCGGGAAAGTCGATGTGATGGGCGACCCGCGACCGAAAGCCGGGGTTGGCCGAAAAGAACCGGTCCATGCGGTCGGCATAGCCTGCCATGATGACCACCAGGTCGTCGCGGTTGTTTTCCATCACCTGCAACAGGATCTCGATCGCCTCCTGCCCGTAGTCGCGCTCGTTGTCGGGCTTGTAGAGGTAATAGGCCTCGTCGATGAACAGCACGCCCCCCATCGCCTTCTTCAGCACCTCCTTGGTCTTGGGGGCGGTGTGGCCGATGTACTGGCCGACCAGATCGTCGCGGGTGACGCTGACCAGATGGCCCTTGCGGATATAGCCCAGGCGGTGCAGCAGCCCGGCCATCTTGTAGGCGACCGTGGTCTTGCCGGTGCCCGGGTTGCCGGTGAAGCTCATGTGCAGGGTGGGCGTGTCATGGGCCAGGCCCAAGCGCGCCCGCGCCCGGTCCACCAGCAGCAGCGCCGCCGTCTCGCGGATGCGGCTCTTGACGGGGGCCAGCCCGATCAGCTCGCGGTCCAGCTCGTCCAGCACCTCGCGGACGCCGGACTGTTCATATTCGGCCCGCAGGTCGATCGTCGTCGGCGTCGCGTCGTCCATCCCGGATGTCCTTTCTTCTTTGCCCAAGTATCCCGCGGGGGTCCGGGGCGCGAAGCCCCCGGGTCCGGCCGCGCCTCAGCGCGCGACCTCGTGGGTATAGCGGATCGCGCGTCCGTCCACCTCGGTGCGCCGCATGATGATCTGCGGCTCGACCGCCGGGCGGCTGACCAGGAACGACATCGTCACCGTCTCGAACCCGCGGGTGTTGTCGAAGGCGTTGATGCGGATATAGGTGTCGGGGTTCGCCTTGCGGCAGTCGTCCAGTTCCATCATCACGCCCTTGGCGTCCCTGAGGTCGAACATGGGATTGCCCCACATCTCCCAGAAGGTGGCCCGCGGGTGCGGATCGTCGGTGTGCTCGATGCCGATGGCCCAGCCGCGGCCCAGGCAGTATTCGATCTGGGCGCTGATCTCCTCGTCGGTCAGGTCGGGCAGGAAGCTGAAGCAGCCCTGGGTGATGCGCATCGTTCGCTCCTTTCAGGAAACACTGGCGGTCGGAACGAAGTCCGAGGTGTCGGTCGAGGTGTAGTTGAAGGAAATGTTGCCCCAGGTATCCAGGGCAGCCTCCAGCGGCTTGCACCACTTGGCGGCGCGGCGCAGCACCTCGGGACCTTCGGTCGCGATGTCCACGCCCTCGTTGCGGGCCTTGATCATCGATTCCAGCGCCACCCGGTTGGCGGTCGCGCCGGCCTGGATGCCCATCGGGTGCCCGATGGTGCCGCCGCCGAACTGCAACACCACGTCGTCGCCGAACAGGTCGATCAGCTGGTGCATCTGGCCGGCGTGGATGCCGCCTGAGGCGACCGGCATGACCTTCCTGATGTCGGCCCAGTCCTGCTCGAAGAACAGGCCGCGCTGCAGGTCCACGGGGTTATGCGTCTCGCGGCAGACGTTGTAGAAGCCCTGCACGGTCATCGGGTCGCCTTCCAGCTTGCCGACGGCGGTGCCCGCGTGGATATGGTCCACGCCCGCCAGCCGCATCCACTTGGCGATCACCCGAAAGCTGATGCCGTGGTTCTTCTGGCGGGTATAGGTGCCGTGGCCCGCGCGGTGCAGGTGCAGGATCATGTCGTTCTGGCGGCACCATTCGCTGATCGACTGGATGGCGGTATAGCCGATCACCAGGTCGATCATCACGATGACCGAGCCAAGCTGCTTGGCGAACTCGGCGCGGCGGTACATCTCCTCCATCGTGCCGGCGGTGATGTTCAGATAATGGCCCTTGATCTCGCCGGTGCGGGCGGACGCCAGGTTCACCGCCTCCATCACGTAAAGGAACCGGTCGCGCCAGTGCATGAAGGGCTGCGAGTTGATGTTCTCGTCGTCCTTCATGAAGTCGAGGCCACCCTTCAGCCCCTCATAGACGACGCGGCCATAGTTCTTGCCCGACAGGCCCAGCTTGGGCTTGGTCGTGGCCCCCAGCAGCGGGCGGCCGAAGTTGTTCAGGCGTTCGCGTTCCACGACGATCCCGGTCGGCGGCCCCTTGAAGGTCTTGCAGTAGGCGACCGGCAGGCG
Source organism: Paracoccus endophyticus (assembly GCF_003286075.1). Classification (GTDB taxonomy): domain Bacteria; phylum Pseudomonadota; class Alphaproteobacteria; order Rhodobacterales; family Rhodobacteraceae; genus Paracoccus; species Paracoccus endophyticus. The sequence goes on along the minus strand of NZ_QLUV01000008.1, from coordinate 21,857 downwards.
CATGTCTTCCAGCCGCGCCGCCAGCAGCGGCTTGAAGGAAAAGACGTTGCCGATGATCGAGGCCGTCAGGTTGGCGATCGAGCCTTCCTCGAACAGGATCAGGTCATAGGCGACATAGCAGAAATACTGCCCCGGCTGGCCCGGCACCGGCTCGACCTTGTAGGCCTTGGCCCGGTACTGGTCGCAGGCGGTCAGCCGGTCGGTCCAGACCACCGTCCAGGTCGCGGTCGAGCTTTCGCCCGCCACCGCCGCCGCGGCCTCGATCGGATCGACGCCCTCCTGCGGGGTGATGCGGAACAGCGCCAGGATGTCGGTGTCCTTGGGTTCGTAGTCGCCGTCCCAATAGCCCATCTGCGCGTATTTCAGCACGCCCGCGGCATAGCGTTTCTTCTTGTCGGTGATCTCGGTCTTGCTCATCTCGTTCATGGGTCTTCCTCCCTTCAGGCGGCCCGGGCCGCAGTGAGTGCGGGGTCCAGCGCCCCCGAGGCGTAGCGTTTGGCCATGTCATCCATGGGGATGACCCTGATCCGGCTGGCGTGGCCGGCCGTGCCGAAGCGTTCAAAGCGGTCGCGGCACAGCGCCGCCAGCTCCTCCATCGCCGGGACCAGGAACTTGCGCGGGTCGAACTCGGCGGGGTTCTCGCGGGCGATGCGCCGGAACTGGCCGGTCATCGCCATGCGGCAGTCGGTGTCGATGTTGACCTTGCGGACGCCGTGGCGGATGCCGCGCTCGATCTCCTCGACCGGGACGCCCCAGGTCTGCGGCATCTCGCCGCCGTTGCGGTTGATCAGGTCCTGCAGATGCTGGGGGACCGACGACGATCCGTGCATCACCAGATGCGTGCCGGGCAGCCGCTGGTGGATCGCCTCGATCACATGCATCGCCAGGATCTCGCCGTCCGGCTTGCGGGTGAACTTGTAGGCCCCATGCGAGGTGCCGCAGGCGATGGCCAGCGCGTCGCAGCGGGTCCGCAGGACGAAATCGACGGCCTGGTCGGGGTCGGTCAGAAGCTGGCTGTGGTCCAGCGTGCCCTCGGCGCCCGACCCGTCCTCGGCCGCCGCCTCGCCGGTTTCCAGGCTGCCCAGGATGCCCAGCTCGCCCTCGACCGAGGCGCCGACGGCATGGGCCGCCTCGGCCACCTTGGCCGTCACCGCGACGTTGTAGCCGTAATCGGCGGGGGTCTTCATGTCCTCGTGCAGCGACCCGTCCATCATCACGGATGTGAAGCCGTGGCGGATCGCGCTCATGCAGGTGGCCAGGTTGTTGCCGTGGTCCTGGTGCAGGCAGATCGGGATGGTCGGGTTCATCTCGGCCAGCGCCTGCACCATGTGGCGCAGCATGATGTCGCCGGCATAGGACCGCGCGCCGCGGCTGGCCTGCAGGATCACCGGCGCGTCGGTCGCCGCCGCCGCCTTGAGGATCGCCAGGCCCTGTTCCATGTTGTTGATGTTGAAGGCCGGGACGCCGTAGCCATGCTCGGCGGCGTGGTCCAGAAGCTGTCTCAGCGTGATCAGGGCCATCGGCTCACTCCTCGATCAGGTTGCGGGCGGTTGCGGCGACCGCCTCGGCGGTGATGCCGAAATGGCGGTACAGCGCGGGGGCGGGGGCCGAGGCGCCAAAGCCGGTCATGCCCACGAAGCCGTCGGTCGTCCGCAGGATCGGGCCGTCCCAGCCCTGCCGGATGGCGGCCTCGATGCCGACGCGCGGGGCGGCGCCCAGGGTGGCGGCGCGATAGTCCTCGGGTTGGCCGGCGAACAGCTCGAAGCTGGGGGCGCTGACCACGGCGGCGCGGATGCCCTGCGCGGCCAGCAGCTCGGCCGCGGCCAGCGCGATCTCGACCTCCGATCCGGTGGCGATCAGCGTGACCTGACGGTCGCCGGGGTCGAGGAGGGGATAGGCCCCACGCGCCGTCAGGTTCTCGGTCGCGTCCGTGCGGACGCAGGGCAGGTTCTGCCGCGACAGCGCCAGCAGCGTCGGCCGGTCGGCCGAGGCCATGGCGATCTCCCACGCCTCGGCGGTTTCCACGGCGTCGGCGGGACGGATCACGACAAGGTTCGGGATCGCCCGCAGGCTTGCCAGATGCTCGACCGGCTGGTGGGTCGGGCCGTCCTCGCCCAGGCCGATGCTGTCGTGGGTCATCACATGGGTGACGGGCACCCCCATCAGCGCCGCCAGCCGGATCGACGGGCGGCAATAGTCGGCAAAGGCCAGGAAGGTGCCCCCATAGGGGCGGAAGCCGCCGTGCAGCGCGAGGCCGTTCATCGCCGCCGCCATGCCGTGTTCGCGGATGCCATAGTGCAGGTAGCGCCCGCCGTAATCCTGGCGGGTCACGGGCCGCATGTCCTTTGTCCGGGTCAGGTTCGACCCGGTCAGGTCGGCCGAGCCGCCGACCGTATCGGGCAGCGCGGAATTGACGACAGCCAGCGCCATTTCGGACGCCTTGCGGGTTGCCACCCTGGGCTTGTCTGCCAGCAGCTTCGCCTTGTGGTCGGCCATGGCGGCGGTCAGATCCTCCAGCCCGCCGCGGGCCTGCGCCGCCTCGAAGGCCTGGCGCCGGGGGTGCGCCTCAAGGCGCTGCGTCCAGTCCTTGCGCGCCTCGGCCCCGCGCCGGGCAATGGCGCGCCACTGGTCGTAGATCGCAGGCGCGATCACAAAGGGCTCGTGCGCCCAGTCAAGATAGCCGCGCGCGGCCGCGATCTCCTCGGGCCCCAGGGGGGCGCCGTGGACGTCGTGGCTGCCCTGCCTGTTCGGCGCGCCGAAGCCGATCACCGACCGGCAGGCGATCAGCGACGGGCGCGGGTCGCGGCGCGCCGCGTCGATGGCGGCGGCGATGTCCGCAGGGTCATGGGCGTCGCAGGCGAGGCTGTGCCAGCCGGACGCGGCAAACCGCGCTATCTGGTCGGTCGAGGTCGAAAGCTCGGTGCCCCCGTCGATGGTGATGCGGTTGTCGTCCCACAGCACGATCAGCCGGCCAAGCCCGAGGTGGCCGGCCAGGTCGATCGCCTCGTGGCTGATGCCTTCCATCAGGCAGCCGTCGCCCGCGATGACGTAAGTCCAGTGGTCCACCAGGCCGTCGCCAAAGCGCGCGTTCGCCATCCGCTCGGCCAGGACCATGCCGACGGCGGTGGCAAGGCCCTGTCCCAGCGGCCCGGTCGTGACCTCGACCCCCGCGGCATGGCCGTATTCCGGGTGACCCGCCGTCCGCGCGCCCAGCTGGCGAAAGCGGCGAAGCTCCTCGACGGGCATGTCGGCATATCCCAGCAGGTGGTTGATCGCATACAGCAGCATCGAGCCATGGCCCGCCGACAGCACGAAGCGGTCGCGGTCGGGCCATTTCGGGTCCGCGGGGTCCAGCGTGACGAAGCGGTCAAACAGCACCGTCGCCACGTCCGCCATCCCCATCGGCATCCCCGGATGCCCCGAGTTCGCCGCCTGCACCGCGTCCATCGTCAGCGCCCGGATGGCGTTGGCCATCGCGCGTTCGGCCATGTCCCAGGTCTTCGTCATGGGTGCGTTCATCGGATCAGGCCTTTTTCGAGGTTTCGACCAGCCGCTGGACCATCGGCGTCAGGATCAGCTGCATCGCCAGGTCCATCTTGGGTCCCGGGATGACGATCGAGTTCGCGCGCGTCATCCACGACCCCTGGATCATCTGGCTGAGATAGGCGAAGTCGATCCCGCGCGGGCTGCGGAAGCGGATCACCACCAGGCTTTCGTCCGCCGTCGGGATCCAGCGCGCGATGAACGGGTTCGAGGTATCGACCACCGGCACCCGCTGAAAGTTGATGTCGGTCTGGGTGAACTGGGGCGTGATCACATGCACATAGTCGTGCATCCGCCGCAGGATCACGTCCGTCACCGCCTCGGTCGAATAGCCGCGGCTGGCCTTGTCGCGGTGGATCTTCTGGATCCATTCCAGGTTGATCACCGGCACCACCCCGATCTTGAGGTCGGCGTGCCGCGCGATGTCGATCCCGTCGGACTTCACCGCGCCATGCAGCCCTTCATAGAACAGCAGGTCGCTGCCGTCCTCGAAGGGGGCCCAGGGGGTGAAGGTGCCGGGTGGGGCGCCCAGGCGCTCGGCCTCGCGGTCGTCGTGGACATAATGGCGCGTCTCGCCGCGCCCGGTCTCGCCATAGATGCGGAAGATGCCTTCCAGCTTGTCCAGTTCGTTCGCGTCCAGCGAGAAATGGCTGAAGGTGTTGTCCCCCGCGGCCGTGCGCCGGGCCACCTCGGCCTTCATCGCGGCGCGGTCATGGCGGTGAAAGGCGTCCCCCTCGATCGAGACCGCGCGGATGCCCTCGCGCCGGAAGATCTGGTCGAAGGTCGTCTTGACCGTGGTCGTGCCCGCGCCCGAACTGCCGGTGACCGAGATGATGGGGTGTTTCTTGCTCATCAGGTCCTCTCCCGGAAAAGTCCGCGCTGGCCGAAAAGGGCCGCGACTTCGTCATGCGGGAGGTCGTGATAGGCGGCGAGGCGATGGACCTTCTCGGCGGTGCCGAAGACGAAGGGCGTGCGTTCGTGCAAGGATTGCGGCACGCGGTCCAGAATGCGGTCGCAGCCGTCGGTCGCGGCGCCGCCCGCCTGTTCGACCAGCATCGCGATGGGCGCGCATTCATAGACATGGCGCAGCCGTCCGCGCCGATAGTTCGGCCGCGCATCGGCGGGGTAGAGGAAGATGCCGCCGCGGCTGATGATGCGGTGGGTTTCCGCCACCAGCGAGGCCACCCAGCGCGTGTTGAAGTTCTTGTCGCGCGGCCCCGTCTCGCCTGCCAGGCAGTCGTCGATATAGGCCCGCACCGGCGGTTCCCAGTGACGATAGTTCGACACGTTGATCGCGAACTCGCTGGAGGTCGCCGGAATGTGCAGCCGACCCCCCGCCGGTTCAAAGCGGCGCGTGGCCGGGTCGAGGATGTAGAGCCGCACGCCATCGCCCGTCGTCAGCACCAGCGCGGTGTGGGGTCCGTAGATCACGTAGCCTGCCGCAAGCTGGTCCGTTCCGGGGCGCAGGAACGAGGCTAGCGGATCTGCATCGGCGGGCATGATCGAAAAGATCGTGCCGATCGAGACGTTCACGTCGATGTTCGACGATCCGTCCAGCGGGTCGATGGCCAGGGCCAGGGGCGCGCCCGGGTTCAGCTCGGCCACATGCTCGCGTTCTTCCGAGGCATACCAGCGCACAGGGCTGTCCTTCAGCGCGGCGGCGAAGCACTCGTCGGCGATCAGGTCCAGCTTCTTCTGGGCATCACCGTCGCTGTTTTCCCCGACCGTGCCGCCGTGGCCTTCCAGCGGTCCCCGGGCGATGCGCTGCGACAGATCGCGGGCGACCCGAGCGATGCGGCCGATCACCTGCACGATCTCGGCACGAGCGGCAAGATCCTCCAGTCCTGTGTCCTCGCGCCCGTCCATCGTCCTGCCCCCCCGGTCAGTAGCGTCGAGGTTGATATCGCGCGGCAGGAGAGATAGGTAAATTTAATAATACTGAGGCGCCATTTCAGGATATTGAATGAGCCTGCACGCCCTCTCCCTGCGCCAGTTGCGGGCGCTTCGCATGGTGGCCGAAACGCAGTCGATCAGCGGTGCCGCACATGCACTGGGGCTGACGCCGCCAGCGATCCACAGCCAGTTGCGCGTGCTGGAGGATCTGGTGGGCGCCCCCCTGATCTTTCGGAACGGACCCCATGCCTTCCAGGCGACAGCCGCGGGTGAGGCACTGCTGACCGCCGCGCGCCGCGCCGATGCCGCGCTGCAGGGGGCGCTGGACGAGATCGAGGCGCTGCGGCAGGGCCGGACGGGTCGGGTGGTGCTGACGGTCGTCTCGACGGGCAAGTATTTCGCGCCCGGACTCGTCGGGGCGCTGCGGCGCCAGCGGCCCGGAATCGATGTCGTGCTGCGGGTCGGCAACCGGGACCGGGTCCTCTCCGCCCTGCGCGACGGGACCGTTGACCTGGCCATCATGGGCCGTCCGCCGCGAGATCCCGCCGTGACGGCCGCCGACATCGGTCCGCATCCGCATGTGATGATCGCCCCGCCGGACCATCCCCTATCGACCCGATCCGAGGTCTCGGCGGAGGCCATCCTGGAGCAGCCGATCATCCTGCGCGAGCCGGGATCGGGCACCCGGGTTCTTGCGCAGCGGTATCTGGATCGGCTGGGCGAGGGCGCGCCCTATACCGAGATCGAGATGGATTCCAACGAGACGATCAAGCAGGCGGTGATGGCGGGCCTGGGGATCGCGCTGATCTCGGGCCACACGGTGGCGGATGAACTGAACTCGGGCCGGCTGGTCGCGCTGCGCCGGCACGACCTGCCGATCGTCCGGCGGTGGTTCGTCCTGCACCGCGCGGACACGCCGCCCGAAGGCGCGGCGCTGGCGGTGTGGCAGGACATCCTGGCGCGACAAGGGCAGTTCCTGCCCGCGCCGGTATCCTTGGCGGGTGCAGGCGACCGTCCGGCACCAGCCAGTGCATCGTAGGCCAGTCGCTGGACGCCTCCCGACGTTGCCCCTTGCGTGGCCTGCCCCCTGGAAGGTGGCCCTTCCTGACGCGGGCTTATAAGCCGGATGATCCGCTCCCTAACCTTCCGCCGCCCCAAGGAAAAGTCCTCCGGCTTCGCTCAGGGTGCCGGGCTGGCGACGCCCCCCGATGTTGTCGGCGTCACCGGGACCTTGCTGCCGATCGCACCATGTGGCGGCTCCTCGTCGTAGCATCCACGCCAGGACGGGGAATGGAACTCCGGGCCGGGCTGCCGCAGAGGCAGGGCCATCGAGGCGGTCCGATCCACGCCTGCCCTGTCAAGGCGTTGCGCGCGCAGGAATTGGGCCTCGCGCAGCAGGCCGAGAGAACCTGTCAGCCGTTCGGGGTCTGCTGGAAGAAGCGGTCGCCCAAGGCTTCGGCGCCAGGCCAGCCGATCCTCGTCGGCTATCCAGGAGCGGGGCGCGTCTTGGCAACTTGCCCCGCATCCGATCGGCCACCAGGCCCCATCAGGCCCGGGCTGTGCCGGACCGTCGGCGCGCTGGCCGCCTGTCACGCCCCTCTCATCCCGGGGCGCGCCCCCTCGAACGGCGCGGTCGGCTCGATCTCAGGCGCCCCGCGAGGATGTGCGGCGCGGTGCCGCCACCCTTTCGCTGATCTCGCCATGCAGCTCGGGGTCGAGATAGAGATAGTCCCACCAATACTGGCCGGTGTGGAACAGTTCGGGCGGGTTCGCGATCCGCACCGCGCCCTGCGTGAAGGTGCAGGTGCCCTCGTCGCGCAACTCCGACAGCATCCGGTTCACATGGACGGCCGTCATTCCGCTGACCTCGGCCAGATCCGTCTGGGTCAGGGGCAGCTCGAAGCGGTCGAACGTGCACAGGCCGCGGGCGTAAAGCCGCACCAGCATCTCGCAAAGGAAGTTGGCGATCCGCGCTCGCCCGCCCAGCCGTCCGATCCGGTAGACCCAGTAGCGATTGATCGCGGCCTCGATCATCGAGGCGCGCCACAGCGTTTCAAGCAGCCAGGGTTCCTCGGCCTCGATCACCTGCAATCGCTCCCGGGGCAGGCCCCGCACCTCCGCCGGGCCCAGGGCCTCGGCGTGATGGTCGATGCGGCCCAGAAACAGGCCCGCCAGATCGACGCAGTCGCCGGGCAGATGGATCCCCACGCACTGCCGCCGTCCCAGCCGTTCCAGGCGGTATTGCCCGACAAAGCCGCTGGACAGCCAGTGAAGCCCGGCCCCGCCGTCACCGTCAAAGGCCAGCTTCTGCCGGGGCCGCAGCAGAACGGCCGGCGGATCGGGACCGCACAGGCGCTGCATGTCGGCCAGGGGGAACAGGGCGGGCCAGGCCCGATCGAGCGTCATTTCCGCCATGGCCTGCCATCCCGCCGGGCGCCGGCTTTCGCCGGTGCGGCACGCTGTTTCTTCCCAGGGGAGGCCCCCGCCGACACGACCGGACGCCCCGCCTAGTCGAGCGCCGGACCGGCGTCGCCCCGCAGCAGGTGCCGCATCGGCACCCGGACGGAAATCCGCACCCCATCGGGACCAAGCGCGCGCTCGGCGCTGCCGTCCAGCTGATAGCGCAGCATCCCGTCCATTACCATGCTGCCAAAGCCCTCGTGGTGCATCCCGGCCGGGGCCGCTCCGCGTTCCACCCAGTCGAGACGCAGCATCTCGCCTACAGCTTCGCCCCCCCGTTCGTCCGCAGGTTCGCCCGCTGGTTCGCCGGTTGGTTCGCCCGCCGGTTCGACCGTCCAGCGCACCTGCAGCTCGCCCCCCTCGTCCGCGCCAAGCGCGCCGTGCGCGATCGAATTGGCGACAAGCTCATAGATCAGCAGGCCCAGCACCTCGGCCGACGCCGCGTCCAGGCTGACAGGGGGGCCCTCCAGCGACCATGTGTTCGCGCTGTTGCCCGCGTGCTGGTCGTTCAGCTCGTCCTCGAGCAGGCGGTGCAGGTCGAACCGGGTGCCGGGGTGGCGCATCGCGGCCATCAGGATGCGCCCGATGACGTCGATGCGCCCTTCCATGTGCCAGGCATAGCTGTCCAGGCTGGTCGCGGATTCGGCCGACCAGCGCGTGATCGCCCTGAGCAGCGCAAAACTGTTCGCAGCCTGGCGCCGGACTTCCTGCAGGTGCTCCATGACATCGGCTTGCGCCTGCGATTTGGGTTCGGCCATGCATCTTCCCGCTGATCCGGATCACCGTTGACCTTGGGCCGGCGGCACCCCCGACGGCGCCGGATGGTCCGGCGACAAGGCTGCAACGGCCGATGCTGCCAGTCGTCGGACACCGGCCCGCAACATACAACCTGTGATCGGCGGCCCCAGGGCAAAATTTGTTGTCCGCGGCGCTGCTGCGGGCGACATCGGCCGGTGCTATACTCGGTGCGGTCCACCTTTGGACGTCGATAGCGCATGAGGGACTGTCATGACCGTCGCCGCACGAACGCTTGCCCTGCAGGGCCGATCGATCATGGTGGTCGAGGACGAATTCTTTCAGGCCAAGGACCTGGCCCGCGCCCTGACCGACGCGGGCGCCCGCCTGGTCGGGCCGTTTTCGTCGGTGAACGCCGCGCTGGCGGCTCTGGACGACGGCAGCGCCCTTGATGCGGCGGTGCTGGACATCAACCTGCGTGGGCGCGCCGTCTATGACGTGGCCGACCGGCTGGCCGAACGCGGCATCCCGTTCGTGTTCGCCACCGGCTACGACCCCGAGCTGTTGCCGGCCAGCCACCGGGCGCGGCCCGTCTGCACCAAGCCCTTTCGGATCGAAAGCCTGATGAGCGCCGTCGCCGATCTTTTCGCTTCGCTCGCGGCCCCGCCCTCAGCCGGGCCGGCACGGCAGCACCTGCAGGAGCTGGGCTAGATCGACAGGCTTGCTGCAGCGGGGAAGGTCGGCATAGGCCTCGGGGATGGCCTCGGCGTCATAGCCGGTGACAAAGACGAAGGGGATCTGCCGGGCCGTCAGGGCGTCCGCCAGCGGCCAGACCTTCCGTCCCTGCAGGCAGACATCCAGGATGGCCAGCGACGGCGGCGGGCCGCGGTCCAGCATGTCCAGCGCGGTGTCCAGCCGCGGCACCGGGCCCATGATCGTCGCCCCTTCGGACACAAGGTCGTGGCACAGTTCCTGGGCCAGCAGGTATTCGTCCTCGACCACCAGCACATGCAGGCCCTGAAGGGCGCCCGCCCCTGCGGCCTTGCCGGGATTGGGCCGCGCCTCAGGCATCCGCCGTCGCCGGCAAAAGCGCGGCCTCCTCCATGCTGGTCGAAACGGGCAGCGTGATCGTGCAGCGCACGCCCTCGGGGGCCAGGTCGTAATCGACCTCGGCGTTCAGCTGATAGGGCAGCGCCTGCTCGATCAGCTCGCGGCCATAGCCCTGGCGCGCCGGGCTGGCGGTGCCGGGGCCATCCGCCGCCGCGACGGGAACGCCGCTTTCGCGCCAGTCCACCCTCAGCCGCGGCGGCGCGCCGGGGGCCGCCAGCAGCGACCAGCGGACGTCGAGCTGCCCCTCGGGCCGCGACAGCGCCCCGTATTTCAGCGCGTTGGTCGCCAGCTCGTGCAGCCCTAGGGCCAGAGTCTGCACGGTCGAGGACCGCAGCCGGATCTTCCTGGGGCCGCGCAGCCTGACCCGCGGGCCCGTGCCGCCGCCGCCCAGGACCCCGTGCGCGTCCAGCTCGGACCGGATCAGCTCGTCGAAATCGATGCGGTCGTCCTCGCTCAGGCGCGACAGCAGCCCGTTGACCCGGGCCAACGCCCCCAGGCGTTCGCGGATGCGTGCGTTGAAGTCGTCCAGCGAGGTGCTGCCGTTCAGCGTCTGTTCCATGACCGAGCGGACCACGCCCAGAAGATTGCGCGTGCGGTGCTGCAGTTCCGCCACCAGCACCGTCAGCCGCTCGGCCGAGGCGGCCTCCTGCGTGGCGTCGTGGCCGACGCCCGCGATCCACAGCACCCGCTCGTCCGGGCCGCGGATGGGGAAGCCGGCGTCGCGGATCAGGCGGACCTGCCCGTCCGAGGGCCGGGTGGCGCGGTATTCGAAGACCAGCCGCTCGCCCGCGCGCAGGCGTTCCACCGCGTCGCGGGCGCGCTCGCGGTCCTCGGGGACGATCAGGCCCAGCCAGCCCTCCAGGGTGTCGCCGCCCAGCGCCTCGTCGCGGGGCCGCCCAAAGACCCGATCAAAGGCGGGGCTGACATATTCAAAGGCCAGCGTGTCGGCGTCGCGAATCCACAGCAGGTCCGACGAGGCCTCGCCAAAGGCCGTCAGCTGCGCCTCGGTGCGGCGCAGGGCGGCTTCGGCGCGGGCGCGCCCGGCGGCGGCGCGGGTGCGTTCGGCCACTTCGCGCACAAGCTCGACCTCGGCGGGGGACCAGGGGCGCGGGCTGTCCTGGAAGACGCCGAAGCTCAGCGCCTCGCGGCCCTGCTCGATCAGCGGGACGGCGACCAGCGCACGCAGGCCAAGCGCCTGCCACGCAGCCTTCGCGGGCGCGTCAGGCCGGGGGTCCTGGTCCGCGTCCTCGACCACGACGGGTTCGCCCCGGCCGAGGGCGTGGGCGATCCAGCCCTGCCCGAAGACCTCGTCCAGCCGCTCGGGCGCAGGCGGCCCTGTTCGGGCCTCCCCGCTGTGGCCCTCCTCGCCGCAGGCGACCGCGACGACCGCGCCCGGACCGTCCCCGATGTCGCGCCAAAAGCCGCAGCCCGCGCCGAGATGCCCGGCCAGCAGGCGCGCCGCGGCGGCCTGGATCTCGGCGGCGTCGGTCAGGGGACGCAGCGCGTCGGACATCTTCAGCAGGAAGGCCTGGCGCGCCTCGCTCGCGCGCAGCGCGGCCTCGGTGGACCGCTGCTCGGTCACGTCCCGGCCGATCTTCAGGAAGCCCACGGGCTGGCCCTCCGCGCCCCGCAGGGGGCGCATCATGCCGTCGATGAAGACGCGCCCGCCGGTCTTGCGCAGGTGCCAGCGCACGTCGGGCGCCTGGCCGTCCTCCAGCGCGGCCTGCCGCTCCTGCTCGGGCTGGCCCGCGGCGCGGTCCTCGGGGGTGAAGGTGATGTCCACGGGCTGGCCCACCGCCTCGTCGGCGCGCCAGCCGAAGACGTTCTCGGCCCCCGGCGGCCAGGTCTCGATCCGGCCCGCGATGTCGGTGGTGAAGATCGCATAATCGCTGGCCGTTTCGACGATGGCGCGATAACGCTCCTCGCTGCGGCGCAACCGTTCCTCGGCCTCGCGCCGGGCGGTCACGTCCAGGAAGGTCGCGACCACGCCCGCGATGAAGTTGTCGGTGCTGCGATAGGGCAGCAGTCGCGCGATATAGCGGGCATGGGTTTCCGGGTCGTCGATCTCGCGCTCGACCGGCGCCAGGGTGCGCAGGACGCGGCGGGCGTCCTGGGCCAGATCCTCATAGGCCACGCGCGCCTTGATATGGGCGATCGGCCGGCCCTCGTCGGCCTCGACCAGGTGGAAGACATCGACGATGGCCGGGGTGAAGTTCGTGACCCTCAGGTCGTTGTCCAGGAACAGCGTGGCGATCTGGGTGGATTCGAGGAAGTTCTTGAGATCGCTGTTCGCGCGCCCCAGTTCCTGCACGCGATGCGCGAGTTCCCCGTTGACGGTGGTCAGCTCCTCGTTGACGGACTGCAATTCCTCCTTCGAGGTCTCCAGCTCCTCGTTGGCGCTTTGCAGTTCCTCGTTCAGGGACTGGTATTCCTCGTTCGAGGATTTCAGCTCCTCGTTGGTGCTTTCCAGCTCCTCGATCGTGGCCTGCAGCCGGTCGCGCGTCAGGCGCAGGTCTTCCTCCAGCCGCTGCAGGTGCTCGGCCCGCTGGCCCGGGGCGGCGTCGCCCGCGCCGCCCGCGCTGGCCGAGGTGCCGCAGTCCCTGAAGATGACGAGAAAGCCGGCTTGGCGGCCCGGTTCGGCGATGCGCGGCTCGACGATCAGGTCCAGCCGCAGGCACAGCCCGCCCGTCCCGATCTCAAGCCCGCCGACCTCGACCGTTTGCACCTTTTCGGCCGCGCGGCCGAGGGCGGCGCGAAGCTCGACCCGCAGCATCGGATGGGCCAGCTGCAGCAGGTTCAGCGAGGCCGCGCCGCTGGCGGGCGCCAGATAGCGCCCCATCGGCCCCGAGAAATGCAGCACGGTGTGGCTTTCGTCGATGACGACGAAGGCGGGGGTGTGGCGCTCCATCGCGTGCTCGGCCCAGCGCGTCAGGTCGGCGACGGACCGGTCGCGGGCCGGGGCCTCGGGGGCGGTGCGGGACGCCTGGCCCCGCTGGACCGCCGTGAAGGGAAAGTCGGGAACGACGCGGCGGGGCGTGTCGAGGCGGCGGAAGATGCGGCAGCGCGGCTCGACCGGCAGGAACAGGGTCTGATGGCGCGACGCGTTTTCCGAATTGCCGAGGAACAGGAACCCCCCCGGCCGCAGCGCAAAGTGGAACAGCGGGATCACCTTTTCCTGCAACTCGGCATCCAGATAGATCAGCAGGTTGCGGCACGAGATCAGGTCCAGCCGCGAAAACGGCGCGTCCTTGATCAGGCTGTGGTGCGAAAAGATGCACATCTCGCGCAGTTCCTTGACGACGCAATAGGTGTCGCCTTCCCTGACGAACCAGCGGGCCAGCCGTTCGGGCGTCATCTGCGCGGCGATGCTGTCGGGATAGCGCCCCGCCCGCCCCATCGCCAGGGCGCGCCCGTCCAGGTCCGAGGCGAAGATCTGGATCGCCGTCGGCTCCTCCAGCGTGGCGCGATGCTCGGCCAGCAGCATGGCCAGGGAATAGACCTCCTCGCCGGTCGAGCAGCCCGCGACCCAGACGCGCAGGGGCTCGCGGACCTTGCCCTGGAACAGATGGGGGATCACCTCCTGTTCCAGGACCGCCCATTCCTTCTTGTCGCGGAAGAACTCGGTCACGCCGATCAGCAGGTCGTTGAACAGGTTCTGCGGCTCGTCCGCCGCCGTGCGCAGCAGGTCCAGATAGGCGGGCAGGTCGTCGATCAGCAGGGCCTGCATCCGCCGCTGCACCCGGCGCAGGAAGGTGCCGCGCTTGTAGCCGTGGAAGTCGTGCCCGGTCTTCTGGCGCAGCAGCCCGGCGATGGCCTCCAGCGCCTCGGCCGTCGCGGCGTCGTCCGGGTCCGCCGCGGCGGCGTCGCCCGGACTGCGCGCAGCCTGCGCGATCAGCGACACAAGGCGCGCCGGGATGTCCTCGACGGCAAGGACGGCGTCGGCCAAGGCTGCGGCGCTGTCGCTGTGGGCCAGGTCCTCGGGCACGGATTCCGCCAGCACCACGCCGCCCGCGGCCTTGATCTCGCGCGCGCCCAGGGTGCCGTCCCCGTCCGTGCCGTCCAGCGCGACCCCGATGGCCCGGTCGCCTTGGTCGCGGGCCAGCGACACGAGGAAGCTGTCGATGACGCCTTGCAGCCCGGGGGCCTGCTGCGTCGGCTGCGCGGCGAAATGGTCCCCCTCGATCGTCACGACCCTGTCCGGCGGGGTCAGGTAAAGCCGCCCCGGCTCGACCGGCATTCCGTCCGCGATCCAGACCGGATCGTGGCCGCCCTCGGACGCGGCCTGCCGGAAAGGGGCCTCGTCAAAGGCCTCCATGTGCTGCAGCACGACGACAAGGGCCGCGCCCTCCTGCGGCGGCAGGCGCCTCAGCAGCGCCTCGGCCGAGGCGGGGCGGGCGGCCGAGGCCGTGATGGCCGCGACCACCTGCGACGGCGCGGCAAGGTCGGTGGCGCTATCCCTGGACATCATCCCCTGGCCCGTCCCGCAGAGCCGATCCCGCCCCCCGTGGCGCGGAGCGGCCGATCGCGTTCAACCCCGGGTGCCTGCATCATCTGGCACCGCCGGGCCTGTCGTTCAACCCTGATCCTGCCCGCCCTCGTCCCCCGAGGGCTGAATGGGGCGCATCGACCTCAGGACGGCGCGGCGGATCGTGTCGGCATAGCGGCGGTATTCCTCGGCGCGGTCCTGGTACATCTCGGCCACGGCGCGGCGGCCGGACTGGCGCCCCTCCTCGGCCATGCGCGTGACCAACTCGGCGCGCTCCTCGATGATCCGCAGCGCCACCCGCAGCGCCTCGTCCACCGCGTTCTCCTGTTCATGGGCCAGCACCTCGGCCGTCTTGGCGTGGCCGACCTGGCAGCGAAAGCGCAGCGGCCCCGGCCCGCGCATCTGCGACATGACCCCGCCGCAGTCCGGGCAGATCAGGGGCGCGGGATCGGCGATGCGGCTGAGAAGCGCGCTGTCGATCCGCTCGCCCGCGGCGATGTCCACCTCCAGCCGGATCTCGGGCGGGATCGGGACCCTGGGCCCGGGGGCTTGCCGCGCGACGTCGGCCAGCACGTCGCCGATGCGCGTCCCCGGCGCCACCAGGTCGGCGGTGACGGCCCGCAGCGCGGCCTGCGGCATCTCGGCGGCGGTGGCGTCATCCGGGTCCTGGACCAGCGCCAGCCCGCCGCAGCGCTTGATCGCGGACAATCCCGCCGCGCCGTCGTTCAGCAGCCCGCTGAGCAGCACGCCCACCACGCGCGGGCCATAGGCGACGGCGGCCGAGCGGAACAGCGGGTCGATGGCCGGGCGCGCCATGTTCTCGCGCGGGCCGCGCCCCAGCCGGATGCGGCCGTCCGCCAGCAGCAGGTGGCGGTCGGGCACGCCCAGGTAGATGTGGCCGGGCCGGATCTCCATCCCGTCCTCGGCCGGCAGGACCGGCAGGTGGGTGGCGGCCTGCGTGACGGTGGTCAGGATGCCGATGCTGCGTGCCGGGATGTGCAGGACCACGAAGACGGCGGCAGGCAGGTCGCGGGGCAATCCCCCCAGGACGCTTTTCAGCGGGGTGGTCGCCCCGGCCGAGCCGCCGATGACGATGATGTCGCGGTTGTCCATGAAAGGGCCCTTCCATCATCGGCCTTGCAGGGGAAACTGCGCAGGGCCGGGCCGCGTTCCCTTTTCGCGGTCCGGTTCGCGCGGCGAAGGGCGCCCGACTTGCGCCCGGCCCACGCCCGCGCCCCCAGGGGGCCGCCTTCCGGGGAGGAAAGCCATGCCCGACATCGCCATGGAACGGGCCCATCTGGCCCAGGCCGAGCGCGACATCCGCGACGGCGAAAGGCGCGTGCTGCGGCAGGCGGAACTGGTGGCGCAACTGCGGGCGCGGGGCCAGAACAGCGCCGAGGCCGAGACCTTGCTGCGGGTCCTGCGCGACACCCTGCAGGTCTGGCAGGCGCACCGGCAGCAGATTCTGCGCATGCTCGCCACGCCGCAAGGCTGAGGCGGGCTGCCGGGGCACACCGGGGCGCGCAGGCGCCTTGCCCCGTCAGGGTCCTGCCGGCCCGCCCCCCGTCTCAAGAGCCGATCATTCCCGCTCTTCCGCCTTTCTGA
The DNA here is from genome assembly GCF_003286075.1 of Paracoccus endophyticus. Classification (GTDB taxonomy): domain Bacteria; phylum Pseudomonadota; class Alphaproteobacteria; order Rhodobacterales; family Rhodobacteraceae; genus Paracoccus; species Paracoccus endophyticus. Next base: position 6,025 of record NZ_QLUV01000008.1, on the reverse strand, counting down.
GGTAGACACGCGGCTCTGGCTGGTCACTGCTGGCGTAGGCCACCGCGAACTCGCGGCTGTTGTGCATCCAGCCAAAGCGGCCGTCGGGGGTCAGGGCGATGCCCCCCGCCTCGCCGCCGATCTGGGCGACATGGCGGATGGCAAGCCCCAGCGCCTCATCGGGACCTTGGGGGCCCAGCGCATGCATCACCCGCGCGGCCAGAATCTTGCGGGCGATGCGTTCCCCGTCGCCGGAAAAGGCGACCGCGCCCAGATCGTTGTCGGCATAGAAGCCGCAGCCGGGCAGCGCCGAATCGCCCACGCGGCCGACGGGCGTGTCATCCAGCCCGCCGGTCGAGGTGCCCGCGACAAGCAGCCCATGCCGGTCAAGGGCCACGCAGCCGACCGTGTCATGCGTCCCCGTCCGTCCACGCTTCTTCTCGTCCTTCGACGCCCTGAGGGCGGCGGGATCGCAAAGCTCCAGCCCCTTTTCGGCGGCAAAGGCCCGCGCGCCGGGACCGGCGATCAGGGTGGTTTCCTCCTCCAGCATGGCCCGGGCGACGCTGACGGGATGGCGCACCCCCTGGACGATGGAAACGCCGCCGACGTTGAAGGTCCGGCCCTCCATGATGGCCGCGCACATCTCGACCTCTCCGGCCGCGTTCAGCACGCTGCCATAGCCGCAGTTGAAGGCGGGGTCGTCCTCCAGGACGCGGATCGCGGCCTCGACCGCGTCCAGCGCCGAGCCGCCGCCTTCAAGCACGGCGCGGCCGGCGGACAGCGCCCGCAGGCAGCCGGAACGGTTGGCGTCGGCCTCGTCCGGTTCGATCTCCTTGGCGCCGCCGTGCAGAATGATCGCCCACATCTTGATGCTCCCAAATGGTGGATGAAATGGCCGGACACACCGGCGCGTCAGGAAGGACGGGGGAAGGCCCGCATCCCCGGCGATCTTGGTCCGGCAGGGAAGGCCCGGCCGCATCCGCGGGCTTCCCCAAGGCAAGCGCCGCCGCCGGACGGGCCGTTTCCACAGTGGGCGCGCGCGGCCAGGCGCGACGATCAGTCCCCGGACGCCGCGCCGTCCGCGGCCTCGGGGCGGCGGTTGGCAATGTCGAAGCGGTCGCCCGACCCCAGCACGTGCAGCGTGACGTCGAACAGCGACAGCACGCGGTCGGGCGCGGCATCCGCGATGTTGGAATGCGTGATGCGGTGTCCGTCCACGACCGTCACCGCGCCGCTGCCGATGACGCGGAAGGCGTCGCCCTCGACCACGATGGCGGTGTCCTCGTCGATGCCGATCCCCAGCGTGCGCGGGTTCTGCGACACCGCGCCCAGCAGCCGCCCGATGCGGCCTCGTTCCGCGAAATGCTGGTCGATGACGATGTCCTTGACCAGCCCCAGCCCGGCGGCCATCCGCAGGTCGCCCACGCGATGGGATTCCGCCCCCGCGCCCCGGACCAGCATCGTGTCGCTCATGACCGACGCCCCGGCCGAGGTGCCCGCGATCACCGCCCCCTGGCGATGCAGGTCATAGATGCGGCGTTCGAGCGGCGTGTCGCCGATCTGGCTGGTGATGCGAAGCTGGTCGCCGCCGGTGAAATACACGCCCGTGGCGCCGTCCAGCAGCGCCCGCTTGGCCTCGTCATGGGCCTGCTCGCGGTCCTCGACATAAAGCTCGACCAGATCGGTGATGCCCAGTTCCTGGAAGACCGGACGATAGGCCTCGAAATAGCCCTCGGGTTCGGACGAGGCGACGGTGGCCAGGACCAGCCGGCCGCCATGCGCGCGGCGCGCGATCTCCTGCAGGATGACGTTGTCCGCCTCCTTCCGCTCGCGTCCGCCGACGATGACCAGAGCGCCCGTCATGGCCGCACCGTCCGCAGCAGGCCGTCCCCGGCGGGACTGCCCCCGTCAGCTTCGGGGAAGGGCGGCCGGTTCCAGGCCGAGGGCGGGCCGTCGCGGTGCCGCACCAGGGACCTGTCCGCCGTGGCCGCAACCAGTTCCACCTCGCCCCCCTGGGTTGCGACGCGCAGGACCGGCTCGATCGCCCGGGGCGTCCGCTCGGGCACCCAGGCCAGGACCTGCCGCCACATCGCCTCGACCTCGGTCGGGGTCAGCACCACCAGGTCGCCGGGCCGCGCGAGCCGCAGGCACAGGTCCGCCGCCGCGTATTCGTCCAGGATGCGGTGCATCCGCTCGGGCGGAAAGCCCGCCGCCTGTGCGCCTTCTGCCAGCAGCGCCACGATCTCGCCGGGCCGGCGGCCGCGCCGCGCGGGGTCCTCTCGGAAGACGATCTCGTCGAACAGGCCCGCCGCGACCCGGCCCATCAGGCGCATGTCCTCGTCCCGGCGGTCGCCGGGGATGCTGATCATGCCGATGGCGCGGGACTGGCGCGATTTCAGCCCGGTCACGACCTTGCCCAGCGCGACCAGCCCCGCCGGGTTGTGCGCATAGTCCAGGATGACGCGGATGCCGTGGCAGTCATGGATGTTCAGCCGTCCGGGGCATTGCTCGAACGAGGTGGTGAAGCCGGACAGCGCGCGGGCGACCGCCTCGGGCTCGACCCCCTGGGCGATGGCCATGGCCGCCGCCGCCATCGCGTTCTGGACGTTGAACTCGGCCAGCCCCCCCAGCGTCGCGGGGATATCGGCCGTGCGCATCAGACGGCGGCCTTCGCCGTGACGGTGCAGCACCAGGATGTCCTCGCCGCCCTGCGTTTCGCGCAGGATGGCCATGCCGCCGTCCGCGACATGGGCGCGCAGAAAGTCCGGCATCTCGTCCCCGCCCTTCAGCGAGAAGAAGACGATCCGCCCGCCGGCATGGCGCTGCATGGCGACCGTCAGCGGATCGTCGGCGTTCAGGATGCTGGCGCCGTTGCGGTGGACGGATTCGGTCACGATGGACTTGATGCGCGCCAGATCCTCGAGGCTGTCGATGCCCTTCAGGCCGATGTGGTCCTCGGCCACGTTCAGCACCGCGCCCACGTCGCACCAGTCAAAGCCCAGGCCCTCGCGCAGCATCCCGCCGCGCGCGGTTTCCAGCACGGCGACCTCGACGGTCGGGTCGCGCAGCACCTTGCGCGCGCTCTGGGGCCCGGAGGCGTCCACCTCGGCGATCAGGTGGTCGCCGATCTGGATGCCCGTCGTCGTGGTGAAGCCGACGGTCTTTCCGAGGCTGCGATAGATGTGGGCCACCATGCGGACGGTGGTCGATTTCCCGTTGGTGCCGGTGACGGCAAAAACGGGGATGCGGCCGTTGCGCCCTTCGGGAAACAGCCGGTCGATCACGGGCCGCGCCACGTTGCGGGGCTGGCCCTGCGAGGGGTCGAGATGCATGCGGAAGCCGGGGCTTGCGTTCACCTCGACGATGCCGCCGCCGGACTGCCGCGCCGACAGGGTGATGTCGGGCAGGATCATGTCGATGCCCGCCACGTCCAGGCCCACGACCTGCGCGGCCCGGGCGGCGAGCCAGGCGTTTTCCGGGTGGATCTCCAGCGTCCGGTCGATGGCGGTGCCGCCGGTGGACAGGTTCGCGGTGTCGCGCAGAGGAACGACCTCGCCTGCGGGCGGCACGCTGTCGGGGGTCATCCCGGCCAGTTCCAGCCGCGCGCGCACATGGTCGTCGATGACGATCCGGGTCATGACCTTTTCATGCCCCTCGCCCCGGCGGGGATCGCGGTTCTCGGCCTCGACCAGGTCGGCGATGCGCGAGCGCCCGTCGCCGGTCACATGGGCGGGCACGCGCTCGGCCACGGCGCAGACCTCTCCGCCGACGACCAGCACGCGGTAGTCCTTGCCCCGGAACTGCTGTTCCACGATGACGCGGCGGCCATGGCTGCGGGCTTCCTCAAAGGCCGCAGCCAGCTTTTCCGGGCTGTCGATGTCCAGCGTGACGCCGCGCCCGTGATTGCCGTCCAGCGGCTTGACCACCACCGGCCAGCCCAGGTCCTCGGCCGCCGCCAGCGCGTCGGCGGCGGTGCGGACGACCGAGCCCTGCGGCACCGGCACGCCCGCCCCGTCCAGCAGCGTCTTGGTCAGCTGCTTGTCGGACGCCACCTCGACCGCCAGCGACGAGCTTTCGCCGGTGATGCTGGCCCGGATGCGCCTCTGCGCCGCCCCGGTGCCCAGCTGGACGAAGCTGTTGGCGTCCAGCCGCAGGGCGGGGATGTCGCGGCGCCGGGCCTCCTCGACCAGGGCGCGGGTGGTCGGGCCGAAGCCGACGCGCCCCAGCAGCCGGGCAAGTTGGGCGACGGCGGCGGGCACGTCCACCGTTCCGTCCTCGCGCCGCGGCGCGGGGGTGTCGTCCACCCGGCCAAGCCCGCCGACGCCGCGCAGGGTCTCGGGCAGCAGCCCGTCCAGGATTTCCAGCGCGAAGCGTCCGGCCATGCGGCCCGCTTCCTCATGGTCATAGGCGAACATCACGTTGTAGACGCCGGGCTGGCCCCGGACCGAGCGGGTCTTGCCGCGCGTCACGGGCGTGCCCGCGCGCGACTGCAGCTCCAGCGCGACATGCTCGGCCACATGGCCCAGCCAGGTGCCGTCGCGCAGACGGCGCAGGAAGCCGCCCGGCTCGCCAAAGCAGCAGCCGTGTTCGTGAAGGCCCGGCAGGTCCCCCATCAGCCGGTCCGCAAACCCCGGCAGCCGGTCCGTGGGCCAGTCTTCCAGCGCCCCGAGGTCCAGTTCGATCCGCACCATGGGCGTCGCGCTGTAAAGATGCGGTCCGCGATAGACGCCGACCGCACGGACCTGCATCGCGCAGGCGGAAACTGATGCATGGTGATCTCCAAAGACGGCCCACGCCCGCGAAGCCCGGAACAGGTCCCTGAACTGCGCTGCATGATATCTGACGCTTCAATCATGACGGTGGCTTTGCAGTTCCAGGCCCGGCACACGCTGAGGGACTAAAAATTGTCAGCAAGGATCTGCCGGGTCGTCAGCAATCGCTGCGCGGCAGGCCGCCGCTGCGGTGAGCGGGCCATGGGGGTACGCCTCTTGCCGGCGACCTCCTCGGGGCCAACCCCTCGGTTCAGCGCAGCACGGGCGGCTGGCCAGGTCTGACAGCAACAGGCGGTTGGTGCCGGAAAGCCTGGCGAGTGCATGCGTCCTTCTTGCGCCCGTCGGAACGCCCAGAGAACAGTGGCGCCAACCGCGCAACCTTCACCACCCCCGGGACACCATCCCACAGGTTTCCCGGGCCGCTCGATCATGATGGCCGGCTGACCGAGCTGCGGCTGGTATCTGTCGCCGACTCGGACATGCGTGGCATCGAAGCCGTGCGGCAGGACCGCGCCGCCTATGACCTGCCATCGGCCGCGCCGCGCCCGGCGGCGCTGTCAGTGCCAACCAATTTCGGTCCGCGGGACGTCGTTCTGCTGGACTTGCCGCAGCTGCACGAGGACCAGCCCCTTCATCGCCGCACAGGCCACCCCCCCGCGTCGCGCGATAGTGGCGGCCCGATGCCCCGCCGTCAGTTCATCGACCGTGGGCGGTCACGGATCCCGGCCAACGCGATCAGCGCACCCGTTTCGGCCACCCGCTGATGCCGGTCGGCGAGCCGTTGCCGGATGCGTTTGCGCACCTGCTCCGATGGTGTGCGCATCTCGACCGAGCAGCTCATGCGGCGCAGGAACGCCGGGTCGCAGGAGTCGATGGAAGTGGTGGTCCACAGTATCGGCACGGGGTTGGTTTCGAGCAGCCGGTGCGCGAAGACCTTCGAGATCCGCTCCGGGCGGAAAGACTGCGGTGACCTGCCACGGGCTTTTTCCTCCACCTGTGATTAGAGTTCTCTCCAGCGAGAGGACGGACGATGAAGGAGGGACGACGGACCGAGGAGCAGATCATCGGCCTCCTGCAGGAGCATGGTCGTCGGATACGTTGACGGCGCGGACTGCGCTGATCTGTGCCGCAGGTACGGGATGTCGGAAGGGACGTGTCTCAGCTTGGAAGGCGAAGTAGGTCGTGTCTCGGAAGTGGTGGAAATTGGAAGGCGGCGTAATCTCCGGGTGAAGTCTCACCCACCCAACCGGCGGCGGCAACCGCCAGGGAGATCA
>NZ_QLUV01000007.1 GCF_003286075.1 Paracoccus endophyticus | reverse complement strand
GAAACCGTGCCGATGTTGCTCTGGGCGCTCCTGGCCTCAGGGCAGATCCAGATGCGCAAGGTCGACGGCTGGGAAACCCTCACTCAGCCCCTCCAGCCGATGCCACTTGACCTCGCCGCCTGATCGGAGCCAGCTTCACATGCCCGAAGCGAGCCGCCAGGCAATTTCCACCACATTCGCGACACGACCATGCTTTTGACAGCGTTGTGAGTGCGGACAAGCTGCTTCTCGGGTGATCCATAGACCCTATCGGCAACATCGTTTGAGACATGACCTGTGAAGGGTGCAGCAACTACAGCAGGAACATCATGTTCTCTGAACAGGTCAACGATGCTATGCCTCAACGAATGAACAACCTTCCGCTCATCCGTGACATGCTTCCGCAAGTGATTCATCAGCTTCATGGACACGTTGCCGTAAGGTGCCTGTCCTTCCTTGCCGAATAGGTATCCCGTGGACTCGTTGCGCTTGAGTGCGTTCCTTGCGGCTTCCAGCCCAGCGCCATAGAGAGGAACCAGCCGCACTGATCCTGCGGTTTTTACCCCTCGATCATCAGTAGGCGTGATGCTGATGTGCGGTATATCCGCGTCAAGGTGAACGTCTTGAACCCGCAACCCTTGAACCTCTGCGCCTCTGGCACCTGTCAGGGTCAGCACGTCCCAAATCTCGCCAACCTCTTTTGCGCGGGAACCATCATAGATTTCTTTGCGGATCGCCCTGATTTCTTCAATCGTCAACGGCACTCGCTTAGACATGGCTGAACCTGTCGCGTTCCTCTCTGGCATCTTCAAGCCAACGAACGGGTTTGGTTGTTCAATGTCGCTTTCCGTGAAGTAGATAGAGAACATGGACTTGATAACGTTGTTCTCACGCTCAACACTCTCTGCGGATACTTGATCCTTGCGAGTGTCCTGCCAAAGCCTTGCATGGGCTTTCGTGAAGTCCCGCACGTCCTCAACCTCGGGTGCGGCTGCTTTGAGTGCCGCAACCAGCCGCTTGGTTTCGTTCTGCCGCTTGGGGCTGAATGGTCCCTTCTGCTTCTCATAGACCGCTGCCATGTCGTCAAAGGTGTAGGTTGCGGCAACGACCTTGGACTGCTTGGCCTTCTTCAACTGCGATAGTCTCACACCATCGTTGATCTGGGCTTGCTTCTCTGCGGCAAGTTCTCGGGCCTTCGCCAGCGATGCGGCTGCGATCTTGGCAGGATCATCCGAACCCGCATCAGCACCCAACTTGCGGACCTCGCCTAGCACGACCTCAACCCGCTTGCCTGCAACCATCTTGTTAAAGACCCATGACGCATGACCGTTCGGCCAAAGGGCAAGGTAGAGGTTGTCACCATCGGACATGCGACCTCTTGTCGGTTCACCTGTCACCCGATGCCGTATCAGCAACTTGCCTCTGACGGCTTGCTCCACCTGCCTGCGGGTGATCCTCTTTGCGATTCTTGCCATGTCCCTACGATCCGATAGCGGGTTTCTACCCTACAATCTACCCTACAATCATATAAGCGAATCAAAGACAGTCAAGACGTTGATGAACATGATGTATTCCCAGCACCGGGGCGAAAAGCACGGGTTAACAAGCAGTTGGATGACAGAAACACCAGTGTAGATTTTTTCAAATAAATCCAGATGCTTAGCATCACCCCTACCGCCGGAGCCAAATCCTAAAAACCTTCAATAGCCTAGCCGGCAAGCCTGGACGGCGTTCAGGCAGCGTTTCGGACTTGTCACCGATCTCACCTCAGGGTGTTGGAACGGCAGTACGGGACGGGTGTTGAGAAATCACCATCGCACGCCCGCCGGTGCCGATACGCCGGCGTCACCAGCGGCATCCTCGCTGGGGAGTCCGGGACGCGATCCGTGGTATTCCTGGCCTGACGGGCGCTGCGTCGTGCGAAAGATCAGCCGTGCACTGCAGCTGCGTCGATCCGTCCGTCCTCCAGCGTGACGACCCGGTCGGCCAGCCCGATGATCCGACTGTCGTGGGTGACCATGACCGTCGTCATGCCGCGCGTCCGGCCCAAGTGCTTGAGCAGTTCGACCACGTTGAGGCCGCTGTCGCGGTCGAGTGCTGCGGTCGGCTCATCGGCGAACACCACCTCGGGATCGCCGACCAGGGCGCGGGCGATCGCGACACGCTGCTTCTGCCCGCCCGACAGATTGGCCGGCAGATAGTCCATCCGGTCTGCCAGGCCGAGCAGGCCCAGGACATGCGCGGCCGCTCCGTCGCCTGCCGCGCGCAGGCGGCGGGGCTTGACGTGCAGGCCCATCAGGACGTTCTGCCGCGCCGTCAGGCTCTCGTGCAGATTGTGGGCCTGGAAGATGAACCCCAGCCTTCGCCGCATCGCCACCAGCTGGCGCTCGGGCGCGGCGGCGAGTTCGTGCCCGAGCAGCCGGACCGACCCCTGCTGCACGTCCCGCAGGCAACCCATCAGGGTCAGAAGCGTGGTCTTTCCCGACCCCGAGGGGCCCATCAGCACGGTCAGGCTGCCCCGGGCGACGACCAGATTGACATCGAAGAGGGCCTGCTTGCTGGCCTCGCCGCGCCCGAACCAGTGGTTCAGCCCGGCGACCGCGATGGCGGGCTCGTCCGCACCCATCAGAACAGATCGGCCGGATCGGCCAGGGCAAGCCGTCGGGTTGCCAGGGCGCCCGACAGCGCGCAGGCCATCGCGGTGCCGACAACGACGGCCACTGCGGTGGAGGTGCCGAGCTCCAGCGGCAGGTTCGTGGCCTTGCGCATGCCGGCGATCAGCGCCCGGGCGATGAGATAGCCCGGACCCGCGCCAAGGATGGCCAGGATCAGCGCCTCTTCCAGGACGATCCCCAGCAGAAACCGCTGCCGATAGCCGATGGCCTTGAAGGTCGCATATTCGTGAATGTGGTCGGCCACGTCGGTCGAGAGCACCTGATAGACGATGACCAGTCCCACCAGCACGCCGATGATCACGCCGAAGCCGAAGATGATCCCGGTCGGGCGGCGGGTCTGCTGATAGGCGATGTCCTCGGCCCGGGCCTGCGCATAGGACCGGATGCGCAGCGTGCGGTCCGAGATCATCCCGCGAAGGTCCTGCGCGACCTGATCGGCATCCGCGCCGGGCGCCAGTGCAAGAAGGATGTGGTCGGGGGCCCCCGTCTGGCGGTTCTGCACGATCTTCAGGAAGGTCTGGTCCGACACGACCAGGAATCCGTCCACGCCGAACCCTCCGCCCCCCTCGAAGCTGCCATAGACCGTCAGAGTGCGACCCCGAACCTCCAGCGTCGCGGGCCAGGACGGGCCGATCGCCGCAGCATCCTGAGGGTCAAGTCCGCGGGTCAGACGGTCGATGATCCCCGATTCCGGCAGGGTCAGCAGTTCGGCACCCGGCCGCAGCGCGGGGGACAGAAATGCGGGCTGCGTGGGATCGACCCCGAATGTCGTCAGCGACATGGTGGTTCCGGCATGCTGAAGCGTGACGTTGCCCACGAACAGCGGCGCCCCGGCCGTCACCTGCGGGTGCGCCAGGGCCTGAAACAGCCACTGGCGGGCAACGTTGCTGCCGTCGGTCATCGAGTCCGCGTCGGCGGCCGAGATCATCAGCCCGGATTCGAAGAAGTCGTAGGGCCGCCCCGTCGCGATCGACATCGACCCCAGGATGGCAAGCTGGACGAACACCAGGACATTGGCGAACGCGACCCCCGCCAGCGCGGCGATCAGCCGGCCCCGGCTGTGGGTCAGTTGCAGCCAGCCGATCGGCAGGCGCCCCAGAAGCCGGGTCAGGATGCGGGTCATTGTCCGACCGCTGCCTGCGGCGACGGCGCCGCCGGCGCCCCATGCGCCGGTCCTGTGCGGATCCGGGCCACCACCTCGAGGTTCGTATACCGGGCGGCGATGCGGCTGCTCTCCGGGTCGAGCTTGACCTCGACCTCGACCACGCGGGCGTCGGTGTTGGCGGCGATGTCGTCGGGCAGCAATCCCTGCCTGCCCACGACCAGCCCGATCCCCGAGACATGGCCTGTCAGCGATGTCCCGATGGGCACCGCCATCAGTTCCACCGGCTGGCCGATCGCGACCCGGCTGATGCGGTCCTGGTAGACCTCGACCTCGGCCATCATGGTGTCGGTGTCGCCCATCGTCAGGATGCCGCCCGCGGGCGGGCGCTCGCCGGGCCTTGCATCAAGCGTCAGGATCGTGCCCGCAATCGGCGCATGAACCCTGGCGCGCGCCAGGTCCGCTTCGGCACGGACCAGCGCCGCCCGTGCCGCATCGACCTGACGGCGCGCCACGATCACGTCGGGCTGGGCATCGGCGTCCCCGGCGACAAAGCGGCTCAGCGTCGCCTCGGCCTTGGCGACGGCCAGCGCGGTCTGGCTGCGACTGGCCTCGGCCACCTCGAGCGCGGCCGGCGTCGCGACCCCGCGGCGCGACAGGGCCAGCGTGCGGTCATATTCGGCCTGGGCCTCGGCTGCGGCGGCCCTGGCCTGGTTCAGCGCCGCCTGAGCCTCCTCGCGCGAGGCGGCAATGGCGGCGCGGGTCTGGTCCAGGGCCGCCTCGCGCACGGCAACCTCGGCCCGGGCGGTCAGCAGGGCGCTTTCTAGGAACGGCAGGTTGTCCAGCGTGGCGACGAGCTGCCCTGCGGCGACGCGGTCGCCTTCGGACACCGGAAGGGTGGCGATCCGCGCGTCGCCGGCCCCATAGGGCAGTCCGACCGTGATGACGTCGCCCCGGGGCATCAGTCGGGCAAGACCGACCACGTCGCTGGGCACGATCGTCTCGACCACGGCGGGCGGCAGGTCGATCTCGGGCGGCAGGGCGATCGGGGCGCTCGACCCCGCCCCCGGCACCAGCCCTGTCCGTTCGAAGATCAGGCGCAGTCCGGGCGGCTGGAAATACATGCCGACCACCCCGCCACTCAGCATCAGCAGAGGGATCAGCGGCAGCGCCAGCAACCAGCGGCCTCGACGGCGCTTGGGCAGACGCGACGCCGGCGCATCGGTCGCCGCGGGCGGTGGGGCAGACGATTGCGTCACCGGCTGCTCCTTCGCAGGGCCAGCGCGGCGATTGCCGCCCAGACGAGCGACCGCAGGGTCATCGCGCCGACCGTCCGCGTCTCATAGGGGCGGCCGCTCAGCACATGCCAGCCAAAGGCTGCAAAGACGATCAGCGTGGCCACAAGGATGGCAAGCGAGAGGCCGGGCGCCCAGCGACGCCCTTGCCACAGCCCGACTCCCGCCAGGACATAGGCAAAGCCGGCGGCGAAATTGAACAGCAGAACGAATCCGACCACGGCACCCATGTCCGCCGCACCAAACAGGGCGCGGCCGCCGCTGAGGATTGTCAGCAGCCCGAAGACGACCGCGACAACGGCAGCGATCCGATGGGCGTTCATGACGCATGCCGGGGCTGCGCCGGACCCCTGCGCCGAGGGTCCGTGGATCGACGATGGTGCGCCGCAAGCCCGGGAACGGCCCAAAGCCGGGCCCGTGGATCGCCTTCGGTTCTCATCGCGTCACCCTCCGCATCCGCCTGGCTGACAGTGCCGAACAAGCGTGGCGCATGGCGGCCGGGCCTTCAATGCCGCTCGTCGTCGCAGCCAGGGGGGCGAGCCCGCCGGGCTGCCGGAGCTGGGCACGATGCAGAATCGGGACGCCGGGCTGCTGCGAGACGCGGAGCGGGACAGCCGCGCCGGGCGCGGTTGCCAAACCCACGCGCGCCCTGCGCCCGTGCCCCCGGTGGCTGGCCCGTGCTTGCGGATCTCAGGCCACAACCCAGAGATGACGAAATGTCACATAACAACCTTAACAGTTGAGTAAGATTCTCCCGTATACAACCTGCAGTTGTCCCGAATCGGCCAGGAGCCGGATCAGGATCAGCGTCACGTCAGCCAACTGGCCGGCCCGGGTTGCAGAATGCCTGCCCGTCCGCCGGCACGATCGATCAAGGGAAAGCTGCCACCATGGCAACCAAGGTAAGACCCGGCCAGCTCGGGATCGCGACGCCCTTCGGGGAGCTGCTGGGAAAATCCGACGCGGACATGCAGGCCGAACTGCAGGATTATGTGACGATGGGGGTGGACTGGGTCCGTCTCGACATCCACTGGTCGCTTGTGCAGCCCTCCCCCAACGGGGGCTACAACTGGACCCTGGTCGACAAGGTCTTCAAGGCGATCGACGCCAAGGGCCTCGAGATCGTGGCGATCCTGAACAACACGCCGGACTGGATGGACGACTCTCTGTCCTCGGCGGCGGACCAGGCGGCCTACGGACGCTTCGCCTCGGCGGCGGCGGCGCGCTATGGAAACATGGTCGATTACTGGGAAATCTACAACGAACCCAACCTGAACGGGGTCTCGCCCGAGGATTACACGAAAATCCTCAAGCTCGCGCATGGCGCCATCCATGCCGCCGACAGCAACGCCACGATCATCACCGGCGGCCTCGCCTCGGTCCCGACCACGGGCAACGGCATGTGGGGCGCGGTCGAATACCTCGACCGCATGTATGACGCCGGGGCCAAGGGCTACTTCGACGCTGTCGGATACCACCCCTACAGCTTTCCGCTGATGCCCAGCAACGGGGCGGCGTGGAACGGCTGGCAGATGATGGAGGACGGCATCCGCAGGGCCATGGTGGCCAACGGCGATGGCGACAAGCAGGTCTGGATCACGGAATACGGCGCCAAGACGACCGGCGGCGGCGTGACCGTCAGCCCGGCCGTTGCGGCGGCCATGCTGCGCGAGGCCGTCGATCTGGCCGAGGACACGCCGTGGGCCGGGCCGCTCCTGTGGTATTCCTATCAGGACAACACGCTGGAGCCGGGCTTCGGCATGCTCGATCCCAACGGCAACCGCCGCGCGGCCTATTACGCATTCCGCGAGTTGGCCAACCAGGACAACGATCCCGCCGTGGGCCCTTCGGTCCCCCCGGCAACGCCCGATCCCGTTCCCCAGCCCCCCGTTCCCCCGGCCCCGCCGATCCCCCCCGCAACCCCGACGCCGCCCGGCGAGGCCCGCCCCGTGCGGGTCGTTCAGGGCACCGCCGGCGACGATGTGCTGCTGGGCAACAGGGCCGACAACGTGCTGCGCGGAAACGGCGGCCAGGACATCTTCGTCGGGGGCGCCGGCAAGGACGTCTTCGTCTTCAGCGAAACCGGTCCTTGGGACATCATCCGCGACTGGCAAGAGGGCGACACGATAAACCTGCGGGGCATCGACGCGCATGTCGGCCGCAGCGGGAACCAGCCTTTCACCTTCATCGGCTCGAACTGGCTGGGGACGTCGCGCGACCTGGGGGTCTACATCGACGAAGGCCAGAACAAGACCTATATCCAGGGCAGTGTCGACCGGGACGCCGACTTCGAGGTCAACATCGTCCTGGATGGCGTGCATCGGCTGGACGCTGCGGACTTCGTGCTCTGATCGCGTGGCGCACGGCCCCGGCGATCTCGCCCGGGCCGTGCGTGCCCGCGGGTTCGACAGGCCCGGGCTTGCGTGTCCAGGGCGGTTGCAGCCTGGTGTTGTGCGCCCATTGCCGCGGCTGACCGGTCGGGCCTCCGGCCGCGAAGCTGCGGGGACGCGGACCCGGGCTGATCGGTGCCACGCAACGACCGACATGAAATCGCACGCGTGGACCAAGAAGGGCCCACGACCCCTCCCACGCGGGCCGCCAGGGATCGGTGTGGTCGGGCCTAGCGGCCGACGCGGCGCAGGCTGCGATCCAGGGCGTCCAGAAAGCGTGCCCGGTCCGCCTTGGTGAAGCCGCGTCCCCGGCCCTGCCAGAACGGGTCGGCGGCGCGCAGGTCGGCCATCAGGTCCCGTGTCGCCAGGACATTGCCGATGTTCTCCGCGCTCAGCGCCTCGCCGTTGTGGCGCAGGACCTGCGCCCCGCGCTCGACGCATTTCGCGGCCAGCGGGATGTCCCCGGTGATGACGACGTCGCCGGGCCCGGCGCGGGCGGCGATCCACTTGTCGGCCTCGTCAGGCCCTTCGGCCACGATCACGCTCTGGATCAGCGGGTTCGCGGATGGCCTGATTCCGCCGTTCGACACGATCACCACGCCGACCCGGTGCCGTGTGGCCACGCGCTCGACCTCGGACTTTACCGGGCAGGCGTCGGCATCCACATAGATCACCATCCGGGGTCGCCCCTTTCTGGCGGCAAGGCCGCCGGTTCGGGGCTGGATGCCCGCTCGGTCATCGCGCCGCAAGGCCGCAGGGGCATCGTCATCCAAGCCGGTCCAGTGTCAGGCCGCAGCCGACCCCGCCGAAAAACCGGGTCAGCAGCGTCGCAAAGACCGCAGGCGCGCCCTCGACGGCCGCGAACAGCGTGGCCGAGGAGCGCAGCTTGCCGGCATCGACGGGACCGAAGATCGCCTCGGCCGTCCGGTCGCGATGGCCCAGCACCGCCTCGCAGCACGCCACCAGCCGCGGCCCCAGGGTGGGGTGGGCCAGATAGCGGCGCGCCTCGTCCAGATCCGCGATCCCGTAATGGTAGGACATTTCGGACCGACCCAGCCCGCGCAGCTGCGGAAAGATGAACCACATCCAGTGGCTCTGCTTGCAGCCCTGCCGCAGTTCCGACAGAGCGGCGTCATAGGTGTCGTGCTGCGCCGCGACAAAGCGGTCCAGCGAGTGTGCAGGTGCCTGGCAATGCGGCATCGCCATCTCCTTTCAAGTGGCGCGGACGCCGGGTCATGGCCTGCGGACGACCCGGTCCGGCGCGTCCTCAGGGAACGATCAGGTACTTGGACCCCGTCGCCTTCTTCTGATAGGCCCTCGCGATCTCGGGCTTCAGGGCATCGGCAAGGCTGATCGTGGCCGTATAGTGGCTGGCAAAGGTCGTCGTCATCTCGGCCGCGACGCGCTCGTGCATCCGCTTGACGATCGCCGGGTCGGTGCGACCCAGGACGTGGAACAGAAGCCAGCCACCGATGCTCCAGCGAAAGCCGAAGCCGCGCCTGAGGATCGTGGGCCCGGTGTCGAGCGCGCCGTAGATGTACACCTGCTTCATCGTGGCCGAGCCGTAGCGGTCATAGCTGTCCATGCTGCGGGCGGCCACAGCCTCCATCGCGTTCAGGATGAGGCTGGTCATCTCGCCGCCGCCGATGGCATCGAACGCCAGCGTGGCGCCCGTGGCGGCGATGGCGTCTTCCAGGTGCTGCGGGAAATCCGGGGCGCTGCTGTCCACGACATGGGTGGCCCCGATCCCGTGCAGCAGTTCGGCCTGCTGCGGACTGCGGACGATGTTGACCAGGCCGACTCCGTCGGCCTTGCAGATCCGCGCCAGCATCTGCCCCAAGTTCGAGGCTGCCGGCGCGTGAACGATCGCCTTGTGCCCCTCGGCGCGCATCGTCTCGACGAAACCCAGCGCGGTCAGCGGATTGACGAACAGCGCCGCCCCCTGGGCCGCGCTGGCGCCGTCCGGCAGGACGATGCAGGCGTCGGGGCGGACCAGACGCAGTTCGGCGTACATCGCGCCGCCGATCATGGCGACGCGCCGTCCGACCAGATGCTGCAGGTCGGGGCCAGCCGCGATGACGGTGCCCGCGCCCTCGTTCCCGACCGGCATTGACTGCCCCAGACGCGCACGCACGGCCGCAACGCCCGCGGGTGGGACACGGGCGGTCAGCACCGGCGCGTCCTCGCTCCCTTCGGCCCGCAGGGTGGCCATGTCGGCGGGTCCCAGCAGCAGCCCCAGGTCCGAGGGGTTGATGGGCGCCGCCTCGACCCGGACCAGCAGCTCGCCGGGCCCGGGGTCGGGGACCGAGACGCGTTCCAGCGTGATCCGCAGCGTCCCGTCCGGGGTGATGGTCGATCTCAACTCAAGGCCGCTTCGTGACATGCTGTCCTCGCACCGTGCAATCCTGGTCCGCATGGGACAGGGGTCCGGGCGCCTTGTCCAGCCGCGCGTGCGCGTTTCGGCGGGCAACCCGTCCCCCGACCGGCGCCTGCGCGATGCTGTCGGGGCCGGGCCGTGCCGTCCGGGCCAAGGCGGTTCAGCGCCGCTTGCCGCCCGGCTTCTGGATCTTGTTGCCGCGCGGTCCGGTCTGGACCGGGGTGTTGGCGCGGTTTTCCTCCAGCAGCTTGCGCCACCGGGCCAGTCGCGTCGGGTCCAGCGTTCCGGCGGCGACCGCCGCCTGCACCGCGCAGCCCGGCTCGTGGGCGTGGGTGCAATCCCTGAACCGGCACAGCGGCGCCAGTTCGACGATCTCGGCAAACAGCATGTCCAGCCCGGCCGAGATGTCGCTGACGTGCAGCGTCCGCATGCCGGGCGTGTCGATCACCCAGCCCCCGCCGTCGATCGCATGAAGCGAACGCGAGGTGGTCGTGTGCCGCCCCTTGGCGTCCGCCTCGCGGATGCTGCCGGTCGGCTGGGCCTGATCGGGCGTCTTGGCCGCAAGCGTGTTCAGCAGCGTGGACTTTCCGACCCCCGAGGATCCGACCAGCGCCACGGTCTGCCCGGGACCGCACCACGGGGCCAGGGCCGCGGCGGCCTCGGGCGCCTTTGCGTTCAGCAGGACGACGGCCAGTCCGCGCTGCAAGGCGCGGGCCTGATCGTGATACGGTGCGGCATCATCGACCCGGTCGATCTTCGTCAGGACGATCACCGGGTTCGTCCCGGCCTCGTTGGCAAGGGCCAGATAGCGTTCCAGCCGTGCCGCATTGAAATCGTCGTTGCACGACGTGACGATGAACAGCGTGTCCACGTTCGCCGCGATCAGTTGCGGCGCCCGCCCCCCCTCGGTCCGTCGTTGCAGCAGGGCCTTGCGGTCAAGGCGGCGGACAAGGACGTGGGTGGCCGGGTCCACCAGCACCCAGTCGCCGACGGCAAGGTCGGTGGTGGCGCTGTGGGTCGCAAGGGTCAGCCGCAGGGGACCGAACACGGACTCCGCGCTCAGTCTGGACCGATGGACCGACGCGATCCGCACCGGGGAAAGGTCCGTTTCGTCCGGCTGGACCTGATCGGCGAAAAAGGCCGACCAGCCAAGCGCGGCCAACGACGATGCGGTCTGATCTGAGCCCTGGGTCACGCCAGCCTGCATGAGCGCGGCGCGCGCCTGTCGCAAGCCCTATTTCGCCCCGTGCCGGCTGGCAGGGCGCGGCGACCATCGAAGACGCCCTGAGACGCCGGGGCGGGATGCAGCCGGTGGGGGCATCTCTTCACGGAAAAGCCGCGCGCAAGGGGCGGACTTTACGGGAAGAATCCCGCGCCCCGCAGGAGAGGCGAAATCAGCGGAAATGACTGGCTGGGGCGGTAGGATTCGAACCTACGGTACACGGTACCAAAAACCGATGCCTTACCACTTGGCCACGCCCCAACCGTGCGGGGGTGTTTATCCATGGGGGCGGGGGGGTGCAAGAGGGGCCAGCGCAAAAACTTGTGGAATGCCGTTCCTGCTTGTATCGCGCGGCCATGGACCGGGCAGATGTCGTCATACTGGGGGCCGGCGCGGCCGGGCTGTTCTGTGCGGGCAGCCTGGCGGGGCAGGGGTTGCGGGTGGTCGTGATCGATCATGCCGCCGCCCCGGGCGAAAAGATCCGCATCTCGGGCGGGGGGCGGTGCAACTTCACCAACCTTGCCACCAGCCATGACCGGTTCCTGTCGCAGGTGCCGCGGTTCTGCGCCTCGGTCCTGGCGGGCTACAAGCCGCAGGACTTCGTCGCGCTGGTCGATCGTGCGGGGATTGCCTGGCACGAAAAGACCCAAGGCCAGCTGTTCTGCGACGGCAAAGCCACCCAGATCGTGCGGATGCTGGTGGATCGCATGGCCCCGGCTTTGCTGCGCCTGGGGACGGCCGTGCACGACATCCGCCCGGACCAGGGCGGGCTGGTCGTGGACACCGACGCAGGGCCGGTCGCAACGCCGCGGGTGGTGCTGGCCACGGGCGGACGATCGATCCCCAAGATGGGCGCGACCGGCGTCGCCCATGACATCGCGGCGCGGCTGGGCCACCGGATCGTCACGCCGCGGCCGGGGCTGGTGCCGCTGACCTTTGCCGAACAGGCGCTGCACCTGACCCGGCCGCTGGCGGGCGTCTCGGTCGAGGCCGTGGCGCGGGCCGGGCGCGCCGCGTTCCGCGACGGGCTGCTGTTCACCCATCGCGGCCTGTCGGGTCCCGCGATCCTGCAGGTCTCAAGCTTCTGGGCGCCGGGGGACGAGATCGCCATAGACCTTGCGCCCGATGCGGATGCGTCCGCGATCCTGCGGGCGGCCAAGCGCGACGGCGGGCGTGGCCGCGTGGCCGGCGCCCTGGCGCGGCTGGTGCCCGACCGGCTGGCCGCCGTCATCGCCGACGAGGCGGGCCTGCCTGCCGCCCGGCTGGCCGACCAGCCGGATGCGCGGCTGGACGCGCTGGGGCGGCGGGTGAACGACTGGCGGCTGCGCCCCGTCGGATCGGAGGGGTGGCGAACGGCCGAGGTCACGGTCGGCGGCGTGGACTGCCGCGACCTGGATGCCCGGACGCTGGAATCCCGACGGGTGCCCGGCCTGCACATCGTGGGCGAGGCGGTGGATGTCACGGGCTGGCTGGGCGGGTACAATTTCCAGTGGGCCTGGGCGTCGGGCCACGCGGCCGCCCGGGCGATTCTGCACGCGCGCACGGCCGTTTCCTGACAGGATGCCGCCGTCGGCTGCGCCGCCGCACCGACCCGCAACCGGCCGGCTTCGCGGACCGGCTGTCGCGTTTCGCCGCGAAGGTGGAGGCGGATCATGAACCCCAACCGGGACCTGTGGGAAAAGGGCGATTTCACGCGGCTGGCGGCGACCATGCGGGCCGGCAGCGATGCGGTGGTCAGGGAACTGGGTGTCACACCGGGTATGCGGGTGCTCGACCTCGCCTGCGGCGACGGCGCGACGGCGCTGCCGATGGCGCGGCTGGGCGCCGAGGTGCTGGGCGTCGATCTGGCCCGCAACCTGGTCGCGGCCGCGCAGGCGCGTGTCCGGTCCGAGGGGCTGACCAACATCCGCATCGTCGAGGGCGACGCGATGGACCTGTCGGACCTGCCCGACGACAGCTTCGACCTTGTGCTCAGCATGTTCGGGGCCATGTTCGCGCCGCGCCCCCTTTGATGTCGCGCGCGAAATGGTGCGCGTCGCCCGGCCGGGCGGGCGCATCGTGATGGGCAACTGGATCCCGGACGACCCCACCATGCCTGCGCAGATCCTCAGGCTGGCCGCCGAATACGGGCCGCCGCCGCCGCCGGGCCTTGTCAGCCCGTCCCTGTGGGGAACCGGGCAGGCGGTGGTCGAACGCTTCGGGCAGGCCGGAATCCCGGCCGGGGCAATCGCCACGCGGCCGGCGGTCTTCGACTTTCACCTGGACAGGCCGCCGTCCAGCCTGACCGACATCTTCGTCAGCAGCTTCGGCCCGATCATGCGGGTGTTCGAGGCGCTGGGCCCGGGGCCACGCGCCGACGCGCTGCGCGCCCGGATGGATGCGCTGCTGGAGCAAGAGAACCTAGCGCAGGACGGCACGACGCACATCCGGGCGCGATACCTGATGGTCACGGTGACGGTGACGGACGCGCCCTGAGAGGGGCGCGCAAGGCGCGCGGGATCCTGTCGCGCATTGCGTCGTCAGCCCATGACCGGATCGGCCTTGGCCAGCCGGTCGAACGCCATCAGGCTGTCGATCAGCGCGGGCATCCGGTCCAGCGGCACCATGTTCGGCCCGTCCGAGGGCGCGCGGTCGGGGTCCTGGTGCGTCTCGATGAACACCCCCGCGACGCCGACGGCCACGGCCGCCCGCGCCATGACCGGGGCAAACTCGCGCTGGCCGCCGGACGAGCCGCCAAGCCCGCCGGGCTGCTGGACGGAATGGGTCGCGTCCATCACCACCGGCCAGCCGGTCCGCGCCATGATCGGCAGCGACCGCATGTCGGCCACCAGCGTGTTGTAGCCGAAGCTGGCCCCGCGTTCGGTCAGCAGGATGCGGTCATTGCCGGTCGAGGCGACCTTGTCGGCCACGTTGGCCATGTCCCAGGGGGCCAGGAACTGCCCCTTCTTGATGTTGACCACCGCGCCGGTCTGCCCCGCGGCCAGCAGCAGGTCGGTCTGGCGGGACAGGAAGGCGGGGATCTGGATGATGTCGGCCACCTCGGCCGCGCGCAGGGCCTGCCCCGCGTCATGCACGTCGGTCAGCACCGGGCATCCGACACGCTCGCGCACGGCCCCCAGCATCGCCAGCCCCTCGTCGATGCCGACCCCGCGCCGGCCCGCCAGCGAGGTCCGGTTGGCCTTGTCGTAGCTGGCCTTGAACACAAAGCCCGCGCCCGCACGCCTGCAGGCGGCGGCCAGCACCTCGGCGATCGCCAGCGCGTGGTCCAGCGTCTCGAGCTGGCAGGGACCGGCGATGACGACCAGAGGCAGGTCGTTGCCGAACGTCACGCCGCGGACGGCGACATGGCGGATCATGACGACACCTGTTCGCGCAGGATCGAGGCGGTCAGCGACAGCATCAGGTAAATCCCCGAGAAAATCAGGAAGGCGACCAGCGTGTTCTGGAAGGCCTTGGGATAGGTCGGCTCGTCCGGGGGCACCGGGGCGACCGACAGCGACAGATAGCGGACCTGCTTGTTGGCCTCGATCCGGGCCGTCTCCATCTGCGCGGCCGCGGCGGCCAGCAGCTCCTGCCGGGTGGCCAGATCGCTTTCGGCGATGCGGATCTCACCCGAGATGGCGGCCAGCGAGGTGCGCTTTCCGGTATCCTCGGTCAGTTGGGCGCGCGTGTCCGCAATCATCTGTTCCAGCCGTGCGATGTCGCCCCGAACGCCCAGAACGCGGCTTTGGTTCGGCCGCGGGTTGGATTCCAGCTGGCCCAGCTCCAGCCGCTTCGCGCTCAGCTGCCCCTCAAGCACGGCGATCTGGTTCATGACCACGGTGCCCTCGGCCAGCGGGTCCAGCACGCCCATCTGCTCCTGCAACTGCTGCACGCGGGCCTGCGCCTGCTGCACCTTGGCCTCGGCGTCCGCATAGCTTTGGACCGCGCCCTCCATCTGGTCGTCGCGCAGGCGCGCGGTCATCTGGTCCACCTGCCCCTCGGCATAGCGGATCAGCGCCAGCGAGAACTGCTCGCTGAGCTCGGGATCGGGGGCCACCACCTCGAGGTCGATCACCCCCTCGGTCGGATCATAGCCGATCTTCACCGATTTCTGGTACAGCCGATACGCGTCTTCGTTGCTGGCGTCGGCGGGCAGGCGCAGGATGGGGTCCAGCGACGGGTCCTGGAAGGCGCGCTTGAACCCCAGCTCGCCGTCCAGGCGCATCATCGCATCGCGCGAGTTCAGATAGCTTTGCACCGACACGCTGTCCGGGTTGGTCGCCAGTTGCGTGCCGGAAAACAGGCTGCCGAGTTCGCCGCCGCCCGAGGCCTGGGCCTGCTGGATCTGGAACTGCGCGTTCGTGGCGTAAAGCGGCGTGGCCTGCGTGAAGTAATACCAGCCCGCGACCAGCGTCGGCAGGCCCACGAACAGCGCCAGGCGAACCATCAGCATCGCCAGCCGGCGGCGGCGGCGGCGGGCGATGTCGCGCTGGATGCGCCAGATCTCGGCCGCGCGCCGGTCCTCGGTCAGCGCCTCGCGCGAGGGCAGCGCCTGACCCGGCGCGCCGACAGGGCCGGGGGGCGCCATGGGCACGATCTCGCGCCGGCGGGTGCGGTCGGGCAGCATGTCGCGGGGCAGCGTCGCGGGCGCCTGGGGCGAGGGCGCGGCCTGCGCGGCGCTGCCCGCGCTGGACAGGATCTGCCCGACAGCGGCGCGGTGAAAGGGGTCGATGCCGCGTTCGCGCAGCCGCAGCACGGCCTCGTACTCGGATGCGACCTCGATGCCGTGCATCGCGGCGATCCGGGCGGCCATCCGCAACTGGCGCGAGGTCAGGTTCTCGGCGCGCACGGCGGCCAGCGCCTCGACCTCGGTCGGCGCATCGGCAGGCGGCGGCGCGGGGGCGTCATCGGCTGCCGCATCGTCGCCCGGCGTCGCCGGTTCCCCGGCGCGGGCATCCTGCGCCTTGGCGCTGCCGGGGAAATGCATGGCGCCGAAGCCGTCATCGTCGGTCGCAAAGGGCTTGGCCGCGAACGGGTTTTCATCCTGGGCGCTGCGGTCGGGCGACGGCCGGGCCGCGGGCGCGTCGTTGCGTCGGACGACCTCGACCCGCACCGGCGGCGTCGGCGCGGCCCGGCCTGCGGCCGCCGCCAAGGGGCCGCGCGCGGCGACGACGGGCGATTCCCCGCGGGTCAGGTGAAAGCGGCGGACCTTAGGCGGTGTAGTCATAATATTGCTTGGCCTCGTCCAGACTGTCGAACATGTAAAGCCGTCCGTCACGCAGCACGGCCGCCTTGCGGCAGAATTTCTCAAGCGTTCCGGCCTGGTGGGACACCACCACCACGGTCGCGGTCTTCAGCCGGTCGAACAGCACACTGCCGGCCTTGCGGTTGAACTCGACATCCGTGGTGCTGGGCATGCCTTCGTCGATCAGGTAGATGTCGAATTCCAGCGCCAGCATCAGCGCAAAGCTCAGCCTTGTCCGCATGCCGGCGCTGTAGGTCCCGACGGGACGGTCGAAATACTCGCCGATGTCGCACAGCCACCGGCAGAACGCCTCGACATAGTCGGGATCGAGGCCATAGATCCGCGCCACATAGCGCGCATTCTCGTTCGCCGACAGCTTGGCGATGATGCCGCCCATGAATCCCAGTGGGAACGAGACGCGGCAGTTCGCGCGGATATGCCCCTCGTCGGGCTTTTCCAGCCCGCACATCATGTTGATCAGCGTGGTCTTGCCGGTGCCGTTCGGCGCAAGAATCCCCAGGGACTGGCCCAGATCGACGCGGAACGAGGCGCGGTCCAGAATGACCTTGCGCTGCGTTCCGGTCCAGAACGACTTGGAGACGTTGTCGAATTCCAGCATCGCAGAAGGGCGTTCCTGAACATTGCACCGGCACGGGGGCGACCGGCCCGGTCGGGCTGCACGTGCCGGTTGTCCAGCCGCGCTGGCCCGGACCTTATGCGGGTGCCGTCCCGGTGTAAATCGGCGCGCCGCCGATCCTGAGAATGCGGGGTTTAATCCGGCCGCAGGCGTCCTAGCTTTGGTCCATGATGACGAATGACAGGGCAGGGAACCAGCACGGCGCCGGCACGCAGGCGGAGGCGTCGGCGCGGACGGCCGCCGTCGCGGCCGATCTGGCACGATGCCGGCTGTGCGCGGATCGCTTCGCCGGAACGGCCACCGCGCACACGCCCCGGCCGGTGGTGTGGTTCGCGCCCGGCGCGCGGGTGCTGGTCGCCAGCCAGGCGCCGGGGCTGCGGGTCCACAACTCGGGCCGGCCGTTCGACGATGCCTCGGGGCGGCGGCTGCGCGATTGGATGGGCGTGGACGAGGCGACGTTCTGGGACCGCTCGCGCGTGGCGATCGTGCCGATGGGATTCTGCTTTCCGGGCTATGACGCGAAAGGGTCGGACCTGCCGCCGCCGCCGGTCTGCGCCGCGACCTGGCGGGCGCGGGTGCTGGACGGCATCCGCCCGCGCGTGACGCTGCTGATCGGGGGCCACGCGATCCGCTGGCATCTGGGTCTGCGCGACGTCACGGCCGCGGTGGCGGGCTGGCGCGACCATGCGCCCGTCGTGTTCCCCTTGCCTCATCCGTCGTGGCGCAATACCGGCTGGCTGAAACGCAACCCGTGGTTCGAGGCCGAGGTGGTGCCGGAACTGCGCGCAACCTTGGCGAGGGTGCTGTGACCGATCCGACCGACCTGACCGCGCTGGACCGGCTGTGCGCCGTGCCGTTCCACGATGCCGACGCCCCGCTGCGCGCCGCGATCCTGCGGCAACTGGCAGACACCGAACTGCACGCGGCGCTGGCCGCGGACGCCGCCGCCGACATGGCCGAGCTGCGGATGTACGACCTGCCCAACGTGACCGTCGCCCTGGCCGCCGACGACGCGGCGGCGCTGGCGGGGTTCCTGGGCGGGCCGGTCGCCCATGTCTCGCTGCCCGGCCGCGTTCTGGCCGCGGCGCTTGCGGCCGAGGGACGCGGCCTGCTGGTCAATCCGGGACGGCGGTCCGAGATGCTGCTGGATGCCGCCGCGCTGGCATGGCTGGGCCAGGCGCTGGCCATCGTGCCGGACGCCGCCGAGGCCGCCCCCCGCCGCCTGACCCAGCCCCGGCCCGACGCCGTGGCGGCGCTGGCCGAGCCGCTGGCGCAGCGCCTGTCCGACATGGCCGGGCGGATCGCCGGGGCCGCCCTAGTCGGCGCCGACTGGCCCGACGGGCGCCAGGGCCATCTGCTGGTGGTCGCGGGCGCGGGGGCCGACGACCGCCCGGCGCTGGCCAAGGCCCTGGCCGAGCTGCTGGCTTTTCTGCCCGAGATCGCCGGCGGGGTGGATGTCACGTTCGAGCCGCTGGCCCTGCCGCCCGGCGCGCTGCGGATCGAACCCGCGCCGCCCGCGCCGGCGCCCGCCCCCGTCCGCCGCGACCCCGACGCGCCGCCCCGGCTGAAGTGGTAGGGACCGGCGCCTGACCCATGCACGGCGCCTGCGCGCAGCCCCCCGCCTGCGGCTGCGAACGCGTCCGATCCCCCGCAGGCGGCACCGCCCCGGTCAGGCTCAGTACCCCCGTGCGCGGTCCACGAGATAGCGCAGCGGCTGCCCCGCCATGGCGCGGCGCAGGTTGTCGGCCACCACGGCCGCCGCTGTCGCGGGCCGCGTCTCGGCCGCGATGTGGGGCGTGACGGTGACGCCGGGGTGCGACCAGAACGGATGCGCGGGGGGCAACGGTTCGGTGCGGAACACGTCCAGCACGGCGTGGCCCAGATGCCCTGACTCAAGCGCCCCGATCAGCGCCCTGTCGTCGATCAGCGTGCCGCGCCCGGGGTTGATCAGCCACGCCCCCCGCGGCAGCATGGCCAGCCGTTGCGCGTCCATCAGGTCGCGGGTGTCGGCCGTGTCGGGCAGCAGCGTCACCAGGATCTCGGCCCCTGCCAGCACGTCGTCCAGGGCGGCAGCGCCCCCCTGAACCGCAATTCCCGGCACCGGCCGGCCCGACGCGGACCAGCCACTGACGCGGAACCCCGATGCCCCCAGCGCCTGGCCCACGGCGCGTCCCAGCTCGCCCATCCCCAGGACCGCGACGGATCGCTCGGCGGCAAGGGGCGGCACCAGATCGTTGCGCCACACCCCGTCCTGGGCATAGGCGTCCATCCCCAGATGCGCCCGCAGCACCCAGCCCGTGCAATAGTCCACCATTCCCCGTGCAAGGCCCGGATCGACCATCCGGCACAGCGGCTGGGTCAGGGTGGAGTTGCCGACGATGCGTTCCACCCCGGCCCACAGGCTTT
This sequence comes from Paracoccus endophyticus, assembly GCF_003286075.1. Classification (GTDB taxonomy): domain Bacteria; phylum Pseudomonadota; class Alphaproteobacteria; order Rhodobacterales; family Rhodobacteraceae; genus Paracoccus; species Paracoccus endophyticus. Next base: position 129,858 of record NZ_QLUV01000007.1, on the reverse strand, counting down.
GCACCACGCGGGCGTTGACAAAGGGCGCAAAGTCCGCCGCGCCCCCGTCCTCGGGCCAGCCGGGGGCATAGATCACCGCGTCGAACGTCGCGGGGTCGCCGGCCGCCAGATCGCCCGAGCGGGCCAGCGTCATCTCGGGGCAGGCGGCGCGCAGAGACGGGGCCCAGGCGTCCCACAGCGCATCGCGGGCGGCAAAGAAGACCTTCACCGCGGGCGGTTCACATGGGCCGACTGGACGATGCCAAAGGCCATCAGCAGGATCATCAGTTGCGTTCCCCCATAGCTGACCATCGGCAGCGGCACGCCCACGACGGGCAGAAGCCCCATCACCATGCTCATGTTGACGGCGAAATACAGAAAGAACGTGGCCGCGATCCCCAGCGTCAGAAGGCTGGCGAACCGGTCGCGGTTGGTCAGCGCCGAGTAGAGGCAGAACGCCAGGATCAGCGCGTACAGGCTGAGAAGCGAGACCGTGCCGATGAACCCGAACTCTTCCGCCAGCGTCGTGAAGATGAAGTCGGTGTGCTTTTCCGGCAGGAAGTTCAGCCGCGACTGCGTGCCCTGCATGAAGCCGCGACCCGACCAGCCGCCCGACCCCAGCGCGATCTGCGCCTGCGTGATGTTGTAGCCCGCGCCCAGCGGGTCGCTGGACGGGTCGAGGAACGTGTCGATACGGCGGAACTGATAGTCGTGCAGCAACTGCCAATCGGTGCCACGGCTTTTCATGACCGCAAACACCAGCCCGCCCACCAGCGCGATCACCGCGCCGAAATACCACAGGCTGACGCCCGCCACGAACATCATCAGCCCGCCCCCCGCGACCAGCATCAGCGAGGTGCCCAGGTCCGGCTGGACCAGCACCAGCGCGGTCGGGGTCAGGATCAGCAGCACCGGGATCAGCACCCACAGCGGCCGCGACACCCGGCCCAGGTCGAGCCAGTCGTAATAAGCCGCCAGCAGCAGGACCAACGCGATCTTCATCAGCTCGGACGGTTGCAGCTTGACGGGCCCCAGGTCCAGCCAGCGCTGCGCGCCCATGGCGTTGTGGCCGACCACGTCCACCAGCACCAGCAGGCCCAGGCAGACCAGATAGGCCACGACCGAGATGGACCGCCAGAACCAGATCGGCACGAACGCCAGCGCTACCATCGCCACCATGCCGACGCCAAAGCGTTCAAGCTGCGGCTCGGCCCACATCTCGGCGCGGCCGCCCGACACCGAATACAGCATCAGAAACCCCGCCGAGGCGACCGCGGCCAGCAGGAACACAAGCGGCCAGTTCATATGCAGGATCTTGCGCCAGCCGGTGGGCGTCTGGTCGGACCCGTAATCGAGATAGCTCACCCCAACCCCCTATGCCCTGGCCCGGCCGGCGGCCTGCGCGACCGGGACGGGGGCCAGCCGCATCCGCGCCTGCATCTCGGCGATGCCGTCGCGCTGTCCGGGCGGATAGGCGTCCAGCGGCGGAAGACCGCCCGCCAGCGCAAACAGCAGGATGTCGCGCGCCACGGGGGCTGCGACGGCCGAGCCGCCGCCGCCATGCTCGACCACGACCGACACGGCATAGCGCGGCGCCTCGACGGGGGCATAGCAGACGAACAGCGCATGGTCGCGCCGTTCCCACGGCAACTGGTCGTTCGAGATCACGCCCCGCGCCCGTTCGGCCGCCGTGATGTTGCGGACCTGGCTGGTGCCGGTCTTGCCCGCCATCCGCCATTCCGGCGCCACGATCCGCGATTTCCCGGCCGTTCCCCGGTCCCCGTTCATCACCGCGTCCATGCCGGCGCGCGCGATGTCCAGATGCGCGCCCGCCAGGCCCAGGTCGGCAAAGGCATCGGCCGGCACGGCCGCGCCGTCGATGGCGCGCACCAGCCTGGGGCGGACCTCGCGCCCGGTGGCGACTCGCGCCGTCATCACTGCCAGTTGCAGCGGCGAGGCCAGGACATAGCCCTGCCCGATGGACGAGTTGATGGAATCCCCGACCTGCCAGTCCTGGTCATAGCGCGCCTTCTTCCACGCGCGGTCGGGGGCGATGCCTTCCGCAATGGCCGACATCGGCAGATCATGGCGCACCCCGATCCCCAGCCTGCGGGCCATGGCTGCGATGCGGTCGATCCCCAGCTTCTGCGCCAGCTCGTAATAGAAGACGTCGCATGACCGTTCCAGGCTTTGCACCGGCCCGACCGAGCCGTGGCCGCCCCTGCTCCAGCAGTGAAAGCGCCGGCCCGCGACGGTGGTATAGCCGGGGCAGTAGAAATGCGATCCCCCGTCGATGACGCCCGCGTCCAGCCCCGCCAGCAGCGTGACCATCTTGAAGGTGGACCCCGGCGGATAGACCCCCTGGACGGTCTTGTCGGCCAGGGGGCGGTGGTCATGTTCCATCAGCGCCCGGTAATCGGCACCCGAGATGCCGCGGACGAACAGGTTGGGGTCAAAAGTCGGGGCCGAGGCGCTGGCCAGGATGTCGCCGGTCTGCACGTCCAGCACGACGGCGGCAGCACTTTCCTCGCCCAGGCGCTGGATGGCGAAGTTCTGCAGGGGCGCGTCCAGCGTCATCTGCACCGTCGCGCCCTGCTCGCCCTCGATCCGTTCCAACTCGCGCATCTCGCGCCCGGCGCTGTTCACCTCGACCTTGCGGGTGCCGGCCTTGCCGCGCAACTGCGGCTCCAGCTTGGCCTCGACGCCCAGCTTGCCCAGTTGGAACTCAGGCAGCATCAGCACCGGGTCGGGATTCTCGATCTTGGACAGGTCGTAATCGCTGACCGGGCCGACATAGCCCAGCACATGGGCAAAGTCGCCGCCGCGCGGATAGCTGCGCGACAGGCCGGATCCCGGCGTGACGCCGGGCAGGGCAGGGGCGTTGATCGCGATCGAGGCGAACTGGTCCCAGGTCAGCCGGTCCGCCACGACGACGGGCGTGATGGCGCTGCGCCGGCCGATGTCGGCCAGCAGCGCCGCGACGGCGGTGTCGGTCATGGGGATCAGGTGACGCAGCCGCGCGATGACGACGGCGGGGTCGCCCGCCTCCTCGCGCGTGATGGTGGCGCGATAGTTCGCCTCGTTGCCCGCGATGACGATGCCGTTGCGGTCATGGATCAGCCCGCGCGCCGGCGGCAGCAGCCGCAGCTTGATCGAGTTGCCGTCGCTGAGAAGGCGGAACTCGTGGGCGCGGTCCAGCTGCATGGTCTTCAGCCGCCAGCCCAGCGTGGCGACCACGGCGGCTTGAATGCCGCCCAGCATCAGGCCCCGGCGGGTGATGCTGCGGCTGCTTTCGACGATCTCGCGGGCGGATTTCTTCATGGCAGCGTCAGACCGGTTCGGTTTCGCCGGGCGCGGCGCGGCGCAGCCCGACCAGGGTGCGGGCCAGCCAGACCACCAGCGGATAGGCCGCGACCGTGGCGATCAGTCGCAGCAGGTCCTGGCCCAGCGGCGGCATCGGCGCCAGCGTCTGCGGCACCGCGAGGATCGTCCGCAGGACCCGGTCGGCCAGCATCATCAACCCCATCAAGGTGCCCACGCCCAGCCATTCAACCAGAAACCTCTGCTCTCGCCAACGATGCTCGCGCAGTCGTGCGGCCTCGGACCCGACGACCAGGATCACCGCGCCCAGCCCGATCGGCCGCATCAGCAGCACGTCCGCGGTCAGCGCCAGCGCGGCGATCACCAGGACCGGCACCTGTTCGGGCCGGCGCAGCACCCAGGCCAGCGTCAGCGCCGTCAGCAGGTCCGGGCCGGGCCAGCCGACCCGTCCGGGCGCCAGGGGCAGCAGCGCGAGGATCAGGATGGCAAGGCTGATCCCGACATAGCCGGCCAGCCCCCACAGCCGGCGCCCGCGGGCCGGGTCAATCATTGCTGTCGGCCTCGCGCGGGGACTGCGGGGCGGGCGGCACGGCGGGGGCGGGGGCGCTGGCGGCGGCCGCGGCGCGGCTGGCGGCATCCGGCTGGGGCGGCCCCTCGGCCGTCGTCGCGGGCGGGATCGACGACGGTCCGGCGGGCTGCGGCATCGGCGGACCGATGAAGCCGGGGCGCGGCGGCGGGATCAGCGCGCCGGTGTCGGACAGATCCTCGGCCGCGTGGCTGCGCAGGACGCGCAGGAACTCCAGCCGGCCATAGTCGGCGGCCAGCCGGACGCGCATCCGCCCGTCCGACGCCAGCACCGCCTGGCCGACCAGCAGCCCCGGCGGGAACAGCCCGCCGTCGCCCGAGCTGATCACCCGGTCGCCGGGGCGGACATCCTCGGGGCTTTCGAGGAAATCGAGAACCGGCAGGGCGCTGTTGTCCCCCGTCAGCAGCGCGTGCTGCCCCGAGGGCTGGATCGTCACCGGCAGCCGCGACGACGGGTCGGTCAGCAGCATGACGCGGCTGGTGGACTGGCCCACCCCCGAGATGCGCCCGACCAGCCCCAGCCCGTCCATCGTGGCCCATCCGTCCAGAATGCCATCGCGCGCACCCACGTTCAGCAGCACCGACTGGCGGAACGCGGTGCCGCTGTCGGTCATCACCACGCCCGACACGCTGGTCAGCGCGGGATCGATGCGGACGTTGTTCTGGGCCAGCAGCTTGGCGTTTTCCTGTTCAAGCTGGACGGCGGCCTCTTTCCAGGCCGACATCTTCTGCAGCTCGCGCCGCAGGTCCTGGTTCTGCTCATAAAGCCGCGCATAGGACTGGAACCCCGTCACCATGCGGCTGATCCGCGTGACCGGGGCCATCACCCAGTCAAAGGACGGAACGAAGCGGTCCACGAAGGCCGCCCGCATGCGTTCCGCGCGCGGGCTGTCGATGCGCCAGAACACCAGCAGCACCAGCAGCGCCAGCACCAGCAGCGCCACCAGAATCCGGCGCACCGGCGTGGCATAGTCGTAGCCGCGGCGCGCCATCGCAGGCGGCCTCAGGTGTCATAGTCGATGACGTGGCGCAGCTGCTTTTCGTATTCCAGCGCCTTGCCGGTGCCCAGCGCCACGCAGCTCATCGGCTGGTCGGCGATCGAGATCATCAGCCCGGTCTGCTCGCGCAGCGCCAGGTCCATCTCGCCCAGCATGGCGCCGCCGCCGGTCAGCATGACCCCGCGGTCCACGATGTCGGCGGCCAGATCGGGGGGCGTCGCCTCAAGCGCGATCATCACCGCCTCGCAGATCTGCTGGACGGGCTCGGCCAGCGCCTCGGCGATCATCGCCTGGGTGATCTCGACCTCCTTGGGGACGCCGTTCAGCAGGTCGCGGCCGCGCACCATCATCGTGGCGCCGCGTCCGTCGTCGGGCATCCGCGCGGTGCCGATCGCGTTCTTGACCCGCTCGGCGGTCTGCTCGCCAATCAGCAGATTGTGATGACGGCGCAGATAGTTGATGACCGCGTCGTCCATGCGGTCGCCGCCGATGCGGACCGAGCGGGCATAGACCACGTCGCCCAGCGACAGCACCGCCACCTCGGTGGTGCCGCCGCCGATGTCCACGACCATGCTGCCGGTCGGCTCGGTGATGGGCATGCCCGCGCCGATGGCGGCGGCGATCGGTTCCGAGATCAGGCCGGCCTTGCGGGCGCCGGCCGACAGCACCGACTGGCGGATGGCGCGCTTTTCCACCGGCGTCGCGCCGTGGGGCACGCAGACGATGATCTTGGGCTTCGAGAAGGTCGTGCGCCGGAACGCCTTGCGGATGAAGTGCTTGATCATCTCCTCGGCGCTGTCGAAGTCGGCGATGACCCCATCGCGCATGGGCCGGATCGCCTCGATGCTGCCGGGCGTGCGACCCAGCATCAGCTTGGCGTCCTCGCCCACGGCCAGGACCTGCTTCTTGCCGTCCTTGACGTGATAGGCCACGACCGAGGGCTCGTTCAGGATGATGCCCTTGCCCTTGACATAGACCAGCGTGTTCGCGGTCCCCAGGTCGATTGCGATATCGGTCGAGAACAGACCCCCGAATGCCATGACGCTTATCCCTCAGCCGCGTTTTTCTTTTCCGGTCGATGCCCGCCGCACGAGTCGTCCGCGACCTGACCAAGCGACGTTCCCTATAGGGGGTCGCAACCGGCGGGGGAACCCCTGGCGGCAGACTTGCCGGACAGGGCAGGCGCAGACCCGCCCCCTTTCAGGCGCCGGGCACAGGGTGCCCCGCCATGCGGCCGGGCGGCCGGGGATCACGGGGAATACATGCTGATCGACTTGGTGTCGCTGTCGGGCGCGGTCTTTTCGCGGCGCACCTTCAGCCGGTTCAGCGCCCCGACATAGGCCTTGACGCTGGCCAGGATCGTGTCGGTGTCGGCGGCCTGGCCCGTGGCGATGCGGCCGTCCTCCTCCAGCCGGACGCTGACGGTGGCCTGCGCGTCCGTGCCCTCGGTCACGGCATGGACCTGATACAGCTGCAAGGTCGCGCTGTGGGGGAACAGCGCGTTCACGCAGTTGAACGCCGCGTCCACCGGGCCGTCGCCCCGCATCTCGACCGTGCGGTCGGCGTCGCCCACCACCATCGTCAGCGTGGCGGTCGCCGGCTCGCCGCCGCCGCAGACCACGCGCAGCGTCCTGACCTGCAGGAAGTCGCTGTCGGTGTTTGCGGCGCTGTCCTGCACCAGCGCGACAAGGTCGTCGTCATAGACCTCCTTCTTGCGGTCGGCCAGCGCCTTGAAGCGCACGAACACGTCTTTGAGCTGGTTGTCCCCCAGCTCATAGCCCAGGTCGGCCAGCTTTGCCCGCAGCGCGGCGCGGCCGGAATGCTTGCCCATGGCGATGTTGGCCTCGTTCAGGCCGATGTCGGCGGGGCGCATGATCTCGAACGTCTCGACGTTCTTCAGCACGCCGTCCTGGTGGATGCCGGATTCGTGCAGGAAGGCGTTCTTGCCGACGATCGCCTTGTTGAACTGCACCGGAAAGCCCGACACCTGCGACACGCGGCGGGAAATGCCCATGATCTTGCGGGTGTCGACGCCGGTGGTGAAGGGCATGATGTCGTGGCGCACCTTCAGCGCCATCACCACCTCCTCCAGCGCGGTGTTGCCGGCGCGTTCGCCCAGGCCGTTGATGGTGCATTCGATCTGGCGCGCGCCCGCCTCGACCGCGGCCAGGCTGTTGGCGGTCGCCATGCCCAGGTCGTCGTGGCAGTGGGTCGCAAAGACCACCCTGTCGGCGCCGGGCACCCGGTCCAGCAGCATGGCAATCAGGGCGGCGGATTCGCGGGGCGCGGTATAGCCGACGGTGTCGGGGATGTTGATCGTGGTGGCGCCGGCCTTGATGGCGATTTCCACGACGCGGCACAGATAGTCGTGCTCGGTCCGGGTCGCGTCCATGGGCGACCACTGGACGTTGTCGCACAGGTTGCGGGCATGGGTCACCGTCTGGTGGATGCGATCCGCCATCTGGTCCATGTCCAGGTTCGGAATGGCGCGGTGCAGGGGCGAGGTGCCGATGAAGGTGTGGATGCGCGGCTGGCGCGCATGCCTCACCGCCTCCCAGCAGCGGTCGATGTCGGGGATCTGGGCGCGGGCAAGGCCGCAGATCACGGCGTTGCGGGCCTGCCGGGCGATGTCGCTGACGGCGGCAAAGTCGCCCTCGGACGCGATGGGAAAGCCCGCCTCGATGATGTCCACGCCCATCTCGTCCAGCATCTGGGCGATTTCCAGTTTCTCGGCATGGGACATGGTGGCGCCGGGCGATTGTTCGCCGTCGCGCAGGGTGGTGTCGAAGATCAGGACGCGGCTGGGATCGTGGGTCGGGGTCATGGGGGCTTCTTTCTGGCTGGTCTGGGGATCGCCGGGCGCTGCGCCAGTCGAGCGGCGGCCCGGCGGGACCCGCTCAGCGCAGCGTAAGAAGCAGCAGGCCGCGAAGGGTCACGACCCGCGCGCCGCCCCAGGGGGCGCCCACGGCAGAGGTCGAGGCAAGGATGCGGGTTCGCGCCATGGCAGCGACTATACCCCGCCATGGCGCAAAGGAAAGGGGGTTCGGCCGCGGATCGGCCGTGCCGCGCATCCGCGAAAGCCGTCCAGCCGCCCGGCCACTGCCGATCTCGTTGCCCCCCTTGAGGACACGGCGCCTGCCATGTGCGGCAGGCGCCTCGCGATGGTCCCGGCGCTGGCCGCAGGCGGGCCGCGTCTCGGCAACCGGGATCATCGCGGTGGGTTGTGGGTCATGGTGGCTGGGGGTCGGCCCGCCAGGGCCGCCCGTCAGGGACGTGCCGCGGCAGCCCGGGCGTGCGGCCGCCCGGCTGGACACGGACATGCCGGCGCACCCTCTTCAAGCTGGCAGGATGCGATGAAACGACAAGGGTGCGCGAGCCTCTGGATCAGCCGCGAAGGGGCCAACGCCCCGGTCCAGCGGCCAGGGTCAGGCCCCGTCGCCCACGGCGGCCCCGAGGGGCGCGCGCGCATGATCCATGCGCTCTCGCTCGACCTGCTGCCGGGCGGTTGCGCTTTCCATGTCGCTGACGCCCAGCAGGTTCGCGGCCAAGCGGACGGCCGCGTCCTCCTCGGCGCTGCGGTGGCCGTCGGCCAGCGCCACGTCCCACAGCGCGCTGACAACCTCGACCCGCCGCTCCAGGGGGATGCGGTCCTTGATGGCGCGCGTGAACCGCACGGTGTCCGGGGCCTCGGCCTCGATCATCTCGGCGGCGGCACGGCGGTCGGCCGCCGCGGACGGGTCCAGGTGGCGACGGCGCGCCAGCAGGTGATCGATCCGGCCGCGTTCGGCGGGACCGTACCTGTCATCGGCCCGCGCGACCCTGACCAGCAGGGCGGCCACGGCCAGTTCGGCATCCTCCGCGGCCAGGGGCTGGTCGGGCGCGTCTTGCGCGAAAAGGCGAGTCAACAGGTTACGGAACATGACACCATTTCAGCCAAGCACCGGCAAGACGCAAGATGGTGCGTGCAAACCTATGTCAACTGTTCGCGTCCCATCCGGCAAAGATCGCCAGGTTGGCCGTGCTGCACGGTAGTCGCAGCGCCAGTGCCCGGCGGTATTCCGGGCTGTCATAGCACGCATGGGCGGCTTCGACACTGGGGAATTCGACGACGACGGTGCGGCCGGGCATCTCGCCCTCGGCCACGCGCCCCTCGGACCCGCGCACAAGGAAGCGGCCGCCGTATTTCTGAAAGGCGGCGGCATTGGCGCGGCGATAGGCCTCGTAGGCCAGCGGGTCGTTCACGGTCACATGCGCGACCCAGTATCCCTTGGGCATCAGTACCGCTCCGGCACATACAGATCGCGCGGCAGCACCTCGCGTTCATAGTCGGGATTGAACACGCGCTCGGGCAGCGTGACGGGGGTGTTCGGAACGTCGGTGTAGGGGATCAGGCTCAGCAGGTGGTCCATGCAGTTCAGCCGCGCCCGCTTCTTGTCGTTGCCGGGCACGATATACCACGGCGCCTCGGGGATCGAGGTGCGCTCGAACATGTCCTCCTTGGCCTTGGTGTAATCCTCCCACCGGATGCGCGATTGCAGGTCCATGGGCGACAGCTTCCACTGCTTCAGGGGATCGTGGATGCGCATCAGGAACCGCATCTGCTGTTCCTCGTCGGTGATCGAGAACCAGTATTTCACCAGCCGGATGCCGGATCGGACCAGCATCCGCTCGAACTCGGGGACGTCGCGGAAGAACTGCTCGACCTCGTCCTCGGTCGCGAACCCCATCACCCGCTCGACGCCCGAGCGGTTGTACCAGCTGCGGTCGAACAGCACGATCTCACCGCCCGAGGGCAGGTGCGGGACATAGCGCTGAAAGTACCACTGGGTCTTTTCGCGGTCCGAGGGCGCGGGCAGGGCCACGACGCGGGCCACGCGCGGGTTCAGGCGCTGGGTGATGCGCTTGATCGCGCCGCCCTTGCCGGCGCTGTCGCGTCCCTCGAAGAGGACGACGACCTTTTCCTTGTGGTGGCTGACCCAGTCCTGCAGCTTGATCAGCTCGGACTGGAGCCGCAGAAGCTCTCGGTAATAGATCTGCCGGGGCAGGGGATTGGGATGCAGCGCCCGGTATTCCGCCGAGAGTCGCGCGGGGATCAGCGCGTCCTCGAGGTCAAGCTCGAAGTCCTCGTCGAGCGCCTCGTCCAGGGCGAGGCTGTTGAGTTCGTCGGACATCGTGTTCCTCGCTGGTCGGGTGCCTGCTTCAACCACGCAACTGTGACAGAAATGCGACAGGACCATGGGTGTCCGGGCAGCATGACGTACGGCAGGGGGGCCAGGAACGGCAAGGGCGCGGTCGGGTCCATTGCCGGTCGTCACCGGGACGGCAGTCGGGCAGACGGTCCCTGTGCGGCAACGCCGTATTCGCCTTGCGACCGAGGCAGGGCGTCGCAGCGCCCCCGACGGCCGGTCCGCCATCGTTCCTGCGGGCAACGGGCCGTCCCGGGGCCATCCGGCGAAACGGGCGGCCTTGGCCGGGCCGCCCGTTCCCCGTTGTCTTGCGCCCGGGCGGCGCCGTAGTTCGCCGCCCCGGTGCGTGCCCGTTACTCTGCCGTCAGCAGGGGCGGGCGGTCCTTGGTCAGGCGCGGGGTCGAGGGGCCCTCGATGTCGAAGACCGGCTTGTCGTCCTCGATCCGCACCCGCACGACGCCGCCCTTGGTCAGCCGGCCGAACAGCAGTTCCTCGGCCAGCGGCTTCTTGATCGTCTCCTGGATCACGCGGCCCAGCGGGCGCGCGCCCATCCGGTCGTCATAGCCCTTTTCGGCCAGCCAGTTCGCCGCCTCGGAGGTCAGCTCGATATGGACGTTGCGGTCCATCAGCTGCGCTTCCAGTTGCAGGATGAACTTCTCGACCACCTGCACGATGACCTCGCGCGACAGCGGCGCAAAGCTGATCACCGCGTCCAGGCGGTTGCGGAACTCGGGCGTGAAGGTGCGCTCGATGGCCTCCTTGTCCTCGCCCACGCGCCGGTCGCGGCCGAACCCGATAGCGGCCTTGGCCTGGTCGGCCGCGCCCGCGTTCGAGGTCATGATCAGGATCACGTTGCGGAAATCGACCTGCCGGCCGTTGTGGTCGGTCAGCTTGCCGTGGTCCATCACCTGCAGCAGGATGTTGTAGACATCCGGGTGCGCCTTTTCGATCTCGTCCAGCAGCAGCACGCAATGCGGATGCTGGTCCACGCCGTCCGTCAGCATGCCGCCCTGGTCGAACCCCACATAGCCGGGGGGCGCGCCGATCAGGCGGCTGACGGCGTGCTTCTCCATGTACTCGCTCATGTCGAAGCGCAGCAGTTCCACGCCCAGCGTGTTCGCCAGCTGCTTGGCCACCTCGGTCTTGCCGACGCCCGTGGGTCCGGCGAACAGATAGTTGCCGATCGGCTTTTCAGGCTCGCGCAGGCCGGCCCGCGACAGCTTGATCGCGCTGGCCAGCGCCTCGATCGCGTTGTCCTGCCCGAAGACCAGCCGCTTGAGCGTCTTTTCCAGGTCGCGCAGCACCTCGGCGTCGTCCTTCGAGACGTTCTTCGGCGGGATCCGGGCGATCTTGGCGACCACGGCCTCGATCTCTCGGGGGCCGATGACCTTGCGGCGGCGGCTTTCGGCCACGACATGCTGGGCCGCCCCCGCCTCGTCGATCACGTCGATGGCCGAGTCGGGCAGCTTGCGGTCGTTGATGTAGCGCGCAGCCAGTTCCACGGCCGACTTGATCGCTTCGCTGGTATAGCGCAGCTCGTGGTGCTTTTCGAAGCTGGGCTTCAGGCCCATCAGGATCTTGATCGTGTCGGGCACCGTCGGCTCGTTCACGTCGATCTTCTGGAACCGGCGCGACAGCGCGCGGTCCTTCTCGAAGTGCTGGCGGAACTCCTTGTAGGTCGTGGACCCCATGCAGCGCAGCTTGCCGCCGGCCAGCGCCGGCTTGAGCAGGTTCGACGCATCCATCGCCCCGCCCGAGGTCGCCCCCGCGCCGATCACGGTGTGGATCTCGTCGATGAACAGGATGGCGTCGTCATGCTCCTCCAGTTCCTTGACGACGGCCTTCAGCCGCTCCTCGAAGTCGCCGCGATAGCGGGTGCCGGCCAGCAGTGCGCCCATGTCCAGCGAATAGATCGTCGCCCCCTTCAGCACGTCCGGCGTCTCGCCGCGCGTGATCTTCAGCGCCAGGCCCTCGGCGATGGCGGTCTTGCCGACGCCGGGATCGCCCACCAGCAAGGGGTTGTTCTTGCGGCGGCGGCACAGGACCTGGATGCAGCGCTCGACCTCGCCCTCGCGGCCGATCAGCGGGTCCACGTCGCCCGCGTTGGCCTTGCGGTTCAGGTCGACGCAGTATTTCGCCAGCGCGCTGTCGTCGGCCTTGGCCTGCGCGGCCTCGGCCTTGGGGGCGTCGCCCTCGGCGCCCTGCACGCTGCGCGGCTCGGAAAACGACGGGTTCTTGGCCACCCCATGCGCGATGAAGTTCACCGCGTCATAGCGGGTCATGTCCAGTTCCTGCAGGAAATAGGCGGCGTTGGATTCACGCTCGGCGAAGATCGCGACCAGCACGTTGGCGCCCGTGACCTCGGACCGGCCCGACGACTGCACGTGAATCGCCGCGCGCTGGATCACGCGCTGGAACGCGGCGGTCGGCACCGCCTCGGACCCCTCGACGTCGGTGATCAGCGTGGAAAGGTCGTCCTCGATGAAATCGGTCAGCAGGCGGCGCAGTTCGCCCAGATCGACGTTGCAGGCCCGCATGACCTTGACGGCGTCGGGCTCCTCGGTCAGCGCGAGCAGCAGGTGTTCCAGGGTCGCCAGTTCGTGCCTGTGCTGGTTGGCCAGCGACAGCGCGGCATGGATTGCCTGTTCCAGGGTGTTCGAAAATGACGGCACGAGACGGCTCCTGTCAGTCGGCTGGCGGTCTGGACCCCGACCTGGGACCCACCTGACCAGACTGTCACGATACAGTTAAGGATCGGTGCATTTCGGCGCAGCGCAAGCTGTATTCTGCGGCTTGGGCGCGAAACTGCGGCGGCTGAGGCAGATGTGATCACGCGCGCGGGGCATTTCAAGCAGCCGTCAGCCGCGGAACCCGTCCTTGCCCGCACGAAGCCGCGCGAAGGCGGCCAGCGGGTCCTCGTCCGGGCGGGCCAGGTCTCGCGCGCGCAGGAATGGGTTCGTCGCTTTTTCCTCGGCCAGCGTCGCGGGCGAGCAGGGGCGCTGGCCCGCCGTGACCGCGTCCAGTCGCGCCCGCAGCGCGGCGTTGCCCGGATCGACCGACAGGGCGAAGGCGCCGTTCCCGCGGCAATAGTCATGGCCCGAGCAGACCAGCGTGTCGTCGGGCAGGGCCGCCAGCCGCGACAGGCTGTCCCACATCTGGGCGGCCGTCCCCTCGAACAGCCGGCCGCAGCCAAGCGCCATCAGGCTGTCGGCGGTGAAGACCAGCCCGGAGGCGGGGAAATGAAACGCGACATGGCCGACCGTGTGGCCGGGCACGTCGAGGACCGCGACCGTCTCGCCGCACGCCGCGACGTCCGTGCCGGCCGACAGCGCGCGGTCCAGCGGCGGCAGGCGGTGGGCGTCGGCGCCGTTGCCCCAGACCTGCGCGCCGGTCGCGGCGACGATCCGGGGAACCGCCTGGATGTGGTCGTCGTGATGATGGGTCAGCAGGATCGCGTCCAGCCGCCCCCCGATCCGGTCCAGCCCGGCCAGGATCGGCGCCGCCTCGGGCGCGTCGATCAGCACCGTCTGCCCGCTCGCCTGCACCAGATAGGCGTAGTTGTCGGTCAGGCAGCGTATCGTGTGGACCGTGGCCGGCATTGGCAACCCCCAGTTGTTCTGGCACGGTCAGCCAAGCCGAATCCCGGCGGGAACGCAATGCATCACGACGTCATCGACCTGCGTGCCTTCTACTATCAGCGTGCGCTGGGCCGGGTGGTCCAGCGCATCCTGCGCGACCGCATGACCGCGCTGTGGCCGGCCGAGGGCACGACGGGCATGACGGTCGCGGGCTACGGCTTTGCCGTGCCGCTGCTGCGCCCCTATGTCCCGCGGGCGCGCCGGGTCAGCGCGCTGATGCCGGGGCCGCAGGGCGTCATGGGCTGGCCCCTCGGCGCGCCCAACCGCACCGTGATGTGCGACGAGGACGCCTGGCCGCTGGAAACCGGCAGCGTGGATCGTCTGGTGATGCTGCACGGGCTGGAAACCGCCGACCATCCCGCCGCCCTGATGGCCGAGGCGTGGCGGGTCCTGGGGCCCGGGGGGCGGATGCTGGTGATGGTCCCGAACCGCGCCGGCCTGTGGGCGCAAAGCGAGGCCACGCCCTTCGGGCTGGGGCGCAGCTACAGCCGCGGGCAGCTGGACGCGCAGGCGCGCGCCGCGGGTTTTGTCACCGAACGCACCGGGGCTGCGCTGTACATCCCGCCGTCCGACCGGCGGTTCTGGCTGAAAAGCGCACAGTGGTGGGAGAGGATGGGCACGCGGATCGCCTCGGTCCTGGTGGCGGGCGTGGTGCTGGCGGAACTGACCAAGCAGGTCAGCGCGCCCGTGGGGCCGGGCAGCCTGGTCAGCGTGCGCAGCCCATTGCAAGTGCTGGAGGGGATACGCCGGCCCCACCCGGCCAGGCCGCTGGCCCCGCACGCCTCGACCCGCGCGCCGGCGCCCTGACACGGGCGGCCCGTCGATTCGCCGCGCCGGCACCGCGGTGTCTCGCAGGTCCGACCGCCGGGACCGCGCGCAGGCATGCGTGGCGGGCCGCCGATGGTCCGCGGCGTGCCGGCCCGTCGCGTGTGCGGACGTTAGCGCAACCGCCCGACTTTGCATGGAACCCTTGTCATTTTCGGGCGTCGGGCTGTTGCGAGACCCAGCATGTGCTGTTAGAGACGCCGCAGATTTCAGGGACTGCCCCGGATTGACGGGGCGCGTTCCACCGTCCGCGCCCCGCGACTGACCGGCAGATCGCCGGCCCGGCCTGCGGGGTCACGCGCAAACCAAAGGGGTGTCCGTGGCCAATACCGCGTCTATTTCCGCCAACATCGCCGGGCGTTACGCGCAAGCCTTGTTCGACCTGGTCAGCGAACAGGGCGCGATCGACGCGCTTGCCCCCCAGGTCCAGGCGCTGGACGCCGCGCTGCGCGACAGCGCCGACCTGCGCACGCTGATCGGCTCGCCGCTGTATTCGCGCGAGCAGCAGGAAGCCGCCATCGGCAGCATCGCCGAGCGCATGGGCCTGATGCCCGTTCTTGCCAACACGCTGCGCCTGATGGCGCAGAACCGCCGCCTGTTCGCGCTGCCTCAGCTGGTGGACCGGCTGACCGCGCTGGTCGCCGACGCACGGGGCGAGGTCACGGCCGACGTGGTGGCCGCCGCGCCCCTGAACGCGGAGCAGGAGCGCCGGTTGACCGAGACGCTGGCGCAGAAATCCGGCAAGATCGTGAAACTGAACACGCGGGTCGACGAAGGTCTGATCGGCGGAATGATTGTCAAGCTGGGCTCGCAGATGATCGACAGCTCGATCCGCTCGAAGCTCGCTTCCCTGCAGAATGTCATGAAAGAGGTCGGATAAATGGGAATCCAGGCTGCCGAGATTTCGGCGATCCTCAAGGATCAGATCAAGAATTTCGGTCAGGACGCCGAGGTGGCCGAGGTCGGCCAGGTGCTGTCGGTCGGCGACGGCATTGCGCGCGTTCACGGCCTGGACAAGGTTCAGGCCGGCGAGATGGTGGAATTCCCCGGCGGCATCCGCGGCATGGTGCTGAACCTGGAAACCGACAACGTCGGCATCGTGATCTTCGGCGACGACCGCTCGATCAAGGAAGGCGACACCGTCAAGCGCACCCGGTCGATCGTGGACGTGCCGGTGGGACCGGCGCTGCTGGGCCGCGTCGTCGACGCGCTGGGCAACCCCATCGACGGCAAGGGCCCGATCGAGGCGACCGAGCGTCGCGTGGCCGACGTCAAGGCCCCCGGCATCATGCCCCGCAAGTCGGTGCACGAGCCGATGGCGACCGGCCTCAAATCGGTGGACGCGATGATCCCCGTCGGCCGCGGCCAGCGCGAGCTGATCATCGGCGACCGGCAGACCGGCAAGACCGCCATCGCCCTGGACACCATCCTGAACCAGCAGAACTACAACGGCCGTGAAAACGACGGCATGAAGACGCTGCACTGCTTCTATGTCGCCATCGGGCAGAAGCGGTCGACCGTCGCCCAGCTGGTCAAGAAGCTGGAAGAAAGCGGCGCCATGGCCTATACCACGGTCATCGCCGCGACCGCGTCGGAACCCGCGCCGATGCAGTATCTGGCCCCCTATGCCGCGACCGCGATGGCGGAATACTTCCGCGACAACGGCATGGACGCGCTGATCATCTATGACGACCTGTCCAAGCAGGCCGTGGCCTATCGCCAGATGTCGCTGCTGCTGCGCCGCCCGCCGGGGCGCGAGGCCTATCCGGGCGACGTGTTCTATCTGCACTCGCGCCTGCTGGAGCGTTCGGCCAAGCTGAACGAGAACCACGGCGGCGGCTCGCTGACCGCGCTGCCGATCATCGAGACGCAGGCGGGCGACGTGTCGGCCTATATCCCGACGAACGTCATCTCGATCACGGACGGCCAGATCTTCCTGGAAACCGACCTGTTCTTCCAGGGCGTCCGTCCGGCCGTGAACACCGGCCTGTCGGTGTCGCGCGTGGGGTCGGCCGCCCAGACCAACGCGATGAAATCCGTCGCAGGCCCGGTCAAGCTGGAACTGGCGCAGTATCGTGAAATGGCCGCGTTCGCGCAGTTCGGGTCCGACCTGGACGCGGCGACGCAGCGCCTGCTGAACCGCGGCGCGCGCCTGACCGAACTGATGAAGCAGCCGCAGTACGCGCCGCTGACCAACGCCGAGATCGTGACCGTCATCTATGCCGGCACCAAGGGCTATCTGGACAACGTGCCGGTGCGCGAGGTCGGCAAGTGGGAGCAGGGCCTGCTGCAGTTCATGCGCAACCAGCATGCCGACGTCCTGGACTGGCTGACCCGCGAGGACCCCAAGATCAAGGGCGAGGCCGAGACGCGGCTGAAGGCGGTTCTGGACGCCTACGCCAAGACGGCCGCCTGAGGAGACGGGGACAATGCCCAGCCTCAAGGACCTGAAGAACCGGATCGGCAGCGTCAAGAACACGCGCAAGATCACCAAGGCGATGCAGATGGTCGCCGCCGCCAAGCTGCGCCGCGCGCAGGAGGCGGCGGAGGCGGCGCGGCCCTATGCCGAACGGATGTCTGCGGTCATGGCCGGCCTGACCTCGGCCGCCGCCGGGTCCGAAGGCGCGCCGCGTCTTCTGGCGGGCACCGGGTCGGACCAGCGGCACCTGCTGGTGGTCCTGACGTCCGAGCGCGGCCTTGCCGGCGGCTTCAACAGCTCGATCGTCAAGCTGGCGCGCCAGCAGGCCGAGACGCTGGCTGGGGAAGGCAAGACCGTGGCGATCATGACCGTGGGCAAGAAGGCTCGCGAGCAGCTGAAACGCGAGCATGGCCAGCGCTTTGTCCACCACGTCGATCTGTCCGAGGTCAAGCGCGTCGGCTATGACACCGCCCGCGGAATCGCCGACGAGATCCTCGACCGCTTCGAGGGCGGTGATTTCGACGTGGCGACGCTGTTCTACAGCCGGTTCGAAACCGTCATCAGCCAGGTGCCGACCGCGCGCCAGATCATCCCTGCGGTGATCGAGGCCGGCAAGGACGCCGGCGGCGCCAGCGCGCTTTACGATTATGAGCCGGGCGAGGAGGCCATCCTGGCCGAGCTGCTTCCGCGCTCGGTCGCCACGCAGGTGTTTGCCGCGCTGCTCGAGAACGCCGCCTCGGAGCAGGGCGCGCGGATGACCGCAATGGACAACGCCACGCGGAACGCGGGCGACATGATCGACCGCCTGACGACCGTCTACAACCGGTCGCGCCAAGCCGCGATCACCAAGGAACTCATCGAAATCATTTCGGGCGCCGAGGCGCTCTGACCGAAACGCAGGGGTAGAAGATGGCAGCCACAGGCAAGATCACCCAGGTCATCGGCGCGGTCGTGGACGTTCAGTTCGACGACCAGCTGCCGGCGATCCTGAACGCGCTCGAGACCGAGAACAACGGCAAGAAACTGGTGCTGGAAGTGGCCCAGCACCTGGGCGAGAACACCGTCCGCGCCATCGCCATGGACGCGACCGAAGGCATGGTCCGCGGCGCATCCGTCACCGACACGGGCGGGCCGATCATGGTGCCGGTGGGCGACGTGACGCTGGGCCGCATCCTGAACGTCGTGGGCGAGCCGGTGGACGACCGCGGCCCGGTCGGCGCCAGCGAAAAGCGCGCCATCCACCAGCCCGCGCCGGAATTCGCGGCGCAGGCCACCAGTTCGGAGATCCTGGTCACGGGCATCAAGGTCATCGACCTGCTGGCCCCCTATTCCAAGGGCGGCAAGATCGGCCTGTTCGGCGGCGCCGGTGTGGGCAAGACCGTTCTGATCATGGAGCTGATCAACAACATCGCCAAGGTGCACTCGGGCTATTCCGTGTTCGCCGGCGTGGGCGAGCGGACGCGCGAGGGCAACGACCTTTACCACGAGATGGTGGAATCGGGCGTCATCAAGGAAGACGACCTGGGCTCCAGCCAGGTGGCGCTGGTCTATGGCCAGATGAACGAGCCGCCGGGCGCGCGGATGCGCGTGGCGCTGACCGGCCTGACGATTGCCGAGCAGTTCCGCGACCAGTCGGGCACGGACGTGCTGTTCTTCGTGGACAACATCTTCCGCTTCACCCAGGCGGGCTCCGAGGTGTCGGCGCTGCTGGGCCGCATCCCGTCGGCCGTGGGGTACCAGCCGACGCTGGCCACCGACATGGGCGCGCTGCAGGAACGCATCACCTCGACCAAGGCGGGGTCCATCACCTCGGTGCAGGCCATCTACGTGCCGGCCGACGACCTGACCGACCCGGCGCCCGCGGCCTCGTTCGCGCACCTCGACGCCACCACGGTGCTGTCGCGCGCGATCTCGGAACTGGGCATCTATCCGGCGGTGGACCCGCTCGATTCGACCAGCCGCATCCTTGACCCGGCCGTCGTCGGCGAGGAGCATTACGGCGTCGCCCGCGACGTCCAGGGCATCCTGCAGAAGTACAAGTCGCTGCAGGACATCATCGCCATCCTCGGGATGGACGAACTGTCCGAGGAGGACAAGCTGACGGTGGCCCGCGCCCGCAAGATCCAGCGATTCCTGTCGCAGCCCTTCGACGTGGCCAAGGTCTTCACCGGCTCGGACGGCGTGCAGGTCCCCCTGGAGGAGACGATCCGCTCGTTCAAGGCGGTCGTGGCCGGCGATTACGACCATCTGCCCGAGGCGGCCTTCTACATGGTCGGCGGGATCGAGGACGTGAAGGCCAAGGCGCAGCGCATGGCCGCGGACGCGGCGTAAGGGGAGCATCATGGCCGACACGATGCAGTTCGACCTGGTGTCGCCGGAGCGGAACCTGGTGTCCGTTCCCGCGCGCGAGGTCCGGCTGCCGGGCATCGACGGCGATCTGACCGCCATGCCCGGCCACGCCGCCACGATCGTCACGCTGCGGCCGGGCCTGGTCACGGTGGTGGACGGTCAGGGCACGGCGACCGAGTTCGCCGTGACCGGCGGCTTTGCCGAGATCACCGGCGAC
The DNA here is from genome assembly GCF_003286075.1 of Paracoccus endophyticus. Classification (GTDB taxonomy): domain Bacteria; phylum Pseudomonadota; class Alphaproteobacteria; order Rhodobacterales; family Rhodobacteraceae; genus Paracoccus; species Paracoccus endophyticus. The sequence goes on along the minus strand of NZ_QLUV01000007.1, from coordinate 110,341 downwards.
AGCGTCAGCCTGCTGGCGGAACGCGGCCACGCGCGCGCCGACATCACGCAGGACATCTACAACGAGATGATGCGTGACGCCCGCAGGGCCAAGCAAGCCGCCGAGGCCCGTCGCGGCACCGCGGGCGAAGAGTTCGTCGCCGCGGCTGCCAAGATGCTGGGCGACATGGAGGCCCTGGGCACCCATGTCGGTCTGGACCCGAACCAGTCGACGGTCCCGGACTGAGCCGCGCAGGATACGGCCTGAACTGCCTAAAATGCAAGCCTCGGCATTCCGCCGGGGCTTGTCTTGTCCTATCAGCCATCAGGAGATCAGGGCGACACGCGTCGGCCCACCTGACGGAGAAATCTGGATGCTGCGGATCGACCATGCGGCCATCGGTGTCCTGCGCGGCTCGCAGATCCTGTTTTCCGCCTGCGAGGATGGCGGCGAGATGTGGACCGGCCGCGGCGCGCGGTCGGTGCGCTATCCTGTCAGCTTCCCCGAACCGTTCCTGTCGCCCCCCGTGGTCCATGTCGGGCTGGGCATGTGGGACATCGCGGTCGAGCACAACCAGCGTGCTGACATCTCGGCCGTCGATGTGACCGAAACCGGGTTCGTGCTGCTGTTCAAGACCTGGTCCGACACCAAGGTGGCGCGGGTGCGGGCCGAATGGCTGGCCATCGGCGCGCTTCCCCATCAGGACGCCTTCGACGTGGACTGAGCTGAGTTCCTCACGCCCCTGCCGGCGAAGGGCTTTTTCCTGTCAGGCCCGGTCCAGGTTCACCCGGATCAGCCCCGCCACCTCGTCTGGGTGGGTCAGGGGGGCCATGTGATGCGCGCCGGGCACCAGGGCGTGCCCGACATCTGCCAGGCGCGCCGCCAGGGCCTCGGCAATCGCGTGGATGCTCGGGGGCGACTGCGCGCCCGAGATCAGCATCACAGGCGCGTCGATGGCCTCGATCCCGCCGTCGCGCAGGATGCGGCCCCGGTCCTGATAAAGGTCTGGTACGCTGTCCAGCATCGTCGCCATCTGCGTCTGCAACTGCGCCTGCGTCCCCGCAGTGGCCGCATCCAGATCGGTCCCGCCCCAGTACGCCATGAACGCCCGTGTCGATGCGGCGCGGTCGCCTGCCGCCTCGGCGGCCTGCACCCTCGTCATCAGCCCGTCCGGGTCGCGGTCCGCGGGGGGCAGGGCGGCGAACAGGACCGGCTCGATCAGCGTCAGGCTGCGGATGGCGTGCGGGGCAGCGACGGCGAGCCGCAGCGCCACGACCGCGCCGAAGCTGTGGCCGATCAGGTCCACCGGCCGGTCGATGGCCGCCCCCACCAGACGCGTGGCCGTGGTGGTGAAATCGGGGCCCTTTGTCGGCGACCAGGGCGCGCTGCGCCCGTGAGCCGGCCAGTCGGGCGCGCGCAGGTCGATGCAGCCGCCCAGCCGATCGGCGATCGGCCCCCAGGACGCGCCGCTGCCCAGCATGCAATGCAGCGCCAGCGCCGGCCGGTCGGCCGCGCCGGGCCAGTGCCGCCAGTGGACCCCGCTCACGCCGCGGCCAGGTATCGGTCCAGAAAGTCCAGCCGATCCTGGCCGAAGAACCGCTGATCGCTGTCGGTCACGATGTAGAAGGGTGACCCGAAGACCCCCGCCGCCACCGCCCGTTCCAGGTTGCGGCCATAGGTTTCCGCCCCCACGAACAGCCCGCGGTCGGCCAGCGCCGGGTCAAAGCCTGCGGCGGCCAGCGCCTCGCGGATGACGGCATCGTCGGCGATGTCGCGCCCATGGGCGAACCGCGCCGCAAGCAGGCCCTGCACCAGCCCCGCGACATCGCCGCCCGCCTCTTGCGCGGCGATGATGGCATAGGACGACGGCGCCATGTTGGCCAGCGGCAGGTCCATGCGCAGCGGCAGTCCCAGGTATGCGGCCCAGCGCGGCAGTTCCTGCGCGCGGTATTCAAGGCGCGACGGGTGCCGGTCGGCGGGACGGACCCCGCCGGTGCGGTCGAACAGCTGCAGGATGTCCAGCGGGCGATAGGTGATCGTGGCCCCGTGACGGGCGGCGATCTCCTCGAGCCGATTGCCCGCCAGATAAGCCCAGGGGCTGATCGTTCCGAAGTAATAGTCGATCTGTGCCATGCCACCCCCTGTCGCCGGTTTGCCGGGACGCTATCGCGGTGTTAATCGGGGCGCAATCGCGCGATTCCCCCCACGCTGGTCCTGTCCGCGCCGCCCACAGACCCGGAGATCCCATGCCCGCCATGACCGAACCCAAGCTGATCGCGGGCAATGCCAACCGCCCGCTGGCCACCGCCATCGCGCGGCGCATGTCGATGCACCGCGGCATGAACGTGGCGCCCGTCAACGCGCGGGTGGAACGCTTCAACGACCAGGAAATCTTCGTCGAGGTCTACGAGAACGTGCGCGGCGAGGACATGTACATCGTCCAGCCCACGTCGAACCCGGCCAACGACAACCTGATGGAACTGCTGATCATGGCCGATGCGCTGCGCCGGTCGTCGGCCGCGCGCATCACCGCCGTGATCCCCTATTTCGGCTATGCCCGCCAGGATCGCCGGGCCAAGGCCCGCACCCCCATCAGCGCCAAGCTGGTGGCCAACCTGCTGACCGAGGCGGGCGTGGACCGGGTGCTGACGCTGGACCTGCACGCCGCCCAGATCCAGGGGTTCTTCGACATCCCCGTGGACAACCTTTACGCCGCACCGATCTTTTCGCTGGACATCATCCACCACTTCAAGGGCCGCATGGACGGGCTGATGGTCGTGTCCCCCGACGTCGGCGGCGTGGCCCGTGCGCGCGAGATCGCGGCCCGCATCGACGCGCCGCTGGCGATCGTGGACAAGCGGCGCGAAAAGGCCGGCGAGATCGCCGAGATGACGGTGATCGGCGATGTCGAGGGCAAGACCTGCATCATCGTGGACGACATCTGCGACACGGCCGGCACGCTGGTCAAGGCGGCGCAGCTGCTGGTCGATCACGGCGCGACCGAGGTCCACGCCTATATCACGCATGGCGTGCTGTCGGGTCCGGCGGTCGAGCGGATCGAGAATTCCGTTATGAAATCGCTGGTGATCACCGATTCGATCGAGCCGTCCGAACGGGTGAAGACCGCCCGCAACATCCGCATCGTTCCCACCGCCCCGCTGTTTGCGCAGGCGATCATGTCGATCTGGAACGGCACCTCGGTGTCGAGCCTGTTCGAGCTGGACACGCTTCAGCCGGTCTATGAGGGGCTGTATTCAGCATCATGACCCGCGGGCGCGCCCATCTTGCCGCGGCGGTCCTGGCGGGCCTTGCCGCGCAGGCGGCGGCGGCCGCGCCCGCAGGACTGCGGCTGGCCAGCGACGAGATCTGCAACGGCGCGCGCCTGCAGGTCTGGTATGCCCCCGAGGCGCCCGCCGCCATGCTGCGCGCGGGCGCGCCAGCGGTGCGCGGGGCGCAGCGGATCGAGCTGCACGTCACAAACCTCGCCAACCCGCCCGACCGGCCCTTTGACTTCCTCGATCCCGCGGTGCTGACCGGCGTGGTGCGCGTCTGGCGCGGCACCGGGGCGGATCAGGCCGAGGTGACGTGGGACCCGCACCGACCTGCCGAAGGTGGGCCGCGGCCCGTGCGCTATCGCTTCGAAGGGGTCGGCGACACGCTGCGCACGCGCATCCCCTACGCCTCGCTGCGCGCGATCCTGCGCCCCCAGGATGTCCAGCCCGGCCGCTATCGGATCATCCTTGACCAGCCGCTGCTGCCGTGGGTCGACGGCGCGGCCTGCGCCATCAGCGTCCCGCCGCTGGACGTTCGCCTGCGCTAGGCGTCCGCCCTGTCTCTCGCCAGCGCCCGCCAGCCGATGTCGCGGCGATGGAACCCGCCGGGCCAGTCCACCGACTGGGCCAGCGCATAGGCCCGGTCGCGCGCCTCGGCCAGCGTGGCGCCGCGGCCGGTGGCGTTCAGCACCCGCCCGCCCGCCGCGACGATATGGCCGTCGCGCTCGGCCGTTCCGGCGTGAAACATCATCTGCAACGCGCTTTCCGACAACCCGTCCAGCCCCCCGATCACCGTGTCCCTGACCGGATCGCCGGGATAGCCCTCGGCCGCCATCACCACCGTCAGCGCATGATCGTCGGCCCAGTTGACCGACAGGCCCGCCAGCCGCCCTTCGGCGCAGGCCTGGATCAGGTCCAGCGCCTGCGCGCCAAGGCGCATCATCAGGACCTGCGTCTCGGGGTCGCCAAAGCGGACGTTGTATTCGACCAGCCGCGCCCGCCCGGCCGCGATCATCAGCCCCGCGTACAGCACGCCCTGAAACCGGGTGCCGCGGCGCGCCATCTCGTCCACGGTGGGCTGCACGATCTCGGCCATCACCTGCGCCTGAATGGCCTCGGTCAGCACCGGCGCGGGGGAATAGGCGCCCATGCCGCCGGTGTTGGGCCCGGTGTCGCCTTCTCCCACGCGCTTGTGGTCCTGCGCGGTGCCGATGGGCAGGCACGTCACGCCGTCGCACAGGACGAAGAAGCTGGCTTCCTCGCCCTCCATGAACTCCTCGATCACGACCTCGGCCCCCGCCGCACCGAAGGCGCCGCCCAAGGCCGCGTCCACCGCGGCCTCGGCCTCGGCCACCGTCAGGGCGACGGTGACGCCCTTGCCGGCGGCCAGCCCGTCGGCCTTGACGACGATGGGCGCGCCCTGCGCCGCGATATGGGCGCGTGCCGCCGCGGCGTCGCTGAACCGCGCCCAGCCGGCGGTGGGCGCGCCGCAGGCATCGCAGATCTGCTTGGTGAAGGCTTTCGACGCCTCGAGCATCGCGGCCGCGCGCGAAGGGCCAAAGACCGCGATTCCCGCCGCCCGCACGACATCGGCCACGCCCGCGGCCAGCGGCGCCTCGGGGCCGATCACGACCAGGTCGATGGCGTGCTCCTCGCAGAACCCGGCCACGGCCGCCCCGTCGGTGATCGCCAGATCCGCGCAGCGCGCGATGGCGGCGATGCCGGGGTTGCCGGGGGCCACGATCAGGCGGTCGCATTTCGGGTTCTGCCGGATCGCCCAGGCCAGCGCGTGTTCGCGCCCGCCGCCGCCCAGGATCAGGATGTTCATCGGAAACCCCCTTGCTGTCGGGCCGGCTTTAGGGGGATCGGTGCAGCCCGGCAAGGGGTGTGCCGCGGTGGCGGGATCGGGGCCGGCTCAGCCCAGCACCCGCATCGCGGTGGTCAGCCCCTCCAGCGTCAGGGGCAGCATCCGGTTCTCGAAGATCTCGCCCACCATCCCGATGGACGGCGTATAGCCCCAGTGCTGACGCGGCACCGGGTTCAGCCACACATGGTCGGGCCAGGTCTCGGCCGCGCGGCGCAGCCAAAGCTGCCCCGGCTCGGGGTTCCAGTGCTCGTTCGCGCCCCCGGGCGCCACGATCTCGTAGGGCGACATCGAGGCGTCGCCCACGAAGATCACCTTCCAGTCGCGGCCCAGCCGGTGCAGCAGGTCCCAGGTCGGGATCGTCCGGTCCCAGCGGCGGCGATTGTCGCGCCACACCGCCTCGTAGAGGCAGTTGTGAAAGTAATAGTGCTCAAGATGCTTGAACTCGGACCGCGCGGCGGAAAACAGCTCGTCCACGACGCGGACATGGTCGTCCATCGACCCGCCCACATCCAGCAGCAGCAGGACCTTGACGGCGTTGCGCCGTTCCGGACGCGTCTGCACGTCGATATAGCCGTGGTCCGCCGTGGCGCGGATGGTGGCAGGCAGATCCAGTTCATCGGCCGCGCCGTGGCGCGCCCACTGGCGCAGGCGTTTCAGCGCCACCTTGATGTTGCGGGTGCCCAGCTCGACGCTGTCGTCGAAGTCGCGGAACTCGCGCTTGTCCCAGACCTTGACGGCGCGGCGGTGGCGGCTTTCGGCCTGGCCGATGCGCACCCCTTCGGGGTTGTAGCCGTAGGCGCCAAAGGGCGAGGTGCCGGCCGTGCCGATCCACTTGCTGCCGCCCTGATGGCGCTTTTCCTGCTCGGCCAGGCGCTGGCGCAGCTTGTCCATCAACGCCTCGAAGCTGCCAGCGCCCTCGATGGCGGCCTTCTCCTCGTCGGTCAGCAGCTTTTCGGCCAGCTTCTCCAGCCACTCGGGCGGCAGGGCGGTCTGGCTGACCAGCGCGTCCACCGGCACGGTGTCCAGCCCGGCAAAGCTTTCGGCAAAGGCCCGGTCATAGCGGTCGATGTGGCGTTCGTCCTTGACAAGGATGATGCGGCCCAGGGCATGGAACTCCTCGACCGACCAGCCCGAGACGCCGGCCTGCATGGCACCCATCAGGTCCAGCCATTCCCGCAGGCTGACCGGCACGCCGTGGCGGCGGAGGGAGTCGAGGAACGGGCGGAACACCGGGCCTAGCCCCGCAGCGCGCGATCGATCAGGATCGTTGCGAACAATCCCACGATGGCGAACGCGATGCCATGGACCGCGGCATACTGCAGGCGGTCCTTGCCGTTGCCGTTCCGCCGCCGTGCGCGCAGATCGCCCCACAGGGCGCCAAGAACAAGGGCGGCGATGACGATCATGGGCAATTCCTGCAAGCGCCCCTGATGCTAGGGCGGCGGCCGGGGCGACACAAGGCCCCCAGGCCGTGCCGTCCGGGCGGCGGGGGCCGGGCAATTTTCTGCCGAAGGGTTGATCGGGGGGCATCGCGGGTCTAGCTTGGGGATAACTTGAGAAATCGGAGGGCGTTTCGTCATGACGCCCAAGCGTCCCGCGGGTGCGGACGCGTTCCCAACACCGACGGTTGAGCCTGCCTGCACCCGCAAGCCCGACGAGTCGTCGCTGTACGCGGCGCTCGATCTGGGAACCAACAGTTGCCGGATGCTGATCGCCCGTCCCACGGGCAGTCAGTTCCAGGTGATCGACAGCTTCTCGAAGCCGGTCCAGCTCGGGCTGGGTCTCGAGGCCTCCAACCGCCTGTCGCGCCAGTCGATGGCGCGGACGGTCCATGCCCTGCAGGTCTGCCGCCGCAAGCTTGAGAGCCACGGCGTCACCCGCATGCGGCTGGTCGCGACCGAGGCGTGCCGGCGTGCGCGCAACAGCCGCGATTTCATGCGCACCATCCAGCGCGAGACCGGCCTGCCGATCGAGGTCATCGGCCCCGAGGAGGAGGCGCGGCTGGCCGTGATCTCGTGCGCGCCGCTGGTCAGCCTGCGCACCGAGCAGTTGCTGGTGGTGGACATCGGCGGCGGCTCGACCGAGCTGGTCTGGATCGACCTCAGCGGGGTCGAGCCGGCGGAACGGCCGCGGTCCATCATGCGGCTGTCGGACGGATTCGGCGACACCACGCCAGGGGCCGCCCGTGTCGTGGACTGGATCAGCGTGCCCCTGGGGGTCGCGACCCTGCGCGACCAGTTCGACGATGTCGAGGACGACCCCGGCCGATTCGCGCTGATGAGCTGGCATTTCGAGGAGATGCTGGCGAACTTCACGCCCTATGCCACGGCGCGCCTTCCGGCCGACGACTTCCAGATCATCGGGACGTCGGGAACGGTGACGACGGTCGCGGCCAGCCACCTGGGCCTGCGGCGCTATGACCGCACCAAGGTGGACGGGCTGGTGATGACGACCGCGCAGATCGACCGGGTGATCCACGACTATCTTGCACTGGGCCCCGAGGGGCGGCGGACCGATCCACGGATCGGCCGGGAACGGCATGCGCTGATCATGTCGGGCGCGGCGATCCTGCAGACCCTGATGCGGGTCTGGCCGACCAACCGCATGTCGGTGGCCGACCGCGGCCTGCGCGAGGGCTTGCTCTATGCCCAGATGGTGCGCGATGGGGTGCTGGCGCCCGAGGGGCTGAACGGAGTGGCATGATGGCGGATGGCGGCAAGGGCAGCGGGGCAGGGGGCGGCGGCGCGGGCAGCCGGGCGGGCAAGGCCAGTTCGGGCCGCGGCCAGCGCGACCTGCGGGTGCGCGTCAAGACCGCCAAGGGGCGCAAGCTGTCCAGCACGCTGTGGCTGGAGCGGCAACTGAACGATCCCTATGTCGTGCGCGCCAAGCGCGAGGGCTATCGCGGCCGCGCCGCCTACAAGATCCTGGAACTGGACGACCGCTATGGCTTTCTCAGGCCCGGCGCCCGCGTGGTCGATCTGGGCTGTGCGCCCGGGGGCTGGTGCCAGGTCGCCGTGGACCGCGTGAACGCGCTGGGCGAACGGTCGGGCAAGCCGCGCGGCACGGTGCTGGGGGTGGACCTGCAGGCGGTGGATCCCATCCCCGGGGCCGAGATCCACCAGCTTGACTTCTTGGAGGACGATGCCGACGCGCGGGTCAAGGGCTGGCTGGGCGGGCGCGCGGATGTGGTGATGTCGGACATGGCGGCCTCGGCGTCCGGGCACAAGGGCACGGACCACCTGCGGATCGTCGCGCTGGTCGAGGCGGCGGCGCAGTTCGCGTTCGATGTGCTCGAGCCGGGCGGCACCTTCGTGGCCAAGGTGCTTGCGGGCGGGGCCGAGCGAGGGCTTCAGGCCACGCTGAAGCAGAACTTCGCCAAGGTCGCCAACGTCAAGCCCCCCGCCAGCCGATCCGATTCATCGGAAAAATTCGTGGTCGCGACAGGGTTTCGCGGTCCTTCTCAAGGCAGCGCGCAGGACCCCGCAGAGGCGGACTGGCCCGACGGGGAAGGTGATGGACCACAGGACCCGGCCCGGCCCGGACAGGACGGTGCCGCCGAACCGTGACGGCGGCGCGTGTCGCCCTGCGATCCGCCGATCGGAAGGGCGTCGGCAATCCTGAGCGTCGCGGTTCAGTTCGTCACGCGGGCCGGAACGCGTCGGCCGGCCGGCCCGTCGCCGCCATGAAGGCGCGGTTCAGATGCGCGGCGCCGGTAAAGCCCAGCGCGTCGGCGATCTGTCCCAGGCTGCGGCTGCGGTCGGCCAGCAGGGCGCGCGCGCGGGCCAGCCGCAGGTCATAGATCAGATCCAGCGCGCTGCGTCCGCGCTGGGCGCGGCAGGCCCGGTCCAGCGCCCCGGCCGAGATGCCCAGCGCGTCGGCCAGGTCAGCCAGGGTCCGGCCGCGACCCAGTTCGCGGGCCGCAAGGTCCATGAAATCCGCGACGATCCGGCGGTCATGGGCGGGGCCGTCCAGCGGCCCGCCCGCCGCCAGCCGGTGCAGTTGCGCCGAGATCAGCCCGATCCGGCACGCCGCCGTCGCCGCCGCCAGCGGGTCCAAGGCCCGTGCCGCCAGCGCGGCAAGATCGGCCGAGAATGCGTCGCTTGCGCCCGCGCCGACCACCATCCCGCCCGGCAAGGGCACGTCGAGGCCTGCGGCGCACTCGCGCGTCATCAGCGGAACCTGTCCCGCAGCGCCCGGTTGCGGCTGGGCCCCGAAGGCTGTTCCCGCGGGGATGAAGATCACGCTGCCCCGGGCGTGGTCGGCATGGCCGCGGGGCAGCAGGATCCGCATCGCGCCGGCCGTCACGCGAATCAGGCAGTGGTCCCCCCGTGCCCGCGCCGCCAGTCGCCCCGCGCCGCCCCAGACGAAATCGGCCAGCGGCACCAGCCTGACCCCGGTCGCCGGGGGCCGCGGCCGCGCGGCATAAGGGCGCAGGCTGGGGGCCGGCCGCGTGTCGTTCGCCGGAACCCTGGCGGCGGGTGCGGCAGATTCGGGGGGGTCGATCAAGGTGGGGGCAAGCACCGCGACATCGGGCCGGTTATCAACCGGCGGTTCCGTGTCAAGCCTGCGAATCGGGTCGATGCTCATTCTGGGTGCCTATCGGCGGAATGTCGCACATCAACGATCGCGCAGGCCGATGCGTTCCGCAATGGAAAACGATACCGAATGCACCATGATCCACCGATGTTGCCGCAACGGCCCGGCGGGCTAGGGCGCCGCCGCCACCGGCACCCAGTCCCGCATGCGTCCGCGGAACCAGATCCGCTGCGACTTGGCATACTGCCGCGTGGCGATCACCGCGCGGTCCCGCGCCGCGGACAGGGAGATTCGCCCGTCCAGATGATCGACCAGATCGGCCGCCCCGATCGCGCGCGCCCACTGGGCACCCGGCGTCCAGCGCGGGCGCATTGCCCGGACCTCATCCAGCGCCCCCTTGTCCAGCATCGCGTCGAAGCGCGCGGCGATCCGGGCCGCCAGGCGGTCGCGGTCGGCCTGGACCACCAGCCGCGCGGCGTCCTTGTCGGCGATCAGGGGCGGGGGCGTCTCGGCCTGCCAGTCGGCCAGGCCGCGCCCGGTGGCGGCCAGGACCTCCCACGCGCGCTGGACGCGGGCCGGGTTCCTCAGGTCGATGCCCGACGCGGTGCGCGGGTCCAGCGCCGCAACCATCGCGTCCAGCCCCCCGGACGCCAGCCAGGCGTCGGCGCGCGCGCGGATGTCGGGGGGCACTGGCGGCACCACGGCCAGACCGCGGGTCAGCGCGGTCAGGTAAAGCCCAGTGCCGCCCGCGACGACCAGCCGTTCGCCGCCCCCGACCAGGGCCGCCATCTCGGACAGCCAGTCGCCGACGGAATAGCCGCGGTCGGGCGGCACATGGCCATACAGCCGGTGCGGGGCCGCGGCCTCGTCGGCCGGCGTGGGCCGCGCCGTCAGCACCCGCCAGCACGACCAGACCTGCAACGCGTCGGCGTTGACCACGACGCCGCCCTGCCGCGCGGCGATGGCCAGCGCCAGCGCCGACTTTCCCGACGCGGTCGGCCCGGCAATCAGAACGTGGCGCTCGGGGTCCAGCGCGGCGATCACGCCGCCAGGATCGGCCACGCTCAGCATGAAACGGGGGCGCGGGGGACGCGCCAGGGCATCTGGTTGAACATGGCCCCTGTCTGCGCCATTTTGCGCGCCGGGAAAATCAGGACGGGTGCCGCCATGACCAACGACATCACCACGGCATCAAGGCCCCTCGACCGGGTCATGCTGAAGATCTCGGGCGAGGCGCTGATGGGCGACCAGGGCTACGGCCTGCACCCGCCGACCGTCGCGCGCATCGCCGACGAGGTCGAGGCGGTGCACGCCATGGGCGTGGAAATCTGCATGGTCATCGGGGGCGGCAACATCTTCCGCGGGCTGCAGGGCAGCGCCCAGGGGATGGAGCGGACGACCGCCGACTATATGGGGATGCTGGCCACGGTGATGAACGCGCTGGCCATGCAGTCCGCGCTGGAGGCCAAGGGCCTGCACTGCCGCGTCATCAGCGCCATCCGCATGGACGAGGTGTGCGAGCCCTACATCCGCCGCCGCGCCATCCGGCATCTCGAGAAAAAGCGCATCGTCATCTTTGCCGCCGGCACCGGCAACCCGTATTTCACCACCGACACCGCCGCCACGCTGCGCGCCAACGAGATGAACTGCGAAGCCATCTTCAAGGGCACCAAGGTGGACGGCGTCTATGACAAGGACCCGGTCAAGCACGCGGACGCCAAGCGCTATCAGACCGTCAGCTATGACGAGGTGCTGCAAAAGCACCTTGCGGTGATGGACGCCTCGGCCATCGCGCTGGCCCGTGACAACAACCTGCCGATCATCGTGTTCTCTCTGGACGAGCCGGGCGGCTTTCGCGGCATTCTGGCCGGGACCGGCACCTGCACGCGGGTCCACGGCTAGGGCCGGAACCCGGACGCGGCGCATTCGTTCTGCCTGATCATGCAGCACGAGGCGTCCATGTCCGAGCAGATCCCCCTTTCAGACGACGCCAGCGCGCTGGAGCCTGAACTGGACGCGGCGCGGCGCGATCACACCCACGAGGTCGCGCCCGACCTGGCCTATCGCCGGCTGGGGATCGTCAATGTGGTCTTTGTCGGTCCCGCCGGTGCGGGCGACCGGGGCTGGGTGCTGATCGACGCGGGCCTGGCCGGAACCGCCGGCCTGATCCGCAGCGCCGCGCAGGCGCGCTTCGGCCCCGACTCGCGTCCGGCGGCCATCGTGATGACGCACGGGCATTTCGACCATGTCGGCGCGCTGGAACAGCTTGCCGAGGCGTGGGACGTCCCCGTCCACGCGCATCCGCTGGAACATCCCTACCTGAACGGCAGCGCCGCCTATCCCCCCGCCGATCCGGGCGTGGGGGGCGGCCTGATGGCGCGCCTGTCGCGGCTGTATCCGACCCGGCCCGTCGATGTGGGCGCCCGGTTGCGGGCCTTGCCCGAGGACGGCAGCGTGCCGTTCATGCCGGGTTGGCGCTGGGTTCACACGCCCGGCCATTCGGTCGGCCATGTCTCGCTGTGGCGCGAGCAGGACGGCGCGCTGATCGTGGGCGACGCCTTCTGCACGACGGGACAGGAATCGGCCTATGACGTCGCCCGGCAGGAGCCGCAGATGCACGGCCCGCCGATGTATTTCACCATCGACTGGCAGGCCGCCGAGGAGTCGGTGCGCCGCCTGGCCGCCCTGCGCCCCGAACTTGCGCTGACATTCCACGGCCAGCCCATGCGCGGCCCCGAGATGCGGGGCGCGCTGGACCGGCTGGCGGCCGAGTTCCGCACTGTCGCGGTCCCGTCCAAGGGCAGGTATGTGGCCGCGCCGCGACACGCCGCCGACGGCAGCGCCTATGAGGCGCCGTGAACGGCCTGCGCGCGGCGGCACACCTGTACAAGCCTGGTCCCCAGCCGCTATAGAGCCGAAAAACAACCTGCGAGCATGGCGATGGCCGACGAGATCGAGATCGACACGGATGACATTGAGCGCCGCATGAAGGGCGCGATGGAAAGCCTGCGTCAGGAATTCTCGTCGCTGCGCACCGGACGCGCCTCGGCCAGCATGGTCGATCCGATCATGGTGGACGCCTACGGCTCGCCCACGCCGCTGAACCAGATCGGCACGGTGAACGTGCCCGAGCCGCGGATGGTCACCATCAACATCTGGGACAAGGCCCTGGTCGGCAGGGCCGAAAAAGCCATCCGCGAAAGCGGGCTGGGCATCAACCCGCAGTTGAACGGCACCATCATCATGCTGCCGATCCCCGAGTTGAACGAGGAGCGCCGGCGCGAGCTGACCAAGGTCGCCGCGCAATACGCCGAACACGCCCGCGTCGCCATCCGCAACGTGCGCCGGGACGGGATGGACCAGGTCAAGAAGGCCCGCGCCAAGGGTATGGCCGAAGACGACCAGAAGTTCTGGGAAGCCGCGGTCCAGGACCTGACCGACAGGATGATCGCCGAAGTGGACAAGGCGCTCGAATCGAAGCAAGCCGAAATCATGCAGGTCTGACGCCATGTCCGCCGATGCCGCGCCGGTGCTGGCGTCCCTGTCCGCCGCTGGTGCACCCCGCGCACGCCACGTCGCCATCATCATGGACGGAAACGGGCGCTGGGCCACGGAACGCAGCTGGCCTAGGCTGGTCGGCCATCGCCGCGGGGCCGAACGGGTCAAGCAGATCGTGCGGGCCTGCCCCGATCTTGGGGTCAACTGGCTGACCCTCTATGCCTTCTCGACCGAGAACTGGAAGCGTTCGACCGAGGAAGTGCTGGGACTGATGGGCATCTTTGCCCGCTATATCCAGCGCGAGGCCGCCGCCATGTCGGCCGAGGGCGTGCGGATGCGCTTTATCGGGGGGCGCGAGCGGCTGGACCCCAAGCTGCAGGCGCTGATGGCCGGCATCGAGGCGCGGACCGCCGCCAACACCCGCCTGAACCTGACGGTCGCCATCAACTATGGCGGGCGGGACGAGCTGACCCGCGCCGCCGCGCGGCTGGCCAGCCGCATCGCACAGGGCGAGATCACCGCCCCGTCCGAGGCCGACCTGGCCGATTGCCTGGACACCGCGGGCCAGCCCGACCCGGATCTGGTGATCCGCACCTCGGGCGAGCATCGCACCTCGAACTTCCTGCCGTTCCAGGCAGCCTATTCGGAATACGAGTTCACCCCGGTGCTGTGGCCCGACTTCAGCCCCGCGCATCTGGCCGAGATCCTGGACCGCACCAGCCAGCGCCAACGTCGTTTCGGCGCCGCATGACGCCCCGGCCGCCCCGTGTCGCCCCAGCCGGCCGGTGGCCGGATCTAGCAGAGCGTATGGGGTCTGCGCTGATCATCCTGGTCGCGGGCACGGCCCTGCTGGTCCTGCCGATCCCTGTCGCGGCCGCCGGCCTGTGCGCCCTGTTCGCCGCGCTGGTGTGGGAACTGACCCGCCTTGTCGTGCCTGTGCCCGCGCATCGCAAGGTCGTGGGCGTCGGGCTGACCGCAGGGCTTGCGATGGCGGCCACGCTGTTTGCCGGATCATGGGGCACGCTGGCGCTGATCGTGCCGCTGGCGCTGGGCACAAGGGCCGCGCGGCGCGGGTTGCGCGTGGCCTATGTCGCGTTCTCGCTGCTGATGGTGCTGGCGGTCTGGGGGATCCTGTGGGTCCGCGTGACCTTTGGCATCGGCGAGGCACTGTGGATCGTCGGCCTTGTCGTGCTGTCCGACGTGCTGGGCTATTTCGTCGGCCGCAGCGTCGGCGGCCCCAAGTTCTGGCCCGCCATCAGCCCCAAGAAGACCTGGAGCGGCACGGCCGCCGGCTGGGTCGGCGCTGCGCTGCTGGGCGTGCTGCTGGTCATCTTCGGGCGCGCGGGTTCCGGCGCGATCGTGATCGGTCCCCTGCTGGTCCTTGCCGGCCAGATGGGCGACATCGCGGAAAGCTGGATCAAGCGGCGGGTCGGCGCGAAGGACAGTTCGCGCCTGATCCCCGGACACGGAGGGCTGATGGACCGCTTTGACGCCATGTCGGGATCGCTGGCCACGGCCACGCTGCTGGGGCTTGCCGGCTGGTTGCCGGTGGTCGGCTGACATGCGCAGCGTTTCGATCTTCGGCGCGACCGGCTCGGTCGGGGAAAGCGCATTCGACCTGCTGATGGGGTCGGGCGGACCCGCGCAATGGCGCACGGTTGCGCTGACCGGCGGGCGCAACGTCGCACGACTGGCCCGGATGGCACGCGCGCTGCACGCCGAACTGGCCGTGATCGCCGACGAGACGCTGCTGCCCGCCCTGCAAGAGGCCCTGGCGGGCACGGGGATCGAGGCCGCCGGCGGCCGGCAGGCGGTGATCGACGCGGCCGACCGGCCGGCCGATTGGGTCCTGTCGGCGATCGTCGGCGCGGCGGGGCTCGCGCCGGGCCTGCGCGTGGCAGAACGCGGCGGCGTGCTGGCGCTGGCCAACAAGGAAAGCCTGGTCGCGGCCGGTCCCCTGCTGATGGGCGCGGCGACCCGCGCCGGCGCCACCATCCTGCCGGTCGATTCAGAACATTCAGCTATCTTTCAATGTCTTGAGCGCGAGAACATCGATGCTGTCGAGCGTGTGACGATCACCGCCTCGGGCGGTGCGTTCCGCGACTGGCCGCTGGAGCGTCTGTCGCAGGCAACCGTGGCCGAGGCATCGCGCCACCCCAACTGGGACATGGGTCAGCGGATCACCATCGACAGCGCCTCGATGTTCAACAAGGCGTTGGAAGTCATCGAGGCGCATGAGTTTTTCGCGCTGCCCGCCGAGAGGATCGAGGTGCTGGTGCATCCCGAATCCATCGTGCACGCCATGGTGGGCTATGCCGATGGCGGCACGCTGGCGCATCTGGGCCCGCCCGACATGCGCCATGCCATCGGCCATGCGCTGCACTGGCCGCGGCGCAAGCCCCTGGGCCTGCCGCGGCTGGATCTGGCTGCGCTGGGCAGCCTGACGTTCCGCACGCCCTGCGAGACGCGCTGGCCCGCGCTGGGGCTGGCGCGGCAGGTGATCGCGGCAGGGGGCGCTGCGGGTGCGGTCTTCAACGCCGCCAAGGAACAGGCGCTGGACGATTTCATCGCCGGGCGCATCCGGTTCACCGACATGGCGCCGGCCGTGGATCGGGCGCTGACGGCGGCCTCGGGGCGCGCGGGCTTTGCAGCCAGCCCCGACAGCCTGGGAGCCGTGCTGGACTGGGACGGCCAGGCCCGCCGCGATGCCGCAGCGGACCGCGACCACGCAGGAAGGGGCGCGGCATGATCCAGGACATCATCGCGGCCAGTGGCGGGCTGGCGTGGACGCTTCTCGCCTTTGTCATCGCGCTGTCGATCATCGTCGGCGTGCACGAATACGGCCATTACATCGTCGCCCGCTGGTGCGGCATCCGGTCCGAGGTATTCTCGCTGGGCTTCGGGCCGCGGCTGTGGTCGCGCCGCGACCGGCGCGGAACGCTGTGGCAGGTCGCGGCGATCCCTCTGGGCGGCTATGTGCGCTTTCTGGGCGACGAGAATGCGGCCAGCGCCGGTCCGGGGCAGCGGGTCGATCCGCAACTGGCCCGCCAGACGCTGGGCGGGGCGCCGCTGTGGGCGCGCTTTGCGACTGTGGCGGCAGGCCCCGCCTTCAACTTTGTCCTGGCCATCGCGGTCTTTGCGGGGGTCGTGCTGTGGCAGGGGGTGGCGACCGACCGGGTCGTGGTGGGCGAGCTTGCGCCCGCGCCGCCGGGCGTCGTCAACGAACTGCGCCCCGGCGACGAGGTGCTGGCCGTCGGCGGCCGGCCCGTCGCGGACTGGGGCGCGCTGTTCCGACTGGCCCCGACCCTGCCCGCCGCGCCGGTCCAGGACTGGACCGTGCGCCGCGAGGGGGCCGAACGGGTCGTGCGCGGCCCTGACCCGATGCCGCCCCGCATCTCGGGCGTGGCGCCGCGCAGCCCGGCCGCGGCCGTGGACCTGCGCGCGGGCGACGTGATCCTGGCGATCGACGGCCGCCCCGTCACCCGGTTCGACGAGCTGCGCCCCGCGGTCGAGGCGGCGGCCGGCCGGCCGGTGGTGCTGCGCGTCTGGCGCGAGGGCGCGGGCGAGGCGGACTATGCGCTTGCCGCCCGCGAACAGGACCTGCCCGTGGACGGCGGATACGAAAAGCGCCTGCTGATCGGCGTGACCGGCGGCGACGGCTATATCCTGCCCGCGACCCGGCGTCCGGGCATGATCGAGGCGCTGGGCGCGGGCGTCCGGCAGACGTGGGAGGTCGTCTGGGGCTCGCTGTCCGGGCTGGTGGCGATGGTCACGGGGCAGATCGGACGGTGCAACCTGTCGGGCGCGATCTCGATTGCCGAGGTGGCGGGGCAGGCGGCCTCGACGGGCACGGGAAACTTCCTGTGGCTGATCGGGGTGCTGTCGGCGGGGATCGGGTTTCTGAACCTGCTGCCCATCCCGGTGCTGGATGGCGGCCACCTGGCCTTTTACACGTGGGAGGCCCTGACCGGCCGGCCGCCGTCGGACGCAGCCCTGCGGGTGCTGACGACGCTGGGGATGGCCTTCGTGCTGACGCTGATGGTCTTCGGGCTTTCGAACGACATTCTGTGCCGCTGAGCGCCGGCTTTGTTTTGACAGCCCCGCCTCAGGGGGTTTAACCATGGCCCAAACAGCGGCCGGCCAAACCGGCGCCAAAGCCGTGCGCGAGGGGCAAATGACGGACAGGATTTTCGGCAGGGGCGCCATCGCGCTGGTCTCTGCGCTGGCGGTTGCGGGACCGGTCGCATGGGCTGCGCCTGCGGCGGCCGCAGTCTATACCGAGGTTCAACTGGAAGGCGCGCAGCGCGTCGATGCCGAGACGATCCTGTCGCTGGCCAATATCCGCCGGGGCGCGGACCTGTCGCTGGGCGACCTGAACGACGCCCAGCAGCGGCTGCAGCAGTCAGGCCTGTTCGAGACGGTCGAGATCGTGCCCACCGGCCGGACGCTGGTGATCCGGGTCATCGAATATCCGACGATCAACATCGTCAACTTCGAGGGAAACCGCCGGCTCAAGGACGAGCGGCTGGCCGAGATCGTGCAGTCGAAGTCGCGCCGGGTGTTCTCGCCCTCGACCGCCGAGGCGGACGCGCAGGCCATCGCCGCCGCCTATGCCGCCGAGGGGCGGCTGGCGGCCCGCGTCGATCCGCGCGTCATCGCCCGCAGCGGCAATCAGGTCGATCTGGTGTTCGAGGTGCGCGAGGGCGCCGTGACCGAGATCGAGCGCATCGGCTTCACCGGCAACCGCGCGTTCTCGGACCGGCGCCTGCGCAACGTGCTGCAGACCAAGCAGGCCGGCATCCTGCGCGCCTTCATCCGCCGCGACACCTTCGCGCCCGAGCGCACGGCCCTGGATGAGCAGTTGCTGACCGACTACTATCGCTCGCGCGGCTATGCCGATTTCCGCGTCCAGGCCGTGGCCCCGGAGATCGCCCGCGAACGCGATGCGTTCTTCGTGACCTACAACATCTACGAGGGGCCGCAGTATCGGTTCGGCAACGTGACCGTCGCCAGCGAGATACCGGGCCTGGACGCCGCCCCCTTTACCGCGCAGAACCGCGTGCGCCGGGGCGAGATCTATTCCCCCCAGGCGATCGAGAACACGATCCGCCGGATGGAGGCGGTGGCCCTGCAGCAGGGCCTGGATTTCGTCACCATCGAGCCGCGTATCACCCGCAACCTGCGCAACCAGACGCTGGACCTGACCTTCGCGTTGACGCGGGGCCAGAAGATCTTTGTCGAACGCATTGATATCGAAGGCAACACCACGACCCTGGACGAGGTGATCCGCCGACAGTTCCGCACCGTCGAGGGCGACCCCTTCAACCCGCGCGAGATCCGCAACGCGGCCGAACGCCTGCGCGCGCTGGGCTATTTCGCCGACGCCCAAGTCGAAAGCCGCGAGGGATCGAGCCAGCAGCAGGTGATCGTCGACGTGAACGTCGAGGAACAGCCGACCGGCAGCCTTGGGTTCGGCGCAAGCTATGGCGCAAGCCAGGGCCTCGGCTTCAACGCCTCGTTGCAGGAAAGCAACTTCATGGGGCGCGGGCAGGATGTCTCGCTGGGGTTCTCGACCGCCAGCGGGTCGCAAAGCTTCAACTTCAGCTTTGTCGAGCCGTATTTTCTGGGGCGTGACCTGCGCGCCAGGTTCTCGGCCTGGTACTCCACGACCGACCAGCAGAACACCAAGTACAACACGCGCAGCGCCGGATTCTCGACGGGGGTCGAGTTCCCGGTCAGCGAGAACGGCCGGCTCGAGCTGCGCTATCGCCTCAGCCGCGACAATCTGCTGGACGTGCGCCCGATCGAGATCGACCCCGAGACGGGCGATCTGGTCGGGTCGTCGCCGATTCTGTATCTGGAACAGGGTCCGCGCGTCACGTCGGCGCTGGGCTACACCTACTCGTACGATTCCCGCGCGGCCGGGCTTGACCCGCTGACCAGCCGCAAGCTGCGGTTTTCGCAGGACTTCGCAGGGTTGGGCGGCGATGTGCAGTCGGTCACGACCACGGTTCTGGCGGGCGTCGAAAGCCGCGCCTGGCGCGAGGAGGTGACGCTGCGGGCCGAGGTCGAGGCGGGGGCGATCGTCATGCTGGACGACGACACCAGCCGTATCACCAACCGCTTCACCGCCAACAGCCGCATCCGCGGGTTCGAGCCGAACGGCTATGGTCCGCGCGACCTTGGCGCGCCGAACGAGGATGCGCTGGGCGGCAACTATTTCTGGGCCGCCCGCGCCGAGGCGCAGTTCCCGCTGGGCCTGCCCGAGGAATACAGCGTCAGCGGCGGCCTGTTCGCCGATGTCGGCTCGTTGTGGAGCCTGGACCGCACCACCGGCGCGGGCGGCGTCGAGGTGGACGACGACATGTATGTGCGCGCGTCCGTCGGCGTCTCGCTGTTCTGGACGACGCCGATCGGTCCGCTGCGGTTCAACCTGTCCAAGGCCGTGCAGCAAGAGGACTATGACCTCGAACAGCCGTTCGACCTGACGATCTCGACCCGGTTCTGATGCGGGCGGGGCGGGGGGGCGCGTCGACAGCCCGGCCGCCGCAGCCCGCGCGGGCGCTGCTGCGCGCGGCTGTGGTGGCGGTGGCCGTGGCGGGCGTCGCCACGCCGGCCGGCGCGCAGACCGCGCCTGGCGCCGCGGCCCCGCCCGCCCCTCCGCCGGCCGGCACCCCCGCGTCGCTGGCGCTGAGGCAGGCGGTGCTGACCGTCGATCAAGAGGCGCTTTATACAGGGTCCGCCTGGGGGCGGCGCAGCCAGGCCGAGATCGAGGCGCTGAGCGCGCAGGTCTCGGCCGACAACGACCGGGCCTTTGCCGACCTGTCGGCCGAGGAGGAGGCGCTGACCGAGGCGCGGGCAACGCTGCCCCCCGACGCCTTTCGCGCCCGTGCCACGGCCTTCGATGAACGCGTGACACAGGTCCGGCGCGAGCGCGAGGCGGCCGCGCGGTCGGTCGCCCTGACCGCCGAAAATGACCGCCAGCGGTTCTTTCAGGCGGCTGCGCCGGTTCTGGGTCGCGTGATGAAGGACCGCGGTGCGCTGCTGGTGCTGGATCAGCGCACCGTCCTGTTCTCGGACGCCAGCATCGACGTCACCGCCGAGGTGATCGCACGCCTGGACGCCGACCTGGGCGACGGCGCGGCGCGACCCGAGAGCGGCCCGGACCGTCCGGACGGCGTGGCCTCTGCCGGGCCGGCCGACGGCACGTCGCAAGACAGGGCGGACCCCGCACCCCAGGCAGGCGCGTTGTCCCCACCCGCCGGCGCCGCGGCCCCGGCAGACGTGCCGCGCTGACCCGTGCGATGCTGACCGCCGGCCCCCTGGCCCTGCCGGGGCAGCGCATCGGCCTGCTGGGGGGATCGTTCGACCCCGCCCATGCCGGCCATGTCCACATCACCGACATGGCCTTGCGCCGGTTCCGGCTGGATCGCGTCTGGTGGCTGGTCAGCCCCGGCAATCCGTTGAAGGCCCACGGCCCGGCCCCCCTGGCGGACCGCATCGCGCTGGCCCGCCGGCTGATCGACGATCCCCGCGTCGTCGTCACCGACATCGAGGTGCGGCTGGGCACCCGCCTGACCGCCGACACGATCGCCGCGCTGCAGGCCCGCTGGCCGCGCGTGCGCTTTGTCTGGCTGATGGGGTCCGACAACCTGGCGCAGTTCGACCGCTGGGATCGCTGGCGCGAGATCGCCGCCCGCGTGCCCCTGGGCGTGATCGCCCGTCCCGGCACCCGCACGGCCGCCCGGTCGTCGCGCGCCGCCCGCATCATGGCCGCCGCTCGCCTGCCCGAGGCGCAGGCCGCCCGCCTGGCGCTGGCCGCGCCGCCCGCCTGGGTTCTGATCAACGTGCCGATGTCGGCGCTGTCGTCCAGCGCGATCCGCGCGGCGCGCCAGGGCTGTCCCGGCTCCGCCGCCGGCGGGCTTTCGCCGGATCAGGGCGGCTGAGCGCCCGGCGCGGGCGTATTTCGGCCGCGGACGGCCCCTCGGGTGCCCCGGCAGCCGCGCCGCCTTGCCAATCCGGCGGCCCATTTGCTAGGCAGGCCGAAACCCCGGAGTCCCGCATGGCCGCCGAGCGCAATCCTGCTCCCGACACCTCTGCCGATCTGGCGCTGATCAAGCGCATCCTGCCGCACCGCTATCCGTTTCTTCTGATCGACAAGGTCCGCGACATCGTTGCGTATGAAAGCGCCGTCGGGATCAAATGCGTCACCGCGAACGAGCCGCATTTCCCGGGCCATTTCCCCGATGCGCCGATCATGCCGGGCGTTCTGGTCGTCGAGGCGATGGCGCAGACCGCCGCTGTCGTCGTCGGCCTCAGCCTGAACGTCGTGGGAAGGCCGCTGCTGACCTATTTCATGGGCGTGGACAACTGCAAGTTCCGCCGCATGGTCGTGCCCGGCGACGTGCTGGAACTGCACGTCACGGTCAAGCGGCCCGGCGGCAAGATCTGGAAGTTCCACGGCCGCGCGCTGGTGGACGGGCAGGTCTGCGCCGAGGCGGACTTTACCGCGATGATGCACCTGACCGACGAAGGCCCGACCGCGGCCGCGGGCGGCGCGGCGGATGGCTGACGCCACCGTCCACCCGCTGGCGCTGGTCGAAGCGGGGGCCGAGCTGGCGGCCGACGTGGTCGTCGGGCCGTTCTGCCATGTCGGCCCGCAGGTCAGGCTGGCGGCGGGCGTGCATCTGAAAAGCCATGTGGTCGTGACCGGCGACACCGCCATCGGCGAAGGCACGGTGGTGTTTCCCTTTGCCTGCCTGGGCGAGGTGCCGCAGGACCTGAAGTTCCGGGGCGAGGAGACGCGGCTGGTCATCGGCGCGCGCAACCGCATCCGCGAATACGTCACGATGAACCCCGGCACACAGGGCGGGGGCGGCGTGACGACGGTTGGCGATGACGGCCTGTTCATGGCGGGCGCGCATGTCGCGCACGACTGCCGGATCGGGGACCGGGTGATCCTGGTCAACCACGCCTCGGTCGCGGGCCACTGCGATCTGGGGGACGACGTGATCGTCGGCGGGCTGTCGGGCGTCCATCAGTTCGTCCGCATCGGGCGCGGCGCGATGATCGGGGCGGTGACGATGGTGACTGCCGACGTGCTGCCGTTCGGCCTGGTGCAGGGTCCGCGCGGACAGCTGGACGGGCTGAACCTTGTCGGGCTGAAGCGGCGCGGCGCGGCCCGCGCCGACATCGCCGCGCTGCGCGAGCTGCTGGGCGCGCTGGCATCGGGATCGTTCCGCGACACCGCCCGCAGCCGGGCCGAGGCGCCGGGCCTGACGGCCATGGAACGCGAGGTGCTGGACTTCATCCTCGGCCCGTCCGAGCGCAGCTTCCTTGCGCCCCGCCCATGAGCCGCACCGCCGTCATCGCCGGGCAGGGCGCGCTGGCGCCCGCCGTCGCGGCGGCGCTGGACGATCCGCTGGTCATGGCGCTGGAGGGGCATCCGCCGTCCATTCCGGCGCAGCCGTTCCGCCTTGAACGGCTGGTCCCGATGCTCGATCACCTGATCGGGCACGGCGTCGCGCAGGTGGTCTTTGCCGGCGCGGTGCGGCGCCCGCGGCTGGACGCCGAGCTGTTCGACGCGCGCACCGCGACGCTGGTGCCGCGCATCCTGGGCGCGATGCAGTCGGGCGACGACGCGGCCCTGCGCGAGCTTATCGCCATCTTCGAGGAATGGGGCCTGCCGGTGGTCGGCGTCGATGCGATCCTGCCCGATCTGGTTCCCGGGCCGGGGGTGCTGGCCGGCCAGCCCTCGGACGCCGATCGCCGGGACGCGGACCGCGCGGCCGCCATCCTGCAGGCGACCGGCCCGCTGGACATCGGACAGGGCTGCGTGGTGGTGCAGGGCCTGTGCCTTGCGGTTGAAACCCTGCCCGGCACCGCCGCCATGCTGGAGTTCGCGGCCGCGCACCGCGCCCTGCGGCCTGATCCCGCCGGCGCGCGGGGCGTGTTCTACAAGGCGCCCAAGGCCGGGCAGGACCGCCGCATCGACCTGCCGGCGCTGGGGCCCGACAGCGTCGAGCAGGCGGCGCGCGCCGGTCTGGCGGGGATTGCGTGGCAGGCGGGCGGGGTCATCCTGCTGGACCGCGCGGCCACGATTGCCGCCGCGGACAGGGCCGGGCTGTTCCTGTGGGCACGCGGATGACCGCTTCATGAGGGTCTTTCTGGTCGCGGGCGAGCCGTCCGGCGACAACCTGGGCGCGGCGCTGATGGCCGGGCTGCGGGTGCTGGTCCCCGAGGTCCGGTTCAACGGCGTGGGCGGGCCTGCCATGGCCGCGCAGGGGCTGCAAAGCCTGTTTCCCATGACCGAACTGAGCGTCATGGGACTGGCCGAGGTCCTGCCGAAATACCGCCAGCTGAAACGCCGCATCGCGCAGACCGCGCAGGCGGTCACGGACAGCCGCCCCGACGTGCTGGTCACGATCGACAGCCCCGATTTCGGCCTGCGCGTGGCGCGGCAGGTCAAGGCGGCCGCGCCGGGCGTGCGGCGCATGCACTATGTCGCGCCTTCGGTCTGGGCCTGGCGGCCGGGCCGCGCGGCCCGGATGGCCGAGGTCATCGACCACGTGCTGGCGATCCTGCCGTTCGAGCCCCCGCTGATGCGCGCGGCCGGGATGAGCTGCGATTTCGTGGGCCACCCCATCGCCGCGGAACCCGTTGCGGGCGCCGAGCAGGCGGCAGCGTTTCGCGCCGCGCACGGCATTGCGGCCGACGCGCCGCTGGTGCTGTGCCTGCCCGGGTCGCGGCGGGGCGAGGTCGCGCGCCTGGGCCCCCGGTTCGACGAGGCGCTGATCCGCCTGCGCGACCGCATCCCCGAAATCCGCGTCGTGCTGCCGACCGTGCCCGGCGTCTCGCTGATGGTGCGCGAGATGGTGCGCCGCTGGCCCGTCGCCCCGGTGGTGGTCGAGACCGGGGCGGACAAGCGCGCGGCCTTTGCCGGCGCGGACCTGGCGCTGGCCGCGTCCGGCACTGTCAGCCTGGAACTGGCCGCCAACCGCGTGCCGATGGTGATCGGCTATGACATGGCCCCGCTGAGCCGCTGGGTGATCGGCTGGCTGCTGCGGACCGACACGGTGACGCTGGTGAACCTGGTCAGCGGCACGCGCGCCGTGCCCGAGTTCCTGGGCCGCGCCTGCCAGCCCGGACCCATGGCCGCCTCGCTGCACCGGTTGATGGAAGACCCCGAGGCGCGCAAGGAACAACTGACCGCGATGGCGCTGACGATGGAGCGGCTGGGCCGGGACGGCGAGGCGCCGGGCCTGCGCGCCGCCCGGTCCGTGCTGGGCGCGCTGGGGCGCGGGTCACACGGCAGCGGTGACGATGATCTCGACCCGGTACTCGGGCGCGGCCAGCGCCGACTCGCCGGTCGCCCGGGCCGGGGCGTTGCCCTTGGGCACCCACGCGTCCCAGACGGCGTTCATGGCAGCAAAGTCGCCGATGTCGGCCAGCCAGACCTGCGCGGTCAGGATGCGCGATTTGTCGGTGCCCGCCAGCGCCAGCAGCCGGTCGATCTGGCCCAGAACCTCGCGCGTCTGGTCGGTGATGGTGTCGGCCGGATTGCCGACCTGGCCGGCCAGATAGACGACCCCGTTGTGAACGACCGCCTCGCTCATCCGGGCGCCCGGTTCGATCCGCGTGATGTCAGCCATGTCTATGCTCCATTGATGAGACGCCAGAAGAACACCGCCGTCATGCCGAAGCCGACGACGGCGATCAAGCCGCGCAGCACCGGCACCGGCAGCCGCCGGGCGATGGGCGCGCCGCCGAACCCGCCCAGGATCGTCCCGATCGACATGGCCAGGCATTCCCACCAGACGATCTGGCCCCCCGCGGCGAAGATGGCGAACGAGATGACGGCCAGCGCAAAGGACAGCCAGCTTTTCAGCCCGTTCATCGCGTGGATGTCGGTCATCCCCCACAGCGAGAACAGCGCCAGCAGCACGATGCCCAGGCCGCCGTTGAAATAGCCGCCGTAGACCGCCACCGGGACCATGGTGCCCGCGCCAAAGGCAGTGACGCCGCGCCGGTACTGCGAGGCCAGTTCCCGCAGCCGCGGTCCGGTCAGGAAGATGATGGTCGCGGCCAGCAACAGGAACGGCACGAGGGCGGCGAAGGCCGCGTTCGAGGACACCAGCAGCAGCCCCGACCCCATCGCCCCGCCCATCATGGTCAGCCCGGTCAGCCGGGCCACCAGCCGCCGGTCGATGCGGGCGACGTCGCGCCGGAACCCCAGGGCCGCGGCCAGGTATCCGGGCAGGGCGGCGACCGTGGTGGTGGCGTTGGCCGACACCTCGGGCACGCCGGTGAAGACCAGCGCCGGAAAGGTGATGAACGTGCCCCCGCCCGCGACCGCGTTCAGCATGCCACCGAAGAATCCGGCGGCCAGCAACAACAGGAATTCGGCCACGTCACGCCCCCTTCGACACCGCGCGACACTGCGCGGGCGGCCCGCCAAGGGCAACCGCCCCCGGCCCGATTTCCATCAAGCGGAAAGCGTGCCGGCAGGGCTGCGGCCGTGAACCCGGGCCGGGCCCATGCAACCAAGCCCCGCGCCGGACGTTCGCCACCGCAACGCCGCCGCCGGGATGATCATGCCGAACGACGCCTCTCGACTGGACCTCTCCCGCGCGCGGGTGTGCGTCATCCTCAATCCCCGGTCGGGGCGCAAGGACGGCGGCCGCTGCGAAACGCTGCTGCACCAGGGGCTGGCCGGGCAGGCCGCGGCCCTGTCGATGCGGACGGCCCGGCGCGGGGGCGACCTGCCGCGCATGGCGGCCGAGGCGGTGGCGCAGGGCTATGACCTGATCGTCGCGGTGGGGGGCGACGGCACGCAGGCCGCCGTTGCGGGCGCCGTCGCAGGCACCGACGTCGTGATGGGGGTCATCCCGGGCGGGACCTTCAATTTCTTTGCCCGCGATGCGGGCGTGGGCGACACCGTCGAACAGGCCATCCAGACCCTGCGCGACGGGCGCGTGCAGGCGATGGATGTCGGGCAGATCAACGACACGGTGTTCCTGAACAACGTCAGCCTTGGCGCCTATCCCCGCATCCTGGAACGACGCGAGGCGGTCTATCGGCGCTGGGGCCGCAGCCGGATCGCGGCCTATCTGTCCGCGCTGGGCGCCATCCGCGACCTGCGCCACCCGGTCGCGCTGAAGACGATCGACGACGGGGTCGAGACACGGTATTCCAGCGCGCTGGTCTTTGTCGCCAAAAGCGCCGTGCAGCTGGAACAGATGGGGCTGGAGGGGGCGGATGCCATCCGCGCCGGGCATCTGGCCATCTTCGTCGCCCGCGCCCGAAAGCCGCGGCAGCTGATCGGGTCGGCGCTGCGGCTGGCGCTGGGCTTTGCCGCGCGGGGCAACGACTTCGATCTGGTCATCGACGACGATCTGGTGATCGAGACCGTGCCCGCGCGTCGCGACGTGGCCCATGACGGCGAGCGGACGCGGATGACGGGACCCTTCCACCTGCGCGTCCGCCCCGGCGCGCTGCGGGTGCTGGTCCCTGCGGGCGCAGCCGAGTCTGCGGGCGCAGGCGGGGCGGCAGGCGCGGCATGATCCGGGTGGCCTTCCTGACCGACCTGCATTTCGGCTTTCACCGCGCCGCGCTGGAAGGGCCGCTGCTGGCGCGGGTGAACGCTTGCGCGCCCTCGCTGGTGGTGATCGGCGGCGACGTGACCCACCGCGGGCGACCGGCGCAGTTCGCCGCCGCCGCGGCCTTTCTGTCGCGCCTGGACGCGCCCTGGATGGCGGTGCCGGGCAATCACGACCTGCCGCTGTTCGATCTGGTGCAGCGCCTGGCCGCGCCGCGCGCGGCCTATCGGGCCGCGATCTCGGCCGACACCCAGCCGGTGCGACGGGCAGGCGCGGTGCGGGTGATGGGGGTGGACAGCACCGACCGGCTGGCCTGGCAGCGCGGGGCCATCGACGCGGCCCAGACCGCGCGCGTCTGCGCCACGGCGGGCGCGGGGCTGACGAATATAGCCGTCCTGCACCACCCGATGCGGCACCGGCCGGGCGTGGACAAGGCCCTGATGCGCGGCGCACCCGCGGCGCTGGCCGCGTTCGAGGGGGCGGGGATTCACGTCGTGCTGACCGGGCATCTGCACGTCTGGTCGGCCGGCGCGTTCCTGGGGCAGGGCGGGCCTGACCGCGTGCTGCACATCCAGGGCGGCACCGCGCTGTGCGGGCGGCCGTCGGATCGCCAGAACGAATTCGCCCTGCTGGACTTCGACGGGGCCGACCTGACGGTCCAGCGGCATGTCGCGCCGATGCCCGACGTCGCCTTCGGCTCGCCTCCCGCGCAGCGGTTCTCGCGCGCGTCGGGGCGGTGGGTGGCGCTGCCGGATACGGCCTAGCGGCGCTTGCCGCCCTTGCCCTTGCCGGGCGCGCCGCCCCCGGCCGCCATGCCCCGCGCGGTTTCCGCCGCCGCCAACAGCTCCTCGGCGATCTCGGCGGCCTCGTCGGGGTCGAAATCCAGCGGCAGGTCGATGCCGTCGCCCTCGACATAGATGCGGACCATGCCCTGGTCGGTCGGCCCGATCTGCAGATTCGCAGCGAGGTCGCTTTCGCGGTTGATGCCCATCGGCGCGTCCTTATGCATCCTGTCCGGCCGGTCTATCCCCGCCCGCCGCGCACGGCAAGCGGCGGATGCCCGCGCCCGCACGAGGCGCTTGCATCCCGTCGCGGTCCGGCGTAAACGATCCGCCCAGTGCCGCCTTAGCTCAGTTGGTTAGAGCGCTAGATTGTGGATCTAGAGGTCCCCCGTTCAAGCCGGGGAGGCGGTACCATTCCCCCAAAGCCGTCCGTTTCACCCGCCGCGATCCTGTCCCCGCCGGACGGCGCCGCGGCGGAACGCCATTGCAGGGGGAACGCGCCATGGCTGACGCAAGCGGCATCGACTGGACCGATGCCTTCGAGAATGCCGCCTATATTCCCGACGGCGCCGCCTTTCCGGCCAGGCTTGCCGCCGAGGCGTCGGCGGCGCGGGCGTCGCTGGGCGCGGGCGGGCTGCGGACGCTTTGCTATGGGGACGATCCGCGGCAGACGCTGGACCTGATCGCGCCGGTGGGGCCGTCGCGCGGGCTGGCCGTGTTTGTCCACGGCGGCTATTGGAAGGCCTATGATCCGTCGTCGTGGACCCATCTGGCGCTGGGCGCACGGGATGCGAGTTGGACGGTTGCGATGCCCGGCTATCGGCTGGCGCCGGCGGTCCGCATCGCGGCGATCACCCGCGACGTGGCGGCCGCCGTCGCGCTGGCGGCGGCGCAGGCGGGCGGGCCGATCCGGCTGGCCGGCCACTCGGCCGGCGGGCACCTGGCCGCGCGGCTGGCCAGCGATCCCGCGCTGTTGCCGGGCGGGGTGCGCGCGCGCCTTGGCGGGGTGCTGTCGATCAGCGGGCTGCATGACCTGCGTCCGCTGACGCTGGCCGCGATGAACGAGGTCCTGCGGCTGGACGCAGCCGAGGCGCTGGCCGAAAGCCCGGCGCTGGCCCCGCCGCCCGCCGTTCCCGCCACCGCCTGGGTCGGCGGTGACGAACGGCCCGAGTTCCTGCGCCAGTCCGCGCTGCTGGTCGAACGCTGGCGGCGCGCGGGCGGCACGGCCCGGCTGGTCGTCCAGCCGGACCGGCACCACATGACCATCGTCGCGGGGCTGACCGGCGCGCAAAGCCCGATCACCCGTGCCTGGCTGGGCGACTGAGCGCCCGGCCAAGGCACCAACCTATTGCAGCGCCTTGTCGGTGATGGCGCTGGTCCACGCCCCCTCGGGCGCCTTGGAGATCACCGGGTCCGACCCGCCCGACAGCAGCGTCTGGACCGTGCGGTCCGCGTCGGCGGGGTCCAGCGCGCCGTTCGACCCGGCGGTCAGCTTCGCCACCTCCTGCACCATGCGCAGCTGGTGCGCCCGGGTCTGCGCGCCGGTCTCGTCGTTCTCCAGCACGATGTCCGCCGCTTCCTCGGGGTTTTCCTCGGCGTATTTCCAGCCCTTCATGCTGGCGCGGACAAAGCGGGCGAGGCGGTCCTGCATGGCGGGGTCGGCCAGCGTCTCCT
Source organism: Paracoccus endophyticus (assembly GCF_003286075.1). Taxonomy (GTDB): domain Bacteria; phylum Pseudomonadota; class Alphaproteobacteria; order Rhodobacterales; family Rhodobacteraceae; genus Paracoccus; species Paracoccus endophyticus. The sequence continues at coordinate 81,135 of NZ_QLUV01000007.1, read as the reverse complement.
CCAGCACGTACAACCCGTCCTCCAGCGTGGCGACGCCCTGATCCTCGTACTTGAAGGTGACCAGATCCTCGGGGCGCAGCCCCGCGTCCAGAACCTGCCCGTATTCGTTGTAGGTCATGGTCGAGATGCAGGCCGCCTGCTTTTGCAGCAGCGGATCGACGTTGAAGCCCTGCTTCAGCACCGTCACCCCATCCGGGCCGCCATCGGTGGACAGCCCCAGGTGGTTCATCCACGACAGGAACGGGTATTCGTTGCCGAAGAACCACACCCCCAGCGTCTTGCCCTTGAAGTCGGTCTTGGGATCGGTGACGCCGCTTTCCTTGAGGCAGGTCAGCATCATGCCCGACGACTTGAACGGCTGGGCGATGTTCACGATGGGCAGGCCCTTTTCGCGCGCGGCGAGCGCGGCGGGCATCCATTCGACCGTCACGTCCGCGCCACCCCCGGCCAGCACCTGCGTCGGCGCGATGTCGGGGCCGCCGGGCTTGATCGTGACGTTCAGGTTCTCCTCCTCGTAGAACCCCTTGTCCTTGGCGACATAGTATCCGGCGAACTGGGCCTGCGTGACCCATTTCAGTTGCAGCGTCAGGTCGTCGGCCGCCTGTGCCGCGCCCCCCAGCAGCGCAAGCCCGGCTGCCGCCGTCATCAGTCTGGTCATCATCCACTCCACTGTTGAAAGGGCGGTTCTGCCCGTTATGGGCGCTGCGACGGGTGCCAGAAGGTGACCCGCCGTTCGATCAGCGCGACGATGGCATAGAACAGCGACCCCGCGATGGCCGCCATCAGAATTTCGGCCCAGACCAGCGCCAGGTCCAGTTGCCCGACCGCCGTCGAGATGCGGAATCCCATGCCGCGGGTGGGACTGCCGAAGAATTCGGCCACGATGGCGCCGATCAGGGCAAGCGTGGTGGTGATCTTCAGCCCGTTGAACAGAAACGGCATGGCGGCGGGCAGCCGCAGCTTCAGCAGGCCTTGCCAGTACCCCGCGCTCCACGTCGCCATCTGGTCGCGTTGCAGCGCGTCGGTGGCGGCCAGCCCCGCGACCATGTTCACGAGGATCGGAAAGAACACCATCACCACGACGACCGCGGCCTTGGACTGCCAGTCGAAGCCGAACCACATGACCAGGATCGGCGCGATGCCGACGATGGGCAGGGCCGCGACGAAATTGCCGACCGGCAGCAGGCCGCGTTGCAGGAAGGGCGAGCGGTCGATGGCGACCGCGGTGGCGACGGCCAGCCCGGCGCCGGTCAGCCATCCCGTCAGCGCGCCCTTGACCAGCGTCTGCCACAGGTCCGACAGGATCGTCGGCAGGCTGGCCACGAACCGCGCCCCGATGGCCGAAGGCGCGGGCAGGATGACCGAGGGCACGGCGAACATCGTCACCGCCAGCTGCCAGGTCATCAGCACGGTCAGGCCGAAGATCGCGGCCACCGCCAGCCGCCGCGGCCGCTGCCACCGGGCGGGAACCGGCAGGTTCGCCAGCCGCGCGTTGGCCGACCAGGCAAGCAGCCACACCATCGTCAGCGCCAGCGCGCGCGCCCCGGCCGACTCGCCCCAGGCCAGCGCAGCGGCCAGCCCCAGCGCGGCCGCGATGCCCAGCAGCGCGGTGCCTCGGCCCCCGCCCCGGCCCCGGCCCTGGATCGCCACGCTCATGCGGCCAGTCCCATGCGTCGCAGGATCAGCCGCTCGGCCAGGCCGATCAGCCACACCAGCGCCGCCGCCAGGATGGCCGCGGCGAACAGCGCGGCCCAGATCTGCACGGTCTGGCCGTAGTAGCTGCCCGACAGCAGCCGCGCGCCCAGGCCCTGCGCGGCGCCGGCCGGCAGCTCGCCCACGATGGTGCCGACCAGCGCCGCCGCGACCGCCACCTTGAGCGAGGCGAACAGATAGGGCAGCGAGGCCGGCAGCCGAAGATGCCGCAGGATACGCGCCTCGTTCGCGTTCCACGACCGCATCAGGTCCAGCTGCATGGCGTCGGACGCGCGCAGCCCCTTCACCATGCCCACCAGCACCGGAAAGAACGACAGCCAGGCCGAGATCAGCGCCTTGGGCAGCAACCCCGTGATCCCGGCGCTGGCAAAGACCACGATCACCATCGGCGCGATGGCCAGGATCGGGACGGTCTGGCTGGCCACGGCCCAGGGCATGATCGACATGTCCATGACCCGGCTGTGCACGATCCCCACCGCCAGCAGGATGCCGGCAAGCGAGCCGATGGCAAAGCCCGCCAGCGTCGCCGACAGCGTCACCCAGCCGTGCCAGACCAGGCTGCGCTTGGAGGTGATGGGCTGTCCCGTCACGCCTTGCCACACTCCGGCGGCGACCTGGTGGGGCGCAGGCAGGACGGGGCGTTCCAGCGTCATCGTCTGGCGCAGCAGATCGCCGGTCGTGACCGTCGCGCCCGCCCGCGCTGCCTGGTCGCGCACCCAGGGCGCGTTCATCCAGACGGCTGCCAGGTACCAGGCGACGACGATCGCGGCCAGCACGGCCAGGACGGGAACGGCGCGCCTCATGCCGCGCGCCCGGGACGCGCATCGCGGGCCGTTCCGCTGCGGCCTGCGGGCACAGGGCGGCCTGCGCGGGGGGTGGGGTCAGTCATAGGAATGTCCCGCGCGCAGCCCCTCGCGCACGCGGTGGGCGACGGCGATGAACTCGGGCGTGTCGCGGATCTCCAGCGGGCGTTGCCGGGGCAGGGGGCTGTCGATGATGTCGGCGATGCGGCCGGGACGGGGGCTCATCACCACGATCCTGGTGGACAGATAGACCGCCTCGGGGATGGAATGGGTGACAAAGCCGATGGTCTTGCCGGTCTTGTCCCACAGCGCCAGCAGCGCCTCGTTCAGGCGGTCGCGCACGATCTCGTCCAGCGCACCGAAGGGCTCGTCCATCAGCAGGATGTCGGCGTCGAAGGACAGCGCCCGCGCGATGGACGCGCGCTGCTGCATGCCCCCCGACAGCTGCCATGGATATTTGCCCCCGAACCCGGCCAGGTCCACCAGGTCCAGCACCCGCGCCACCCGCTGCGCCCGGTCGGCGCGGGCAAACCCCATGATCTCCAGCGGCAGGGCGATGTTGCCGGCGATCGTGCGCCATGGATACAGACCCGGCGCCTGGAACACATAGCCATAGGCCCGCGCCCGCCGCGCGTCGTCGGGCGTCATCCCGTTGACCGTCAGCCGGCCCGCGGTGGGCGTTTCCAGCCCCGCGATGCAGCGCAGGAAGGTCGTCTTGCCGCAGCCGGACGGCCCGATGAAGCTGACGAAGTCGCCCCGCCGGATGGTCAGGTCCACGTCCTTGAGCGCATGGACCGGGCCGTCGGCGGTCTGGAAGGTCAGCCCGACGGCATGGGCCTGCACGACGGGACCGTCCACCCTCACACCCCCGTCGCCGGAATGCCTGACCGCTCGACGGGGCGGGGCGCCGTCAGCTCCTTCCAGGCCGACAGGGCGCGGTTCACCTCGCCCTGGGGCGTGCGGGCGACGAACGCGCCGTGGCCTTCGCGGCCGTCCACCTTGCCCTCGGTCACGGCGACGCGGCCGCGGGTCAGGGTGAACCGCGGCAGGCCCGTCACCGCGTGCCCCTCGAACACGCTATAATCGATGGCGGATTGCTGGGTGGCGGCGCGGATCGTCTTGCCGGCCCTGGGGTCCCACACCACCAGATCGGCGTCCGCCCCCACCAGCACCGCGCCCTTTCGCGGATACATCCCCATGATCTTGGCGATGTTGGTCGAGGTGATGGCCACGAACTCGTTCGGCGTCAGCCGCCCGGTCGCGACGCCATGGGTCCACAGCATCGGCAGCCGATCCTCGAGCCCGCCGGTGCCGTTGGGGATTTTGGTGAAATCCCCGATGCCCGTCCGCTTCTGCGCGGTGGTAAAGGCGCAATGATCGGTCGCCACGCAGGACAGCGACCCCGACATCAGCCCGGCCCACAGGCTGTCCTGATGCTGCCTGTTGCGGAACGGCGGCGACATCACGCGGCGCGCCGCATGGTCCCAGTCGGGGTTGGAATACTCGCTTTCGTCCAGCGTCAGGTGCTGGATCAAGGGCTCGCCCCAGACGCGCTTGCCCAGCGCGCGGGCGCGGCGGATCGCCTCGTGGCTGTCCTCGCAGCTGACATGGACGACATACAGCGGAACGCGGGCCATGTCGGCGATCATGATGGCGCGGTTCGTGGCCTCGCCCTCGACCTGGGGCGGGCGGGAATAGGCGTGCGCCTCGGGGCCGGTGTTGCCCTCGGCCAGCAGGCGGGCGCACATCTCGGCCACGACGTCACCGTTCTCGGCGTGGACCATGGCGATGCCGCCCAGGTCGCCCACACGGCGGAACGACGCGAACAGCTCGTCGTCGTTGACCATCAGCGCGCCCTTGTAGGCCATGAAGTGCTTGAAGCTGGTGATCCCCCGGTCCACCACCTGCGCCATCTCGGCGTGGATGCCCTCGTTCCAGCCGGTGATCGCCATGTGGAAGCTGTAGTCGCAATGCGCCCGCGCGGTCTTGTTGTCCCAGATCTTCAGCGCATCCAGCAGCGACTGGTCGGGCGCGGGCAGGGCGAAGTCGATGACCATGGTGGTCCCGCCCGCCAGCGCCGCCCGCGTCCCGGATTCGAAATCATCGGCCGAATAGGTGCCCATGAAGGGCATTTCCAGATGCGTGTGCGGGTCGATCCCGCCCGGCATGACATAGCAGCCCGTGGCGTCCAGTTCGGTGTCGCCGGACAGGTTCGGGCCGATGTCAGCGATGCGGCCGTTCTCGATGAGGACATCGGCGGCATAGGTCAGGTCGGCGGTGACGATGGTGCCGTTGCGGATCACGGTGGTCATGGGTGCTTCAGCCCTCCTTTGGCTCATACTGTGCTCGCCTGAGCCTGTTCCTAGCCTTGTCGAGTTCCTCTTCGGTGAAGAGGCTTCTCCAACGCGCCTCGGAGAGAACGACGGCCTCGACGGTCAGGTCGAGACGTCCCGCCTGCTGAAGTGTGGTAAAACCATCCGATTCCTGAGGCGCGTTAATAAGTCGCTTTGCGGTCAGCAGGCCCTTATCCCTGTACAGCATGCCCAGAAAGGCAGAGGCGTTGTAACGAACCTCGGTTTTCGCGCGGGTGTATATATCAAACATCGCAGCGTCGAACTGGGTGAGCAAAAACGGGTCAGCCACACTCCACCCCCGCCGTCTCCAGCACCGCATCCAGCAGCACATCCGCCCCCGCGCTGGCCCATTCCGGCGTGATCTCCTCGGCCTCGTTGTGGGACAGCCCGTCCACGCAGGGGCACATGATCATCACCGTGGGCGCGACCTTGTTGATCCAGCAGGCGTCGTGTCCGGCGCCGGACACGATGTCCATGTGGCTGTATCCCAGCCGGTCCGCGGCGTCGCGGATACGGGCGACCAGGGTTTCGTCGAAGGCGGGCGGGTCGAACTGGCCGACGATCCGGGACGCGAAGTCGCAGCCCAGCGCGGGGCACAGGGCGGGGGCGCGGTCCGTCAGCTCGTCCACCATCGCGGTCAGGGTGGGCAGCAGGTGGCTGCGGAAATCGACCGTGAAGACAACCTTTTCCGGGATGATGTTGCGGCTGTTCGGATAGACGTCGATGTGCCCGATGGCGCCCACGGCGTTCGGCTGGTGGCTCATCGCGATCTCGTGGACCAGTTCGGTGATCTGGGCCAGCGCGCGGCCCGCGTTGCGGCGCAGGCGCATGGGGGTCGATCCGGTGTGGCTGGCCTTGCCGGTCACGGTGATCTCGATCCAGCGCAGGCCCTGGCCGTGGGTCACGACGCCGATCTGCTTGTTCTCGGCCTCGAGGATGGGGCCCTGTTCGATGTGGTATTCGAACATGGCATGGATCGGGCGGCCCCCGACCGGCTGGTCGCCGCGCCAGCCGATCCGGTCCAGTTCCTCGCCGAAACGCTTGCCCTGCGCGTCCTCGCGGCTGTTGGCGAAATCCTCGTCCAGCACGCCCGCAAACACGCCCGAGGCGAGCATCGCGGGCGCGAACCGCGCCCCTTCCTCGTTGGTCCAGTTGACGACCACGATCGGGCGGCGGGGCGTGATCCCCATGTCGCGCAGGCTCCGCACGACCTCCAGCCCCGACAGCACGCCCAGAACGCCGTCGTACTTGCCGCCCGTGGGCTGGGTGTCCAGATGGCTGCCGATATAGACCGGGTCGGCGTCGGGGTCGGCGCCTTCCAGCCGCATGAACATGTTTCCCAGCCGGTCCACCTGCATGGTCATGCCGGCGTCCTCGCACCAGCGCTGGAACAGGCGGCGACCCTCGGCGTCGGCGTCGGTCAGGGTCTGGCGGTTGTTGCCGCCGGCGACGCCCGGCCCGATCCGGGCCATCTGCATCAGCGACTCCCACAGACGTTCGCCGTTCACGCGCATGTTGGCGGCGGGTACCGCCGCAGCCTCGTCCGAGGTCATGTCCCAGATCCTTCCTGTCGGGGCCGCGCACCTTCGTCGGGCGGGTGCGTCGGCGTCAGTGCTGCCGTTTCAGTTCCACCTCGACAAAGGCCATCGGCACGTCGCCGGCGTTGATGACGTTGTGTTCGGTCCCTACAGGCCGGCTGTAGCTGCTGCCCGCCGGGATCGTGGTCTCGCGCGTCTCGCCCTCGGGCAGTTCCAGCCGCAAAGGGCAGTCGGTCAGCGTGATGATCACGTAGTCCATTGCGTGGACATGCCAGCCGGTCTGCCCGCCCGGCGCAAAGTCGAAGCGGGTGACACGCACCCGCTCATCCTCGTGCTGCGGGGTGGCGGTGCAGCCCTGCATCAGGCCGCGGCCCTGAGAACCTGGCCCAGCGTGCCGATCAGCTCGTCGATCTGCTCCTCGCTGATGATCAGGGGCGGGGACAGCGCGATGATGTCGCCGGTCACGCGGATCAGGATGCCCGCCTCGAACGCGCGCAGGAACGTGTCGAAGGCGCGCTTGCCCGGCTGGCCGTCCATGGGCGCAAGCTCGACCGCGCCGATCAGCCCCATGTTGCGGATGTCGATGACATGGGGGTGGTCGGCCAGGCCGTGCAGCGCATTCTCCCAGTGCTGTTCCAGCGTGGCGGCGCGCGTCAGCAGCCCTTCCTCGGCATAGGTGTCCAGCGTGGCGATGCCCGCCGCCGACGACACCGGATTCCCGGAATAGGTGTAGCCGTGGAACAGTTCGATCACATGGTCGGGGCCGGACATGAAGGCGTCGTGGATCGCCCCCGAGGTCAGCACAGCGCCCATCGGGATCACGCCGTTGGTCAGCCCCTTGGCGCAGGTGATCATGTCGGGCGTCACGCCGAAGTGCTGGGCCGCAAACGGGCTGCCCAGCCGGCCGAAGCCGGTGATGACCTCGTCGAAGATCAGCAGGATGCCGTGCTTGCGGGTGATCTCGCGCAGGCGGTCGAGATAGCCCCTGGGGGGCAGCAGGACGCCGGTGGACCCCGCCATCGGTTCCACGATCACCGCGGCGATGGTGTCGGCGCCGTGCAGCGCGACGATGCGCTCCAGCTCGTCGGCCAGATGCGCGCCGTGGCTGGGCTGGCCGCGCGTCATGCGGTTTTCCGGCAGATGCGTGTGCGGCAGGTGGTCCACCCCGTTCAGCGCCGTGCCGAAATAACGCCGGTTGTTGACGATGCCGCCCACCGAGATGCCGCCGAAGCCGACGCCGTGATAGCCGCGCTCGCGTCCGATCAGGCGGGTCCGCTGCCCCTCGCCCCGCGCGCGATGATAGGCCAGCGCGATCTTCAGCGCGGTGTCCACCGCCTCGGACCCCGAGTTGGTGTAGAAGACGTGCTCGAGCCCGTCGGGCGCGATGTCCACGATGCGGTTGGCCAGCTCGAACGCGGTGGGATGGCCCATCTGGAAGGCGGGCGCATAGTCCAGCGTGCCCACCATCTCGCTGACGGCCTGGGTGATCCGCGGGCGGCAGTGACCGGCGTTGCAGCACCACAGGCCGGCGGTGCCGTCCAAGATCTGGCGTCCGTCGGCGGCCGTATAGTGCATGTCCTTGGCCGCGACCATCATGCGCGGCTGGGCCTTGAACTGCCGGTTCGAGGTGAACGGCATCCAGAACGCCCGCAGGTCGTTCGGGGCCGGCTTGCGATCCAGGGCCATGCGCTGTCCTTCCGCTGACGAAGCCGACCAGGCTGGTCCGCCGCTCATTCTTGACCATCTGGTCAGATCGACGCTAGCACGGGCCGGTATGCAGTCAAGCGGGCGCGATCGCCGCCGCCCGCGGAAAGGTGCGATGCCCGATTTGGACGCACAGCGAACCCGCATCCAGACCCGCAACCGCCAGGCGATCCTGGATGCCGCGCTGGAGGCGTTTTCCAGCAACGGCTATGCCGGCGTGACCATCGACCGCATCGCCGAAGGGGCCGGGCTCTCCAAGCCGAACGTGCTGTATTACTTCCCCTCGAAAGAGGCGATCCACCACGCGCTGCTGGACGGGCTGCTGGACCTGTGGCTGGCGCCGCTGCGCGACATGGACCCCGACGGCCAGCCGCTGGACGAGATCCTGGCCTATGTCGCCCGCAAGCTGGACCTGTCGCGCCGCTATCCGCGCGAAAGCCGCCTGTTCGCCCACGAGATCCTGCAGGGCGCGCCGCATCTGGCGCCGGTCCTGGGGGGGCAGCTGGCCGCGCTGGTCGCCGACCGGGCGGCGCTGGTCGCGGGCTGGATGGCGCAGGGGCGGCTGGCGGCGGCCGATCCGCATCACCTGATCATGTCGATCTGGGCGCTGACGCAGCATTACGCCGATTTCGACCTGCAGGTGCGCGCGGTCCTGGGTCCCGGCCATGACCCCTTTGCCGAGGCGGGCGCCTTCCTGGACCGGATGTACCGCAGGCTGCTGACGCCCTGAGGCAGCAGACTGCCGCAAAAACGGCCAGCCTCGGCCGGCCTGGGCAGGACCATCGGCGGATTGCAGAGCTTTCCGGCGGGGATCGTCATTCACGCTCTTGTCAACACAGCGGCGGCGGCGCAGACAACGCAGGCGCAACATGGGGCACATGATGACCGAGCCTGTCGTGGAACCGCGCGGCATCGACGCCGGAGAACAGTCCCCGCCAGTCGTCCCGCCGACCGCCCACCCGCTGCCGCATCCGCACCCTGACGCGACGCCGGGCGCGGCCCTGATCCTGGCCACCCTGGGCGTGGTCTATGGCGACATCGGCACCTCGCCGCTGTATGCCCTGCGCGAATCGCTGTTGCACGCCCATGAACACGGCATGGCCGAAACCGCCGTGATCGGCATCGTGTCGATGCTGTTCTGGACGGTCGTGCTGATCGTGACCCTGAAATACGTCGTGCTGATCCTGCGGGCCGACAACAACGGCGAGGGCGGCACCCTGTCGCTGGTCGCCAAGGCCCAGGGCGCGCTGCACCGGCGGACGTGGTGGCTGTATCTGATCGGCATCGTGGGCGTGTCGCTGTTCTTCGGCGACGCGATGATCACGCCCGCGATGTCGGTGCTGGCGGCCGTCGAGGGGATGGACCTGGTCTTCCCCGGATTTGCCCGCTGGGTCGTGCCCGTCACCCTGCTGATCGTCATCGCGCTGTTCTGGGTGCAGCGATCGGGAACCGAGGCGGTGGCGCGGCTGTTCGGGCCGATCATGCTGGTGTGGTTCGTCACGATGGCGGTGCTGGGGGCGATGCACCTGTTCGACGACGCCCGTATCCTGCAGGCGCTGAACCCGTTGCGCGCGGCAGGCTTCATCGCCGAGAACGGCTTTGGCGCGCTGCCGGTCATGGGCTCGGTCTTCCTGGCCGTGACGGGCGCCGAGGCGCTTTACGCCGACATGGGCCATTTCGGCCGCAAGCCGGTCCGCATCTCGTGGATGGCGCTGGTGTTTCCGGCGCTGACGCTCAGCTATATGGGGCAGGGGGCGATGGTGCTGTCGAACCCCGAGACCGCGTCGAACCCGTTCTTCCTGCTGGCGCCGCCGTGGTTCATGCTGCCGCTGGTGCTGCTGGCGACCGCGGCCACCGTGATCGCCAGCCAGTCGGTGATCTCGGGCGCGTTCTCGGTGTCGCAGCAGGCGGTGCAGCTGGGCCTGCTGCCGCGGCTGGAAATCCAGCACACCTCGGACCGGCAGCTGGGCCAGGTCTATCTGCCACGCGTCAACACGATCCTGATGGTGGGGGTCTGCGCGCTGGTGCTGGCCTTCGGATCGTCGGCGCGGCTGGCCAGCGCCTACGGGATCGCGGTGACGGGCGACATGGTCATCACCTCGCTCCTGGCCATCATCGTCTTCCGCTATGCGTGGAACTGGCGTTGGGTGACGGTGCTGGGGATCATGCTGCCGGTGCTGGCGATCGAGATCGTCTTCTTCTATGCCAACATCCTGAAGACGCTGGATGGCGGCTATATCCCGCTGATGTTCGCCGCGGTCGTCATCACGTTCATGGTGACCTGGGTCAAGGGCACGCAGAAGCTGCAGCAGAAGCTGTCGACCGAAAGCGTCAAGCTGGATTTCCTGGTGGGCAAGCTGGCCGACAGCCCGCCGGTCGTCGTGCCGGGCACCGCCGTGTTCCTGACCGCCGACCCCGACATCGCGCCGCCGGCGCTGATGCACAACCTCAAGCACAACCGCGTCCTGCACGAGCGCAATTACGTCGTGAAGGTCGATGTCGCGAACACGCCGCGCGTCCCCGATGACCAGCGCCTCCGGCTGGAGGTTCTGGACCCGCGCTTTTCCCGCGTCTGGTTGCGCTTTGGCTATATGGAGCAGCCGAACGTGCCCCGTGCGCTGGCCAACGCCAGGACGATGGGCCACAAGTTCGACATCATGTCCACGTCGTATTTCCTGAACCGCCGGTCCCTGCGCGTGGGCAAGGGGCGGCTGCTGCCGCTGTGGGCGGCGCGGCTTTACGCGGGGATGTATCGCTCGGCGTCCGAGCCCACGAACTTCTATCGCCTGCCGTCCAACCGGGTGGTGGAACTGGGCCAGCAGATCAACATCTGACGGGATGCCGGTGCCTGCCGTCACACAAGGGGGATGATGCGGCGACGGCGCCAGACCAGCAGGTACCACGCGCCCTGTCCGATCAGCAGCGCCGCGAAGTTGGCGACATAGGCCCACCAGATGCCGCCCAGGCCCATCTGGCGCGACAGCAGCACCGCCAGCGGCAGCTCGACCAGCAGGACGCAGCCCATCGCGATCAGCATCGGGGGGATGACCGTGCCCGACGCGCGCATGATGCCCGAAAAGATCGTGCCGGCCCCGAACAGCAGGGCCGACCAGCTGACGATGTGCAGCAGGTGCTGGGCCAGGTCCACCACCTCGGGGTCTGACAGGAACAGCGACACCACGGGCCGCGAGAACAGATAGACCAGCCCGACCAGACCCCCGGTCAGCGCCAGGTTCATCGCCATCGCCGTTCGCAGCACCGCGCCCAGCCGGTCGCTTTGCCCCGCGCCGATCGCCTGCGCGCCAAAGATCGACGCCGCGATCCCGATCGACAGCGCCGGAAACTGGGCATAGTTCTGGATCTGGCTGACCGCCCCATACGCCGCCGTCGCGTCCGATCCGAAGCGGTTGATCAGCCCCACGATGACCAGCCCCGACAGCGATCCGACCACCAGCTGCGCCCCCGTGGGCAGGCCGATGCGCAGCACGGCCCGCAGCAGCCCCAGGTCGGGCAGCAGGGCCGCCAGCAGCGCGCGTCCGGGCGCCAGCGGATGGCGGCGGGCGCGCAGCCACAGCCCCAGCACCGCCAGCCCCGCGGCCTGCGCGATCCCCGACGACCACGCCGCGGCGGCCACGCCCATGCCCGCCTGCCCGACCATCGCGACCGTCAGCACCCCCGACACCACGGTCGCCACAGCCTGCACCACCAGCGGCCGAAGCGAATCGCCCGTGCCGCGCAGCAGCGCGCCCGCGACGATGAACACGAACAGCACCGGCATCGTGGCAAAGGCCGCGCGCGCATAGGTCACGGCCGGCGCCATTATGTCGGGCGGCGTGCCCATCAGCCGCAGGATCGCCGGCGCCCCCAGCCATCCGCCGCCGCCGATCACCGCCGCCAGCCCCAGCGTCACGCCGATGGCGGTGCCGCCGATGCGTCGCACAAGCCCGATGTTCTGCGCGCCCCACGCCTGCCCGACAAGGACGCTGGCCCCCGCGGTCACGCCGATCAGAAAGGCGATGAAGAAGAACGCCACCGGCATGAAGGTCGCCATCGCGGCCAGCGCCCCCGTGCCCAGCATCCGCCCCACCACGATGGCGTTGACCGTCATCGACAGGGATTGCAGGATGTTCTGCCCGATCAGGGGCAGCAGAAAGACCAGGAACGCGCGCCACAGCGGGCCGGTGTGAAACTGCGGTCTGGGCGGCATCGCGGCGACCTTTTCGCTGGGGCGGGCTGCCCGGACCGCAGACCTAGCGGCGGGTCCGGGCGCGCACAATGCCCTGCGCGGTCAGGCCCCGCGCGGTCAGGGCGCCGCGGCCTTGCGCGCCCGGCAGGCCGCGACCGCCGCGGCGATGGACGCCTGCATCCGGGCGGTGGTCGGGGGCTCATACCCCAGCGCGCGGGCACGGGCCGAGGACATCAGCTTGGCGCGCATCCCCTCGGGCCGCGACAGGTCGTGGGTGAACCGGCCGCGCCAGCCTGCCGCACGCGCAACCATGGCGTACCAGTCGTTGACGGCGTGGTCCGCGTCGGCCCCCACGTTCAGCAGCCCCGGCAGGTCCGGCAGCCGCGGCAGCACCGACAGGATGAACCGGGCCAGATGGTCGGCGTCCAGGAACTCGCGCCGGGCGGTGCCGGTGCCCCAGATCTCGACCGTGTCGCGGCCGGCGTCCCGGGCGTCCACGACCTTGGTGATCGCCGCCGCCAGCAGATGCGCGGACGCCGAGCCGAAGTGATCGCGCGTGCCGAACAGGTTGCAGGGGATCAGCGTGCGATAGGCGACGCCCGCCTGCCGCGAGAGATGGTCGCACAGCCGCGCGCCGGTGATCTTGGCCAGCGCATAGCCCTCGTTCGTGGGCTCAAGGGGCGCGGCCAGGATGTCGCCCTCGACCAGCGGCTGGCGGTGGTCGCGCGGATACATGCAGGACGATCCCAAAAACAGCAGCCGCGGCACGCCCGCCTCGGCCGCGCCGCTGATGACGGCGTCGTTGATGCGCAGGTTCGCGGTCAGGAACCCCGCCGGGTCCGCGATATTGGCGGCGATCCCGCCCACCCGCGCGGCGGCGTGGATGACCGCGTCGACCGGGTTCGCCGCCAGCCAGTCCGCGACCGCCGCCCGATCCGCCAGGTCCAGTTCCGCGCGCGGGGGCGCCAGCAGCGTCACACCCGGCGCGACCTGCGGGGCCAGGTGCCGGATCGTGGTTCCCAGCATTCCCGATCCGCCGGTCAGCCAGACCCTCATGTGCGGGAATACACGTCTTCATAGCGGATGATGTCGTCTTCGCCCAGATAGACGCCGGTCTGCACCTCGATCAGCACCATCGGCACCTTGCCGGGGTTTTCCATGCGGTGAACCGCGCCCAGGGGCACATAGATCGACTGGTTTTCCGTCACCAGCGTCACGGTGTCATCCACCGTCACCCGCGCGGTGCCGCTGACGACGATCCAGTGTTCGGACCGGTGGACATGGCTTTGCAGGCTCAGCGCCGCGCCGGGATGGACGACGATGCGCTTGACCTGAAAGCGGTCGGCCATGACCAGCGTCTCGAACCAGCCCCAGGGGCGGTGGTCGCGCCGGAACGCCTCGGCCTGCCGGGCGCCCTTGGATTTCAGCGCCGCCACGGCCTGCTTGACGTCCTGCGCGCGGTCCATGTCGGCGACCAGCACCGCATCGTTGGTGGCGACCACCATGATGTTGGACAGGCCGATGCCCACGACCTCCATGTCGTCGTGTTCCGACCGCAGCAGGACGTTGTGGCAGTCGATGGCGGTGGACCGCGCGTCCGTGACCACGCCGCCCGCGGCGGGCGCGTCGACCTGGTTTTCGCGCCAGATCGCGTCCCAGCCGCCGAGGTCCGACCAGTGGTCGGCAAAGCGCACCACCGACAGCGCGTCGGATTTCTCCATCACCGCATAGTCGATGGACAGGTCCGGCAGCGTCCCCCACGGCTCGGGCGCCAGCCGCAGGAACCCCAGGTCGGGGCGCGCCTGGTCCAGTGCCGCCTGCACGGGGTCCAGGAACTCGGGCGCATGGGCGCGGAAGGCCGCGATCATGGTCGCGGCCGAGAACAGGAAGATCCCCGCGTTCCACAGGAACCGCCCGTCCGCCAGCATCGCCTGCGCGCGGCCCGCGTCCGGCTTTTCGACGAACCGGCGCAGGGGCGCGGGGCCGTCCGTGGCGTCGCCCTCGACCTCGAGCCAGCCATAGCCCGTCTCGGCCCGCGTGGGCTGGATGCCGAAGGTCACGATCCGCCCGGCCCGCGCCAGCGGCAGGCCCTGATCGACCGCGCGCCCGAACGCCTCGGCGTCGGGCACGACGTGATCGGATGGGGCGACCAGCATCACCGCGTCGGGATCGGTGCGCGCCAGATACAGCGCCGCTGCCAGCACGGCGGGGGCGGTGTTGCGGCCCGCAGGCTCGATCAGGATCGCGGCCGGCTTCAGTCCGATCTGATCCAGCTGCTCGGTGACGATAAAGCGGAAATCGGCGTTGGTCATCACCACCGGCGCGCCATAGCGCGGCCCCGACAGCCGCAGGGCCGACGCCTGAAACAGCGTCCGGTCGCCGATCAGCGGCGCGAACTGCTTGGGAAAGGACTTGCGGGACACGGGCCACAGGCGGGTGCCGCTGCCGCCCGACAACAGGACCGGCGTGATCTGGTTCATTCGACGATTCCATAGGCGCGGCGCGCAAGCCGCTCGGTTTCCAGAAGCCGCCGATCCTCGGCGACCATTTCCGCGACCATCTGCGGAAACGGCGTGGTCGCTGTCCAGCCCAGCGTGTCGCGCGCCTTGGCCGCGTCGCCGCACAGTTGCTCGACCTCGGTCGGGCGGAAGTAGACCGGGTCGATCTCGATCAGGCGGCGGTCGGTGCCGGCCTGATAGCCGGCCTCGTCCACGCCCGCGCCGCGCCAGTCCAGCGCCACGCCCGCCTCGGCGAACGCCATCTCGCAGAACTGGCGCACGCTGTGCATCCGCCCCGTCGCCAGCACGAAATCGTCGGCCACGTCATGTTGCATGATGCGCCACATCCCCTCGACATAGTCGCGCGCATGACCCCAGTCGCGCAACGCGTCCAGGTTGCCCAGATACAGGCGATCCTGCAACCCCAGGGTGATCGCCGCGACCGCACGGGTGATCTTGCGGGTGACAAAGGTTTCGCCGCGGATGGGGCTTTCGTGGTTGAACAGGATTCCGTTGGACGCAAACATCCCATAGGCGTCGCGATAGTTCACCGTGATCCAATAGGCATAAAGCTTGGCCGCCGCATAGGGCGAGCGGGGACGGAAGGGCGTTCTTTCCGATTGCGGGGTCTCGGCCACCGCGCCGTACAGTTCGGAGGTGGACGCCTGATAGAATCGGGTGCGTCGTTCCATCCCCAGCAGCCGGATCGCCTCGAGCAGGCGCAGCGTGCCGATGCCGTCGGCGTTGGCGGTGTATTCCGGCATCTCGAAGCTGACCTTGACGTGGCTTTGCGCGGCAAGGTTGTAGATCTCGTCGGGCTGGACCTGCGCGACCGTGCGGATCAGCGCGGTCGAATCCGTCATGTCGCCGTAATGCAGGTGGAACCGCTCGTTGCGGTGCTCGTCGATCTGCAGGTGGTCGATGCGCGCGGTGTTGAAGCTGGACGAGCGGCGCTTGATGCCGTGCACGACATAGCCCTTGGCCAGCAGCAGCTCGGCCAGATAGGCGCCATCCTGTCCGGTGATCCCGGTGATGAGGGCGGTTTTCGCGCTCATGCCCCTCAGCCCCGCGCCGCGACATCGCCCACCACCTCGCGCAGCCGCGCGATCTGGTCGGGGATGGGATAGTGGTGGTTGCCGGTGAACAGCCCGTCCGTGTCGATCGTCTCGGCTGCGGGCACCGGGCCTGCGACGCTGTGGTCCAGCTTGGCGATCACCGGGTTGGCCAGGAAGTTGCCCGCGACCACCGGGCGCGATTCGATGCCGGCCGCGGTCAGGGCGCGCACCAGCTCTGCCCGCCGTCCGGCCAGCCGGCCCCGCAGCGTCATGGCAAAGCCGAACCAGGACGATTCGCCGGTCTCGGCCTGGATGCGCACGTCGGGCAGGTCGGCGAACGCCTGCGCGAACAGCGCCCCGTTGGCGCGCCGGGCCGCCACGAATCCCGGCAGGCGGTTCAGCTGCGGCACGCCCAGCGCGCCCTCAAGCTCCAGCGGGCGCAGGTTGTAGCCGGGCAGCACGAACCGGAACTGGCGCACGAAGGGGTCGGGATCGACGGGCAGGTGCGTGTCCGGGGGCAGGTCGCGCACCCAGCCATGGGCGCGCAGCGACAGCAACGTGTCGTACAGCCTTCGGTCGTCGGTGACGATCATCCCGCCTTCCATCGTGCAGATGTGGTGCGAGAAAAAGCTGGAGAACGTGCCGAACAGCCCGAAGGTGCCGGCCTGCCGCCCGTCCAGCATGGCCCCCATCGACTCGCAGCTGTCCTCGGCCAGGATCAGGCCGTGGCGGTCGCAGATCGCGCGCAGCCGGGTCAGCGCGGCCGGGTTGCCCAGCAGGTTGACGGCCAGGACGGCGCGGGTGCGGGGGGTGATCGCGGCCTCGACCAGCGCGGGGTCGATGTTCAGGGTGTCGGCGTCGATGTCAACGAAGCGCAGCCGCAGACCGGTCTGGGTGACGGGGAAATAGGTGGTGGACCAGCTGACCGCGGGCACGATCACCTCGTCCCCCGCAGCCCAGCCCAGGTCGGGGTGCCAGAAGGCCGCGCCCACGGCCAGCAGGTTCGCCGCCGACCCCGACGATGCCATCACCGCGTAACGGCTGCCCGACCAGGCGGCGAAGGCCTGCTCAAAGGCGCGCACCTCGGGGCCCATGGTGAACCGGCCCGACCGGATCACACGGTCCAGCGCGGCGTATTCGGCATCGGCCCAGGTGGTCGAGGCGAGCGGATAGAACATGGCGATCCCTTCACGGCCGGGACATCAACCGGCCCGCAGGCGCTGTGTGCCCGGTTCAACCTGCGGTGTCACGGGCCGCAAGGGTGCGGGCGGCCGATTGTTCGCCGGTGCGGCATCGGCAACGCCGTGATTGTCGCCGCAGGGCAGGGTGGGGCACGGGACGGATCAACGCAAAAGGCCCGCCGATCGGCAGGCCCGTTGCATCCGCACGTCCGGTTTGCAGGGCTCAGCCGCCCCAGGTGCGCAGCGGACCGCAGTCCATGTGCACGAAGTTCGAGCGCGGGTACTTGCCGACGCCGCCCGCGCGGCAGGTGGCCGCGGCCTTGTACATCTGGCTGACCGAGCGGGATTTCAGCCGCAGGTCCGCGGCCTTGCCCGTCATGTGCAGCGAGTTGCGCGCCACGCCCGACGACCGCGACCGCAGCATGGCGTTGGTCTTGGGCGAGCGATAGCCCGACAGCATCATGTAGGGTTCATTGGTCTGCAGCAGCCGGTGGCTGGCGGCCGCGATGTCCACGGTGCGCGGGTCGATGCCGATCACCTGCCCGGTGCGCCAGTCGCGCATGAACACGTTGATCTCGTTCAGCGCGTCGCGAACGTATTTCCCCTCGACCCAATAGACGGTGTCGATGCTTTCGCCCGTCCGGCCCGAGTACATGCGGACCCGGCGATAATCGCCGGCCCCCCTGATGATGCCGAAGGCATTGGCCATCACCGGCGCCGCCGCGACCGTGGTCGCCGCGAATACGCCCAGAATGCCGCGACGCGAGAATTCGAAGGTCATGTTCAGATCCGCCTGTCCTGCGTTCGTTTCTGTGCCACCGGTGCGTGGCGGGGCCCGGTTTAGTCCGGAATGGATAACAATATGTCACCACCCGGGGTGTTGCGGAAGCGTCGTTCCGCCGGCTGGCGATTTTGTGCCCCGATCGGCGAAATGTCGCTTAGCACAACCTCGGCGGGAACCAAGCACCCTGAGTCTGTTCCATGTTTGCCACGTCAAGCGGGATTTCCCTTCGCTCGCGCGGGCGTGTGTGGACCGGCGGGCCGCGGGTGCGCATTGCTTTGGTCATGACCAGATCACCCTCCCAGACAGGCCCGTCCACAGCTTGCGCGCGAATCGATGGGCTTGGATCGGCACGGCGGTTGCGGCTGGTGGGTGCCGCCCTCCTTGCGCTGCTGCCCGCGGCGGCGCTGGCGCAGTTCTCGGCGCCCAAGCTGGATTTCACCGCCGATCAGCTGGCGCTGGCGCGGGCCGTGGCCCCCGATCCGGGGCTGGCGTCGTGGTACGGGCAGCGCGCGCTGGCGCCGGTGTTCGCGGGACCCCAGGCGGCCGCGCGCCGTGCCGCGCTGATCGCGGCGGTGGAAACGGCCCCCGCGCACGGTCTGCCGGCCGCGCGCTATGGGCTGGACCGGCTGCGGGCGCTTGACCGGCCCGACAGTCCCGCCGTCCGCGTCGAGGCGGCGTTCGCCCGCAGCTTTGCGGCCTGGGCCCATGACGTGCAGGGCGGCGTGCTGACCCCGCGCAGGATCGACTCGACGAACCGGCGCGAGGTGATCCGCACGCCGGTGGACGACCTGCTCGCGCGCTTTGCCGCCGCGTCCGACCCCGCGTCGGTGCTGGCGCAATTGCCGCCGCGCGATCCCCGCTATCGCATCCTGCAACAGGCGCTGGCCGACGAGGACGGGCTTTCGGCCCCCGAGGGCACGGCCCCGGTTCCCCCCGGCACCTGGCGCGAGGGGCTGAGGGGGGACGGCGTCGCCGCCCTGCGGGCCCGTCTGGCCTCGGTCGGGTTTGGGGCCGACAGCGCGGACCCGGCCCTGTTCGACCCCGCGCTGACCGACGCGGTGGCGCGCTTTCAGGACCGCGCCGGGTTGCCGGCGGACGGCGTGGCAGGCCCCCGGACGATCGCCCGGCTGAACCAGGGCCGCGGGGCGCGCACCCGCGCGCTGATGATCGCGCTGGAGCGCATGCGCTGGCTGAACGGCCACGACCTTGCGGCGCGCCATGTCTGGGTGAACCTGCCCGAATACACCGCCCGCATCGTCGAGGGGGGGCGGACGGTCTTCCAGACCCGCGTCGTCATCGGCAAGACCGACCACGCCATGCAGACCCCCGAATTTTCCGACCAGATGGAGCATGTGGTCGTGAACCCGCGCTGGAACGTGCCGCGATCCATTACCGTCAAGGAATACCTGCCGCGGCTGAAGGCCAACCGCAACGCGGCACGCCATCTGGACGTGATCGACGGGCGGGGGCGGGTGGTGTCGCGCGACGGCATCGACTTCGGGCGTTATACGGCGGCGAACTTTCCCTTTCGCCTGCGCCAGAAGCCCAGCGACGACAATGCGCTGGGCGAGGTCAAGTTCATCTTCCCCAACCCGATGAACATCTATCTGCACGACACGCCGTCGCGGGGCCTGTTCAACGAGACGCGGCGCGCCTTTTCGCACGGCTGCATCCGGGTCGCGCGGCCGGTCGATCTGGCGCACGAGCTGCTGCGCGGCCAGGTCGCCGATCCCCCGGCGCGCTATGCACGCGCCCGCGCCTCGGGCAAGGAAAGCTGGCTCAAGCTGGATCGGACGGTGCCGGTGCATCTGGTCTATTTCACCCTGATCCCGGACGAGGACGGCACCCTTCGCAGCTATCCCGACGTCTATGGGCGCGACGCCGCGGTCTGGGCGGGCCTTGAACGGGCAGGGGCGGCGGGCGCTCTGGAAACGGTGGCGCTGGCCGAGTAGAAGGTGCCCTCGACAGGAGGCGCCGATGACCCTGACCATGGCCGAACTTGCCCGCGCGCTGGACGCGCGCCTTTGGGGCGACGGCGCCGTCCGCATCAGCGGCGCGGCGGAACCCGCCGACGCAGGGGCCGTGCGCGACGGCGCCGGGCTGATCGCGATGGCGATGTCGCCCGCCTATGCCGCGCAGCTTGCCCCGGGCGCCGCCGCGCTGCTTGCCGAGGGGATGGACCCCGAGGCGCTGGGGCTGGCCGCCGCCGTTCTGGTCGGCCGCCCGCGGCTGGCGATGGCAGGGCTGACCCGTGCGCTGGACCGGGGCGCGGACATGGCGCCCGGCATCCACGCCAGCGCGGTGATCGACCCTTCGGCCGAACTGGCCCCGGACGCCGCGATCGGCCCCTTCGTCGTGATCGGGCCCGGCGTCCGCATCGGCGCACGGGCGCGCATCGCAAGCCACGTGTCGATCGGCGCAGGCACGCGCATCGGGGACGACGCGCTGATCCACGCGGGCGTGCGCATCGCCCATGGCGTCATGGCCGGCGACCGGCTGATCGTGCAGTCGGGCGCGGTGATCGGCAGCGACGGGTTTTCCTTTGTCACGCCGGGGGAATCGGGCGTCGAACAGGCCCGCCGCAGCCTGGGCGCGCAGGTCGAGGCGACGGACCAGCACTGGGTGCGCATCCATTCGCTGGGCGGCGTGACGCTGGGCCACGATGTCGAGGTCGGGGCCAACGCCACCATCGACCGCGGGACCATCCGCGCGACCCGGGTCGGCGACGGGACCAAGCTGGATAACATGGTCCATCTGGGCCACAACGTCCAGGTCGGCCGCGACTCGCTGCTGTGCGGGCAGGTCGGCGTCGCGGGGTCCGCCCGGATCGGGGACCGCGTGGTGCTGGGCGGGCAATGCGGGGTCAGCGACAACATCTTTGTCGGCGACGACGTGATCGCGGGGGGCGCGTCCAAGATCTTCACCAACGTGCCGGCCGGGCGCGTCATCCTGGGATCGCCCGCGACCCGGATGCAGACCCAGGTCGAGATGCAAAAGGCCGCGCGCCGCCTGCCGCGCATGGCGGCGCAACTGGCCGAGCTTCAGAAAACCGTTACACGCCTGTTGGAAAAGGGCTGACCCGGAGGTTTCCCATGTCGTCAGACGTCCACGATCGCATCGTCGCCATCATTGCCGAACAGGCCATGCTGGAACCGTCCGAAATCCAGCCGCAGATGACGCCGGCCGAACTGGGCATCGACAGCCTGGGGCTGGTCGAGTCGATCTTCGCCATCGAAGAGGCCTTCGACATCTCGATTCCCTTCAACGCCAACGAGCCCTCGCAGTCCGACTTCGACATCTCGTCGCTGGGCACGATCATCACGGCGGTCGAAAAGCTGGTCGCTGCCAAGGCATGAACGCAAAGCGCAAGGACAGGGGCAGGGGCCCGGACCGCCCTGCCTCGCCCCCGGTCGCGGCCGCAACCCCGGCCGCCCTGCGCGGCGGGCTGCGCCGCGTGGCCATCACGGGGGCAGGCACGGTCAACGCGCTGGGCCGCAGCGTGCCCGAGACGATGGCTGCGCTGCGCGAGGGCCGCTGCGGGATCGGAGAGCTGAACTTTCGCGACGTGGACCGGCTGTCCGTCCGCATCGGCGCCCAGGTCCACGACTGGGAGCCGGAGACCTATTTCAACCGCCAGCAGATTTCCCTGTACGACAAGTTCACCCAGTTCACGATGCTGGCCGCCAAGGAGGCGGTGATGCAGTCTGGCCTGACGTTCCACGGAGAGCTGGGCCTGTGTTCCGGCGTGGTGCTGGGCACGGCGGGGGGCGGGCTGAACACCTGGGACGAGAATTACCGCGCCGTCTATGAGGAAGGGAAGAACCGCGTTCATCCCTTCGTCGTCCCCAAGCTGATGAACAACGCCGCCGCAAGCCACGTCAGCATGGAGTTCGGCCTGCGCGGCCCGGCCTTTACCGTCGCCACGGCCTGCGCGTCGTCGAATCACGCCATGGGCCTTGCGTTCCAGATGGTGCGCTCGGGTGCGGCGCGGGTGATGCTGTCGGGCGGGGCCGAGGCGATGCTGTGCTTTGGCGGCGTCAAGGCGTGGGAGGGGCTGCGCGTCATGTCCAGGGACGCCTGCCGCCCGTTTTCCGCCAACCGCAACGGCATGGTCCAGGGCGAGGGCGCGGGCGTCTTCGTCTTCGAGGACTGGGACCACGCGACGGCCCGCGGGGCCGACATCCTGGCCGAGGTGGTCGGGTTCGCCATGTCCGCGGACGCCCAGGACATCGTGATGCCGTCCGCCCAGGGGGCCGAGCGGGCGATCGCCGGCGCCATGGCCGACGCCGGGCTGAACCCCGAGCAGATCGGCTACATCAACGCCCACGGCACCGGCACGGCGGCGAACGACAAGACCGAATGCGCCGCCGTGGCGCATGCCTTCGGCCATCACGCAGACCGGCTGATGATCTCGTCCACCAAGGCGATGCACGGCCATGTCATCGGCGGGACGGGCGCGATCGAGTTGCTGGCCTGCATCCTGGCCCTGCGCGACGGCATCATCGCCCCCACCATCGGCTATGAGGAGCCGGACCCCGAATGCGCGCTGGACGTCGTGCCCAACGTCGCTCGAGAGGCGCGGGTGGACGCCGTTCTGTCCAACGCCTTCGCCTTTGGCGGGTTGAACGCCGTGCTGGCCCTGCGCCGCGCCTGAGCGTGGCGCGGGGCCCCGGCGCACTTTCATTCGCCGCCGCGCTGGCCTATGTCCGGCGTGCGCAGACAAGGGCGAACCGATGGCGAAGATCACCTATATCGAATGGAACGGCACCCGGCACGAGGTCGAGGTCAGGCCCGGCATGACCGTCATGGAAGGGGCGCGCGACAACAACGTGCCCGGCATCGACGCCGACTGCGGCGGGGCGTGCGCCTGCTCGACCTGCCACGTCTATGTCGCACCCGAATGGGTGGACCGCCTGCCCCCGCGCGACCCGATGGAATCGGACATGCTGGACTTTGCCTGGCAGCCCGATGCCGTGCGCTCGCGCCTGACGTGCCAGATCACGGTCACGCCGGCGCTGGACGGCCTGGTCGTGCAGATGCCCGAAAAGCAGATCTGAAACCGCAGGCCGCGTCGCAATCCGTCCGCCGGGGTGTCGCGTGGCAGCCGCGTCGCGGGACGCCCGCAGGGCAAGATGCCGCATCCTCAGCAAGTCCGAGCGTTCCCGATGTCCGACATTGTCCTGACCGTCGCCTGTCCGTCCCGCCGCGGCATCGTGGCCGCCGTCGCCGGCTATCTGGCCCAGAACGGCTGCAACATCACCGATTCGGCCCAGTTCGACGACCGCGACAATGGCCGCTTCTTCATGCGGGTGGGGTTCAGGTCCGAAACCGGCGCCGATGCCGACAGCCTGCGTGCGGGATTTGGCGAGATCGCCGGGACCTACGGGATGGAGTGGGCGTTCTATCCCCCGGGGCACCGGATGCGGGTGCTGGTCATGGTGTCGAACTTCGGCCACTGCCTGAACGACATCCTGTATCGCTGGAGGATCGGCGCCCTGCCGATCGAGATCGTGGGCGTCGTGTCGAACCACATGACCTATCAGAAGGTGGTGGTGAACGCCGACATCCCGTTCCACCACATCCGCGTCACCCCCGCCGCCAAGGCCGAGGCAGAGGCGCGGCTGATGGCGGTGGTCGAGGAATCGGGGGCCGAACTGGTGGTGCTGGCGCGCTATATGCAGGTGCTGTCGGACGCCTTCTGCGACCGCATGGCGGGGCGGATCATCAACATCCACCATTCGTTCCTGCCCAGCTTCAAGGGCGCCAATCCCTACAAGCAGGCGCACGAGCGGGGGGTCAAGCTGATCGGGGCCACGGCGCATTATGTGACCGCAGACCTGGACGAGGGGCCGATCATCGAACAGGACACGACCCGCGTCACCCACGCCCAAAGCCCCGAGGATTACGTCAGCCTGGGCCGTGACGTCGAGGCGCAGGTCCTGTCGCGCGCGATCCACGCCCATATCCACCACCGGGTGTTCCTGAACGGCACCAAGACGGTGGTGTTCCCGGCCAGTCCGGGGGGCCATGCGTCCGAGCGGATGGGCTGAGCGCGTGCGCTAGGTCTGCCGGGGCACCCAGCTCAGCAGCATGTCCACGAAGTCGCTGATCGTCGCCATCATCTCGTGGTCGATGGAGCTGTCGGGGCGCAACCAGACGTCAAGCCGCTCCTCCAGGGCCAGCGCCGTGATCCCGAAGATGAAGCTGCGGGCCATCGCCGCCCGGCGCGTCGTCTGGCCGTGCGTTTCCCCCAGGAACTGACGCACCAGCGGCACAAAGCTGGAATCGTAACGGTGAAACGCCCAGCTTCCCCCGTCCGTCATCAGCAGCCGCGCCGAGACGACGCCATACAGCTCTCGGTTCTTGCGGGCCCAGGCGACATGGGCGGCGCCCAGGGCGATCAGCGCCGCACGGTTGTCGCCAGACGGGGCGGCGGCGACCGCCCGCGACATGGCGTCGGTCAGCTGGATGGCCACATAGTTGCCGACGGCCTCGGACAGGGCGTGGTCGTCGGCAAACAGCGTGTGCAGGACCGCAAGGTCCACCCCGGTCCGCTGCGACAGGGCCGCCACCGTCAGCGCCTGGGTGCGCGCATCCAGCAGGTACTGCACGGCTTCCTTGATCATGCGATCGATCAACGGTTCGCTGTGGGGCATGGCGCTTGCTCCGTCGGCGGGGTTGGGAAGGGCAGCCCCGGCGCAGGGCCGGGGTTCAACCCGTTGATCCTACATTCATGGCGCCTTGACACGGATGCAAGCATCCTTGCTTGCCGGTGCCCCGATCCGGTCCGCCGGTCTAGCCCGCTCAGCCCTCGGCGCGCGACTGGCGCTTGCGCTCGTGCGGGTCCAGGTGGCGCTTGCGCAGCCGCACGATCTTGGGCGTGACCTCGACCAGCTCATCGTCGTCGATATAGGCGATCGCCGCCTCCAGGCTCATCCGCACCGGGGGCGTCAGCCGCACCGCCTCGTCCGTGCCCGAGGCGCGGACGTTGGTCAGCTTCTTGCCCTTCAGCGGGTTCACCTCCAGGTCGTTGTCGCGCGAGTGCTCGCCGATGATCATGCCCTGGTAGACCTGCTCCTGCGCGCCGATGAACAGCTTGCCGCGTTCCTCGAGGTTCCACAGCGCATAGGCGACGGACACGCCGTCCTCCATCGAGATCAGCACGCCCTGCCGGCGGCCCTGGATCGGGCCCTTGTAGGGCACCCAGCCATGAAAGATGCGGTTCAGCACGCCGTTGCCGCGCGTGTCGGTCATGAATTCGCCCTGATAGCCGATCAGCCCGCGCGACGGCACGTGCGCGACGATCCGCGTCTTGCCGTGGCCCGCGGGCCGCATTTCCAGCAGGTCGCCCTTGCGGGTGCCGGTCAGCTTGTCGATGACGACGCCGGTATAGTCGTCATCCACGTCGATGATGACCTCCTCGACCGGTTCGAGCCGCTGGCCGCCCTCGTCGCGGAAGATCACGCGCGGGCGGGAAATCGACAGCTCGAAGCCTTCGCGGCGCATGTTCTCGATCAGCACGCCCATCTGCAACTCGCCCCGGCCGGACACCACGAAGGCGTCCCCGCCCGGCGTGTCCTCGACCTTGATGGCGACGTTCGTTTCCGCCTCGCGCAGCAGCCGCTCGCGGATCACGCGCGACTGCACCTTGGTCCCGTCGCGCCCGGCCAGCGGGCTGTCGTTGATGCCGAAGGTCACGCTGATCGTGGGCGGGTCGATGGGCTTGGCCTGCAGGGGGGCATCGACCTCGGGGGCGCACAGCGTGTCCGCGACGGTCGCCTTGGTCATTCCCGCCAGCGTCACGATGTCGCCGGCCACCGCCTCGTCGATCGTGGTCTGGGTCAGGCCGCGAAAGGCCAGGATCTTGGACACGCGGAACTGCTCGATGCGTTCGCCGTCGTGCGACAGCGCCTTCAGCGTGTCGCCCGCCCGGGCGGTCCCGGCCTCGACCCGGCCGGTCAGGATCCGGCCGATGAACGGGTCCGCGCCCAGCGTGGTCGCCAGCATCCTGAACGGCTCGTCGCGGTGGGCCAGCTGCGCGGGCGGCGGCACGTGGCGCAGCACCAGGTCGAACAGCGCCGACATGTCCTTGCGCGGGCCGTCCAGCGTCTCGTCGGCCCAGCCGCCGATCCCCGAGGCGTAGACATGCGGAAAGTCCAGCTGCTCGTCGGTCGCGCCGAGGTTCGCGAACAGGTCGAAGACCTCGTTCAGCGTCTGGTCCGGCTCGGCCGCGGGCTTGTCCACCTTGTTCAGCACGACGATGGGGCGCAGGCCCAGCGCCAGCGCCTTGGAGGTCACGAACTTGGTCTGCGGCATCGGCCCTTCGGCCGCGTCCACCAGCAGGCACACGCCATCGACCATCGACAGGATGCGTTCCACCTCGCCGCCGAAATCGGCGTGGCCGGGGGTGTCCACGATGTTGATGCGGGTGCCCTTCCATTCGACCGAGGTCGCCTTGGCCAGGATGGTGATGCCGCGTTCGCGTTCGATGTCGTTCGAATCCATCGCGCGTTCGGCGACGGCCTGGTTCTCGCGGAAGCTGCCCGACTGCTTCAGCAGTTGGTCGACCAGTGTTGTCTTGCCATGGTCCACGTGGGCGATGATGGCGATGTTGCGGATGTCCATGACGGCGCCTGTCTGTTCGGGGGTTGGCGCGCACCTATCCGAGTGGTGGGCCAAGCGCCACCCGCAAAAGCCCGCGCGTTCCCCTGTGCCGGCGCGCGCCCTGCAAGGGCGCGGCCCCTCTGTTGCGGCAGCGCCTCAGCGCAGGCCCAGCATCGACAGCACGAACAGCACGACAACGACCAGACCGACGATGTAGATGATGGAGTTCATGGGACAGGGCCTTTCCGCAGCACCGGGCCAGTCCCGGCTGTCAGCAAGCCCAACCCCCGCGCGGCCGCCGGGTTCCGGGCCGGGCCGCCGTCGTGTTCGGGGCCGGGCACGCGCCGTCCCGGTCGGTCCGCAGGCGGGACCCTGTATCGGTCGCCCAGGGGCGGCCCACCCGCACGGGGCTTGCGAGGACAACGTGCGGCTGGACCGCGACCGGCTGGCGTCCTCGAACGCGGCGCGGGTGCGCCGGGTGGTGGAGCTGTGCGACAGGCACGGCCGCCCCGTCGCCACATGGCAGCAGGCGCGCGAGATGCTGGGGCTGCGCGCGGCCTGAAAACCTGCGTGCGGGGCGCGGCAGAGCGGCGGTGCCCTGCACAAGGGGGGCGCGCCGCTTGTGCCCGCCACAGGGTTGCTGCCCACGCGGCGCCAGGTCCGGGGGGCGTTGGCGGGGCAGGGTTGTCCGACGCCCCCTGTTCCGACCGCACCGCACGCGCCGCTTTCGCATCCCGGCGGCAAGGCCGGACCTCAGACAGGCCTGCCCGCCTCGGCCCGGACGAAATCGCTGTGCAGGCGGGCCATTGCACGGCAACCTTGTCCCCGGAGGAGCTTGACCGAGGGGAGGACGGGGATGCTTGATTCGACAGTCTCGCAGCAGGCGCAGGCCCTGCTGGACGCGTTCGGCGCGGCGCTGCAGTCCGGCGACATCGACGCGGCGACGCAGATGTTCGTGACCGACTGCTACTGGCGCGACCTGGTGGCGTTCACCTGGAACCTGCGCACGATGGAGGGGCGCGAGCAGGTGGCCGACATGCTGCGCAGCCAGCTGGACAGCGTGCGTCCGACCGGCTGGCGCCTGGACGAGGCCGAGACCCCGTCCGAGGAGGGCGGCGTCATCACCGCCTGGATCCGGTTCGAAACCGCGGTGGCGCGGGGACAGGGCCTTGTCCGCCTGCGGGACGGCAAGATCTGGACCCTGCTGACCACCATGCAGGAGCTGAAGGGCCACGAGGAGGCGAAGGGCTTTGCCCGTCCCTTGGGCGCCCGGCACGGCGCGGACAGGAACCGCCCCAGCTGGCGCGAGGAGCGCGAGGCCGAGGCGGCCGCGCTGGGGTATGAACGCCAGCCCTATGCCGTCATCATCGGGGGCGGGCAGGGCGGCATCGCGCTGGGGGCGCGGCTGCGTCAGCTGGGGGTGCCCACGATCATCGTGGACAAGCACGACCGCCCCGGCGACCAGTGGCGCAACCGCTACAAGTCGCTGTGCCTGCACGACCCGGTCTGGTACGACCACCTGCCCTATATCAAGTTCCCCGACACCTGGCCGGTCTTTGCGCCCAAGGACAAGATCGCCGACTGGCTTGAGATGTACACCCGGGTCATGGAACTGAACTACTGGACGCGCAGCACCTGCAAGCGCGCCAGCTATGACGAGGCGACGAAGGAATGGACCGTCGTGATCGACCGCGACGGCACCGAGGTCGTGCTGAGGCCGAAACAGCTTGTGCTGGCCACCGGCATGTCGGGCAAGCCGCGCCTGCCGGCGTTTCCCGGCGCCGACAGCTTTGCCGGCGAGCAGCATCATTCGTCCCGGCACCCCGGCCCGGACGCCTATGCCGGGAAAAAGGTCGTCATCATTGGCTCGAACAACTCGGCCCACGACATCGCGGCGGCGCTGTGGGAACACGATGCCGACGTGACCATGGTCCAGCGGTCCACCACCCATATCGTGCGGTCGGAATCGCTGATGGAGATTGGGCTGGGCGCGCTGTATTCCGAACAGGCCGTGCAGAACGGCATGACCACGGAAAAGGCCGACCTGATCTTTGCCTCGCTGCCCTACCGGATCATGCACCAGTGGCAGATCCCTCTGTACGAGCAGATGAAGGAACGCGACGCGGCCTTTTACGAGGGGCTGGAAAAGGCCGGGTTCCGTCTGGACTGGGGCGACGACGGCTCGGGCCTGTTCATGAAATACCTGCGGCGGGGATCGGGCTATTACATCGACGTGGGCGCCAGCCAGCTGATCATCGACGGCAAGATCAAGCTGGCGCAGGGGCAGGTCACCGAGATCGTGCCCGAGGGAGTCCGGCTGGACACGGGCGAGGTTCTGCCCGCGGACCTGATCGTCTATGCCACGGGATACGGGTCGATGAACGGATGGGTCGCGGACTTGATCGGGCAGGACGTGGCCGACAAGGTCGGCAAGGTCTGGGGCCTCGGCTCGGACACGACCAAGGACCCCGGCCCGTGGGAGGGCGAGCAGCGCAACATGTGGAAGCCGACCCAGCAGGAGGCGCTGTGGTTCCACGGCGGCAACCTGCACCAGTCGCGCCATTACTCATCCTATCTGGCGCTGCAGCTGAAGGCCCGGATGGAGGGGCTGGACACGCCCATCTACAAGGTCCAGCCGGTCCACCACCTCAGCTGAACCGCGCGGCCGGCCCGGCGTTCGGCGCGCCGGGCCGCCGCCTGTGCAGGCCCGGCCCAGCCACGCCCGCCTGTGCGCGACCGCGCCCCCGTGCGCTGGGACAGGACGCCCCCAGCGCGCGGCGGGTCACGCCTGCGTCAGAAGATGGCCGTCCTCGGGCGACCAGTGGGCGAACAGGGCCTGGCCGGGCTGGATCGACAGGTCTGCCAGTTCCTCGTGCCCCTTCTGCACGCGGATCTCCTGGCCGTGCTCGGTTTCCAGATAGACGGTCGCCGTGGCGCCCACGAATTCCTCGCCCACGACGCGGACGGGGACGACGTTCGTGCCGTCCGGCGGCGGGGTCCGGCTGAGCCGCATCCTTGTGTCCAGCACCGTCAGCGTGGCCGGTCGGCCCGTGCCCGGCCGGCCCTCGGGGCTGCCCCCGGTCTGGCGCAGCCGGCCGCTGGGGGTGTCCAGCTCGACCCCGTCGGGCAGGATGCGCGACACGGTGCCGTCGAAGATGTTCGACGAGCCGAGGAAGTCGGCGACGAACCGGGTGCGCGGCGCGCGATAGATGTCCTGGGGCGTGCCGATCTGCTCGATCTTGCCGCGGCTCATGATGACGACGCGGTCGGCCATCGAGAACGCCTCGGACTGGCTGTGGGTGACATAGACGAAGGTGATGCCCGTCTGCCGTTGCAGGTTCTTCAGCAGCGACTGCATCCGCACCTTCAGCGCCGCGTCCAGCGCCGACAGCGGCTCGTCCAGCAGCAGGATCTGGGGTTCCACCACCAGCGACCGGGCCAGCGCGACCCGCTGGCGCTGGCCGCCGGACAGCTGCGCGATGTTGCGGTCCGCGAACTCGGCGATCTGCATCCGCTCCAGCCACTGCTCGGCCCGCTGGCGCCGCTCCTCGCGGCCGACGCCCCGCATCTTCAGCGCGAACTCGACGTTCTCGCGCACGTTCAGGAACGGAAACAGCGCAAGGCTCTGCCAGACCATCGGCGTGTCGCGGGCCCAGGTGGGCAGGTCGTTGATGGGCTGGCCCGCCAACCGGATCACGCCCTCGCTGGGCGCCTCGAGGCCTGCCAGCATCCGCAGCGTCGTGGTCTTGCCGCAGCCGCTGGACCCCATGATGGCCAGGAACTCGCCCTTGCGGATGTCCAGGTCCATCCGCTGCACGGCGACAAAGCTGCCAAAGCGCTTGATGACACCGTCGATCGAGACCAGCGTATCGGTTTGCATCGTCACTCCTGTTCGCCCGACGCGCGCCGGGCCGTTGTGTCGCGTCCGGCCAGCAGCACCTGTGCCAGGATCACCAGTGTCATCGAGGTGACGAACACGAAGCTGCCGATGGCGTTGATGCGCGGGCTGACCTGGCCCTGAAGAAAGCCCAGCACCTTGACGGGCAGCGTCTCGTTCAGCCCGGACACGAACCAGGCGATGGCGAATTCGTCGAACGACACGGCCATCGTGATGAACAGCGCCCCCAGGATCGCCGGACGGGTGAAGGGCATGACGACATGGCGCATGGTCTGCCATTCCGACGCGCCCAGGTTCCAGGCGGCGGGTTCCAGCGCCGGGTCCATCTGCGAAAGCCGCAGCCGGACGATGGCCATGGCAAAGGGCGCGCAGATCACGACGTGCGAGATGATGACCGACAGCGCGTTGCCCGACAGGTCCATGCGCGACAGGAAGGCCAGCATCGCCAGACCCATGATGATGACCGGGATCGTCGGCGGCAGCAGCGCCAGCGCCAGATAGACCTGCTTGCCGAAGAACTGATAGCGATAGTCGGTATAGGCCGCGCCGAACCCCAGCGCGGTCGAGATCACGCCCGCGACCACGCCCACCAGCAGGGTGTTGCGCAGCCCCTCCCACACCAGCGGGTCGGCGGCGACGGCCCGGTACCAGTCCAGAGAGAACTGCCCCAGCGGCAGCGACGGGAACCGGTCCGAGTTGAACGAGAACACGAAGCTGGCCAGGATCGGGGCGAAGACAAAGGCATAGGCCGCCACGACATAGGCGCGAAGCGCCCAGTCCACCGCGCGGCTGCGGTTGATGTCCTGCGCGCCGTCATCGCTCATGCGTTGCGTCCCTTGTAGGCAAAGCGGACCGACAGGAAGGCGACCACCATCAGCGTCCCGATCATGGTCAGCGCAATCACGGCCGCCCGCGGCCACTGCTGCCCGGATTTGGTCGTGTCGGTGATCAGGATGGACAGGGTGGTCGGATCACCCCCGCCCAGATAGACGGGGCTCACGAAGTCGCCGAAGCTGAGGATGAAGCAGAACAGCGCCGCGATCACCAGACCCACGCGGGCGGACGGGATGATGACGGCAAAGACCGTCCGCAGACGGCCGCAGCGCAGGTTGTGCGCCGCCTCGATCAGGGTGCGGTCGATGAACACCAGGCTGAACAGCTGCAGCAGCACCACCAGCGGAAAGCTGAGCGTCAGATAGCCGATCATCGTCGCGCCGACGGTGTTCAGCATCCCGTATGGCCCCAAGCCAACCCAGCCGAACAGCACGTTCAGGATGCCCGCGTCCGACAGAAAGATCTGCCAAGAATAGACCCGCACCAAGTAGCTGGTAAAGAACGGGATCACCATCAGAAACACCGCCCAGCGGCGCGCGCGGTCCGACATCTTGAAGGCGATGGCGTACGAACAGGGGAACGCCAGCACGCTGGTCAGCACGGACGCCACTGCCGCCAGTGCAAAGGTCGTCGCATAGGCCTGCCAGAACACCTTGCGGCCGTACATCGTCACCCAGTTCACGGTGTCGAAGTCAGGCCGCATGGCAAAGTTCCTGACCGTCCAGAAGCTGAGCGCGACCAGAAAGCACAGCGGAAAGACGAAGAAGACGAGCTGCCAGATCAGCAGGGGCAGCGAAAAGGTCAGCCCGTACAGGGACAGGTGGCGGCGCATGGATCGCGGCACTCCGGCTGGGGTGGGGCGCGGCCCGGCGCGGGATGCGCCGGACCCGCCGGGGTTAGGCGCCCTTGTAGTCCGACCAGAAGTCGTTCCAGGTTTCCAGGTCCTGCTGGATCGGCAGCTGGCGGAACTGGATCTTGCCCGACCGGATCATGTCCATGACGTTGCTTTGACCGATCACCATGCCCTGGCGCTTGGCCTCGGCGGGGTTTTCGGCGTTCAGCACCTCCCACCCCTTCTGGTTTGGGATCAGCGCGGGATAGGCGGCCATGTTGGCCGATTTCGCCTGGCCCTGGGCCGAGGTGGCGTACTGGATCCATTTCTTCGCAAGGTCGGCCTTGGACGACCCCTTGCCGATGGACCAGCTTTCGGTCCACTGCAGGCCGCCCTCCTCGGGGATGATCGAGCGCACCTTGGCGCCGTTCTTTTCCAGCGTGCCGGTGATCCAGTCGCCGATCCCGGCAAAGGCCAGCATCTGCCCGTCGTTCAGCGACGAGAAGGTGCCGCCGTAATCGAAGAACCCGCCAACCTGCGGGCGCAGCGTCATGGTCTTGTCCTTCACGGCCTCCCACGCGGCCTCGTCGATGTCATAGGGGATCGGGTTGCCGTTCAGCAGGCTGATCTGGCCCAGGTTCGGCAGGTGCCAGTCGAAGTGCCCGACCTTGCCGGTCAGCTTGGGGTCCCAGAACACGTTGTAGGTGGACGCCTCGGCCTCGGTCAGGGCGTCGGTGTTGTAGGCGACGCCCAGAAAGCCGAAGCGCGCCATGACCGAGAACAGCTTTCCGTCCAGCCAGTGGCCGGGGAACTGCTGGAACTCGGGGAAATACTCGTCAAAATGATAGTCGGCCGGGTCAAGCTCGTCGATATAGCCGGCGGCGTTCAGCTGCTGGACGTATTCGGCGTCGGACAGGATGATGTCGAACGTGCCGGGCGGCGACTGCGAGATCAGCCCCAGCATGTTATCGCCGCCGGTATAGTACTTGGGCACGAACTTGACGTTGTTCTGGGCCTCGAACTCGGCGACCATGTCAGGCTCGGCGTGGCCGTACCAGGCCAGCATCGTCAGCTCGGTCGCGGCCGCAAAGGCGCGGCGCGACAGCATCGGCGTGGCCAGCGCGGCGGCGCCCGTTGCCAGAACGGAACGCCGGGTTAGTCCTGTCAGCGGGGAACGAAGGTGCGCCATGGCGGTTGACCTGTCCTGTTGGTGGCGGGCTTTGTCATTGCCCCGACGCTAGGGGATCGCGCGGACCCCGCAAAATCCGTTCTTGAAATCGGATCATTTGCCGCCGTTATCTGCCTGCGGACGCATCAGCCGGGCAGGGGCCTGACGCCCGAGCCGACGGTTTCGATTCCCGCCACCATGTCGCTGACCAGCTGCAGGCCCGGCGCAGACAGCCTGGGGTGCTTGTAGAGCAGGCCGATGCGCAGCGGCTCGAGGCTGGGAAAGCCCTCGTCCTCGCGCAGCGTGCGCATGCCGGGCAGCATGGTGGCGTGGGTCAGCGCGGTGACGCACAGCCCGTTCAGCACCGCGTTCTGCAGTCCCGAGATGCCGGGCCCCGTGTACACGATCCGCCAGCGCCGCTCGACCGAATCCAGTGCCGACAGCATCCGCCCGCGATAATCGCAGCCCTCGGGGTGGGCGCCCAAGGGGACGGGCCGGCCGGGAGGCGCGCGAAAGTCCTCGGCCGCCGCCCAGATCGGCTGCTCGGTCCAGCTGCGCGAGAGATAAGGCATCCGCGGCGTGGGGATCGTCGCCACGATGATGTCCAGTCCGTCGGACCGCAGCTGCTGGTGCAGCTCGCGGCTGAGATCGCAGTGGATCTCCAGGTCGACCTCGGGGTGGTCGTGGATGAAGGCGGTGAGCGTCTTTTGCAGGAACGCCACGGCGTAATCGGTGGGCAGGCCGATCCGCAGCACGCCCGCCACGGCGGTGCGATGGAAATGGCCCACCGCCTCGTCATTGACGCGCAGGATCTCGCGCGCATAGCTCAGCAGCGCCTCGCCGTCGGGGGTGGGCAGGATGGCGCGCCCCTCGTGCATCAGCAGGGGCGCGCGGACCAGCTCCTCCAGTCGCCGGATCTGCAGCGAGATGGCGGGCTGGCTGCGGCCCAGCACCGCGCCGGCCTTGGAATGTCCCCCCAACTCGACCACGGCGATAAAGGTGCGCAGCAGGTCGGTGGGCAGATTCGTGATCAGGGCCATGGATTTGTCCTGCCAATGTCGGGATTGGCACAACCTATTTTCCGCGGGCCGCTGCGGCAACGTAGATTTGCCCGGTACTCAGTTTGCCCGACACTCATCAAGCATCGGAATGCCATGGAACGGACCACCGCCTTCGCCTCGGAAATGACCTGGCCCGACTATGACGCGGCAGTCCGCGACGGGCGGACCCCGATCCTGATCCCGATCGGGTCGATGGAGCAGCATGGCCATCACATGCCGCTGCACGTGGACGTGCTGCTGCCGACAGAGTTCGCGCGCCGCGTGGCCGAACAGACGGGCGCGCTGGTCGCGCCGCCCTTCACCTATGGCTACAAGTCGCACCAGAAATCGGGCGGCGGCAACCACCTGCCGGGCACGACAAGCCTGGACGGCGCGACGCTGGTGGCCGCGCTGCGCGACGTGATCCGCGAGTTCGCCCGCCACGGCGTCCGCCGGATCTGCCTTGTGAACGGGCATTACGAGAACTCGTGGTTCATCATCGAGGGGATCGACCTCGCCCTGCGCGAACTGCGCTGGGACGGGATCACCGACATGAAGATCGTGGTGCTGTCCTATTGGGATTTCGTGGACAAGGCCACGATCGGGCGGCTTTACCCCAACGGCTTTCCGGGATGGGAGCTTGAGCACGGCGGGGTTCTGGAAACCTCGCTGATGCTGGCGCTGCATCCCGGGCTGGTCCACCTGGACCGCGCGCTGGACGTGGCCCCGGCCCGCTTTCCCCCCTATGACGTCTATCCGGTCAGGCCCGAGTGGACGCCCTGCTCGGGCACGCTGTCCTCGCCCAAGGAGGCGTCGGCCGAAAAGGGCGAGATCCTGCTTGAGGTCTGCACCACTGGCATCGTGGCCGCGCTGAGGGCCGAGTTCGGCTGAACCCCCGGTCCGGTCCAGCGGAAAGGCCCGGCATCGCCGGGCCTTTCCGTTTTCGGGGCGGGGTCAGTTGCGGATGACGTTGTGTTCGGGGCCGAAGGGGAAGCCGGTGATGTTCTCGGCCCCGTCCTCGGCCACGATCAGGATGTCATGCTCGCGATAGCCGCCGGCGCCGGGAACGCCCTCGGGCAGCATCACCATCGGCTCCATCGACACGACCATGCCGGGCTGCAATTCCGTCTCGATGTCCTCGCGCAGTTCCACGCCAGCCTCGCGGCCGTAATAATGCGACAGCACGCCGAAGCTGTGGCCATAGCCGAAGCTGCGGTATTTCAGCAGGTCCCACTGGCGGTACATGTCGTTCAGTTCCAGCGCGATCTCGTTGCACTTCGCGCCCGGCCTGATCAGCTCCAGCCCGCGGCGATGCACGGCCACGTTCTTTTCCCAGATATCCAGGCTGGCGTCGTCCACGTGGTCGCAGAACATCGTGCGTTCCAGCGCGGTGTAATAGCCGAAGATCATCGGAAAGCAGTTCAGCGACAGGATCTCGCCCGACTGGATCGTCTTGTTGGTCACCGGGTTGTGCGCGCCGTCGGTGTTGAGGCCCGACTGGAACCAGGTCCAGGTGTCCATCAGCTCCACAAAGGGAAAGCCTGCCGCGATCTCGCGGATCATGGCGTTGGTCGAGGCGATGGCGACCTCGTGTTCCGGCACGCCCGCCTTGACCGCCGCCGCCACCGCCGCGCCGCCCACGTCGCAGATGCGCGCGCCCTCGCGGATCAGTGTGTGCTCCTCGGCCGACTTGATGGACCGCATCCACATCGAGGGCTGGGCCACGTCCACGAACTCGACCCCCGGCAGCGCCGCCTCAAGCTGGCGGCGGAAGTCCAGCGAGACGTGGTCGAACTCGATCCCCAGCCGCTTGACGCCCGGCGTCAGCTGGCGCACCGCGCGGAAATAGTTGTCGCGGCGCCAGTCGGTATAGGTGATGTTGTCGCCGAAGCTGCGCCGCCAGGGCTGGCCGCCGTCGATCCCCGCCGAGACGGTCGTGGCGTTGTCCTGCGTGATGACCATGCCGTATTTCCGGCCGAAATAGCAGTAGAGCCAGCCGGAATAGTAGTTGATGCAGTGAAACGAGGTGAACAGCGCGGCATCGACGTCGTTCCGGGCCATCCAGCCGCGCACGTCGTCCTGGCGCCGCGTCATCTCGGCGTCCGAAAACGGCGAGAATGCCTTGTCGCCGTTGTGCCATTCCATCACGTGCAGCATGTCGTCAGTCATCGGCTGTCCTTCCGGGCAAACAGGGGTGTTGGCGCACGCTATCGCCCGGACCGGCGGCGCCAAAATGAGTTCTGGAAATGACGTCATTAGGGCCGCTGGGGTCAGGGTGGCGCAGGCGGGCGGTGGTCGAGCGGGTCTCGCAGAGGATCGAGCAGTCGGGCGCCGCACCCTGCGGCCTGACCACCGGCTGGGTGTCGTGGATGCAGGCCGCTGGGCGACGGGCTGCGGCTGGCGGCGGATGCGGGGGCGATCCAGCTGTTCGACGGCGCAAGCGGCGCCCGGATCATCTGACGGCCGCCGCGCCTCAGGCCCGGCGCCACACCGCGTCGGCGGCGATCTGCGGATCGGCGCTGACCGCGCCCAGATCCGCCAGCGCGACCAGATGCGCCAGCACGTTGCGGGTCGCCGCCGGCAGCAGGGCGGGGGCGATGTCGTAGATGCGCGCCGCAAGGTCCGCGGCCCGCCCCGGCCCGCGGTCCAGCGCGGCCAGGATCTGCGCGGTGCGGGCGCGCCGGTGCGCGGCCAGGTCCGCCAGCCGGGCGGCCGGGTCGCGGACCGCCCCGCCATGGGCGGGCAGCAGCGTCCGCGCCCCGCGCGCCCACAGCCGGTCCAGCGCGCGCAGGTAATCCGCCACGTCCCCGTCCGGCGGAGAGATCAGCGTCGTCGTCCAGTCCATCACCACGTCCCCGCACAGGATGCGGTCGCCCAGCGCGAACGACAGGTGGCAGCCCATGTGGCCGGGCGTGTGCAGCGCCTCGATCCGCCATTCGTCACTCTCGACCACCGCCCCGTCGGACAGGCTGACGTCGGGGCGAAACCCGTGGTCGATGCCCTCGGTCGAGGCAAGCTGCCCGCTGGCCGCAAGCCGGTCCATCATCGGCGACCGTCCCGCGTCCGGCGCGCCGAAGGCCAGCACCGGCGCACCCGTGGCGGCCGCCAGCCGCGGCACGGCGCCCGAATGGTCCAGGTGCGGATGCGTGACCAGGATATGGGTGATCCGCCCGGCGCCCGCCGCGGCCAGGATCGCCTCGACATGGCCCGGCAGGTCGGGGCCGGGATCGACGACGGCGACCGAGCCGCGTCCGATCAGGAAGCTGTTGGTCCCCGGCCCGGTCAGGGGCGAGGGGTTCGCGGCCGTCACGACGCGGACGGGGATTTCGGTCATCGTGCCTTGCCCTGCGGCGCGGAGTGCGCGCGCGCCTTGGCGGGCAGGAAACAGCCTTGCCGCGGCGGGCGCAAGCGGCAGCCGGCCCGGGCCGGGGGCCTTTCGCGCGGGCGCACCCGGCGCTAGGCTGCGGCCATGAGGTCGGCATGAACTTCGCGTGGCTCAAGCGCCTGATGCCGGGCGGGCTTTACGGCCGCGCCGCGCTGATCCTGTTTCTGCCGGTGGTCGTCGTCACGCTGGTCGTGGGCGTCATGTTCCTGCAGCGCCACTTCGAGGACGTGACCCGGCAGATGACCGCAACCGCCGCGGCCGAGCTGGCGCTGGTCGGGGATCGCGTCACCGCCGCGCCCGACGACGCCGCGGCGCAGGCGGCGGGGCAGGCGATCGCGGGCCCGCTTGGCCTGACCCTGCATCTGCCCCCGCCGCCGGGGCTGGCCGACCGGCGGGTCTTTTACGACCTGTCGGGGCGCGTGGTGATCGCCGAGCTGCACGACAGGGTTCCGGGCCTGCGCGCCGTCGACCTGTCGGACCTGCGCCGCGTCGTGGTCGCGGTGGACGGGCCGCGCCCGTTTGCGCTGGCGTTCCCACGGACCCGGCTGACCCCCTCGAACCCGCACCAGCTGCTGGTGATGATGGTGGTGACCTCGGCGCTGATGACGGCGATCGCCACGGTGTTCCTGCGCAACCAGCTGCGACCGATCCGCCGGCTGGCCGTCGCCGCCGAGGCGTACGGACGCGGCCGGGTGGAACCCTATCGCCCGGCCGGCGCCGTCGAGGTCCGCAGCGCCGG
This sequence comes from Paracoccus endophyticus, assembly GCF_003286075.1. GTDB lineage: Bacteria > Pseudomonadota > Alphaproteobacteria > Rhodobacterales > Rhodobacteraceae > Paracoccus > Paracoccus endophyticus. Next base: position 42,819 of record NZ_QLUV01000007.1, on the reverse strand, counting down.
CACCGCGTTCCTGGACATGCGCAACCGGATCGAGCGGCAGAACGAGCAGCGCAAGCTGATGCTGTCGGGGATCAGCCACGACCTGCGCACGCCCCTGACGCGGCTGCGGCTGGGGCTGTCCATGCTGTCGCCCGACCTGCCGCCCGAGCCGGACGAGATCCGCGACATGGAACGCGACGTGGCCGAGATGGGCGCGATGATCGACGCCTTCCTGGAACACGCCAGCGATGCCGCGCAGGACACCCCGTCCGAGGCGCAGGCGGCGATCCCCTTCGTCCAGTGCGTCGTGGCCGACGCGCAGCGCGGCGGCCAGGCCGTGTCGCTGGGGCAGGTCGAGGGCGAGGGCCAGGCGCATTTCAGCCCGCCCGCCCTGCGCCGGGCCGTCGAGAACCTGATCGGCAACGCCGTGCGCCACGGCTCGCGGGCCGAGGTGGACGCGGTGCTGACCCCGCGCAGCTTTCGCATCTCGGTCGAGGATGACGGGCCGGGCATCCCCGCGGCGCGCCGCGACGATGCGCTGCGCCCGTTCGTGCGGCTGGACGCGGCGCGCAACCAGGACCGCGGGCAGGGGGCCGGGCTGGGGCTGGCGATCGCCGCCGACATCGCGCGCGCGCACGGCGGGCAGCTGCGGCTGAGCGATGGCGATCGCCTGGGCGGGCTGCGCGCCGAGATCGTGATCCCCCGCTGAAGATCGATCCAACACGATGTATTGTGTGAACATCGTGCGAACCCCGGACCATTGCAGCACGGCATCGGGGCACCTAGATTGGCTGCAAGCAGGGACGATGCGCTGCCCGCGTGTGGGGGCCGTCGGTTCCGGGCAAGAAAGGAACTCAGATGACCGAAACATACACCAGCACCCATCCGGTCCTGCCGCTGCGCGACATCGTGGTGTTCCCGCACATGATCGTTCCGCTGTTCGTCGGCCGCGAAAAGTCGGTGCGTGCGCTTGAGGCGGTGATGGAGCAGGATCGCCCGATCCTGCTGGCCGCCCAGCGCGATGCGTCCATCGACGAGCCCGCGACCGACGGCATCTTCTCGACCGGCGTTCTGGCGAACGTGCTGCAACTGCTGAAACTGCCCGACGGGACCGTCAAGGTGCTGGTCGAGGGGCAGTCGCGCGTCCGCATCACCGGATTCGCCGACAACGACGAGTATTTCGAGGCGTCGGTCGAGCCCCTGGCCGAAACCGGCGGCGAGGCCGAGGCTTCGGTCGCGATGGTCCGCGCCGTCGCCGAAGAGTTCGAGCGCTACATCAAGATCCGCAAGAACATCCCCGAGGAGGCCGTCTCGTCGGTGGCCGAGGCGCGCGACCCCGCCCGGCTGGCCGATCTGGTGTCGGGCCACCTGGGCATCGACATCCTGAAAAAGCAGGACCTGCTCGAGACGCTGGACGTCGCCCAGCGGCTGGAGAAGGTCTATGGGCTGATGCAGGGCGAGATGTCGGTCTTGCAGGTCGAGAAGAAGATCAAGAGCCGCGTCAAGAACCAGATGGAGAAGACGCAGCGCGAATATTACCTGAACGAGCAGATGAAGGCGATCCAGCGCGAGCTGGGCGACGGCGAGGATGGCCAGAACGAGCTGGCCGAGCTGGAGCAGAAGATCGCCGCCACCAAGTTCAGCAAGGAAGCCCGCGAAAAGGCCGAGGGCGAGCTGAAGAAGCTGAAGTCGATGTCGCCGATGTCGGCCGAGGCGACGGTCAGCCGCAACTACCTCGACTGGCTGCTGTCGCTGCCGTGGGGCGTGAAGTCGCGCACCAAGCGCGACCTTGTCGCCGCCGAGAAGATCCTGGACGCCGACCACTATGGCCTTGAAAAGGTCAAGGAGCGGATCGTCGAGTATCTGGCCGTGCAGACCCGCAGCGACAAGCTGAAGGGACCGATCCTGTGCCTCGTCGGCCCCCCCGGCGTCGGCAAGACCTCGCTGGGCAAGTCGGTCGCGCGTGCCACGGGACGTGAATTCATCCGCATCAGCCTTGGCGGCGTGCGCGACGAATCCGAGATCCGGGGCCACCGGCGGACCTATATCGGGTCGATGCCCGGCAAGATCATCCAGGCGCTGAAGAAGGCCAAGACCACGAACCCGCTGATCCTGCTCGACGAGATCGACAAGATGGGACAGGACTTCCGGGGCGACCCGGCGTCGGCGATGCTCGAGGTGCTGGACCCGGAACAGAACGCGACCTTCGTGGACCACTATCTCGAGGTGGAATACGACCTGTCGAACGTGATGTTCCTGACCACCGCCAACAGCTACAACATGCCGGGGCCGCTGCTGGACCGAATGGAGATCATCCCGCTGGCCGGCTACACCGAGGACGAGAAGCGCGAGATCGCCAAGGGCCACCTGCTGCCCAAGCAGATCAAGGCCAACGGCCTTCGCAAGGGCGAGTTCTCGGTCACGGACGAGGCGCTGACCCATGTCATCCGCTATTACACGCGGGAGGCCGGGGTGCGGAACCTCGAGCGCGAGATCGCCAAGCTGGCCCGCAAGGCGGTGACCGAGATCCTGAAGGGTCGCGCGACCTCGGTCGTGGTCACGCCCGAGAAGGCCGAGGAGTACCTGGGGGTCCGCCGGCATCGTTACGGTCTGGCCGAACAGGACGATCAGGTCGGCGTGGTGACGGGCCTGGCCTGGACGCAGACGGGCGGCGATCTGTTGCAGATCGAGGCGCTGAAGCTGCCGGGCAAGGGCGTGATGAAGACGACGGGCAAGCTGGGCGACGTCATGAAGGAATCCATCGACGCCGCCGCCAGCTTTGTGCGCTCGGTCGCGCCGGAACTGGGGATCGAGCCGCCGCAGTTTTCCAAGCGCGACATCCACGTCCACGTCCCCGAGGGTGCGACCCCCAAGGATGGTCCGTCCGCGGGTCTGGCGATGGTCACCTCGGTCGTCAGCGTGATGACCGGCATCCCCGTCCGCAAGGACGTCGCGATGACCGGAGAGGTCACGCTGCGCGGCAACGCGCTGGCGATCGGCGGGCTGAAGGAGAAGCTGCTGGCCGCGCTGCGCGGCGGCATCAAGACGGTGCTGATCCCGCAGGAAAACGCCAAGGACCTGGCCGACATCCCCGCCAACGTGAAGGAGGGGCTGACGATCATCCCGGTGTCGAACGTCCGCGAGGTGCTGCGCCATGCCCTGGTCCGCATGCCCGAGCCGATGGACTGGGACGAGGCGGCCTATGAGGCGGCCGAGGCCACCCGGCTTGCCGGGCTGCGCGAGGGTGGCGCGGGCGGCGTGTCGCTTGCCCACTGAGGCCGGCACGGGCCGGATGAAAAGGGAAGGGGGCGTCGCATCCGCGGCGCCCCTTTTTTTGCGGCGGGCGCAGCAAGCAGGCTTGACCGCGGGGCGCGGGCCGGCCCATCAGGGCACGGACGGATCACACCCGCAGATTGCAGAGGTTCAGCATGAAAGACGTCGAGCGCCGGCCCCGTGACGCAGGCGAGGACGAGGCAATGCCGTTCCCTGCCAGACAGGCCAACGCCCCCGGTGCGGGCCAGGGGGATCGGGGCACGTCCCGCGACGCCGAGGGCGAGGCTGGCGCGGCCCCCACCCTGCAAAAGCAAGCGCTGCTGGACAAGCTGTGCGCCGAAACGGGGCAGCCGCGCGCCCAGGTGCGGGCGCTGACCGATGCCCTTCTGGCCGAACTGGGCCGCGCCCTGTCCTGCGGAGAGGATCTGGTCCTGCCCCCGCTGGGCAAGGTCCGCGTCAGCCGCCAACGCACCGGCAAGGGCGGCGAGGTGATCGTCATGCGGCTGCGCCGTCCGGGTGCGGGCGATCCCGCGGCGGCCGGTGTGGCAGAACCGGACGGGGCCCGCGACCACGACTGACCTGCCGATCACCCCTTGCGGGATGCCGTGGCAGCGGCTATCTAGCCGTCCACCGGGTGATTAGCTCAGCGGTAGAGCGCTTCGTTCACATCGAAGATGTCAGCGGTTCAAATCCGTTATCACCCACCATCATTCCGGGCCGCCCTGTCACGCAGGGCGGCCCTTTCCGTCCGGTGGGTTGACGTTGCCCGACGCGGCAGGTGTTCTGACCGCCCCAGCAGAAAGGACCGCCGTGCCAACTGTCATCAGGATGCCCGCCCCGTGCCGCCGCGCGATCGCGCTTGCCGCGCTGCTTGCCCTGGCGGGCTGCATCGAGGGGGCGGCGTCGACACGTGCCCCGGCCAAAGCCGGCGCGGTCGCCTGCTCGCCGCGTGAGTGGACGACGCTGGTGGGCACCCCTGCTGCGGCCGCCAGGCTGCCGCAGGGCCTGAACCACCGCATCCTGAAAAGCGGCGCGATGGTTCTGGATGACTATCAGGACGACCGGCTGAACATCGTGACGGATGCCAGGGGCACGGTGATCTCGGTCAGCTGCGGCTGACGGGGCGGGGCCTCAGCCCCGCTTGCGCCGCTTGTTGCCGCCGCGCTGGCCGGCGCGGCCCGCGGTGGACCGCCCCTGCGACCGGACCGCCTGTTCGGCGGCCTCCTCGACCGCCTGCTGGCGGGCCAGCGGGTCGTCGGCGATGACCAGCTCCACCGCCTCCAGGCGCTTGACCTCGTCGCGCAGGCGGGCGGCCTCCTCGAACTCGAGGTTCTCGGCCGCCTTCCGCATCCCGGCGCGCAGCGCGTCCAGATGGGCCTGAAGGTTCGCGCCGACCAGCGGCTTGTCGATCTTTGTCGTGACGCGGGCCTGATCGGTGTCGCCCTGCCACAGACCCGACAGCACATCCTCGACGTTCTTGCGGACGGTCTGCGGCGTGATGCCGTGCGCCACGTTATAGGCGTGCTGCTTGGCGCGGCGGCGTTCGGTTTCGGCCATCGCGCGTTCCATGCTGCCGGTGATGCGGTCGGCATACAGGATCACGCGCCCATCGACGTTGCGCGCCGCGCGGCCGATGGTCTGGACCAGCGCGGTTTCCGACCGCAGGAAGCCTTCCTTGTCGGCATCCAGAATGGCGACCAGCCCGCATTCGGGGATGTCCAGCCCCTCGCGCAGCAGGTTGATGCCGACCAGCACGTCATAAGCGCCCAGCCGCAGGTCGCGCAGGATCTCGATCCGCTCGATCGTGTCGATGTCACTGTGCATATAGCGGACGCGAATGCCCTGTTCGTGCAGGTATTCGGTCAGGTCCTCGGCCATGCGCTTGGTCAGCGTCGTGACCAGCGTGCGATAGCCTTGCCTTGCGACCAGCCGCACCTCGTCCAGCAGGTCGTCCACCTGCGTCTCGACGGGCCTGATTTCGATCACCGGGTCCAACAGGCCGGTCGGCCGGATGATCTGTTCGGTAAAGACCCCGCCGGTCTGGTCCATCTCCCACTGCGCGGGCGTGGCGCTGACGAAGACCGACTGCGGGCGCATCGCGTCCCATTCCTCGAACTTGAGCGGGCGGTTGTCCATGCAGCTGGGCAGGCGGAATCCGTGTTCGGCCAGCGTGAACTTGCGCCGGAAGTCGCCGCGATACATGCCCCCGATCTGCGGCACGCTGACGTGGGATTCGTCGGCAAAGACGATGGCGTTGTCGGGGATGAACTCGAACAGCGTGGGCGGCGGCTCGCCCGGCGCACGCCCGGTCAGATAGCGGCTGTAGTTCTCGATCCCGTTGCAGACGCCAGTGGCCTCGAGCATCTCCAGGTCGAAGTTGGTGCGCTGCTCCAGCCGCTGGGCCTCCAGCAGCTTGCCCTCGTCGGTCAGCTGCTTCAGCCGCAACTGCAATTCGGACCGTATGCCCTTGATCGCCTGCTGCAAGGTCGGGCGCGGCGTGACATAGTGGCTGTTGGCATAGATGCGGATCTGCTTGTAGTCGCCCTCGCGTGCGCCGGTCAGGGGGTCGAACTCGGTGATCGCCTCAAGCTCGTTGCCGAAGAAGGAAAACCGCCAGGCGCGGTCTTCCAGGTGGGCGGGCCAGACCTCGACGACGTCGCCGCGCACGCGGAAGGCGCCGCGCTGGAAGGCCGTGTCCAGCCGCTTGTACTGCTGGGCGACAAGCTCGTTGATGAACCCGCGCTGGTCATAGGACTGGCCCACCACCATGTCCTGCGTCATCGCCGAATAGGTCTCGACCGAGCCGATACCGTAGATGCAGCTGACCGAGGCCACGATGATGACGTCGTCGCGTTCCAGCAGCGCGCGCGTCGCGGAATGGCGCATCCGGTCGATGGCCTCGTTGATCTGGGATTCCTTCTCGATATAGGTGTCCGACCGCGGCACATAGGCCTCGGGCTGGTAATAGTCGTAATAGCTGACGAAGTATTCGACGGCGTTGTCGGGGAAAAATCCCTTGAACTCGCCGTAAAGCTGGGCGGCCAGGGTCTTGTTCGGCGCCAGGATGATGGCCGGCCGCTGCGTGGCCTCGATCACCTTGGCCATGGTAAAGGTCTTGCCGGTCCCGGTGGCGCCCAGCAGCACCTGGTCGCGTTCGCCCGCCTGCACGCCCTGCACCAGTTCGACGATCGCCGTCGGCTGGTCCCCGGCGGGGGCGAACTCGGTCTTCAAGGTAAAGGGGCGGCCGCCCTCAAGCTTGGCGCGCCGCTGCGGCAGCGGCACCAGGACGGGCGCGTTGGTGTTGTTGTGAGCCATGGCGAACCTCTGCCGGACCATGCGGCTTCCCATAGCTGGCGTCGGAACGGCTACGGTTCAAGGAAAAGGGCCGCCCGGACTGGCGGCCCTGTGTCGTTCACGTCCGGCGCACCTCAGTTCGTCGGTGCGGCCAGAACCCCGCAGGCGATGCGGTCGCCTGCGTTGCCCGCAGGTTGGGACGTATAGTCATCGACCCCGGCATGGATCACCACCGCCGACCCGTCGGCATCCATGATCTGATCCATCAGCACGCCGGGCAGGAAATATTCGACATGCACCGCGCCGGATTCATACAGGGTGATGTTGGGCAGGTCGCCGGGGTGTATCCCCTTGGGGGAATGCAGCCCATGCTCCTTGTCGCCGGCAAGGTGGCCGCCCGCGGATTCAAAGGTCGGGGCCTCGCACGCGCCGGTTTCGTGGATGTGGACCGCGTGCTGGGTCGCGGGCAGGGCGCCTTCGCCGATGTCCATGATCAGGTGCATGACGCCCGATTCGGTTTCGGTGATGATGACGGCGCCCACCTGGCCGCCCTCGGCGTTTTGCAGTGTCGCGCCGGCCTGACGGAACTGGCCGGCGGCCGGGGCTGCGGCGGCGTCCGCAGGCGCGGCTGTGGCGGCCGCCGCGGATGGGTCGGCGGGTTGCGCGGCGGCATCGGCCGGCGCAGGGGTCGTCTGGGCCCGGGCCGTCATCGGCGCCAGCACCAGAACCGCGCCCAGCATCAGCGCGGCGGGCAGCCGCAGGTCCTGCTGTCGGGTCGCAACGGCGGTTGGGCGATTCATCGTCGGATCTCCGTTCTGGGGGTACCGGTCAACGCGCCCGGCCGCCGTTGCGTTCCCGCCGGGCTTGAACGCCTCGCGGCCTTGCGGCACAAGACCAGCACCATCATCGGGATCATCGTCATGCGCGTCCGCATCTATCAGCCTGCCCGCAACGCCATGCAGTCCGGGACCGCCCGGTCGAAATCCTGGGTGCTGGACTTTCCGCCCTCGGACCAGCGCGGGATTGACCCGCTGATGGGCTGGACCAGCAGCGACGACACGCAGGCGCAGGTGCGGCTGCGCTTTGCCACCCGGGCCGAGGCCGAGGCCTATGCCAAGGCCGAGGGGCTGGACTATATCGTGATCGAGCCGAACAAGCGCGGCGTGAACGTCCGCCCCCGCGGCTACGGCGAGAACTTTGCGACCGACCGCCGCCTGCCCTGGACGCACTGAGCGTCAGGCCTTCGGCAGGCTCTCGCTGCTGACGTGAAGGTCCCCGGTCGGCGGCGCGGGGCGCGCGGCAGCCGTGGCGGCCTGATCCGTCTGCCCGGGGGCGCGCGGGTGGCGGGGCGGCCCGGCGCGGCGGATCAGCCATGCCGCGCCCAGCAGGTCGGGTATGCCCACAAGCCCGCGGCCCACGACGCCGTATTTCGACACGCCGCCCTGCCGGTCGCGGTGCGTGACGGGTACCGACACCACGTGCCACCCCTCACGCAGCATCATCGCCGGCATGAAGCGGTGGATGTGGTCGAACCACGGCAGGTCAAGATAGGCCTCGCGCCGAAATGCCTTGAGCCCGCATCCCGAATCCCGCACGCCGTCGCGCAGCAGGGCGCGCCGGATGGCGTTGGCGGCCCGCGATGCCCGGCGCTTCAGGGCGGTGTCCCTGCGACCCACACGCTCGCCCTGAACCAGTCCCAGCGCGTCACTGCCTGCCGCGGCAAAGGGCGCCAGCAGCGCGGGGATCTGGTCGGGCGGGTTCTGTCCGTCGCCGTCCAGCGTGACCACGATCGCCCCCCGCGCCATGCGAACCCCCCGCCGGATCGCGGCCGACTGACCCCAGGCCGTGTCGTTGCGCGCCCAGAACAGCCACGGATGCCGGGCCTGCAGGGCCCCAAGGGCGTGGGGGGTGCCGTCGGTCGATCCGTCGTCAACGACGATCACCTCGAACGCGCGGCCGGCAAGGGCCTGGCCCACGCCCTGGATCAGGGGGGCAAGGGCGGCGATCTCGTCGCGCGCGGGGATCACGACGCTGATGTCGAGGGGGCGGGTCATGGCGAAGGCTCCAGTTGCGGCGCATCGGCGACCTGCCAGATGGCATAGGGAGAGTTGCGGAACGCAATCGTGCGGCGCGCGGGCCAGGGCGGGTGGGCCTTGTCGCGCCGCGCGACGATGACGCCGCGCGGATGGGCGGCCTGCCATGCGGCCAAGTCCCGAGGGGTCGGGGGCGTGGCCACGGGCGCTCTCAGGCGCGCGGCAAAGTTGAACTCGGCATGATAGCTCTGTCCGTAGAACGCGATGCCCTCCGCCTCGGACGGGGCAATCGCGGCGGCGATGGGGCGGCTGTCGTAAAGGGAACCGGACGCGGTCAGGCTGACCAGCAGGTTCAGCGACAGCAGCGTTCCCAGCGTCAGCACCACGCCCCCGCCCAGCCCCCGGACGCGCAGCGCCCCAAGGCTGGCGGCGGCCAGCAGGAAGCCCGTGGCCAGCAGCATCGTGCGCGGCTGGACAAGCGCCTCTGCCCGGCCGACCGGGATCAGGCCGGCGGCGATGCCGGCGCAGGCCAGCGCCGCCAGGCCCAGGATGATCGCGGGTCCCGCGACCGAGAACCGCGGGGGTGCAAGGCGCGCGACGATCAGCGCGGCGGCGGGCAGTTCCGGGACAAGGTAATGCGCCTGCTTGCCGCTGATCAGGCTGAACAGCACCAGCGCCGATCCGGCCCAGACCAGGCAGAGACGCAACCCCGGATCGCGCCAGTCCTGCCCGGCGGCCGCCCGCCACAGGGCCGGGACGGCGATCCATGGAAACAGCAGCACCGGCATCAGCGCGGCAAAGAACCACCAGGGCTTGGCGTGGGCGAACGATCCGGCCACCCGGCCCGCGCTTTGCGTCCACAGGATGGCCTCGCGGTACTCCGGCCCGCCGGACAGGGCCGCGGGCACCACCCACAGCGCGACCAGCGCCAGACCGACACCCAGCGCGACGGCCGCCCCGCGTGCCCCATCGCGCAGCGGGACGGCGGCCTGCCCCCGTGCCCACAGCGGCGCCAGCACCAGCGCCGGCCCCAGATGCAGCACGATGACCGGCCCCTTGGTCAGCCCGCCCAGGGCCAGCGCGACCCCCACAAGCGCCCAGTCCCGGCGCCGCCCGGACCCGAGCGCACGCACCAGCGCCAGCATCCCGCCCACCGTCGCCGCCGCCAGCGCGGCGTCGAACATCGTCAGCCCGCCGGTCAGCGCAAAGGCGAACATCCCCGACAGCGCCAGCGTCGCACGCGCCCCGATGGCCGGATCGGCGGGCCACAGGACGCGGGCAAGCCGACTGGTCAGCAGCAGCGCCAGCACGGCAAGGCCCGGACCGACCAGCCTGGCCGCGGTCTCGGACACGCCGGTCACGGACCAGACCAGGTTCATCGCCCAGAACAGCAGCGGCGGCTTGTGGGTATAGAGCGCGAAATTCTTCGTCGGCACCAGCCAGTCGCCGCTGGTCCACATCTCCCACGCGACGGCAAGGTATCGGGTCTCGTCCACCGGCAGGGCGGGGCGCAGCAGCACGCCCGCGACGGCCACGACCGTGAACGCCAGCACCGCAAGGGCGGTGGCCCGGCGTGCCACGCCGGGACTGCGCGCCGTCGCCCGCGGCCAGGCCCCGGCCCGGACCGGCCCCGCATCCACAGCGTCGGTCATCGGGGGGCCACCCGGCGTTTCGCACGGATCAGCGACAGGTTGCGGGCGTACACCACAAGGCCCGCCGCCTGGCCCAGGATGAACACCGGGTCCTGGCGCCAGACCGCATAGCCAAGCAGCGTCACGCCGCCCGCAAGGCTGAACCACCAGAACGCCACCGGGACCACGCTTTCGCCCCGCCGCTCGGACGTGATCCACTGGACCAGAAAGCGCGAGGTGAATAGCATCTGGCCAAGAAACCCGGTCCCGAGCCAGAGGGTTGTGGTTGTCATGTCGCCGCGCGTCCCGTCCGCTGTATCCTTGTCGGGGCCGATTGCGCGCGCAACCTTACGGTTTGCTGACGATCGGCTTGCACGGGGAAAAATTGCGCGGATCAGGGAATCGGATGCGGCTGCTGGCCGTCAGGGACGAGCCTGACCCGGGGCCGGGGTGGTAGAGCCTCTGCGCGGCGAGCCATGCCATGGATCTTGCCCCCACGCCCGAGGAGGCGCGCGCTGTCGTCCGCGGGACCCCTTATGCGCTGATCCTGCTGGACCTGCGCCTGCCGGACGGCGACGGGCCGAGGGCGGGTCCGAGGCGCGGTTCAGCGCGCCCGCCCTGCGCTGATCCCGGCATCGCGGCGCGGGGGCCGGCCCGCCGCATTGATCCCGCCCCACGATGGCCCCATGCTGGCCCCGGGTTCACGCGACGGGCCGGACCGGTCCGGCGCACGGTGCCCGATCAGGGGAGATCCGCAATGGAGATCATGCGCGCCGGGACGACGCCGTCCGTCCGGGGACCCGAGGAGTGGTTCACCGGAGCCGTCCGCATGGACGCGGCCTTTTCGAGGCAGCCGCCCGCCCGCGTGGCCTGCGTCACCGTCACGTTCGAGCCGGGCGCGCGCACCGCCTGGCACACGCACCCGCTGGGCCAGACGCTGATCGTCACCGCGGGTGTGGGCCGCGTGCAGCGCAAGGGCGGCCCGGTCGAGGATATCCGCCCCGGCGACATCGTGTGGTTCGCACCCGACGAGGTGCACTGGCATGGTGCTGCGGCGGACGTGGCCATGACCCACATTGCCATCCAGGAATCGCTCGACGGCCGCACCGTGACGTGGATGGACAAGGTTTCGGACAGCGACTACGCCGGCTGACGCGTATCGGTCCTGTCAGGCCGGGAAAGGGACCGCACCTGGTTGCCGGTCCCGGGGCATGCGGCCCCGCATCTTCTGCCCGGATGGCAGGGCGACTACGCTGGCGGCGGATGCGCCACATGGGGCGGGCACGAGAGCAGATAGGGGGTCCTTTGATGGCGGATCTTGACGTGTCGGGTTCCCGGGGCGGTTCGGGCGGGCAACCCGGCCCCGGCCTGACGATTGCCGCCGAAAGCCCCCTGGGGGCCGATCTGGACCTGCTGTTCGCCCGCCACGTTGCGGACATGCACGCCGACACGCCGCCGGAATCGATCCACATGCTGCCGCGCGCGCAGCTGGACGACCCCGCCATCGCGTTTCTTGTGATGCGCGACGGCGGCCAGCCGGTGGGCATGGGCGCGGTCAAGCGCATCGCGCCCGGGCACGGCGAGATCAAGTCGATGCACGTGCTGGCCGAGCACCGCGGCCGCGGCCTGTCGCGGCGCCTGCTGGGGGCGCTGATCGACCATGCCGGGCGCGCGGGGCTCACGCGGCTGTCGCTGGAAACCGGCGTCCAGCCCACCTTCGGCGCCGCGCGCCGCCTGTATGCCGCCGCCGGGTTCCGCGAATGCGGCCCCTTCCAGGGCTACGGGCCGGACCCGAACAGTGTGTTCATGACCCTGACCCTGGCCTGAGGCGGCCGAGCGGCACCTGCCGCCGCGCCCCTGCCCAAAAGATACGTTGACCACCCTTGAGGCTTCCGTATCGTCGGTTCTTGCCGCAGAACGCGGCGCATCTGTGTCAGCGAACTGTCGGTTCGGCCAATTTCCGGCCGTCTGCGTTCTGTCGAGACCGGCAGACCGACCCCACATTTCGATCGCATGATGCCGTTTCAATGCGACCGGCTTTGCCGGCCGCGTCAATGTCATGCGCTTTTTCCACGGCGCGATTCAGGGATGTGCGAAATGGCCCACAACGGCTTTTCTGATCACGATACCTCTGGCGATGCGACGCACGATCCGTCCCCGTCCGACGCCGACCCGCAACCCGGTGTGCAACCGCTGGCTGTGCCCCAGGTTGTCGAAGGCACCGCGGACGGCGACCTGATCGACGCCGCTTACCTGGGCGACCCCGAGGGCGACCGGGTGGACGGCGCCGACAACGCGTCGGGCACCGACGACGACGTCATCCAGGGCCTTGACGGCGACGACACCATCAACGCAGGGGCGGGCGACGACACGGTCTATGCCGGCGCGGGGGCGGATTCGGTGCAGGGCGGGGGCGGCAACGATGTCCTCCGGGGCTTTGGCGACACGCTGGACGGGTCGGACGCGGGCGGGAACGACACCCTGTTCGGGGACGCGGGCGACGACACGCTGCTGGGCGGCGGGGGCGACGACAGCCTGAACGGCGGCCACGGCGCGGACGTGCTGGTCGGCGGCGATGGCAATGACGTGCTTCACGCAGGGGCAGGCGACAGCGCACAGGGGGGCGAGGGGCGCGACGGCTTCGTTGTCGCGGCCGGGCAGTCCGGCACAGGCACGGCAACCGTTTCGGGTGGCGAGACGGGAAACGACTTTGACGTGCTGGACGGCTATGACCTGCCGAACCCTGCGAGCCTGACCTTCACCGGGGCCGAGGCCGGAACGCTGGCCTCTGGCACGATGACGGTCGCGTTCACCGAGATCGAGACGGTCGTGACCAGCGAATCCGGCGACACCGTGGACGGCAGCGCCGCGACGGGTGGCTTCAGCGTCAGCACGGTCGGCGGCAACGACACGATCACCGGCAGCGTCCATCGCGACACGATCAACGCCGGCAGCCAGGACGACCTGATCCGGGCGGGCGCGGGCAACGACGCAATCGACGCGGGCAGCGGCGCGGATACCGTGACGGGCGGCACGGGCAACGACAGCATTCTGCTGGGCGTTACCGGCGCAGGCCAGGGCGACGGCGCCGCCGATCTGGTGGTGCTGGAGACCGGGTCGGGCGCCGACACGCTGTCCGGCTTCGAGGGGGCGACGACCTCGGGCGGGGTTGCCAGCTCGACCGACCGCCTTGACGTGGGCGGGCTGACCGATGCCGACGGCAACCCGGTCAACGTGGACGACGTGTCCCAGACGCTGGTCGATACCGACAGCGACGGACGCTTCGACGATGTCGTGCTGACCTTTGGCGGCGGCGAAAGCGTCACCCTGCGCGGCGTTGGGCGCGACGCCCCCTACACGAATGCCGAGCTGTTCGCGATGGGCGTGCCGTGCTTTGCGGCGGGCACGCTGATCCGCACCGAGCGGGGCGAGGTCCGGGTCGAGGATCTGGTCCCGGGCGATCGCGTCGTCACGGCGGACAACGGCCCCCAGCCGGTGCGCTGGGTGGGCGTGCGGCGGCTGGACGCGGGCGTGCTGGACCAGCATCCCGCCCTGCGTCCGGTGCGCATCCGCCGCGGCGCCCTGGGCGCGGGCCTTCCCGCCGCCGATCTGGTGGTCAGCCCCCAGCACCGGGTGCTGGTGCGGTCGGCCATCGCGCAGCGGATGTTCGGCGCCCCCGAGGTGCTGGTCGCGGCCAAGCAGCTGTTGCAGATCGACGGCATCGACCTGGATGACGCAGCCGACGTGACCTATGTCCATTTCCTGTGCGACCGGCACGAGGTGGTCTTCTCGAACGGGGCGCCGACGGAATCCCTTTATACGGGGCCCGAGGCGCTGAAGTCCGTGGGTGCGGCGGCGCGCGAGGAGATCCTTGTCCTGTTTCCGCAACTGCGCGACCGTGACCCGGCCGACCTGCCCGCGTCCGCGCGGCCGCTGCTGTCGGGACGCATGGCGCGCAAGCTGGCGGTGCGCCACGCCCAGCACGGCAAGCCGCTGGTCCGTTGAGGGACGGGCGGCTTCGCGCCCCGGGAACACGGCGTCGCCGGTCTTGATCCCGGCGGCGGTTTGGCCCAACAGTCAGCCGCGCGGGCCCCGTAGCTCAACTGGATAGAGCAGGGACCTTCTAAGTCCAAGGTTGGGGGTTCGAGCCCTCCCGGGGTCGCCAATGAAAAAGGGCCGGCGCATCGCCGGCCCTTTGTCGTGTCGGTCAGGCGGGCGCGATCACTCGCGCTGGCCCATGAAGTTCAGCAGGAACATGAACAGGTTCAGGAAATCCAGATACAGGGTCAGCGCGCCCATGATCGCGGATTTGCCCAGGAAGTCGCTGTCCGAGTTCGCAAGCTCGAGATAGGTGTTCTTGATGTTCTGCGTGTCATACGCGGTCAGGCCCGAAAAGATCAGCACGCCCGCGGCCGAGATGGCGAACTGCACGCCCGGCGACTGCACGAAGATGTTGACGATCATCAGCACCAGCAGGCCAATCAGGCCCATCATCAGAAACCGGCCCATCGCCGACAGGTCGCGCGTCGTGGTATAGCCGAACAGCGACAGAGCGGCGAAACCGGCGGCCGTGGCCACGAAGGTCGTGGCGATCGACACGCCCGTATAGCGCAGGAAGATCCAGCTGAGCGAGGCGCCCATCGCCATGGCAAAGGCATAGAACAGCGTCGTCGCGCCCTGCACCGACAGCCGCCGCAACGCGGCCCCAAAGGCGAACACCATCACCAGCGGCAGGAACATGATGACCCACTTCAGCGGGGTCTGCAGCATCGTCTGGCCAAAGGCGGTCAGCTGGTTGCCGGGTCCGACCATCGCCTGCCCAAGGCCCCAGGCCGTCGCGCCGGTCACAAGCATGCCGGTCGTCATCAGGCCATAGACCTTGTTCATGTAGGCCCGCAGGCCCTCGTCATAGACAGCGCCCTGCCCGGCGGCCGTGGCCGTGCGGCGCATGGTATTGAAATCAGCCATTCTCGCGTTCCCCTCTGCTGTTCCTGCGGCATCGGGCGCAGGCCCAGCCGTTCTTCGACAATATCGGATCGGCACCGGCGCGATTCAACTGTCCCGGCACCGAAATCGGACGGGTTTGCGCCCTAGTCCTGCATCGTGATGACGACCTTGCCGACGGCGCGGCGGTCCCGCAGCAGGGCATATCCCTCGGCGGCGCGGTCCAGCGGCAGGACGGCCCCGACTGTGGGATTCAGCCGCCCGGCGTCGAACAGCCCGAACAGCGCCGACAGGCTGTCGCGCAGCGCCGCCGGGTCAAGCTGGCGATAGCCGCCCCAGTAGAATCCGTGGATCGCGATGTTCTTGACCAGCGCATGGTTCAGCGGCAGCGCCGGCGGCTTGCCCGCGGCAAAGCCGATCAGCAGGTGCCGTCCCCCGGTCCGCAGCGCCCCGAAGGCGGCCTCTCCGGCCGCGTCGCCAACCGCATCATAGACGATGTCGGCCGGTCCCTGGGCGCGCAGCGCGGCGCGCAGGTCAGGCTCGGCCGCGCTGTCGATCACCGCGGCCGCACCCGCCGCCAGGGCCGGCGGGGCCTTGTCCGCGCCCCTGACGACGGCCACCACCGTCGCCCCCAGGACGGACGCGATCTCGACCGCGGTCAGGCCGACGCCCCCGGCCGCGCCCAGCACCACCACCCGCTGGCCGGCCGCCAGCCCGCCGGGGCCGGTCAGGGCAAGGTGGCTGGTGCCATAGGCGATCTGGAATCCCGCAGCCTGGGCAAAGCTCATCCGGTCGGGGATCGGGACGCACCGGTCGGCGGCAAAGAGGCCCTGGTCCGCCAGCGTGCCGGGGGCATTGACGGCGACGCGGGTGCCGGGCGCCAGCGTCACCCCCGGGCCGGCCGCCTCGACGATGCCCGCGCCCTCGATCCCGGCCACAAAGGGAAAGGGGGGCGTGTCCTGATAGCGTCCCTCGATCATCAGCAGGTCGGCAAAGTTCAGCGCCGCGGCGTGCATCCGCAGCCGCACCTGTCCCGGCCCGGGGTCCCCAACCACGGTGGTGGCCAGTTCCGGCGCCGCGCCGCGGTGGGCTATATGGATGATTCGGCTCATGTTCTGCCTCTCTGCCGTTGGGGCTTCGCAAATCGGCGCAAACCTGCCAGAGGACCTGTCCTTTTGGTCAGATTCGACCCTTTCAGGAACAAACCGTCTCGCTGATTGCGTCGGGGCGGGTTACTGCGCGTGTAGATTGAGTAGGGATGCGGTATGAAACACACTGTCGATGTACATGTCGGGAAACGCATTCGCCACCGTCGCTGGACCATCGGGATGACCCAGCAACAGCTGGCGGAGGCGGTTGGCATCAAGTTCCAGCAGATCCAGAAATACGAGACGGGCATGAACCGCGTCTCGGCATCCCGCCTGTGGGACATCGCCCACGCGCTGGATGCGCCGGTCTCGTTCTTCTTCGAGGGGCTGGGTGGCGACACCCCGTCGGAGGCGGAGATCGACCTGCTGGCCGACAAGGAGGCGCTGCAACTGGTGCGCGCCTACTATGCCATGCCCGAGGCGCAGCGGCGCCAGATCTACGAACTGGCGCGCGTGCTGTCGCAGGCGGCCTGAGGACGCGCAGGGGTCGGTCGGCCGTCACCCGCCGGCTGGCAAACGGCAGCGCGCGCGGCTAGACAAGGCCCTGACGCAACCGACCCGAAGGCGGCCATGACCCCGCGCATCGATCCCCAGGCGCTGCGCGCCGTTGCCGCCGCGCTGGCCGACGCGGCCCGCGTCGAGACGCTGCGCCATTTTCGCAGCCCCGCGCTGGCCCCCGACAACAAGGCCGCCACAGGCTTTGATCCCGTGACCGAGGCGGACCGGGCAAGCGAACGGGCAATGCGGGCGATCCTGGCCGACCGCCGCCCGGACGATGCCATCCTGGGCGAGGAATACGGTCCCCAGCCGGGCACCAGCGGGCTGACCTGGGTGCTGGACCCGATCGACGGAACCCGCGCCTATCTGTGCGGCGCGGCCAGCTGGGGGGTGCTGATCGGCGTCACCGATGCCGCCGGCCCGATCTATGGCCTCATCGACCAGCCCTGGACGGGCGAGCGGTTCGAGGGCGGCCTGGGCGCGGCCCGCATGACCGCGCCGCAGGGCGACCGCGCCCTGTCCATCCGCCGCGGCGTGGCGCTGGCCGACGCCACGCTGATGACGACCTTTCCCGAGGTGGGCACCGCGGACGAAGGCGCGGCGTTCCGTCGCGTCGCCGCGCAGGTGCGGCTGACGCGCTATGGGCTGGACTGCTATGCCTATGCGCTGCTGGCGCTGGGCCAGGTGGACCTGGTGATCGAGGCGGGGTTGCAGGCCTATGACATCGTGGCGCCGATGGCGGTCGTGCAGGCCGCGGGCGGCATCGTCACCGACTGGCGCGGCGGGCCGGCCCAGAACGGCGGCCGGGTGATCGCCGCCGCGACGCCCGCGCTGCACGCCGCGGCGCTGGCGCTGCTGGCAGGCTGATCGCCGGGACGGGCAGGGCGGTTGCCGCCGTCCCGCCGGGCGGATAGGGTGCGCGCGACAGCCGGACAAGGGGACCGTGATGACCGACCAGCGCCCGGACATCGACCCCGAGGACGACGATTTCGCCCCCTCGCGCGCGGTGGTCGCCGACATCGACGAGGCGCTGGCCCAGGGGGACGGCGCCCGTCTGGACGCCCTGCTGTCGCCCCTGCACGCCGCCGACATCGCCGACCTGATCGAGCAGCTTGCCCCGCAGCGCCGGCGCGAGCTGCTGCGCCTGTATTCCGGCGAGATCGACGGCGAGATCCTGGCCGAGATCGACGAGTCGATCCGCGAGGAGGTCATCGAGCAGCTGCCCGCCGCCGTCCTGGCCGACGCCGTGCGCGAGATGGACAGCGACGACGTCGTGGACCTGGTCGAGGACATGGATGCCCCCGAGCGCGAGACGATCCTGTCGGCGCTGGACGACTCCGACCGCGCCGCCGTCGAGCAGTCGCTGAACTGGCCCGAGTATTCCGCCGGTCGCCTGATGCAGTCCGAGGTCGTGGCCGCCCCCGAGCACTGGACCGTGGGCGAAACCATCGACTACCTGCGGGCCGAGGACTGGCTGCCCGACCAGTTCTATCACGTGATCCTGGTCGATCCGCGCCGCCATCCGATCGGCTATGTCACGCTGGGCCGGCTGCTGTCGTCGCAGCGCGCGGCCCGCCTGCGCGACATCGCCGAGGACAGCTTCCGCACCATCTCGGCCCGGCAGGACGAAGGCGACGTGGCCTATGCCTTCAACAAGTATCACCTGATCTCGGCGCCCGTGGTGGACGATGATGACCGCCTGGTGGGCGTCATCACCATCGACGACGCGATGACCGTCCTGGACGAGGAGCATGAGGAGGACATGCTGCGCCTGTCGGGGGTCAACACCGACAGCCATGTGTCAGACAGCGCCCTGGCGACCGCCCGCCAGCGCCTGCCCTGGCTGGTCGCCAACCTGTTCACGGCCTCGCTGTCGGCCATGGTGATCTCGCGGTTCGAAGACACCATCACGGCCATCGTGGTGCTGGCGGCGCTGATGCCGATCGTGGCGTCCACGGGCGGCATCGCGGGGACGCAGTCGCTGGCCGTGGCGGTCCGGGCGCTCGCCACGCGCGAGCTGAACCGTTCCACCGCCCCGCGCGT
This sequence comes from Paracoccus endophyticus, assembly GCF_003286075.1. Taxonomy (GTDB): domain Bacteria; phylum Pseudomonadota; class Alphaproteobacteria; order Rhodobacterales; family Rhodobacteraceae; genus Paracoccus; species Paracoccus endophyticus. The sequence continues at coordinate 23,976 of NZ_QLUV01000007.1, read as the reverse complement.
GATCCGGCGCGAACTGATCGCGGGCGTCCTGAACGGCATCGGACTGGCGCTGATCCTGGGCCTGGTGGGAACGCTGGTCTTTGGCGACCCGCGGCTGGGGCTGGTGCTGGCGATGGCCATGATCGTGAACCAGATCGTGGCCGCGCTGGGGGGCGTGCTGGTGCCGCTGACGCTGGAGCGGATGGGCCTGGACCCGGCGCTGGCGTCTGGAACCTTCGTGACCACGCTGACCGATGTGATGGGCTTTCTGGCCTTTCTGGGATTTGCGACATGGCTTCTGATCTGAGCGGCGCCAAGGCCGCGCTGCGGGCGGCGGCGCTGGCCGGGCGCATGGCGGGCGGCGATGCGCAGGCGCTGGGCGCCAACCTTGCGGCCGCCCTTGCGCCCCACCGCGGCGCGACTCTCGCGGGCTACTGGCCGATGCGGGGCGAGCCCGACCCGCGCCCGGCCATGGCCGCCCACGACGGCCTCGTGTGCCTGCCCGAGGTCGTGGCGCCCGCCACCCCCCTTCGCTTTCGCCTGTGGCGGGGTGAGACGCTGGTTCCGGGCGTCTTCGGCACCAGCCATCCGCCCGAATCCTGCCCCGAAGTGACCCCCCGCGTCCTGATCGTGCCCCTGGCCGGGTTCGACGCGGCGTTGAACCGGCTGGGCTATGGGGGCGGCTTCTATGACCGGACGCTGGCGCAGCTGCGCGGGCAGGGTCCGGTGACGGCCATCGGCCTGGCTTGGGCCGGCCAGCAGGTCGGGCCGATTCCCATCGAGGCCACGGACGAGCCGCTGGACCTGCTGGTCACCGATTGTGACATCCTTGCGCCACGGATGTGATCGGCGCGGCCGGTCCGCCGGCATCGGTCCCCGGCCCTGTGGATGGTTCTGGGGATAACGTTTGGACCCCCTTGGCTAAGTCCTGCCGCAGCCGCCAGAAAGCGCCCGTTCTCTTTTTATCCCCTGCGACGTTAACGATTTGAGTCGGGCGGCCGGGCGCGGGCACGGGGGCTTTTTGTCAACGCCAAGGTGGGCCTCCGCGCGAAAATAAACCGCTTGCCGAGACGCGTCGCCCGCTTCAGGTTGTGTGTTGTAGAGCGGGCGACCACCATATCTAGTGATCCCCGGCCAACAGTAGACCCACGCACGCCGGGCGGCCCTGACGGTCGCCGGCCCCGCCGCAGGACGCGGCGGGGGCCGATGGCACCACGACCACACAGGGCGGCCCAGCGCCGTGACAGGAGGCACAGGATGAAGATCGAACGGCGTTTCACCAGCGACAGGACCGGCGCGTATGGCGAGATCGACTTCGTCACCACGACCTCGGAAATCCGCAACCCGGACGGGACGATCGTGTTCCGCAACGAGGCCGTCGAGGTTCCCCAGGGCTGGAGCCAGGTGGCCTCGGATGTCATCGCGCAGAAATACTTCCGCAAGGCGGGGGTGCCGGCGGTCCTGAAACGCGTGCGGGAAAAGGGGGTGCCCGAGTTCCTGTGGCGCTCGGTCCCCGACGAGGCGGCGCTGGCCGCGCTGCCCGAGGCCGACCGCCTCGTGGGCGAGACCTCGGCCCGGCAGGTCTTTGACCGCCTGGCCGGCGCCTGGGCCTATTGGGGCTGGAAGGGCGGCTATTTCACGACGGAATCCGACGCCCGCGCCTATTACGACGAGATGCGCTTCATGCTGGCGCGCCAGATGGGCGCGCCCAACAGCCCGCAGTGGTTCAACACCGGCCTGCACTGGGCCTATGGCATCGACGGGCCGTCGCAGGGCCATTTCTACGTCGATTTCCAGACCGGCAAGCTGGTCAAGTCGGCCAGCGCCTACGAGCATCCCCAGCCGCACGCCTGCTTTATCCAGTCGGTCAGCGACGACCTGGTGAACGAGGGCGGCATCATGGACCTGTGGGTCCGCGAGGCGCGGCTGTTCAAGTACGGCAGCGGCACCGGCACCAACTTCTCGTCCCTGCGCGGCGAGGGGGAAAAGCTGTCGGGCGGCGGCAAGTCCTCGGGGCTGATGGGGTTCCTCAAGATCGGGGACCGCGCGGCGGGCGCGATCAAGTCGGGCGGCACCACGCGGCGCGCGGCCAAGATGGTGATCTGCGACATGGATCACCCCGACATCGAGGCCTTCATCAACTGGAAGGTCATCGAGGAGCAGAAGGTCGCCTCGCTGGTCGCGGGGTCCAAGCAGCACGAGGTGAAGCTGAACGAGATCTTCGCCGCGATCCGCCACTGGGATGGTGAGCAGGCGAACGCCACCGGTCCGAGAGAGCCTGCGAACGCTGAAGATGCGACCGACCCGGCGAAGAACGGCGCGCTGAAGGCCGCGATCCGGTCGGCCAAGAAGGCGATGATCCCGGAAACCTACATCAACCGGGTTCTGCAATACGCGCGCCAAGGCTTTGATTCGATCGAGTTCCCGACCTATGACACCGACTGGGATTCCGAAGCCTATGCCTCGGTCTCGGGCCAGAACTCGAACAATTCGGTCCGCGTGACCGACGCCTTCCTGAAAGCCGTGCGCGAGGATGCCGACTGGGCGCTGATCCGCCGCACCGATGGCAAGGTGTCCAAGACCGTCAAGGCGCGCGAACTGTGGGACCAGATCGGCCACGCCGCCTGGGCCTGCGCCGACCCCGGCATCCAGTTCCACGACACGGTCAACGCCTGGCACACCTGCCCGGCGGACGGGGCGATCCGGGGGTCAAACCCCTGTTCGGAATACATGTTCCTGGACGACACCGCCTGCAACCTGGCGTCGATGAACCTGCTGACCTTCCTGGCAGACGGCCGGTTCGACGCCGACGGCTATGTCCACGCCACCCGCCTGTGGACCGTCACGCTGGAAATCAGCGTGCTGATGGCGCAGTTCCCGTCAAAGGAGATCGCGCAGCGGTCCTATGACTTCCGCACGCTGGGCCTTGGCTATGCCAATATCGGCGGCCTCTTGATGAACCTCGGCCTTGGTTACGACAGCGACAAGGGCCGGGCGCTGTGCGGCGCGCTGACCGCGCTGATGACGGGCGTGTCCTATGCGACCAGCGCCGAGATGGCGGGCGAGCTGGGGCCGTTCCCCGGCTATGCGCGCAACAGTGATGCGATGCTGCGGGTCATCGGCAACCACCGTGCCGCCGCCCACGGCACCGGCGCCTATCAGGGCGTGAACGTGGCGCCCGTGGAGCTGGATGTCGAGAACTGCCCCGACCCGCGGCTGGCGCAGATGGCGCAGGCGGCCTGGGACGAGGCGCTGACGCTGGGCGAGGAGCACGGCTTCCGCAACGCCCAGACGACCGTGATCGCGCCCACGGGCACCATCGGGCTGGTCATGGACTGCGACACCACCGGGATCGAGCCGGACTTTGCGCTGGTCAAGTTCAAGAAGCTGGCGGGCGGCGGCTATTTCAAGATCATCAACCAGTCGGTGCCCGCGGCGCTGGAAACGCTGGGCTATCCCTCGGCCCAGATCGAGGAAATCGTCGCCCATGCCGTCGGCCACGCCAGCCTTGGCAACTGCCCCGGCATCAACCACGCCGCGCTGGTCGGCCACGGCTTCGGCCCGCGCGAGCTGGAAAAGATCGACGGCGCGCTGGCCTCGGCCTTCGACATCCGTTTCGTCTTCAACCAGTGGACGCTGGGCGAGGATTTCTGCAAGGGCACGCTGGGCATCCCGGCCGAGAAGCTGGCCGACCCCAGCTTTGACCTGCTGCGCCACCTCGGCTTTACCCGCGCCCAGATCGACGCCGCCAACGACCATGTCTGCGGCACGATGACCCTGGAAGGCGCGCCGTTCCTGAAGCCGGAACACTATTCGGTCTTCGACTGCGCCAACGCCTGCGGCAAGACCGGCACGCGCTATCTGTCGGTGGACAGCCACATCCGCATGATGGCGGCGGCGCAAAGCTTCATCTCGGGGGCGATTTCCAAGACGATCAACATGCCGAACACGGCCACGATCGAGGACGCGCTGGCGGCGTATGAGCTGAGCTGGTCGCTGGGCATCAAGGCGAACGCCCTCTATCGCGACGGCTCCAAGCTGTCTCAGCCGCTGGCCTCGGCGCTGGTCGAGGACGACGACGAGGCGGCCGAGGTGCTGGAATCCGGCAACGCCCACGAAAAGGCCGCCGTGATCGCCGAGAAGATCGTCGAACGGATCATCGTCAAGGAGGCGATCCGGTCCAACCGCGAGAAACTGCCCGCGCGCCGCAAGGGCTATACGCAAAAAGCGGTGATCGGCGGCCACAAGGTCTATCTGCGCACCGGCGAATACGACGACGGCAAGCTGGGCGAGATCTTCATCGACATGCACAAGGAAGGCGCGGGCTTCCGGGCGATGATGAACAACTTTGCCATCGCCGTGTCGGTGGGCCTGCAATACGGCGTGCCGCTGGAGGAGTTCGTGGACGCCTTCACCTTCACCCGGTTCGAGCCGGCGGGGATGGTGCAGGGCAACGACTCGATCAAGAACGCGACCTCGATCCTGGACTACATCTTCCGGGAACTGGCGGTCAGCTATCTGGACCGCACCGACCTGGCGCACGTCAAGCCGAACGGCACCAGCTTTGACACGCTGGGCGGCGGCGAGGCCGAGGGCCGCAGCGTCACCCCGGCCAGCGAGGAGAAGTCCCGCTCGCTCGAGATGCTGCGCCAGATCAGCTCGACCGGCTACCTCCGCAAGCGCCTGCCGCAGGAACTGATGGTGCTGCAAAGCGGCGCCTCGGCCGTGGCGATGGGCTCCGGCCTGGGCGAGGACACGGCCGTCTTCGAGACGACCACCGTGGCAATCAGCATGGACGCGCGCGCCAAGGCCCGGATGCAGGGATACGAGGGCGACCCCTGCGGCGAGTGCGGCAACTATACGCTGGTCCGCAACGGGACCTGCATGAAGTGCAACACCTGCGGCGGAACGTCTGGGTGTAGCTGACACGCGACCGGCCGCCGGGCGGGTCGGGGGGACCTCCCCGGTCCCCTGCGCCCGGGCCAGAGAGAAACGTGTCGCAGGCGAGACGACACGGGAACGCGGGGACAGTGGCCGCCGTCCGGGGGAACCCTCGGGCGGCGGCCTCTTTCCGCGGCCCGGCGGGGGCGCTAGCCTGCGCCGCAAACGGGGGACAGGATGGCAACCGACATCGAGATCGCGCGCGCGGCGCCGAAGCGGCCGATGGCCGAGATCGCGGCGAAACTGGGGCTGGCGGCGCGGGACTGGCTGCCCTACGGCCACGACAAGGCCAAGATCTCGCAGGATTTCATCGCCGGGCTGGCGGGGCGGCCGATGGGAAAGCTGATCCTCGTGACCGCGATCAACCCGACCCCGGCGGGCGAGGGCAAGACCACGACCACCGTGGGTCTGGCCGACGCGCTGAACCGCATCGGCCAGCGTGCGACCGTCTGCATCCGCGAGGCGTCGCTGGGTCCGAACTTCGGCATGAAGGGGGGCGCGGCCGGCGGGGGGCTGGCGCAGGTCATTCCGATGGAGGACATGAACCTGCATTTCACGGGGGATTTTCACGCCATCACCAGCGCCCACAACCTGCTGGCCGCGATGATCGACAATCACCTGCACTGGGGCAACGCGCTGGACATCGACCCGCGCCGGATCAGCTGGCGGCGTGTGCTGGACATGAACGACCGCGCCCTGCGCGGGCTGGTGCTGGGACTGGGCGGTCCGGCGCATGGCGTGCCGCGCGAAAGCGGCTTTGACATCACCGTCGCGTCCGAGGTGATGGCGATCCTGTGCCTGGCGACCGACCTGCGCGACCTGCAGGCGCGGCTGGCCCGGATCGAGATCGCGCGCCGCCGCGACGGCCTGCCGGTGACGGCCGGCGACCTTGGGGCCGACGGCGCGATGACCGTGCTGCTGAAGGATGCGATGCAGCCCAATCTGGTCCAGACGATCGAGGGCACGCCCGCGCTGGTTCACGGCGGGCCGTTCGCCAACATCGCGCATGGCTGCAACAGCGTGATCGCCACGACGACGGCGCTGCGCCTGTCGGACTATGTCGTGACCGAGGCGGGGTTCGGCGCCGACCTGGGGGCCGAGAAGTTCCTGAACATCAAATGCCGCAAGGCAGGGCTGGCGCCTGCGGCCGTGGTGCTGGTCGCCACCGTCCGCGCGCTGAAGATGAACGGCGGCGTGGCGCGAGTCGATCTTGCGGCCGAGGACGTGGGGGCGGTCCGTGCGGGCTGCGCCAACATGGTGCGCCACATCCAGAACCTGCGCCAGTTCGGCCTGCCGCTGGTCGTGGCGATCAACCACTTCGACGGCGACACCGCCGCTGAAACTGCTGCCGCGCAGGCGGCCGCAGCAGGCACGGGCGTCCGGGCGGTGGTCTGCCGCCATTGGGCGCAGGGCGGCGCCGGGGCCGAGGCGCTGGCGCGAGAGGTCGTGGGCATCGCCGCGCACCGCCCCGATTTCCAGATGCTGTACCCCGACGCCCTGCCGCTTTGGGACAAGATCCAGACGATTGCCCGGCGCATCTATCGCGCCGACGGGATCGAGGCGCCGCCCGCCGTGCGCGCGCGGATCGAGGAATTGCAGCGCGACCACGGCCACCTGCCGGTGTGCATGGCCAAGACGCAATACAGTTTTTCCAGCGATCCCACCGCGCTGGGCGCGCCCACCGGCTTTACGATTCCGGTCCGCGAGGTGCGGCTGGCGGCCGGCGCGGGCTTTGTCGTGGCGATCTGCGGCGACATCATGACCATGCCGGGCCTGCCGCGCGACCCGGCCGCGACCCGGATCGGGATTGACGCGGACGGACGCATCGAAGGGCTGTTCTGACCCTGCCGCGCCTCGCGTGCCGTGGGGCAGAAGGCCGGGCGCCGGCTTTCGCGTGGTCCCGCCCGGCTTGCCCCAGTGCCTCAGTCGCCGATCAGGGGAACGGGCCTTGGGGTCCGGCGATTGCTGTCCGGGCTGGCGGCTTGTCCGCAGCGGCGACGCAGGGACGCGATCTGCGGACGCCCCGCCATCGTCGGCGCCTCATGCGGCAAAGCCTACGGTCGCCCGGTGCGCCGTGGTGGCGGCCTGGGCCTCGGGGCGGCTCAGCCCTTCGGGGGATTGCGCCGCGACAGCAGCACCCCCGCCGCCACCAGCGCGCCAAGGCCCAGGAACAGGTGGCGGTTGGTCAGCCCCAGCCGCGACCGCGCGCTGCGCATGTAGCGCGGATCGAAGAGGCGGCTTCGGGCCAGAAACGCCCCGATGACCCCTTCCTTGCGCGGCGGCAACGGCTTCAGCCCGCGCAGCCCCGGGGACCCGAACGCCTCGATCGCGGCGATCACGCCGGACCTGTCGATCGTGGCCGCGACGGCATCAATGTCCGCGCCAAGATGCTCGGCCACGAGCCCCGCGCGGATCGCGCGGATGCGGGCCCGGTCCTCGGCCGTCTGCGCCAGCAGGGCCACGTCCGCCTCGGTATCGAAGCCCATGGACCTGCGATCGATGTTGCTGGACCCCACGCGCAGCATCACGTCATCCATGATCAGCACCTTGGCATGCACATAGATCGCCTCTCCGGCCTCGTTGAAGGGCGCCAGCAGCCGAAAGCGGCCGAACCGGTCGGCCGCCTGCAACTCCTGCATCATGCGGCTGCGGGTCACGTGCATGGCGGCGTCCTCGAGGGCGGTCTGCGCGCCCTCGGGGTTGACCACGACGATCTCGGGGCCGTCCGGGTCCCCCAGCCGCGCGCGCACCGCGCGCGTGATGCTGTTGGATGCGAAATACTGCGATTCCAGATAGACGCAGTCGCGTGCAGCGGCGATCGAATCCAGATAAAGCCGCTCGATCTCGGCCACCGCGGGGGTGTCCTGCTCGGGCGGGCTGGTGCGGGCGATGGCGACGGGGACGGCGCTGAACTGCACCGACACGCCATCGGGCCACAGCCCGGCGGTGACGGCATCGGGCACAGGCTCGGGCAGGGGGCCGTCGGTGGCGCGTTCCCAGCGGTCGCGGGCCAGTGCCCCCAGCGCGGCGGCGGCGGGGCCGCTCATCACGGCGGCGGCGTCGTGCCAGGGCTGGGCGATCTCGCCCGAACGCTGGCGGCGGCGCGGGTCGCCGGGGCGGTGGGCGCGGGTGTCCCAGCGCCCGGCGGTCACGTCGATCCCGCCGCAGAACGCCAGCGCGTCGTCCACGACGACGATCTTCTGGTGGTGGCACGCGCCGATGGGATGGCGGCCGTCAAAGGCCAGGTGGATCTGCTCGGGCGACATCAGCTTGATCTTCAGCGCGGGAATGGCCCGGCCAGGCGCGATCAGGGCGCCGCCGCTCCATTTCAGAAGATAGATGTCCAGGTCGGGGCGGCGCTCGACCAGCGCGTCGAGAAACGGTCCCACGGCGTTCGGCAGCCCGTCCGGGGCATTGCCGTCGCCGTCGCTGTCGCCGGGCAGCATCTCGATCTCGAAGTCGAAGTCCCAGCCGATCATCACGACCAGATTCCGCGCCGCCTTCAGGGCGTGCCGCAGCGCCTTGAAATAATCCTCTCCGTCAACGATCAGGGCCAACGCGTCGGCCTGTGCGACGCGCCAGCAGTTCCGGTCCTCGACGAAGGAGAGAGAGGTCATGTGATGCTGCCTGGAAAAGCGTTCTGCCGGGCCAACCCCGCCGGGCCGGCGCCGGTTCCCGCAGGCGCGCGCGACAGGCGGGGAGCAGGAGAAGACGCGGCTGGCGGTCCGCGGAGGCGCGCGCGCGGGGCCGCCCCTGCAACGTCCCGTCGCGGGGCCGGCGCAGGCCAGGCGCGGCTGCGCGGGCTGGCGGCCCGGATGTGTCGGGCCATCCCGGCGGGCCTGCCTGCAAGGGCCGTGCCTTTGGGGGTATCCGGGGCGGCGCGCCGTCAGGCGGCGGTGCCGCGCAGCCAGCGCAAGCCCGCCTCGGTCGTCGTCCGGGGCACGTATTCGGCGCTGACCCAGCCCCGATAGGCTGCGGCATCGACCCGGCGGAAGAAATCGGCATAGTCGATGTCGCCCACGCGCGGCTCGTGCCGGCCGGGCGCGCCGGCGATCTGGACATGACGGACCAGACCCGCGTGCCGGTCCCAGCAACCCGCCACGTCCCCGGTGATCAGATGGGCGTGATAGGCATCGAACTGCAACCCCAGGTTGGGCGCGCCCACCGCCGCGATCACCTCGGCCGCAAGGTCGAAGTCGGCCAGGAAATAGCCCGGCATGTCGGCGCGGTTGATCGGCTCGATCGTCAGGCTGGCGTGGGGGGCGCGCGCGCAGGCCCAGCGCAGGTTGTCGACGAAGGTGGCGCGCGCCGCTGGCCCCTCGCCCTTGCCGGCCATGACGTGGATGTGGCGCGCGCGCAGAACCTGGGCAAAGCGCAGCGCCCGGTCGAAGTCGCGGCGGAAGCGGTCCTCGCCGCCCGGGATGGCGGCAAATCCGCGCGGCCCACCCGCCCAGTTGGGCGGCGGCGTGTTCAGCAGCACGAAGTCCAGCCCCGCGGCCTGCGCGGCGGCCGCCAGTTCCTTGGCCGACAGGTCATAGGGAAACAGGATCTCGGCCCCGTCGAACCCGGCCCGTCGTGCCGCGGCAAAGCGGTCGAGCATCGGCAGCTCGGTGAACAGGAAGGTCAGATTGGCGGCAAAGCGCGCCATTCAGGCCCCCAGCGGAAAGACCGCACCGTCCGATCGCAGCACCAGCCCGCCGTCCGGTCCCGGCTCTGCCGCCTCGACCAGGCGGTAAAAGGTCTTGCGGTCGATCAGCGCGTCCAGCCCGCGCCGGACATGGACATAGGGGCGCGGCGCGCCGTCGCGATCCTCGACGCGAATCGGATGGTCGGGGCCAGCGGTCACGACATCGCCCACGTTCGTGGTCAGCGTGATCGCGTCCGGCCCGATGTCGGCGTCCACGGCCAGGAAGGGCGCATCCTCGACGCGGATTCCCAGCTTTTCGACGGGCGTCACCAGGAAATAGCGGTCCCCCTCGCGCTTGAGGATCGACGCGAACAGTCGCACCATCTCGGGCCGGGCGATCGGGCGGCCGTCGTGGATCCACCGGCCGTCGGGCAGGATCACCAGATCCATGTCGCCGCAGAAAGGCGGGTCCCACAGATGCACCGGGGGCGGCCCGCGGCGCCCGGCAAGCCGCGCCACCTCGGCCAGGTCGGCGCCCGGCGCCGTGGGCGGTGCGGAATTCCCCGTTTCCTCAGCCATTGGCAATGGAGCCTTTCCGTTTCACTCAATAGGATGGCATCTAGGGCAGAACAGGGGCGTTGTCATGGCCGCAGAAGATAAACTCGTCTCTGATGTGCGCGCGCTGGCCGAGCGTCTGGTGGCGGCCCGCGCCAGCGTCGAGCGGCGATTCGTGGGTCAGCACGCCGTCGTCGAACAGGCGCTGGCGGCGATCCTGTCGGGCGGGCACGCGCTGCTGGTGGGACAGCCGGGCCTCGGCAAGACGATGCTGGTCGACACGCTGTCGACGGTGCTGGGCCTGGCCTCGGCGCGCATCCAGTTCACCCCCGACCTGATGCCTGCCGACATCCTGGGGGCCGAGGTGCTGGACATGCGCCCCGACGGCACCCGCGCCTTCCGCTTCATCGAGGGGCCGGTGTTCACCCAGCTGCTGATGGCCGACGAGATCAACCGCGCCAGCCCCCGCACCCAATCGGCGCTGTTGCAGGCGATGCAGGAAGGCGAGGTCACGGTCAGCGGCCAGCACCGCCCGCTGGGCCGCCCGTTCCACGTTCTGGCCACGCAGAACCCGATCGAGCAGGAGGGGACCTATCCGCTGCCCGAGGCGCAGCTGGACCGCTTTCTCGTGCAGATCGACGTGGATTACCCCGACCGCGAGACCGAGCGCGCGATCCTGCTGGCGACGACCGGGACCGAGGTGGGCGCGGCCCATGCGGTGCTGGACGCGGGCCAGCTGATCGCGGCGCAGGCGCTGGTGCGGTCCATGCCGGTGGGCGAGGCGGTGGTCGCCGCGATCCTGGACCTGGTGCGCGGCGCCCGCCCCGGCGCGCCCGAGGCGCCGGGCTGGCTGTCGGACACGCTGGTCTGGGGGCCGGGGCCGCGCGCCGCGCAGGCGCTGATGCTGATGACCCGCGCCCGCGCCGCGCTGGACGGGCGCTTTGCGCCGTCGCTGGACGACGTGGCCGCGATGGCCGCCCCGGTGCTGCGCCACCGCATGGCGCTGAGCTTTGCGGCCCGCGCGCGGGGCGACACGGTGGACGCGGTGATCACCCGGCTGATGTCGGCCCGGCAGACCAGCGTGGCGGCGTGACCCCGCGCAGCGCATCGTGCCGCGGCGGCGGGCAGACGGACGGCAGCGTGCCGGTGCGCTTGCGGCCGGGGGGCCTGCGTCGCGCGTCCCGTCGCGCAGGGTCCCTCGCGTGAGGACGCCGGGCGGCGCCCCGCTTGCGCGTCCCGGCCCCGCCGCCCTGCGCGCGGGGGCCGAGGCTGCGGCGGCGGGCCTGCCCGGCCTGCTGCTGGCGGCCGAACGGCTGGCCTCGGTCGTGGACACGGGCGCGCATGGGTTGCGCCTGGCGGGAACCGGCGACGAGTTCTGGCAGTACCGCGCGGCCCAGCCCGGCGATCCCGCGGCCTCGATCGACTGGCGCCGCTCGGCCCGGTCGGACGCGGCCTTCGTGCGCGAGCGCGAGATGCAGTCCCCGCAGGCGGCGGCGTTCTGGGTCGCAGCCACGCCGGGCATGGACTGGACGGGCGACCCCGCGCGCCCCACCAAGCAGGCCCGCGGCGCGCTGCTGGGGCTGGCGCTGGGGCTGGTGCTGCTGCGGGGCGGCGAGCGCGTGGCGGTCGCGGGCCGCGCCCCCCGCGGGGGTCGGACCCAGGCCGAGGCCCTGGGCCGCGACCTGATCGCCGCCACCGGGGCGCTGCCCGACGCCGGGGCCTTGCGGCCCGGGCAGCGGCTGGTGCTGATCGGGGATTTCCTGGACGATCCCGCGCCCCTTGCCGCCCTGACCCGGCAGGCCGCCGCGCAGGGCGTGCGCGGGGCGATGCTGCAGGTGCTGGACCCGGTCGAGGAGACGTTTCCGTTCCAGGGCGCGATCCGGTTCCGTGGGCCGGGCGTGGCGGTGGCCGATCACCTGACCCGCGATGCGGCGGCGCTGCGCGGGGCCTATCTGGCCCGGCTGGCCGATCGCCGGGCCCTGTTGGGGCAGATGGCCGACGCCTCGGGCCTGCATTTCGGCACCCATGACACCGCGCAGCCCCCCGCGCAGGCGCTGATGTGGCTGTATCAGGCACTGGCGGAATGAACGGGGAGGCGTCCAGGGGGGCAACCTTGATCCGGCGCGGGGAGGGGGGCCGATGCTGACGATCGGTCCCCTGGGCTTTGCCGCGCCGTGGCTGCTGGCGGCGCTGGGGGCGCTGCCGCTGCTGTGGTGGCTGCTGCGCGCCCTGCCGCCCGCGCCGCGGGACGTCGTGTTCCCCGGCACCGCGCTGATGGCCGGTCTGGCCGACCCCTCGGCCCTGGCCCGGCGCACGCCGTGGTGGCTGCTGGCGCTGCGGATGCTGGCGCTGGCCGCCGTGATCGCGGCCATGGCGGGGCCGGTCTGGCGCCCCGATCCGCGCCCAGCGGGCGTGGGGCCGCTGCTGGTCGTGGTGGACGCAGGCTGGGCCGCGGCCCCCGACTGGGCGGGGGTGCAGGCGCGCGCGCGGGCGGCGATCGACCGGGCCGAGGGCGCGGGGCGGCCGGTCGCGCTGTGGCTGGCGGACGGCCAGGACGGGCGGGGGGCCGTGCGCTTTGGCACCGCGGCCGAGGCCGAGGCCCGGCTGCGGGCGGCCCTGCCGCAGCCATGGGCCACGCGCCACCCGGACCCGGTCGCGGCGCTGGCCGACGCGCCTGCGGCGTTCGACACGCTGTGGCTGTCCGACGGGCTGGATCATCCGCGCCGCGCCGACTGGCTGGCGGCGCTGTCGGCGCGCGGCGCGGTGACGGTCGTGCCGCCGGCCCGCGCGGTGCGGTCCCTGGCGCTGACCGGCGACGATCAGCCGGCGCTGGTCCTGCGCCAGGCAGGCGGCGCGGGGACGGGCCTGCCCGCCGTGCTGGCCATCGGCCCCGACCCGCAGGGCGTGCAGCGCCAGCTGGCCCGTCTGGCGCCGCCCCCGGCCGCCACGGCGACGGACGGCGTCCTGTCGGCGACCCTGCCGCTGGACCTGCCGCCGGAACTGCGCAACCGCATCACCCGGCTGGCGATCGAGGGCGAGGCCTCGGCCGGGGCGGTGGTGCTGGCCGACGACCGCGTGCGGCGTCACAAGGTGGCGCTGGTGGGCGATGCCCGCGCGACCGAGGGGCAGGCGCTGCTGTCGCCGCTGCACTATCTGCGCCAGGCGCTGACCGGCCGCGCCGACGTGGTCGAAGGCGGTCTGGCCGATGTCTTGCCGGCCGCCCCGGATGTGGTGATCCTGGCCGACGCGCTGCCCGATGCCGAGGGCGCGGCGCTGGCGCGCTGGGTGGCCGACGGCGGGCTGCTGGTCCGCTTCGCGGGGCCGCGGATGGCCGCCTCGGACGAGCTGGAGGGCGATCCCCTGCTGCCGGTCCGCCTGCGGCCGGGCGGGCGCGATGCGGGCGGCGCCCTGGCCTGGGGGACGCCGCGCGCGCTGGCGCCGTTTGACGCGCAGGGGCCGTTCGCGGGGCTGGCCGTGCCCACCGATGTGACCGTGCGCGCGCAGCTTCTGCCCGAGCCGGACCCGGATCTTGCCGGACGCATCCTGTCGGCGCTGACCGACGGCACGCCGCTTGTCACCCGCGGGCCGCTGGGCCAAGGGTCCATCGTGCTGTTTCACACCACCGCCAACACCGACTGGTCCAACCTGCCGCTGTCAGGGCTGTTCGTGCAGATGCTGGACCGTCTGGTCCAGTCGGCGCGCGTCACCGCCGTCACCCCGGCCACCCCTTCGACCGACGCGCCGCACTGGACGCCGCAGGCGGTGCTGGACGGCTTCGGGCGGCCCGCGGATGCAGGGGGACTGGCACCCGTCGCGGCGGCGGCCTTTGCCGCGGGTCCGGCGCCCGGCGCGCCCGCCGGCATCTATGCGGCGGGCGAGCGGCGCGCGGCCCTGAATGCCGGGGGCGCGCTGGTCCCCGCACTGGGCGCCGCCGACTGGCCGGGCGCCGCGCTTGAGAGTGCGGCCCGTGCGCCCGGCCTTGCGCTGGGCGGCTGGCTACTGGCGCTGGCGGCGCTGGCGCTGGCGCTGGACACGCTGGGCAGCGCCTGGCTGGCGGGCGGGCGGCGCACCGGGGCGCGGGCGGGGGCGGGCGCATGATCCGTCGCCGCGCCCTGGTGCTGGCCGCCGCCCTGGGGGCGCCCCTGCTGGTCGCCGGGGCCGCGCTGGGCCAGGGGGACGCGCCTGCGCCGGACCCCCGCCTTGCCGCCGCCGCCAACCAGCTTGCGCTGGCCCATGTCGTGACCGGGGACGAAGCCGTCGACCGCACCGCCGCCGAAGGGCTGGCCGGCCTGTCGCTGGCGCTGGCCATGCGGACCACGGTCGAGCCGGGCCCCCCCGTCGCCGTCGCGCTGGATGTGGACGATTTGTCGCTGCTGACGTTCCTTTACTGGCCCGTCACCGACACGCAGCCGCAGCCCTCGCCGCAGGCCTATGTGCGGCTGAACCGGTTTCTGCGGGCGGGCGGGGTGATCCTGTTCGACACCCGCGACGGGGACGTCGCCGGGCTGGGCGCCCCGGACGGGACCGCCGCGCTGCGCCGGCTGGCCGCGCCCCTTGACGTGCCGCCGCTGGCCCCCGTGCCCCAGGACCATGTGCTGACGCGCAGCTTTTACCTGCTGGAGGATTTTCCGGGCCGCTGGGTCGGCAATCCGCTGTGGGCCGAGGCGCCCGCCAATCCCGCAGGCGACCCCGCGGGCGGCGGCTTTCGCCGGCTGAACGACGGTGTCTCGCCCGTGCTGATCGGCGCGAACGCCTGGGCCGAGGCCTGGGCCGTGGACGACCGGGGCCTGCCGGTCTACGCCGTGGGGCGGGGCTATGACGGCGAGCGGCAGCGCGAGATGGCGCTGCGCTTCGGGATCAATCTGGTGATGTACGTGCTGACCGGCAACTACAAGTCCGACCAGGTCCATGTTCCCGCCCTGCTGGACCGGCTGGGCCGCGAATCCGAGGGGCGGCCGTGACGGCGCTGGCGTTCGACCCGCTGCTGCCCTGGGCGGCGGTGGCCGCGGTGGCGGTCGTGGCGCTGGCCGTCGCGGCGCTGGCCTGGGGGCGGGGCCTGCGCGGCTGGGCGTGGCGGGCGCTGGCCGGGCTGGCGCTGGCCGCCGCGCTGGCGGGGCCGGTGCTGGACAGCGGCATCCGCCGCGCGCTGAGCGACATCGTGATCCTGATCGAGGACGCGAGCGCCAGCCAGACGCTGCCCGGCCGCGCGGACCAGGCCCGCGGCGCGGCGGATGCGCTGGCGGCCTCGGTCGCCGCGCTGCCCGGGACCGAACTGCGCCGCATCCCGCTGGGCGACGATCCCGACGGCACGCTGCTGGGGGCGGCGCTGACGCGCGCGCTTGCGGCCGAGCCCGAGGGCCGCGTGGCGGGGGTCATCGCCGTGACGGACGGGCGGGCGCATGATCCGAGGGCGATCCCCGCCACGGCGCCCGCGCCCGTTCACGTCGTGCTGACCGGGCAACCCGGCGACTGGGACCGCCGGCTGGTCATCGACGAGGCGCCGGCCTTCGGCCTGATCGGGCAGCCCGTCATCCTGCGCCTGAGGGTCGAGGACCAGGGGGCGGTTCCCCCGGCGGTCGCAGGCCGCGCCGCGACCCTGCGTCTGTCCATCGACGGCGCCGAGGAACAGGTGCTGTCCGTCCCGCCGGGCGTTCCCCTGGACGTGCCGGTGACGCCCGCGCACGCCGGGCAGAACGTCGTCGCGGCCCGCATCGACCCGCCCGCGGCCGATCCCGCGCAACTGACCGCGCTGAACGATGCCGCGGTGATCCAGATCCAGGGCGTGCGCGACCGGCTGCGCGTCCTGCTGGTGTCGGGCGAGCCGCACGCCGGCGAGCGAACGTGGCGCAACCTGCTGAAATCGGACACGAACGTCGATCTGGTGCATTTCACCATCCTGCGTCCGCCCGACAAGATGGACGGCGTGCCCCTGGACGAACTGGCGCTGATCGCCTTTCCGACCGAGGCGCTGTTTCAGGACCGGATCAAGGATTTCGACCTGATCATCTTTGACCGCTATCGCATCCGCGGCATCCTGCCGGCGGACTACCTGGACAACATCCGCCGCTATGTCGAGGACGGCGGCGCGCTGCTGGTCGCGTCCGGCCCCGAGATGGCCGGCGTGGAGAGCCTGCATCTGTCGCCCCTGGGTCCGGTCCTGCCGGGCCGTCCCACCGGGCGGATGCTGGACGAGGCGTTCCGCCCCACCCTGACCGACGCCGGGCGGCGTCACCCGGTGACAGCGGGCCTTCCCGGCGCGGGGGACGACCGCGCGGGCACGCCGGGCTGGGGCCGCTGGCTGCGGATGGGCGAGATCATCCCCGACGCCGACGCCGAGGTGCTGATGAGCGGCGCGGCAGACCTGCCGCTGCTGGTCGTCAACCGCGTGGGCAAGGGCCGGGTGGCGCTGCTGACCTCGGACCAGGTGTGGCTGTGGGACCGGGGGTTCGAGGGCGGGGGGCCGCAACTGGAACTGCTGCGCCGGGTGGCGCACTGGTCGATGAAGGAGCCGGAGCTGGAGGAGGAATCGCTGTCGGCGCAGGTCGCGGTGGACCAGACCGTCACGGTGACGCGCCACACGATGGGCGACAGCGCCGGTCCCGTGACCGTGACCGGCCCGGACGGCGCGGCGCGCGCGCTGCCGCTGGCCGACGAGGGGGACGGGCGCTTTGCCGCGACCTTCGTCGCCGAGGCGCCGGGGCTTTACCGGCTGGTCGACGGCGATCTGACGCGGCTGGTCGCCGTCGCAACCGCGGCCCCGCGCGAGTTCGAGGAAACGGTGGCGGACGCCCGGGTGCTGGACCTCCTGGTCCGGGCGACCGGCGGATCGGTCAGCCGGCTGTCGGACGGGGTGCCCGCCGTACGGACGGTGCGCGCGGGTCGCCCAGCCACCGGCAGGGGCGTCGCGGGTTCGTGGATCGGCATCACCCCGCGCGGCGCGCAGGCGGTCGAGGGCACGACGCGACGCCCGCTGATGCCCGGCTGGGCGTGGCTGGCGCTGATCGCGGCACTGGCGCTGGCGGCATGGCTGGTCGAGGGCGGGCGTTTGGGTGGGCGGCCCGCCCGGCAAGGCAGCAGGGCGGGCAGGCGGGCGCAATGAAACGGCGGCTGTTCATGGGCGCCCTGCTGGCGCTGGGCGCCACGGGTGCCAGGGGCGAGACCCCGCGCCCCGCCCGTCGGCGGGTGCCGCCGCCCGGCGTCCTGCTGGCGCGCGCGCGGCTGGGCGAGGCGCGGCTGGGCTGGGCCGTCGTGGACGGCGCGGACGCGCTGATCGAGGAGCACGGCGCGGGCGATCCCATGCCGCCGGCCAGCACGCTGAAGACCGTGACGGCCCTTTATGCGCTGGACCGGCTGGGCGGCGCGCACCGCTTCGTGACAAGGGTGCTGCGGTCGGACGACACGCTGGTGCTGGCCGGGGGCGGCGATCCCTTGCTGGACAGCGACCGCCTGGCGCGGCTGGCGGACGAGGCCGCCCGTGCGGCGGGCGACTGGCGGCCGGCGCGGCTGGCCGTCTGGGGCGGCGCGCTGCCGCGCGTGGATCAGGTTGCACCGGGACAGGCGGCGCAGCTTGCCTATAACCCGACGCTGTCGGGCATCATGCTGAACCACAATCGGGTCCGGCTGGGCTGGCGCTGTGACAGCACCTGCGACCTGACCCTGACCGCGGCGGGAACGCGCCACACGCCGCGCGCCTTTGGCATCAGCGCGGCGCTGGGGCCGGGCGCGGGCTGGTCGCACGGGACCGGGCCAGGCGGCGCTGAACACTGGGGCGTGCCGCGCCGCGCGCTGGGACGGTCGGGGGAACGCTGGCTGCCGGTGCGCGCGCCCGAGCTTTACGCGGGCGACGTGTTCCAGACGCTGTGCCGCGCCGCCGGCCTGCCGATCCCCGCGGTCGAAATCGCCATGGCCGAGCCCACGGGCGCGGTGCTGGCCGAGAGCGCCAGCCTGCCGTTGCGCGACATCCTGCGGGGAATGCTGAAACACTCGACGAACCTGACGGCCGAGGCGGTTGGGCTGGCGGCCAGCGGCGCGGACGACCTGCCCGCCTCGGCCGCGATGATGCGGGACTGGGTCGCGGCGCAGGGTGGCGGCGGGGCCGTGTTCGCCGACCATTCCGGGCTGAACGCCGGCAGTCGTATCGCGCCGCTGGTGCTGGCGCGCCTGCTGGCGCCCGCCGCCCCGCGCCTGCGGCCGCTGCTGAACGCAGATCCGGTGGGGCCGGTGGGGCTGGAGGTGGACGCCAAGACCGGGACGCTGAACTTCGTCTCGAACCTTGCGGGCTATGCCACGCGGCCCGACGGGACCGGGCTGTCGTTCGCCTGCATGATCGGGGACGAGGCGCGCCGGCAGGCCAGCGCGGGGACGGAGCTGCCCGACGGCGTGATCGGCTGGACCGACCGGGCGCGGTCGTTGCAGGCGGCGCTGTTGATGGGACTGGCAGACGAGCCGCCCCGCCCCCTGCCGCCCGAGATCTGAGCCGGCGGTCCCAGGCCCTGACGGCGGCGGGGTCAGGCGCCCAGCAGCTGGTGGCGGGCGCGGGCCGACAGTTCGATCGCGGCGGCGTGCAGGCGCGAGATGTCGAGTTCGTCGCGCACCTCGACCAGCATCCGCAGCTCGGCGTCCCGCAGCCGGCCGTCCGCGGCGGCCACGTCGCAGGCCAGGGCATAGGCGGTGTCGTAAAGCCGGTCGGGCAGCGCATCGCGGACCAGCCCGAACAGCGCGTCCAGGCCGTCCTCTTCCTCGAACAGGGTCATCACCGTCTGCGACACCGCGCGCAGCCGGTCGATGTCATAGCTGGCAAAGACCGGCGTGTGGTTCACGATCCGCTCGATCGCGACAAGCTCGGCCATGCGGACCGTCTCGTCCGAGGCAGAGACGGCGACCATCACCGCGACCAGCGCGTCGCAGGGGGAAAACGAAGGCAGTTCGATGGGCACGGTGGGACAGGTCCGGGGGAATTGTTGACGATGGCCCGCCCGCCCGCTAGGCGGATCGCCGAACGGACGGAGAGAGCAATGACCACCCTGCGCGATGCGGCGATGAATTCCAAGGCCTGGCCCTTTGAAGAAGCCCGCCGGGTGCTGAAACGGTATGAGCGCAAGGACCCCGAGAAGGGATATGTGCTGTTCGAGACGGGTTATGGCCCCTCGGGCCTGCCCCATATCGGCACCTTCGGCGAGGTCGCGCGCACGACGATGATCCGCCGCGCGTTCGAGGTCATCAGCGACATCCCCACGCGGCTGTTCTGCTTTTCCGACGACATGGACGGCATGCGGAAGGTTCCCGACAACGTCCCCCAGCAGCAGATGCTGCGCGAGCATCTGCAACTGCCGCTGACCTCGGTGCCCGACCCGTTCGGGGAATATCCCAGCTTCGGCGACCACAACAACGCCATGCTGCGCCGGTTCCTGGACACCTTCGGGTTCGAGTACGAGTTCATCAGTGCGACCGAGTTCTACAAGTCGGGCCGGTTCGACGCGACGCTGCTGAAGGCCGCCGAACGCTATGACGCGATCATGGAGATCATGCTGGCGTCCCTGCGCGAGGAGCGCCAGCAGACCTATTCCTGCTTCCTGCCGATCCACCCGGAAACGGGCCGGGTGCTGTATGTGCCGATCATGAACGTGGACGCCGCCAGGGGCGAGATCACCTTTGACGACGAGACGGGGCGCGAATGGACGCTGCCCGTCACCGGGGGCAACGTGAAGTTGCAATGGAAGCCCGACTTCGGCGCCCGCTGGGCGGCGCTGGACGTCGATTTCGAGATGTACGGCAAGGACCATTCCACCAACACCCCGATCTATGACGGCATCTGCGAGGCGCTGGGCGGACGCGCGCCCGAGCATTTCAGCTATGAGCTGTTTCTGGACCAGAACGGACAGAAGATCAGCAAGTCCAAGGGCAACGGCCTGTCCATCGACGAGTGGCTGACCTATGCGGCGACCGAAAGCCTGAGCTATTTCATGTACCTCAAGCCGAAGACCGCCAAGCGCATGTATTTCGACGTGATTCCCAAGGCGGTTGACGAGTATCACCAGCAGTTGCGCGCCTATCCGGGCCAGACGCTGGACCAGCAGCTGGCCAACCCGGTCTGGCACATCCACGGCGGCGATGTGCCCGAAAGCCGGATGGTGGTGCCGTTCGCGATGCTGCTGAACCTTGCCAGCGTGTCGGGGGCCGAGGACAAGGACCGGCTGTGGGGCTTCATCCGGCGCTATGCGCCCGAGGCCAGCCCCGAGACGCACCCCGACCTGGACGCGGCGGCGGGCTTTGCCGTGCGCTATTACAAGGACTTCGTCGCGCCGACGCGGGCCTTTCGCGCGCCCGAGGCGCGCGAGCGGGCGGCCTTGCAGGATCTGGCGGGCCGGCTTGCGGCCTGGCACGGACCGGCCGACCCCGAGGCGTTGCAGGCGATGGTCTATGCCGTCGGGCGCGACCACGGATTCGAGCCGATGAAGGACTGGTTCGCCGCCTTGTATCAGGTGCTGCTGGGGGCCGAGCAGGGACCGCGGTTCGGCGGCTTCATCGCGCTGTTCGGCGTCAATGAGACGCGCGACCTGATCGAACGGGCGCTGGAGGGCGCGCCGGTCGCCTGAGCCTGCGGCCCTCGCAGGCGGCCCTGGCCGTTGCGCGCGGCCGCGTTGCCGCGCGCGCAGGGTTAAGATTTCGTCAACGCGCTGGCCGCAGTCTCTGCCGGATCAAGGGGTGTTCGCCCCCACGCCGATACGGGAGAGACGCATGAATATCGCCATCACCGCCGGATTGCAGCTGATGCCTCCGGCCTTCTCGGCCGGGCTTGGGGCGTGGTCGCGCGAAGACGGGCTGAGCGGGGACGCAAGCTGGTCGGGGGCGACCGATGCGGCCATCGTGCCGGCCGACCAGGACTTCGGCGCGTGTCTGGAAATCCTCAAGCAGCAGGACGTGACACGCGTGCGGTTCCGGGGCGAGACGCCGATCTTCGCGGGGACGTATCTGCGCATCTCGGCACGCGTCAAGGCGGTCGCGGGCAACCTGCCGCAGGTGCGGATCGCGGGCTGGGCGGGCACCGCGGGGCGCGTTCCCGTCACCGGCGTGAACCTGATCGGCCGGTCCAGCCCGCTGCCCGGCTATGGCCAGGTCGTCGAGGTGGCGGCGGTGGTGGCCACGGGCAGCCGGCCCGGCGTGGACATGGCGTGGGGCAACAGCGCGAGCCTTGGGCATTTCGGCCTTGACCTGATCGGCCCGAACGGCGGGGCCGTGCGGATCGAGAGCATCCGCATCGAAGACGTGACGGCCGCCTTTCTGCCGGGCCTGATCGACTGGGTCGACGTGCGCGATTACGGCGCGCGGGGCGACGGGGTGACGGACGACCGCGCGGCCTTTCTGCGCGCGGACGCCGCCGCGGGCGGCGGGTCCGTCGTGGTCCCCGAGGGCGTCTATTTCATCGGCGACGACCTGAGCATGGACCGGCCCGTCCGCTTTCGCGGCACCCTCAAGATGCCCCGCGCGGCGCGCCTGGGCCTGCGCCGCGGTTTTGACTTTCCCACCTATGCCGAGGCCTTCGGCGACGAGACCGAGGGGCTGAAGCGCGGGCTTCAGGCGTTGTTCGACTATGTCGATCACGGCAGCTTCGACCTGTGCGGCCGCAAGGTGGACCTGACCGGACCCCTGGTGATGAAGGAGATCGCGCCCGGGCTGACGCAGTTCGCCTCGCGCCGGGTGCTGATGAACGGGCAGATCGCCATTGCCGAACCGGCGGCGTTCGCCACCCGCAGCGTCAGCTCGGTCGGCACCTACGACCCCGACCGCTCGGACGAGCTGCGCGGCGTGGCGCAGGTGGCGCAGATCGAAGTCGGCGCGCGCATCATCGGGCCGGGCGTCGGGCGAGAGGTCTATGTGCGCGCCCGCAACATCGCCGCGGGCACGCTGACGCTGTCCCAGCCGCTGTTCGGGGGCGCGGGCACGCGCAACTATACGTTCGTGCGCTACCGCTATGCCTTCGACTTCTCGGGGATCGCGCAGATCGACCGGTTCCACTTCCTCAACATCGACTTCACTCTGGACGACATGGCCAGCGGCGTCATGCTGCCGCCCGAGGGGTCGATCTGGACGTTCCGCGACTGTTCGTTCGCCCGCCCCAAGGACCGCGCCATCACCTCGATCGGCGCGGGCTGCCAGGGCATGGTCGTGGACCGCTGCGACTTCCTGGCCCCCGACATGGGCGAACTGGCGCAGAACCGCACCAGCGTGGCGATCAACATCAACAACAACGACTGCAAGATCCGCGACAACCGCTTCGTGCGCTTCGGCCATTTCTGCGTCGCCTCGGGGACGGGTCACATCATCTCGGGCAACCACTGGTTCCAGGGCGACGCCGCGGACGAAGGCGTGCGGTTCGCGGGGCTGGTGCTGACCAGCCGCAACGCCCAGACCACGATCACGGGCAACTATGTGGACAACGCCTCGATCGAATGGACGAACGAGCATCATTCCCGCCCCGCCGAGGTGTCGGGATCGCCCTTCGGCGGGCTGACCATCACCGGGAACACCTTTCTGTGTTCCCACACGGCGCCCAACTTTGCCTGGCTGGTCATCAAGCCCTATGCATCGGGCTATTTCGTCCACGGGCTGACCGTGACGGGCAATGTGTTCAAGTCGCTTTACAACAACATCACGCGCGTGGACCGGGTGGACACCACCTTCGGGTCACTGGACCTAGCGAAGATGCGCAACATCCGGTTCGAGGGCAACAACTTCACCGGGATCGAGATGTTCACGGCCAACCCCTGCGACGTCAGCTTCACGCAGGGCACGGCGTCGAACCGCTGGATCATCCCGACCGAGGGCGTGCTGCCCTTTGGCGGCTATGCGATGAAGGTCGATTCCGTCGTGGCCGAAAGCCCGATCACCACGGCCTCGGGCGGGCGAAACGGCGACTTGCCGTTCGTGCAGGGCCAGCAGGGAACGGGCCGGACGGCCGTCGCGCTGAACTTTCCCGGTGCGGTCAAGGGCGCCGTCGCCCTGAAGGTCAGGATGGACAGCCCGAACTGAGCGTCCAGTCCGACGCCTGGCGACCCCCGGCAGGGCGATCTGCCGGGGGCTTTGCCATGCGCTCAATCGGGCGCGGGCAACAGGTCGGCGGCTGTCATCAGGAAGGCGCGGCCAAAGCCCGCGTTCAGCAGCCCGCCCCGCACGTCGAGGCGCCAGAACCTGAAGTCGGCAAGCCCCAGAGTGACCGCGGCCTTGGGGTCGCGGTCGCGCCAGCGGGCCGCCTGCCCGGCACGCAGGGCCGGATCGGCGGGGGCCGCGCGCAACTGCAACGACAGGCGCGCCCGGTTCAGGGCCCAGCCCCTGTCGCCGTTGGGCCCATCGATCAGCAGCGCGGCGCGCGGGTCGCGCCGCAGGCATCGCGTATGAAGCGCCAGATCCGACAGCAGCGCCAGCGGCAGGCCCGCCTCGTCACACTGAAACGCGATGCGCGAGGTCATCGGCCAGCCTTCGGCGTCCAGCACCGCCAGCGTCGCATGGCGGGCATCCTGCAGGATCGTCCGGGCCAGCGCACGGGCGGTGGCATCCGCCGGACGGTGCGGGGCGGATCGCGCGTCCTCGGGCTGCCGGGGCAGGGGATCGGGACCGGACGGGGCCTGGACCATGCGGCTGTCTCCTTGTGCGGGCGGACACGCGCCAGTGGCGCACCAGTGGTGCAGGGGCATCGTTCCACCGCGCCGGGATGTTTACAACGTCGCCATCCCGCGCCGCGAAGTTTTGCACTTTTGCATGTGGCAACGGATCTTTGGCGCCGCTAGCGTCTGTTCGGGCGGGTCGCTGTAGCGGCTTCCTTGCGGGCGTGGAGGGCTTGCGGGGGATGCGCCGAAGAAAGGGAGGTTCCATGTCCG
>NZ_QLUV01000063.1 GCF_003286075.1 Paracoccus endophyticus | reverse complement strand
GCTAAAGCTATGACGCAAGATGCTGCTAAAGCAATGGCTGATAAAGCAACTGAAATGAAAGATGCTGCTGCAACTAAAATGGAAGCAGGTGCTGAAGCGGTAAAAGAAAAAGCGGCTGAAGTAAAACAAGCAGTTGAAACTAAATAATTCTTGCTAAGGTATCTCCAAACCAAAGCAGAAAAAGCCCACTTCTTGATCTGCCCCCCAAAAGTTGGACTAAACCTCCAACGGATTAAGGTGCAGATTTTTTATGACTAAATATAACTCGCTATTCAAACAACAAGTCATCGAGTTTTATCTTCAAAATGACAAAAACCGTTTATTCACTCAACGACATTTTCAATTATCCAAGAAAACCTTAATTCGATGGATTGCTCAATTTAATCATAACGGAATCAATGGGCTAGCGGTGATAGGTAAGAAGCAAAAATATTCCCCCGAATTCAAATTAACCGTCATACAAGCGGTCAAAAAGGGGCAATTTTCTGCGGAAAGCGCCTCCC
>NZ_QLUV01000062.1 GCF_003286075.1 Paracoccus endophyticus | reverse complement strand
TTAGAACGTCAATTCCGTAATTACTATACAGAAGCAAACCGCTGAAAAGGTAATACCGGTGAGAACTTATTAGTATTATTAGAAGGTCGTTTAGACAACGTAGTTTACCGTATGGGTTTTGCTGCAACTCGTGCTGAAGCGCGTCAGCTTGTAAGCCACAAATCTATCGTAGTAAACGGTCGTGTAGTGAATATTCCTTCTTATCAAGTTTCTGTTGATGATGTGGTTGCTGTTCGTGAGAAATCTAAAAAACAAGCACGTATCAAAGCATCATTAGAATTAGCAACTCAACGTGAAAAACCGACTTGGTTAGAAGTTGATGCAACTAAGATGGAAGGTGTATTTAAACGTACTCCTGAACGCTCTGACTTATCAGCAGATATTAACGAACATCTGATCGTTGAGCTTTACTCTAAATAATAGTTAATTTTTAAAATTACATTATTAGATTAGTAAATAAAGCTTAAAAACAAAGAGAGGATAAAATGCAGGGTTCTGTGACAGAATTTTTAAAGCCGCA
>NZ_QLUV01000061.1 GCF_003286075.1 Paracoccus endophyticus | reverse complement strand
ACTGACACCAGCACCGGCGATCTCCAGCGTCGTCCCGAACAGGTCGCTGCCTGGCGTCACTTGGCCACGCCGGTTCTGGCGGGCAAAGGCCGGTGCCAGTGCCGCTTCGATCTGTCCCCACGGCAGCCGACCTGCCAGCACCGCCAAAGGATGCCGAAGGTCAATCATCTGATCGAGTCGGGCGCGGAAAAAATCGTCAGTGACCATCAGAACTTCCCTCAATTTCTCTCAGGTTTCCATGCCTATTATTTTAATTTCTCGGGGATTTCATCGTGTGAATTTCCGGCGAAACCCTTCTGTTCATGCGCCTTCCCGAGCTTTTGCAGGGCCGACCAGATACTGGAGGCGCAGGTGGCGGAGACACTGGGAGCGGAGCGTCACGAGCGGACAGAGGAGCGGGCGGGCTATCGCAACGGCTATCGCCCGCGCACGCTCTACACCCGCGTTGGGCCGGTCACGTTGCTGGTGCCGCAGACGCGGGAGGGCGCTTTCTCGACGGAGATTTTCAAACGCTACCAGAGGAGCGAACAGGCGTTCGTGCTGGCGTTGATGGAAATG
>NZ_QLUV01000060.1 GCF_003286075.1 Paracoccus endophyticus | reverse complement strand
CAGGAGGTAACTATAAGTATGTTGGAACTTGGGATGCACTCGTATCTAAAGGGACGAACTGGATAGCGGAAGCAGATAATAATCGAGAATCGGGCTATCGCACTGAATTTGATGTTAATTTTAGTGATAAAAAAGTAAACGGTAAGTTATTTGATAAAGGCGGTGTAAATCCTGTATTTACCGTAGATGCGACAATTAATGGTAATGGCTTTATCGGCAGTGCGAAAACCTCTGATAGTGGCTTTGCTTTAGATGCAGGCTCTAGCCAACACGGAAATGCGGTATTTAGTGATATAAAAGTCAATGGTGGCTTCTATGGTCCAACCGCTGGAGAACTTGGCGGACAATTCCATCATAAATCAGACAATGGCAGTGTTGGCGCTGTCTTTGGTGCAAAACGACAAATAGAAAAATAATAAGGAATTTGCTATGAAAAATAAATTAAATCTGATTAGCCTTGCTCTTCTTAGCCTATTTGCCGTACAAAGCTATGCAGAACAAGCGGTACAATTAAATGATGTTTATGTCACAGGTACCAAAAAGAAAGCACATAAAAAAGAGAACGAAGTCACAGGCTTAGGGAAAGTAGTTAAAAC
>NZ_QLUV01000006.1 GCF_003286075.1 Paracoccus endophyticus | reverse complement strand
CTGGCAAAAGCATACGAAACCCTGCAATTCAAAGCCAACAAAACCGCAGCTTCAGCACACAAAATCAATGCAGTAGAAGTTGTTCAGGCCGGACTCCTTAGGCGGCGCGCTCAGCCGCGCGACAGCCCGACGCGCCGTCCGACCTGTTCGGGCAGGGGCAGGTCCGCATGGCGCGCGACCGCGGCCGCGATGCGGGCCGCCACGGCGGGCGAGAACGGCGTCACCCGGCGGGTCGCCAGATCGACGTGCAGGATCAGGTTCTCGCTGATCGCCGCGGCCCACCCGTCAAGGTGACGCATGGTCTGGACATAATGCAGCCGCTTGGCGTCGTGCGCGATCAGCCGCGTCTCGACCGTCACCCTGTCGCCCGCGTTCAGTTCGCGCAGGTAATGCACCTGCGCCTGCGCCGTGAACACCGACACCCCGTCTGCGGCCGCGACCTGCGGGCCAAGGCCCAGCGGGTCCAGCACGCCGTCCAGCGCGCGGTCGAACAGGACATGATACCACGCCATGTTCAGATGGCCGTTGTAATCGGTCCAGCCATCCTCGACGACCATCGGCGGGCTGATGAACGCTGCGCTCACAGCCGCCGCCGGGCGCGCAGCGCGGCCACGATGGTGCCGTCGTCCAGGTAATCCAGCTCTCCGCCGATGGGCACGCCCTGCGCCAGCCCGGTGACGGTGACCTGCGCGGGCTCCAGCGCCTCGGCGATGTAATGGGCGGTGGTCTGGCCCTCGACGGTGGCATTCAGGGCCAGGATCACCTCGGTCACGCCCTCCTCGGCGATGCGCGACACCAGCCGGGGGATGCCCAGCTCGTCCGGGCCGATCTCGTCCAGCGCCGACAGCGTTCCGCCCAGCACGTGATAGCGCCCCCGGAAGGCACGCCCGCGTTCCAGCGCCCACAGGTCGGCCACGTCGGCCACCACGCACAGCTCGCCGTTGGCGCGGGCGGGGTCGGCACAGATCGGGCAGATCGCCGCCTCGCCGATGTTGCCGCAGCGCGAACACTCGCGCGAGGTTTCGGCGACCCGTGCCATCTGCGCCGCCAGCTGCGCCATCTGGCCGGTCCGGCGGCGGATCAGCGATAGCACGATGCGGCGCGCCGACCGGGGGCCAAGCCCCGGCAGCCGCGCCATCTGTGCGATCAGCGCCTGGATCTCGTCGCTGCCCTCGGCCATTCAGAACGGCAGCGACATGCCCGGCGGCAGGCCCAGGTCGGCGCCCATGCGCTGGGTTTCCTCGGCCATGCGGTCCTGTGCGCGGCGTTGCGCGTCCTTGATCGCCGCCAGGATCAGGTCCTCGACCACCTGCTTTTCGCTGGGCACGAAGATCGAGGGGTCGATCTCCAGCCCCGTCAGCTCGCCCTTGGCGGTGGCGGTGGCGCGCACAAGCCCCGCGCCGGACTCGCCGGTGACGGTGATCGTGTCCAGCCTGGCCTGCAGTTCGGCCACCTTGCCCTGCATGTCGCGGGCGGCGGCCATCATCTTGTTCAGGTCCCCCAATCCGCCGAACGGGTTCTTCATCCTGTGCTCACTCCTCGTCCTCAAAGGGGTCCCATTCCTCGGCCTCGGCCAGTCCGCCCTGGGCGGTGGCGTGCAGGTCGGGGGCCGCGTCCGTGTCATCGTCCGCGGGCGGCGGCGCGACGTGCCGGATCGCGGCAAAGCGCGCGCCGGGCACCGCGTCGAAGATGGCGCGGATGACCGGGTTGTCCAGTGCCGCCGCCTCGGCGGCCTGTCGGGCGGCGGCGCGCGTCTCGGCGATGGTCGGCCCGCCGCCGCTATCCACGACCGACACGGCCCAGCGGGCGCCGCCGGTCCAGCCGCGCAGACGCTCGCCCAGCCGCTGCGCCAGGTCGCGCGGCGCCTCAGACGTCGGCTGGAATTCGATGCGGCCGGGGGCATAGCGGACCAGGCGCAGGTGATCCTCGACCTGGGTCAGCAGGACCATGTCGCGCATCCGCCGGATCAGGTCGACCACCGCGTCGAAGTCGGCCAGCGCCGCAACCGCATCGGGCGCCGTGGCCAGGGCCAGGGCCCCGCCGCTGCCGCCCGCCTGCGCCACGACGGGCGCGGACCGGGGGGCGGCAGGCTGCATGGGGGCCGCGGCGCGGGGCGCGGACGCAGGCGCGGACCCCGGCGCCGCCGGGCGGCTGAACTCGCCCGCGGCCTGGCCCGCCTGCACGCGGCGGATCAGCGCCTCGGGGTCGGGCAGGTCGGCCACATGGGTCAGGCGGATGATCGCCATTTCCGCGGCCATCATGGCGTTGGGCGCGGCCGACACCTCCTCCAGGGATTTCAGCAGCATCTGCCACAGGCGGGTCAGCGCGCGCATGGGCACCCGCGCCGCCATGTCGCGGCCGCGGGCGCGTTCGTCGGGACCGACGGTCGGGTCCTCGGCCGCCTCGGGCGTGATCTTGACCAGGCTGACCCAGTGGGTGATCTCGGCCAGGTCGCGCAGCACGGCCAGCGGGTCGGCACCCTCGGCATACTGGGCCTGCAACTCGGCCAGCGCCTCGGCCGCGGCGCCGCGCAGGATCATGTCGAACAGGTCCAGCACCCGGCCCCGGTCCGCAAGGCCCAGCATGGCGCGCACCTGCGCGGCGGTGGTTTCACCCGCCCCGCCTTCACCCGCGCCGTGGCTGATCGCCTGGTCCAGCAGGCTGGTCGCATCGCGCGCCGACCCTTCGGCCGCCCGCGTGATCAGCGCCAGCGCGTCGTCGGCGATCGCGGCCCCTTCCGCCGCGGCGATGCGCCTGAGCAGCGCGATCATCGTCTCGGGCTCGATCCGGCGCAGGTCGAACCGCTGGCAGCGCGACAGGACGGTGACCGGCACCTTGCGGATCTCGGTGGTGGCGAAGATGAACTTCACGTGCGGCGGCGGCTCCTCCAGCGTCTTCAGCAGCGCGTTGAACGCGCTGGTGGACAGCATGTGAACCTCGTCGATGATATAGATCTTGTAGCGCGCGACCGCGGCCCGATAGTGGACCGAGTCGATGATCTCGCGGATGTCGTTCACGCCGGTCCGCGATGCCGCGTCCATTTCCAGGACGTCCACGTGCCGCCCCTCGGCGATGGCGATGCACTGGTCGCAGACGCCGCAGGGGCTGGTCGTCGGCCCGCCCGTGCCGTCAGGGCCGACACAGTTCATGCCCTTGGCGATGATCCGCGCGGTCGTGGTCTTTCCGGTCCCCCGGATGCCCGTCATGATGAAGGCCTGCGCGATCCGGTCCGCCGCGAACGCATTCTTCAGCGTGCGAACCATCGCGTCCTGGCCGACCAGGTCGGCAAAGGTCTCCGGCCGGTATTTCCGGGCCAGCACCTGATAGGCGGGCGTGTCGGTCATGCGTTCCCCTGGGTCTGGGCGGAATGTAGGGGGGGGCACGCGGGGGCGCAACGCCCGATGGCGCCGGGTCGGCCTTGGCATTCCGGGGCGGGCGCGGCAGCGTGGCCCGAGCAGTCAGGACGGGGACGACGATGGGGATCGAGACAGAGGCGCTGGCCTTCGCCGGCGGCGGGCTGGACCGCGCGGCCGACCGGCGCGGCGGCGACGACTGGCTGACCGGCGCGGCGGTGCTGCCGGTCTGGCGCGGCAAGGTGCTGGTCGATGGCGCCGACCGGCTGGCGCGGCTGGCGGTCGATCACCCGGCCCTGGCGGACGCCGAGCCGCCGATCCTGCTGGGGCTGGACGCGGGCCAGGCGGTCGCCGCGCAGGACATCGGGGCCTGGTCGCCCCCCAACCTGGCCGAGACGCAGCTGTTCTTCGATCCGACCGAACAGGTCCATCCGCTGATCAGGGGCGCCCGCTTTGTCGAGCTGCGCGGCCTGATGGCGCGCCTGTCCACGCTGGACGGCGAACTGGCGGCGACGGCGCGGGCGCTGACCGGCTGGCACGCGACCCACCGCCATTGTGCCGCCTGCGGCGAGCGGTCCGAACCCGCCCAGTCGGGCTGGCAGCGGCGCTGCCCGTCCTGCGGGGCGCAGCATTTCCCGCGCACCGATCCCGTGGTCATCATGCTGGTCGCGCGCGGCGACCGGGTCCTGCTGGGCCGCTCGCCGGGCTGGCCAGACGGGATGTATTCCTGCCTTGCCGGCTTCATCGAGCCGGGCGAGACGATCGAGGCCGCCGTCCGGCGCGAGGTCGCCGAGGAGACGGGCGTGACCGTCGGCGCGGTCCGCTATGTCGCCAGCCAGCCCTGGCCGTTCCCGGCATCCCTGATGCTGGGCTGCGTGGCCGAGGCGCTGGACGAGGCGATCACCCTCGACCCCGTCGAGCTGGAGGACGCGCGCTGGCTGGGGCGCACCGAACTGGCCGCGGTGTTCGCGGGCGAGCACCCGACGCTGCGCGCCCCGCGCCCCGGCGCCATCGCGGGCTGGCTGCTGCGGTCCTGGCTTGGGGGCGGGCCGTGAGGGCGCGCCGCTTGGCAGACAGCCCACCCGTCCCCACATGCGTCCCATGATCCCGCCCCGCTTTGACGTCACCCCCGAGCAGATCGACCGCGTGGTCGCCACCTTCTACGCGGCCGTGCGCCGGCACGAGGTGCTGGGGCCCATCTTCGCGCGCCACGTCACCGACTGGCCCGCGCACGAGGAAAAGATCGCGGCCTTCTGGCGCAATGCGATCCTGTACGAGCGCAGCTATGACGGCAATCCGATGCGGGTCCACATGGCGGCGGGCGACGTGCGGGCCGAGCATTTCGAGCCGTGGCTGATGCTGTTCGACGCGACGCTGATCCGCACCCTGCCGCAGCCGCAGGCGCGGGCCTGGTCGGCGCTGGCCCACCGGATCGGGGCGGGGCTGCGGATGGGCGTGCGCGACCTGCGCGAGGACCGCGGCGCGGCGCCGATCCTGCGCTAGCGCCACCCGCCCGGCGATCGGGCGGGGGCCATGTCCGGGGGGCTTGCAGTTGGCGCAGGGGTCCTTATGTCGGGCACATGGGCATGATCGTGATCTTTGCAATTGTCGGCGCGGCCGTCGGATGGCTGGCCGCCGGGCAGATCGGCCGCGGCCGGGTGACCTCGACCCTAATCGGCGCGGCCGGGGGCATGGCGGGCGGCATCGGGCTGTGGATCATGATCGGGCTGCTGGGCCTGCTGGTCGGCGCGCTGGGTGCGGTTGCCGGGGCGCTAATCCTTCTGTGGCTGGTGGATCGCTGGCGGGGCTGACCCGCGTGCGGCGTCAGCGCCGGTCGATCCTTACGCGGATGCCGTCGCGGCCGCGCACGGTCAGCCGCGCCACCGGGACCGGGTCCGCCTGTCCCCGCGACAGCCGCAGGTCGCGGCAGATCATCGCCAGCATCAACGGCCCCTCGATCATGGCAAACCCTGCGCCGGGGCACACCCGCTGCCCTGCGCTGAAGGGGATATAGGCGTCGCGGGCGCAGGCCCGGCCGTTCGGCGTGTCCCACCGGCCGGGGTCAAAGCCGTCGGGATTGTCCCACAGCCGCTGGTGGCGGTGCAGGTGCCAGGGCGACAGCACCACCTGCGTGCCACGGGGCAGGGGGCGGCCGCGCAGGGTTTCGGGCCGCGTCGTCTGGCGCACCATCATCGGCACGGGGGGATACAGGCGCATCGCCTCGCGGAACACCGCGCGCGCGGTCCGCAGGCGGCTGACAGCGGCGAAGGCAGGCTGCTCGCCGGTGGCGTCCAGCGCGTCGGCGGCCTCGGTGGCGACGCGGTCCTGCCACGCGGGGCTGGCCGCCAGCAGCCACAGCGCCCAGGCCAGCGCGCTGGCCGATGTCTCGTGCCCGGCCAGAAAGAAGATCGCGACCTGATCGACCATCTCGCGGTCGCTGAAGCAGCGGCCGGTGACGGGATCGGGCGTGGTCATGATCTTGGTCGCCAGATCGTCAGGCGCAGTCCCCTGGGCGATGGCCCGGGCGCGTGCGGCGACCAGATCGCCGATCAGCCCGCGGATCGTGGCCGCGGTCGTCCGCGTCCGCCGGGAATGCCAGCGCGGCACCCAGCGGGGCATCGGGATCAGCGCGGCCGGGTTGACCAGCGGCTGCGCGTCCTGATGGGCGCGGAAGGCCGCGAACACCTGCCCTGCGATGCGGTGCTCGATCGGCATGGAAAACAGCGTGCGAAAGATGACATCGGCGGCGGCGTGGCTGGTTTCCGGCTCGACGTCGATCTCGGTTCCCGACGCATCGGCCAGGCGCGCGGTCGCGGCGCGGCTTGCCTGCCACATGGCGGGCCATGTGTCGCGGATGCGCCCGCCCTCGAACGCGGGGTCGATGATGCGGCGCTGGCGGGCCCAGACCTCGCCGTTGGTGACGAAGACCGACTGTCCCAGCAGCGGGGCCAGCCCTTCGCGCAGGCGGTCGGACTTGGGGAAATCGCGCGGTCGTTCTGACAGCACCAGCCGCACCAGCGCGGGGTCGTTGCACAGCACGCTGCGGATCAGCGGGCTGCGGAACTCGGCCATCCAGGCGCGGTACAGCTTGTCGGGCAGCGCCGACAGCAGGTCGCGCCGGAACGCCCGCGCGATGCCGACCAGCCTGCGACCGGGCGGCGCGGGATCGGGACGTGGCGGGATCACGGCGCGCCCCGCAGCCGGCCGGGCCAGTCGTTGACCGCGCGGGTGATGCGTCCGGGCGAATGGCCGCGGCCGGCGAAGCGCGCGCCCAGCCGACGCGGCCCGGCGGTGATGGCGAAGTAATCATACGCCCCGGGCCGGTCAAAGGCGCACAGGTACTGGAAATGCAGCCGGAACCAGCGGCCGCGCAGGGCGCGCTGGCGGGCGGGCGACAGGGTCTGGCGAAACGCCGCCGACAGCACCAGCGGATGGCGGCGGTCGGGGGGCGCGACGCCCGAGACGGCGACCGGATCGCACAGGCCAAAGCAGCACGGATCGCCCGGCGCGGACACGTCCACCCAGTCCAGTTCAGGGCGCGCCGACAGAGAGCGCAGGTCGGACCGCAGCCGCCCGGCACGCGGCAGGAACGATGCCATCGGCACGACCTGGCCCAGCGTCAGCAGCGCCAGCCGCCCGTCCGCGCGCGCCCGGCCCGAACCGATCAGCTCTGCCAGCGCAGACACCGCCAGATAGGCGCCCGACGAATGGCCGACGAC
The DNA here is from genome assembly GCF_003286075.1 of Paracoccus endophyticus. GTDB lineage: Bacteria > Pseudomonadota > Alphaproteobacteria > Rhodobacterales > Rhodobacteraceae > Paracoccus > Paracoccus endophyticus. The sequence continues at coordinate 167,062 of NZ_QLUV01000006.1, read as the reverse complement.
CAGCACCTCGTCCCAGTCCTCGGCCAGCGCCGCCCCGATCCGGTTCGCAAACAGCGTGATCCGGGCCGCAAGCTGGGGCGGATAGGCCCCGCCGTCCTGCGCCGTAAACGCGAAATCATGCATCAGGTAATGGGCGAACAGCCGACCGTCGAGACGCCGGAACAGCGTCAGCCCGGCCATGACGACGCCCGCGCCCAGCGCCAGCCCGGCCAGCGTCGCGGCCAGCGCCGGCAGGCCCACGCCGTCCAGCACGCGCGCGCCCAGCCACCCTGCAAGGACGCCCGCGGCCAGTGCGGCCGCCAACTGCCCCACCAGCACCACAACGGGATAGAGGGCTGCCAGCGCAGGTCCGCGGCGCAGGCGCATCAGCCGCCACAGCGCGCCCGACGCGGCATAGGTCCATGCGGTCCGTACAAGCTGGCCATAGGTCGCGGCGACCGTCTGTCCCATCGACCCCTGCACGACATCGGCCCAGACCAGCACCTCGACATCGGTTTCGGCGGAGCCTTCGGGAAACTGCGCCCGCACGCCCCAGCCAAAGCCCGCGGCGTCGCGGCGCGGGACCAGATCCAGCCGATAGCCGGAGATCGCCGCCTGCGCCGCCCCCTCGCGCCGGTAAAGCTCGCGATAGCGCCGGGGCGGAATGGGGTCGTATCCGGGGATGTAAAGAACCCGGCGGCGAAAAGGTCGGGTCATCGGCCTGCCCGTGCAATGCAGCCGCAGCATAGCGGCCCCGGTCGGCCGGGGAAAGGCGCGGCGCTGCCCCTTGCACGGCAGGCGGTCAGCGCGAATCCCCCGCGTCAGTGGCCCGCGTCTGAGCCGTTCAGCGGACCTGCCAGCGCGCCTCCAGCGCCTCGATCGCGGCGATGCGGCGGTCCGCCGGCGGGTGCGAGCGCGCCCAGGCCAGCCCCGGCGATCCGCCCGCGCCCGTCATCGCGTCCAGCCGGCCCAGCAGCGCCTTTTGCGGACCTGTGCCGAAGCCTGCCTTGATCATCAGCGCGGCGGCAAAGGCGTCGGCCTGATACTCGTCCTCGCGCGACAGACGGGCGGCCAGCGCGGTGGCGATCAGCGACCCGAGCCAGGGGCCGACAAGCGGAATCATGCGGCCGAAAACCCCCACCAGCACCGCCCGCACCACGTTCTGCCCGGCGAAATCCAGCATCCGGCGACGGGTGTGGCCATGCGCGACGTGCCCCAGCTCATGCGCGATGACCGACGCCAGCTCGGGCTCGGTCACGCGCCCGGCGTCCAGCTGGTCCAGAAAGCCGCGCGTCAGGAACACCCGCCCGTCCGGCGCGGCAAGCCCGTTCACGGGCGCGATCTCGTAGACATGGGCGCGGATGCGGCCCAGCCCCATCGCCGCGCCCAGCCGGTCCAGCGCCGCCGCCAGCCGCGGGTCGGTCAGGGGCGTGGACCGCGCGTTCAGCTCGGCCCGCAGGCGCCAGGCCGAGAACGCCCACATCGCCAGCGCGTAAAGGACGATCAGCAGGATCGGGGTCAGCTTGATCATGGGTCCAATCTGGGGGGTCGCGCCCGCGCAATCAATGTCGCTCGCTTGCGCCGGGCGGGCGGCTGCGCCACATCTGGGCGCATGGATCTGTTCGAGGACAGCGGCGCGCCCGCCGCCACCGGAAACGCGCCGGCGCTGACCGTGTCCGAAATCTCGGGCGCGGTGAAGCGCGTGATCGAGGGCGAGTTCGGCCGCGTCCGCGTCCGGGGCGAGGTGGGGCGCGTGTCCCGGCCGTCCTCGGGGCATCTCTACTTCGATCTCAAGGACGACAACGCCTGCATTGCCAGCGTGTGCTGGAAGGCCCAGGCCGGCCGGCTGTCGCACCGCCCCGAGGAGGGGATGGAGATCGTCGTCACCGGCCGCCTGACCACGTTCCCCGGCCAGTCCAAGTACCAGCTGCTGGTCGAGGACGTCGAGCCCGCCGGCCTTGGCGCGCTGATGGCGATGCTGGAAACCCGCCGCCGGGCGCTGGCGGCCGAGGGGCTGTTCGACCCCGCCCGCAAGCGGCCGATCCCCTATCTGCCCGGCGTGATCGCGGTCGTGACCTCGCCCAGCGGGGCGGTGATCCGCGACATCCTGCACCGGCTGCGCGACCGTTTCCCGTCGCGCGTGCTGATCTGGCCGGTGGCCGTGCAGGGGGCCGCCTGCGCGCCGCAGGTGGCGGACGCGATCACGCGGCTGAACGCGCTGGCCCCCGGCGGGCCGGTCCCGCGCCCCGACCTGATCATCGTGGCGCGCGGCGGCGGTTCGGTCGAGGATCTGTGGGGCTTCAACGACGAGGCGGTGATCCGCGCCGTGGCCGCGGGCACCATCCCGCTGATCTCGGCCGTGGGGCACGAAACCGACACCACGCTGATCGATCATGCCGCCGACCTGCGCGCGCCGACGCCGACGGCGGCGGCGGAAATGGCGGTGCCGGTGCGGGCCGACCTGGCCGGGCGGCTGGCCGACACGCAGGGGCGGCTGATCCGCGCCGTGCAGGGGCGACTGGACCGGCCCGCGCAGCGGCTGTCGGATCTGGGCCGCGGGCTGGGACGGCCGCAGGCGCTGACCGGCGCGGCGCGGCAGCGGCTGGACCTGATCGGGGCACGGCTGGACCCCGCGCTGCGCGGCTTTCTGCGCGACCGCCGCCGCGGCGTCGAGGGGCTGGGGATTCCCCGCGCCTCGCTTCGCAGCTTCATGCGGGCGCGGCGCGAGGCGTTCGACCGGGCGGCGCTGGGGCTGACCAAGGCGCAGGACCGCGACCGCGACCGGCGGCGCGCGGCGCTGCCCGTGCTGAACGCCCGCTGGCTGGCACGGGCTGCGGGCGATGCGCGGCGGGCGCTGGACGCGGCGGGACGCGGGCTGGACCCGGCGGCGCGGCGGGGCGCGGCCCGCCAGGCCGAGCGGCTGAACGGACTGGCCGCGCGGCTGGTCGGCGCACGGACGCGCACGCTGGCCGATGCGCAGCGCACGACCGCGCAGGGCCGGGCGGCGCTGGAGGGGCTGACGCGGCGGCTGGCCGCGCAGGGACCGCGGCTGACCGCCGACCGGGCCGAGGCGCTGGCCGCGCTGGACCGGCTGCGCCAGACGCTGGGCCACATGGAAACGCTGCGCCGCGGGTTTGCCATCGTGCGCGGCCCGCACGGGCTGGTCACATCGGTCGCGACCGCCGCCGCCGCCCCCCGGCTGGACCTGGAATTCCACGACGGGCGCCTGCCGGTCGGCCCCTTGGGCGACGGCGACGGCGGCGACGCACAGCCGGCGCCCGTCCCGCGTCAGGCGGCCCCGCGCGTCAGGGCAGGCCGCAAGGCCGCCGACCCCGCCCCGCAGGCGATGCCCGCCACGGCGCAGACCACCGCCCAGCCACCCGCCGCCGTCCCGCAGGACGGGGCCGGGCCTGCCGCCGCGACCCCGCGGCCCCGCGCCCGACGGCCCCGCGGGGCGCCCGGCAACGGCGGGCCGCCCGATCAGGGATCGCTGTTCTAGCGCGTGTCGCGCGGGCGCAGGGTCAGCCAGATCAGCGCGCCCCCGGCCAGCACCAGGAACGGCAGCATCGCCATGTTGACCGCCGACCAGCCCGCCTGCGCCGATCCGCCCGTGCAGCCCATCAGCCCGCCCGACGACAGCGACGCCAGAAACACCCCGCCGAACACTACGGCGTCGTTCACCCCTTGGATGCGGCCCCGTTCCTCGACCGAGTGGGCGGCCGTCAGCATCGCGGTCGCCCCGATGAAGCCAAAGTTCCAGCCGATCCCCAGCAGCACCAGCGCGGCGAAGAACTGCTCGATCTGAACCCCGGTCAGCGCCACCGCGCCCGACAGCGCCAGGATCGTCAGCCCCAGCGCGACGATCCGCGGCGCGCCAAGGCGGGCGATCAGGTGTCCGGTGAAGAACGACGGCACGAACATCGCCAGCACATGCGCCGACACCACCTGCGAGGCGTCGGCCGTGGCAAACCCGCACCCCACCATCGCCAGCGGGGTCGAGGTCATCACAAGGTTCATCAGCGCATAGCTGACCATGGCGCAGATCATCGCCACCGCGATGCGCGGGTCGCGCAGCATCTGGCCCACGCTGCGCCCCCCCGCCGCCCGGCCCTGTTCGCGTTGCAGATGGGGGATATCCAGCCCGGCAAACAGCAGGGGTCCCAGCAGGTTCAGCCCGGCGATCACCGCAAAGGTCAGGGCGAACGGAATGGCCGTGCGGTCCGCCGTCAGGGTGACCAGCCCCGGCCCCAGCAGCGCCGACACGAGGCCCCCCGCCTGCACCATGCTGATCAGCCTGGGGTGCAGGCCGACCGGCGCCGTGTCGGTCGCCGCGAACCGATAGAACCCCTGCGCCGACATGTAGACGCCGCACAGCGTCGTTCCGGCGGTGAACAGCGCAAAGCTGCCCGCCCGCAGGCCGGCATAGGCCATCATCGCGCCCGCCGCGGCGATCATGCAGGCCAGCGTGAACCCCGCCTGCCGCCCGTGCCGCGCCATGAAGCCGGACAGCAGCCGCGCCGAGACGGCCGAGCCCAGCATCACCATCGACACCGGCAGCGTCGCCAGGCAGCGGTTCGGCGCCAGCATCGCGCCCGCCAGGCCGCCGACAATGAAGATCATCGACATCTGCGACCCCAGGATCGCCTGCGCGGCGATAAGCACCCAGGCGTTGCGCCAGCTTTGGCGGCGGCTGGCGAACGTGTCTGCAACCTCGGTCATGGGGGCCTGTCCGGTCTGTAAAGGGGGTGGCGTCGTCAGCGGGCCAGCGCGGCGGCGGCGCGGGCGCGCGCCTCGATGGCGGCCCAGTCACCTGCGGCCATCAGCGGCTCTGGCGCAAGCCAGGTGCCGCCGACGCAGGCGACGTTGGGCAGCGCCAGATAGGCCGGGGCCTTGTCGGCGGTGATCCCGCCCGTCGGACAGAACGTCAGCGCCGGCAGCGGCCCGCCCAGCGATGTCAGCATCGCCACCCCGCCCGCGGCCTCGGCGGGAAAGAACTTGAGCATCGTATAGCCGCGGTCGGCGGCCTGCATCGCCTCGGTCGCCGTTGCGGCGCCGGGCAGCAGGGGCAGGGCGGCGTCGGCCGCGCTTTCGGCCAGCCCGTCGGTCAGGCCCGGCGACACCGCAAAGCGCGCCCCCGCCTGGCGGGCGCGATAGACATCGGTGGGCGTCAGCACCGTGCCCGCGCCGACGACCGCGCCGGGCACCTGCGCCATGATGCGGATCACCTCCAGCGCGGCCGGGGTGCGCAGCGTCACCTCCAGCATCGGCAGCCCGCCGGCGACCAGGGCACGGGCCAGCGGCTCGGCCAGGGCGGGATCGGACAGGACGATCACCGGGATCACGGGGATGCCGGCGCACAGCGCGCGAAGCTGCGCCGACTGATGGTCAGGGGTCATGACGTGTCTTTCGTATGCTGCGCGCACCCTGCGACGCCCGCGAGGCCGCCGCAAGCGAGGCCGAAGCCTTCTCACCCATAGGACGGGCGCGCTGCCTTGCCCGCCAGCCCCGGGGGGGTGCGCTGGCCGGTCGTGTGGCGCAGCCGCGCCGCCCGTCAGCCGCCGACGCTGCGCGCCGCGCCGCCGACGCTGCGCGTGCCGCCCGTCGCGGTGCGCGCCGTGGCCCCCGCACCGAATCCGCCGCGCTGCGCGACCTGCGCGCGGGTCATGGGCTGCTGCCCGATGGTGGCGGGCGCGCGGTTGAACGTGGTCGCCGGCACCTTGCCCGCGCCGGTGTTGCTGGCGAACGTCTGGCCGCCGTTCGGCGTGGAATAGCCGTTGGGCGTGCGGATCATCGGCTGGCTGAACACGCCGCCGCCGCGGCTGAGCATCGAACCCATCATGTAGCCCACCAGCAGCGGCATGAAGCTGAACCCGCCCCCCTGCTGCTGCTGCGCAGCCGCGTTGGGGTCGGCGGGTGCGTTGGGATCGGCGGCGGCCTGCGCCACGGGATCGGCCCCGCAGGCGTCCGCGCCATGTTCCTGTTCGCACAGCTCGCGCGATTCATAGCGCGGCGCGGTTTCCAGGTGGGTCTTTTCCGCCTCGGCGAACTGGGTGCGGCAATCGTCGGCGGTGAACCACAGCCCGCCTTCCTTGGCGGCGGCAAGGCAGGCGTCCAGGTTCGGGAACGCCTGCGCGTCGGTCTGGTCATCCTCGCAGGCGGCCAGCGTCAGGACGGCAGCCCCCGCCAGCATCAGCGCGACATGGCGCGACCGCTTGCGGCGAGGAGGGGGCGACAGGTCGGTCATGGCTTACCCTTCGATGAAATGCGGCTTGAAGCGGCTGAGGTTGTGGGTGATGCGCGCGCGATCTTCTCGGATGCCCAGCCCGGCGCAGCGTTCGCCCACGATCCAGGCGCCCAAGACGGGGTGGAAGCCGTCGAACACCGGCAAGGGCGCCAGCGCCTGCACGACCTGCGGATGATGGGAATAGCTGTCGTCGGGGGCGCGGTCGGTCTCGCGCCCGGCCTCGGTGATGACGACGCCGGACCCTTCGCGCGAGAAGATCGGCTTGGTGACATGGCCGCGCGCCAGGGCGGGCTCGGCCTCGGCGATGGCCGCGGCAAAGGGGGTCGGCTCGCCCCGTCGCACGGCCTGGATGTCGGCCGCGAAGAACGCGGGCAAAAGGTTCGGGTGACCGGGAAACATCGACCACAGCAGCGGCAGCAGCGCCTTGTTGGACAGCACCGCCTTCCACGGCGGCTCGATGAACCGCGTTTGCGAGGGCTGGAGGTTCGGCGCGAAGTCGTCGCGCAGCATGTCCTCCCACGGGTACAGCTTGAACAGCGTGCCGATCACGCGGTCCTGGTCGTCGGCAAGCTGGCCCTGGTCGGTGACGCCGATGCCCGACAGCGCGGTGAAATGGGCGCCAAGGCCCGCCTCTCGGGCAGCCCAGGCGATCGCCTCGACGGTGGCATAGTCCTCGGGGTTGTCGCGGTCGGCGGCGAAATGCACGTCCTCGCCGGGCGCACAGATCTCGGCCCAGCGTTCGACCAGCGCCTCGTGGATGCGGTTGAACTGGTCGGTGCGGGGCGACAGCACGCCCGCGTCGCGGCTTTCCTCGAACCACAGCCACTGGAACGACGCGGATTCGTAAAGGGACGTGGGCGTGTCGGCGTTGTATTCCAGCAGCCTGGCCGGGCCGTTGCCGTCATAGGCCAGGTCAAAGCGCCCATAAAGCTCGGGCTCGCCCGCCGCCCAGGACCGCTCGACAAAATCCCAGTAGGGGCGGGGGATCGCCAGCCGCTCCATCCATTCCTCGGACACGACCGCCGCCGCCACGGCCTCGCGGCACATGGCGTGCAGGTCGGTCGCGGGGTCCTCGATGTCGTCCTCGATCTGGCGCAGGGTCAGGCGATAGGCGCTGGTCTCGTCCCAGTAGGGCTCGCCCCCCATGTCGGCGAAGGTAAAGCCGACCTCGGTGGCGCGCTCGCGCCAGCCGGGCCGTTCGGGAAGATTGATCTTGTGCATGGCGCGCCCTGTTGGTCACGTCCGATGTGGCAAGGGGCGGGCCGCGATGCAAGTGTGACGGCCATGCGGGGACGCCAGTGCCTTGCGCGGCCGCTAGCGCGCGGCGTCGGCGCCCAGCGCCTCGCCCGCAAGCAGCGCGGCGTTTCCGCCCGATGCGGTGGTGTCGATGCACACGTGGCGTTCCGCGACCGCGTGGCCTGCGTCGATGCCCCCGATCAGCGGCAGGATGGGGCCGGGGCGGGCGGCCAGCGCCCGGGCATAGGCGCGGCCCCGGTCCGCATCGCCCCACCAGACCGCGCCCGAAAACCCCTGCGCCCGCGCCAGGGCCGCAGGGTCGGGCAGGCTGTCCAGCGCCACGCCCACGCCGCCCAGCCGCGCCAGTTCGGCGGCCTGCGCGCGGGCGGTGTCGTAGCCGGGGCCAAGGCACAGGACCGGGTCGCGGGGCAGGGCCGACAGATGGTTCGATTCGCCCGTGGGACCGGGCAAGGCGCGGTCCCAGGACGCCGGGCGGTCGGCGCGGGCGCGGTCGATCACCGCCTGCAGCGGCCCGTCGCCGGGCGGCTGCGGGCTGCCCGCGGGACCGGCGGGTGCCGCGGTAAAGCGGTGCAGATACAGCGGGCCGCCTGCCTTGGGCCCGGTGCCGGACAGCCCCTCGCCCCCAAAGGGCTGGCTGCCGACCACGGCGCCGATCTGGTTGCGGTTCACATAGATGTTGCCCGCGTGGACCGTGTCCGCGACGCGCTCGGCGCGCGATTCGATCCGGCTGTGCAGGCCGAAGGTCAGGCCATATCCGGTCGCATTCACATCCGCGATCACGCGGTCCAGCCCGTCCGCCGGGAACGTCGCCACGTGGACCACGGGGCCGAAGATCTCGGCCCCCATGTCGCGGATCGATGCGACGCGGATCAGCGTGGGCGCGACGAACCGCGCCGGATCGGGCGAGGGCCGCTCAAGGATGACCCGTCCCTCGGCGCGCGCGGCATCGATGTGGGCGCGGATGGCCGCCACTGCATCGGCGTCGATGACCGGGCCCACGTCGGTTTCGATGGCGGCGGGATTGCCCAGCGACAGCTCGCGCATCGCGCCCGCCAGCATGTCCAGCACGGGACCTGCGATGTCGTCCTGCAGGTACAGGCAGCGCAGCGCGGAACAGCGCTGGCCCGCCGACTGGAATCCGCTGGCGACGATGTCGCGCACCGCCTGTTCGGGCAGGGCGGTCGAATCAACGACCATGGCGTTCAGCCCGCCGGTTTCCGCGATCAGCGGCGCGGTCGGGTCCAGATGGTCTGCCATGCTGCGCCGGATCGCCTGCGCCGTGTCGGTGCCGCCGGTGAAGACGACGCCCGCCACGCGCGCATCGGCGGTCAGCGCCGCTCCGACCGTGGCCCCGTCCCCCGGCAGCAGTTGCAGTGCGGCCGCGGGGATGCCTGCCCGCAGCATCAGGCGGGTGGCGAGATGCGCGATCAGGGGTGTCTGCTCGGCGGGCTTGGCCAGCACCGCGTTGCCCGCGGCCAGCGCGGCCGCGACCTGGCCGGTGAAGATCGCCAGCGGAAAGTTCCACGGGCTGATCGCCGCGAAGATGCCCCGCGCCGGGTGGCGCAGGGCTGCCGCCTCGGCCGCGTAATGGCGCAGGAAGTCCACCGCCTCGCGCAGCTCGCTGACGGCGTCGGCCCAGGTCTTGCCCGCCTCGCGCGTCAGCAGGGCCATGATCTCGGGCGCGTTCTGTTCATACAGATCGGCCGCGCGGCGCAGGGTCTCGGCGCGCTGTGCCACCGGCGCGGTCCAGGGCCGCGCCGCGTCGATGGCGGCGGCCACATGGGCAGGCGTCGCATCGGCCACGGTGCCCACCGTCTCGCCGGTGGCGGGGTTCGGAACCGGGCGGGCAGGGCCGTCGGGCACGACCGCCGCAAGGATCGGGGCGGCCGCGGGCCGGTCCGTCATGTGGCGGGCCCTCGCAGCGGTCAGCGCGGCCAGCGTCGGCCGGTCGGCCAGATCGACGCCGGCCGAGTTCTCGCGCACGGGCGCAAACAGCGCGGGTCCGCGCGCCAGCGCCGGGTTCTCGATCTGACCCAGCGCCTCCACCGCCGTCAGGGGGCAGGCGGCGACCGTCGCGGGGGGGATCGCCTCGTCCACGATCTGGTTGACGAACGACGAGTTCGCCCCGTTTTCCAGCAGCCGCCGCACCAGATAGGCCAGCAGTTCGCGATGCGCGCCGACCGGCGCATAGATGCGCAGACGGGTGCCATGGTCGGCCTGCACGATGCGGTGCAGGTTTTCGCCCATGCCGTGCAGGCGCTGGAACTCGAACGGTTGTCCCGCCGCCATGTCCAGCACGGCGGCGACGGTGTGGGCGTTGTGCGTGGCGAACTGCGGATAGAGGCGGTCGGTCATCCCCAGCAGCTTGCGGGCCAGCCCGACATAGCTGGCGTCGGTGGAGATCTTGCGGGTGAACACCGGAAAATCGGGCAGGCCCAGCACCTGCGCGCGCTTGATCTCGGCGTCCCAGTAGGCGCCCTTGACCAGCCGCACCATCAGCCTGCGGTCCGTCCGCGCGGCCAGATCGTGCAGCCAGTCGATGACCGGCCCTGCACGGCGGCCATAGGCCTGCACGACGATGCCGAACCCGTCCCAGCCCTTCAGCCGGGGATCGGCCAGCACCGCCTCGATCACCTCCAGCGACAGGGTCAGGCGGAACGATTCCTCGGCGTCGATGGTCAGCGGCATGTCGGCCGCCGCCGCCGCGCGGGCCAGATCGCCCAGCACCGGCACAAGCTCGGCCATGACGCGGCCCGCCTGCGCCGTCTCGTACCGCGGGTGCAGGGCCGACAGCTTGACCGAGATGCCAGGGTTGTCGCGCACCGCGCCCGGCTGGCAGTCGCGCGCGATGGCGGCGATGGCGCGTCCGTAGGCCGCGGCATAGCGGGCGGCATCGGCCTGCGTCAGCGCGGCCTCGCCCAGCATGTCGTAGCTGTAGGTGGCGGTGGGCGTCTCGCGCGCGCGGTGCATCGCGGCCTCGATGGTCTGGCCCAGCACGAACTGGCGGCCCATCTCGCGCATGGCGCGGGTGACGGCCGCGCGGATCACAGGCTGGCCCAGCCGGCGCACCGCGCCGCGGATCAGCCCGGCATGGCGGCGGTCCAGCACGCCCCCCGTCAGCATCAGCCCGCGGGTGGACAGGTTGACCACCCGCGACCGCGACCGGCCCTTGTGGCTGGCCCAGTCGGCCGGCGCGATCTTGTCCGCGATCAGCGCGTCCGATGTCTCGGCGTCGGGCACGCGCAGCAGCGCCTCGGCCAGCGTCATCAGGGCCAGCCCCTCATCGGTGGACAGGCCGTATTCCGCCAGGAACACCTCCATCATGCCGGGGTGCAGGTCGGCGCGGATGCGGGCCACCAGGCTTGCGCCCGAGGCGGCGATCCGCGCGCGGTCGGCGGGCGACAGCGCGGCCTGGGCGATGAGGTCGCGCAGCAGCGGCGACTCGGGCGTCAGCGTGGCGGCGTCGATGGCGGAAAGAGCGACGGTATAGGTCATGGCGATGTCCCTGTCGGATGGCCCATGATAAGGGCAGGAAGGCAGGCGTTTCGGCCAAAGGCAGGGCATCGGATGGATATTTCGACCGAAGATCGCGGCACATGCGAGCCGTTCGCCCTGGACCGGATCGACCGCGCCATTCTTGCCGCGCTGGCCGCCGACGGCCGCATCAGCGTGACCGATCTGGCGTCGCGCGTGGGGCTGTCCAAGACCCCCGTGCAGGCGCGGATGCGACGGCTGGAACGGGCGGGCGTGATCCGCGGCTATCGCGCCGTGCTGGACCCGGTGCGCCTGAACGCCGCGCATGTCGCCTTTGTCGAGCTGAAGCTTTCGGACACGCGCGAACCGGCGCTGCGCGCCTTCAACCGGGCCGTGATGGCCGTGCCCGAGATCGAGGAGTGCCACATGATCGCGGGCGGGTTCGATTACCTGCTGAAGGTCCGCACGACCGACATCACCGCCTATCGCCGCGTCATGGCGGACCGCATCAGCACGCTGCCGCATGTCGCCGCCACCTCGACCTATGTCGCAATGGAGGCGGTGAAGGACTCAGCCTCGGTCACTCTGCCCGGATAACCGGCAGATCGCCGGGCCGTCACGCAAGTTCTTGCCCCAGGGTGCGGAACAGCGCACAAAAACGCGATCAACCCCGCTGAACGACGGGGATACCAACTGGGAGACTGACATGACCCGCTTTTCCCCGCGCGCGATCCTGCTGGCGAGCGCCATCGCCGTGGCGCCCCTGTCCGCGGCCTGGGCCGAGACGCCCGCCGACGTGCTGGTGGTCGCCCACACGATCGACGACATCATCAGCCTGGACCCGGCGCAAAGCTTCGAGTTCTCGGGCAACGATGTCACCCAGAACCTCTACAGCCGCCTGGTCGATTTCGACCCCCTGAACCTGGAAGCCGGGTTCCAGCCCAGCTTGGCCGAGAAGTGGGAGGTGAGCGAGGACGGCAAGACCATCACGCTGACCCTGCGCGAAGGCGTGACCTTCCAGTCCGGCAACCCCGTCCGGGCCGAGGACGCCGCCTGGTCGCTGCAGCGCGCGGTCAAGCTGGACAAGTCGCCCGCCTTCATCCTGACCCAGTTCGGCCTGACGCCCGAGAACGTCGACCAGATGGTCAAGGCAGACGGCAACACCGTGTCCATCACTATGGACCAGCCCTATGCCCAGTCCTTCGTGCTGAACTGCCTGTCGGCCAGCGTGGCCAGCGTGATCGACAAGGAAACCGTGCTTCAGCACGTCGAGGGGGACGATCTGGGCAACGCCTGGCTGACCACGAACTCGGCGGGGTCGGGGCCCTATGCGCTGGCCGCCTGGCGGCCGAACGAGGTGGTGCAGCTGACCGCGTTCGAGAACTATTTCGGCGGCGCCCCCAAGATGAAGCGCGTGATCGTCAAGAACGTGCAGGAATCCAGCGCGCAGCGCCTGCAGCTTGAGGCCGGCGACATCGACGTGGCGCGCAACCTGACCCCCAGCGACATCGAGGGCGTGACCGGCAAGGAAGGGATCGTCATCAAGGACGAACCCCGCGGCCGCATCCTGTACATGGGGATGAGCCAGCGCGACCCGCTGCTGTCGCAGGCGCCGGTGCAGCAGGCGATGCGCCACCTGATCGACTTCGAGGGGATGGCCAACAGCTTCCTGAAGGGCCAGTGGCGGATTCACCAGAACTTCATCCCCGAGGGGTATCTGGGGGCCTCGGACGAGAACCCGTGGACCTATGACATCGAGGCGGCCAAGAAGATCCTGACCGACGCCGGGATCACCGGCGGCACGATCACGACCAAGGTGCGCGACCTGCGCGAATACCTGGACGTGGCCCAGACCCTGCAGGCGTCGATGGCGCAGGCCGGGCTGACGCTGAACATCGAGCAGATGACCGGCGCGCAGGTGCTTGACGCCTATCGCGCCCGCGAGGTGCCGATCTTCCTGGGCGAATGGGGGCCGGATTACGCCGATCCGCAGACCAACGCCGGCACGTTCGCCTGGAACCCCGACAACGAGGGCAAGGGCAGCACGCTGGCCTGGCGCAACAGCTATGCCGTGCCCGCCGCCATGCAGGAGGCGGTCAAGGCCGCGACGCTGGAAGGCGACAGCGACAAGCGCAAGCAGATGTACCTGGACATCCAGGCGGAATACCGCGCCAACGCCCCGATCCTGCCGCTGTTCCAGCGCGTCGAGCAGGCGGCCATGCGCGACACCGTCAAGGACTGGTCGGCCGGGGGCGCCGTGACCTCGGTCATGTACCACCAGGTCAGTAAGGGCGAGTGAGCCGGTGACCCGGACCGCGCCAACCGGGGGGCAGGCGCTGCCCCCTGCGGGTGCGGCGCCCGTCCCGGCGCTGCCGCCCGCCCCCGGTTCGGGGCGGCTGGCCGCCACGGGCCGGCGGGCGCGGGCGCTGGGCGGCATCCTTCTGTCGCTGGCGCTGACGCTGCTGGGGCTGCTGCTCGTCACCTTCATCATCGGCCGGGTCATGCCGATCGACCCGGTGCTGAAGGTGGTGGGCGAACGCGCCACGCCCGAGCAGTACGAGGCCGCCCGTCAGGCCATGGGGCTGGACCAGCCCCTGGCCGTGCAGTTCCTGACCTATATCGGCGACGTGCTGCGCGGCGACTTCGGCCGCTCGATCTCGACTGGGCATCCCGTGGCCGAGGATCTGCGGCGCGTCTTTCCGGCCACGCTGGAGCTTGCGGCCATGGGCACGCTGATCGGCGTGCTGGCCGGCGTGCCGCTGGGGGTGGTCGCCGCCGCGCGCCGCGGGGGCTGGGTGGACCAGATCGCCCGCGTCGCGGCGCTGGTCGGCTATTCGATGCCGATCTTCTGGCTGGGGCTGATGGGGCTGCTGGTCTTCTATGGCATCCTGGGCTGGGTCGGCGGACCGGGGCGGCAGGACATCCTCTATGACGGCATGGTCCCCGAGGTGACGCGGCTGCTGCTGATCGACAGCGCGCTGGCGGGCGACTGGGGCGCGTTCCGCGATGCCTTCGGCCACATCATCCTGCCCGCATCGCTGCTGGGCTATTTCAGCCTGGCCTACATCAGCCGCATGACCCGCAGCTTCATGCTGGAACAGTTGTCCGCCGAATACATCACGACGGCGCGGGTCAAGGGCCTGTCGGAAGGACGCGTCGTCTGGGGCCATGCCTTCCGCAACATCGCCGTGCCGCTGGTCACGGTGATCGCGCTGTCCTTCGGCTCGCTGCTGGAAGGGTCGGTGCTGACCGAGATCATCTTCAGCTGGCCGGGCATCGGCAGCTATATCACCAAGACCCTGCTGGCGGGCGACATGAACGCCGTGCTGGGGGGCACGATCGTCGTCGGTGTCTGCTTCATCGGGCTGAACGTGCTGTCCGACCTGCTGTATCGTTTCCTGGACCCGAGGGCGGCATGACCGATCTGTCCACCCGTCCCGCGTCCACCCGCGACTGGCTGCTGTCGGATGCCCCGTCCACCCGCCGCCAGGCGCGGCTGGGGGCGCTGTATCAGGGCTGGCTGACCTTCCGCGCCAACACGCTGGCGATGGTGGGGCTGGTCATCCTGATCGGGCTGGTGCTGATGGCGATCTTTGCGCCCTGGCTGTCGCCCTATGATCCCGTCGCGCAGAACCTGGGCGACCGGCTGATGCCGCCGTCGGGCGCGCACTGGCTGGGGACCGACGCGCTGGGGCGCGACATCCTGTCCCGCATCATCTGGGGCAGCCGGGTGACGCTGTTCATCGTCGGCACCGTCGCGCTGATCTCGCCCATCCTGGGGCTGCTCATCGGGACGGTGGCGGGCTTTGCGGGCGGCTGGGTGGACCAGGTGCTGATGCGGATCACCGACATCTTCCTGGCCTTCCCCAAGCTGATCCTTGCGCTGGCGCTGGTGGCGGCGCTGGGGCCGGGGATCTTCAACGCCGTCCTTGCGCTGGCGATCACCGGCTGGCCGCCCTATGCGCGGCTGTCGCGGGCGGAAACGCTGGCGGTGCGCCACGCCGACTATATCGCGGCCGCGCGCCTGCAGGGCGCGGGCCCGGCCCGGCTGCTGGTCGGGCATGTCTGGCCGATGTGCGTCAGCTCGCTGATCGTGCGGGTGGCGCTGGACATGGCGGGGATCATCCTGTCGGCCGCAGGCCTGGGGTTCCTGGGCCTTGGAGCGCAGCCGCCTCTGGCGGAATGGGGGGCGATGATCTCTGACGGGCGGACCTATATCCTGGACCACTGGTGGGTCGCGGCGATGCCCGGCCTTGCGATCTTCATCGTCAGCCTGGCCTTCAACCTGCTGGGCGACGGGCTGCGCGACGTTCTGGACCCCAAGGGGGCCAAGGAATGACCGGCGCGCCGCTGCTGTCCATCCGCGACCTGTGCGTGACCTTCCCGACCCGTCAGGGGGAATTCCAGGCCGTGCGGGGCGTCAGCTTCGATCTCGGCCGCGAACGGCTGGGGGTCGTGGGCGAAAGCGGGTCGGGCAAGTCGATGACCGGCCGCGCGATCCTGGGCCTGGTCCGCCCGCCGGGCCGCGTCACCGCCGCGCGCATGGACCTGGACGGCCAGCCGATCCTGAACCTGCCGGAACGGCGGATGCGGGCGATCCGCGGCGGGCGCATCAGCATGGTCATGCAGGACCCCAAGTTCAGCCTGAACCCCGTCATGCGCGTGGGCCCCCAGATCATGGAGGCGTATCGCCTGCACGCGGGGGGCGGGCGCGCCGCCGCGCGGGCCCGCGCGCTGGAGATGCTGGCCGCCGTGCAGATCCGCGATCCCGAACGGGTCTTCGGCCTTTACCCGCACGAGGTCTCGGGCGGCATGGGCCAGCGGATCATGATCGCCATGATGCTGGCCCCCGACCCCGAGATCCTGATCGCGGACGAGCCGACCAGCGCGCTGGACGTGTCCGTCCGGGCCGAGGTCCTCAACATCATGGACGCCCTGGTGCGCGACCGCGGCATGGGGCTGATCTTCATCAGCCACGACCTGAACCTGGTGGCGCAGTTCTGCGACCGCGTGCTGATCATGTATGCCGGCCGCGTGGTCGAGGAACTGCCCGCCCGCGACCTGCACGCCGCCCGCCACCCCTATACCCGCGGGCTGCTGGACAGCCTGCCGCGGCTGGATGCGCCGGTGGACCGGCTGGCGGTGCTGGAACGGCAGGACGACTGGCGGACCGAGGCGATCGACGCATCGATGGTCGATGCCCTGCCGGGTGGCCTGCGATGACGCCCATGCTGCAGGTCAGCGACATGGACGTCTGGTTCGGCCCCCCGCATGCCCGCGTGACGGCGGTGAAGGGGGCAACCTTCTCGGTCGCGCCGGGCGAAAGCTTTGGGCTGGTCGGCGAAAGCGGGTCGGGGAAATCGACGATCCTGCGGGCCGTGGTCGGGCTGATCCCCGGCTGGTCGGGCCGCATCGCGGTCGAGGGCAAGCCCGTCGCGGGCATTGGCCGCGACCGGGCGTTCCTGAAGACCGTGCAGATGGTGTTCCAGGACCCCTACGCCAGCCTGCATCCCCGCCATTCCGTGGACCGGGTGCTGTCGGAAACGCTGGCGCTGCAGGGCCTGGGCGACGTGGACCGCCGCATCACCCGCCTGCTTGAGGATGTGGGGCTGGGCCGGGGTTTCCGCTTTCGCTTTCCGCATCAGCTGTCGGGCGGGCAGCGCCAGCGCGTGGCCATCGCGCGCGCCCTGGCGGCCGAGCCCCGGCTGCTGCTGCTGGACGAGCCGACCAGCGCGCTGGACGTCAGCGTGCAGGCGGAAATCCTGAACCTGCTCAAGGACCTGCGGGCGGAACATCAGCTGACCTATGTGATGGTCAGTCATGACCTGGCGGTGGTGGCGCATATGTGCGACCGGCTGTCCGTGATGCAGGCAGGCCGCATCGTCGAGATCATGGACGCCGCCACCCTGCGCGCCGGCGCCCCGCGCGAGGATTACTCCCGCGCGCTGATCGCGGCCTCGACCTGGCGGCGCGCCTGAGGCGGGCGCCCACGGAAAAGGGCGCCTGAACGGCGCCCTTGCGGTCTCCGGCGGTCCTGCCGCGTCAGACGTGGCGACGGAAGAACTCGTTCATCTTCTCGTCAACCTCGGTCTTGGCCCAGCCATAGCGTTCCTGAAGCTTGCCCGCCATGCGGTCACGGTCGCCCTGGATCTGGGTCAGATCGTCGTCCGTCAGATCGCCCCACTGCTGCTTGACCGAGCCCTTGAGCTGATCCCACTTCCCCTGGATGATGTCCCAGTTCATAGCATCCTCCTGTGGATGTTGTTACGGGAAATCAACGTCCCATAAGCGGGCGAGGTTCCGCTTTGTGCCGGTCAGGCGACCCGGTCCGGCAGGGCGCGACCCTCGTCCAGCGCCACGACATTGGCCATGGCGCGCAGGGCCATGTCGGTGCGGACGTCATCGGTCGCGGTGCCCAGGTGGGGCAGCAGGACGGCGTTGTCCAGCGCGGCCAGGGCCGCGGGCACGACCGGCTCACGCTCATAGACGTCAAGGCCCGCGCCGAACAGGCGACGGGCGGCCAGCGCCTCGATCAGCGCCGCCTCGTCCACCACGTCACCGCGCGCGACGTTGACAAGGATCGCGTGGGGCTGCATCGCCGCAAGTTCTGCCGCGCCGATCAGGTGCCGCGTCGCGGCGCCCCCGGGCACGGCCAGAACCACGATGTCGGCCGCGGCCAGCAGGGCTGGCAGGTCCGGGACCTGCTCGGCCGGAAACGCCGTCGCCACGCGCGAGCGGTTGTGAAACAGCACCCGCATCCCGAACCCGAAATGGCACCGCTGCGCGATGGCCTGCCCGATGCGGCCCATGCCGACCACGCCGACCGTGCGGCCGGTCACGTGCATCCCCAGCATCTGCGTCGGATGCCACCCGGTCCAGCGGCCGGCGCGGACCAGGCGCTCGCCCTCGGCCGCGCGGCGGGCGGTCATCAGGATCAGCGTCAGGGCCAGGTCGGCGGTGGCGTCCGTCACCACGTCGGGCGTGTTCGTCACCGCGACGCCGGCCGCTTGCGCGGCGGCGATGTCGATGTGGTTGAACCCCGCGCCAAAGTTCGCAAGCAACCGGCAGCGATGCGGCCCGCCGGCCAGCGCCGCCGCCGAGAACCCGTCGCCCAGCGTCGGGATGATCGCATCATAGGCCGCCAGCGCCGCTGCGGCCTCGTCGCTCGTCAGGGGGGTGGTGTCGTCGCGGATCGTCGTGTCGAACCGGTTGCGCAGCGCGGCCTCGGCCCGGTCGGTCATGCGGCGTGTGACGAGCAGGCGCATCAGAACATCCGTCCGCCGTTGGGAACGGGGCTGTCCGGCCCGATCAGCACCACCTCGCCGTCCGCGTCAGGCAGGCCAAGGACCAGCACCTCGGACATGACCTTGCCGATCTGCCGGGCAGGAAAGTTGACGACCCCCAGAACCTGCCGGCCGACCAGCGCGGCGGGGTCATAGTGGCGTGTGATCTGGGCCGAGCTGTGCCGTTCCCCGATGCCGGGGCCAAAGTCGATCCACAGCCTGATCGCGGGCTTGCGCGCCTCGGGGTAGGGTTCGGCGCGCACGACGGTGCCCACGCGGATGTCCACGGCAGCAAAGTCGTCCCAGCCGATCTGCGGCGCGGGGGCGGTGGGCGCGCTCATGCGCCCAGCTCTCGTCCGCGGGCGGCGGCGGCGGCGATGGTGCGCCGCATTAGGGGCGGCAGGCCGGTCTTTGGGTCCATCAGCTGCGCCAGCCCCGCCGCCGTCGTGCCGCCGGGCGAGGTGACGGCCTCGCGCAGCGCGGCAGGGTCCTGATCCTGGTGCATGGCCAGCGCGCCCGACCCCGCCACCGTTGCGCGCGCCAGGTCCAGCGCCAGCGCCGCAGGCAGCCCCTCGGCCACGCCGGCGGCGGCCATTGCCTCGATCAGGTGAAAGACATAGGCCGGGCCGGAGCCCGACAGCGCGGTCACGGCATCCATCTGCGATTCGTCGCCCAGCCGGACCACGCGCCCCACGGCCCCCATCAACTGCTCGGCCAGATCCATGTCGGCATCGCTCGCCCGCGCGTTGCCGATGATCGCCGTGATGCCCTGGCCGATGGCGGCCGGGGTGTTGGGCATCGCCCGCACGATCGCGGCGCCCGGAAACGCCCGCTCATAGGCGGCCAGCGTGACGCCGGCCGCGACCGACAGCACCAGCGCGCCGCCCTGACCCGGCGAGGCAAGCTGGGGCAGCACGCCGCCCATCATCTGCGGCTTGACCGCCAGGACCAGAACCGCCGGGTGGGCGGGCAGCGGCCCGTTGACGGCGACCCCACGGTCCGCCAGCCCGGCGGGCGGCGAGGGGTCGAGCACGTGCACCGCACGGGGGGCCAGTCCCCGCGACAGCCACCCCTGCAGCAGCGCGCCACCCATGCGCCCGCACCCCACAAGCACCAGCCCGCGATCGTTCAGATGCGCCAGATCCATCCCTTGTCCCCCTGTTTGTGCAAGGCCTAGCACCCGGGGCGGCATGGACAAGGGAAACGATGCCCCCGCAAACCCGCGGCGCAGGGGCCGCCTGCCACGCACGGCCGCCGTCGGTCCCGCTCAGGCGCGGCCGTAGGCTGCCGACAGTGCCACGTCCATCGCCGCCTGGGCCGGGGCGTCGCCCCAGCAGGCAAGCTGGAACGCGGGATAGAACCGCTCGCACGCCTCGATCGCCGCGCCGATCATCCGGTTGATCTGCTCAGGGCCGGCAAGGACCTCGCCCGCCAGCACCAGCCCATAGCGCCAGACCATCAGCTTCTGAGGCGCCCAGAAGGTGAAGCCGCCGTCCCAGACCTGATCGTTGGCAAGGTTCAGCACCTCGTACAGCACGGGCAGCCGGGCCGCGGGCGGGTCCATGTCGAAGCTGCAGATCAGGCGCAGCACCTCGTCCCCCGGTGACCACGCCAGGGTCAGGGAATAGCTGCGCCACTGGCCCTGCACCGTCATGGCGATCTGGTCGTCGGCCAGCCGGTCGAAATCCCAGTCGCGATGGGCGGCCACCGTCTCGACGATGTCGATCGGGTGAATGTCGTCGCTGTGGATGAAGTGGTCCAGTTGCGCCATGTCGTGCCCTGCCTGTCTGAGGTCGGGTTCATCCCAACTTGTGGTAGTCGCCACAAGACCGGGGGTTCGGACCCGGTCGTGACACCAGATAGGGTAAGCGGGGAATCAGGGACGGTGTAAAGCGGAAAACGGGGCGCGGATTGCCCACAGCGATTGCGCGCCATCCGTGGCGCCCAGGGCGAACGGCCCTGGCGCTGTCGGTGCCCCGGGCAAGGCCCGCCGACCAGGCACAGGCGCAGGGTCCGCCCGCGGGTCAGCCCAGCATCGACGCCATCGCCGCGCCCAGGGCGACCAGCGCGCCCCCGACCAGCCAGTCGCAGGCGCGCAGCGCGGCGCTGCGGCGCGGGGGCTGCGGCGGCGGGCGCGTGGCCGAGTCCAGTCCGCGCTCGATCAGTTCGGGCAGCAGCGGTCCATAGCGGCCCAGCGTCTGCACCGCTCGCAGCCCGTCGCGCAGCGCGGCGCGCGGCCCCAGATTGTCGCGGATATAGCGTTCGACGACCGGGGCCGCGGCCCGCCAGATGTTGATCTGCGGGTCCAGCGTCCGGGCCACCCCCTCGACCACGACCATGGTGCGCTGCAACAAAATCAGCTCGGTCCGGGTCTGCATCCCGAAGCGCTCGGTGACCTCGAACAGATAGGCCAGCAGGTTGGCCATCGAGATGCGGCTGGCGTCCGCGCCGAAGATCGGCTCGCCCACGGCGCGCAGGGCGCGGGCGAACTCGGCGACGTTGCGGTCGCGGGGAACATAGCCCGCCTCGAAATGCACGCGCGCCACGCGGTCATAGTCGCGCTGGATGAACCCCATCAGGATCTCGGCATAGACGCGCCGGGTGTATTCGTCGATCTCGCCCATGATGCCGAAATCAAAGGCCGCGATGTCGCCGTTGGGGGACACGCGCAGGTTCCCCTGGTGCATGTCGGCATGAAAGAACCCGTCGCGCAGGGCGTGCGACAGGAACAGCTGGATCATCCGTTCCGCCAGGGCGCGGGTGTCGTGGCCGGCGGCGCGGATCGCGGGCACGTCGCCCATCGGGATGCCGTGCATCCAGTCGCTGGTCAGCACCCGGCGCGACGACAGGCCCCAGTCGGGGCGCGGCACGCCAAAGCCCGCATCCTCGCGCGTGTTCTCGGCAAAGGCCGAGGCAGAGGCCGCCTCGAGCCGGAAATCCAGTTCGCCCAGCACCACGGATTCGAAATGCCCGATCACGTCGCGCGGCCGCAGCCGGCGGCTGGAGGGCGAGAGCCGCTCGATCATGCCGGCCGCAAAGTGAAAGGCGTCGATGTCGCGGCGGAACGCGGCCTCGATCCCCGGCCGCAGGACCTTGACCGCGACCTCGGCCCCGTCGCGGGCGCGGCGGGCATGATGGACCTGCGCGATCGAGGCAGCGGCGACGGGTTCGGAAAACTCGGTGAACAGCGCCTCGACGGGGGCGGCCAGTTCGGACGCGACGATGGCCCGCGCCGTGGCCTGCGGAAAGGGCGGCAGGCGGTCCTGAAGCATGCGCAACTGGTTGGCCATTTCCGCCCCCACCACGTCGGGCCGGGTCGACAGGATCTGGCCGAACTTGATGTAGGCAGGTCCCAGGGCGGTGATCGCGCGCGTGATCGGCGGCAGTGCCGGGTCGCCGGGATAGCCGAGCCAGGCGAAGGGCCAGCCCATGATGCGCGCGGCCAGGCGCACGCGCGAGGGCGCGTTCATCGCGTTCAGCGCCGCGCCCATCGCGCCCGTGCGTTCGAACGTGGCGCCCGTGCGGATCAGGCGCCAGATATTGTGCGGGCCGCGCATGTCAGATCACCCAGCCGGAATGCAGCGCGGCGATGCCAAGGGACAGGTTGCGGTACTGCACGCGGGCAAAGCCCGCGTCGCGGATCATGGCCGCAAAGGTGTCCTGATCGGGAAAGCGGCGGATCGATTCGACAAGATACTGATAGCTGTCGCGGTCCCCCGCGACCACCTGCCCCAGCGGCGGGATCACGTTGAACGAATAGCGGTCATAGGCCCATTGCAGCGCCGGCACGGGCAGCTGGCTGAATTCCAGCACCATCAGGCGACCACCGGGGCGCAGGACGCGCCGCGCCTCGGCCAGCGCGTCGGGGATGCGGGTCACGTTGCGGATGCCGAAGCTGATCGTGTAGCGGTCAAAGCTCGCGTCGGCAAAGGGCAGGGCCATGGCGTCGCCCGTGACCCAGGACAGCCGGTCCGACAGGCGCCCGGCCTCGGCCCGCTTGCGCCCCTCGACCAGCATCGATTCCGTCATGTCGCAGACTGTGACGCGCGCGCCGGGCGCCCGGTCCAGAAACCGGAAGGCGATGTCGCCCGTGCCGCCCGCGACATCCAGCAGGCGCTGGCCATCGCGCGGGACCAGCCAGTCCATCATCGCGGTCTTCCACAGCCGGTGGACGCCGACGCTCATCAGGTCGTTCATCACGTCGTATTTCGACGCCACGCGGGAAAACACGCCGTGGACCAGCCCAGCCTTGTCATCCTCGGCCACGTCGCGAAACCCGAAATGGGTCTGGCGGCCGGATTGTGTCGGGCGAGGGTCGGTCATAGGTCGGTCTTTCCGTGCCGG
Organism: Paracoccus endophyticus; assembly: GCF_003286075.1. Taxonomy (GTDB): domain Bacteria; phylum Pseudomonadota; class Alphaproteobacteria; order Rhodobacterales; family Rhodobacteraceae; genus Paracoccus; species Paracoccus endophyticus. Next base: position 144,481 of record NZ_QLUV01000006.1, on the reverse strand, counting down.
TTGCGCGCGGCACCATGCGACGGATGGAGGCGGAATGCCAGAACTGCCAGAGGTGGAAACCGTGCGCCGCGGCCTTGAACCGCACCTTGCGGGACAGTCGATCGCCCGTGTCGACCAGCGCCGCCCCGACCTGCGATGGCCGATGCCGCCCGACCTGGTGCAGGTGCTGACCGGCGCGCGGGTCACGGCGCTGCGGCGCCGGTCGAAATACCTGCTGGCCGACCTTGACCGGGGCGGCAGCCTGCTGGTGCACCTGGGCATGTCGGGGCGCATCCGCATCCGCACGGCGGACCAGACCGCCACGCCCGGCGCGTTCCACCACGACGCGGCCATCCTGCCGCAGCACGATCATCTGGTGCTGACCACCGGGGCGGGCACGACCATCACGCTGAACGACGCCCGCCGGTTTGGCGCGGTCGATCTGGTGCGCGACGGGGTGGTCCACCCCCTGCTGGCCGCCCTGGGGCCCGAACCCTTCGCCCCCGAGTTCAGCGGCGACGGGCTGGCGGCCGCGCTGGCGGGCCGGCGCGCGCCGATCAAGTCTATGCTGCTGGACCAGCGGCTGGTCGCGGGCCTGGGCAACATCTACGTCTGCGAGGCGCTGTTTCGCGCGGGCATCCATCCGGCGCGGGCGGCGGGCCGGATCGGGCGGGGGCGGCTGGCCGCGCTGGCCGGCCACGTCCGCGAGGTGCTGGCCGAAGCGATCGAGGCGGGCGGCTCGTCGCTGCGCGATCACCGCCAGCCTTCGGGCGAGCTGGGGTATTTCCAGCACGCGTTCCGCGTCTACGACCGCGAGGGCCAACCCTGCCAGCGCCAGGGCTGCACCGGCACCATCCGGCGCATCGTCCAGTCCGGCCGGTCCAGCTGGTACTGCCCCGCCTGCCAGCACTGACCGGCCAGCAGTGGGCACCCTCCGGCCGACAAGGCACTCGCCGCTGGAACCGCACACGCAGCTTTGATAACCAGCCCCGGACCCTGTGGGAGAATGCTGCAATGGCCTATCAGACCCTGATCGTCGAGATCGCCGACAATGTCGCGCTGATCCGCCTGAACCGACCCGAGGCGCTGAACGCGCTGAACGCCCAGCTGCTGTCTGAACTCGCCGCCGCGCTGAAGGCCGCGGACGCGGACGAATCCGTGCGGTGCGTGGTGCTGACCGGCAGCGAAAAGGCGTTCGCCGCGGGCGCGGACATCAAGGAAATGGCCGACAAGTCCTATGTCGAGGCGCTGACCGGCGATCTGTTCGGGTCCGACGTGGACGCGATCAACGCGACGCGCAAGCCGATCGTGGCGGCGGTGTCGGGCTATGCCCTGGGCGGCGGGTGCGAACTGGCGATGATGTGCGATTTCATCATCTGCGCCGAGAACGCCAAGTTCGGGCAGCCCGAGATCAACCTGGGCGTCATGGCCGGGATCGGCGGCACGCAGCGCCTGACACGGCTGGTCGGCAAGTCCAAGTCGATGGACATGCACCTGACGGGCCGGTTCATGGACGCCGCCGAGGCCGAGCGGTCCGGGCTGGTCAGCCGGGTCGTTCCCGTGGACAAGCTGATGGACGAGGCGATGGCCGTGGCCCGCAAGATCGCCGCGAAATCGGCCATCGCCGTCGGCGTGGCCAAAGAGGCGGTGAACCGCGCGCTGGAAACCTCGCTGCGCGAAGGGCTGCTGTTCGAGCGCCGCGCGTTCCAGGCGCTGTTCGCCACAGAGGACCAGAAGGAAGGCATGGCCGCCTTTGTCGAGAAGCGCGAGGCGCAGTTCCGGGACCGCTGAGGTCCCGGCCCGCGCGCCAGGCAGGCGTGCGCTGGTGCCGGCGCGGGGGATGGGCCGGTCAGATGTTGCAGATCTGTTGCAACTGGACCCATTCCCCGTCGCTCAGGATCGGCTTCCTGGGCGGCGTGGTGCGGAACGGGTCAGCCTCGATCAGCGGCAGCACCGATTCGCCCGTGGGGTCCAGCGAGCGGGCATAGGGCTCGCTGGGCACGCCCGCCTGTTCCATCCGGGCCAGCAGCGCCTCGTCGGCCGGGCGCGCAACGGGGCCTGCCAGCAGCGCCTGCCCATAGCCCGCAAGCGCGCCCTCGGGCATCTCGCCGGTGGTCAGCATCTCGATGGCCGCGCGCGTCCCGGCGCGGTGGATCGCGGCCAGCAGCGGGTCGTGGGCGCGGGCCACCTCGTCGGCGGCAAGGACATGGCCCGCGGCGATGTCGGGGTCGGCCTTGCCGGCGATCAGGTCATCGCCGATCACCACGATCCCGCCGGGCAGCGCGCGCGCGCCCCGCAGCGTCGCGGGCAGGACCACGATGCGCCCCTGCGCCCCCAGCAGGCGGTCGGCCAGCCGCACCAGCACCGTCGATCCGGCCGCACGCGAGCATTCCGGCCCCGTCGCCACCCGCAGGTCGGCCAGGATCTGGTTGCCGATCGCCGTGCGCTGCGCCGGGGGCGAAATCCACGCCGCGTGCCGCTGGATCGCGCCCGGCAGCCAGACCGCCGCAGCCCCCAGCAGGACGACGGCCAGCGCCAGCCTCATGCCGTGGCGCACCCGCCCCGGACGGGGACGGCCGGCCGCGATGGCGGTGTGGATGCGCTCGATGGCATCGACCATCAGCGTGTCGTCGATCTCCAGGACCTCGTCGCGCTCGGTTCCGCCGGGGGCAAAGATGGCGGGGCGCTGGCCGGGGTTCAGCCGGGTCACCGCGGGCAGGGACCAGTGCGACAGCGGCTCCTCCGAGCGGGGATCGCGCAGGATCAGCGTGGCATCCCCGAAGGCCACGACCACGTCGCGCACCCGGTCTTCGGGCGAGGGACGCCAGACCCCCGATGATTCGAGCCGCTGATACTGCGCAAGCGCGGTCACCTGTGCGAAAGCCCCTTGCCCCTGTGCTTGCCGCCACCTTGGGGCCTGCCGCGCGGTGCGTCCAGATGGTCCTTCGACCGTGCGGGGTCCGGGAAGGGGGCGACCGGCGGGACGCTCACTCCTCGGCCGGGGTCATGCCGCGCTCGCGCGCCAGCTTGCGCATCCGGTCCTGAAGCTTCTCGAACGCGCGCACCTCGATCTGGCGGATGCGCTCGCGCGAGACGCCATAGCGCACGGACAGATCCTCCAGCGTCACGGGTTCGTCGCGCAGCCGGCGCTCGACCAGGATGTCGCGCTCGCGTTCGTTCAGCACGTCGATCGCGGCGGCCAGCATCTGGCGGCGGGCGTCCAGCTCGTCGGCCTCGGCGAAGGCTTCGGCCTGGTTGGCGTTCTCGTCCTCCAGCCAGTCCTGCCATTGGGCGGTCGACTCGCCCTCGGCGCCCCCGACGGTGGCGTTCAGCGAGGCGTCGCCCCCCGACAGGCGGCGGTTCATCTCGACCACCTCGCGCTCGGTCACGCTGAGATCCTTGGCGATCTGGGCCACGTTCTCGGGCCTAAGGTCGCCTTCCTCCAGCGCGCCCAGCTTGGACTTGGCCTTGCGCAGGTTGAAGAACAGCTTTTTCTGCGCGCTGGTGGTGCCCATCTTCACCAGGCTCCAGGACCTCAGGATGTATTCCTGGATCGAGGCGCGGATCCACCACATCGCATAGGTCGCAAGGCGAAAGCCCCGCTCGGGGTCAAACCGCTTGACCGCCTGCATCAGCCCGACGTTGGCCTCGGAAATCACCTCGGCTTGGGGCAGGCCATAGCCGCGATAGCCCATGGCGATCTTGGCGGCCAGGCGCAGGTGGCTGGTCACAAGCTTGTGCGCCGCCTCGCTGTCCTGGTGATCCACCCAGGCCTTGGCCAGCATGTATTCCTCCTCCGGCTCCAGCAGGGGGAACTTGCGGATTTCCTGCAGATAGCGGTTCATCCCTTGTTCGGGGCTGGGCGCAGGAAGGTTGGTATAGCTGGCCATTGCGAATCCTGACTGGCGCCCGGAATTGGGCGGCCGGTGTCCTATCGAACGCCCCTAGGGGGCGGGGGTTCCCCGCAGCCGGTCCAGCAGCCCGGCCATGTCGGGGGGCAGAGGGCTGTCGAAGGACAGCCAGCGCCCGTCGGGATGGGCGAACCCCAGATGCGCCGCGTGCAGCGCCTGTCGTGGAAAGGACGCAACGGCAGCCGCCGCATCCGCCCCCAGCGCCCGTGCCGAGGGCTTGCGGCCGCCACCATAGGTGGGGTCGCCCACAAGCGCCAGTCCGCAATGGGCCAGATGGACGCGGATCTGGTGGGTCCGGCCGGTTTCCAGCCGGCATTCGGCCAGCATCGCGGCCGGGGGCGCACCGAACGCCTCGATCATGCGGGCGCGGGTGACGGCGGCCCGCCCCCCGTCAAAGCGCACCGCCTGCCGCTGCCGGTCGGTGGGGTGGCGGTCCAGCCCGGTGGCGATCCGCAGCACGCCGCCGGGTTCCATCGTCACGCCCCGCAGGCCGCGCAGGCGTGGATCGCCCGCGTCGATGGTGCCATGCGCCACCGCCAGATAGCGCCGCGCGGCGGAATGGTCGGCGAACTGCGCGGCCAGCGTCTGATGCGCCAGATCGGTCTTGGCCACCACCAGCAGCCCCGAGGTGTCCTTGTCGATCCGGTGCACGATCCCCGGACGGGCCGCGCCCCCGATGCCCGACAGGCTGCCCGCGCAATGCGCCAGCAGCGCGTTGACCAGCGTGCCGTCTGGACTGCCGGGGGCAGGGTGGACGACCAGCCCCGCAGGCTTGTCGATGACGATCAGGGCCTCGTCCTCGAACGCGATGGACAGGTCCATCGGCTGGGGCTGGGCGTCGATGGGCGCAGGCTCGCCCAGGGTCACGCGGTAATCGCCCGGGCGGGCGCGCGCCTTGCCGTCGGTCACGGGACCCAGCGGGCCCGCGACGGCCCCCTGGGCGATCAGCCGCGTCAGGCGTGAGCGCGACAGCGCCGCGCCCGCTGGCGCGACGGCGGCCAGCGCCTTATCAAGCCGGTCGTGGTCGGTCCCGTCGGCGGAACCCTCCGGTATGGTCAGGATGAGGTCGGGCATGGCGCCGGATGATAACGACACTGCCGCGGCGGCGAAAGTGCCGGAACTGGCCCTGTTGCGCCGCGTCGTGGTCGGGCTGGCGCTGGCCATGGGGCTGGGCATCGCGGCGATCGCGGCGATCCTGTGGCTGCGCCTGTCCCAGCCGCCGCTGCCGGTGCTGCCGGCGGCCATCACCCTGCCCGCGGGGGCGCGGGCCGCGGCCGTGACCTTCGCCCGCGACTGGACCGTGGTGGTGACCGACGCGGGCGCGATCCTGCTTTATGACCGCGCCGGCACCCTGCGCCAAAGCGTCGTGCCGGACGCGTGATCCCGCGCCCTTGCGCGGAACGCGCTGTCAGCCCTTGTCGGGGGGGCTCATGTCCGTGGGCGGGGCATCGGCCTGGCTGACGTGCGGCGCCTCTGCGGGGGGATCGCCGGCCACTTCGGGGGCGGTCATGTCGCCGGCGGGTGCGTCGGTCTCGCTCACATGCGGCGCCTCGGGCGGCTGGCCTTCGGTCGTCGCCACCCCGGCCGAGGGCTCGGCGGTGCCGCGCATCGCCCCGATCAGCGCGCGCAGTTCGGCGTTTTCGGTCCGTGCCTTGATCGCCATCTCGCGCACCGCCTCGAACTCTTCGCGGGTGACGAAGTCGCGTTCGGCCAGCCAGCGGTCGATCCATCCCTTGAAGGCGGTCTCGGCCTCGTCCTTGGCGCCCTGTGCCACGCCCATGGCGTTGGTCATCAGGCGGGACATGTCGTCGAAAAAGCGGTTGGGTCCGGTGCTGGTCATGGGCGGTCCTTTCGCGTCCGTTGCCGCCAATATGGCGCGGGCGGCGGGGTGCTTCAATGTCTCGCGGTTGACACCCCGGCGCCGCGCCGCCAAGCCTGCGCCCGACCCGCGAGGAACCGATGATCCCTTTCCCCGACATTTCCCCCGACATCTTCACCATCACGCTGTTCGGGCGCGACTTTGCGCTGCGCTGGTACGCGATGGCCTATCTGGTCGGGCTGATCGGCGGCTGGCGGATCATCGTCGCGCTGATGCGCCGCCCCGGCCTGTGGGGCGGGACCGCACCCATGGCGCCCGAGCGGGTCGAGGAGCTGCTGACCTGGATCGTCGCCGGGGTGGTGCTGGGGGGGCGCCTCGGGTTCGTGCTGTTCTATGAACCGGCCTATTACCTGGCCAACCCCGGGCAGATCCCGATCCTGTGGCAGGGGGGCATGTCCTTTCACGGCGGGTTCCTGGGGGTCGTGGTCGCCGCTTGGCTGTTCGCGCGGCGCAACGGCATCGCGCCCCTGCGGCTGGCCGATGCACTGGCCGTGGCGACGCCGCTGGGGCTGTTTCTCGGCCGCATCGCCAACTTCATCAACGCCGAGCTGTGGGGCCGCCCGACGACCCTGCCCTGGGGCGTGGTCTTTCCGGGCGAGGCGGCGCAGACCTGTCCCGGCGTCGTCGGCCCCTGCGCCCGCCATCCCAGCCAGCTGTACGAGGCGGGGATGGAGGGCATCCTGCTGGGCCTTGCGCTGCTGTGGCTGGTGCGCCGCGGGGGCTTGCGCCGTCCGGGGATGGCGATGGGGCTGTTTCTGGCCGGCTACGGGCTTGCCCGCTTTGTCGTCGAGTTCTTCCGCCAGGCCGACGCGCAGTTCGTGGCGGCGGGCAACCCCTGGGGCCATGTCGTCGGCGGGCCTGTCTGGGGGCTGACGATGGGACAACTGCTGTCGCTGCCGATGATCCTGGTCGGGCTGGCCTTCGTGCTGCGCGCCCGCCGGCGCGTGGCCGCCCTGCCGTGACGCCGCTGGGCCGCCTGATCGCCGGCCGGATCGCGGCCGAGGGGCCGATGCGCCTGGACGACTACATGCGATTGTGCCTGCTGCACCCGGCGCACGGCTACTATTCGACCCGCGACCCGTTCGGGCGGGACGGCGATTTCACCACCGCACCGGAAATCAGCCAGATGTTCGGCGAGATGGTGGGGCTGGCGCTCGCCCAGGCGTGGCTGGACCAGGGTGCGCCCGCGCCGTTCACCCTGGCCGAGCTGGGACCGGGGCGGGGCACGCTGATGGCCGACATCCTGCGCGCGACGCGCGGCGTTCCGGGCTTTGCCGAGGCCGCCCAGGTCGTGCTGGTCGAGGCGTCGGCCCATCTGCGGCAGGTCCAGCGCGACCGGCTGGGCGCGGTCGTTCATCTCGACAGCGTCTCGGACCTGCCGGACAATCCCTTGTTCCTGATTGCAAACGAGTTCTTTGACGCGCTGCCGATCCGGCAGTTCCAGCGCGTTCCCGGCGGCTGGGCCGAGCGCATGGTCGTCGTCGCCGGGGACCGTCTGGCGCTTGCGCTGGGCCCGCCCGTCGCGCTGGACCGCGTGGCGCGCGATGGCGAGGTCGTCGAGATCTGCCCCGAGGCGCCCCCGATCGTCACGGCCCTTGCCGGACGTATCGCGCGGCACGGGGGGGCGGCCATCCTGATCGACTATGGCACCTGGGACGGCCGCGGCGACAGCTTTCAGGCGTTGCGCGCTCACGCCCCTGTCGATCCGCTGGCCCATCCGGGACAGGCCGACCTGACCGCGCATGTCGATTTTGCCCCGCTGGCCGCGGCGGCGCTGGCTGCGGGGGCGGCCGTCTCGGCCCCGGTGGCGCAGGGCGACTGGCTGCTGGGCCTGGGCATGGCGCATCGGGCCGCCCGGCTGGCCGCCGCCGGCGATGCCGGCGCGGCCGAGGCGCTTGAGCGCTTGACCCATCCGGCCCGGATGGGACAGTTGTTCAAGGCGATGGCTGTCTGGCCTCGTCCCGCGCCGCCGCCGCCCGGCTTTTCGGCACTGGCGTTGCCTGTCCCGGCCCAGTGCCGCCCGCCCGATGCCTGATCCTGCCGCCACGATCCGCGGCATCCCTGCCTGCACCGCCGCGCCCAGAACATGAGTTTCCGACCATGCAGACAACCCTGCAAGTCCTGACGCACCCGCTGCTGGCGCCGCTGCGCCACGGGTTCTTCACCCGCAAGGGCGGGGCCTCGTCGGGGCTGTTCGCGGGGCTGAACTGCGGGCGCGGATCGTCGGACCAGGCCGGGATCGTCGCGGTGAACCGCGCCCGCGTCGCCGAGGCCATGGGCGTCGCGCCCGACCGCCTGGCGACGGTCCACCAGACCCATTCCGCACGCGCGCTGACCCTGCATCCCGGCGATGACCCGGCCGCGATCTGCCGGACCGAGGCGGACGCCATCGTCACCGCCGTGCACGGCGTCGCCATCGCGGTGCTGGCCGCCGATTGCCAGCCCGTGCTGCTGGCCGACCCGCAGGCGGGGGTGATCGGCGCGGCCCATGCCGGCTGGAAGGGGACGCTGGACGGCATCCTGGACGCCACCGTGGCGGCGATGCGCGACCTTGGCGCGGACAACATCCGCGCCGTGATCGGCCCCTGCATCAGCCAGCGCGCCTACGAGGTCGGCGACGACTTCATGGACCGCTTTCTGGCCGAGGACCCGGACGCCGGGCGTTTTTTCGCCGGCGGGCCGAACGGGCGGCCCATGTTCGACCTGCCGGGCTTTGGCCTGCACCGACTGCGCGAACTGGGGGTCGAGGCCGAGTGGTCGGGCCACTGCACCTATTCGGACCCCGACCGCTTCTTTTCCTATCGCCGATCCACCCACCAGGGGCAGGCCGACTATGGCCGGCTGATCTCGGCCATCACGCTCTAGGCACCTGGGACGGCCGGGCGGCCCGGATCCTCATGGCAGGAAGACCACGGCTCCGGCCGTCAGCCGCGCGCCTCGATCACGTCGAAGGGCACGCCCGGCTCGTCCTTGGCGCAGCGGATCACCAAGCTGGTCTTGACGCTGGCCACGTTGTCGGCGGCGGTCAGCTGGTCGGTCAGAAAGCGCTGAAAGGTGGACAGGTCGGGGGCCACGCATTTCAGGATGAAGTCGATCTCGCCATTCAGCATGTGGCATTCGCGCACCAGCGCCCAGCCGCGGGCGCGGTTCTCGAACGCGGTCAGGTCGCGCTCGGACTGGCTGTGCAGGCGGACCATGGCAAAGACCTGCACCTCGAACCCCAGTTCGCGCGGGTCGATGTCGGCGTGATAGCCGCGGATATAGCCCGCCTCCTCCAGCGTGCGGACGCGGCGCAGGCAGGGCGGGGCCGAGATGCCGACCCGGCGCGCCAGTTCGACGTTGGTCATGCGCCCGTCGGATTGCAGTTCGGCCAGGATGCGGCGGTCAATATCGTCGAGTCTGTTCCCCGCCATGCTGTCCTCTGCCGTCGTTCCGACGGTTCCTTACCGAGGCGGCAGGGCAGGCGCAATATTCTTTCGCCACACCCGGGTCAGCGCCTCCCCTCGGCCGGGGTCTGGTCCCGGCCCGCCCGCAGCAGCGCCCATCCCCCCAGCAGCATGGCCGCGCCCCAGACCAGAAAGCCCAGGTCCCACCAGATCCACTGGGCGGGGGGCACCGTCTCGTTGACGTGGTGGATGCCCAGCAGCTGGTGGCTGATCGTGCCCTCGACCAGGTTGAACAGGCCAAAGCCCATCAGCATCGAGCCGGCCAGCAGCTTGCCCGACCAGCGCAGGTGCCGCCGGCGCGCCTGCCGCCACAGGACCACGAGGCCCAGCCCGACAAAGACATAGGTCGTCGCATGAAACAGCCCGTCGGCAAGCGTGTTCACCTTGAGGTTGGGCACGCTGTCGGGCGGAAAGCCCGCGCTGGTCAGCATGTGGTGCCATTGCAGGATCTGGTGCAGCACGATCCCGTCGAAGAACCCGCCCAGCCCCAGGCCGAACAGGATCCCCGCCGACACGGGGAAATGCGGCGGGTCCGAGGTCGTGTCGGAAAGCGCAGACGCCATGACGTGTCCCTTCAGCTGTGCAGGTCGTCCCCCATTTTTCCGCCGCCCTCAGCGCAAGGCAAGCCTCATCGCGCGCGGGGGCTGCCAGGCCGGCTGCCGTGGCGGGCGATCCCCGGCCATTGCGACGGGCTGTCCGGTGGCATACCTGATGCGCCGACCGATCTGAAAGGCCTGCCATGTCCGCCCCGACCGCCCCCCCCTTTGCCCCGGACGCAACCACGCCCGTGCCCGAGCATCTGCGCCTGCTCATCATCGGCTCCGGCCCTGCGGGATACACGGCGGCGATCTATGCCGCGCGCGCGATGCTGAAGCCGCGGCTGATCCAGGGGATGCAGCCCGGCGGCCAGCTGACCATCACGACCGAGGTCGAGAACTGGCCGGGCGACACCGAAGTGCAAGGCCCCGACCTGATGGTGCGGATGGAGGCGCACGCCCGCGCCATGGGGGCCGAGGTCGTGACCGACACCGTGACGCGCCTTGACCTGTCGCGGCGTCCCTTCCTTGTGGAATGCGACAGCGGCGCGCGCCTGACGGCGGACGCGGTGATTCTGGCGACCGGGGCGCAGGCGCGCTGGCTGGGCCTGCCCAGCGAGGCGCGGTTCCAGGGCTTTGGCGTCAGCGCCTGCGCCACCTGCGACGGCTTCTTCTATCGCGGAAAAGAGGTTCTGGTCATCGGCGGCGGCAACACCGCGGTCGAGGAGGCGCTGTTCCTGACCAATTTCGCCAGCAAGGTCACGCTGGTCCATCGCCGGGACAGCCTGCGCGCCGAACGCATCCTGCAGGACCGGCTGTTCCGCCATCCCAAGGTCGAGGTGCTGTGGAACCACGAGGTCGTCGAGATCACCGGCGACGACAACCCGCTGGGCGTCACCGGCGCGGTGCTGCGGTCCACCACGGACGGCAGCGTCCGGCCGATCCCGGCCGACGGCGTGTTCATCGCCATCGGCCATACGCCCGCATCCGAGCTGGTCAAGGGTCAGGTCGCGTTGCGCGACGGCGGCTATGTCCAGGTCGAGCCGGGCAGCACCCGCACCTCGGTCCCCGGCGTCTTCGCGGCGGGCGACCTGACCGACGACACCTATCGCCAGGCGATCACCAGCGCGGGCATGGGCTGCATGGCGGCGCTGGACGCCGAACACTGGCTGGCGGCGCAGGGACTGGCCGAGCGTTGACCTCGCTGCAACGCAGCAGTCTTTTCCCGCCCGCTATGGTTGCAGGGGACCGGCAGGGCCGATAAGGGGCCGGCAGCCGTGCCCGGCCTGCGCCTTGGCACCTGGCGTGATGTCATGAACAGTCAGTGGGCAGATGATGCAGCAGCCGAACCTTGCGCCGATCCCGGAACTTTATGTCAACGCCGATTCGGCGCAGAAGCTGAAGGTCGAGGCGGGCAACATGCCGTCCTGGGATCTGACGGCGCGTCAGATCTGCGATCTGGAACTGCTGATGAACGGCGGCTTCCATCCGTTGAAGGGCTTTCTGACCGAGGCCGACTACGACAGCGTGGTCGAGGACCTGCACCTGGCCTCGGGCGCGCTGTGGCCGATGCCGATCACCCTGGACGTGACCCAGGCGTTCGCCGACGGGGTTGAGCCGGGCACCGACATCGCGCTGCGCGACCAGGAAGGCGTGATCCTGGCCATCATGTCGGTCACGGACCGCTGGACGCCGAACAAGCAGCGCGAGGCCGAAAAGGTCTTCGGCGCCGACGATCTGGCCCATCCGGCCGTGAACTATCTGCACAATGTCGCGGGTCCGGTCTATCTGGGCGGGCCGATCACCGGCCTCCAGCCGCCGACGCATTACGATTTCCGCGGCCGCCGCGACACGCCCAACGAGCTGCGCGCCTATTTCCGCAAGCTGGGCTGGCGCCGCATCGTGGCGTTCCAGACCCGCAACCCGCTGCACCGCGCCCACCAGGAGCTGACCTTCCGTGCCGCGCGCGAGGCGCAGGCCAACCTGCTGATCCATCCGGTTGTCGGCATGACCAAGCCCGGCGACGTGGACCATTTCACCCGCGTCCGCTGCTACGAGGCGGTGCTGGACAAGTATCCGCAGGCGACAACCCATCTGTCGCTGCTGAACCTGGCGATGCGCATGGCCGGCCCGCGCGAGGCGGTGTGGCACGGCATCATCCGCCGCAACCACGGTCTGACCCACATGATCGTCGGCCGGGATCATGCCGGGCCGGGCAAGAACAGCCAGGGCCAGGACTTCTACGATCCCTATGCCGCGCAGGAGCTGTTCCGCCAGCACCAGGACGAGATCGGCATCGAGATGGTCGATTTCAAGCAGATGGTCTTCGTGCAGGAACGCGCCCAGTACGAGCCGCGCGACGAGGTCGAGCCGGGCGCGACCATCCTGGACATCTCGGGCACCGAACTGCGCCGCCGCCTGCGCGAAGGGCTTGAGATCCCGGAATGGTTCAGCTTCCCCGAGGTGGTGACGCAGCTGCGCCGCACCTCGCCCCCGCGCCACAAGCAGGGCTTCACCGTGTTCTTCACCGGCCTGTCGGGGTCGGGCAAGTCCACGATCGCCAACGCGCTGATGGTCAAGCTGATGGAGATGGGCGGCCGCCCCGTGACGCTGCTGGACGGGGACGTGGTGCGCAAGCACCTGTCGTCGGAACTGGGCTTTTCCAAGGAACACCGCGACATCAACATCAAGCGCATCGGCTATGTCGCGTCCGAGATCACCAAGAACGGCGGCATCGCGATCTGCGCGCCGATCGCGCCCTATACCGCCACCCGCCGGGCCGTGCGCGAGATGATCGAGCAGTTCGGCGCCTTCGTCGAGGTGCATGTCGCGACCACGCTCGAGGAATGCGAGCGGCGTGACCGCAAGGGCCTGTACAAGCTGGCGCGCGAGGGCAAGATCAAGGAGTTCACCGGCATCTCGGACCCCTACGAGGAGCCGCAGACGCCCGAGCTGCGCGTCCAGACCGAGGGCGTGGACGTCGATTACGCCGCCCAGCAGGTGCTGCTGAAGCTGGAACAGATGGGCCTGATCGGGCTGTCGTAAGCGGCCGCCGATTGACTTTCCCCGCGCCCCCCGGTCACACCGGGGGGCGTTTTCATCTGCGGAGCCCTGCGGCCCATGTCCGATCCGGTGCTGATCCTATGCATGAAATGGGGCACGCTTTATGGCGCAGCGGATGTGAACAACCTGGCGCGCGGCGTGCGCCGGCATCTGGCGCGGCCGCATCGGTTCATCTGCCTGACGGACGACGCGGCCGGGCTGGACGCGGGCATCGAGGCGCTGCCGCTGCCTGACCTGCGCCTGCCCCCCGGATCAGGCGACACCCGCTGGCGCAAGCTGGCGCTGTTTGGGCGCGACCTGCACGGGCTGGCGGGGACGGCGCTGTTTCTGGACCTGGACCTGGTCGTCATCGGCAACCTGGCCCCGTTTTTCGATCACCCGGGCGCGGTGTGCGTCATCCGCGACGACGACCTGTTCCGCGCCAAGCCGTTGCGGCGGATCAACCCCGGACGCGACCGATTCCTGCACATGGTCGGCAACACTTCGGTCTTTCGCTGGCGCATCGGCGCGCACCCCGAGGTGGTCGAGACCTACCAGGCCGACCCGGCCGCCGCGCAGGCCGCCTATGAGCATGAGCAGCAGATGGTCAGCGATATCCTGAACCGGCAGGGCAAGCTAACCTATTGGCCGCGCGGCTGGTGCGTCAGCTTCAAGAACGACTGCGTGGGGCGGGGGCTGGCAAGCTGGCTGCGCGACCCGGCCCCGCCCCCCGGGGCGCGCATCGTGCTGTTCGCGGGAACGCCCAAGATGGCCGAGGTGCTGGCCGGGCGGGGCGGGCGCTGGTATCGCCGCATCGGGGACGTGGGCTGGCTGCGCCGCGCGTGGCAAGGCCCCGACGCCGGCACCGGGTCCGCGCCATGACGCTGCACGTGGTCACGGGGGCGGACGACAATTACGCCCCCGGTGTGCTGGTGCTGATCGCCTCGGCGGCCTGGCACAATCCGGCCGCCCGCTTTACCGTGCTGGACATGGGCATCTCGGCCGGGAACCGCGCGCGCATCGACGCGCTGGGTCCGTTGCTGGGGGTGCAGGTCTCGCGCATCGAGATCGGCGCAGACCGCTTTGCCGCCGTGCCTGTCACCCGCGCTCATCTGACCCGCAGCACCTTTCTGCGGCTGCTCATCCCCGACCTGATGCCGCACGAGGGGCGGGTGGTCTACATGGATTGCGACATGGCGGTAATGGGGGACCTGGGGCTGCTGGCCGATGTGCCCCTGGGCGACAACCTGATCGCCGCGGTCCCGGACCCCAGCCCCGACGACCGCGAGCTTGCCTCGACCGGGCTGGCGCGGGGGGACTACGTCAATGCGGGGCTGCTGGTGATGAACCTGCCCCTGTGGCGGCGCGAGGGAACGGCCGCGGCCTGCCTGTCGCTGCTGTCCGATCCGTGCCGGCCCCTGCTGTCCGAGGACCAGTCCGCCGTCAACATCGCCTGCCGCGGCCGGGTGCTGGCGCTGCCGCCCTCGTTCAACGTCTACACCGACCCGGCCGCCTGGACGCCGGCGCGCCTGCCGGACGACATCCGGGTGGCCCATTACGTGGTGAACCACAAACCCTGGCGCGCCAATGTCGCCATGGGCGACATCTGGCATTTCCACGCCGACCGGATCGCGGCGCTGATGCCGCCGCCGCAGCCCCGGACCTGGCGGCTGCGCCTGTCCGTCCTGAACCGCAACCGGCGCATGGCCATGGGTTTGATGACGGGGCGGCGCAAGTACCGCGTCCAGCGGGCCGCCCTGGCACTGATGCGCCAGCGTTATGTCCTGCCCTATCTGCAGGCGCAGCAGCGCCGGGCCGCTGCGCCGCGCTCAGTCGGGCTCAGTGGACGCTGACGGGCGTCAACTCGTTCTGCCGCGCCAGCACGAAGGCCAGCTTGCGATCGGCGACCAGCGCCAGCCGCTCGCCATCGACGCCGTGCACGGCGTACAGCCAGTCCAGCCCCTGCGCCTGCTGGCGCACCTCGGCGGGCAGGGCGTCCATTTCGACGCGGCGGATATAGACGACGTTGCCTTCGTCGGTCTGCGGAAAGTCGTGCTTCATGTTCATGGCGATCCCCATTAACTGCGGCTGATCGGAATGGATTTGACGATGCCCTGCGGCGTCAGGCGGCGCAGGTCGATGTGCAGCAGGCCGTTTTCCAACGCGGCCGACTCGACTTCGATCCCCTCGGCCAGCACGAAGCTGCGCTGGAACGCGCGGGCGGCGATGCCGCGGTGCAGAAACACCCGCTGCTCGGCCGCGTCGGACTGGCGGCCGCGGATCATCAACTGGCGATCCTCGATCGTGACCGTCAGGTCCTCCTCGGCAAAGCCGGCGACGGCCAGGCTGATGCGGAACCCGTCGGGGGCGCGGTGTTCGATGTTGTAGGGCGGATAGCCCTCGGTCCCCTTGGCGGCGCGTTCGGCCAGGCGTTCCAGCTGGTCGAACCCCAGCAGATACGGATGTGCGCCCAGCGTCGTCTTGGTCATCGTCAGTGTCCTTGTCCTTCAAGCGACTGCGTGTCCGGTCCCGACTGCGGCAACCGGACGCCACAGATATGTGGTGCGTGGCGGGGCGCTGCAAGGGACGCAAGATTCTGTTCCCTTTCAGGGGCTCGGCCCTGTATGCTGTCCCTGCGCCGCGCTCTGGCGCCACGCCCAGCCCCGCGCGCGCCCCGCGCCCCCGCCCGGACATCTGCCTGACCATGCAAGACCTGCCCCTGACGACGCTGGCCGCCATGTCACCCGAGGACATGGCGCGCACGCGCCTGGCGGGGCTGCGCCGGCAGCACCGCGAAATGGACGAGGCGATCGCGGCCATGGCGGCGCAGGGCACCGTGTGCAGCCTGACGCTGGGCCGGCTGAAGCGAAGCAAGCTGGCGCTGAAGGACCAGATCGCCCGGCTTGAGGATGAGCTGACCCCCGACATCATCGCGTGATTGCGCGCGTCCCGCCGCTGGCTATGATGCCGGCTTTCCGCGAAGGGGGCAGGGCCAGAGAAAATGGGAATGACGGTTCCGGTCGGCATCATCATGGGCAGCCAGTCCGACTGGGCCACGATGCGAGAGGCGGCGCAGATCCTGGACGAACTGGGCGTGGCGCATGAGACGCGCATCGTCAGCGCCCACCGCACCCCGGACCGGCTGTGGACCTATGGGCGCGAGGCCGCGGGCCGCGGCTTGCAGGTCATCATCGCAGGCGCGGGCGGGGCCGCGCATCTGCCCGGCATGATGGCGTCCAAGACCCGCATCCCCGTGATCGGCGTGCCAGTCCAGACGCGGGCGCTGAACGGGGTCGATTCGCTTTATTCGATCGTGCAGATGCCCAAGGGCTTTCCCGTCGCCACCATGGCGATCGGCGCGGCGGGGGCGGCCAATGCCGGGCTGATGGCGGCGGGCATCCTGGCGCTGAACGACCCTGCCCTGGCTCAGCGGCTGGACGACTGGCGCGCGGCGCTGTCCGCCTCCATCCCCGAGGAGCCGTCCGATGATGTCTGATCCCCTGCGCCCCGGCGCCACCATTGGCATCCTGGGCGGCGGCCAGCTTGGCCGGATGCTGTCTGTCGCGGCCAGCCGGCTGGGATACCGCTGCCACATCTATGAACCGGGCGCCGCGCCTGCAGGCGACGTGGCCCATGCCGTGACGACCGCGCCCTACGAGGACGAGGCGGCGATCCGCGCCTTCGCCGCAGGCGTCGATGTCGTGACCTACGAGTTCGAGAATGTCCCGGCCTCGGCGCTGGACCTGATCGAAAGCATCGTCCCCATCCGCCCGAATCGTCGCGCGCTGGCCGTCAGCCAGGACCGGCTGGAGGAAAAGGACTTTCTGTGCGGCTTGGGTCTGACCACCGCCCCCTATGCACGTGTCGATTCGGCGGCCGACCTGGCCGCGGCCGTGCAGGGGCGCGACCGGGCGATCCTGAAGACGCGGCGCTTCGGCTATGACGGAAAGGGACAGGTGCGGATCAACGCGGGCGACGATCTTGACGCGGCATGGGCGCAGGTGAACGCACCTTCGGTGCTGGAGGGCTTCGTCGAGTTCAGCGCCGAGATCAGCGTGATCGTCGCGCGGGGGCAGGATGGGACGGTGGCAGCCTATGACCCCGGCCTGAACGTTCACCGGGGCGGCATCCTGCGCACCACCACCGTCCCCTGCGGCCAGCCCGCGCGGCTGATCCCCGATGCCGTCCTGCTGGCCAGCCGCATCGTCACGGCGCTGGATTACGTCGGCGTCATGGGGGTCGAGCTGTTCGTCACGTCCCAGGGCCTCGTCGTCAACGAGATCGCGCCGCGCGTGCATAATTCCGGCCACTGGACCCAGGCCGGTTGCGCCGTGGACCAGTTCGAGCAGCATATCCGCGCGGTCGCGGGACTGCCCCTGGGCGACGGTCGGCGCCATGCCGATGTGGTCATGGAGAACCTGATCGGCGACGACATGGACCGGCTGCCCCAGTGGCTCGCGCGACCGGACACCCAGATCCATCTTTATGGCAAGGCCGAGGTGAAGCCGGGCCGCAAGATGGGGCATGTGAATATTGTCCGCCGCTGAACCGGGGACAGCCAAGTTCCCTTCCCAGATCGTCGGCAATGCCGGGATGTATTTCGTCTGCTATCAGTTGTCGCGTCGTGGATGGAATGCCATGCCGACAGCCCGAAATGCGCGCGGCGTGGACATTATTGCTTATGACCGTGGCGCGACCTTCATGATCGCGTTGCAGATAAAGGCCCTGTCGCGCCGCGATCCTGTGCCGCTTGGCAGTTCGATCGATGGCCTGATGGGCGACATGTGGATCATCGTGAACCGGGCGCTGACAGACCCTTCATGCTGGATCTTGACCCCAGCCGAGGTTCATGCGCTTGCCCATCATGGCCGCAAGGATGGGAAAAGCAGCTTCTGGTTGCAACCAAAGGCCTATGAGCAGGCAGACTTCAAGGAAGCGTGGCACCGACTGGATGCCATCAGAAAGGCCTGAGTTCAATCGCGCGGCAGCACCTCGCCCAGATAGCGCACCACATTGCCGCCCATGACCTTGGCGATCTGCGCCTCAGTCAGCCCCTCGTCCATCAGCGCCTGCGTCAGCGCGGGCAGGCCGGCGGCGTCGAAGGGCACGCCCACCGAGCCGTCCCAGTCCGACCCCAACGCCACGTTATCCTGGCCCACGAGGCCGATAGTGGCCTTGATGCTGCGCGCAATGCCGCGGGGGGTATCGTCGCAGGTGACGTCCTCCCAGAACCCGATGCCGATGATGCCGCCTTTGTCG
Source organism: Paracoccus endophyticus (assembly GCF_003286075.1). Taxonomy (GTDB): domain Bacteria; phylum Pseudomonadota; class Alphaproteobacteria; order Rhodobacterales; family Rhodobacteraceae; genus Paracoccus; species Paracoccus endophyticus. Next base: position 126,429 of record NZ_QLUV01000006.1, on the reverse strand, counting down.
GCGATAGACTGCACCAGCGCGTCGGGCAGGTTGCGCGGCGTGTCGCAGGCGGCACGGATGCCGGTGTGGCTCAGCATCGGCCGCGTGCCGGGGATCGCCAGCACGTCACGGACCATCTGCGGCGAGGCGTGGGCCAGGTCGATCACCATGCGCCGCCGCACCAGTTCGGCCACGACCTGGCGCCCGAAATCCGTCAGCCCCGCACCGGACGCGCCATGCAGCGAACCGCCGAGTTCGTTGTCGAAGAAATGCGTCAGGCCGACCAGGCGGAACCCCGCGCTCTCCATGACCTGCAGGTTCGAAAGCTGCCCTTCCAGCGGATGCGCGCCTTCCATTCCCAGGACGCCCCCGATCACGCGCGCGCCTGACGCCCGGTCGGACAGCAACGCGGCCAGATCGTCGCGCGACCGGATCAGCCGCAGCTGGTCGGGGTGGTCCTCGGCCAGCCGCCGCAGGCGCGCGGCCTGATCCAGCGCGCGTTCCTTCAGGCTGAACCAGCTTTGCACCGGGCGAAGCTGGCCAATCACCAGCGGCGTGATGTTGTCGGGGGCCTCGGTGTCGTTGTCCGAATAGGTCTGCCCCCGCGGGCTTTTCGTCACGGTGGTGAAGACCTGCACCGCGACATTGCCCTGATCCAGCCGCGGCAGGTCCACATGGCCCTCGTCCCGGCGCGTGGACAGGTCGCGGTCCCACAGCAGCGGATCGGCGTGCAGGTCGGCGATGACCAGCCCCGCGTGCAAGGTGCGCGCGGTGTCCGACACCGGCCAGGATTCCTCCGCCGTGACCGGATTCAGGCGCCCGGCCACAAAGCCGGGGCCGAAGACCGCCACCACGACGGCCGCAAGGACGGCCAGCGCCACCAGCCACACAAGGATGCGGCGCAGCAGCCTCATGCGCGGGGCCGCCGGCTCATGCCTCCATCGCCTCAAGCTCGTCGATGAAGCCTTCGATCATCGACAGGCCCTTGTCCCAGAAGGCCGGGTCCGCCGCGTTCAGGCCGAAGGGGGCCAGCAGGTCCGAATGATGCTTGGACCCGCCGGCCTTCAGCATCTCGAAGTATTTCGCCTGAAAGCCCTCGGGCTGCGCCTCGTAGGCGGCATAAAGCGCATTCACCAGCCCGTCCCCGAAGGCATAGGCATAGACGTAGAAGGGCGAGTGCACGAAATGCGGCACATAGGTCCAGAACGTCTCGTAGCCCGGCATGAACTCGAAGGCGTCGCCCAGCGATTCATGCTGCACCGACATCCAGATCGCGTTGATGTCGTCGGGGGTCAACTCGCCCTCGGCCCGCGCCGCGTGCAGGCGGCATTCGAAATCGTAGAAGGCGATCTGGCGGACGACCGTGTTGATCATGTCCTCGACCTTGCCCGCCAGCAGGGCCTTGCGCTGGGCGGGGTCGTCCGTCTTCGCCAGCAGCGCGCGAAAGGTCAGCATCTCGCCGAAGACGCTTGCCGTTTCGGCCAGCGTCAGGGGGGTCGAGGACAGCAGTTCCCCCTGGCCCGCCGCCAGCCGCTGATGGACGCCGTGGCCCAGCTCATGCGCCAGCGTCATCACGTCGCGCGGCTTGCCGAGATAGTTCAGCAGGACGTAAGGGTGCGCGGTCGTCACCGTCGGATGGGCAAAGGCGCCCGGTGACTTGCCCGGCTTGACCCCCGCATCGATCCACCCCTTGTCGAAGAAGGGCTGCGCCAGTTCCGCCAGCTTGGGGTCAAAGCCTGCATAAGCCTCCAGCACCGTGGCCCGCGCCTCGTCCCAGCCGACCAGACGGGGGCTGTCCTGCGGCAGGGGCGCGTTGCGGTCCCAGACCTGCAGCCTGTCGAGGCCGAGCCATTTCGCCTTGAGCCGGTAATAGCGGTGCGACAGGCGCGGATAGGCGGCGACCACGGCATCGCGCAGGGCCTGGACGACCTCAGGCTCGACGTCGTTCGACAGGTGCCGCCCGGTCTGCGGCGTCGGCAACTTGCGCCACTTGTCCTCGATGGCCTTTTCCTTGGCCAGCGTGTTGTGGATGCGCGAGAAGAGCTTGACGTTCTCGCCGAAGACCCGCGCCAGCGCCCGCGCCCCCGCCTCGCGCCGTGCGCGGTCGTGGTCGGTCAGCAGGTTCAGCGTCGCCTCCAGCCCCAGCACCTGGCCGTCCACGTCGAAGGTCAGGGCCGCCATCGTCTCGTCGAACAGCCGGTTCCAAGCGGCCGCACCCACGACCGAGGTGTCGTGCAGGAACTTTTCCAGCTCGTCCGACAGCTGATAGGGCCGCATCGCCCGCATCCGGTCGAAGACGGGCTTGTAGCGCGACGGCCCGCAGGGGGCGCTGAACATCTGCTCATAGACGGCATCGGGGATGCGGTTGAATTCCAGGCTGAAGAAGACCAGCGGCGTCGTCATGTCGGTGATCTTGGCCTGCAAATCGCCCATCATCTTGGCGCGGGCCGCATCAGTGGTGTTCTGGTAATAGCGCAGTCCCGCATAGGACATGATCCGCCCGGACAGGATGTCGATCTGCTGGTAACGCTCGATGCACTCCAGCATCTCGGCCGGGGTCAGGCCCGCCAGCCGGCCCTGATAGTCGCGCGCGAACGCGGCGCAGGCGGCGTCCAGCGCGGCCAGGTCGGCGGTCAGTTCCGGCGCGTCGGGGGCGGAATACAGGTCGGACAGATCCCAGTCGGGCAGGGGGCCCAGGTCGGCCGCGGGGCTGGTGGCGGTTTCGGCGTCGCGGGCGATGGCGGTCATGGGCGGTCCTTTCGGTTACGCGTCATCATCTGACCCTTCGGCCCGCCCGGTTCAAGCCTGAGGGTGCGCGACGGCCGCGATCCCGATTGCCCGCGCGGGGGCGGCGACCTAGGGTCTGGCGCAACAGATCACGGGGGACCGCCATGACCGACCGCACGCCAGGATTCGACACCACTGCCATTCACGCCGGGGCCGCGCCGGACCCCGCCACGGGGGCCCGGCAGGTGCCGATCTATCAGACCACCGCCTATCAGTTCCGCGACGCCGACCACGCGGCCGCGCTGTTCAACCTGCAAGAGGTCGGCTACATCTATTCGCGGCTGACCAACCCCACGGTCAGCGCCCTGCAGGCCCGCGTCGCCGCGCTGGAGGGGGGCGCCGGCGCGGTCTGCTGCTCCTCGGGGCACGCGGCGCAGATCATGGCGCTGTTCCCGCTGATGGGGCCGGGGCTGAACATCGTGGCGTCCAGCCGGCTTTACGGGGGCACGGTCACGCAGTTCGCCCAGACCATCCGGCGGTTCGGGTGGTCCTGCAGCTTCGTCGATCTGGACGACACCGATGCGGTCCGCGCCGCCATCGACGACAAGACCCGCGCGATCTTTGTCGAGTCGATCTCGAACCCCGGCGGCTATGTCACCGACATCCCGGCGATCGCGGCGGTGGCCGAGCAGGCCGGCATCCCGCTGATCGTGGACAACACGCTGGCCACCCCCTTCCTGTGCCGGCCCATCGAGCAGGGCGCGACGCTGGTCGTTCACAGCCTGACGAAATACCTGACCGGCAATGGCACCGTCATGGGCGGCGCGGTGATCGACAGCGGAAACTTCGACTGGTCGGCCTCGGACAAGTTCCCGTCGCTGTCCGCGCCCGAGGCCGCCTATCACGGGCTGAAGTTCCACGAGACGTTCGGCGCGGCGGCCTTTACCTTTCATTCCATCGCCATCGGCCTGCGCGACCTGGGCATGACCCTGAACCCGCAGGCCGCGCATTACACGCTGATGGGCATCGAGACGCTGGGCCTGCGGATGCGCCGCCACGTGGAAAACGCCGTGACTGTGGCCCGGTGGCTGGAGGCCGATCCGCGGGTCGAGGCGGTCAGCTATGCGGGCCTTGACTCCTCGCCGTATCACCAGCGTGTGCAGCGGCTCTACCCAAAGGGGGCGGGCGCGCTGTTCACGATCCGGCTGAAGGGCGGCTATGACGCCTGCGTGCGGATGATCGGCGCGCTGAAGCTGGTCAGCCACGTGGCCAACCTGGGGGACGCGCGCACGCTGGCGATCCATTCGGCGTCCACGACGCACCGCCAGTTGACCGAGGCGCAGCAGATCGCCGCCGGCGCGGGGCCGGACATGGTCCGGCTGTCCATCGGGATCGAGGACGCGCAGGACATCATCGCCGACCTGGACCAGGCGCTGGGCGCAATCTGACGCGGCCAGGCGGCGGCGCGGGTCGCGCCGCCGTCCCGCGCCGCACGGGCGGCCACCCGCGTCAGTTCGCAGGCGTTTCCGAACCGCCGCTGCCGTTCCGGCCAGCATCGGCCGGGGGGGCCGCACGTTCCGGGGCCGTCGCGCCCGGCGAGGTCGCGCTGGGCGGGGTCGCGCCCGGGTCGGCGGGCTGCGGAACCGCGCTCTGCGCGGGTGCCGTCGTGGGGCCGGCGTCCTGACCGGGGGACGGCTGAACGGCGGTGGCGGGCGCTTGCGCCGGGGCAGGGGCAGGGGTCCCAACGCCTGTGGGTCCGTCCTGCGTCGGGGCGGGGGGCAGGGTCGTCTGCGACGGGGCCGTATCCCCTGCGGCATCCTCTGGCGCCGTGGGGCTTGCGGCGCCCGGACCCGCCATCGCGTCCTGTCCGTGCATCATGCCGCCGCCATGCATCATGCCGCCGCCGTGCATCATGCCGCCCCCGTGCATCATGCCGCCGCCATGCATCATGCCGTCGTCGGGCATCCCATGATGGTTCGCGCCGCCCCCATGGTGCATGTCGCCGCCCTGCATGCCGCTGCCATGTCCAGCGTGATGCCCATGACCCTGCCCTTGGCCGTCCCCCGAGCCCTGCATCATCCCGTGGCCGTGCCCGTGGCCCTGCATCGCGCCCCCGTGCATCGGGTCGCCGCGCGACATCCCCTGCGGCCCACCCGGCATCGGGCAGTCCGCCGCGCCGGCCTGCGGAAGCATTTCCCATGTTGCACTGACCTGCGCCGTGACCGTCATCTCGCCGGTGGCAATCGGCACGGATTCCGCCTTGGCGTCGCGCGCCATCATCATGGCAGGCATCGGGCCCCCTGACGCGCCGGCGTCACCCAGGGCGATCAGCCGGCCCAGTTGCAGGCCGGCCGCGCGGGCCAGAACCTCGGCCCGGTGGCGGGCGTTGCCCACGGCCTCGGTGCGGGCCTGATCCTCGGTCGCGGTCCGGTCCTCGCGGGAAAACGCGATTCCCTGCACCTCGTTCGCGCCGGCGCTCACCAGCCCGTCCAGCACCGCGCCCAGCCGCGCAAGGTCGCGCACGCGCACCGTGACCATGTTCTGCGCCTGATAGCCGGTGATGACCGGAGGCTGCCCATCGCGCGAATAATCCTGCATCGGCGACAGGTTCAGCCCCGAGGTCTGGACATCGCGCTCGGCCACCCCCTGCGCGGTCAGCGCCGCCAGCACGGCCGCCTGGCGGGTGCCGTTGTCGGCCATCGCCTGCGCCGCCGTGGGGGCCTGCGTCGTCACCCCCAGCGTGACCTGCGCCATGTCGGGGGCCACGCCCGCCTGGCCCTCTCCGGTGACGGTCAATTGCGCCATGCCCGCGGCGCCGCAGGCCCCCGGGCGGTTGGCGCCGGGACCCGCCACGGCCGGCGCGGCCGCCAGGGCGATGGTGGCGGCCGCAAGGGCCAGCCGGCGGGTCAGGGGCGCGAGAGCGGACAGGTCGGGCGGAATGATCATGGAGAACCTCGGATCGGTCGGGGCGCGGGCACGGGAAGGCCTTGTGCCCTGGGATGGATGCTGCGGGCGGGGCAGGCCGTGCGGCCTGTCCCGAAGCCCCTGCATCAAACCTCATCCGGGCCAAAAGGATGCCTCACGTTATGGTGTTTCGCTTTTCATGAGGTCCCGCTTGCCGTAGTGATGAGGCGAGCAGCAACGGACCGGATCGCGATCAACGACGACCGGCCACGAATGAAAAGCACCGGCCATGAGCATGCGGATTTCGCCCGATTTCGCCCTGTCCTTCAGCAGCGATGCTGTTCATCTTCTGGAACGCGCGGCCGAGGGGACCGGATCGCCCGACACCTCGGCCGACGAGGGGGGCAGGACCTCGCCCGTGTGGCGCGAGCGGGCGGCCGCGTCGTTCGCGGCCCCCGATTTCCGCGAGGCGATGTCGCAGCTGCGCCGGATCGCGGCCAATGGCGACGATGCGCCGGTCGCGCTGATCATTCCCGACGACCAGATCCTGTACACCCGGCTGCCTGTCGGCCAGCGGGCCGATGCGGTCGGTTCGGCCCTGAACGGGCTGACCCCCTATTCCGTGGACGAACTGGCATGGGACTGGCGCCCGGACGGCGAGGGCGAGGGCATCCGCGTCGCCGCCGTCGCCCGCCAGACCCTGCGCGAGGCCGACGAATTCGCCCGCCGCCACGGTTTTTCGCCGGCCAGCTTCCTGGCCGATCCGGGCGACGGACTGTTTCCCGCGACGCCGCGCTTTCAGGCCGAGGACGCGGCCCACGGGGACGGCCCGGACGCATTTGCCGGGGGCGAAGACAGCAACGGGCCTGCGGGTGATGCGGATGGCGCTGCCGATCAGGCGGGCGACGCTGCCGATCTGACCCTGCCGGGCGACGATCACGCAGAGGAGGCGTCGCCGGGGACGCCCGTTGCGGCCTCGTCGGGGGCGGTCGACCCCTCGTCCCCGTCCAACGCAGCCCCCGCGATGTTGGAGGCTGCGGCCTCGTCGGTCGCGCCCGATGACGATGCGCCCGGCACGGCCGAGGCGGAGGCGCCCGCAAGCGAGGCGGCTGCGACAGACCTGTCCGGCACTGCCGAGGCAGAGGAGGGGGCGGACGATCACGCCGCGTCGCCTGCGGCCGACCCTGCGTCCGTCGCGGACGCAGCGCCGACCGACAGTGCGCCCGATGCGGAGGCGGTATCCATCGACACTGCGCCCGATGCGGAGGCGGCGCTGACAGGGCAGACGCGCGACCCCCAGTCGGTCGACCCCGCCGCAGCGACCGCGCAGCCCGCCGAGGCCGAGCCAGAGGGGGCGCAGCCTGCCGCGCAGGCGGCCGATATGACGGCCTTTCACGCGGACCCCGTTGCCCAGACGGGGCAGGACGGCGGCGCCTCCGGCGCTCCAGCGGACAGGCCGGCGCCGCCCTCAAGCGCGGCTTTCCCGCCGCGTCCGGCGCCTTCGGTTCCCGACCGTGCCGCCGCCGTGATGGCGCAGGCTGGGCAGCCGAGGACGCAGCGACTGGTGGCCCAGCCGGCGCCTGGCGTGCATCCCGGCGCCCGCGGCAACATCGGGGGGCTGGTGGTGATGCTGGGCGCGCTGATCGTGGGCCTTGTCGTGATCTGGGCCTTCGCCATTGGCGACGGTCCTTCGTCCACGCCAACCCCGGTCGCCAGCACGCCCGACCTGACGCCTGCACCCGCCGCGCGGACGGCGCAACCGCGCCCGACAGCTGCACCGGCAACGGTTCCGCAGGCGTCCGTGTCGCCCACCCCCGCGGCCCCTGCCGCGACCGTGCCAACCCCCCTGGCAGCACCTGTCGCGGCACCGACCCCGACAGCGCCGATCCCGGCCGCACCAGCCACCGCGCCCAAGGCCGTCGCGGTGACACCGGCGCGTCCCGACCCCGCATTGAACGCAGCCACCCCGACGGGCGCTGCGGCGTCCGCCGCCGCTGTTGTGCCCCCCGCGGGTGCGCCCGCCGCTGCGACCACGCCCGCCCCGCGTTCTGCGGCGGACGCCGCAGCAGGGGACGCTTCGGCCGCACCGAGAGAGACCGCCGGGGTTCGCCAGACGCCTGCGCCAACGCCCCCTGCGCCGGCCGTGACGCCGCAGGTGCCCCCCACGTCCGCGGATCGGCCCGCCGCGCCCGTCGCGTCCGTCCCCAGCCCGGCGGCGCCCGTTGCCCCCACGGGGCGGACCACGCCTGCGGGAGCCACCTCTGCCGTGACCGCGGCTCCCGCGGTGACGCCCAGTGCGCCTGCGGCCGGCAGCACCGTCGCAAGCCCCGCGGCCTCTGCGGGGACGAGCGTCGCGCAGGATGCCGCCCGTCCCGACAGCGCGGCTGACGCCTCATCCTCCACCGCGGCAGGCCCCGCCGGACAGGCCGTTCCCTCGACGCAGGCCACCGTTCCGACCACTGCCAGCCGTGAGCCGGGCGCCCCCGGACCCGCCGTGGCCGCGCCCTCGCGCACAGCCGCGCCGCTGACGACCTCGGATCGCCCGGCCCCGCGGCGCGGCGCAGGCGCCGATCAGCCGGTGGCCGCCGCGGCCGATCCGGCCCCCGCGGTTCCCGGACGGCGCGCACCGCCCCCCGCACCGCGCCAGCGCGCCGGCGCGCCGGCAACCGACCCGGCCGCCCCCGTGGCCGCGGCGCCCGCAAACCCGCGGCCTGCGGTTACAGCCTCGCGCCCTGCCTCGCGCCCGACTGCTGCGGCAGCCGCCCCGGCGCGCGCCGAACCCGCCCCCGCCGCCACGGCCGGACCCGCCCCCCGGCCGCGGGCGCGGCCCGCCACCCTGGATGAAGGCTCGGCCAACGAGGACGTGACCGCCGCCGAGATGACCGCTGCCGAGGTGGTCGAGGCCGACCGGCTGCTGGCCGGTCTGTACGCAGCCTATCCCCATCTGGACCGGCTGGCCCTGCCCCGCGCCGCCGATGCGCCCCGCTATGCCCAGGCGCGGCCGTCACGCAGGCCGGATCGGTCGGACGGTGCCCGCACCGCCATCGACGCGGCCTTGCAGGAGGCGGCCGGCCCCGCGGACCGGCCCGCGCGCGCGGCGTCCGAACGGCCCGCCGGGCGCAGCACAGCGGCGGAAAAGCCCGCAGCCGCGGCTGCCGATCCCGTGCGGCGGTCCGCGGCGCGGGCGACGCCGGGCCGTCCCGCGCCCCGCCCTGCGCGCGGCGGCGCCAGCGACACCCCCGAGCCCTCGGCGGTCGAGACCGCCATCGCCGAGGCGGTGGGCCAGTCTGGCGCCTCGCCGGGCGGGGTCGCCCTGTCGGCACTGACCGCATCGCCCCTGCCGGTGCCCAAGCCCGCGCTCGACCGGCCAGCGACCCCGGCCAGCGATCCTGAGGCCGAAGCCGTGGCTGCGGCCGCGGCCGCCGCGTCCGAGGTCGATGCAGACCGCCCTGCGGAGCCGCCCGTGGCCGTGGCGGCGCTGCTGCCGCCGGCAAGCGCCGGTGACGCGGACACCCAATTGGCCGAGCGGCTGCGACTGGACGAGCAGCTGCAGGCCCAGGCCGAGGCGCGCGCCCGCGCCCAGGCCGCTGCCGACGCGCGGGCCGAATTGCAGGCCCGCGCCGCCGCCGAGGCGCGCGCCCGCGCCCAGGCCGCCGCCGAGGAGAAGGCCGCCATCGCCAGGCGCGGCGAGTATCGCCCCCCGGAAAGCGACGACGAGCCCGAGGTGGCGATGACCCCCGCCAAAGGCACCACCGCAGGAGCGGTCGCCAAGGCCGCCACCGTCGGCGGGATGGACCTGGGCAAGACGCAGGTGATCGGGGTCATCGGTGCAGGCCGCGCCAGCCGCGGGCTGATCCGGCTGCGCAACGGCAAGATCGTCACGGTTCGCCTGGGCGACAAGATCGACGGCGGTGCCATCAATTCGATCGGCAACGGCCGGGTCAGCTATGTCAAGGGCGGCCGGCAGTACAACCTGGCGATCCTGAACGGTCGTTGAACCGGCGGAGGTCAGCGTGGGCACGTTTCTGCTGATCGCCACCGTCTATCTGGCGACGATGGTGGTGGCGGTGCCGATTTCCGCCCGGCTGGGGCTGGGATCGGTGCTGGGCTATCTGATCGCCGGCATCATCATCGGCCCCGTCCTGGGGCTGGCCGGCAACGCGGGCCAGGTCGCCGACCTGCAACATTTCGCCGAGTTCGGCGTCGTGATGATGCTGTTCCTGATCGGGCTGGAGCTTGAGCCGCGCAGCCTGTGGGACATGCGCCACAGGCTGCTGGGCCTGGGTGGATTGCAGATCGCGGGCACCGTCGCGCTGCTGAGCGGGGTCGCCCTGATCCTGGACCAAAGCTGGCAGGTCGCGCTGACGTTGGGCATGATCCTGTCGCTCAGCTCGACCGCCATCGTGCTGCAGACGCTGTCGGAAAAGGCCCTGATGCAGACCGGGGGCGGGCGCAGTGCCTTTGCGGTCCTGCTGACGCAGGACATCGCGGTCATTCCAATGCTGGCGCTGATGCCGCTGCTGGCGGCCGGCGGGGCGCGGCACGCGGTCCACGATACGCCGGGCGCCGATTTCATGGCGGCGCTGCCGGGCTGGGCGGGGGCGCTGGTCACGCTGGGCGCGGTGGCGATCGTGGTGGCGCTGGGGCAGTTTGCGATCCGGCCGGTCTTCCGCTTCGTGCAAGGCGCGCGCCTGCTTGAGATGAACACGGCGCTTGCGCTGCTGATCGTGGTGGGGATCGCCTCGCTGATGACGGTGGTGGGTCTCAGCCCGGCGCTGGGAACCTTTCTTGCGGGCGTGATGCTGGCCGGGTCCGAGTTCCGCCACGAGCTTCAGGCCCAGATCGCCCCGTTCAAGGGGTTGCTGCTGGGTCTGTTCTTCATCACCGTGGGATCGGGGATGGACTTCGGCCTGCTGTTCGAGCGTCCGGGCACCATCCTGGCGATCACCGGCGTGCTGATCGCGATCAAGGCGGGCGTGCTGTCCGTCATCGCCCGCATCACCCGCATGGCGCGGCGGGACCGCACGCTGTTCACCCTGTCGCTGGCGCAGGCGGGCGAGTTCGGCTTTGTGCTGACATCCTATGCCATCTCGCTGTCGGTCCTGAGCGACCGGCTGGCGCAAGGGGTGTTGCTGGTGACGGCGCTGTCGATGCTGGCCACGCCCCTGCTGTTCATCCTGCACGACCGGCTGCTGCGCTGGCGGGGCGACGACCGCGATCTGGGCCAGCCCGACGACATCACCGAACAGCAGCCCATCATCATCGCGGGCGTTGGCCGCTTCGGGCAGGTGGTCAATCGGCTGGTCACCATGTCGGGGTTCAAGACGACGGTGCTGGACCATGACCTGAAGACGATCCAGCTGATGCGGCAGTTCGGCGTCAAGGGCTATTTCGGCGACCCCACCCGGCCCGAGATCCTGGCCGCCGCGGGGCTGGCGCGGGCGCGCATCCTGGTCGCGGCGCTCGACGATCCGGCAGCCAACCTGCGGCTGGTGAAATACGCCCGCCTGCAGCGCCCCGACCTGGTCATCATAGCGAGGGCGCGCGACCGCATCGCGGTCTATGAACTGTACGAGGCGAAAGCGGATCACATCGTGCGCGAGATGTTCGACAGCTCGCTGCGCGCCGGCCGGTATGTGCTTGAAAACGTGGGGCTTTCCGAATACGAGGCGGCCGAGCTCGAGCGCATCTATTATCGTCATGATCGCATCTCGTTGCGCGACCTGGCCAAGCTCTGGCAACCGGGGGTCCCGGTGGACCAGAACGCCCTCTACCTCGAGCGGTCGCGGGCGCTGAACGCGGCGATGGAAAGTGCCCTGATCGAACGGTTCTCGCGCGGCCCCTCGGCCCCCCCGGTCGAGCCCGAGGACGACGAGGCGCCCGAGCACGGACTGGCCATGGCGCCCGGCGCCCGACTGGGCGGCCGCTGACGGCAAACGCGGGCGGGCGTCCCGAACGGACGGGGTGGCCGGTTCAGCGGCAATAGCTTTGCTTGCGCGTCCAGCCGGCGATCCGGGTCCGGCTGCCGTCCGAGCGCAGGGGAAGCCACTCGCGCGCCGCGCCGCGCCAGCCGTCCTTGCGGCCCGCGATGGACCCGTCGCGGACCACATTCTTGGCCACGGTCCGCACCGCGCATTGCAGGGCTTCGCCCCCCTCCAGCAACTCGCCCGCACATCCGCCGGACTGCGTCTGGCCCAAGGCAGGCGCCCCCGGATCGCCCCCCTTGTGCCGCGCCAGCGCCGACAGCAACCCCGCCCAGAACGCCGCGCGATTCTCGCGGGTCTGCGTGGCATAGCCCGGGCAGAACTGCATGACATCGGCGGGCACGGTGGACAGCAGGGTGACGCCTTCCTGATCGAGGACCTGCAGCGCAGCCTGGGTCCAGGCGTCGGTGCCGTCGCCCCTGGGGGCCTGCGCCGCCTGTGGCTTGCCCCCCAGGGGCAGGACCGCCGCCAGACGGCCCGACAGGGGACGCGGCGCCTCGCCCGCGATGGTCGGCGCGGTGGTGGCGCGCCGCGCCGCCTCGCCGGCGCCGCAGCCCGCCAGCGCGAGAACTGCCAGTGTCGCCATGATCGTCCGGTGCATCGCGCGCCCACCCTCTTGCTGCCCACCGGCGGCCATAGCCGGGCGCACGCAAAGCCACAATGGCAAGGGCCGTCCGCGCCGCTGGCCCGTGCCCGGCCCTTGCCCCGCGAGGGCTGCGGCCCTAAAACCGTCCGACCCTTGCCGGAGCCCCGATATGCTGGACCACCTGACCTATACCGCGCCGCGACCCAAGGTCATTGCCGGGGCCAAGGGCGACTGGGAGCTGGTGATCGGGCTTGAGGTCCACGCGCAGGTGGCCTCCAACGCCAAGCTGTTCTCGGGTGCCTCGACGGCCTTCGGGGCCGAGCCGAACAGCAATGTCAGCTTCGTGGACGCCGCGATGCCCGGAATGCTGCCGGTCATCAACGAATTCTGCGTGGCGCAGGCGGTCCGCACGGGGCTGGGGCTGAAGGCCGCAATCAATCTTGTCTCGGCCTTCGATCGCAAGAACTATTTCTATCCCGACCTGCCGCAGGGCTATCAGATCAGCCAACTGTACCACCCCATCGTGGGCGAGGGCGAGATCATCGTGGACATGGCCCCCGGCATCGCCCGCCGTGTGCGGATCGAGCGGATCCACCTGGAACAGGACGCGGGCAAGTCGATCCACGACATGGACCCGGCGCTGTCCTTCGTGGACCTGAACCGCACCGGGGTCGCCCTGATGGAGATCGTGAGCCGACCCGACATTCGCGGCCCCGAGGAAGCGGCGGCCTATGTCGCGAAACTTCGCCAGATCATGCGCTATCTGGGCACCTGCGACGGCAACATGCAGAACGGCAGCCTGCGCGCCGATGTGAACGTGTCGGTGTGCAAGCCTGGCGACTACGAACGCTTCATCGAGACGGGCGATTTCTCGGTCCTGGGCACGCGCTGCGAGATCAAGAACATGAACTCGATGCGGTTCATCCAGGCCGCCATCGAATATGAGGCCCGCCGCCAGATCGCCATAATCGAGGACGGCGGCATGATCGTTCAGGAAACCCGCCTGTATGACCCCGACAAGGGCGAGACCCGGTCCATGCGGTCCAAGGAAGAAGCCCACGATTACCGTTACTTTCCCGACCCCGACCTGCTGCCGCTGGAAATCGAGCAGGCCTGGGTGGACGAGATCGCCGCATCCATGCCCGAACTGCCCGACGAGAAGAAGGCGCGGTTCGTGACCGCGCTGGGCCTGTCGGAATACGACGCGGGCGTGCTGACGGCCGAGGTCGAGAACGCCGATTTCTTCGAGGCCGTCGCCAAAGGCCGCGACGGCAAGCAGGCCGCGAACTGGGTCATCAACGACCTGTTCGGGCGATTGAAGAAAGAGGGGCTGGAGATCGGCGCCTCGCCGGTGGACGCGGCGCAACTGGGCGGCATCCTGGACCTGATCGGCTCGGGCGAGATCTCGGGCAAGATGGCCAAGGATCTGTTCGACATCGTCTGGACCGAGGGCGGCGACCCCGCCGCGATCGCGACGGCGCGCGGCATGAAGCAGGTCACCGACCTTGGCGCGATCGAGGCGGCGGTGGATGACATCATCGCGGCCAACCCCGCGCAGGTGGACAAGGCCAAGGCCAACCCCAAGCTGGCGGGGTGGTTCACCGGACAGGTGCTGAAGGCCACGGGCGGCAAGGCGAATCCGGCGGCCGTGAACGAGCTGGTGGCGAAAAAGCTGGGCCTGTGAACTGATGCACCGCTGTCGCGTTCTGCGGGACGGACACGGGATGGGTGGGGACCAAGGATGCAGCACTTTGAATATACGGTCATTCCCGCGCCAAGCCGCGGCGAGAAGGTGCGCGGCGCCCGGACCGGGGCCGAACGCTTCAGCTATGCCCTGCTGACCGAGATGAACCGCATGGCCGCGAACGGCTGGGAATACGTGCGCGCCGAAACGCTGCCCTGCGAGGAGCGCAGCGGCCTGACCAGCCGCACCACGGTCTTTCACAACGTGCTGGTGTTCCGCCGGGCGGTGCCGGTCGCCCAAGCCCAGCATCCGATCGTGGCCACGCACGAGCCGCCGTCCCGGCCCGCCGCGCGCCCCGCCCCCGCCGCAGCCCGGGACGATGCGCCGCCCCACGCGGCGGCTGCCGCGCGGCCCGACAGCGAGCCGCCCTCGCACTGGCCCGACGCCGCCCCCACCGACCGCGCGGCTGCGACAGGGGCCGCGCCCTCGGCTGGCGGGTCCATTCCCGCGACGGCCCCCGCGGGTGCCGGGACTACCGCCCGCGACGACCGCCTCGAGGACCCCGAGCTGCCCGCCTTCGTGCAGCGTCCGCCCCTGGCCGGGCCACGGGGCGAGGGCGCGCGAACGGGAGCGTTTTCGGAACCCATGCCCTCGGCGGGCGGCAACCGGCTGGGGCCGGCCGAGCGCTGATCTACCAGTGCGGGGGGCGCTGGTCGGCCAGCGGGATCGACCCCTGCGCCGCCTCGCGGTCGGCCTCGCGTTCGACCAGTTGGCCCACGAACCGCGACAGGCGGCGAATCTCGGCATCCTGGCGGGCCACGACCTCGGACAGCTCGTCCACGCTGCGGATCAGATGGGCGACCCGCTCCTCGACCGCCTGCAACTTGTCCATCCTGCCGCACTCCGCTAATCGGTCCCGGCGACCCGACAGGAAATCCGCCGATGGCCAAGGACATGAAACCGCGCCGCCCCCGCGCCGAAACGCCCAAGGGCTTTCGCGACTATTTCGGGGCCGAGGTGACGGAACGCAAGGCGATGCTGGACCGCATCGCCGCCGTCTATCACCGCCACGGCTTTGACGCGCTGGAAACCAGCGGCGTCGAGACGGTCGAGGCGCTGGGCAAGTTCCTGCCCGACGTGGACCGCCCCAACGCGGGCGTGTTTGCCTGGCAGGAGGAAGCCGTGCCGGGCGGGGGCCATGGCGACTGGCTGGCGCTGCGTTACGATCTGACCGCGCCGCTGGCGCGGGTCGCGGCGCAGTACCGCAATGACCTGCCGTCGCCCTATCGCCGCTATGCGATGGGCCCGGTCTGGCGCAACGAAAAGCCGGGGCCGGGCCGCTATCGCCAGTTCTATCAGTGCGACGCCGACACGGTGGGCGCGGCGAGCGTCGCGGCGGATGCCGAAATCATCGCCATGCTGGCGGACGCGCTTGAGGCGGCGGGCATCGCGCGCGGCGACTATCTGGTGCGGGTGAACAATCGCAAGGTTTTGAACGGCGTGTTGCAGGCGATGGGCGTGACCGACGCCCACCAGGCCGCCGACGTGCTGCGGACCATCGACAAGTTCGACAAGGTGGGCGAGGCCGGCGTGCGCGCGCTGCTGACCACCGGGCGCACCGATGCCTCGGGCGCCGAGATCGAGGGCGTCGGGCTGGACGCCGCGCAAGCCGACCCGGTGATCGCGTTCCTGACATCCCGGGGTGCCGACAACGCGGCCACGCTGGACAACCTGCGGGTGGCCGTGGGCGGATCGCCCGTGGGGGCCGAGGGCGTGGATGAGCTGGCCGAGATCGCGGTGCTGCTGGACACGATGGGCATGGGCGCGGATCGCGTGGTGATCGACCCTGCCGTCGTGCGCGGCCTTGGCTATTACACCGGCCCGGTGTTCGAGGCGGAGCTGACCTTCGAGATCCTCGACGACAAGGGCCGCAGGCGGCAGTTCGGCTCGGTCGCGGGTGGCGGGCGCTATGACGACCTCGTGGAACGCTTCACCGGGCAAAAGGTGCCCGCGACCGGTGTGTCCATCGGCGTGGACCGTCTGCTGGCCGCGCTGCGCGAAGAGGGGCTGGCGGGGGCGGATGCCGCAGGGCCGGTCGTCGTCACGGTGATGGACCGCGACCGCATGGCCGATTACCAGGCGATGGCGACCGAACTGCGCGCCGCCGGTATCCGGGCCGAGGTCTATCTGGGCAATCCAAAGAACTTCGGCAACCAGTTGAAGTACGCCGACAAGCGCAACGCGCCGGTCGCCGTGATCCAGGGCGGCGACGAGGCCGCCCGCGGCGTGGTGCAGGTCAAGGACCTGATCCTTGGCGCCAGGATCGCGGCGCAAGCCTCGGTCGAGGAATGGAAATCGCAGCCGGCGCAGGTCGAATGCCCGCGCGGCGGGCTGGTGCAGGCGGTGCGGGACATCCTCGCGCGATGACCTTGCGCCCCGCCTTGCCGCCGATCCCCCGCACCGCCAAGCAGGCCGCCGGCCGCCGCATCCTTGATGCGTTCCGCGCGGCGGGCGCGGTCGAGGTCGCGCCCGACATCCTGCTGCCCGCCGACACGCTGCTGGACCTGTATGGCGAGGATATCCGCGCCCGCGCCTATGTCACCACCGACCCCGTGCGCGGAGAGGTCGTGCTGCGTCCCGATTTCACCGTGCCGGTGGTGCAGATGCACATGGCCGGCGGGGCGGAGCCGGCGCGCTATTGCTATCTGGGCGAGGTCTTTCGCAAGCAGGACCAGGGCGACACGCGCCCCGAGCACCCGCGCGATAACGAATACCTGCAGGCGGGATTCGAGCTGTTCTCGCGCGACCCGGACGCCGACGCCGAGGTCTTTGCGATGTTCCACGCGATCCTTGCGCCGCTGTCGCTGGACGCCACGATGGGCGACATGGACCTGCTGCTGGATGCGGTCGCGGGATTGCCCCTGTCGGACGCCCGCCGCGCGGCGCTGTCCCACCATATCTGGCGGCCCGCGCGGTTCGAGCGGATGCTGGAGCGGTTTTCCCGTCCCGTGCCCCCACGCAGCTTTGCCGTCAACGACGCGCCCTGGACCGGGCTGCGCTCGTCCGGGGCCATGCAGGACCGCATCCGCCGGCTCGAGGCCGACCGGGCAGAGCCGGTGCTGCCCCCGATCTGGCGCGAGCGGCTGCACCGGCTGTTCGGGGTGGCCGGCCCCGCGCCTGCCGCGCTGGACGAACTGCGCGTTCTGGCCGACCATATCCCTGCCATTGCCGAGGCGGTGGCCCGCCTGTCCGGGCGTCTGGACGCCATCGCCGGGCGGGGCATCGACCCCGCGACGATCCGCTTTGACGCCAGCCACGGGCGGCGCACCATGGAATATTATGACGGCATGACGTTTTCCTTTACCGCGCCCCATCGTCCCGACTGGCCGCCGGTCGCCTCGGGCGGGCGCTATGACGCGCTGACCCGTGTGCTGGGGCAGGGGGCGGCGATCCCGGCCGTGGGCGGCATCATCCGCCCCGGGCTGGTGGCCGAGCTATGCTGAAGCTGGGGGTGCCGTCCAAGGGACGGCTGATGGAGCAGACCTTCGACTGGTTCGCCCATCGCGGCGTGCGGCTGGCCCGCAGCGGATCGGACCGCGAATATGCCGGCCGGGTCGAGGGGGCGGATGGCGTGCAGCTGGTCCTGCTGTCGGCGGGCGAGATCCCGCGCGAACTGGCGGCCGGGCGCATCGACCTGGGCGTGACCGGCTCGGATCTGGTGCGCGAAAAGCTGGCGGGCTGGCGCTCGGACGTGGTCGAGGTCGCGCCGATGGGCTTCGGCCACGCCGATCTGGTGCTGGCCGTGCCCGCCTGCTGGCGCGACTGCGAAGGCCTGGACGATCTGGCCACCATCGCCCGTGACTTTCGCCAGGCCCACGGGTTCCGGCTGCGGATTGCCACCAAATATCACCGCCTGGTGCGGGCGTTCCTGTCGGCCCACGAGGTTGCCGATTATCAGCTGGTGGACAGCCAGGGCGCGACCGAAGGCACGGTCGCGAACCTGACCGCCGAGGCCATCGCCGACATCACCAGTTCGGGCGAGACGCTGCGCGCCAACCACCTGAAGATCCTGCCCGACGCGCTGATCCACGCAAGCCAGGCGACGCTGTTCGCGGCCCGCGCGGCCGCCGACCGGCCCGAGGCGCGCGCCTTCCTGGCGCGGCTTTGTGTCTGACCGGGACGGCCAGCGGGACCGAACCGGCCCCTGGCGCGTTGGGCCTCCGAGCGTGCCGCAGCAGCGGCACCGGACCGACCCCGGCAGGAGATCAGCGATGGCAACGGCAAGCGACATCCAGAACGGCATGGAGATCGTGGGCGCAGACGGCGTTCATGTGGGCGTGGTCGATCACATGGACGGCCAGCGCATCAAGATGAAGCGCAAGGACCCCGCGCACGGGCAGCACGACAGCCACCACCATTATCTGTCGCTGTCCGCGATCGCCTCGACCGATGGCGGCAAGCTGTGGCTGTCGGCCGACGCCGCGAACGCCCGGCAACTGTTCGAGGAAGAGGACGGCACGCCGGTCGAGCACAACGGCTGAGAGACGCGGCGGGGGCGGGCGGCCGCGGGGACGCAACCTGTGGCCGGCCCTGTCCCGTGCGGATCAGTCGCAAGGCACAGCGCCCGGGACGGCTTGGGCGCGCCGCGCCGATTGCGGGCGCGGGTGCCGTGACGCGCGCTGCGACGGTCTCAGATCCCGACCAGCGCCTTCGCGAAATCCCCCGCGTCAAAGGCGTCCAGATCGTCGATCTGCTCGCCCACCCCGATCGCATGGATGGGCAGGCCGAACTTGTCGGCCAGCGCCACCAGAACGCCGCCACGCGCCGTGCCGTCCAGCTTGGTCATCACCAGGCCCGACACGTCGGCCAGCTTGCGGAACGTCTCGACCTGGCTCAGCGCATTCTGCCCGGTGGTCGCGTCCAGCACCAGCAGGGTGTTGTGCGGGGCGGACGGGTCCTTCTTGCGGATGACGCGGACGATCTTGGCCAGCTCCTCCATCAGGTCGGCGCGGTTCTGCAGGCGGCCAGCGGTGTCGATCATCAGCAGGTCGGCGCCCTCGGCCTCGGCGCGCGCCATCGCGTCATAGGCAAGGCTGGCGGGGTCCGACCCCTGCGGCGCGACCATCACCGGCACGCCCGCGCGCTGTCCCCAGACCTGCAACTGTTCGACCGCCGCCGCGCGGAAGGTGTCGCCCGCGGCGATCACCACCTTTTTCCCCGCCGCGCGGAACTGGCTGGCCAGCTTGCCGATGGTCGTCGTCTTGCCCGACCCGTTGACGCCAACGACCAGCACGACCTGCGGCTTTTTCGGATAGAGCGGCAGCGGCCGGGCCACCGGCGTCATGATGCGCGTGATCTCGTCGGCCAGCGCCTGCTTCAGCTCGGTCGCGCCGATGCGGCGGCCCATGCGCCCCTCGGCGATGTTGGCCGTGACCCGCAGGGCGGTGTCGGTGCCCATGTCGGCGGCGATCAGCATGTCCTCCAGCTCCTCCAGCATGGCGTCGTCCAGCTCGCGCCGGGGTTCGGCCGGAGTGCTGTCGCGGCCGAACAGGCGACCCATCAGGCCCGGCTGCGCTTGCGGCTGTTGAGGCTGTGCCGCGCCGGGGCGCTCTGGGGCCATCGCGGGCGCGGGGGCGGGATGCGGCTGAGGGGCAGGGGCCTGCGGCATGGCCGGTGCGACCGCCTCGGGCAGGGCGGGGCGGTCCGGTGCGGTGGCGGGCGCGTCGGACACGATGTCGTCCAGGCCCGCGCCGATGCGGGACGACGACCGGGTCAGCCGGTCACGCAGCTTGCTGAGAAACGACATCTGGCGATACCCCCGGCGTTTCGGGGAACCTAGGGGCTCGGGCGGGAAAGGGAAAGGGCACCGGGCGCCGTCGGCGAACTGCGGGCTTGAGGCGCGCGCCGCAAAGCCGTAACCCCGACGTCATGCGAATTCTGTTCCTGGGCGATGTCATGGGGCGCGCGGGCCGGCGCGCCATCACCGAACGGCTTAGCCCGCTGAAGGCGCGGCTGAAGGCCGATTTCACCATCGTCAACGGCGAGAACGCCAGCGGCGGCATGGGGCTGACCGGCGCCCACGCGCGGCTGATCCTGGACGCGGGCGCCGACTGCATCACGCTGGGCGACCATGCCTTCGACCAGAAGGACATGATGCAGTTCATCGAAAGCGAACCGCGCGTCCTGCGGCCGCTGAACTTTGCGCGCGAGGCGCCGGGCCGCGGGGCGCGGGTCTTTGCCGACGCACGGGGCCGCAAGGTGCTGGTGACGCAGGTGCTGGGGCAGGTCTTCATGAAGCGGCCCTTCGACGATCCGTTCAGCGCCGTCGATGCCGTGCTGCGCGCCCATCCGCCGGGCGGAATGGTGCAGGCCGCGGTGCTGGACATGCACGCCGAGGCCACCAGCGAGAAGATGGCGATGGGCCACTGGTGCGACGGCCGCGCCAGCCTTGTCGTGGGCACCCACACCCATGTTCCGACAGCCGACGCGCAGGTCCTGCCGCGCGGCACCGCCTATCTGTCGGACGCGGGCATGTGCGGCGACTATGACAGCGTGATCGGCATGGACAAGGCCGAGCCGTTGCGCCGGTTCCTGACCGGGATGCCGCGCGACCGCTTTACCCCCGCCGAGGGCGAGGCGACGATCTCGGGCGTCCTGGTGGTGACGGACGACCGCACCGGCATGGCCACCAGCGTCGCCCCGCTGAGGGATGGCGGGCGGCTGGCGCAGGCCAATCCGCAGGGCTGAACCGGCCTCCTGCGTCCCCTGCCGCCCGCTCGCGCGGCCGTGATTGCCTTGCACGTCCAGCGGGAATCGGGCAGATGCCGCGGGCCGGATTTGGTCCGGTGCCATCGAAAGTCCGCGCCCGATGTTCGGTTTCAGCCTTACAGGCCAGCCTGCAGCGATCGCCACGCTGATCATCATCGCCGTCATGTTCGTCATGTTCCTGCGCGAGAAGAACCCCCCCGAAGTGGTCGCCTTCGGCACGGCGGCGGTGATGCTGGTGCTGGGCCTCGTGCCGCTGGACGATGCCGGACGGGTGCTGTCGAACGCCGCGCCCTGGACCATCGCGTTCATGTTCATCCTGATGGGCGGGCTGGTGCGGACCGGCGCGCTGGACCAGCTGAGCCAGCTTGTCGCGCGCCGCGCCGATACGCGCCCGGTCCTGACCATCTGCGGGCTGTTCGCCTTTGTCTGCCTGGCCTCGGGGATCATGAACAACACGCCGGTCGTGGCCGTCATGATCCCGATCGTCATCCAGGTCGCGCACCGCACGAAGACCCTGCCGTCCAAGCTGCTCATGCCGCTGAGCTTCTTCACCGTCATGGGGGGGATGCTGACGCTGATCGGCACCTCGACCAACCTGCTGGTCGACGGCGTCGTGCAGGAGATGGGGATGGAGCCGTTCGGCATCTTCGACATCTTCCCGGTCGGGCTTGCGGTGACATTGGCGGGCGCCGCCTTCATCGCGGTCTTCGGCAACCGCCTGCTGCCCGAGCGGACCTCGATGTCGGCGTTCCTGTCGAACCGGCCCGAGATGAAATACTTCACCGAGGTTGCCATCCCCGAGGACAGCGGCATCGTCGGCATGAACGTCAACGAAGTGCCCATGTTCAAGCGCGAGGCCGTGCGCGTCATCGACGTGCTGCGGGGCGACGCCTCGCTGCGGCGCGACATGGCGAATGTCGTGCTGGAGGCGGGGGACCGCGTCGTGCTGCGGTCCAACATGTCCGACCTGCTGGAGATGCAGCAGAACAAGGATCTGCGCGCGCTGGACAAGCTGTCGTCGGTGCGGACCGAAACGGTCGAGGTGCTGATTTCCCCCGGCGCGCGGATGATCGGGCGGCGGCTGGGCGACCTGCGCCTGCGCCGGCGATACGGCGTCTATCCCATCGCCGCGCACCGGCGGAACCAGAACATCGGCCGGCAGCTGGACGATCTGGAAATCCGGGTCGGCGACACACTGCTGCTGGAAGGCGCGCCCGAGGACATCGCGCGGCTGGCGGCGGACATGGATCTGGTGGACGTGTCGCACCCGACCACCAAGGCGTTCCGTCGCCGCCATGCCCCCATCGCAGTGGCGGCGCTGCTGACCGTCGTGGTGCTGGCCGCCTTCGACGTGGCCCCCATCATGGCGCTTTCGATGATCGCGGCGGCTGCGATCCTTGTGACGCGCTGCGTGGACGCGGACGAGGCGTTCGGCTTTGTGGACGCGCGGCTGCTCGCGATGATCTTTTCGATGCTGGTGGTCGGCGCGGCGCTGGAACACACGGGCGCCGTCCACATGATCGTCGGTGCGGTCGAGCCGCTGCTGCGCGGCCTGTCGCCGTTCTGGACGCTGGTGGCCGTCTATTTCCTTGGCCTTGCGATGACCGAGGTGCTGTCCAACAATGCCGTCGCGGTCATCCTGACCCCCATCGCCATCGAGCTGGCGCGGCAGCTGGGCCACGACCCGCGGGCCTATGTGGTGGCGGTGATGTTCTCGGCCTCGGTCGCGTTCGCGACGCCGATCGGGTATCAGACGCACATGATGGTCTATGGTCCCGGCGGCTACAAGTTCAGCGACTTTCTGCGCCTGGGCCTGCCGCTGGACATCGTGACGGGCGTCGTGGCCTGCCTGGTCATTCCGCTGTTCTGGCCGCTATGACGCGCTGCGGACCGCCGCCTCGGCAGCCGTTGCGAGCGTCTTGCGCGTCTGCCCCGCCACTGGCAGCGGCGCGTGCAGGGTGACGGTCACCGACCCCTGGCGCACCTGTGACAGCACCGCCAGCAGATGCGGCCCCAGCGCCATGTCGCCCCACCAGCCGTAAAAGCGCGGGTCCCGGTCCGGGGGTGCGTGATAGCACGCGGTCACCGGCTGGACCGCCAGCCCCTTGGGCAGGGCAGGGTCCAGAAACGCCTGGAACAGCGTCGGCTTGAACGGAAGCACGCGCCGCCCGTCGCTGCTGGTCCCCTCGGGGAAGAACAGCAGCCGGTGGCCGGCCGCGGTGCGGTGCGCGAACTCGGCCGCCTGCGTCCGGGCGTGGCGAGGGTCGCGGGTGACGAAATGGGTATCGGTGACACGGGTCAGGATGTTGATGCCGGGCCATCCGGCGACCTCGGCCTTGCTGACAAAGAACACCGGCTGGGCGGCGTTCAGGACCAGGATGTCCAGCCAGCTTGAATGATTGGCCACCACCGCGCCCGGTCCGGCCATGGGCAGGCCGCGCCGGGTCCAGCGGATGCCCATCAGCCACAGCGACAGCCGGCAGATGCCCTGCACCCACGGCCCGGTCAAAGGGCGGCGCGGCCCGGCGGCCAGGCGTTCCGCCGCCCGCAGGGGCACGATCAGCGCGACGCCCGCCCCCAGCACCGACAGCACCGACAGTCCGCGCGTGGCCGCCAGCAGCCAGCCCAGGGCCGAGGGGCGGGGCAGGGCAGGGGGCGGCGGGCCGCGCCATGTCGGGGTGGGGTCCGGCGGGGGCGCGGCGTCCGGCCGCGCGGCCGGGCTGGACAGCCTGGCGTCCGTCATGCGCCCTGCCAGCGGTCCTGATAGAACTTGCGGTGCCGGTCCGACATCGCGGCGGTGTCCATCAGCAGGAACACGTCCGTGGTGTTGAAGGCGCGGTCCACGAACGCCCCCTCGCCCACGACGCCGCCCAGCCGCAGATAGGCCTTGATCAGCGCGGGCATGGCGACCATCGCGCTGCGGCGCTGCAACGCCTGCCGGGCAATCAGGTCCATGCGCTGGAATCCCGGCGCCCGCGCGACGGGGCGCAGGTCGGGCGGGGCAAGGTGATGATGGTGCAGCCAGGACAGCGCCGGGGCCAGTGCCTGGATGTCGGTGCCGTGAAAGCTTGCGACGCCGAACAGGATCTCGATGCCAAGGTCCAGGACATAGTCGGCCAGCGCGTTCCACAGCAGGAACATCCCCGACCCGCCGCGATAGGCGGGATCGACGCAGGATCGTCCCAGCTCCAGCAGGGTGCGGCCGGACTGGCGCAGCCGCGTCAGGTCGTATTCGTCGTCGCAATAGAACCGGCCGAAGGTGGCGGCCCGCGTGCCGGGCAGCAGGCGATAGACGCCCACGACGTGATCCAGCCCCGCCGGATCGCGGCGGGTGTCGATCAGCACCAGGTGATCCACGATCGGGTCGAACGCATCGCGTTCCAGCCGCCGGTCATGATCGACCAGCGGCCCGTCGCCGCCCAGCTCCTCGATGAAGACGCGATAGCGCAGGCGCTGCGCGGCAGTGAGGTCGATGTCCGACGTGGCGATGCGGATGTCGAACCAGGCGGGATCAGGGGTCATGGGATCCAGGCTGCGCCTTTGCGGGGGTCGTCGCGCCTCATAGGGCGTTGATGTGCGGGATGCAATGTCCGGGGATCGGCGGCATCCCGCTTGACTCGCGCACAGGTTGATCTAGGGTCGGCGTCTATGACCCGTGCGCGCCGGGATGATCCATGATCAAGGCCAGACGAACCCGACTGCCATCCACGACCTGCTTGCCGGCGTCCGTGAAGTTGATGGTGATGCGGTCGCCGATCCGCGACTGGACCTGGCCGATGCCCCAGTCGGGGGCGTCGGGGTGGCGCACCAGCATTCCCGGTTCAAGGATTTCGTTGACCATGGCCTTTCGACACCTTCCCCGCACCGCCGCATCGCAGGCTAGCGCGTGATGAACCCCGCGGCAATTCTGTCCTATGACCACATGGCCCCGGCAGACGACACCCTGCGGCGGCTGAACCTTGCCGCGCTGGTCGGCTCGCGTCTGTGCCATGACCTGATCTCGCCCCTGGGCGCAATCGGGAACGGGGTCGAGCTGCTGGAGATGTCGGGCGAGTTTCCGGGCATCGCCAAGTCGCCCGAACTGTCGCTGATCGGCGAAAGCGTCGAGGCCGCGCGCGCGCGCATCAAGCTGTTCCGCGTGGCTTTCGGTCATGCGGCGGCCGACCAGCGCATGGGCATCGGCGAGCTTGGGACGGTGCTGTCCGCCTATGCCCGCGGCGGCCGCCTGTCGATCGAGGTGGACGGCGCGGGCGATCTGTCCCGGATCGAGGCGCGGATGGTCGCGCTGGCCCTGATGTGCATGGACAGCGCGCTGCCTTGGGGCGGCCGGCTGCTGGTCTGCCGCGCCGGGCCCGGCTGGCGGCTGGTGGGCGAGGCGGCGCGCACGCGGATCGACCTGTCGCTGTGGGGGTGGCTGGACGCGCCGGACGGCGGTCACCGCCCGGACCCCGCCCCGGGCGAGGTGCATTTCCCGCTGCTGGGCCTGATCGCCCGCGACGCCGGCCGTCGCGTCAGCTGGGAACTGGACGAGGCCGGGGCCGAGATCGCGTTCTGACGAACCGGCCCGGCCCCGCCGGGCGGTCAGGACCGGATCGTTCCGTCCCCCGTCACGATGTACTTGAAGCTGGTCAACTGTTCGGCGCCCACCGGCCCGCGGGCGTGCAGCTTTCCGGTGGCGATGCCGATTTCCGCGCCCATGCCGAACTCGCCCCCATCGGCAAACTGGGTCGAGGCGTTGCGCATCAGGATCGCGCTGTCGAGCCGTTGCAGAAAGCGCGCCGCGGTCGCATCGTTCTCCGTCAGGATCGATTCGGTGTGGCCCGAGCCGAAGCGGCGGATATGGGCGATCGCCTCGTCCACGCCATCGACAAGACGGGCGGCGATGATGCTGTCCAGGAACTCGCGCCCGAAATCGTCGGGACGGGCCGGAACGGTGCCCGCGATGTCGGCCAGCTCGCCCTCGGCCCGGACCTCGACGCCTGCGTCCAGCAGGTCGCGGATCAGGACGTCGCCGTGCCGGGCGTAAAAGGCCCGGTCGATCAGCAGGCATTCCGCCGCGCCGCAGATGCCCGTGCGACGCGTCTTGGCATTCAGAACGACCCGCCGCGCCTTGGCCAGATCGGCATCGCCATCGGCATAGACGTGGCAGATCCCTTCCAGATGGGCAAAGACGGGGACCCGCGCCTCGGCCTGCACCAGCCCCACCAGTCCCTTGCCGCCGCGGGGGATGATGACGTCGATCAGCCCCTGCGCGCGCAGCATGGCGGCCACGGCGGCCCTGTCGCGCGTGGGCACCATCTGGATCGCCGCCTCGGGCAGGCCCGCGTCGCGCAGCCCCTGGGTCATGCAGCCCAGGATCGCCGTGGACGAGTGGATCGAATCCGTGCCGCCCCGCAGGATCACGGCATTTCCAGACTTCAGCGCCAGCGCGCCTGCGTCGGCGGTCACGTTGGGGCGGCTTTCGTAGATCACCCCCAGCACCCCCAGCGGGGTCAAGACGCGCTGGATGTGCAGGCCGTTCGGCCGGTCCCATTCCGCCAGCACCCGGCCCACGGGATCGGGCTGGTCGGCCACCGCGCGCAAGCCCTCGGCAATCGCGCGGATGCGGCCCGCGTCCAGCCTGAGGCGGTCGATCATCGCCGGCGACAGGTCGCGCGCCTGGGCCATGGCCACGTCCTGGGCATTGGCGTCGAGGATGGCGCCCTCGCGGTCCAGGATCGCGGTGGCGGCGGCCATCAGCGCGGCGCGCTTCTGCTCGGCGCCGGCACAGCCCAGCTCGGCCGCGGCGTCGCGGGCGGCGGCGCCCATGCGGGCGATCAGGTCGTCGGCGGTCTGGGTCATCGCGGTCATGTCGGTCGTCATCCCGTTCATCGTGTCAGCCTGCGGCAGCGCCGCTGTAAGGTCCGCCGGCGGCCAGCGCACGCCCATAGGCGGGCCGGGCGTGGATGCGCGCCAGCCAGTCGCGGGTGGCGGGTCGGGCCGACAGGTCGGCCCGCCGCGCGCTCATCTCGACCGGAAAGCTCATCATCACGTCCGCGGCGCTGAATTGGCCGCCCGCGAACCAGCCGTCCTCGGACAGGGTCCGCTCCCACCACTCTGCATGGCGGACCAGTTCCGGCCCGAGATAGGCTGAATGGACGGCAGCCACCAGGGCGCGGGCGACCGGGCGCGCGAGCCATGGCGTGCGCCGGGGAATCCGGGACAGCACCAGCCGCATCACCAGCGGCGGCATGGCCGAGCCTTCGGCATAGTGCAACCAGTACCGCACGGCGTCGCCGTCCGGGGTGCCCTCGGGCGGCAGCAACGCGCTGCCCCTTGCCAGATGCGTGACGATGGCGCCGGTTTCCGCCAGCACGCGACCACGATGCTCGACCAGCGGGGCCTTGCCCAGGGGATGCAGGCGGCGCAGGCTGTCGGGCGCCAGCGCGCTGCGCGGGTCGCGGATGTGGGGCACGATGCGATAGGGCAGGCCCAGTTCCTCGGCCAGCCAGATGACGCGCTGCGAACGGCTTTCGTTCAGGTGATGGATCGTCAGCATCGCGCCCCCCTTGGGTTCCCTGTCGCGCCCGCCCCCCGGCGCGCGGACCGGACCTTGGTGCCACAGGCCGCGCGCGGGCGAAAGGACGGTCGCGCTTGCGTGGGGCGGCGCGCCACGCTCACATGGGGCAGGGGCCGCAATCCGCGGCAGGGGGGATGCGATGGCCGACGACGGGCTGCCCGAGGGCCGCAACTTCAGCACGGCCGAGATCGGCGCGCTGGCGCATCTGTATCGCGGCGAGATCTATCGCTCGACCGTCTGGCGGACGCGGCTGGACACGACGACCAACTGGTCTGTCGTCACGCTGGGGGTCGCGCTGTCGATCACCTTTTCGTCGCCCGACGCCTCGCCCTTGCCGCTGATCCTTGTGGGCATCCTGATCCAGCTGTTCCTGGCGCTAGAGGCGCGGCGCTATCGGTATTTCAACGTCTGGCGGGCGCGGGCGCGGTGGATGGAAAAGCACCTGTTCGTGCCGATGCTGCGCGACGGCAACCTGAACGACGGCACGAACTGGAACGTCACGCTGGCCGAGGATTACCGCAGCCCCCGCTATCACGTGACCTATGTGACGGCGCTGGCCCGGCGCGTGCGCAGCAACTATCTGTGGATCCTGCTGATCCAGGGCATCGCCTATGTGGGCAAGCTGATGGTCCACCCGACGCCCATCGATTCAGCTGCCCATTTCATCGAGCGGGCCCGGATCGGCCCGATTCCGGGCTGGATCATCCTTGTGCTGGGCGCGGTCTATGCCGGCGTCTGGACCGGGCTTGCGATCTGGGTCACGCGCGAGGATGCGCGGCGCAGCGCCGAACGCGGCGTCCACGGACCGATGGGGTAAGGACGGAAAGTCCCAGGCTTCTGTTGCCAGGCGCCTGGGGGCCCCGCCTTACGCGGCTAAGCGCAAGGACTTAGGTTTCGATAACTCGAACTGCTTACGCAGCCAGAGCCACCGGAGCACGGTTGTCGTTGGCAACTGTACTTTTTGCACCGATAACGGTGGTAGCTCACCGAGACAAAGCAGACAGCTTTAGACGTTCGTCGATCCTATTTCGGCCCCATTCGCCCCCAACGAGGGATGGATGGTGGAGCCGCCGGGTACCGCCCCCGGGTCCGAGCCGCGTATTACCTGCGCGTTTATGTCCATAGTCCGGGCGAACCCGAACAGGTCGAATATAGGTCGCGCCGTTCGTGCCTGCAAGCGTCACGGACGGATATAGGCAAAGCCCTCGGCCTGCAGCTTGCCCAGTTCCGCCACCCCGGACGGCACGATGTCGTCATCGTAGACGTCGAACAGGGTGTCCGGGTCAATGTCGCGCGCGGTCAGCGTGTTGTTGCAGACCAAGAACCGCACGCCCCGGCTTTTCAGCTCGGCGATACGGCCCTGCAACTGCATGTCGCCGTCGGCGTGCTGCAGCAATTCGACTCCGTCGCCGTGCATCACCACCCGCAGGTCGATGTTGTCGTCGCCCAGGGCGTTAAGGTGGTTCTCGATATTGGCCAGTGCCCCGCGATAGCCGGCGCCCTCGGGACCGCCGGACTGATTGAGGTGATAGACCACCTTCTGCGACGCATAGGCCGCGGGGGCGGGGGCCGCATCGGCAGCGGGGCTGGGGGCGGCGGCGGGCGCCGCAGCCGCAGCGGGGGCAGGTTGGGATTCGGTCTGCGCGACGGCAACCGAGGCCGACAGGAACAGCGCCGCCGCCGACAGGCGGATCAGGTTCAGGGGGGTCATCGCGTCTCCTCCGCACGGGCAAGACCTGCAGCGTGGGACGCGCAACGCCACAGGGCAAGCGAGTCGTGCAAGCGTCGGCTCGCCTTCAGTCCTTGCGCCAGTCGATCACCATTTGCGTCTGCGTCACGATGGCGACGGTCTTTCCGTCGTCGCGTGTGATCGTCGTCTGCCACACCATCGTCGTGCGGCCCTTGTGCAGCGGCACGCAACGGGCCGTGGCCACGTCCCCGATGCGGACGGCGCGCAGGAAGTTGGTCTTGCTTTCCAGCGTGGTCGTGGTCTTGCCCTCGGGCAGGTTGATCATGGTGGCGGTGCCGCCCATGTTGTCGGCCATTGCCATGATGGCGCCGCCGTGCATGACGCCGTTGCGGTTGGCCATGTCCTGCGTGACCGAAAGCTCGCCCAGCACCGCGTCGGGGTCCGCCGAGATCAGCCGAAAGCCCAGCAGCTGCGCAAAGGCGGGCTGGTCGAACGCGATGCGGTCCTGGTCGCTGCGGTCCATGCAGATCCCTCGTGCGTGATCGGTGTGCGTGACGGGGCGGCCGCCGGGGCCGCCCGTCGGGTGCTTGTCAGGCTGGGTCTAGAACCCCGCCTTGATCTTTTCGAACTCGGCCAGCTGACGCTCGCGTTGCGCGGGGTCGTTCGGCGTCTGGGCCAGAATCGGCGCGCCGGTCTGGTCCAGGCCGCTCTTGACGCGGGGATCGTCCTTGATCGTCTCCATCGCCTTGAGGTTGGTGTGGCCGTAGCCGATCGTGTCCAGCAGCCCCTGCGCGGCGCTCGGGTCCAGCCAGGCGTTGATGAAGTCGTAGGCCTTGTCCTCGTTGCCCGGCCCGTCCTTCAGGTTGATGAAGCCGCAGAAGAACGTGGACGATCCTTCCTTGGGCGCGCGCTGAAAGCCGACCGGATAGTTCTCTTTCTGCAGCAGCACGACGCCGTCGTTCCACGACCAGGCGACGTCCACGGCGCCCGAGGCCATCAGCTGCGTCTGCTCGGCCGGGTCGGTCCAATAGGCGGCGACGTTCTTGTGGGCCTGCCGCAGCCAGTCGGCGGCGGCGGCGAACTGTTCGTCCGTGACCTTGGTCCAGTCGGTGACGCCGGTCGCCAGATAGGCCAGCGCCCACACGTCGTCGGCCGAATCGGGCAGCGAGGTGCGCCCCTGATAGGCGGGGTTCACGAACACCTGCAGCGAGGCCACGTCCTCGGCCGGAACCGTTTCGGTGTTGTAGGCGATGGCGGTCGCGCCAAAGTCCGTCGGGACGTACCACAGCCCCTGATCGTCCTTGAAGACGGGCGAGTTCAGGAACTGCGGGTCGATGTCGGCAAGGGCCGGGATGCGCGTTGCGTCCCACGGCTCGATCAGGCCGGCGTCGCGGTATTTGGACACCATCTGGCTGCACGGATGGGCCACATCGGCTTTGAACCCCGAGGCGAGCTTCTGATAGGCCTCGTCGTCGTCGCCATAGAAGGCGAACGTCGGCGGCTCGCCGTGCTGGTCGATGTATTTCTGGAAGATCGCCGGCTCTTCGAAGCCGGCCCAGTCGAACACGGTCAGCTCGGCATCGGCGGCAACGGCTTGCGAAACCAGGGCGGTGGTGGCCAGGGCGAAGGCCAGGGCGGTCGTGCGCAGAGGGGTCATGCAGATCATCTCCGGTCGGGGGCTTGCGGAACGCTAGCGGGGGGGCGATGCGGGTTCAAGGCGCTGTCGCGCGCAGGGTAAACGGGTCCGCATGGGACAGCCGGGGGGGACAGGGACATGGATCGTGGGACGCAGGCGGACGCGCGGCCGGGGCTGCCGCCGCTGGACGGGCTTGCCGGGCGGCCCGCCCTGTTCGTGATGGCGGCCGAGGCAGAGTATGGACCGGCGCTGCGCGGCCGGGTGCGGCCGCTGATGACGGGCGTGGGCCCGGTCGAGGCGGCGGTGTCGGTGACCGCGGCGCTGACCCGGCTGCACGGGGCCGGGCGGATGCCCGCGGTTGTCGTCTCGCTGGGCAGCGCGGGGTCGCAGCGGCTGGAACAGGGGCGCGTCTATCAGGTGTCGGCGGTCGATTACCGCGACATGGATGCCAGCGCCCTGGGGTTCGCGCCGGGCATCACGCCGTTTCTGGACCTGCCCGCGCGCCTGCCGCTGCTGACGCTGCCGGACCCGGCGCTGCCGGCGGCCACGCTGTCCACGGGCGCCTCGGTCGTGACGGGCGCGGCCTATGCCGGCGTCACGGGCGACATGGTGGACATGGAGACATTCGCCGTTCTGCGGGCCTGCACCGCGTTCGGCGTGCCGCTGATCGGGCTGCGCGGGATTTCCGACGGAACCGCGCCCGTCACGGGGCTGATGGACTGGACGCGCTATCTGGACGTGATCGACCGGCGGCTGGCGGACGCCGTGGCGCGGCTGGAACGCTGCATTGCGGCCGGTCTGCTGGACGGCTGAACCGGCCGCTCATTCCGCCAGGGTCTGTCCGTCCCTGTCGCGCAGGTCGTTGTGGATCGCCACCGCGGCGCGGGCGGCGGTGCCCATCGCATAGCTGATCTGGTCCAGCCCCTCGACCGCGTCGCCCGCCGCATAGATCCCGGGCACGTTCGTGCGCTGCTGGTCGTCGGTCAGAAAGCACTGGTTCTCGCACAGATCGGTTCCCAGCGCGCGCCCCAGGTCGTTGCGCGTCGTCGATCCCAGGCCGGCATAGAGCGTGTCGAGCACCACCGTCGAGCCGTCGTCCAGCGTCAGGCGCACCTCGTCGCCGAAGTCGAAGCTGCTGACCGGGGTCGTCACGACCCTGATTCCTGCAGCGTCGGCCTGCGCCTGTTCGTCGGGCGTCAGCGCGACGGAGGCCAGCCCCAGCAGGGTGATGTCCCGACTGTAGCTGCGCAGGAACAACGCTTCGGCAAGCCCGTGGGTGTCGCCGCCCAGAACCCCGATGCGCTTGCCCGTCTGCTCGAAGGCGTCGCAGATCGGACAATAGCGCAGCAGGCCGCGCGCGACCGCGTCGGCGTGCTGCGCCTCGTCCAGCGGGGGGCGGTGGTTCACGACGCCCGTCGCCAGCAGGACGGTGCGCGCCCGCACCGCGCCGTCGTGGGTCTCGGCGCGAAAGCCGTCGCCGTCGCGGTGCAGGCCCACCACCTCGCCCGTGCGCAACGTTGCCCCGTACTGGCGCGCCTGCTCGCGCATCCTGTCCAGCAGGGCGACGCCGGCCACGCCATCGGGATAGCCGGCATGATTGTGGCTGACGGGGATCATCTGCATGCGCCCCTCGCCCTTGTCCACGACCAGCGCCCGTCGGTGAAACCGCGCCAGATAGATGGCCGCCGTCAGCCCCGCCGGACCGCCGCCGACGATCAGGCAGTCCCAGACGTCGGGCGTCCGGTCCGGGGCAGGCTGGGCGGCCGCGTCGGCGGTTGCGTCAGCTGGGGTGGCTTCGGTGACAGTGGTGTCCTGCATGATGCGGCCCTTCAACTCGCGGCGGCCCTTTGGCGGTCATTGCATACGCAACGCGCCGTCCAGCCGGATCGTTTCGCCGTTCAGATAGCCGCATTCGACGATGAAGGCGGCCAGCCGCGCGAATTCCTGCGGATCGCCCAGCCGCTTGGGGAACGTCACCTCGGCGGCCAGGCTGTCCTGGACGTCCTGCGGCAGCCCGCGCAGCATCG
Organism: Paracoccus endophyticus; assembly: GCF_003286075.1. Lineage (GTDB taxonomy): Bacteria > Pseudomonadota > Alphaproteobacteria > Rhodobacterales > Rhodobacteraceae > Paracoccus > Paracoccus endophyticus. The sequence goes on along the minus strand of NZ_QLUV01000006.1, from coordinate 93,885 downwards.
GCGTGCCGAAGATGCCCGGCGCGATGGTGCAGACGCGGATGCCGCTGCGTGCAAGGTCGCGGGCGATGGGCAGGGTCATCCCGGCGATGCCGGCCTTGGACGCGGCATAGGCGGCCTGGCCCGCCTGTCCGTCGAAGGCCGCGATCGAGGCGGTGTTGACGATCACGCCGTTCTCGGCCCGGCCGTTGCGCGCCATCTCGGCGGCGGCAAGACGCAGCACGTTGAAGCTGCCGACCAGGTTGATGTCGATGGTGCGGCGAAAGCTGTCCAGCCGGTGCGGCCCGTCGCGGCCAACGGTCTTTTCGCCGATGGCGATGCCTGCGCAGTTCACGCACAGGTCCAGCCCGCCCATCGCCGCGACGGCCTGCGCCACGGCCGCGGCGACGCTGGCCTCGTCGGTGACGTCGGTGCGGGCGAACCCGGCGCCGATGCTGTCGGCAAAGGCTGTTGCGTCCTCGTTCAGGTCCAGCACCGTCACCTGCGCCCCCCGTTCGCGGAAGTGCTGCGCCGTGGCCGCACCCAAGCCCGAGGCGCCGCCGGTGACGATGGCGCGGGCGTTCGACAGATCCATGTGATCCCCCAGAAAATGAACGTATGTTCAATAATCCTAGCCGCCGTCCCGTCCCCGGGCAAGGCGGCGCGCGCGGGTCAGCGCACCAGCATTTCGGGTCCGCCCACGATGCTGGCGTCGATCGCGCCCACGGCCTGCGCGTCCTTGCCGGCATAGTTCACCCGTCCCAGCACCGTCTGGATGGCGGCCAGCCGCGCGCGCTTCTTGTCGTCGGACCGGATCACCGTCCAGGGCGCGTCCAGCGTGTGCGACAGGTTCAGCGTCTCGGTGATGGCGGTGCTGTACTCGTCCCAGCGCGCCAGCCCCTCGACATCGATGTGGCTCAGCTTCCAATGCTTCAGCGGGTCACGCTCGCGGTCCAGGAACCGCTTGAGCTGCTCGGCGCGGCCGACCGTCAGCCACAGCTTGACCAGGATGATGCCGTCCATCGTCAGCAGCCGCTCATAGTCGGGGACCTGGCGGAAGAACATCTGGCGCTGATCCTCGGTCGAGAAGCCGAAGACCTTTTCCACGACACCGCGGTTGTACCAGCTGCGGTCGAACAGCGCCATTTCGCCCGCCGCCGGCAACCGCGAGGTGTAGCGCTGGAAATACCACTGGCCCGTCTCGCGCTCGGTCGGCTTGGGCAGCGCCACGACATAGGCGGACCGCGGGTTCAGGTTCTCGCTCAGCGCGCCGATGGTCCCGCCCTTGCCGGCCGCGTCGCGCCCCTCGAACAGGACCACGACGCGCTGGCCGGTGTCGATCACGCAGCGCAGCATCTTGACCAGCTCGACCTGCAACGCCTGCATCCGGCGGTCATAGTCGTGGCCGTTCATCTCCTCGCGGTAAGGATAGCCGGGGTCGAGGATGTCGTCCTTGCCGGCCTGCTGGATCGCAAGCCGCACGGCGGGGGGCGCGTCCTCCTGCAGATAGCGGGTGATCGCACCGACGAAGGGGATGTCGGACGGGGCGGGTTTGCGGGTCATGGCGGCCTTTCCGTGTCGGGGCCAGCATCAGGCCCGGCACGGCGTTTGGCAAGCGCGGCCGCGCGCCCCCCCTTCAGGCCCGGCCGATGTCGGCCAGGTCGAAGGGCGTGGTCTGATAGATCTCGTTGATCCAGTTGCCGTAAAGCAGATGGGCGTGGCTGCGCCAGCGGTTCGACGGGCCGCGCGAAGGGTCGTCGTCGGGGTAATAGTTCGCCGGCACGTTGATCGGCTTTCCGGCCGCCACGTCGCGGTCGTATTCCTCCTTCAGCGTGCCGCTGTCGTATTCCAGGTGGTTGAAGATATACAGCGCGCGATGCCCGGGGTCCTCGATCAGGCAGGGGCCGACCTCGTCGCTGGCCAGCAGGGTGACAAGGGACGGGCGCGCGTCGATGTCGGCCTGCCGCACCTCGGTCCAGCGGCTGACGGGGATCAGCACGTCGTCGGAAAACCCGCGCAGGAACGGGCTGGAGGGCGCCAGGTTGCGGTGTCGGAAGCAGCCGAACGCCTTGGCCGGCAGGTCGTGCTTGGGCACGCCGTGGAAATGATACGCCATCGCCATGCCGCCCCAGCACACGCCGAAGCTGGAATGGACATGGGTGCGCGACCAGTCGAACACGCGGCGCAGTTCGTCCCAGTAGGTCACTTGCGCGAACGGCAGGTGCTCGATGGGGGCGCCGGTCACGATCAGCCCGTCGAAGCGGTCGCCCGAGGCCTCGACCTCGGCGAAGGGGCGATAGAACGAGGCCATGTGGTCGGCCGCGGTGTTCTTGGATTCGTGGTCGGACATGCGGATCAGCGACAGGCCGATCTGCAGGGGTGTGGCCCCGATCAGCCGGGCGAACTGGTTTTCTGTCTGGATCTTCTTCGGCATCAGGTTCAGCAGCGCGATCCGCAGCGGGCGGATGTCCTGCGTCGCGGCACGGCCCGGCGACATCACCATGACGCCTTCGCGCGACAGGATGTCGAAGGCGGGAAGGTCCTCGGGCAGGGTGATGGGCATCAGTCGTCCTTTCTGTCGATGGCCGACGCGATCAGCGCGACAAAGTCGGCGGGCTGGCGCAGGCGCGCAACCTCGTCGGCGCTGACGGTCACGCCATGGTGGCGGGCCATGGCCGCATAGCGGGGCTGGCGATGGGCCAGGGCGCGGGCATAGGTCCAGCGGATGAATGCGTCCGGGTCCACGGGACCGGGATGGGCGCGGCCATAGTCCGCCCAGGCCGCGCGCAGGAAGTCGGGATGATAGTACATCGGCTTGGGCGCGCGGTCGAAGCGGCGCACCAGCTCGGCCGTGTGCGCCGCGGACCCCTCGATCCAGACCGGCAGCAGATGCGCGCTCAGGGCCGTCATCAGCGGGTCGGCGGGGTCGTCGGGCGAGACCACCTCGCAGATCGAGCCCGAGGTGTCGCAGATGAAATGCGGATAGCCATAGATGTCCTCGGCCCGCTGCAGGAACCGGATAGCGTCGGTCAGCGACTGGATCTCGGCCGCGCGGTGCTGGTCCTGCCGGGCCATGTAGTCGTCGAATGGCAGGCCGCCGCGCGCCGGATCGCCCGGCTTGCCCAGCCAGCACGACAGCGGCGCCAGGTTGTCGAACCTGATGTTGCTGGTGATGCGGACGGAATCGGTCATCAGCAGCTCGCGCAGCAGCGGGACCTGCATCGCCAGCCGCTTGTAATCATCGCCGATCAACTCGCCCAGATAGCGCGTGCCGATCCGGTAATCGACCGAATAGTGAAACCACGTCCCTGACTGGCGCAGCATGGTGGCGATATGGGTCTTGCCCAGGCCCGACATGCCGAACAGCATCACCCGCTTGTGCCCCGCGTCGCGCCAGTCCTGCCCGGTCTGATAGATCATGCTGTCCCTCGGCCTGTCCCGGCGCACAGGTAAGACGCGGCCCCGGAATAGGAAAGGGGCAGGGGGTCATGCAAAAGGCCCCGCCCGGGGGGGCGAGGCCTTCGATGCAGTGCGCCAAGGTTCAGAAGCTGTAGCCGACCTTGACGCCGACGCCCACGGCGTCGCTGTCGCGCATCAGGGCGCGGGCGGCGCCGCCGGTCTGCGCGCTCGCGTCGCCCAGCTTGAAATAGCTGACGCCGGTCGTGACCTTCCACTGGTCCTGGGTATAGATCGCGGCCAGCGAGATGCCCTTGCGTCCCGTATAGGGGGCCAGCGGCGAGACCAGCTCGTCGCCCTCCTTCTCATAGGTGAAAGACATCGCCCCCGACCACGTATCGGTGAACTTGCGGGCCACGCCGATGACATAGGTGGTGGTGTCTTCCAGCGAGACGAGGCCATCGGTCACGCCAAAGCAGGGTGGCGCCACGCTTGCCGGCACGCAGCTGAAGGCCTGGGGCGCAACCTTGAATTCGGACCAGTTGACCCAGCGAATCGAGCCGAACAGCAGGGTATCGGGGGCAATTCCGGTCTGCGCCTCGAGGTTCCACGAGCGGGGGGTGCTGACCGTCGTGGTCGTCTCACCCCGACGAAGCGCGGCCCCGCCCAACGTCTCGGTCGTGTCGAAGTCGTGGTCGATGGGCGAGTTGTAGGTCAGCGACACGCGGGCCGCGATGTCCGGCCTTTCCCAGCTGGCGCCGACCGCATAGCCCCAGCCCCAGGCGCTGTCGAGTTCGACGTTGTAGCCCGAGACCGGGCCATAGGCCAGGCCGCTCAGGTTGACCTCGCCGTCCGCGCGCGACCCGCGCAGGCCGCCGTGGACGCCGAAGCCGTTGTCCATCGTATAGCGCAGAAGCGCCGTATAGGTGGTCGAGTTCACATAGGCATAGGTGCCCGCCAGCGCGACAGAGCCACCGAGCGGATAGCTGATGTCAGCGCCATAGGGCTGCTCGGCGATGAGCGCGGCCGACAGGTTGTCGTTGAACTGGTGCTTGTAGCCGAAGCCAAAGAAATTGTAGTCCTCGGCCACGTCGCCGGTCGCGCTGCCGCCGAACAGCGCCACGTCGCGCCCCGAGATGTCGGGGCTGAGGCGCCCGGTGCCGAACTCGACGTAGTTGCCCTGCTCGAACAGGATGCCGATGGACTGGGGCGCACGCTCGATCCCGCCGGCCAGCACGGGCGCGGTGGTCATCAGCAGGGCGCCGACGCCCGTGATCAGTCTGGTCATGTCGTTCCTCCCTGAGGCCGCAATCGGCGGCCCCTTGCCGACCGACAAGGTCCATTATCGGCCCTGCGGTCAATCATGCGAACCCCATGACGCGGCGTCTTGGCCGCCATTTCATTGCATCGTGTCGCCCCCGCAACGCTTGCGCCGCCCGCACGTTCTGGGATGATGCCGGAATGAGCCCGCAGCGCCCCGACATCCCCCCTCCTGTCCTGCGCCCGACCGCACCCCGGGTGCGCGCACAACGTCTGCGATTCGCAATGCCCCGATCGGTCCCGCCAGGGTTGTGGCGCCGGGTGCCTCCGGCGGTCTTTCCGCCGATCCTGGGCACCCTGGCCTTGGCGCTGGCGTGGCGAGGGGGCGTCCCGGCGTTTGCCCTGCCCGCCGCAATCGCCGACCTGCTGGCCGGTGCTGCGGTGGCGGTCCTTGGCTTTGCCGCCCTGGCCTATGCCGGCAAGCTTGTGCGCAGGCCGGGCGTCCTGCGTGACGAACTGGCGATCCTGCCGGGACGCGCGGGCGTCGCCGCAGGCGTGCTGTCGCTGTATCTGGGGGGCGCGCTGGTGGCCGGTTTCTCGACCGGGGCTGGGCGGCTGATGGTCGGTGTGGGGCTGGCGGCGCATGTGGCCTTTCTGGCGGTGCTGATCGGCGTGCTGCGCGGCGCGCCGCCCGAACAGCGCCGCGTCACCCCCGTCTGGCATCTGGCGTTCACCGGCCTGATCGTGGCGGCGCGCGCGGCGCTTGAGGTGGGGTGGCCGGGCCTGGCGGCTGTCCTGGTCTGGCCCGCGCTGGCGGCCGCCGTGCTGATCTATGCCGTCAGCCTGCGGCAGGCGCGGGCCATGCGGATGCCTGCGCCCCTGCGTCCGCTGCTGGCGATCCACCTTGCGCCACTGGCGCTGTTTGCCACCGTCGCGCTGGGGCTGGGCTGGACGGGCACGGGCCAGGTGCTGGCCTGGGCCGCGCTGGCCGTCGCGGTGGCGCTGGCGGCAGCGGCGCGCTGGCTGCTGGCGGCGGGCTTTTCGGCCCTATGGGGCGCCCTGTGCTTTCCGCTGGCGGCGACGGCTGCGGCCTGGGTGGCGCTGTGGCGCGCGGTGCCCGGCGACGCCCACCGGCTGATCGCGGGCGGGCTGCTGGTGGCGGCCACCCTGGTCGTGCTGCCCGTGCTGGTGGCGATCCTGCGCGACTGGGCGCGGGGGCGGCTGCCGGTCAAGACAAACGCCGCGATCGCCTGATGGCCTGCGCTGGACTTTTCCGCATCCGCGTGAAAGGGGAAGCGGCCACACGACCGTGACAGGATGATCCCATGCAGATCCGCGAGGCGCTGACCTTCGACGACGTTCTTCTGGTCCCGGCGGCATCCAGCGTGCTGCCGTCGACGGCGGACGTGACGACCTTTCTCACCCGGTCGATCCAGCTGAACATTCCGCTGATCTCGTCCGCGATGGACACCGTCACCGAAAGCCGCATGGCCATCGCCATGGCGCAGGCCGGGGGCCTGGGGGTCATCCACCGCAACTTGACGGCCGCCCAGCAGGCCGATGAGGTGCGCCGCGTCAAGCGGTTCGAAAGCGGCATCGTCTATGACCCCATCACCCTGACGCCCGAGCAGACGCTGGCCGACGCCAAGGCGTTCCAGGAACGCTATCACGTCTCGGGCTTTCCGGTGGTGGACGACCGCGGCCGGGTGGTCGGCATCGTCACCAACCGCGACATGCGCTTTGCCAGCGATGACCGCACGCCGGTGCGGGCGATGATGACGTCCGAGAACCTTGCGATCCTGCGCGAACCTGCGGACCGGGACGAGGCGATCAGCCTGATGAAGGCGCGGCGCATCGAAAAGCTGCTGATCACCGACGGCGACGGAAAGCTGACCGGCCTTCTGACGCTGAAGGACACCGAGACGTCGGTCCTCAACCCGCTGGCGTGCAAGGACGACATGGGCCGCCTGCGGGTCGCCGCCGCCTCGACCGTGGGCGACGAGGGCTTTGCCCGCAGCGAGGCGCTGATCGACGCGGGCGTCGATCTGGTGGTCATCGACACCGCGCATGGCCATTCCGAAGGGGTCGCCGTCGCCGTCCGCCGCATCAAGGACCGCTATGCCGGCGTGCAGGTCTGCGCCGGCAACGTGGCCACCGCCACGGGCGCGCGCGCGCTGATCGACGCAGGCGCGGACGCGATCAAGGTGGGCATCGGGCCGGGATCGATCTGCACCACGCGCGTCGTCGCAGGCGTCGGCGTGCCGCAGCTGACCGCGATCATGGACGCGGTCGCAGGCGCGGGCGACGTGCCGGTGATCGCCGACGGCGGCATCAAGTATTCGGGCGACTTCGCCAAGGCCATCGCGGCGGGCGCGGCCTGCGCGATGGTCGGATCGGCCATCGCGGGCACGGATGAAAGCCCGGGCGAGGTCATCCTGTACCAGGGCCGGCAGTTCAAGTCGTATCGCGGCATGGGGTCGCTGGGCGCCATGGCCCGCGGTTCGGCCGACCGCTATTTCCAGAAGGACGCGGCCTCGGACAAGCTGGTTCCCGAAGGGATCGAGGGGCAGGTCAGCTACAAGGGCCCCGCCGCCGCCGTCATCCACCAGCTGGTCGGCGGCCTGCGCGCCGCGATGGGCTATACCGGCAACGCCACCATCGCCCAGATGCGCGGCGGCTGCGAATTCGTCCGCATCACCGGCGCGGGCCTGAAGGAAAGCCACGTGCACGACGTCCAGATCACGCGGGAGTCGCCGAACTATCGGTTGGGGTAATCAAGGGGTCAGGTGATGTTCTGGCTGGTGCCTGGCTGATGGTTCGGGCAGCGGAAATCAAGGACTTACGCCGACATCAGCGCCGTTTGCCGATGCAGACTGATGCTGAGAGGACAGGATTGCCGATTTGCTGATGCAGCCTCGGCGGCATCATGAATGATGGCGCTGGGTCAGATCACAAGATCGGCGGCATGGGCCGCCAGGATTCATCGGGGCAGTATCGGTGCCGCCTTGACAAGGCGGTCAGTGGCAAAGACCAGCATCTGCTGCGGCGCCGTGTTGAGGCGCGAGTTGTCGAACACCATGCCGCGATCGGCCCGCAGCACCGCGTCCCGGACAAGGGGCGGACTGCGCTCCTAGCGGGCGCGGATCTTGGGCTTCGGGAACATCATGCCCGCCCTCTTCGGTGCGGGCCTTGACCCGGGCAACGGAAAGATCGGGGGCTTGATACGACGCCTGCATCGAGGGACCCCGAAGCTCGTCGCGCTGGATGATGTCGGCATTGATGAACGGACCCGCGAAGCCGGGGGCGACGCGGGTCTGATACAGGGTCCATTTTCCGGCGCCATTGGGTCCGGCAAGCAGGACAAGGCCTGGTCTCATGCGGCGGTATCATCGCGGGCATGGACAGGGTCGCCGCCGGCATCCAGGCCGACGCCCTCGGCCGAGCGCCCGGCGTCGGGCAAAGAAGGAAACCTCGGCGTCCGACGGCTGGCCCATCTTTTCGGTGAAGGCATCGAGCCGTGCGGCTTCTTCATCCTCGCTCAGATCGGTCGTATCGAGCCTGCCTTCGAGCACAGCGGTAAGGCGGGCATGATCGAACCTGCCGGAATGTTCGACCGCCCGCCCGGTCCGGTGGAAACCGAGCTTCGCCGCCCGCGTTGAGGATCGACGTTTGGCCCAGGGGCGCCGCCCTGAGGGGCGCGGCGGCGGGCGGCACAGGCCCCCGGGCGCCGTCCCCCGCAGGCTCGTGCCAGGCGTTCGCCCGCGGGCGTTCCGTCCCGACTGCCCGAGAGGTGCGACGATGGCTGCCGAACCCCACGACCCCCAGGCCGAGCAGGACCCCGACACCCCCCATTACGACGGGGCGGCCGGCGGGTGGGGCTCGCTCAAGGGGATGAGCCGCCTGCTGCTGGGCGAGCCGCCCTCCGCCGGGGCGCTGAACACGCTGCGCCGGCAGAACAAGCCGGGCGGGCACATGTGCACCTCGTGCGCCTGGGGCAAGCCCGCCAAACCGCACACCGCCGAGTTCTGCGAGAACGGGGCCAAGGCCACCATCTGGGACCTGACCCGCGCCATCTGCGACCCGCTGACGCTGGCCGACACCCCGGTGGCAGACCTTGCCCGCCTGAGCGACCACGAGCTTGAGGCGATGGGCCGGCTGACCCATCCGATGCGGTTCGACGCCGCCAGCGGCTGCTATGTGCCGACCGGATGGGACGAGGCGTTCCGCGGCATCGGGGCGGCGCTGCAACGGCTCGATCCGAAGTCGGTCGTCTTCTACACCTCGGGACGGGCGAGCCTTGAAACCTCGTTCCTGTGGCAGCTGTTCGGGCGGCTTTACGGCCACAACAACCTGCCCGATTCGTCCAACATGTGCCACGAGACGACCAGCGTGGCGCTGAAGAAATACATCGGCTCTCCGGTCGGGACCTGCGTGTTCGAGGACTTCGACCACTGCGACCTGATGCTGTTCTTCGGACAGAACACTGGCTCGAACAGCCCGCGCTTTCTGCACACCATCCAGAAGGCGGTGGAACGCGGCTGCAAGGTCGTCACCTTCAACCCCGTGCGCGAGACGGGGCTGCTGCGGTTCCGCAACCCGCAGCGCCCGTTGCAGATGCTGGGCCGGTTGACCGCCATATCGGACCTGTATCTTCAGGTCCGGCCGGGCGGGGACCTTGCGGCGATGCTGGGGCTGGTCAAGCGCACGCTGGACCTGGACGCGGCCGAGGGCGGCATCATCGACCGGGACTTCATCGCCGAGCATACAACCGGCTTCGACGCGCTCAGGGCGCACGCCGAGGCGACCGGCTGGGACGAGATCGAGGCGCATTCGGGCCTGTCGCGTCAGCATCTGCAGGACGTGGGCGATCTTTATGCCCGCGCCCGCGCGACGGTCGCCATGTACGGCATGGGGCTGACGCAGCACGTCCACGGCGGCGAGACGCTGGGGATGCTGGTCAACCTGATGCTGCTGCGCGGCAACGTGGGACGGCTGGGGACCGGCATCTCTCCGGTGCGGGGGCATTCCAACGTGCAGGGGCAGCGCACCGTGGGGATCTCGGAAAAGCCCGATCTGGTGCCGCTGGACCGCATGGCCGCGCTGTTCGGCTTCGATCCGCCGCGCGAGGAGGGGCGCACCACGGTCGAGGCCGCCCGGGGGATCATCGACGGGTCCGTGCGCGGCTTTCTGCAACTGGGGGGCAATTTCGCGCGGGCGATCCCCGACACCGACCGGGTTGCCCCGCACTGGGCGGGGCTGGATCTGGTGGTGAACGTGGCGACCAAGCTGAACCGGTCGCATCTGGTGCCGGGGCGCGCCACCTGGCTGCTGCCCTGCCTTGTCCGGGCCGAGGAGGACAGGCAGGCCAGCGGCCCGCAGACCGTCTCGATCGAGGATTCGCTGTCGCACATCCATGCTTCGCTGGGAAAGAACGCGCCCGCCGCCGACACGCTGCTGTCGGAACCGGCGATCGTGGCCGGCATTGCCAAGGCGACGCTGCCGCCGAACCCGAATGTGCCCTGGGACGACTGGGTGGGGGATTACGCCCGCATCCGGTCGGCCATCGAACAGGTCTGGCCCGAGCAGTTCACGGGGTATGAAACCCGGATGCGCCGGCCGGGCGGGTTCTACAAGGGCAACAAGGCGCGCGGCCGCGTCTGGCAGACCGACAGCGGCAAGGCCGAATTCTCGGTGCCGCCCGGCCACTCGGGTCTGGGGCGCGATCTGGCGCCGGGCGAGTACACGCTGATCACGCTGCGGTCGAACGACCAGTTCAACACCACCGTCTATGGGTTCGAGGACCGGCTGCGCGGCCTGTCGGGCAACCGCATGATCGTGCTGATGAATCTGGACGACATGGCCCGCGCCGGCTTGTCCGAGGGGCAGGTGGTCACGATGGCCTGCGCCGAGCAGGACGGCCACCGCCGCGCCGTGGCGGGGTTGACCGTCACGCCCTATGACCTGCCGGACCGCTGCGTCGCCGCCTATTACCCCGAGGTGAACGGCATCGTGCCGGTCGGGCTGCACGACCGGATGTCGAAGACGCCGGCCTACAAGGGAACGCCGGTGCGGATCGAGGCCTGAGGCGCCCTCGACCCTAGTGGGTCGGCGTTCCCACGTCGGCCGGGCCGTGCGACAGCGACTTGACGATGGCGGTCAGCGCCGCGCCGGGCACCACGTCCAGCTGGCGCGCGGACCGGCGGGTGATGCGCGACAGGATCGCGCCCGCGTCTGTGGACAACCGCACGAGGACGCTGTCGCCCAGGTCGACAAGGCTTTCCACCGTCCCAGGCAGGATGTTCAGCGCCGACAGGCCCTGGGGCAGGCCGCGCGCCAGCATCACGTCCTGGGCCGCGATCCGCAGCCGCAGCCGGTCGCCCGGCGCGGCCGCCAGCGTGGGCAGGAACAGGGCCCGTCCCCCCGCGTCCAGTTCGGTCACGCCGTCGGGATGGTGGGTCACGACGCGCGCGGCGATGACAGCGCCTGCATCGCGGCCCCGTCCGGCAACCGACGGATCGGCCAGCACCTCGGCCGCGGGGCCGATCCGTGTCAGCCGCCCGGCGTCCAGCATGGCCACGGTGGTCGCGATGCGCGCGACCTCGGCGGGGGAATGGCTGACATACAGCATCGGCACGCGCAGCTCGTCCCGCAGCCGTTCAAGACAGGGCATGATCTCGGCCTTGCGCTGATCGTCCAGCGCCGACAGCGGCTCGTCGGCCAGGATCAGCCGCGGCGCGGCCAGCAGCGCGCGCCCGATGGCGACGCGCTGGCGCTCGCCACCTGACAGCGTCGCGGGAGTGCGGCTCAGCAGCGCGCCGATGCCCAGCATCTCGATGACCGCGCCCTCGGGCATGGCGGGCGCGCCGCGCGGGGCGAACCAGCGGCCATAGCGCAGGTTCTGGCGCACCGACAGATGCGGAAACAGCCGACCGTCCTGAAAGATCACGCCCAGTCGGCGGCGGTGCGCGGGGACGTGAATGCCGCGCGCGGTGTCGGTGAGAACCGCGGGACCCGCAACGATGCGGCCCGCGTCAGGGCGCAGCAGGCCCGCGACGGCGTTCAGCACCGTGGACTTGCCCGACCCCGACGGGCCGAACAGAACCGTGACGCCGGGCGGCGCCTCGAACGCAACATCCAGCACAAAGCCGTCGAAGCGGTGGTGCAGGGCGACGGACAGCGTCATCGCCCGGCAACCCTGCGGGCGACGCGGCGCGCCAGCACCTCGGACGCGACCAGCGCGGCCATCGCCAGAGCGATCGAGATCGCCACCAGCCGCGCGGCCGCCCCCTCGCCCCCCGGCACCTGAAGGAAGGAATAGATGGCCAGCGGCAACGTCTGGGTCTGGCCCGGGATGTTGGACACGAAGGTGATGGTGGCGCCGAACTCTCCCATCGCCTTGGCAAAGGCCAGCATGGCGCCCGCAATCACGCCGGGCAGGATCAGCGGCACCGTCACGGTGGCCCAGACCCAGGGCCGCGCTGCGCCCAGGCTGCCCGCGGCCTGTTCCAGGCGCGGGTCCACCGCCTCGATCGACAGGCGGATGGCGCGCACCATCAGCGGGAACGCCATCACGGCCGCAGCCAGAACCGCGCCGGTCCAGCGGAATGCCAGCACGATCCCGAACCACTGGTCCAGGTGCTGGCCCACCCAGCCGCGCCGCCCGAACGTCAGCAGCAGCAGATAGCCCGTCGCCACCGGCGGCATGACCAGCGGCAGATGCACCAGCCCGTTCAGCACGGCGTGCCCGGGAAAGCGCCACCGCGCCAGCGCGTGCGCCACGAACAGGGCCACCGGCAGGCTGACCAGCGTGGCCCAGAACGCCACCCGCAGCGACAGCCGCAGCGCGTCCCATTCCTGCGCGGTCAGCCAGTCGGCCATGCGCGCGCCCTCACTTCAGCACGGCAAAGCCCTGCGCTGCGAACACGGCATCCGCAGGGGGCGCCGACAGCGCGTCCAGGAACGCCCGGTCGGCCGGGTCCTGCGCCGAGGCCAGCAGGGCCACCGGATAGGTGATCGGGTCGTGCGTGTCGGCGGCAAAGCTGCCCACGACGCGGACCCTGGGCTCGGCCGCGGCGTCCGTCGCATAGACGATGCCATAGGGCGCCTCGCCGGTCGCCACCAGCGCCAGGGCCGCGCGGACGTTGTCGACCTGCGCGACAAAAGGCTCTGCGGCATCCCACAGGCCCAGCGTCGTCAGCGCCGCCTTGCCGTATTGACCGGCGGGAACGGAATCGACCAGGGCCATCGCCAGCTTGCCGCCCGCCAGCAGGGCCGGCAGGTCGGTGTCGCGGTCCAGCGCGACCGGCGGCGCGGCGGGACCGGCGGCCACCAGCACCAGCCTGTTGCCCAGCAGGTCCCGGCGCGTGCCCGGGACCACCGCGCCGCCCTGTTCGACCTCGTCCATCCACTCGACCGAGGCCGAGACGAAGATGTCGGCCGGCGCGCCGTCAAGGATCTGCTTGGCGAGCTGGGCCGACCCTGCATAGCTGATCGTGACGGTGTGGCCGGTGTCGGCCTGATAGGCCGCCGCGACCGTGTCCAGCGCGGTCTTCATCGAGGCGGCTGCAAAGACGACGACCTCGGCCGCGGCGGCGGGAAGGGTCAGCGCGGCCAGGCCGAGGGGGAGGGCGAGCATCATCTGGCGAACCGGCATCGCATCCTCGCAAGGGTTATGTCCGATCGAACATATCCCCTGGCGGCCGCGGGGCAACCGTTATCTTTCGGCCGGGCTGTCGGCCAGCATCGCGCGCAGCGCGGCGATCCGCGCGACGTTCAGCTCGCGCGAGGTCGCCTCGATCTCGCGGTACAGCGCCAGCACGCGCCGCCCCGTGTCGGTCAGGGCTGCGCCGCCGCCGCCCGCGCCGCCTCTGACACTGTCGACCACGGGGTTGCGGAACATGCCGTTCATCGCCTCGACCAGCATCCAGGCGCGCTTGTAGCTCATCCCCAGCTCGCGCCCCGCCGCGGTGATCGAGCCGGTGCGTGCGATCCCCTCCAGCAGCGCGGCCTTGCCGGGGCCGATCATGCCGTCGCCGCTGAGATAGACCCGCAGGAAGAATTCGGGGTGCAGACCGCTCATGCGGCATGATCCCTGCCGCGCCGCCGATCCGCAAGGGCGCCTTGCGGCGGTCCACCGCACCGCCGCGATGCGCCAATTGACCAAAATCAATGTCCCTGACGCGCAATGGCGTATCCAAAGGCCATGTGCGCGGTGGCCCCGTCATATTTCCGCTTTCCGTCGGCCCTGATGCCGACCCTTGCCCCGTGGGACTGCGCGTGGGCGCCATGCCCTGCCGCCTCCGGGGCGCCCGCCCCGGTCCGTGCGCGTCCCGGCGATATCCCGAAAGGGCGAACTGAATGATTCTCCGATTGCCTGTCCTGTTCCTTTCGTTGTGCCTTGCGCTTTGCCTGCTGGTGCTGCCGGCACCGCCAGCCCAAGCGCAGGGGGCGGCGGCCGCGCCATCCCACCTGTCGCAGCTGCTGCCGGACCTTCGGCCCGGCGACATTGTTGCGGGCGCGGACGGGTTCGGCCCGATCCGCGACGACCTGCCGGTGGCCCCGGTCATGGGCGGGGGCCAGCAGCTTGGCTGGGTCTACATCACATCGGATTTCGTGGGCACGACCGGCTATTCCGGCAAGCCGATCCACACGGCGGTCGCCGTGGACGCCGATGCCCGCGTCCTGGGCGTGCGGCTGGTCAAGCATTCCGAACCGATCGTCCTGATCGGCATCCCGGACGCCAAGATCCAGCAGATGGCGGCCGATTACGTCGGCCTCGACCTCAAGGCCGAGGCGCAGGCCGGCGGATCGGCGCATGAGCTGAACATCATCTCGGGCGCGACCGTCACCGTCATGGTCATCGACGATTCGGTCGTGCGGTCCGGCCTGCATGTCGCCCGGGCCCTGGGCCTGGGCGGGCTGGGCGCTGCCCCGACGCAGGCGACGGCAACCGGCCCGATGCTCGAGATGAACCCCGACGCCACCGCGGCGCGCGACTGGTCCACGCTGGAGGGCGATGGCACCGTCCGGCGGCTGTTGCTGGACGTGGGCACGGTCAACCAGACCTTTGCGACCCATGCCGACCCGCGCGCCAAGGAACGGCCGCTGACCGAACCGCCAGAGACCACGTTCATCGACATGCGCGTGGCGCTGGTCAGCCAGCCGGCGATCGGCCGGGCGCTGCTGGGCGACGCGGAATACGAGAACCTCAAGGCCTGGCTCAAGCCCGGCGAACACGCGATCATGGTGCTGGGCAACGGGCTTTATTCCTTCAAGGGCTCGGGCTATGTGCGCGGCGGCATCTTTGACCGCATCCAGCTGATGCAGGGCGATGCGTCGGTCCGGTTCCGCGACCGCCAGCACCGCCGGATCAACGGGCTGGCGGCCGAGGGCGCGCCCGCGTTCACCGAAAAGGACCTGTTCAAGATCCCCGCGGACGCAGGGTTCGACCCGGCGCAGCCGTTCCGTCTGCAGCTGCTGGTGTTCCGGTCGGTCGCGGCGATCGACAAGGCCTTCACCACCTTCGACATGGAATACCGTCTGCCCGACCAGTTCCTGCGCGAAGTGGCGCGTCCGGCCGCTGCCGCCCCCGCGGTCGCCGCGGCCGCGCCGGCTGCGTCCCCGGCCCCCGGCGCCCCCGCAACGGGCGCCGCACCCGCGACCGACGCGCAGACGGCGGCGGGCGTGCCCACCGGCGCGGCACCGCCCGCGGTGGTGATGTCGCAGGCGGCGGCCGTCGAACACGGGGCCCAGGTGCAGCTGTGGCAGCGCATCTGGCAGGCCAAGTCCCCCCAGATCGGCGCGCTGCTGGTCATGCTCGGGGTGCTGACGCTGGCCTTCTTCTTCCAGGATTTCCTGACCCGCTCGGCGCGCGCGACCAAGGTGTTCCGCTATGCCTTCCTGACCGTCACGCTGGTCTGGCTGGGCTGGATGATGAACGCGCAGCTTTCGGTCGTGAACATCCTGGCGCTGTTCAACAGCCTGACCAGCGGCTTCTCGTGGCAGGCGTTCCTGCTGGACCCGCTGACCTTCATCCTGTGGTTCGCGGTGGCCGCGGCCCTGATCTTCTGGGGTCGGGGCGCCTATTGCGGCTGGCTGTGCCCCTTCGGCGCCCTGCAAGAGCTGACGAACCACGCCGCCCAGCGTCTGGGCGTGCCGCAGTGGCGGCTGCCCTGGGGGCTGCACGAGCGGCTGTGGCCGGTCAAGTACATGATCTTCCTGGGACTGTTCGCGGTGTCGCTGATGTCGCTGGAACGCGCCGAGCATCTGGCCGAGGTCGAGCCGTTCAAGACCGCGATCATCCTCAAGTTCGTGCGCGAATGGCCGTTCGTCCTGTATGTCGCGTCGCTGCTGGTGATCGGGCTGTTCGTGGAACGGTTCTATTGCCGCTATCTGTGCCCGCTGGGCGCAGGGCTGGCGATCCCGGCGCGCATCCGGATGTTCGACTGGCTGAAACGCTATCGTGAATGCGGCAGCCCGTGCCAGACCTGCGGCGTCGAATGTCCGGTGCAGGCGATCCACCCGACCGGGCAGATCAACCCGAACGAATGCGTGAACTGCATGCACTGTCAGGTGCTGTACCACAGCAAGGAAAAATGCCCGGTCGTGCAGCGCACGCTGAAACGTCGGGAAACCGCTTCGGCAGGCGCCCCGGCGCTGGACCGGATTCTGAATCATCCCAACATCAAGGCGAAGGGAAACTGAAAATGAGCGAGAACGGTGGCATCAGCCGTCGCGGCCTGCTGGGCGCAACGGCCACGGTGGGCGGCTTTGCCGCCCTGGGCGGGGCCGGCGCGGCGCGCCTGGGTCTCATGGGCGGCGCGGGCGCTGCGGCGCTGACGGCGGGCGCTGCCCCCGCGGCGGCGCAGACCGCGCCGGCCGAAAGCGCGACGCCGTGGATCCTGCATCCCGGCGAGCTGGATACCTATTACGGGTTCTGGTCCTCGGGTCAGACCGGCGAGGTCCGCATCCTCGGCGTGCCGTCCATGCGCGAGCTGATGCGGATTCCGGTGTTCAACCGCTGCTCGGCGACGGGCTGGGGGCAGACCAACGAGTCGCTGAAGGTCCTGACCGAGAACATGACCGAAAAGACGCGGAAGTACCTGGCCGCGCAGGGCAAGAAGGTCCACGACAACGGCGACCTTCACCACGTTCACATGAGCTATACCGACGGCAAGTACGACGGCCAGTACCTGTTCATGAACGACAAGGCCAACACCCGCGTGGCCCGCGTCCGCTGCGACGTGATGAAGGCCGACAAGATCCTGGAGATCCCGAACGCCAAGGCGATCCACGGGATGCGCCCGCAAAAAGTGCCGTCGTCGAAATACCTCTTCTGCAACGGCGAGGACGAGGCGCCGCTGGTCAACGACGGCACGGTGCTGGACGACAAGTCGCAGTACGTGAACCTGTTCAGCGCCGTGGACACCCAGACCATGACCGTCGCCTGGCAGGTCATCGTGTCGGGCAACCTCGATAACTGCGACGCGGACTATGAGGGCAAGTACGCCTTCTCGACCTCCTACAACTCCGAGATGGGCGTCACCTCGGCCGAGATGATGGAAGCCGAGCTGGACCACGTCGTGGTCTTCAACTTGGCCAACATCGAGGCGGGGATCGCCGCCGGCGATTTCAAGGAGCTGAACGGCGTCAAGATCCTGGACGGGCGCAAGGAGAACGCGGCGAAGAAATACACCCGCTACATCCCAATCCCGAACAACCCCCACGGCTGCAACATGGCGCCCGACAAGAAGCACCTGTGCATCGGCGGCAAGCTGTCGCCGACCGTGTCGGTGCTGGACGTCACCAAGTTCGACGCCGTGTTCGCCGACGAGGCCGAGCCCGCGTCCGTGATCGTGGCCCAGCCCGAGGTGGGCCTGGGGCCGCTGCACACCGCCTTTGACGGGTCCGGCAACGCCTACACCTCGTTGTTCCTCGACAGCCAGGTCGCCAAGTGGAACATCGAGGACGCGATCCGCGCCCACAACGGCGAGGCGGTGGACCCGATCCGCGAAAAGATCGACGTTCATTACCAGCCCGGCCACCTCAAGACCTCGATGGGTGAAACGCTGGAGGCGGACGGACGCTGGCTGGTCTGCCTGTCCAAGTTCTCGAAGGACCGCTTCATCAACGTGGGTCCGCTGAAGCCCGAGAACGATCAGCTGATCGACATCTCGGGCGACAAGATGGTGCTGGTCCACGACGGCCCCAACTTTGCCGAACCCCACGACGCGATCGCGGTGCTGGCCTCGAAGATGAGCAACATCAAGTCGGTGTGGGAACGCAACGACCCGTTCTGGGCCGAGACCCGCAAGCAGGCCGAGGCCGACGGCGTGGACATCGACAGCTGGACCGACACGGTGATCCGGGACGGCAACAAGGTCCGGGTCTACATGTCCAGCCAGGCGCCGAACTTCTCGCTGGAGCAGTTCACCGTGCAGGAGGGCGACGAGGTCACGGTCATCGTGACGAACTTGGACGACCTGGACGACCTGACGCACGGCTTTACCCTGGGCAACCACGGCGTCGCGATGGAGATCTCGCCGCAGGCCACGTCCTCGGTCACCTTCGTCGCCGCGCAGCCGGGCGTGTACTGGTATTACTGCCAGTGGTTCTGCCACGCCCTGCACATGGAGATGCGGGGCCGCATGTTCGTCGAGCCGAAGGCGACCTGATCCGATGCCTCGCCCCCTCGTCCCCATGCTTCTGACCTGCGCGCTGGCGCTGCACGGCGTCGCTGCCGCGGCAGCCGAGCGGCGGGTTGCGGCCGGGGACGGGGCGCTGGCCGCGGCGATCGCCGCGGCCGCACCGGGCGACGTGCTGCTGCTGGACCCGGGCCTGCATCAGGGGCCGGTCGTTCTGGACAAGCCGCTGACGCTGGACGGGCAGGGCGGGCAGGCCCGGATCGACGGCGCGGGACAGGGCAGCGTCATCACCATCACCGGCGAGGGCGCGGTCGTCCGCGGCCTCGTCATCACCGGCTCGGGCTCCGAGCATGAGACCATCGATTCGGGCGTGCAGCTGACCAAGACCTCGCGGCGCGCGGTGGTCGAGGGCAACCGCCTTGTCGGCAACCTGTTCGGCGTGGACGCGCACGGCACCCAGGACAGCGTGATCCGCGGCAACCTGATCGAGGGGCGTCAGGACACCCGCATGAACGACCGCGGCAACGGCGTTTATTCGTGGAACACCCGCGGCCTGGTGGTCGAGGGCAACGATATCCGGTTCGGCCGCGACGGCATCTTCGTCATCCTGTCGCGCAAGGGCACGTTCCGCGACAACCGCATGACCGACGTGCGCTTTGCCATCCACTACATGAACACCCACGACAGCGAGATTTCCGGCAACGTCTCGATCGGCAATCACCTGGGCTTTGCGCTGATGTATTCGGACCGCCTGCAGATCAACGGCAACACCAGCCTGGCCGATGCCGCGCAGGGCCTGATGCTGAACTATGCCAACAGTTCGGACATCGCCGAAAACCTGGTGATCGGCGCCGAGAAATGCGTCTTCATCTACAACGCCCACAAGAACCTGCTGGCGCGCAACCGCTTCGAGGGGTGCGACATCGGCATCCATTTCACCGCCGGCTCCGAGCGCAACGCGATCACCGGCAACGCCTTCATCGGCAACCGCACGCAGGTCAAGTACGTCGGCACCCGCGACGTGGAGTGGAGCGTCGAGGGTCGCGGCAACTACTGGTCCGACCACCCCGCATTCGACCTGAACGGCGATGCCGTGGCCGACAGCGCGTTTCGCCCCAACGACCTGATGGACCACATCCTGTGGTCGCAGCCCGCAGCCTCGCTGCTGACCGGCTCGCCCGTCGTCCAGCTGATCCGGTGGAGCCAATCGAGCTTTCCCGCGACGCTGCCCGGTGGCGTGCTGGACAGCCACCCGATGATGGCCCCGGTTGCCATTGCCCCCGATCCCGAAGACACCGCCCTTGCCGCCGTGGCCATGGCCCGGCGGGCGGCGGAAGGAACCCAGAATGACCAGTTTGATCCTCTCGCGGCTCACTAGGCGCTTTGGCGCGGTGGCCGCGCTGGACGAGGTAAGCCTGTCGGTCGGCCCCGGCGAGCGCGTGGCCCTGCTGGGCCACAACGGCGCGGGCAAGTCCACGCTGATGAAGATCGTGCTGGGCCTGATCCCGGCGACCTCGGGCGAGGTGCGGGTGCTGGGCGCAGCCCCCGGCAGCGGGCCCGCGCGGGCCGGCACCGCCTATCTGCCCGAAAACGTGGCCTTCCATCCGGCGCTGACCGGGCGTGAGCAGCTGCGCGCCTATCTGGCGCTGCGCGGCCAGCCGGGGCGTCAGGCGGGCGAGCTGCTGGCGCGCGTCGGGCTGGCCGATGCCGCCGACCACCGGATCGGCACCTATTCCAAGGGGATGCGCCAGCGCGTCGGACTGGCGCAGGCGCTGATCGGCCAGCCCCGCCTGCTGGTGCTGGACGAGCCGACCAGCGGCCTCGATCCGGTGTCGCGGCGCGAGTTCTATGCGCTGCTGGACGAGCTGGCCGCGACCGGGGCGTCGATCCTGCTCAGCTCGCACGCGCTGACCGAGGTCGAGGCGCGCACCGATCGCATGGTGATCCTGTCCCATGGCCGGGTCGTGGCGCAGGGCACCATGGCCGACCTGCGAGCCGAGGCGGCGCTGCCCGTCACCTTCGCCCTGCTGCCCGCGCCGGGTCAGGCCGAGGCGCTGGCCCGCGCCTTTCCCGACGGCCAGGCCGACGGGGGGGCCTTGCGCCTGATGGTGCCGCAATCGGACAAGCTTGCCGCGCTGGCCCGCGTGGCCGCCGCCCGGTCGCTGCTGACCGACGTGGACATCGTGCCCCCCAGCCTTGAGGACATCTACAGCCGCATCAGCCGCCGCGACCTGCCCGCAGAGCCGGGCGCCAGCGTCGCCGACTGGCGTGCGCCCCTGTCGGAGGCCGCCGAATGAGCCGCATCCTTGCCCTGGCCGCGGCCGAGCTGCGGATCGCAGCCCGCAACCGCTGGGTCGTCATCGCCGTCGCCATGATGGCGCTGTTCTCGCTGGCGCTGGCCGCCGCCGGGTCCGCGCCGACCGGGGCGCTGGGGGCCGACCGGCTGTCGGTGGTCGTGGCCTCGCTGACCAGCCTTGCGGTGTATCTGGTCCCCTTGGTGGCGCTGCTGATGTCGTTCGACGCCGTTGCCGGCGAGGTCGAGCGCGGCACGCTGCCGCTGCTGCTGACCTATCCGGTCAGCCGCGCACAGGTGCTGGCGGGAAAGTTCGTGGCGCATCTGTCCATCCTCACGCTGGCCATCGCGGTCGGATACGGGTTGGCCGCCGGGGCTGCGCTGCTGGTCGATCCGCTGGCGGGGCGGGGGGTTCCGGCGCTGTTCCGGCTGGGCTGGACCTCGGTCCTGCTGGGCGCCAGCTTTCTTGGCGCGGGTTATCTGGCGTCCTCGCTGGCGCGCAGGCCGTCCGGTGCGGCGGGCATGGCCATCGGGATCTGGCTTGTCGCGGTGGTGCTGTATGACCTTGCCCTGCTGGGCCTGATCGTGTCGCGCGGGGGCGAG
The DNA here is from genome assembly GCF_003286075.1 of Paracoccus endophyticus. Taxonomy (GTDB): domain Bacteria; phylum Pseudomonadota; class Alphaproteobacteria; order Rhodobacterales; family Rhodobacteraceae; genus Paracoccus; species Paracoccus endophyticus. Next base: position 72,714 of record NZ_QLUV01000006.1, on the reverse strand, counting down.
GCGCTGGGCGCGGCGTTGCCTGCGGCGCTGCTGGCCAACGCGGCGGACGCGTTCCGCCTGTACAACCTTGGCGCCAGCGGGGCCACGGCGGCGGCGTCCGGCATCGGCGGGGCGGCAGCGTCCATCCCCGGCTGGCAGGCGCTGACCTCGCTGGTGCTGTGGCCCCTTGCGATGCTGGCCCTTGCCGTCACGGCATTCCGCCGGGTGACGCCATGAGGGGCGCGGTTGCCGCCCTGCTGCTGGTCGCGGCGCTTGCGGGCTGCCGAGAGGAGGCCGCGCAGCGCCCCGAGCCCGTCGCCATGACGCGCGAGGCGGTCGGCCATTTCTGCCAGATGAACCTGTTCGAACACCCCGGCCCCAAGGCGCAGGTGCATCTGCGCGGCATGCCCGATCCGCTGTTCTTCAGCCAGGTCCGCGACGCCGTGGCGTTCCGCCTGCTGCCGGAACAGCAGGGCGAGATCACGGCCATCTATGTCAGCGACATGGCCGTGGCGCCGTGGGAAAACCCGGGCGCATCGAACTGGATCGCCGCCGAGGACGCGTTTTTCGTCACCGGGTCCGCGCAGGCGGGCGGGATGGGAACGCCCGAGGTGATCCCCTTCGGCACCGAGGACGCCGCCCGGAGCTTTGTCGCGGCACAGGGGGGCGAGGTGCGGCGGCTGGACGAGATCCCGGCAGAGCTGGTGCTGGCGGCCGACGACCCCCCCAGTCCCATCGCGGGCACCCCCGCCAACGACGACGATGCGGATTTTGCCGCCCGGCTGAAGGCGCTGTCCGCGAACCGACCCGAGGAGAAGACGCCATGACCGTGACCCGCCGCCATTTCCTGACCATCGCCTCGGCCGCGGCGCTGGCGCCGCTGGCAGGACGCGCTGCCCCCGCCGGGCCGATCACCGACTGGCGCGGCACGGCGCTGGGGGCCGAGGCCCGGCTGATCCTGGCCCATCCCGACGCCGAGCGCATGGTCGCCGCCGCGCTGGACGAGCTGGCGCGGCTGGAGGCGATCTTCAGCCTTTATCGGCCCGGCTCCGAGCTGATGCGCCTGAATGCCACCGGCACGCTGGACGCGCCCTCGACCGAGATGGTCGCGCTGCTGACGCTGGCCGGGCTGGTCCACGACGCAAGCGGCGGGTTGTTCGATCCGACCATTCAGCCCCTGTGGGCCCTGCACGCCACGGCCGCCGCCGAGGGCCGCACGCCGACCGCGGCCGAGCGCGCGGCCGCGCTGTCGCGCACCGGCTGGGGCGGGGTGGCCGTTGAACCGGCGCGCGTCACCCTGGCCCGCCCCGGGATGGCGCTGACGCTGAACGGGATCGCGCAGGGCTATGTCACCGACCGGGTCGCGGCGCGGCTCGCCGGGATGGGGATGACCGACCTGATGTGCGAGATGGGCGAGATCGCGGCATTGGGCCGCGCGCCGGACGGGCGGCCCTGGCCCGTCACGCTGTCGAACGGCCGCCCGGTGCCGCTGAGCGGGCGGACCCTGGCCAGCTCGGCCCCTCGCGCCACCTGCTTCGACCAGGCCGGACGGCTGGGCCACATCATCGACCCGCGCACGGGTCAGCCCTCGGACCGGGCGCTGGCGCTGGTGTCGGTGTCGGCGCCTTCGGCCGCGCTGGCGGATGCGCTGTCCACCGCAGGCTGCCTGATGACGCGGTCGGACCTGGACCGCGCCGTTGTGGCCTTTGCCGATGTGCGGGTCGAGGCGTTCGACCCCCTGCCGGTCTGACGGACGCCGGCCGGCCCGCGGCGCGCCGCGGGCAGCGGGGGGTTGCCTCGGGCGCCGTCCCGCGCCAGCCTGCCGCCGAGGCGTGCCCGCCGCGGCCCGCCGTCCCCAGCCAGCAGGCACATGATGAAGGCGCTGATCCTTGGGCGAACGGGCGGCATCGGATCTGCGTTCAGCGCACGGCTGGAGGCCTCGGGCTGGGACGTCACCGGCCTGTCGCGGTCGGACGGATTCGACCTGACCGATCAGGGGTCGGTCGCGCGGGCGGCCGAGCGGCTGGGCAAGGCGCGCTTTGACCTGATCCTGAACGCGACGGGGGCGCTGACGGTGGGCGAGGGCAGCCCCGAAAAGACCATCCGCGCGGTCGAGGCGTCCGCGATGGCCGCGATGTTCGCCCTGAACGCCACCGGCGTCGCGCTGGCCCTGCGGTATTTCTCGCCCCTGCTGGCCCACCGGCGCGAGGGCGGGCGCGCGGTGTTCGCCTCGCTGTCGGCGCGGGTGGGGTCGATCGGCGACAACCGGCTGGGCGGCTGGATCGGCTATCGCGCCGCAAAGGCCGCGCAGAACCAGATCATCCGGACCGCCGCGATCGAGATTGCCCGCCAGCACCGCGGCGCGATCGTGGTGGCGCTGCATCCCGGCACGGTGGCGACCCGCCTTTCGGCGGGATACCAGCCGCGCCATGCGGTCCTGACGCCCGACCAGTCGGCCGCCGCCCTGCTGGAGGTGATCGCAGGGCTGTCGCCCGCCGATACGGGCACGTTCCGGGACTGGCGCGGAGAGCCGGTGCCCTGGTGAGCGCGCAGGCGCCGGAACGGACCGCGCCCGCGCAAGCGCGGGCAGGGCGCAGGCGGCGCCATATCGCGGCCGACGGCGACAGGCCTGCGCGTCAGGTCGCCCTGTCCGCGCCCTGGGTCTCTGCCCCGGCAAGCATGGCCAGCAGCCCCGCGGCGCGCGCCATCCTGTCGGCTGCGTCCTCGATGGGTTCGCGCAGGATGGCGCAGTCGTCCTTGCGTTCCAGCCCGTCGGCGGCCAGCGTCACGCCGGGGCGAGGGTAAAGCGCGATGGCCGCCGGACCCGCCACGACGCGGGCCACGCCCGCAGCCCGCGCGTCCATCCGCAGCCGGGCGGCGGTCAGCAGGTGCCGCGCCTCGGGGGGGATCTCGCCGAAGCGGTCCTCCAGTTCGGCCTCGACCAGGTCCACGGCGTCGGCATCGGCCAGCCGCGCCAGGCGCATGTAGACGCCCAGCCGCGTGTCCTGGTCGGCGATCCAGTCCTCGGGCAGGCGGCCCTGAACGCCCAGGTTCAGGTCGGGCGTCCAGTGCTCGGCCGCCTCGCCCCGCAGTTCGGCCAGGGCCGAGGCCAGCAACTGCTGATACAGATCGACGCCGATCAGCTTCATGTGCCCGGCCTGCGTGTCGCCCAGCAGGTCGCCCGCGCCGCGCAGGTCCAGGTCGCGGGCGCTGATCTCGAACCCCGCGCCCAGCCGGTTCAGCGCCTCGAGCGTCTGCAGCCGCCGCATGGTGCGGTCGGGAATGGTCTTGCCCGCCTCGGTCAGCATCAGCATGTGGCCGCGCAGATTGCCCCGGCCAACCCGGCCGCGCAGCTGATGCAGCTGCGCCAGGCCGAAGCGGTCGGCCTTGTGGACGATCATCGTGTTGGCGCGGGGCACGTCCAGTCCCGCCTCGATGATGTTGGTGGCCAGCAGGACGTCGCCGGCGCCGTTCGCAAACCGGATCATCGCGTCGTCGATGTCGGCCGCGGGCAGCTTGCCGTGCGCCTGCAGCACCGTCAGGTCGGGCACCGCGTCGGCCAGCGCCTTGGCCATCGCCGCCATGTCCGCGATCTTCGGCACCACGACAAAGCTTTGCCCGCGCCGCGCGCGTTCGCGCAGCAGGGCCGCGCGCAGGGTGTCGGGCTGGAACGTGGCGACCGCGGTGCGGATCGGCTGGCGGCGGGCCGGGGGCGTGGCGATGACCGACAGTTGTTGTAGCCCGACCAGCGCGGTCTGCAGGGTGCGCGGGATGGGCGTCGCCGTCAGGGTCAGCACATGGCCCGCCGAAAGCGCGCGCAGCTTTTGCTTGTCGGCCGTGCCGAATCGCTGTTCCTCGTCGATGATGACCAGCGCAAGATCGTGATAGGCCACGCCCTTGGCCGCGACCGCACCGGTTCCGATGACGATGCGGATCGACCCGTCGGCCAGCCCGGCCTTGACCGCCTTGCGTTCGGCGGCGCTGGTCAGGCGGTGCAGCGCGCCGATGCCGATGCCCAGATCGGCGAACCGGCGCTGAAACGTCTCGACGTGCTGGCGCGCCAGGACCGTCGTGGGCGCGGCAAGGGCCACCTGCCGGCCCGCCAGCACCGCCACCGCCGCCGCGCGCAGCGCCACCTCGGTCTTGCCGAAGCCCACGTCCCCGATCACCAGCCGGTCCATCGGCCGCCCCGAGGCGAGATCGTCGCGCACCGCCTCGATCGCCCGGATCTGGTCGGGGGTCTCGGCGAACGGAAAGCCTGCGGCAAAGCGTTCGTAGGCGGCGGGGTCGGGCTCCAGCACGGGGGCGGTCCGGGTGCTGCGGTCGCGGGCCAGATCGGCCAGGCCCCGCGCGGTCTGGGCGACCGCCGCCTTGATGTCGTCCTTGCGCTTGCGCCAGCTTGACCCGTCCAGGCGGTCCAGCGTCACTGCCTCGGGTTCCGCGCCATAGCGCCAGATCTGGTGGGCTTGCGCGACAGGCACCAGCCGCACCGCATCCGCCGCATAGCGCAAGCGGATCGCGTCGCCGGCGTCCGGCTCGCCCGCCGGGGCGGGCAGCGGCTCGATCCCCTCGACGACGCCCAGCCCGTATTCCTCGTGCACGATGACATCCCCGGTGCGGATCTCGGTGGCGTCGGTCAGGGCGTTCACGGCGGCGCCGGGATCCTCGTGCCGCTGCGCCCGGCTGCCCAGCAGGTCGGCGGCGGCGACCGCCAGCACGCCCTCGCGGCGAAAGCCGCGGTCGGCGGGCAGGGGCATCGCCAGCACCGCGCCGGGGGCAGCCCCGGTCACGTCGGACCACGCCGCCGCCGGCGCGACGGTCACGCCCAGTTGCCGGGCCATGCCGCGGGTCAGGAACCGCAGGTCGCGCTCGCCCCCCAGCAGCACCAGCCGCTCGCCTGCCCTGGTGGCGGCGCGGGCGGCGGCGGCAAAGGCGCGCACAGGGTGGGGCCTCTCGACGAACCGCGGCGGCGGATCGCCCGGGCGATCCAGTGCCAGCGTCTGATGCCGGGCCAGCGCTGCCTGCCAGGCGGCCTGATCGACCAGCCGGGTGCTTGCCGCCCCCTCGATCTCGCGCGCCAGCCGCAGCGCCGAGGCGCGACGACGATCGGCACCGGCGCCCATCACGACGCGCGCGCCCGGCAGGTGATCCAGCAGGCTGCACGGCGCATCGCCCAGCGGCAGTTCGACCGCAGGCGCGATCTCGATGCCGTCGATCTGCGCGATGGTGCGCTGATCGACCAGGTCATAGCTGCGGATGTCCGCCACGCCGCCCTCGTCCGTCTCGATGCGGACGGGCCACTCGGACTGGCAGGGAAAGAGATCCAGCACCTGGCCGCGCAGGGCGACCTCGCCGGGTTCGTCCACGCGGTCGTCCTCGACATAGCCCAGCGCCACCGCAGCCGCCAGCAGGTCGGGCAGGGCAATATCCTGCCCGGTCGTCACGGACAGCAGACGCGGATCGACCGTGTCGGGGGCGGGCCAGGCGCGGGCCAGCGCCTCGCCGGTCGTGATCAGCGCGACCGGGCCGCGTTGGTCGTCACCGGCCAGCGCGCGCAGGCGGGCCAGCGCGGCATTGCGCGCACCCAGGTTGGCGGGCGAGGCGGGCGCGTCGCGGCCTGCCATCGCATCGCTTTCGGGCACCAGCACGACCTGCGCCTGCGGGGCGGCAAGGGCCAGGGCGCGGGCAATCGCACGGGCCTCGACCTCGCTTTCCGCGGCCAGGATGATGTCACCGCCGGTCAGCGCCTCGGCAAGGGCGGCGGCGGTTTCGGCATGGCCCATGCGGGCGGGCGCAGACTGGTCCGGGGATCGGGGCATGATGGCTTTCGTTGTCTGGGGCGCGGCTGACGCGTCGCCGGCCCGGCCTTGCGGCCATCGCCGCCGCCCGTCCTGACTGTCGAGATCACGCCGCGCCCCGTTGCTGTGCGCGGTCCAACCGCGTCCGGCGAAAAGGGTTCCCCGCGGCGGTCGCCCGGCGTGCGACGGGGGCAGCCCGCCCCCGCTGCCCCTGGTGCGGCGTCACCAGGCGGTGATGACCGCGCCTTCGTACTTGGTGTCGATGAAGGTCTTGATTTCAGGCGAGTGATAGATCTCGACCACTTGCTTGACCCAGGGCTGGTCCTCGTCGCCCGCGCGCACGACGATCACGTTGGCATAGGGGCTGTCGGCTTTTTCCATCGCGATGGCGTCGGTCTTGGGCGACAGCCCGGCGGCCAGGGCAAAGTTGGTGTTGATGATCGCCGCATCGGCGTCCTGCAGCGCGCGAGGCAGTTGCGCCGCGTCCAGTTCCAGGAACTTCAGCTTGCGGGGATTGTCCGCGATGTCCAGCGGCGAGGGCGTGAGGCCGGTCCCTTCCTTCAGCGTCAGCAACCCGTTGTCCTGCAGCAGCAGCAGGGCGCGGCCGCCGTTGGTCGGGTCGTTGGGGATCGCCACAGCGCCGCCCTCGGGCAGGTCGGCCAGCGCCTTCAGGCTGGCGGAATAGACGCCCATCGGCGTGGTGATGGTCTTGGCGACGACGCTCAGCTTGAAGCCGCGATCCTTGATCTGGTTATCCAGATAGGGGACGTGCTGAAAGCTGTTGGCGTGCAGGTCGCCGTCGGCCAGCGCCTGGTTCGGCACGACATAGTCCGAGAACTCGATGACCTCGATGGACAGGCCCTTGGGTTCGGCCAGCTTGGCGACCTCGTCCATGATCTCGGCGTGCTCGCCCGGCGTGACGCCGACCTTGATGTCCTCGGCGGTGGCCAGACCTGCGGTCAGCGCCAGGGCGGCAGCGGTCAGGGTCAGAAGACGGCGCATGAAGTGTTCCTTTGTGCGATGTGTCATTTCGGGCGGCGGGGCGCGCGCTTGTCCAGCCGGGCCGCGATCGCCTCGCCCACCAGCTGGACAAGCTGGACCAGGACGATCAGGACGACGACCACAGCCAGCATGACGGCGGGCATGAACCGCTGATAGCCATAGCGGATGCCCAGGTCGCCCAGGCCCTCGCCGCCGACGGCGCCGACCATGGCGGAATAGCCGATCAGGCTGACCACGGCCAGCGTCAGGCCCAATGTGATGCCGGGCAGCGCCTCGGGCAGCAGGACCTTGCGCACGACCTGCCAGGGCGTGGCGCCCATCGCGCGCGCGGCCTCGATGAGGCCAGCGTCCAGGTCGCGGATCGAGGTTTCGACCAGCCGTGCGATGAATGGGGCGGCCGCGATGGTCAGGGGCACGATGGCCGCGGTGGTGCCGATCGAGGTGCCGACCAGCATCCGGGTGAACGGGATGATGGCCACCACAAGAATGATGAACGGCACCGAGCGCGCGGCGTTCACGACCAGTCCCAGCGCGGCATTCGCGGCGGGCGCGGCCAGCAGCTCGCCCCGGCGCGAGGTCGCAAGGAACACGCCCAGCGGCAGGCCGATCAGCGTCCCCAGGATCGCCGAGGCGGCGACCATGTACAGCGTCTGCGCGGTGGCCTGCGCGATCAGCCCGATCAGTTCAGGCGACATAGCCCAGCACCTTGGTCATCATTCCGTGTTGTTCCAGCGTGGCGGCGGCCTGCGCGGCGCGGCTGGCGTCCAGCGCCACCAGCAGGTTGCCGAACGGCCGGGTCCCGATCTCCTCGATCGCGCCGGCCAGGATGTTGACATCCAGCCCCAGGTCGCGCGTCAGCCGCGACAGCATGGGTTCGGTCGCATGATCGCCGATGAACGTGACCTGCATCACCGCCTGCGCCGGCCCCTGCGGGCGGTCGGCCAGCATGCGCCCCGCGATGAACCCCGGCAGGGCGACAGTGGTGATCCCGGCCAGAAAGGATCGGGTGACCGGATGGCGGGGGTCGGAAAAGACGCGATAGGTCTCGCCCGCCTCGACGATGCGCCCGGCTTCGATGACGGCGACGTGGGTGCAGATCTGGCGCACGACGGCCATCTCGTGCGTGATCAGCAGGATGGTCAGGCCAAGCCGCGCGTTGATGTCCGACAGCAGCCCCAAGACCGAGCGGGTGGTTTCCGGGTCAAGGGCACTGGTCGCCTCGTCCGAGAGCAGCACGCGCGGCCCGGTCGCCAGGGCGCGGGCGATGCCGACGCGCTGTTTCTGGCCGCCCGACAATTCGGCCGGATAACGGTCGGCCTGCTCGGCCAGACCGACCAGCCGCGTCAGATCGTCCACGCGGGCGGCGACGGCCGCGCCACGCTGTCCCGCGATCTCCAAGGGCAGGGCGATGTTGCCGCGCACCGTGCGGTTGGCCAGCAGGTTGAAATGCTGGAAGATCATGCCGACGGCGCGCCGGATGCGGCGCAGGTCGGCCCCGCTGGCCCCACCCACGTCGTCCCCCCCCAGCGTGACGGTGCCGCTGGTCGGACGCTCCAGCCCGTTGGCCATCCGCAGCAGCGTGGACTTGCCCGCGCCGGACCGCCCGATGATTCCGGTGATCGAGCCTGCAGGCACGTCCAGCGTCACGTCGTCCAGCGCCGTCACGACCGTGCCCCCGGCCTGGGGCCAGGTCCTGGTGACGTTCTGGAAATGGATCGGGGTCGCGGCACGCATCCGCGGGGGAATAGACCGCAGACGCAGGCGGCGCAACCGCACGGCAAGGGGTGGCCGATCTGCACGGGGGGAAGGGGCCAAGCGTGGCTATGGGGTGCGGCCGTCCTGCCCTGACACCATGCGCGGCGATCGCGCTTGATTTCGGCCCGCGTTCCGGCACAGGTCGGCGCGCGTGCTGCAACCGTGACGGAGCCTGCGAATGACCGACAGCCTGGGCCATGTGCTGATTTCGTCGATGAAGGACGAGGGGCCGTATGTGCTGGAATTCGTGGCCCATCATCGGGTGCTGGGTTTCGACCGGATCTTCATCGCGTCGAACGACTGCCGCGACGGCACCGACCTGGTGCTGGACGCGCTGGCCGCGGCGGGGGCCATCGGCCACACCCGCAACGTGCTGGCGCCCGGCGACATCCCCCAGCACAAGGGCTATGCCCTGATGCGGGCCGAGCACGGGCTGGACCGGGCCGACTGGCTGATGGTGCTGGACGCCGACGAGTTCCTGCAGGTCACGACCGGCGCAGGCCGGGTGCAGGACCTGACCGCCGCGGCGCCCGACGGCACCGACATCATCGCGCTGAACCCGATGACCTTCGGCACCTCGGACGACGAGGACTGGCGCCCCGGCCGCGTCACCCAGCAGTTCGTGCGCCGCGTGCCCCCGCGCCATCGCGCGAACCGGCCGATCAAGACGCTGACCCGCGGGTTGCGGCGGTTCCGCACCATCCACAACCATTGCGTCAACGGCTATCGCGGCAAGGTGCCGTTGCAGGTCATGCGGGGCGACGGGGCGCTGTCGGCCATCGCGCCGGGCACGCCGCTGTGGCAGGTGCTGCGCAACGTCCCGCCCGAGCAGATCGCCCACGGGCTGGCGCATTACAACCATTACGCCGTCAAGTCGCTGTCGTCGTTCTGCCTGCGTCACGATCGCGGCCGGGGGGCCGTCGCCGTGGGCGAGGGCAATACCCGCCACACCGAGGAGTATTTTGCCCGCATCGCGGGCGCCCGGATCGAGGATCGCAGCATCGAGCGGCGCTATGGCCCGGCGGTCGCCGCGGAACTGGCGCGGCTGATGGCCATTCCCGCCGTCGCCGCCGCCCAGGCCGAGGCCGAGCGCCGCTATGCCGGGCTGCTGGCGACCCTCTAGCGGCCGGGCAGGGCCGCGCTCCGGGACCGGACGCGATCCTTCAGCCGCTGCCAGCTTTCGGTCATGGGCCACGCGTAGGTGAGGCCCTGGATGCCGACATGGCCATAGCGAACCGACAGCTGCCGCCCCGCCTCGCGGGCCGGCACGCCCTGCACGGCCGTCAGATACAGCGCGGCGGCAAGGCCTGTGCGGTCGGCCCCCCCCTCACAGTGGATCAGCATCGGCTTGGGCGCGTCCGCCATCAGGCGGATCAGCGCGCCGGCCTTTGCCTCGGGCAAGGGGGCGCCTGCCGTCATCGGAAAATCCAGCAGTTGCGCGCCGGCGGCGGCGGTCGCGGCCGCCTCGGCGTCGTACCAGGGGGTGCCGGGATGCGGGCCGCGCAGGTTCACCACGCTGCGGATGCGGTGCTGCGCCAGCAGGCGGGCAAGGTGGTCGGGCGGCAGCGTTCCGGCGCGATAGACCTGCCCCGCGACCACCGTCTGCACATTGCCGCTGGCATGCAGGCCGCCGAACCAGCCCACCAGCGCCAGCAGACAGGCCAGCGCGACCATCCCCACACGCGCGGCGATCATCCGCATGGGCCAGCCCGCTCACAGCGGATGCGGGGCGCTGCGCCCGCCTGTCCGGCCGCACGAGCGTGGCGGGGTTGAGCGCCGTGGTCCGCGCGCAGGCCCTTGGCAGGGAGGGAAAAGTGCAAAATGCCGGTCATGCGCCTGCGACCCCGTGAAGCCCCGCGCGTCCAGTCTGCGGCCCAGCCGCCGAACCGGATAGTGGGTATGGCAACCCCGTCCGTCCAGCCCGACGGCATGGAAAGACGCTATCGCCTGACGGTGACAGAAACGACACGGCCCCGCGACGGGTTCGTGGCGCCCCCCAAGGGCGGCGTGCCGGACGCGTGCGACTATTCGGCCGCGCGTGTCGCGCTGTTCGGGGTCAGCGTGTGATCGACCGGGCGATAGCCGGTCTGGTCCTGCTGGGCCTCGGCATCGCCCGACAGCGGGTCCGGCCGCATGCGAAAGCCGCGTTCCAGCTGGTCGAAGGGCGCCACTGGATAGTCGCCCGAAAAGCACGCATCGCAATACTGCGGCCGGGCCGGGTCGCGCCCCGTCGCCTCGCCCACGGCGCGGTAAAGACCGTTCAGCGACACGAAGGCCAGGCTGTCCACGCCGATCCAGTCGCGCATCTCGTCGTTGGACATGTTCGCGGCCAGCAGCTTGTCGCGATCCGGCGTGTCCACGCCGTAAAAGCAGGGCCAGGCGGTCGGCGGGCTGGCGATGCGGAAATGCACCTCGGCCGCGCCTGCGTCCAGGATCATGTCCTTGATCTTGCGGCTGGTGGTGCCCCGCACGACGCTGTCGTCGACCAGCACCACGCGCTTGCCGCGCACCAGCGCGCGGTTGACGTTCAGCTTCAGCCGCACGCCCATGTTGCGGATCTGCTCGGTCGGCTCGATGAAGGTGCGGCCCATGTACTGGTTGCGGATGATGCCCATGCCATAGGGAATGCCGCTTTCATGGGCATAGCCGATGGCCGCGGGCGTGCCGCTGTCAGGCACCGGGCAGACCAGGTCGGCGTCCACCGGGGCCTCGCGCGCCAGCTCGACGCCGATCTGGCGGCGGGTCTCGTAGACCGAGCGGCCGCCGATGATCGAATCGGGGCGGCTGAAATACACGTGCTCGAAGATGCAGAACCGCCCCGTGGACGGGCCGAAGGGGCGCGAGCTTTCGACCTTGCCCTTCGAGATCACGACCATCTCGCCCGGCTCGATCTCGCGGATGAACTCGGCCCCCACGATGTCCAGCGCGCAGGTTTCCGACGACAGCACGAACGCGTCGCCCGGCAGCCGACCCAGCACCAGCGGGCGCACGCCCAGGGCATCGCGCACGCCGATCAGCTTGGTGCGGGTCATGGCGATGACGGAAAACGCGCCCTCGACCCGGCGCAGCGCATCCTTCATCCGCTCGGGGATGTTGCGCTGGATCGACCGCGCCATCAGGTGGATGATGCATTCGCTGTCGGACCCCGACTGAAAGATCGAGCCGCGCTCGATCAGTTCGCGCCGCAGGGCCAAGGCGTTGGTGATGTTGCCGTTGTGGGCGACGGCGCAGCCGCCCATCGCGAACTCGCCGAAGAACGGCTGCACGTCGCGGATCGCGGTGTTGGCCTTGGTCCCGGCGGTGGAATAGCGCACATGGCCGACGGCCAGCGGCCCCGGAAGGGTTTCCATCAGCGACGCCTTGGTGAAGTTGTCGCGGACATAGCCGAACCGATGGGCGCTGTTGAACCCGTGGTCGGGGTGGTGGACGACGATGCCGCCCGCCTCCTGACCTCGGTGCTGCAGGGCGTGCAGCCCCAAGGCGACGAAGTTGGCGGCATCGGTCACGCCGATCACGCCAAAGACGCCGCACTCTTCGTGCAGGCGGTCGTGATCGAAGGGATGGGCAAGGAAAGGCTGCATCGAACGCCTGCCAGTCGCTGGGGGAACGAGGAGGTATCTAGGCGCGCGCCGCACCAAAGTCACGCCCCGGCGGACGCGCCGGGACGGAAAACGACATCGGTCCGCCACAAAGGCCCGGATCGCCCTGTCAGTTCGAGGCAGCAGTCGGCGTGGTCGCGGCCGGGACCGTGGCGCTGGCGGGGCAGGACCGCACCAGCTGGTCATAGCGCGACACAACCCAGCCCGGCGCATCCTGCGGGATCTGTTCGTTCAGCTGACCGCTCATGCGCTGGAAGACCTGCGCCGACCGGGACCCGTCCACCATGGGAACGGGCTGGCTTGCCATCACCCGGTCATAGACGATGAACGCCACGGCAACCAGCAGGATGCCGCGCGCCACGCCGAACAGAAAGCCCATGCCCTGATCGACGCCCCCCAGCGCGCTGCGCTGGACGACCGACGAAAACAGCGGCGTCAGGATGGAAAACACCACCAGCGCCAGCGCGAAGACGACGGCAAACCCCGCGATTGTGGCCAGTTCGCAGCTGTCGGCCAACAGCCTGTTCACATAGGGGATCTGCGCGATCAGGGGCCGCATCGCTGCCGCGAACATGAACGCCAGGATGGCGGCCCCGATCCAGCCCAGGATCGCCAGCGATTCGCGCACGAAGCCGCGCGAATAGGCGAGAATCGCCGAAAGGATGATGACGGCCGCAACGATGCCATCAACAAGGGTAAAGCCGTCCATTGAAACCGCCCTTTTGCGGCTGTCGCCGCAGGTTGGGGGCGGTCATCCGGCGCCGAATGTCTCGCCCGTGAAACTCGTCAGATCGGCGGCGCGGGTCACGCGCATGCCCTCCGAACCCTCGACCTTCTGGACCGCGGGCAGGATGGCTTGTGAAAAACCAAGTTTCTGCGCCTCTTTCAACCTGTTTTCGGCCTGGGCGACGGGGCGCAGGGCGCCCGACAGGCTGACCTCGCCGAAAAAGACGGTCTCGGCGGGCAGGGGGTGGTCCTCGCGCGCGCTCAGCAGCGCGGCGGCGATGGCAAGGTCGGCGGCCGGCTCGCTGACGCGCATGCCGCCCGCGACGTTCAGGAACACGTCCAGCCCGGCAAAGGGCACGGCGCAGCGCGCCTCCAGCACGGCAAGGATGGTGCTGACCCGCCCGCCGTCCAGCCCCACCACCGTGCGCCGGGGCGAGGCGAGGGTGGACGGCGCGACCAACGCCTGGATTTCCGTCAGGACCGGCCGCGTCCCCTCGATCCCGGCAAAGACGGCGCTGCCGGGAATGGGCTGGCCGCGTTCGGACAGAAACAGGGCCGAGGGGTTGGCGACCTGCGCCAGGCCGCCGCCGGTCATCTCGAAAACGCCGATTTCCCCGGCCGGGCCAAAGCGGTTCTTGACCGCGCGCAGGATGCGGAACTGGTGGCCGCGCTCGCCCTCGAAATACAGGACCGTATCGACCATATGCTCGACGACGCGGGGTCCTGCGATCTGGCCGTCCTTGGTGACGTGGCCCACAAGGATCACGGCGACCCCGCTGCGCTTGGCGAATGTCATCAGCTCGTGCGCGGCGGCGCGGACCTGGCCCACGCTGCCCGGGGCGGCATCGACGGTGTCCGACCACAGGGTCTGGATCGAATCGATCACCGCGACGTCGGGACGCTCTGCGTCCAGCGTTGTCAGGATGTCGCGCAAGGCGGTTTCCGTGCCCAGCCGCACCGGCGCGTCGGCCAGCCCCAGCCGCCCGGCGCGCATCCGCAACTGTGCGCCGGCCTCCTCGCCGCTGATATAGACGGCGCGGGCGCCCGCGCGGGCAAAGGCGGCGGCGGCCTGAAGCATCAGCGTGGACTTGCCGATCCCCGGGTCGCCCCCGACCAGGATGGCGCTGCCGGGCACCAGCCCGCCGCCCAGCACCCGGTCCAGCTCATCGATGCCCGAGGCGGCGCGTGTGGGCGGCGGCTCGTCGCTGGACAGCCCGCTCAGCGCGATGACCCGCCCGCGCGCCGCGCCCAGGCCGCGGCCGGGTCCCTGGGACAGCGGGGCCTCCTCGACGATGCTGTTCCACTGCCCGCAGGCATCACAGCGGCCCGACCACTTCGGGTGGGCGGCCCCGCAGGCGGTGCAGGTAAAGGCGGCGACGGGTTTGGCCATGGCCACGGTTGTGGCCGAGGCGCGGCGCAAGGGCAAGCAGGCGCCGGCAGGCAGGGCACGCGCGCCCCTCGCCTCACGGGGATGTCGGCTTGCCAAGCCCGCCCCCCGTCGTCAGTTTGCCGCCACCCGACGAAAGGCCTGCCGATGGCAAACCCGCGCCCCTTTGCGCCCTACGAGTTCATGATCGCCTGGCGGTATCTGCGGGCCCGCCGCGCCGAAGGCGGCGTTTCGGTGATGACCTGGATCAGCCTGATCGGGATCGCCCTGGGGGTTATGGCGCTGATTGCAACACTGGCTGTAAGGTCTGGTTTTCGCGCGGAATTCGTGGACACGATCCTGGGCGCGAATGCCCACACGACGGTCTATATGCCGCCGGGGCAGATCGTGAACGACCTGACCGAGGAAACCTACAGCGTGGCCGGGACCATCGCGGACTATGCCGCGGTCGCCGATCGCATGGCCGCGCTGCCCAGCGTGCTGCGGGCCGATCCGGTGGTCAAGGGACAGGTGATGGCCAGCGCCGGCGAACGGTCGAACGTGGCTGAGGTATTTGGTCTAACGCAAGGGGATCTTGCAGATATTCCGCGTATTGCGGACCCGCAGACGGCGGTGGGCGACATCGCCGACTTTGACCGCGGCGTGGCCATCGGGTCGGGCATCGCGCGCGAACTGAACCTAGGCGTGGGGGATCGCATCCAGCTGATCTCGCCCCAGGGGGCGCAGACCGCATTCGGCACCACCCCCCGCGTCGCCGCCTACGAGGTCGTCTATGTCTTCACGGCGGGACGTTATGACATCGACCGGACCCGGATCTACATGCCTCTGGCCGAGGCCCAGTCCTATTTCAACCGCGAGGGGGTCGTGGACGAGATCCAGGTCTATGTCGCCGAGCCCGAGCAGGTGGATGATCTGACCCCCGCCCTGATGGAGGCGCTGCCGGGCAGCCTCGTCTGGACATGGCGCGACAGTTCCGGCAGCTTTCTCAAGGCGCTGGACGTCGAAGATGATGTGATGTTCGTGATCCTCTCGGTGCTGGTGCTGATCGCGTCGATGAACATCACCAGCGGCCTGATCATGCTGGTCAAGAACAAGGGCCGCGACATCGGCATCCTGCGGACGATGGGGCTGACCGAGGGCGCGGTGTTGCGGGTGTTCTTCCTGTGCGGCGCGTTCACCGGGGTGATCGGCACGCTGGCGGGCGTGATCCTGGGCGTCCTGCTGGCCCTGAACGTGGACAGCATCATGGCGGCGGTGAACTGGTTTTCCGACGGCGGCGCCTGGGACCCCGCGGTGCGCGGCATCTACGAACTGCCGGCCAGGCTGCGCGGCATCGACATCGCCAAGGCCGTCGGCCTGTCGCTGGTGCTGTCCTTCATCGTCACCATCTTTCCCGCCCGGCGCGCCGCGCGGATGAACCCGGTCGAGGCGCTGCGCTATGAGTGATGTCCTGCGGCTGGAAGGCATCGCAAAGACCTACAACCCCGGCACACCGGCGGCGGTCGAGGTGCTGCGCGGGCTGGACCTGACCGTTGCACGCGGCGAGGTGGTGGCGCTGGTGGCGCCCAGCGGGGCGGGGAAATCGACGCTGCTGCATATCGCGGGGCTGCTGGACACGCCGGGCGCGGGCAGGGTGATCCTGTCCGGGCGCGACATGACCGGCCTGTCCGACCGTGCGCGGACCGAGGCACGGCGGCGCGAGCTGGGATTTGTCTATCAATTCCATCACCTGCTGCCCGAATTTACCGCATTGGAGAATGTCGTCCTGCCGCAGTTGGCGAATGGCACGCCGGAACGCGCGGCGCAGGACCGGGCGCGCGGCCTGCTGGACCGTGTCGGGCTGGCGCCGCGCGCCGATCACCGCCCGGCGGCGCTGTCGGGGGGCGAGCAGCAGCGCGTGGCGTTCTGCCGCGCGCTGGCCAATGCGCCTGCGCTGCTGCTGGCCGACGAGCCGACGGGCAACCTGGACCCCGCAACGTCCGACCGCGTGTTCGGCGTGCTGATGGCCCTGGTGCGCGACACCGGCCTGTCGGCGCTGATCGCCACTCACAACATGGACCTGGCCGCGCGCATGGACCGCGTCCTGCGGCTGGACAAGGTCGCAGGCCGCAGCTAGGCGCGGCCCGCTCGGTCAGCGGTTCACGAACTTGAAGAAGCGGCTTTCCTTGCCGTCCTTGGTCTCGTCCTGATACAGGAACGCAAGGCCCCGATCCTCGAAGGTTTCGAAGAACTCGTCCCACGAGATTTCTTCGAGCGCGTCGTCGCGTTCCGCAAAATCGATGCGCAGGATGCCCTCGCCCTCGTCGTCCTGGGTGCCCTTGACGACGGTGGGGATGCCGCCGCGCTGTTCGATCCACTGGCGGATCACGTCATGGTCGGTGGTGGTTTCGCTGGATGACATTCGCCTGCTCCGGTTCTGGCCGCGGGAAACAACGCGCGGTCGCGGCGGCCGTTCCGGTCAGACGTCACCGATGGGCGCGCCGGGATGGCGCCAGCTGTCGATTTCGGTCGCCACCATCTGCTGCAAGCGCCAGACATACGGGTCGTCCAGACCATGTGCCGCCAGCGCCTCGGCGGTGCGGTGCAGATACTCGGCGCCCGACCCCGCGGGGCCGCAGGCATGGGCCAGACGCATCGCCTGTTCCGCGATCGGCAGGTGCACCAGCGTCTGTCCAACGGCGCCGGCATAGAAGGTCAGGGCCTGTTCGCGGCCGCGATCGGTGTCCACGGTGATCCAGACGGCGTTGTCCACCAGTTCATGCGCCACCAGTTCGCGCCGCAGGATGGCGCGCAGCGACTCGCGTTCGGTGCCGGGCGCGATCTCCATCACCAGCCCGCCGCACTGGCCGCCGGGTTCCAGGGCCAGCATCAGGCCGGGGCAATCGGGCGTGCCGCGCCAGCGGTTCATCTCGATGCAAAAGCTGCGGTGCCAGCCGGGCGCCGTGGCGCGGCGGATGCCGCTGACCTCGAACCCCGGATTCCAGATCAGCGAGCCATAGGCGAAGATCGGCACCGGGCGCGGCCGGCCTGCGGTCAGTCGCTCGGCCAGCGCATCCAGATCATCGTCGGTGAGCATCGTCCACTGCGGGTCATAGGGGGACTCGTCCACCTCGCGGTGGGCGCGGGCGACATGGGCGGCGGTCAGCGCAAGGCTGGCAGGGACAGGAAAATCATCGGACATGGGGGGTCGTTGTCGGCCAGAAACCCGGCAAGCGCAATGCGCGGCGGCCATCAGGCCGCGGCCTGCGCCCGCATCTGCGGAACCGCACCGCCGGGACTTGCCTGCCCCGCCCCCGTTCGGCACAGTCCGCGCAACGAACAAGGGGGACAGCCATGAAATTCGCCACTCCGGCCCTCGTCGCATTGGGCGGCGCGGCCTTGCTGATCGCCTGCACGCCCGCACCGCAGGCCGACAGCGGCCCGGCCGATTACGCCCTGTTCTGCGCCTCGTGCCATGGCCCGACGGGCAAGGGGGACGGGCCGGCGGCTGCAGGTCTTGCACCGCCCCCTGCGGACCTGACCCGGATCAGTGCCCGGTCGGGCGGCAGGTTCCCCCGGTTGCAGGTCATGGGCCGGATCAACGGCTATACGATGGGGCGCAGCGACAGCCACATGCCCCAGTTCAGCGAGCTGCTGCAGGGTGAGACGGTGATGTACGACCCCGGCGACGGCATCACCGCGCCCACGCCGGCGCGGCTGGTGGCGCTGGTCGAGTATGTCGAACGCCTGCAGGAATAGTTCGCACGGCCACTCGGCCGGCCGTTCCATGCGGCCGGTCGGGCACAGAAGGCGGCGGGCGGCACAGGGCGCCCGGGCTTTCCTCAGACGTCCAGGCCCTCTTCCTCGACGAAGCGGGCGTTCTCGCTGATGTACTGAAAGCGCAACTCGGGCTTTTTCCCCATCAGCCGCTCGACCAGGTCGCCCGTCTCGCCGCCGTCCTCGTCGTCGATGCTGACGCGGATCAGCTTGCGCGTGGCGGGGTTCATTGTCGTGTCCTTCAGGTCCTTGGCGTCCATCTCGCCCAGGCCCTTGAATCGCTGCACGTCGATCTTGCCCTTGCCGCCCAGGCCCTTGCCCAGCCAGCGTTCCTTTTCGGCATCGTCGGCGACATAGACCCGCGCCGCGCCCTGCGTCAGGCGGTAGAGCGGCGGGCAGGCCAGATACAGGTGGCCCTTGTCGATCAGCGGCCGCATTTGGGTGAAGAAGAACGTCATCAGCAGCGAGGCGATATGCGCGCCGTCCACGTCGGCGTCGGTCATGATGATGATCTTGTCATAGCGCAGGTCGTCCACGTTGAACCGCGTCCCCAGCCCCACGCCCAGCGCCTGCGACAGATCCGCGATCTCCTGGTTCTGGCTCAGCTTGGATGACGCCGCGCCCAGCACGTTCAGGATCTTGCCCCGTATCGGCATGATCGCCTGCGTGTTGCGGTCGCGTGCCGACTTGGCCGAGCCGCCCGCCGAGTCGCCTTCGACGATGAACAGTTCGGTCCCCTCGCGGTTCGTGGCCGAACAATCCACCAGCTTGCCCGGCAGGCGCAGTTTCTTCGTGGCCGACTTGCGCGCCGTCTCCTTTTCCTGGCGCCGCCGCAGCCGCTCCTCGGCGCGCAGGACCAGGAAATCGAGGATCGCGCCCGCCGATTTGGTATTCGCGGCCAGCCAGTTGTCGAAGTGGTCGCGCACGGCGCCCTCGACCAGCCGGGCGGCCTCGGTGGTGGCCAGCCGGTCCTTGGTCTGGCCGACGAACTCCGGCTCGCTGATGAAACACGACACCAGCGCGCAGCCGCCGGCCAGCAGGTCGTCGCGGGTGATGTTCTCGGCCTTGCGGTTCTTTGCCAGCTCGCCATAGCCGCGCACCCCCTTCAGGATCGCGGACCAGAAGCCCGATTCATGCGTGCCGCCCTCGGGGGTGGGCACGGTGTTGCAATAAGACTGGATGAAGCCGTCGCGCGAGGGCGTCCAGTTGATCGCCCAGTCCACCTTGCCCGGCACGCCGAAGCGTTCGCGGAACTCGACCGACCCGGCGAAGGGCCGCTCGGCATAGGTCGAGGCGGTGCCCAGCTGTTCGCCTAGGTAATCGGCCAGCCCGCCCGGGAAGTGGAAGGTGGCCTCGGTCGGCGTCTCGCCGTCGTCGATGTCCGTCTTCCAGCGGATCTCGACGCCGGACTGCAGATAGGCCTTGGATTTGACCATCCGCATGATGCGCGACGGCTTCAGCCGATGGTGGCCGAAGATCTGCTCGTCGGGATGGAACAGGACCGTCGTGCCGCGCCGGTTGGGGGCGGCGCCGACCCGTTCGATGGGGCCTTGCGGCACGCCGCGGGAAAACGACTGTCGCCACAACTCGCGGTTGCGCGCGACCTCGACCACCATCACGTCGGACAGCGCGTTCACCACCGACGCGCCGACCCCGTGCAGCCCGCCCGAGGTCTGATAGGCGCCCTCGGTGAACTTGCCGCCCGCGTGCAGCGTGCACAGGATCACCTCCAGCGCGGATTTGCCCGGAAACTTGGGATGCGGATCGACAGGGATGCCGCGGCCGTTGTCGCGGACCGTGACGCTGCCATCGGCGTGCAGCTCGACCTCGATGCGGCTGGCATGGCCGGCCACCGCCTCGTCCATCGCGTTGTCGAGGATTTCGGCCACCAGATGGTGCAGCGCGCGTTCGTCGGTGCCGCCGATATACATGCCGGGGCGCTTGCGGACCGGCTCCAGCCCCTCCAGCACCTCGATCGAGGCGGCGGAATAGGCGTCGGCGGCGCGATCGGCGCCCGAGAGAAGATCGTCGGACATGGGCTGCTTTCGGTTCTAAGGTCGGCGCGTTATTTCACGCCCCGGCCCCGCGGGGCAAGGGCGCGCCGCGCACCCGCGGGCGGACAGGCGCGCAGGCCCGGTGCGCCCCCGGCTATTCCGGCTCGGCCAGGCGGGCCTGCCACATCCGCTGGAACGCGGGTCGCGCCTGACAGTCGGCAAGCCACGCCAGCACCGCAGGAAACTGCTCGGTCAGCGGGCCGTAGCCTTGGGCATAGCGGATGATCTCGGCCAGGTTCAGGTCGGCCACGGTGAAGCGGCCGCCGACCGGATGGGCGTGGATCGCCAGATGGTCCTCGACTACCTTCATGGGCCGCACCAGCCGTTCGGCGGCGCCGGCGACAAGCGCGGCATCCTCGCCCGACTGGGCCTGCCAGCGTCCATGCAGGAACATCAGCGTCAGGGCGTCCGGCTCGATCGCGGTGGCCGCGAAGAACGACCATTGCTGCATCAGCGCGTCCTCGGCCTGGTCGGCGGGGCCGAGGCCGCCCGCCGCGTGCTTGCGCGCCAGATGCAGCGTGCAGGCGAGCGATTCCGACAGCACCAGCCCGTCATCCTCGATCACCGGGATGGAGCCGGCGGGCGACAGCGCCAGGAAGGCGGCCGACCGCGTGTTCAGGGCCGCGTCCGCGGCATCGGGAAAGGGCAGCCGATAGGCCTGGATGACGGGAACCTGCCGGAACGGCAGGTCCAGTTCGTGGCACAGCCAGATCACGCGCGAGGCGCGCGAACGGGTGACGCCGTGGATGGTCAGCATGATGCGCTCCGCTCAGGGTGGGGACAGGGAAGGCCGGATCGCAGCCGGGCGCAACGGGGAAATCCCGTGGCCGGCCGCATCGGGCTGTGGCCGGCGCGCCATCGTGCCGCCCCCAGGCATGCGCGCGCGCTTTCCTTCGTGGCCAGAGGGGCTTAAACCCGGACGACCGGCGGATGACCCGCCCCAGCCGAAAGCCCATGACGCCCATGTCCGCAGTGCCCCGCATCCTGACCACCACCGACGAACTGGCCGAGTTCTGCGCCCTGGCCAAGGCGCAACCCTATGTGACGCTGGACACGGAATTCCTGCGCGAGCGGACCTATTATTCCAAGCTGTGCCTGATCCAGATGGCGCTGCCGCCGGCATCCGGCCCCAAGGCCGAGGGCGGGCCGGCCGTGCTGGTCGATCCGATGGCCGACGGGCTGTCGCTGGAGCCGCTGTACGACCTGTTCCGCCACACCGCGACGGTCAAGGTGTTCCACGCCGCGCGGCAGGATCTGGAAATCTTCTTTCACGATGCGGGGGTGTTCCCCGACCCGCTGTTCGACACCCAGGTCGCGGCGATGGTCTGCGGCTTTGGCGAGCAGGCGGGCTATGAGACGCTGGTCAAGAAGATCGCCCGGCAGCCACTGGACAAGTCGTCGCGATTCACCGACTGGTCGCGCCGCCCGCTGACGCCCGCGCAGGCGGACTATGCGCTGGCCGACGTGACGCACCTGCGCGCGATCTATGAATATCTGGCAGAGCAGCTGAAAAAGACCGGGCGCGAGGCGTGGGTGGCCGAGGAGGCGGCCGTGCTGATCGACCCCGAGACCTATATCACCCGCCCGCACGAGGCGTGGGAGCGGGTACGCACCCGGTCCGGCTCGCCCCGCTTTCTGGCGGTGGTGCGCGAACTGGCGCGGTTCCGCGAGACCTATGCGCAAAGCCGCGACGTGCCCCGCTCGCGCGTGTTCAAGGACGATGCGCTGGTCGAGCTGGCCTCGGCCAAGCCGCTGACCGACGAGGATCTGGGCAAGTCGCGGCTGCTGCTGCGCGAGGCGCGGCGCGGCGAGATCGCGCAGGGCATCCTTGCGGCGGTCAGGGCAGGGGTCGAGGCGACCGACCTGCCCAAGCCCAGCCCCGACGAGCCCGGCAAGCCCGGCAACGCGGCGCTGTCGCAACTGCTGCGGGTGCTGCTGCAGGCCAAGGCTGACGCGGCGGGCGTGGCGCCGCGGCTGATCGCGTCCGCGGCGGACCTGGACGCGCTGGCGGCCGGCGGGCGCGACGTTCCGGCGCTGACGGGCTGGCGGGCCGAGGTGTTCGGCGACGACGCGCTGCGTCTGGTGCAGGGTCGGATCGCGCTGTCTGCCGCAGGCGGCGCGATCAGGGTCGTGCCGGTCGGCTGAGCCGATGCCCGATCCCGGCTGCGCCGCAGGGCGGGGGTTCCGGGCAGGATCGCCCCGCTGCCTGATACGCAGCGTGGCCGCACCCGATCTGGACCCGCTGTACGCCATCGCCACCAACCCCGCGGTCGCGCCCATGCTGCTGCTGTTCAGCCCCGGCATGAGCCGGGCGCAGTTTGCCGGCATCTTTCCCCCTGGGGCGGATCGCCCGCCGTTCCGGGCCGCGGTGGACATGGACGGCCGCACGGTCGGGTCGATCGGCGTGTCCGCGGGGGCGCGGCCCTCGATCGTCTATTTCCTGGCGCCGGCCGTGTCGGGACGCGGGCTGGCCAGCGAGATCGTCCCGGCCTTCATCGCGGCGCTGGCACATGACTTCGGGCTGCGCGCGCTGCGGGCGGATGTGTTCGTGGACAATCCCGCCTCGCTGCGGGTCCTGGAAAAGGCGGGGTTCATCCGGACGGGTCGAACGATGCTGCGGTCGGCCGCCCGACCCGCCGCAGCCCCCGCCTGGGTGCTGGAGCGTGGGGCGGACTGACGCGCAGACCGGGCGCCGCCCGCCGTACGGGTCGCCGGGTGGACCCCGCCCTCAGCCGCCCCGGTCGGCGTTCGTCCCGCCCGCGTCGGTGTCGCCGCGCCCCGCATCCGCCCGGTTGTCGCGCACGTGTTCGGCGACAGGGGTGACGAACTGCTGGATCAGCCACAGAACGATGATGGCCATCAGCGTGACCAGCCCGGCCAGCTTGACATCGCCCACCCCGCAGCACAGGCCGATGGCGCCGCACAGCCACATCGACGCGCCGGTCGTGACGCCCCGCACGCTGGCGCCGGTGATGACGATGGACCCCGCCGCCAGAAACGCCACGCCCGACGTCACGGCCTCGATCAGGCGCAGCGGGTCGGTCTGAAGCCCGACGCCGGGGGCGCTTTCAAAGCTGGTCAGCTCCATCGCGACGATGGCAAAGGCGGCCGCGGCCAGCGCGATCAGCATATGCGTGCGCAACCCTGCGGCGCGCGAGTTGATCTCGCGTTCCCAGCCGATGATCCCCCCCAGCAGGATGGCGGTCATCAGCCGCAACGCCGCGGTGCCCATGGACACCGAGTTCATCGGATCGGTGAAGTCGTGCCAGACGTCCATGCGCGCTCCCTCTGGCGGCAGCTCCGCAGGTCAGCCGCGCCCCGCCTTTTCGGCCAGACCCGAGGTGCCGTCGCGGCGGTCGAGTTCCGCCAGCACCTCGCCCAGCGTCACGTCGCGGGCGGCCAGCATCACCAGCAGGTGATACAGCACGTCAGCCGCCTCGGCCGTCAGCCGGGCGCGATCGCCGCGCACCGCCTCGATGATCGCCTCGACGGCCTCTTCGCCGAATTTCTCGGCGCATTTCTCGGGTCCCTTGGCCAGAAGCTGCGCGGTCCAGCTGGACGCAGGGTCCGCACCGCGGCGCTGCGCGATGGTCGCGGCCAGCCGGGACAGGGCGTCGGGGGCGGTCATGTCAGGCGCACCGGGACACCGGCCGCGGCCATGTGGGCCTTGGCCTCGGCGATGGTGAACGTGCCGAAGTGAAAGATCGAGGCCGCCAGGACGGCGCTGGCATGGCCGTCGCGCACGCCCTCGACCAGATGATCCAGTGTGCCAACCCCGCCCGAGGCGATCACCGGGATGCCGACCGCGTCCGCAACCGCGCGGGTCAGCGGAATGTTGAACCCGGCGCGGGTGCCGTCGCGGTCCATGCTGGTCAGCAGGATCTCGCCCGCGCCCCTGTCCGCGACCGTCCGGGCAAACGCGACGGCATCGATCCCGGTCGGCCTGCGGCCGCCGTGAGTGAATATCTGCCATGTGCCGGGCGACACGGTCTTGGCGTCGATGGCGACCACGATGCACTGGCTGCCAAAGCGGTCCGCCGCCTCGGCCACGACATCGGGGTTCTCGACCGCGGCCGAGTTGAACGACACCTTGTCGGCGCCCGCCAGCAGCAGGGCGCGCACGTCGCGGTGCGACCGAACGCCACCGCCCACGGTCAGCGGGATGAAGCACTGTTCCGCGGTGCGCGTCACCAGATCGTACATCGTGCCGCGGTTTTCATGGGTCGCGTGGATGTCCAGAAAGCACAGCTCGTCCGCACCCGCCGCGTCATAGGCCGCCGCCGCCGCGACCGGGTCGCCCGCGTCCACAAGGTCGACGAAGTTCACGCCCTTGACGACACGCCCGTCGGCCACGTCCAGGCAGGGGATGATGCGGGTCTTGAGCATGTCAGCCTGATAGCGCGGGCGCGCACGGGGGAAAAGGGGCTTTGCCCCCCGGCGTTGCTGCAGGCTCGCCCAAGGGGGGCGCGGCCCGGAAAGACCGTGCGGAAAGCGGGCGGCGGGCCGTCCCAGGGCAGGCGCCGACGGCAAGGCGGACGAAGCGCCGCCCGCGTGGGACTTACCAGCGCAGGACGACGCTGCCCCAGGTCAGCCCGCCGCCGATCGCCTCGGTCACGATGACATCGCCGCGCTGGAACCTGCCCGCGGTGTCCGCGACCGACAGCGCCAGCGGGATCGAGGCGGCCGACGTGTTGCCGTGGTCGGCCACTGTCAGCACCACCTTGTCCATCGGCAGGTGCATCTTGTTCGCCGTGGCGGTGATGATGCGCAGGTTGGCCTGATGCGGGACCAGCCAGTCCACGTCCGCGGGGGCCAGCCCCGCCTTGTCCAGAACCCGATGCGCCGTCTGCGCCAGCTTTTCGACAGCATGCCGGAAGACGAGGTTGCCCTGCATCCGCAGGCAGCCCGCGGTGCCGGTCGTCCCGACGCCCCCGTCCACATACAGGATGTCGCGCAGCGTGCCGTCGCTGTTCAGGTCGGTCGCCAGCACGCCCCGGTCGTCGCTGGTGCCCTCGCCCTCGGCCACTTCGATGATGACGGCGCCGGCGCCGTCGCCGAACAGCACGCAGGTGCCGCGGTCGGTCCAGTCCATGATGCGGCTGAACGTCTCGGCCCCGATCACCAGCACGCGGTTGGCCTGTTCCGACCGGATCAGGCCGTCGGCGTTCGCCAGGGCGAAGACAAAGCCCGCGCAGACCGCCTGCACGTCAAAGGCAAAGCCGCGCGTCATGCCCAGTCCCGCCTGCACCATCGTGGCGACCGACGGGAAGGTCAGGTCGGGGGTCGAGGTCGCGACGACAATGGCGTCGATGTCGTTGGCGGCCAGACCGGCGCGGTCCAGCGCCGCCCGCGCCGCCTTGATGGCCAGGTCGCTGGTGCGCTCGCCCTCGGCGGCGAAATGGCGCCGCTCGATCCCGGTGCGGTCCCGGATCCAGGCGTCCGTGGTGTCCAGCGTCTGTTCGAAGTGACTGTTCTCGACCACCCGTTCGGGCAGGTAATGGCCGGTCGAGCGGATGACGGAACGGCGGATCACGATGTCTGCTCCTGCGCCGCGGCGGGCGGGGCTGCGGCGACCTGGACGGCCGCCTGGGCCACCCGCGCCGCCAGCCGGTCATGAAAGCCCGATTGCGCCAGCTGGAACGCCAGCTTGATCGCCGCCGAAACGCCCGTCGCGTCCGCCGAGCCGTGGGACTTGACCACCGTGCCGTTCAGGCCAAGGAACACGCCCCCGTTCACCCGCCGCGGATCGATGCGCTTTTGCAGCCGCTTCAGCGAGGTCATGGCCAGCAGGGCTGCGAACTT
Source organism: Paracoccus endophyticus (assembly GCF_003286075.1). Classification (GTDB taxonomy): domain Bacteria; phylum Pseudomonadota; class Alphaproteobacteria; order Rhodobacterales; family Rhodobacteraceae; genus Paracoccus; species Paracoccus endophyticus. The sequence continues at coordinate 46,856 of NZ_QLUV01000006.1, read as the reverse complement.
GGACATGATGGAATTGGCGAAGGCGTCCTTGAGGAAGTCGCCGACCAGCTTGGCCGTCCCTTCGCCCGTCTTCAAGGCGACATTGCCGGTGAAGCCATCGGTCACGATCACGTCCACGCGCGCGCCGGGCAGGTCGCTGCCTTCGACGAAGCCGGCATAGTCGAAACTGCCGCCCGCCGCCGCCGCGGCGATCATCTCGTTGGCCTGCTTCAGCTCGGCGCGGCCCTTGTGCTCCTCGGTGCCGACATTCAGCAATCCGATGCGCGGACGCGCGATGCCCAGGCCGTTGCGGGCATAGGACGCGCCCATCAGCGCATACTGCAACAGGTCCGGGGCGTCCGCCTTGACGTCCGCGCCCACGTCCAGCATCACGTTGAACCCGGTCGGATTGCGCGAGGGCCACAGGATCGCGATGGCCGGGCGGTTCACGCCGGGCAGCTTGCGCAGCCGGATCATCGACAGCGCCATCAGCGCGCCGGTGTTGCCGCAGCTGACGGCGACCGTCGCCTCGCGCGCGCGGACGGATTCGATCGCCGACCACATCGAGGTGTCCTGCGCGTTGCGGACCACCTGGGCGGGCTTGTCGTTCATCGTGACCACGCCGGGGGCGTGGCGAATGTCGCAGCGGTCGGCCAGGCCCTTGCGCTTGCCGATCAGGCGGCGCAGCTCGGTCTCGGGTCCATGGACGATAAAGCGGATGGCGTCGTTCTTGGCCGCGCTGTGCGCGATGCCCGCGACGACGGTGGCCGGGCCCCGGTCGCCGCCCATCGCGTCAACCGAGATCACGACACTGCCGCCAGGGCGGTGCGGACCGGAAGGCTCGAGCGCGGCGGGCATAGACGCGGGCGGTCCGACGATCAGGCTGCGTCGTCGTCCAGGTCGATCGCGGCCGCCTGCGCCACGACTTCGCGGTCGGCATAATGGCCGCAGGACGGGCAGACGTGGTGCGGACGCTTCAGTTCGCCGCAGTTGGAGCAATCGTTGGGATTGCCCGCGACCAGCGCATCATGCGAACGGCGCATGTTGCGGCGGGACCGGGTCACTCGGTTCTGTGGGACGGCCATGTGTCAACCTTTGGTGGCGGGGCGCGGGGACGGGTCCGGCCCATAGAGTTTCGGATCGAACCGCGCCAATACGTCATTGCGCCGCGACCCGCAAGGTCAAAGGGGGCAGGGCACGCGGTCCCCTGCGGGCGGGCTGCAGCCCGGCCCGCAGGGGGCGCACGTCCCCCCGGCCCTAGTCCCGGTCGCGGCGGGCCAGCAGGTCGCCCAGCCCGGCAAAGGGTCTGCGGGCGTCCTCGGCGTCCGGCGCGGGGGCCGCGCTGTCGTCCAGGGCGGCCCCCGGCGCCCGAGGATACAAGGGCAGCGCCAGCGACAGCGCCTCGACCAGGACCGCGCCCAGGTCGATGGCCTGGCCCAGCGGCTCGACCTCGTCGTCCGCCATCTCGACCTCCTCGCCCTCGGGGTCCGCGACATGGGGGGAATAGCGGCGGCTGACCTCCTCCTCCAGCGTGGTTTCGACGGGGCCCAGCGTCACCACGCAGGGCTGCACCACCCGCGCCGTCAGCCGCGCGGTCAGCAGCCAGCCATCCGCCCCGGCGGCCACGATCCGGCCGGCCAGCCGGACCGAGGGCAGGTGGGTCAGGTCAAGCGCCTGCGCGATGCGCGCGCGCGCCTCGGCATCGGGGACCAGGTCGAAGTCGTGACCGTGCCGCGGGCTGAGCTGCGACACCCGCAGCCTGTGGCTGTAGGGCCCGGCTGCCGCCGGATCGGGGCGGCGGTCGCCGCGGGTCGGGTCGGAAGCTGTCATGGCGGGCCTTTCTGGCGGACCATGCCGCCAAGCATCTGACATTCTTGAGCGCAGGCGCCGAGTTTGCTAAGCGGCGCATGCGGCGTCAACAACCGCGGCCGGCTCATCCCCGTTCCGCAACACGGCGACACACGGCAGACCGCGCCTGCAGAGGCGCCCGAGCGGCAAGGATCGACACCCGGATGACCACCACGCGGCGGCAGATGATCCTTGCGGCGCTGGCCTTGCCCCTGCTGGGCGCGGCCGGATGTACCCGGCTGTATCGCAACCACGGCTATGTCCCCCCCGATGACGAGCTTTCGGCCGTCGTCGTGGGCCAGACCACGCGAGACCAGCTTGAATCGCTGATCGGCCGTCCGGGGTCGCAGGGCGTGCTGACGGGGGCCAGCTGGTATTATGTCGGATCGCGGTGGGAGCATTACGGCCTGAACCCCCCGCGTGAGATCGACCGGCAGGTCGTGGCGATCAGTTTCGACGAATCGGGCGTGGTGTCCAACGTGGAACGGTTCGGACTGGAAAGCGGCCGCGTCGTGGTGCTGTCGCAGCGCGTGACGGACAGCGGCGTCTCGGGCGAGGGGGTGATCCGCCAGCTGTTCCGCAACGTCGGCAACGTAAACGCGGGGCAGCTGATCGACTAGGCCGCGGGGGCGGACTCGCCCTCGGGGACAAAGCGGATCGCGACGCCGTTGATGCAGTAGCGCAACCCCGTGGGCGGCGGGCCGTCGGGAAACACGTGGCCCAGATGCGCGTCGCAGCGGTGGCAGCGCACCTCGGTCCGCACCATGCCATGGCTGGTGTCGCGCAACTCGTCGATGGCGCCGCCCGCGCGCGAAAAGCTGGGCCAGCCGCAATGGCTCTCGAACTTGTGGTCGCCGTCGAACAGACGCGCCCCGCAGCAGGCGCACGCGTAATGCCCTGCCCCCCGGGGAAAGCCGGGATGCGAGAAGGGCCGCTCGGTGCCCGCCTGGCGGGTCACGCGATAGGTTTCGGCGTCCAGCATCGCGCGCCATTCGGCATCGCTGCGGGTGATCTTGTCGGTCATGTCGTTTTCCTGTTGCCGCCCCGTTACAACTTAGGGCTAACCCGGCAGGGAACAAGCGCCGCGTTCCCCCTGTTCCCCCTGGTGACCGATCTGGAAGGTCAAGCGATGCTGAACCTGCGCAAGGGGCGCTATGGCGTCCGTCTGGCCGTCACGGACGAGGATCTGCGCGCCGCGCAGCGGCTGCGCTGGCTGTGCTTCGTGGGCCAGCGGACGGGGGCCGACGATCCCGTGGCGCTGGACAGCGACACCCATGACGCGATCTGCCGTCATGTCCTGATCGAGGACCTGCGGTCTGGCGCGCTGGTCGCCTGCTTTCGCATCCTGCCCCTGACCCACGGGGCCGAGATCGGGCGCAGCTATGCCGCGCAGCATTACGACCTGTCGCGCCTGGCGCGCTTTGACGGTCCGATGATCGAGGTCGGGCGCTTCTGCATCCACCCCGCCCACAGCGACCCCGACATCCTGCGCCTGGCCTGGGGGGCGCTGGCCGCCCATGTCGAGGCCGAGGGCGTCGAGATGCTGTTCGGCTGCTCGTCGTTCCTCGGCACCGACACCGCCGCCTACGAGGAGGCGTTCGCCATGCTGGGCGACAGGCATCTGGCGCCGACGCGCTGGCTGCCGCGGGTCAAGGCGCCCGACGTGTTCCGCTTTGCCCGGCTGCTGCGCCGCCGCCCCGACGCCCGCGCCGCCATGGCCGCGATGCCGCCGCTGCTGCGGACCTATCTGCTGATGGGGGGCTGGGTCAGCGACCATGCCGTCGTGGATCGCCAGCTGAACACCCTGCATGTCTTCACCGGGCTGGAGATCCGCGCCATCCCGCCCGCGCGCGCGCGCCTGCTGCGGGCCGTGGCAGGCTGACGCCCGGCCGTGGGCCGCATTGCCAGCGCGGGCCGTCCGGCCTAGACAGGGCGCTTTCCAGCGGAAGGGCAGGCATGGCCGGGTTTTCGTTCACCGTCACCGCGACGCAGGACCGGGCGCGCACGGGCGTCATCGCGACCCCGCGGGGGCAGATCCGCACGCCCGCCTTCATGCCGGTGGGCACGGCCGGCACCGTCAAGGCGATGCTGCCCGAAAGCGTGCGCGCCACGGGCGCCGACATCCTGCTGGGCAACACCTATCACCTGATGCTGCGCCCCGGCGCGGACCGGATCGCCCGGCTGGGGGGGCTGCACCGCTTCATGCACTGGGACCGGCCGATCCTGACCGATTCGGGCGGCTTTCAGGTGATGAGCCTGTCGGACCTGCGCAAGCTGACCGAGGAGGGCGTGACCTTCGCCAGCCACATCGACGGCTCGCGCCATGTGCTGTCGCCCGAAACCAGCATGGAGATCCAGCGCCTGCTGGGATCCGACATCGTCATGGCCTTTGACGAATGCCCCGCCCTGCCCGCCACCGAGGAGCGGCAGGCCGAGGCGATGCGCCTGTCGATGCGCTGGGCGCAACGGTCGCGCGACGCCTTTGGCGACCGCCCCGGACACGCGCTGTTCGGGATCATGCAGGGCGGCGTGATCCGGCACCTGCGCGAGGAGTCGGCCGAGGCCCTGCGCGCCATCGGCTTTGACGGCTATGCCATCGGCGGCCTGGCCGTGGGCGAGGGGCAGGCGGCGATGTTCGGCGTCCTCGATTACGCCACCGACCTGCTGCCCGCCGACAGGCCGCGTTACCTGATGGGGGTGGGCAAGCCCGACGACATCGTGGGCGCTGTCCAGCGGGGCGTGGACATGATGGACTGCGTTTTGCCGTCGCGGTCCGGGCGCACCGGGCAGGCCTGGACGCGGCGCGGCCCCGTCGCCGTCAAGAACGCGCGGCACGCCGACGACCCGCGCCCCCTGGACGAATCCTGCACCTGCCCGGCCTGCACCGGCTATTCCCGCGCCTATCTGCACCATGTCTTCCGCGCCGGAGAGATGATTTCCGGGATGCTGCTGACGTGGCACAACCTGCATTATTATCAGCAGATCATGCAGGGCATGCGCGACGCCATTGCCGCAGGCACGCTGGACGACTGGGTGGCGGATTTCCACGCCGTCCGGGCGCAAGGCGACATCGCGCCCCTTTAGCTCCGCGGCGGCCGGGGCTTGTAGGCGGGCAGCGACCAGCCCCAGCGCATCGACCCGGCCCGCAGCAGAAAGGTCACGGCCCCGCAGGCCGTCAGGGCCACGGGACGCGGCAGGTCCAGCCATGTCAGCGCCAGCGCCGCCAGCGCGCCCCCAAAGGCGGCGGTCAGGTAAAGCTCGCCCTGCTTGAGGACAAGCGGCACCTCGTTGCCCACCACGTCGCGCATCAGCCCGCCGAAGGTGCCGGTGACGATCCCGGCGATCACCACGATCAGGGGACCATAGCCCCCGACCAGCGCCACGCCCACCCCCGCGGGAACGGCCACCGACAGCGCCATCGCGTCCAGCCACAACAGCCAGCGATAACGGCTTTCGACCAGATGCGCCGTCCAGAACACCAGGAAGGCGGCCGCCATCGCCAGCAGCACAAAGCCCGGACGCGACACCCAGAACACCTCGCGTCCTAGCACAAGGTCGCGCACCGTGCCGCCGCCCACGGCGGTCATGGCGGCCATGAAGATGAAACCCACGGGATCAAGCTGCTTGCGGCTGGCAACCAGGGCGCCGGTCAGCGCAAAGACCAGCACCGACGCATAATCCAGCGCCACCACAAAGCCCGACACCGCGCCCACCAGATCGGGCTTCACTTGAACGGCGCCATGCCGGCGCGGGCCAGTTCGTCGGCGCGTTCGTTTTCGGGATGGCCCGCATGGCCCTTGATCCAGGCCCAGGTGACGCGGTGGCGGCTTCGCGCGGCATCCAGCCGCTGCCACAGGTCGGCGTTCTTGACCGGCTTGCGATCGGCGGTCTTCCAGCCGTTCTTCTTCCAGTTGTGAATCCAGGTGGTGACGCCGTTCTTCACATAGGCGCTGTCGGTGGTGATGGTGATCGCCGTGTCGCGGGTCAGCGCCTCGAGCGCGGCGATGGCGGCCATCAGCTCCATCCGGTTGTTGGTGGTGTCGGGCTCGCCCCCGGACAGTTCACGCTCGCGCACGATGGCGGTGCCGTCCATCGCGCGCATCAGCACGCCCCATCCCCCCGGCCCGGGATTGCCGCTGCAAGCGCCATCGGTCCACGCGAACAGGTCAGTCACGCGGACACGCGGCGCGGGCGCAGGGCCGCGCAATGCGGCAAGCCGGATGGATCACGAACGGCACGGTCATTCCTTCCTGGATCATGATGAGGGGGGTCGCGCCGGGCGCAGATCGGGGGACAGGTCTGAGCGGGCGCAAGGGGCGGCCCCGGGCGGCGGCTCAGCCGGCCACAGGCTCGCGCAGGACACGGGGCACCTTGAACTCGACCCGCTCCCGCGCCGTCTCGACCAACTCGACCGTCAGGTCGTGGCGCTCGGCAAAGGCGGCGACAACCTCGTCCACCAGCACCTCGGGCGCGCTGGCGCCCGCGGTCACGCCCACCGCGCGGATGCCGTCCAGCGCGCGCCAGTCGATGTCGGACGCCCGCATCACCAGTTGCGCGTGCGCGCACCCGGCCGATTGCCCCACCTCGACCAGGCGGCGCGAGTTCGAGCTGTTGGGTGCGCCGATCACCAGCAGCGCGTCGATCAGGGGTGCGATCGCCTTGACTGCGGCCTGCCGATTGGTGGTGGCATAGCAGATGTCGTCCTTGGCCGGGCCGACGATGGCGGGAAAGCGCGCCTGCAAGGCCGCGACGACGGCGGCGGTGTCGTCCACCGACAGCGTGGTCTGGGTGATCCAGGCCAGCCGCGACGGGTCGCGCGGCGCAAGGCGGGCCACGTCGTCCACCGTCTCGACCAGGATCACCTCGCCCTCGGGCAGCTGGCCCATGGTGCCCAGCACCTCGGGGTGGCCGGCGTGGCCGATCATGACCATCTGCAGGCCTTCGGCGTGGTGGCGCTCGGCCTCGATGTGGACCTTGCTGACCAGCGGGCAGGTCGCGTCCACATAGACCATGTTGCGCCGCTGTGCCTCGGCCGGGACGGACCTGGGCACGCCGTGGGCCGAAAAGATCACCGGACGGTCGTCGGGAACCTCGTCCAGTTCCTCGACGAAGACGGCGCCCTGCGCGCGCAGGCCGTCCACGACAAAGCGGTTGTGCACGATCTCGTGGCGGACATAGACCGGCGCGCCCCATTTCTGCAGCGCCAGTTCCACGATCTTGACGGCCCGGTCCACGCCCGCGCAGAACCCGCGCGGCGCGGCCAGATACAGGGTCAGGGGCGGCTTGCTGATCATGACGGCGGGTTAGCGCGCCGGGCGGCCAAGGTCCAGCCGTGACGCACCGCGCCGCGCCTGCGTCATCCGTCCGCGGCGGGCGCGGGCGGGGGGTCGCGCGGCTCGCGCGGCGGACGGCCGATGATCTCGCGCAGGGCGTCCAGCTCGATGAAGTTGTCGGCCTGCCGGCGCAGCTCGTCGGATATCATCGGGGGCTGGCTGCGCAGCGTGGACACCACCGACACCCGCACGCCCTGCCGCTGCAGGGCCTCGACCAGCGGGCGGAAATCGCCATCGCCCGAAAACAGCACCGCATGATCCAGCCGGTGGGCCAACTCCATCGCGTCCACCGCAAGTTCGATGTCCATGTTGCCCTTGACGCGCCGGCGGCCCATCGAATCCACGTATTCCCGCGCCGGCTTGGTGACCATCGTGAAGCCGTTGTAATTCAACCAGTCCACGAGCGGGCGGATGGGCGAGTACTCCTCGCTTTCCAGCAGGGCGGTGTAGTAGTAGGCACGGATCAGCTTGCCGCGGCGCTCGAATTCCTGGCGCAGCAGCTTGTAATCGATGTCGAACCCCAGCGTCTTGGCTGCGGCATGCAGGTTCGACCCGTCGATAAACAGGGCCAACCGATCGTCCTTGTAAAACAAGTGAATGACCTCGTGCGAAACTGGGAAAACCTTTGGACGCGATACTAACGCTGTTGGGCCTTGGGGCAAACCTGTCCAGTTCGGCAGGTTCGCCCGCCGACGCCCTGCGCGCGGCACTGGGTCGAATCGCCGATCTGCCCGGCTTGCGGCTGGCCGCGGTCAGCCGGTTCTGGCACACCCCGGCGCACCCCGCGGGCTCGGGCCCCGACTATATCAACGCCTGCGCTGCCGCCTGGGCCGCCGAGGCGCCGGGCGCGTTGCTGGCCCGCCTGCACGGGGTCGAGGCGGCCATGGGGCGCGTCCGGTCCGGCCGCTGGGCGGCGCGCGGCATCGACATCGACCTGCTGGCGGTGGGGGACGGCGTGGTGCCTGACGCGGCCACCCAGGACGGCTGGCGCGCGCTGTCCCCGGCCGATCAGGCCAGGCTTGCCCCGGACCGGCTGATCCTGCCTCACCCGCGCCTTCAGGACCGCGGCTTCGTGCTGGCCCCGCTGGCCGAGATCGCGCCCGGCTGGACCCATCCGCGCACCGGGCGGACCGTGGCGCAGATGCTGGCCGACCTGCCTGCGTCGGCGCTGAAGGGGATGGCACCGGCGGCTTGACAATGGTGCAGGCACACGCCAGTCATGCCTCCTTGCCCTGAAGTTGCGATTCGCAGAGGTGTTGCATGGCCCGCGTGACCGTCGAAGATTGCGTTGACAAGGTTCCGAACCGCTTCGATCTGGTTCTGCTCGCGGCCCATCGCGCGCGCGAGATCGCGGCCGGCTCGCCGCTGACCGTCGACCGTGACGACGACAAGAACGCCGTCGTGGCCCTGCGCGAGATCGCTGACGAGACCCAGCCCGTCGACGAGCTGCGCGAGCGCATGATCGAGACCACCCAGACCCAGATCGAGGTGGACGAGCCCGAGGAGGACGCGATGGCGCTGCTGCTGGGCGCCGAGGTCGATCGTCCCAAGCCCGCCGACGAGGAGTCGGAGGAGCGCATGCTGCGCATGATGCTGCAGGCCCAGGATCGCGGCTGACTCTGTCGGGGCGGGCGGTTGGACCGGATCGATGTCGATGATCTGATTGCCCTGGTCCGCAACTACAACCCGCGGACCAACGCCGATCTGATCCGGCAGGCCTACGACTATGGCCTGCGCATGCACGAGGGGCAGACGCGCCACTCGGGCGAGCCGTATTTCACCCACCCGGTCGCGGTCGCCACGATCCTGACCGAGATGCGGCTGGACGACGCCACCATCATCACCGCGCTTCTGCACGACACCATCGAGGACACCCGGTCCACCTGGACCGACATCGAGCGGCTGTTCGGCCGCGAGATCGCCGATCTGGTGGACGGCGTCACCAAGCTGACCAACCTGCAACTGTCCGGCACCCATACCAAGCAGGCGGAGAACTTTCGCAAGCTGTTCATGGCCATGTCGCGCGACCTGCGCGTGATCCTGGTCAAGCTGGCCGACCGGCTGCACAACATGCGTACGATCAAGTCGATGCGCCCCGACAAGCAGGTCCAGAAGGCGCGCGAGACGATGGACATCTTCGCGCCGCTGGCCGGCCGCATGGGGATGCAGTGGATGCGCGAGGAGCTTGAGGACCTTGCCTTCAAGGTCATCAACCCCGAGGCGCGCAACTCGATCATCCGCCGCTTCGTCACGCTGCAGAAGGAAACCGGCGACGTGATCCCGCAGATCACCGCCGACATCCGGGCCGAGCTGGACCGCGAGGGGATCGAGGCCGCCGTCTTCGGGCGCGCGAAAAAGCCCTTCAGCGTCTGGCGCAAGATGCAGGAAAAGCAGTTGGCCTTCAGCCGGCTGTCCGACATCTACGGCTTTCGCATCATCACCGGGTCCGAGGCCGAGTGCTATCGTGCGCTGTGGATCATCCACCGCCGCTGGCGGGCGGTCCCGGGCCGGTTCAAGGACTATATCAGCCAGCCCAAGTCGAACGGCTACCGCTCGATCCACACGACCGTTTCGGGGCGGGACGGCAAGCGGGTCGAGGTCCAGATCCGCACCCGCGCCATGCACGAGGTGGCCGAGGCGGGCGTCGCGGCGCACTGGGCCTATCGCGACGGCGTTCGGACGCGAAACCCCTTTGCGGTCGATCCGGGCGAGTGGATCGCGAGCCTGACCGAACGCTTTGGCGAGGAGGACCACGACGAGTTCCTCGAACACGTCAAGCTGGAGATGTACCAGGATCAGGTCTTCTGCTTCACGCCCAAGGGCGACGTGATCCAGTTGCCCAAAGGGGCCACGCCCATCGACTTTGCCTATGCGATCCACACCCGGCTGGGCAACGGCTGCGTGGGCGCCAAGGTGGACGGCATCCGCGTGCCGCTGTGGACCCGCCTCAAGAACGGCCAGTCGGTGGAAATCATCGCGGCCTCGGGCCAGCGCCCGCAGGCGACCTGGCTGGGGATCGTCGTGACCGGCCGCGCCAAGGCCGCGATCCGGCGGTCCTTGCGCGAGGAGGACCGATCCCGCTTCATCCGGCTGGGATCGGAGCTGGTGCGCGTCGCGTTCGAGCATCTGAACCGCAAGGTCACCGACAAGGCGCTGCGGACCGCCGCCAAGGCGCTGGCGCTGCCCAGTTCGGACGAGATGCTGGCCCGCATCGGCAGTGCCGAGATGTCGGCGCGCGCGGTAACGGCGGCGCTTTATCCGGACCTGGTCCTGGCCGAGGAGGAGGTCGAGGCCGGTCGCGCCGTGGCCGGGCTTGAGGCCGATCAGGAATCCGTCCGCGCACCCTGCTGCAACCCCCTGCCCGGAGAGCGGATCGTCGGCATCACCTATCGCGGCAAGGGCGTCGTCATCCACGCCATCGACTGCCCGGTGCTGGAGGATTACGAGAGCCAGCCGGGCCGCTGGGTCGACCTGCATTGGCGCGAAGGGCGTCATCCGCCCGTCTATTCCACGCTGATGTCGCTGACGATCCGCCACGATGCGGGCGTTCTGGGCCGCATCTGCACGCTGATCGGGGCGCAGGGGGCCAATATCTCGAACCTCGAGTTCAACGACAGGAAGCCCGATTTCTATCGCCTGACCGTCGAGGTCGAGTTGCGCGACCGCGAGCACCTGCACGCGCTGCTGACCGCGCTTGAGGCGGAAAGCGACGTGGCGCAGGTGGCCCGCATCCGCGACCCGGCCCAGCGGAACCGACTGTGACGGCCCCGGCGCGGCTGTGGCTTGCGGCCCGCCGCACGGCCTGATTGACTGTCCGCGCAGCCGAAACGACAGCCGGGGGGGCCGGGGTGTTCAAGCGCAAGCCGCGCAGCTATTCCCAGCTTGCCAGCGACATGGTCTATCCGCGCGGGGGCTGGTCACGGGCCGTGCAGTATCTTGTGCACCGCGTCCGCAGGCTGCCCGATCAGCCCCACCGGGTCGCGCGCGGCTTTGCGGCAGGAACCTTCGTCAGCTTCACGCCCATGTTCGGCCTGCACCTGCTGGGCGGGATGGCGCTGGCCTGGGCCGTCCGGGGCAACGTGCTGGCGGGGGTGCTGGGCACCATGGTGGGCAATCCGCTGACCATCCCGTTCATTGCCGTGATGTCGGTGGGCCTGGGGCGGCGGATGCTGGGGATCGAGGGCAGCATGGCCCCCCGCGCGATCCTGGACGAATTCAGTGCTGCGGGAACGCAACTGGCGCAGAACGTCATGACGCTATTCGACGGTCGGGCCGCCGAATGGGACAGGCTGGCGCATTTCGCGCAGACCATCCTGCTGCCCTATTTCGTGGGGGGGCTGATCCCGGGGCTGATTGCCGCGCTGATCGGGCACGCGCTGACCGTGCCGCTGGTGCGGGCCTATCACAACCGCCGCGCCGCCCGCATGGCGCGCCGGATCGCAGCTCTGCGGGCACGCCAGACCGCCCCGCCGCCTGCTGCGGGCACCGAGGACCCGCCGCTCTAGATCCCCAGCCGGTCGCGCAACCCGTACCATGACATGCCGGCCACCAGCAGCGGCCAGCGCAGCGCGGCACCGCCCGGGAACGGCGCGGGGGCCAGCGCGGCCATGGCGTCAAAGCCCTCGGACTGGCCCTGCACCGCCCGGGCCATCAGCTTTCCGGCCAGGGTCGCCAGCGCCACGCCATGACCGGAATAGCCGCTGGCCGACAGGCAGTTCGGCGCGGGCCGGGCGAACAGCGGCATCCGGTTCATGGTGATCGCCAGCGTCCCGCCCCAGGCGTGGGTGATCGCCACCCCCTTCAGCTGGGGATAGACCTGTTCCAGTGGCCGGCGGACCTTGGCCGCGATGTCGCGCGGAAAGCGATAGCTGACGTTCTCGCCACCCCCGAAGATCAGCCGCCGGTCGTCCGACAGGCGCCAATAGTTCACCACGAAGCGGGTGTCGTGGACGGCGATGTTCTGCGTCAGGATGTCGTCGGCGCGCGCGCCCAGCGGCCCGGTCGCCACGACGAAGTTGTTGATCGGCATGACGCGCGCGGCGACATGGGTGTCCAGACCGCCCAGATAGCCATTGGCGGCCAGGATCACGTGATCGCAGATCACCCGACCCGTTCCGGTCTGCACGATGGTCTTGCCGCCCGCGCGCGTGGCATGGGCGATGTGGTGGACGGGACTGTCCTCGTGGATCACGGCCCCGGCCTGGGCGGCCAGCCGGGCCATCCCCAGCGCCAGCCCCAGCGGGTCAAGGTGCCCCGCGCCGCGGTCGATGTCGCCGCCGCGGTACAGCGGCGACCGGACCAGCGCGCGCAGCCCGTCGCGGTCCAGGGGCGTGATCTGGTGATAGCCGTAATCGCGCGCCAGCCGTTCGGCGTTGGCGCGCGCGTGGGCAACCTCGGACGCACTGCGGGCGGCATGGGCGATGCCCGGGTGAAAGGCCACGCCCGAGGCGTCGGCCAGCGCGCGGGTCAGGGCCTTGGCTTCCTCGGCCATGTCCCACAACCGCCGCGCGGCCTCGCGCCCCGCCATTCGCTCCAGTTCCTCGACCTCGAGCCGCTGGCCCGAGCCGACCTGCCCACCGTTGCGCCCCGACGCGCCGAAGCCCGCGCGATGCGCCTCGAGCAGGACAACCCGCCGCCCCGCGCGCGCCAGGTGCAGCGCCGCCGACAGGCCCGTGTAGCCGCCCCCGACCACGGCCACATCGGCCCGCGTCTCGCCCCGCAAGGGCGCGAACGGCGGCAGGGCCGGGTTCTGCGCGGCATAAAGGCTGGGCGGATAGGTCGCGCGCCGGTCGTTGGAAAACAGCAGGTTCATCGCAGGGGCTTCTTTCTTGCCCAAATATCCCGGGGTCCGGGGCAGCGCCCCGGTCTGCCCCTTACACGTTCAGCAACAGGTGCTCACGCTCCCACGGGCTGATCACCTGCAGGAACTCCTTGTATTCGTTGCGTTTCACTGATTCGTACACGGCCACGAACTCGGTCCCCAGCACCTCGCGCATGGGCTCGGATTCCACCATCTCGTCCAGCGCGTCGCCCAGGTTCAGGGGCAGGCCGTCCTCGGCCATATAGGCGTCGCCCAGGCATTCCGCGCGCGGGTTCTCGCCCTCCATCAGCCCCAGATAGCCGGTCGCCAGCGACGCGGCAAAACCCAGATAGGGGTTGCAGTCCATCCCCGCCAGACGGTTTTCCACCCGCCGCCCGCTCGGGTCCGAAATCGGGACGCGCAGCCCGGTCGTGCGGTTGTCGCGGCCCCATTCCAGGTTGATGGGCGCCGCAAAGTCGGGGACATAGCGGCGATAGCTGTTCACATAGGGCGCGAGCAGCGCGACCGCCGCCGGCAGGTGCCGCTGCATCCCGGCGATGAAATGCAGGAAGGCCGGCGTCTCGCGCCCCTCGGGGTCGGAAAAGATGTTGTCCCCGGTCTGCGAGGACACCACCGAGTGGTGGATGTGCATGGCGCTGCCCGGCTCGCCCTCGATCGGCTTGGCCATGAAGGTGGCAAAGCAGTCGTGGCGCAGCGCCGCCTCGCGGATCAGCCGCTTGAAGTAGAAGATCTGGTCGGCCAGCTGCACCGGGTCGCCGTGGGCCAGATTGATCTCGACCTGCCCGGCGCCCCCTTCCTGCAGGATGCCGTCGATCTCGAACCCCTGCGCCTCGGCAAAGTCGTAGATGTCGTCGATGACCTTGCCGTATTCGTCCACCGCCGACAGCGAATAGGCCTGCTTGGCGGCGGCGCGTCGTCCGGTTCGCCCCATCGGCGGCTGGATCGGCTGGTTGGGGTCGATGTTGCGGGCGACGAGGAAGAACTCCATCTCGGGCGCCACGATGGGGCGCCAGCCGCGTTCGGCGTAAAGCCCGACGACGCGCTTGAGCACGTTGCGCGGCGCGATCGGCACCGGGCGGCCCTGCTGGTCGAACACGTCGTGGATCACCTGCAGGGTCACGTCCGCGGTCCACGGCGCCGCCGAGGTCGTCTCGTAGTCCGGGGTCAGCACCATGTCGGGTTCGGTGAACGCGCCGGTCGGGTTGTCGGCCCACTCGCCGGTGATCGTCTGCAGGAAGATGCTGTTGGGCAAATAAAAGCTCTGCTGCCGCGCGAACTTGGACGCGGGCATCGCCTTGCCGCGGGCGACGCCGGCGATGTCGGGCACGATGCACTCGATCTCGTCCAGGCGGCGGCCGTCGATATACTGCCGCGCGGCGGCCGGGATCTTCGTCAGCCAGTCTGACATGGGTAACTTTCCGCCGGCGCCGGGGCCGGCTTTCTGGGAACGGAGGGTCAGGGCGCCGGCACGACGCCGGCCATCGGGTCGCCGCGTTCGGCCAGACCCGCGATCACGCCGGCGCGGTCATCGGGGGGGCGGTTCTGGCTGGCCTTCCACTTGCCCTGCAGGCGCGCGACCGGCACTTCCAGCCCCACGATGCCGCGCAGCTGCGCCGCGACAAAGGCCGGGGGCGCATCGGTGACTGCCCAAGGGACGCTGGCGCCCGCCTCATGCGTATCGGTCAGGCTGGACACCTGCGCGTGCAGCCAGTCGGCGTCGTCGAGGATGCGCGGAACGCCGCGCACCTGCACAGTCAGATAGTTCCAGGTCGGGACGACGCGCCCGTGTTCGGCCTTGGAGGCATACCAGCCCGGCGAGACATAGGCCTGCAGGCCCTGAAACACCGCCAGGACCGCGCCACCCGCGCGCAGGTCGTCCAGTTGCGGGTTGGCGCGCGCCAGATGGGCGCGCAGCACCTGCGCGGCCGGATCAAGCTGCATGGGGATCAGGTTCGCCGTCAGCCCGTCCCGCCCGTGCGAGATCAGCGTGGCCAGCGGATGGGCCGCGATCAGCGCCGCCAGCACCTCGGGCCGGTCCTCGGCAAACGCAGGCGGGACATACATCAGGCGGCCCCCCGCCGGGGCTTGCGGTCGCGCGCGGCCTTGAAGAACGCCTCGATCCGGTCGGCCACGGGGCGTGCATCGGCCTGTCCGCGGCGTGCGCGCGCATCGTCGATCAGCGCGCCGGGCACCAAGCCTGCGCGATGCTCCATCAGGCCGTCGATCACCGCGTCGCCGAACTCGGGGTGGGCCTGGACGGTAAACGCCCGGTCGCCATAGACCAGCGCCGCATTCTCGCAGAACGCATTGCGCCCCAAAGGCGCGGCCCCCGGCGGCAGGGTGGTCACCTGGTCCTGGTGCCACGCGTTCAGCGTCACGGTCTGGTCCCCGAAATCATAATCCTGCGGGCCGATGGCCCAGCCGCCCGGGTGCTTGTCCACCCGCCCGCCCAGCGCCTGAGCGATGATCTGGTGGCCAAAGCAGATCCCCACCATCGGAACGCCCGCGTCATGGGCGGTGCGGATGAACCCCTCCAGCGGCGGGATGAAGGCGTGATCCTCATAGACGCCATGGCGCGATCCGGTGATCAGCCAGCCGTCGGCGTCGTGGACGGTGGCGGGAAACTCCATCGCCTCGACGTGATAGCTGTCGAAGGTGAACCCGCGACCTGCCAGCAGCCGGACGAACATGTCGTCATAATCGCCGACCTCGCCCCGGATGACCTCGGGCGACTGGCCGCATTTCAGGATGCCGATCCGCATCGAAAACTCGCTGGTTGTTCGGCGACAACGTAGGCGCGGGGCAGGGGGCACCGCAAGGGGCGGCGCATCTGCGCCAAACGGCCGGGTGGCCGAGCCCGCGCCGCGCGTGCTAGCCTGCGCGCCGAACGAACAGGAGTTTGCCCATGCCCGGCCTGCGCCCCGATGTCGATCCCGACGGCCTGATGGAGTTCTCGGTCGTGTTCACCGACCGCAGCCTGAACCACATGTCGCAGCGTTTCCAGCAGGTGATGCGCGACATCTCGGCCATGGCGACCGACGTCTATGGCGCAGCCGGCGTGGCGCTGGTGCCCGGCGGCGGCACCTGCGCGATGGAGGCGGTGGCCCGCCAGTTCGGCCGCGACGCCCATGCGCTGATCGTCCGCAACGGCTGGTTTTCCTATCGCTGGACGCAGATATTCGACGCGGGCGGCTTTGCGCGCGAGACCACCGTCGTGATGGCGCGTCCGGCCGGCAACGATCCCCGTCCTGCCTATGCCCCGCCCCCCATCGACGAGGTCGTGGCCCGCATCCGCGAGACGCGCCCCGACGCCGTCTTTGCGCCCCATGTGGAAACCTCGGCCGGTCTGATCCTGCCCGACGACTATGTCACCGCGCTGGCGGATGCCGCGCACGAGGTGGGCGCGCTGATGGTGCTGGACTGCATCGCCTCGGGCGCAATCTGGGTGGACATGCAGGCGACCGGCGTGGACGTGCTGATCTCGGCTCCCCAAAAGGGCTGGAGCGCATCGCCCTCGGCCGGGATGGTGATGCTGTCGGACCGCGCGGTCGAGCGGCTGGACCGCACCACCAGCGACAGCTTTGTCCTGGACCTGAAGAAATGGCGCGCGATCATGGCCGCCTATGAGGCGGGCGGCCACGCCTATCACGCGACCCTGCCGACCGACGCCCTGGTGGGGCTGCGCGACGCCATGGCCGAGACGCGCGAGATGGGTTGGGACGCCGCGCGCGAGGCGCAGTGGCGACTGGGCCGCGGCGTGCGCGACTGGCTGGCGGGACGCGGCGTTCGCTCGGTCGCGGCCGAGGGGTTCGCCGCGCCGGGGGTCGTGGTCAGCTATACGGACGACCCCGAGGTCCAGAGCGGCCGCGCCTTTGCCGCCGAGGGCGTGCAGACCGCCGCGGGCGTGCCGCTGCAGGTGGGCGAGGGCGCCGAATTCCGCAGCTTTCGCCTGGGGCTGTTTGGCCTCGACAAGCTGCGCGACGTGGACGGAACGCTGGCGCGGCTGACGGGCGTGCTGGACCGGGTGCTCTGACCGCGCGCCGGGGGCGGTCAGGCGCGTCCCTGTCGCGCGGCCTCAGACCGTGTCCAGGTACAGCTCGACCGTTTCCTCGTCGGACAGTTCGGCCATGTAGTGCAGTTCCTGCCGCTTGGTCATCACCAGGTTCTCGATCAGGTGGGCCGGGAAGATGCGGCGCGTCTGGGGGCTGTGCTCGAACGCGTCGATGGCCGCGCCCCAGTCGGCCGGCAATTGCGCCAGTCCCTGGTCATAGGCGTTCCCGGTGATCGGGGGCGGGCACTCGGCCTTGTCCTCGATCCCGTTCAGCGCCGCCCCCAGGATCGCGGCCACGGTCAGATAGGGGTTCACGTCGCCGCCCGGCGTGCGATGCTCGATCCGCCGCGCCTTGGGCCCGGACGACGGAATGCGGATCGCCGAGGTGCGGTTCTCGTACGCCCAGCCGATGCCGGTCGGCGCGTGCGCGTTCGGCACCAGCCTGTCATAGCTGTTCTCGTGGGGCGCAAACAGCAGCGTCGATCCCGGCATCGCGTCCAGGCAGCCGGCGACCGCATGGCGCAGAATGTCCGAGCCGCGGTCCGTGCCGTCGTCGAAGACGTTGTCGCCGTTGCGGTCGAGGACCGAGAAATGCATGTGCATCCCCGAGCCGTTGAACAGCTCGTAGGGCTTGGCCATGAACGACCCCGCAAACCCGAAGCGGCGTGCCAGCCCCTTGACCAGCTGCTTGAACAGCCAGGCGTCGTCCGCGGCCTTCAGCGGGTCGGGCTGGTGCATCAGGTTCAGCTCGAACTGCCCGGGCGCCGCCTCGGAGATGGCGGTGTCGGCGGGAATGTCCATCGCCTCGCACGCGTCGTAGAGCGCGGTGAAGAACCGGTCAAAGGCGTCCAGCGCCCGCAGGCTGAGCGTTTCGGCCCCGGTCCGGCGCTTTCCCGACCGCGGGCTGGGCGGCACGCGCAACTGGCCCTGGCTGTCGTCGATCAGGAAGAACTCCAGCTCGGTCGCCACCACGGCCGTCAGGCCGGCGGCCTCGTAGCGTTCGACGACGCGGGCCAGGGCCTGCCGCGGATCGCCGTCATAGGGGCGGCCATCGGGGTGGAACATCCACAGCGGCAACAACCCGGTGGGCGCGTCCAGCCACGGCATCGGCATGAAGCCGCGTTCCGTCGGCATCAGCAGCCCGTCGGGGTCGCCGGCCTTGAACACCAGCGGGCTGTCTTCGACATCCTCGCCCCAGATGTCCATGTTCAGGACCGAATAGGGGAACTTGGTCCCCTCGGTCAGAAGCTTGTCGGCAAAGCGTGCCGGAATGCGCTTGCCGCGCGCGACGCCGTTCAGGTCGGCCGCCGCGACGCGGATCGTCTTTACCTCGGGATGTTCCCTCAGCCAGTCCATGGTTCACCTGATGATGTTCGGCCGATAGCGTAGCCGTTGGGCGGCGCCCGGCAGATGCCGGTTCAACCGCCTGTTGACGACCCCGAACAGCGTGATCAGCGCCAGGGTCAGAAGGATGAAATAGCCTGCCACGATCGGATAGGCGACGAACGGGTTGTAGGTGCGATCGGCGATGAAGCTGGCAAAGTACAGCGCGTCGCCCTGCTGGCGAAAGACCGGAAAGCCCGAGAAGAACACCAGCGTCGTCGCGTGAAACAGGAAGATCGCCTCGTTGGTGTAGGCGGGCCAGGCCAGCCGCAGCATCGTTGGCCAGACGATGCGCCGGAACCGCGGCCATCCCGACAGGCCATAGGCATCGGCGGCCTCGAGGTCGCCCTTGGGAACGTTGCGCAGCGCGCCGTGAAAGATCTCGGCCGAATAGGCGGCGGTGTTCAGGATCAGGACGATCAGCGCGCCCGCCCATGCCCGCGTCAGCCAGCTTGTCTGCACGATGACGCCGAACACCTCGACGCCCTCGCGCGGCAGCAGGACGAACGCCTGGTAGGCGATGAAGAACTGGATGAACAGCGGGCTGCCCCGGAACAGGAAGATGAACCACTCGGCCGGGCGGCGCAGGGCCGGATTGCGGCTCGACTTGGCCAGGGCCAGCCCCGTCGCCATCCAGAACCCGACGGCCAGCGCGAACACCCCGAAATAGATGTTCCAGATCAGGCCGGATGCGATCAGCGTCATCTGCCGGCACAGCGTCAGCTCGATCCCCGAGAGCGTCAGTTCGCCGATCCCGATCGAGCGCAGGCCGAAGTCCGCGATGTCCTGAAGGCACTGGTTCATGGCACGGCCACCCGGCGCATCGCCTCTCCGGCCAGTGTGGCCTGGCCGTGCGACAGCCGCCCGGCCACGCGGTCGATGACCCGCTGCGACACCCACGTCATCATCAGGTAAAAGGCCAGGATTACCAGGAAATACCACAGCCGCCAGTCGGGATGCGGATAGGCATAGGTGGACGTCTTGGTGCCGCCCAGGTCGCGCGCCCAATAGACGATGTCCTCGACCCCCAGCAGGAACAGCAGGGGCGTCGCCTTGATGAGGATCATCCACAGGTTCGACAGCCCGGGCAGGGCATAGGTCCACATCTGCGGGATCAGGATGCGCCGGTTGATCTGGCGGTCGCTCATCCCGTAGGCCTCGGCGGTTTCAAGCTGGGCACGCGGCACCGCCGCCATCGCCCCGCTGAGGACGTTGGCCGCGAACGCGCCGAACACGATGGCAAACGCCACGACGGCCAGCGCAAAGCCATAGCCCTGATGCACCCAGCCGGCCGCATCGGCGCGGGGCAGCTTGGCCAGCGCGCAGACGACGAACTCGTTGCCCTGCCGGACGGGTACCGAGGGGTCGCAGTAGACGCGGCTGCGCAGCCATTCCAGCGACTGGTCCATGGCGATGGGCACGAACAGGAAAAAGATGATGTCGGGCACCCCACGCACCATCGCGGTATAGACCTTGCCGAACCACCGCAGCGGCCGGATGCGCGAGCGTGCGGCCAGGGCGCCGCCAAAGCCCAGCAGCAGCGCCAGCGGCGCGGTGATCGCAAGCAGCAGCAGGACCGTGCCGAACGAGGCGTAGAACAGCAGGTGCTTGCCCGATGTGAGATAACACATCAGCCAGGGCAGGCCGTCCAGGACGGCGGGGTTGCTGCAGCTTGCGAACATGAGGGCCTGGACCGCCGCCTCGTCAGGTGCGGCGGTCCCCTGTCATCGGATCAGTTCGTGGCCGCAGGCGCGGCCGCGCCCGTCGGCGCGCCGGCGGCAGGGGCCGCCGCGGCAGTCGCGGGTGCGGTGGCGGTCGCGGGTGCGGTGGCACCGGCGGCTGCGGGCGCCGCCGCCGCGGGGGCGGTGCCGAACGTCTTTGCCTCGGGCCCGAACCACTTGACGATCAACGCGTCCAGCGATCCGTCGGCCTTCATGTCGATGATGGCCTTGTCGAAGCGCGCCTTCAGCTCGGTGTCGGACTTGCGCAGGCCCATGCCCAGGCCCTCGCCCAGAACCACCGTGTCCTTGCCCTCGACCCAGACCATCTCGCCGTTCGAATCGTTCACGAAGGGCGCCAGAAAGTCCTTGTCGGCGAACACGGCCTCGGCCTCGCCGTTGCGGACCGCGTCGACCGTCTCCTCTCCGGTCGCGAACTCCAGCAGCTGCGCGCCGGTGTCGGCCACGTGCGACGCCTGGATGGTCCCGGTCTGCGCCGCGACGACGCCGGTGATGTCGGCATCGGGGGTCAGCGCCAGATAGGCCGAGGGCGGCGGCGGGGTGTAGGGCTCCGAAAACGCGATCGCCTTGCGCCGCTCGTCGCTGATGTTCATGCCGGCCATGATGGTGTCATAGTTCGACGACACCAGGTTCGGGATGATCGAATCCCAGTCGTTGCGGACCCATGTGCATTCGGCCTGGATGCGGCGGCACAGCTCGTTGCCCAGCTCGATCTCGAACCCGTCCACCTCGCCCTTGTCGTTGACGAAGTTGTAGGGCGGATAGGCGCCCTCGGTGCCCATGCGGATGACCTGTGCCGCGCCTGCCCCTGCGGTCAGCGCCAGCACCGCCGCGGCAATCATCAGTCCTCTCATCGTCGTCTCCCGTTGGTCGTCGTTGTTGTCAGGCCGCCATCGTGGCGCTGAGGAATTGGCGCAGCCGGTCGGTCCGGGGTGCGCGGAAAATCTGCTCGGGGGGGCCTTCCTCCTCGACCATGCCCTTGTGCAGGAACACCACATGATCGCTGAGATCGGCGGCCAGGCGCATGTCGTGGGTCACCAGGATCATGGTGCGCGCCTCGGCGGCCAGGTCCTTGATGACCTTGACGACCTCCTGCTGCAATTCGGGGTCAAGGGCGCTGGTCGGCTCGTCGAACAGCAGGGCGCGCGGCTCCATGCACAATGCGCGGGCGATGGCGGCGCGCTGCTGCTGGCCGCCCGACAACTGCGCGGGCCAGGCGTCGGCCTTGTCGCCGATGCCCACCTTGTCCAGCAGGGCGCGGGCGCGCGCCTCGACCGTGGCGCGGGGCTGGCCCAGCACGGTAACGGGCGCCTCGGTCACGTTCTGCAGGATCGTCAGGTGGGACCACAGGTTGAACTGCTGGAACACCATCGACAGGTTCGTGCGGATGCGCGTGACCTGCGCGCGGTCGGCGGGTACGCGGCGGCTGTCCGTGCCGGTCCAGCGCACAGGCTCGCCTTCGAACAGGATCTCGCCCGCCTGGCTGTTTTCCAGCAGGTTGCAGCAGCGCAGCAGCGTCGACTTGCCGGAGCCCGACGACCCGATCAGGGTCACGACATGGCCGCGCGGCGCGGTCATGTCCACGCCCTTCAGCACCTGCAGCGCGCCGTAGGCCTTGTGCAGGCCGCGGATCTGGATGACCGGCGCGCCGGGCTCGGCGGCAGCCGGGCGGGGGTTCGGGGAAACGGCGTCAACGGTCATGGTCGGCCCATGTGGCGTGATTCCCCGCCGGAATGCAACGGGTTCGTCCGGTCGGCGTCGGCGCGTGGCGCCGGGTGGACCGGGGTTCGGCTGGATCGGCAACGGTCGTCCATCCTTGCGGTCGGCGCCCTGTCGGCTTCCGGTTGCAAAGCAGACGACGGACGCCGGCCGGGCCGGGTCCGCGCTGCTCTGCCGCTGTCCCGTCAGGGCAGCACGCGGTCGCGCAAGCTCAGGACTCGGCGCTGCCCTCGACGTCGAACAGCGCCCGATACTGCCGGGGCTGCGAGCGCAGGTACTGAGCGGGGGCCTTGACCCGACCGCCCAGATGGGCCGCCGCGTGCCAGGGCCACCGCGGATCGTAAAGGATGGTGCGGGCCAGCGCGACAAGGTCGGCGTCCCCCGTCCCCACGATGGCCTCGGCCTGGTCATAGTCGGTGATCAGCCCCACCGCGACCACGGGCAGGCCCGTCGCCTGCTTGACGGCGCGCGCCAGCGGCACCTGATAGCTGGGGCCGACCGGGATCTGCTGGCGGGGGTCCAGCCCGCCGCTGGACACGTGAATGGCGTCGCAGCCCCGTGCCTCCAGCGCGCGGGCCAGGGCGATCGTCTGCGCGATGTCCCAGCCGCCGTCCACCCAGTCGGTGCCCGACACGCGCACCGTGACCGGGCGGTCGGCCGGGAACGCCTCGCGGACGGCGTCGAACACCTCGAGCGTCAGGCGCATCCGGTTGTCCAGGCTTCCGCCATAGTCGTCGTCGCGCGCGTTCGACAGCGGCGACAGGAACTGGTGCAGCAGATAGCCGTGCGCGGCATGGATCTGCACGGCGTCGATCCCCAGGCGACCGGCGCGACGGGCCGCATCGGCAAAGCCCGATCGCACGCGGTCCAGCCCGGCCCTGTCCAGCGCCACCGGCGGGATCTCGTCCGCCTGGAACGGCGCGGCGCTGGGGGCCACGGTCTGCCATCCATGCGTCTGGCCGGGCGGGATCTGCTGGCCGCCCTTCCACGGCAGGTCGGTCGAGGCCTTGCGCCCGGCATGCGCCAGCTGGAGGGCGATGGGCATGTCGGACCAGCGGCGCACGGTGTCCAGCGTGCGGGCCATGGCCGCCTCGGTCTCGTCGGACCACAGGCCGACATCGCCCCATGAAATGCGCCCTTCGGGGACGACGGCCGTCGCCTCGATGGTCAGCAGGGCGGCCCCCGACAGCGCAAGCTGGCCCAGGTGGATCACGTGCCAGTCGGTCATGCAGCCATCCACCGCCGAGTACTGGCACATGGGCGCGATGACGATGCGGTTGGCCAAGGCAAGCGTGCCCACGACAAAGGGGCTGAACAGGCGGGACGACATCGGCGGACCTCGTTTGGACAAACAGGGCGGCAGCGTGCCGCTGCGCTGACCCCCGGTGTAGGAACGGCGGACCGGATGTGCAATCGACCGGCGGGATTGGAAGCAGGGGCCGTTCTCCCCCTCTGCCGTTGCCGCGGTGTGATGTCGCCGGGCAGGGCCGGGCAGGTATGCAGAACGATGCGCTTGGCGCACGTCGTCTGCAAGGCCCGCCGCGGGGGACGCGGCGCACCGGCCGGGCCGGGAACGCGCCCCAGCCGCGCCCGCGCGCTGTGGCCGCGCCTGGCCTCGCCGGACCCGTGGAACATCAAGGCCGCCGGTCGCCGCCTGCCGCGCCAACGGTGTTGAAAGGCCGAACCGCCATGGGATCGAAAGCGGCGAATGCGGGTTGAGTGGGCATGATCCAGCAGGAGAGATTGAGGATGACCATCACCGGCACGCGCCCTTGTGGCATGGACCAGGCCCCCTTGCGTTCGGTTGCACCCGCAACCCCGATGACGCGGCGCCACGCCGCACAGGGGGTGTGATCGTGGGGGTCCGGCTGAAGCCACTGTCCGAACAGGTCATCGTCGTCACGGGCGCGTCCAGCGGCATCGGGCTGGCGACCGCCCGCAGGGCGGCGCGTCAGGGCGCGTGTGTGGTGCTGGCGGCCCGCACCAAGCCGGCCCTGGACCAGGCGGTCGACGACATCACGGCCGCGGGCGGACAGGCGCTGGCCGTCGTTGCGGACGTGACCCGGCGCGACGACCTGGACCGCCTGGCGCGACAGGCGGTGGACCGCTTCGGGCGGATCGACACCTGGGTCAACAACGCCGGTGTCGGCATCTGGGGCGTGCTGGAGGAGGTCAGCGAGGCGGACATGCGCCAGCTGTTCGACATCAACTTCTGGGGGGTGGTGAACGGCTCGCTGGTGGCCATCCCGCACCTCGAGGCATCCGGCGGAGGCGCGCTGATCAACGTCGGCAGCGTCCTGTCCGACCGGGCGGCCCCGGTCCAAGGCATCTATTCCGCGTCCAAGCACGCGGTTCAGGGTTTCACGGATGCGCTGCGCGACGAACTGGGGCACCGGGGGGCGCAGGTCGCCGTCACCCTGATCAAGCCCTGGTCAGCCGCGACCCCGCTGAGCGAGCATGTGCGGAACTATACCGGGCATCAGCCGGTGCTGCCGCCCCCGGTGATCGACCCCGAGCGGGTCGCCGCGGCGGTGCTGCGCGCGGCCCGGCATCCGACCCGCTCGGCCTTTGTCGGCGCGGCGGGGCCGATGACCGCGGCCCTTGCCAACGTCGCGCCGGGCCTGCTGGACCGGGTCAGCGAGACGGTGCTGTTCGACATGCAACTGGGCGAGCCGACGACGGCCGGGTCCGACAATCTGTGGGACGGCAACGCCGACGCGCGGGTGCGCAGCCAGGGCAGCAGCAGCGCTGCGCCGGCGGTGATCCCCCGGTCGCTGGGCGGCCTGACCATCCCCCAGGCGCTGGCCGCCGCAGCGGGCGGATTTCTGGTGTATCGAACCCTGCGCCGTCGCTGACGGGCCGCAGAAATCGCCGGAACCGGCGGGCCACATGGCCCCCGTCGCGTTGCGGCGGGAAGCGCGCCGCAGGCCTGTCGCTGCGGTCGCAACCGAGGCACGCCCCATGCCCATCCGTTGGGCAAGGGGCGTGCGTTGTCCAGACGGCCCGAGGGATCGTTCGTCGAAAAGGCTTTCGCGCCGTCAGGCCGGCTTCATCTCGTGGAACGCCTCGAACACCAGCTTGGCCATCGGCTCGGCCGAGGCCGGGTTCTGGCCCGTCACCAGGTTGCGGTCGCGGATAGCGAAGGGTTCGAAGTCCGGGCCTGACACGTAGTGCGCGCCAAGGTCCTTCAGGCGGGTTTCCAGCAGGAACGGAACGGCCTGATCGAGGCCCATCGCGCGTTCCTCGCTGTCGGTGAACCCGGCGACACGGCGGCCGGCGACGACGGGACGGCCGTCCGCCCGGCGCGCGGCGACCAGGCCGGCCGGCCCGTGGCAGACCGCGGCCACGACCTTGCCGGCGGCATCGAAATCGGCCACCAGCTTTGCCAGGGCCGCGCTGTCGGGATAGTCGAACATCGTGCCGTGCCCGCCCGGCAGGACGACGGCGTCGAACGCCGCCGTGTCGAGCGTGTCGAACCGGGGCGTCGCCGCGATGCGGGCCTGGAAGTCGGCATCCTTCAGCGCGCGCTCGACCGAGGGATCGTTCTCGCCCGCGGGTTTCACGCTGCCGGGATCGACCGGCACCTTGCCGCCCTGGATCGAGGCCAGAGTGACCTCCGCCCCCGCGTCAAGGAACGCATAGTACGGGGTGGTCAGTTCCTCCAGCCAAAGGCCGGTCGGCCGTTCGTCGGCGCCCATCGTGGCGGCCGAGGTGGTGATGATCAGGATGCGTGGTGTCTTGTCCATCGTCTGTCTTTCTTTCTTCAAGGCTTGCAAACAAGCGGGTTGAAAGGGGCGGCGAGGTGCCGGGGCATCGGGGCGCCGGTGACGGGGGCCGTCCAGGGCATGGTGGTTCCTGTCCGGTCGCGCCGCCCCCGTGGCTGTAGAGGGCCAGAGGGCCTGCGGTCGGTTGGAGCCTGCGCTTTCCGCCACGCCCCCCTTCGTGCGGAGGTAACGCAGGCCGGCGCTGAACCGTTTCCGCCATGCGGAAATGGACTTGGCTCGGCAGCGCGGATTGCCCGGGTACCTGCCGGTCAGCCGCCTTGTGCGCAGGCGCCAGATCAGACCAAAGACATATTGCGCCGCAAAGCGGGACCATGCTTGGCTGCCCGGGTGATCCGATGTCGGGGCATCTCTGTCGCCCCAAGGCGGAAGGGGAGGTGCCAGGGGTTTCAGGCGTGCCCGGTCGCCGGGCCTTGCAGCCGGGTCTTGAACGATGCGCCATTGCGTGCGCCGCCAGCATCCCGGGCGGGCGTGGCCCGGCCCGCAGGACTGGGCACCGCGGTGCCCGTGCGAGGCCGCAGTCGCACGGGACCGCGGGAAAGCCGGTCATGATCCGCCCGATGGGCGGGCGGACGGCACGCGGTGTTGCGGAACAGGGTCCGGCGGGACCCGACTCACAAGGGGGGAATACGATGGCTCTGGACACTGAATCCCTGCCGCAAGGCCGTACCGCGGCCGACCGGCAGGTGCTGGACGCGCTGATCATCGGCGCGGGCGTCGCGGGACTTTACCAGTTGCACCAGCTGCGCCAGATGGGCCTGAAGGTTCGGGCCTACGACACCGCCAGCGATGTGGGGGGCACCTGGTACTGGAACCGCTATCCGGGCGCCAAGTTCGATTCCGAGGCCTACATCTATCAGTACCTGTTCTCGGAGGACCTCTACAAGAACTGGAGCTGGAGTTCGCGCTTTCCCGGCCAGCCCGAGATCGAGCGCTGGCTGGACTATGTGGCCGACAGCCTGGACCTGCGCCGCGACATCAGCTTTTCGACAACGATCACCAAGGCCGTCTTCGACGAGACCACCAACCGCTGGTCCGTCACCACCGACAAGGGCGAGGTGATCGACACGCAGTTCCTGATCACCTGCGGGGGCATGCTGTCGGCCCCCATGTCCGACATCTTCCCCGGCCAGGACAGCTTCAAGGGCCAGATCGTCCACACCTCGCGCTGGCCCAAGGAGGACATCGACCTTGCCGGCAAGACCGTGGGCGTCATCGGCATCGGCGCCACCGGCATCCAGGTGATCCAGACCATCGCCGACAAGGTGGCCGCGCTGAAGGTCTTCGTTCGGACCCCGCAGTATGTGCTGCCGATGAAGAATCCGTCCTATGGCCCCGAGGAGGTCGCCGCCTACAAGGCCCGGTTCGAGGAGTTGCGCGACACTCTGCCCAACACCTTCACCGGATTCGAATACGACTTTGAAAAGCAGTGGTCCGCGCTGACCCCCGAGGAACGCCGCGCGCATCTGGAGGACTGCTACCAGAACGGCTCGCTCAAGCTGTGGCTCGCGTCCTTCGGCGAGATGTTCTTCGACCCGGAGGTGAGCGAGCAGGTGTCCGAGTTCGTGCGCGAGAAGATGCGCGCCCGCCTGAAGGACCCGCGGCTGTGCGAGCTGCTGATCCCGACCGATTACGGCTTCGGCACCCACCGCGTCCCGCTGGAGACGAACTACCTCGAGGTCTATCTGCGCCCCAACGTCGAGGCGGTGCCGGTCAAGGACAACCCCATCGCCCGGATCGTCCCCGAGGGGATCGAGCTGGCGGATGGCACCCGCTACGATCTGGACGTCATCATCCTTGCGACCGGCTTCGATGCGGGGACCGGGGCGCTGACCCGCATCGACATCCGCGGCCGCGGCGGGCGTTCGCTGCGCGAGGACTGGGGGCGCGACATCCGCACCACCATGGGGCTGATGGTGCATGGCTATCCCAACATGTTCACGACGGCCGTGCCGCTCGCGCCCTCGGCGGCGCTGTGCAACATGACGACCTGCCTGCAGCAGCAGACGGAATGGATCACGGATGCGATCCGCACCATGCGCGAACAGGGCAAGACGGTGATCGAGCCCACCGCCGAGGGCGAGGACGCCTGGGTCAGGCACCATGACGAGACAGCCAGCGCGAACCTGATTTCCAGAACCAACTCGTGGTACCTGGGGTCGAACGTGCCGGGCAAGCCGCGCCGCGTGCTGTCCTATACCGGGGGCGTCGGCACCTATCGCCGCAAATGCGCCGAGGAGGCTGCGGCCGGCTATCCCAGCTTCACGATGGCATGAGGGGGCGGGCGGCGCCCGCACGAGGAGGTGCCGGCGCCGCCCTGAAACCGGAACTGCAGGGTCCACAGGGGGAGAGGACAGGATGAGCCAGGATTTCAGGGCCGCGGCCGATCGCGTGCTGAACGGCGTCGTCAGCGGCCAGCCGCGGGTGCCGGGCGTGGTGGCGATGGCGACGGACCGCAACGCCAATTTCTATGAGGGCGCGGCGGGTCTGCGCAGGGTGGACCGCGACCAGCCCATGACGACCGACAGCGTGTTTGCGCTGTTCTCGACCACCAAGGCGATCACGGCGACGGCGGCGCTGCAACTGGTCGAGGAGGGCAGGCTGGACCTGGACGCGCCCGCGGAAACCTATGCGCCCGACATCGGCACGCTGCAGGTCATCGAAGGCTTCGACGAGCAGGGCGAGCCGATGCTGCGCCCGCCCAGGCGCAAGGTCACGACCCGGCATCTGCTGACCCATACCGGGGGCTTCGGCTACGATTTCTTCAGCGAGACCTACAACCGGCTGGCGCAAGGCAAGGGCCAGCCCAGCGTCATCACCGCGTCCCGCGCGTCCATCATGACGCCGCTGCAATTCGACCCGGGCGAGCGCTGGGAATACGGCAGCAACATCGACTGGGTGGGCCAGGTCGTCGAGGGCATCGCCGGCAAGCGCCTGGGCGAGGTCTTCCAGTCGCGCATCTTCGAGCCGCTGGGCATCACCGACATGACCTTCGAGCTGACCGACCGGCTGCGCGCCCGCCTTGCAGGGATGCACGCCCGCAACGCGGACGGAAGCCTGACGCCGATGGACTTCGAGTTGCCCGACAAGCCCGAGATCCACATGGGCGGGCACGGGCTTTACGGGACCGTCGGCGACTACATGCGTTTCATCCGCATGTGGCTGAATGACGGCCGGGGCGAGAACGGGCAGGTCCTGCGGCCCGAGACGGTGGCCATGGCGGAACAAAACCAGCTTGGCGACCTGAAGGTCACGGCCCTGCCGGGCGTGATCCCGTCGCTGTCGAACGACGCCGAGTTCTTTCCGGGCCTGTCCAAGTCCTGGTCACTGCCCTTCATGGTCAACGACGAGGCCGCGCCCACGGGCCGGCCGGCGGGCGCGCTGGGCTGGGCCGGGCTTGCCAACCTGTTCTACTGGATCGACCGGCGCAACGGCGTCGGCGGCTTCTGGGCGACGCAGATCCTGCCCTTCGGCGACGCGACGTCCTTCACCGGCTATATCGACTTCGAGACGGCCTGGTACCGGTCGCAGCGGCAGGCGGCCTGACCAGCGGCCGGGACAGGCGCCTCCCGATGCCCGTCCCGGCCCCTGCGGCAGTCGATGGACTGCCACGCGGACACAGTCATCCACAGGAAAGGCGGACAGGACATGCCATGCTATCTCATCGCCGAGGTAAAGATCACCGATGACGCCTGGGTCCCGGACTATGCGGCGCAGGTCCACGACATCGTGGCCCGCCACGGTGGCCGCTATCTGTCACGCAGCGGCAAGATCGAGACGCTGGAGGGCGAAGGCCCCGATGCTTCGCTGGTGGCGCTGATCGAGTTCCCGTCGCGCGACGCGGCCATGGCCTTTGCGCAAAGCCCCGAATACGCACCCTTCGGCGCCGCGCGAAAGGCGGGCAGCGTCAGCAACTTCTATCTGATCGACGACAGCGACGCGGCGGGAACGATCCCCTACCTGAACAAAGGGTAGGCTGCGAGATCCTCAAGAAGTGCCGGGGAGTCGATCGGCACGCGTTGGCCGATTGCATCAGCGCAACCGGCCTGTCTGGCGGTGTCGGGCTGATCCTCGGCGTCTACAGCCGCTGGGTGTCACGGGCGCCGGCGCCGCTCTGCCCGTGCCCATGGCGCGCGGCGTGACACCCTGTTGCGCCCGCCCGCGCCCGTGCTGCGGCCCCCGATCAGGGCCGCGCACAACCGTTCAGGGTTGCCAGTCCAGAAAGTTCCCGATCAGCCGCAGGCCAATGGCTTGCGATTTCTCGGGGTGGAACTGGACGCCGGCGATGTTGTCGCGTGCGACGATGGCCGTGACCGGCCCGCCGTAATCCACAGTCGCGACCAGATTGTCGTCGCTGGCGGTCAGGAACTGCCAGGAATGCACGAAATACGCGTGATCGCCCTCGGCAATCCCGTCCAGCAGCGGGTGGGGGCGGTGGATCTGCAGGGCATTCCAGCCCATGTGGGGAATCTTCAGCCCCGGGTCGGCCGGGCTGATCCGCTGGATGCGGCCGCCGATCCAGCCAAGGCCGGGCGTCTCGCGGTATTCGAACCCTACATCGGCCAGCATCTGCATGCCGACGCAGATCCCCAGGAACGGCACGCCCCGCCCCAGCACGGCCTGTTCCAGGGCCTCGGTCATGCCGGGCACCGCGTCAAAGGCCGCGCGGCAGGCCGGAAACGCGCCGTCCCCGGGCAGGACGATGCGGTCGGCCGCGTGAACCACGTCGGGATCGGCGGTCACGATCACCTCGGCCCCGCGGTCGCGCCCGGCAAGGGCGAACGCCTTTTCCGCCGAATGCAGGTTGCCGCTGTCGTAATCTATGATCGCCACACGCATCGCGTCATCCCCTTCCTGCCGCCGTCCGGTTATCGGCGCGGGACCGTGCCTGCAAGCGCGCGGGGAACCGGCCGCGCAACGGGCAGGGCCCCGGCAGTCGGCCCCGGAAAACGCTAGAGCGCACCCTTGGTCGAGGGCAGCGCGTCCCCCATGCGCGGGTCCGGCTCGACCGCCTCGCGCAGGGCGCGGGCGACGGCCTTGAACGTCGCCTCGGCAATATGGTGGCTGTTGAACCCGCGCAGACGGTCCACGTGCAGGGTGATTCCGCCATGGACCGACAGCGCCTGAAAGAACTCTCGCACCAGCTGCGTGTCAAAGCTGCCGATCGTATCGGTGGGAAACGCGACGTCCCAGGCCAGGAACGGCCGCCCCGACAGGTCCAGCGCGGCGCGCACCAGCGTGTCGTCCATCGCCAGGTGGCAACTGCCATAGCGGCGGATGCCCCGCTTGTCGCCCAGCGCCTCGCGCAGGGCCTGACCCAGCGCGATCCCGCAATCCTCGACCGTGTGGTGGTCGTCGATGTGGCGGTCGCCGGTCGCGGCCAGGTCGATGTCGATCAGAGAATGGCGGCCCAGCTGGTCGATCATGTGATCGAAGAACCCGACGCCCGTGCGGCTGTTGTGACGCCCGGTGCCGTCGAGATCGACAGACACGGTGATGTCGGTTTCGGCGGTGGTGCGGGTGATCGTGGCGCGGCGCATGGCGAACCTTTCAACGGCGTGCCCGTCACTAGCCGAGGGCGGCGGTACGGGGCAACCCGGCTGTCACGCCAGCCACAGGTCGGCCTGGCGCAGGCGGTGGCGGATGGCCTGTTCGCGCGGGGCGACCGGCTCGTCCGCGAACATCGGCGCGATGCGCCGCTGGCCGATGCCGTCGCGGATCAGCCGGGCCGGCAACCAGCCGTCCAGCAGCGGCGCGATCTGCGGCAGGGCGGCGATCGCCTCGATCTCGTCCACGGCCGCCGCCGGGCCGCGCGCATAAAGCAGCGGCAGGTTGCGGTAATGCGTCGTGACCGGCCCGTCCATGCCGGACAGGTCCGGCCCAGGACGCCCGCCGCCCAGGCTGTGGACCACCAGCGGCAGGATGACCTGATCCAGCCAGGGGTCCAGCGACTGGCTGGCCAGCACGTCGCCGGGATCGTCGCGCACCGCGACCGCCCATTCGGTGAAGCGGCGCCCGAATTCGGCAGGGTCCGCGCCGATGAACCAGCCGGCGTTGAAATAAAGATGGCGTTCCCAGTGATCCGGCGGCTGCGCCCGGTCCAGCGAGCCCGCCATGTCCAGCCCGAAGCGGCGATAGAGAAAGTCCCAGATCGCCGCCATGTCGGGCCCGTACAGCGGCGGGACCGGCCAGGTGAACTCTCGCCGCATCGAGGCGGTGGGCCGGTCGAAGTCGAAGGGCACCGCGTCGATGTCGCCGGTGATGACCGTGTCGCTGTCCAGAAACAGGAACGGTCGGCCCGGGTCCAGCAGGGACAGCGCCTCGATCTTGTTGCCATGCGGATAGTGGCGGCCGAAATGGCGGGCGGACAGCGGGCGGATGTCGGCGCCCAGGTGCGACAGCGCCGCGCGGGCCGCGTCGGACATGCGGGGATCGGTGCCCGCCCATGCACCTGTCGGCTGCGGCTCGGCCACGATCAGCCGGCCGCGAAAGCCGGGGGCGTTGCGGCGCAGGCTGGCGGCAAGGATCGCGGCCTCGCGGTCGATGCCGCCGCCCTGCGCGACAATCAGGATGTCGAAGACGGGCGCGCGCTGGGCAGGGATCGCGGCCTGTTCGCCGCGCATGGCGTCCAGACCGTTTTCTGCCTGACGCGCATTCGGCTGGGCCGCAAGGCGGGCAGGGCCGTCTGTGTCCGCAAGAGCGGTGGTCCTGCGGGGGGCGCCGGCCTCCGCATCCGCGGCGGTGCGCCGCGTCTCGCGGCGGGCAGCGCGCTCTGCCTGATGTGCGGCGCGACGGGCTTCGCGTTCAGCAATGCGGGCCGCACGGCGCGCCGCGCGGGCGTCCGGGGAATCGGGGCTGCCGGGTTCGGATGGCCTTGGCGGTGTCGTCACGGGTCCGGCCCTTGTCCTGCGGGGGGCATCCCGCGACCCGCGCCGCCGGAAAGCGGGTGGTGGGCGACCCTGGAATCGAACCAGGCATGGGTCTCCCCGGCGGAGTTACAGTCCGCTGCCGCACCTTGCAGCACGTCGCCCGACGCCGGGGGTGATTAGCCGCGCCCATGGCAGCGGTCAAGCGAGAATCGGGCGCCTACCCGCCGCGGCGCGCCGCCCCCTGCGGCCAGACCTGCCCTGCGTTTCCGGCTTGCAGCGCGCCCTTGCCGCGCGCAGACAGGGCCATCCCCTGCCGGAGCCACGATGACCCAGCCGCCGCCCTTCGACAGCCGTCCCGATCACCGCGACGGACGCCCGGCCAAGACGAAAAAGCCCACCTGGGTGATCGACAAGGAACGCGCGCGGCGCGCGTCCGCAGCCGAAACCGTGTGGCTGTTCGGCCTGCATGCGGTGCGCGACGCCCTGGCGAACCCCGCGCGGCAGCGCCTGCGGCTGGTGCTGACGCGGAATGCGGCCGACAGGCTGGGCGAGGCGGTTCCGGCCTCGGGCATGACGCCCGAGATCGTGGATGCCCGGACCTTTGACCGCGCGGCGCCGCTGGCCCCTGACAGCGTCCACCAGGGCGCCGCGCTGGAGGTCAAGCCGCTGGCCTGGGGTCCGTTGTCCCGGATCGCGGCCGAGGGCACGGGGGGCGCGCGGCCGATGGTCGTGGCGCTGGACCGCGTGACCGATCCCCACAACGTGGGCGCCATCCTGCGGTCGGCCGAGGTCTTCGGCGCCCGCGCGGTCGTCGCCACCGCCCGCCACGCGGCCCCCGAAACGGGGGCGCTCGCCAAGACCGCCTCGGGGGCGCTGGAACGCCAGCCCTATCTGAGGGTGACGAACCTGGCCGAGGCGCTGAACGAGCTGAAGGCGATGGGCTATGTGGTGCTGGGCCTGGACGGATCCGGCGGCCAGACGCTGCCCGAGGCCCTGGCCGCCCTGGGAAACCGCGCCGTCTGCCTGGTCCTGGGCGCCGAGGGGCCGGGGCTGCGCGAAAAGACGCTGGACACCTGCGACCAGGTCGTCCGCATCCCGTATGCAGGCGGTTTCGGATCGTTGAACGTGTCGAACGCAGCCGCCGTCGCGTTGTATGCCGCAAGCCTGGGCGGCTGAACCAGCCGGCCGCGTCGCTGTGGCGACCCGGCAGCACGCTGCGTCACATCGGCGCGAGAGGACGCGCCCCGGCGTTGCGGACGCGGCGCGGGGGTGTCACATCAGAACCATGTCTCATGTCGCCAGATCCATCCTTGCCGGCCACGCGCCGGCAGGCCGCCGGGTGGCTGCCCTGCCTGTCATGGCCATGGCGCTGATGCTGGCGCTGCCGGCACTGGGCCAGACGGCCGCGCTGAACGGCATGGACGCGGTCAGCCTGCGCGACAGCGGCCGCGTCGTGGGGGGGCGTGCGAACATCGTGACGCATTGGCGCGGGGCGGTGTGGCACTTCACCAACGAGGCGAATCGGCAGGCGTTCGAATCGAATCCGCGGGCCTATGCGCCCGCGCTGGGCGGTTTTTGCGCCGTCGCCATGGCCGAGGGCCGAAAATTGAAGGGCGACCCGGCGCAATTCGTGATCGTGGACCAGCGCGTTTTCCTGACCCACGATGCGGCGGCGCGCGCACGAATGCAGGCAGATCCCCAAGGAATCGCGGCCCGCGCGATCGCGTCGTGGAAGCGCATCGGCCGGTGAAAACCCGCAGGACTATCAAGGCAAAGATCACATTGCCGAGAAAGGACTGGAACTTTAATCCGAACAGGCGCATTTTTATCACGAACGTGACCACGGAACGGTCATGTTCGGATCACTGTCCCTCGTTCCGCGACTTGCGCCCGGTCCCCGACCGGGCGCTTTTTCTTTCAGGAGGCCCCGTGACCGACGAGATCGCCCGCATCGTCCGCGAGACGCGCACCATTGCCGTGGTCGGCCTGTCCCCCAAGCCAGAGCGGCCCAGCCACGGTGTCGCACGCTTCCTTCAGAACAGCGGATTTCGCATCATCCCGGTCAATCCGGGACACGCCGGCAGCACGATCCTGGGAGAGACGGTCTACGCCTCGCTGTCGGACATTCCTGCCGACATCCCGGTCGACATGGTGGACGTGTTCCGCCAGTCGGAGGCTGTCCCGGCCATCGTGGACGAGGCGATCGCCTCGCTGCCGGGGCTCAGGACGATCTGGACCCAGATCGGCGTGCGCCACGACGAGGCTGCGGCGACGGCGCGCCAGGCGGGTCTGACCGTTGTGCAGAATCGCTGCCCCAAGATTGATTTTCCAGCCTATTTGCCGCGTCGCTGACCGCGCCGGATAGGCCGCGCCAACGCACCGCAGCGCGGCGCGCAGGGTGGCTGCATGCGGCCTTCCCCCCAGTTGACAGTGCGTGCCGGGCCTCCTAGATGGGCGTCACTGGCACTCGCTGGCAGTGAGTGCCAACAGCAGACACTGCAACCTGAAACGGAGTGTTTCGATGGCTTTCACCCCTCTTCATGACCGCGTCCTCGTGCGTCGCGTCCAGTCCGACGAAAAGACCAAGGGCGGGCTGATCATCCCCGACAGCGCCAAGGAAAAACCCGCCGAGGGCGAGATCGTCGCCGTGGGCGAGGGCGCGCGCAAGGACTCGGGCGAGCTGATCGCCCCTTCGGTCAAGGCCGGCGACCGCATCCTGTTCGGCAAGTGGTCGGGCACCGAGGTCACGCTGGACGGCGAAGAGCTGCTGATCATGAAGGAAAGCGACATCCTCGGGATCATCGCCTGATCCCTTGCAGGTTTCGCCTTCAACTCATTCAAAAGGATTAGATAAATGGCTGGCAAGGAAGTAAAGTTCGGCACTGACGCCCGCGACCGGATGCTCAAGGGCGTGAACATCCTGGCCGATGCGGTCAAGGTGACGCTGGGCCCCAAGGGCCGCAACGTGATCCTGGACAAGTCGTTCGGCGCGCCGCGCATCACCAAGGACGGCGTCACCGTCGCCAAGGAAATCGAACTGACCGACAAGTTCGAGAACATGGGCGCGCAGATGGTCCGCGAAGTCGCTTCGCGCACCAACGACGAGGCCGGTGACGGCACCACCACCGCGACCGTCCTGGCGCAGGCCATCGTCAAAGAGGGCATGAAGGCGGTCGCCGCCG
Source organism: Paracoccus endophyticus (assembly GCF_003286075.1). Classification (GTDB taxonomy): domain Bacteria; phylum Pseudomonadota; class Alphaproteobacteria; order Rhodobacterales; family Rhodobacteraceae; genus Paracoccus; species Paracoccus endophyticus. The sequence goes on along the minus strand of NZ_QLUV01000006.1, from coordinate 11,150 downwards.
GCATGAACCCGATGGATCTCAAGCGCGGCATCGACCTGGCCGTGACCAAGGTCGTCGAGTCGATCAAGGCGGCTTCGCGCCCGGTCAGCGACACTGCCGAAGTGGCGCAGGTCGGCACCATCTCGGCCAACGGCGAGTCCTTCATCGGCCAGCAGATCGCCGAGGCGATGCAGAAGGTCGGCAACGAGGGTGTCATCACCGTCGAAGAGAACAAGGGGATGGAGACCGAGGTCGAAGTCGTCGAGGGCATGCAGTTCGACCGCGGCTATCTGTCGTCCTATTTCGTGACCAACCCCGAGAAGATGGTCGCGGATCTGGAAGACGCCTATATCCTGCTGCACGAGAAGAAGCTGTCGTCGCTGCAGCCGATGGTCCCGCTGCTGGAAGGCGTGATCCAGACCGGCAAGCCGCTGCTGATCGTGGCCGAGGACGTCGAGGGCGAGGCGCTGGCCACGCTGGTCGTCAACCGCCTGCGCGGCGGACTGAAGGTCGCGGCCGTCAAGGCGCCGGGCTTTGGCGACCGTCGCAAGGCGATGCTGCAGGACATCGCGATCCTGACCGGCGGTCAGGTCATCAGCGAAGACCTGGGCATGAAGCTGGAAAACGTCGGCATCGACATGCTGGGCCGCGCCAAGAAGATCTCGATCACCAAGGACAACACCACCATCGTCGATGGCGCCGGTGAAAAGGCCGAGATCGAGGCCCGTGTCAGCCAGATCCGTCAGCAGATCGAGGAAACCACCTCGGACTATGACAAGGAAAAGCTGCAGGAGCGTGTGGCCAAGCTGGCCGGCGGCGTGGCCGTCATCCGCGTCGGCGGCATGACCGAGATCGAGGTCAAGGAGCGCAAGGACCGCGTCGATGACGCGCTGAACGCGACCCGCGCGGCCGTTCAGGAAGGCATCGTGGTCGGCGGCGGCGTGGCCCTGGTCCAGGGCGCCAAGGTGCTGGCCGGTCTGGAAGGCGCGAATGCCGACCAGAACGCAGGCATCGCGCTGGTCCGTCGTGCGCTGGAGGCGCCGATGCGCCAGATCGCCGAAAACGCGGGCGTCGATGGCGCCGTCGTGGCGGGCAAGGTGCGCGATTCCGACGACAAGACCTTCGGCTTCAACGCGCAGACCGAGGAATATGGCGACATGTTCAAGTTCGGCGTGATCGACCCGGCCAAGGTCGTCCGCACCGCGCTGGAAGACGCCGCCTCGGTCGCGGGCCTGCTGATCACGACCGAAGCCATGGTCGCCGAAAAGCCTGAAGCCAAAGGCGCCGGTGGCGGCATGGGCGGCGGCATGGGCGGCATGGGCGGCATGGACATGATGTGATCCATCCGCTGCCACCTGGCAGAGGACAGGAAGGGCGCCCACCGGGCGCCCTTTTTTCATGTCCGGCTATCGCTGGCGCCTTGCGCCGTGCCCCGGATCATCCGGCGCCCGAGGGGGACGCGCTGGATGACGCGTCCGCCGGACCCGGCGGCGCGCCCTCGGCCGGATTGTCGCCCGGGCCGAACCGCGCGATCATCCGCGACAGGATCAGGTCGCGCGTGGCGCGATAGCTTGCCAGCTTGGCCTCGCGCCCCTCGCCCAGGCCGCTGGGGTCCATGATCGGCCAGTATTCCACGTTCATGTGATAGACCCGGGTCAATTCCAGCGCCTGGCGCTGGCTTGCGGGCGACAGCGCCACGATCAGGTCGAATGCGCCCAGGTCGTCGCCCCAGTCGCGCATCTCGTCAAAGCTGCGGACCCGGTGGCGTGACAGCTCGACCCCGATCTCGTCGCAGACGGCGACCGCAAAGCCGTCGATCTCGTATTCGCTTTTGACGCCGGCCGACTGCACATAGGCACGCCGGCCGTAAAGCTTTTTCATGATCCCCTCGGCCATGGGCGAGCGAATCGCATTGTGGTCGCAGCAGAACAGGATCGACGAGGGGAAGGCGCCGTCAGTCATTCCCTCAGCTCGGCACCAGCGCGCAGATCAGGGTGAACAGCCGCCGGGCGGTGTCGATATCCAGGGTGGCCTTGCCGTCCAGCCGGTCCTGAAGCGTGCGCGCGCCCTCGTTGTGGATGCCGCGGCGGGCCATGTCGATCGCCTCGATCTGTGCCGGGGGCAGGCGCTTGACGGCCTCGAAATAGCTTTCGCAGATCTGGAAGTAATCCTTGACCACCTGCCGGAACGGACCCAGCGACAGATGGAACTCGGCCACCTTTTCGCCCGGATCGGTGGTCACGTCGAACACCAGCCGGCGTTCGCGGATGGCCAGCAGCAGCACATACGGGCCGGGCGGCGCCCGGTCCCCGCCGCGACCGGGCAGGACGAAGCTGTTGTCCTCGATCAGGTCGAAGATGGCGACGCGGCGCTCCTGTTCCAGCTCGGGCGAGGCCGGCGGTATGGCAGAGTCGTCGATCTCGATCCGGCAGAGGCGGTCCTTGTCGGTGGCAATCGTCATGGCGAACCCGTCACAATGGCAGCGTCCAGCCTGCCGACCGGCACCGTCCGGGGGAATGCGCCGGATTTCAAGGCCCGATCGCGCGACGAAGGGGATCGCCGTCAACGGCCGTTGATCCGGGCCAGCCGGGCCGCGACGGACCGGGCGTGGGCACCCAAGCCCTCGGCCTGTGCAAGCGTCACCGCCGCGGGCCCGATCGCCGCCAGCGCGGCAGGCGTCAGCCGCGACAGGGTCGTGCGCTTGAGGAAATCCTGCACCGACAGCCCCGACGAGAACCGCGCCGAGCGCGCCGTGGGCAGGACGTGGTTCGGCCCCGAGACATAGTCCCCCGCGGCCTCGGGCGTCCAGCCGCCCATGAAGATCGCCCCCGCATGGCGGGTCTGCGCGGCCAGCGCCGCGGGATCGTCCACGCACAGCTCCAGATGCTCGGGGGCGATGCGGTTGCTGAGGCGCGCGGCCTCGGCCAGGTCGCGGGTGACGATGATCGCGCCGTGGTCGCGCCAGCTTGCGCCGGCGATGGCGGCGCGGGGCAGGGTGGGGAGCAGGCGGTCCACCTCGGCCGCGACGGCCTGCGCCAGGGCGGCATCGGGGGTCATCAGGATCGACTGCGCGTCGGCGTCGTGTTCGGCCTGTGCCAGCAGGTCCAGCGCCAGCCATTCGGGGTTCTGCGCGCCCTGGGCGATCACCAGCACCTCGGACGGCCCCGCGATCATGTCGATGCCGACGCGGCCGAAGACCTGGCGCTTGGCGGCGGCGACATAAGCATTGCCCGGCCCGGTGATGATGTCCACCGGCGCGATGGTCGCTGTGCCGTAGGCCATGGCGGCGATGGCCTGCGCCCCGCCGATCCGGCAGATCTGGTCCACGCCCGCCAGACGGCAGGCCAGCAGCACAAGCGGGTTCAGCACGCCGTCCGGGGTCGGCACGCAGACCATCAGCCGGCCCACCCCCGCGACCCGCGCCGGGATCGCGTTCATCAGGACCGAGGACGGATAGCTGGCCTGCCCGCCCGGCACATACAGACCCGCCGCATCGACCGGGGTCCAGCGCCAGCCCAGCTCGGCCCCCGTCTCGTCGGTCCACATCGCGTCAGCCGGGCGCTGGCGGTCGTGATAGGCGCGGATGCGTCCGGCGGCCAGCGCCAGCGCCGCGGCCTGGTCGGCGGGGACGGCGGCGACGGCGGCGTCGATTTCGTCGGGTGACAGGATCAGGCGGTCGGCGGTCAGATCAAGGCGGTCGAAGCGCGCGGTATAGTCCAGCACCGCGGCGTCGCCACGCGCGCGGACATCCGCCAGGATCGCCGACACGACGTCGTGGACGTCGGCCGAGTCCTCGCGCTTGGCGGCCAGCATCGCGGCAAAGCCGGCTTCGAAATCGGGATCGGCAGTGGTCAGCGTGACGGGCATGGCAGGCGGCCTTTCGACGGGTGCCGGGGTGTTAGCGGGCCGCGCGGGCGCTCTCAAGGGCGGCCTGTCAGACCTCGTGGCGAGGGGCCGCGCCCGAGACGGCGCGATGCGGGCGCGCCACGTCGCGCAGATCGACGTTCACACATTCGGCGTCCACGGCGATGGTGCCGTCGCCGGCAAACCGCAGGTGCAGCGTCCCGGTGCCGTCCTCGCCCGGCTGCCACGACAGGTCCAGCAGCGACAGCACGGTGGCCGCGTCGTCGCGCGGGATGCCGTCATGGCGCACCCGCAGCGCGTCACCGATGACCAGCAGCGCGCGCACGCGTTCATAGGGGCGGCCCTCGGCGCGGGCGGCCTCGGCGTCCTCCCAGCGAAAGCGGCTGACCAGCAGCGCCAGCCGCCGGGCGCGCGTGTCGTGGCGAATGTCGCCGACGGTCAGCACCGCGTCCTGCGCCAGCGCCGCCAGAACCGGCAGGTCCTCGGGCGATTCGGCCCGGATCGCCAGCACCTGCGCGGGGTCCCCTTCGGCAAAGCTGGCGTCGGCGGCAAGCCGTGTGTCAGTCATGGGTCGGGGCCTCCTTGATGCGCTCGATGTCGGCACCAACGCCGCGCAGCTTGCGCACGACCTTCTCATACCCCCGGTCCAGGTGATAGACGCGGCTGACCACCGTCTCGCCCTCGGCCGCAAGGCCCGCCAGGATCAGGCTGACGCTGGCGCGCAGGTCGGTCGCCATCACCGGCGCGCCCTTCAGGCGATCGACGCCCGAAACGCGCGCGTGGCCGCCATGCACGTCGATCCGCGCACCCATGCGGGCCAGTTCGGGGGCGTGCATGAACCGGTTCTCGAAGATCGTCTCCTCGAGGTCGCTGACGCCCTCGGCGGTGCACATCAGGGCCATCATCTGCGCCTGCAGGTCGGTCGGAAAGCCGGGGAACGGCTCGGTCACGACATCGACGGCGCGGATGCGGCCATTCTTGCGGCTGACGGTCAGGCCGCGGGCGTCCTCGGTCACCGAGATGCCCGCCTCGTCCAGCTTTTCACTGAAGGCATGCACCAGGTCGATCCGCCCACCCAGGCAGGTGACCGTGCCGCCGCAGATCGCGGGGGCGAGCATGTAGGTGCCCAGTTCGATCCGGTCGGTGACGACCGGATGGGTGGCGCCCCCCAGCCGGTCCACGCCCTCGATGGTGATGGTGGACGTGCCCTCGCCGTCGATCCGGGCGCCCATGCGGCGCAGGCAATGCGCCAGGTCGACGATCTCGGGCTCGCGCGCGGCGTTCTTCAGCACGGTCGTGCCCCGGGCGAGCGTCGCGGCCATCAGCGCGTTCTCGGTGGCCCCGACCGAGACGATGGGAAATTCGATCACCGCGCCGCGCAGACCGCCGGCAGGGGCCTTGGCGTGGACATAGCCCTCGCGCAGGTCCAGGTCCGCCCCCATCGCCTGCAAGGCCCGCAGATGCAGGTCCACCGGCCGCGCCCCGATCGCGCATCCGCCCGGCAACGACACGATCGCATGGCCGTCCCGCGCCAGCATCGGTCCCAGCACCAGGATCGAGGCGCGCATCTTGCGCACGATGTCGTAATCGGCGGTGTGGCTGGTCAGGTCATGGCTGGACAGCGCCAGCACCTGCCCGTCCTGCAGGCTGGCGACCTCGGCCCCCAGCGACCCCAGCAGGGCGGTCATCGTGCGGATGTCCGACAGGCGGGGGGCGTTGGTCAGGGTCAGCGGCTGATCGGTCAGCAGCGTCGCGGGCATCAGCGTCAGGCAGGCGTTCTTGGCCCCGGCAATCGGGATCTCGCCATTCAGCGGACCGTTGCCGCGCACCAGAATCGTATCCATCAGTCCTCGCTTTCGGGCCGCTGCGGGGTCTGCCCCGTGGCGGTGTCGTCGTTCTCCGCGCGGCTGCGCGCCTGCGCCTTGCGGCGCGCCAGATTGGCCCGCAGGGCGGCGGCGCGCCGGTCTGCCGTCCCCTTGGCGGCCGGACGGCGCGCGAAAGTGGCCCCGTCCGGGGGCGCGCCGTCTGCTGGGGGATCGGTGTCGCGCGTCATGGGGGGGTGTTACAAGCGCAACCGCCCCCCGTCCAGAACGCAGCGGGTGACGGCACGGCTGCACCGGCACAACCCCGCCGCGGCTGCCCCGGCACGCATTTCACCATCCTCCCGCTTTCCCCCTTGCGCTGCCGCAACCTTCGCTCTAAATCCGCCCGCACGGCTGGAAACAGCCGCCGGCGCTGTGGTAGCTCAGTGGTAGAGCACTCCCTTGGTAAGGGAGAGGTCGAGAGTTCAATCCTCTCTCACAGCACCATAACTCAGCGGGTTTCTCGGCGTCGCGTGCAGTTACCCGCACAGCCATTCTCTCCCTTCCATGATCCCGACAGCCCATTCCTGATGATACGGGCTGTGGTGCCAGTGGTGCTCGCCGATCGTCTCAGCGGACGTGTCGAAGTATTCCGCCGCATCCTGGACATGCAGGCTGTCCTGGCTTGCCCAGGTGATTGCCGTGTGCTTGAGGACATGCGGGGTGACGCCCTCGCTGCCGGCGCGCTTGACCGCCCTGGTGATGCCCGTCTTGACACGGGCAACGGGTTTGCCCGGAACAGGATGCCGTGAGTGCCGCGCCGGTGTGCCCAGCGGCGCAGGTGGCCTCTCGATTGGCGCGGGATGCGGATGCGGCCCCGTCGCTTGGTCGTCTCCGCCTGCCCCTTAGCCCGAAAGCGGATCAGCCTTCGGCCTGCCGCCATGGCCTGGGGCCCGTTGGCGTTCGTTGCGAGATGTTGCCGGGCGCGCAGGTCGTTGCGCCCAGCGTGCGGCGCATCCTTTATACCCTTGCCGCAAGGCTAGTGGTGCAGGCGCCTCGCGTGCCGGCTTCGACCGCGTTCTGCCCTTGGCCACAGCAGCGCGGCCACGCTGACCACCGCGACGGCGACGGCGGCCTTGCGGACCAGACCGGTCCTGTTGTGCCGCCACTCGGCGCGCAGGCCCATCTCGCCGGGGATGTCGGGAATGTGACCCCGGGCAAGATCCTCGGCCAGCCCCTCGACCATGTTCACCCGGTCCGCGCCCAGCAGCATCAGCCAGTGGCGCCAGTCGGATTCGCTGTAGGCGAAGGCCGCGCGCCGGATCGCCCCGCTGAGGCCGCGGGGGGGTGTCGAGGTGCCGACCACCGCCGGCAGGCGGTTGTGCTCGATCGAGCAAAGGACCTCGACCTGCGGGTCCTGCAGCGGCGGCCGTTCCCAGTCCATGGGCCGGCCACCTTCCTCGCGGTGGCGCATGGGATAGGTCGGGTCATTGCGGCGGTCGGCGTCCACGCCCCAGCCGGGCACCGTGGCTGGGTCGATCGCCCGCGCAGGGGGTCTGGCGAGATCGGTCATGCGAACTTCCCTTCTCAGATGCCGTTGGGATAGAGGACCGGCTTGATGCAGTCGTCGAGCTTGCCCGAGAAGATGCGGTAGCCGTCCGACACGTCCTCAAGACTCATGCGGTGGGTGATCAGCGCCTTGGGGTCGATCCGGCCCTCGCGCACATGCTCGATCAGTCGCGGCAGCAGGCGCTTGACCGAGGCCTGGTTGGCCCGGACCGTGATCCCCTTGTTCAGAACGTTGCCGATCGGAACCATGTTGCCGGTGGGGCCATAGACCCCCACGATCGACACGATCCCACCCTTCTTGACCGAGTTGATCGCCCAATGCAGCGGAATGGCCGAGCCTGCCTCGAGCTTCAGCTTGACGCCGAACAGCGTGTGCAGCGCGTTGCCGGTCGCGTCGCCGCCCACCGCATCGATGCAGACATCCGCGCCCAGCGAGTCGGTCTGCTTCTTGATGAAGACCGCCATGTCGTCGATCTCGCGGAAGTTATACACCTCGGCCGGGCAATAGCGACGGGCGAAGTCCAGGCGATACTCGATCTCGTCGATGACGATCACCCGCCCCGCGCCGAAGAGCCAGGCGCAACGCGCGGCCATGATGCCGACCGGCCCCGCGCCGAAGACGACCACCGTGTCGCCGGTCTGGATGCCGCCCATCTCGGCGGCCTGATAGCCGGTCGGGACCACGTCGGTCAGCAGCACCGCGTCGTCGGGGTCCATCCAGTCGGGGATCAGCGTCGGCCCGACATCGGCATAGGGCACCCGCACATACTGCGCCTGGCCCCCGTCATAGCCGCCCGCCGTGTGGGAATAGCCAAAGATCGCCCCCACCGCCGTCGCCTGCGCGTTCGATTCGTGGCAGTTGCCGAACAGCCCCTGCCTGCAGAAATGGCACTGCCCGCAGGCGATGTTGAAGGGAACAAGGACGTGGTCGCCGGGACGCAGGTTTTCGACGGCGGGGCCGACCTCCTCGACGATGCCGCAGAACTCGTGCCCGAAGGTCATGCCGATGCGGGTGTCCGGCATGAGGCCGTGATAAAGATGAAGGTCCGACCCGCAGATGCACGATCGCGTCACGCGCACGATGGCATCGCGGGGATGCAGGATCACGGGCTCGGGCTTTTGGGCCGCGCGGACGCGGTAAGGTCCCCTGTAATCGGCAGCCAGCATGCGGGGCTCCTGAAGTTCGTTGCTGTCAGCCCAACGGTGCCGCGCCCCCTGAGTTCCCGGGACCCCTTCGACAGGTTGTGGGCAGCGCCATCCTTGGGTCGGCTTGCCTAACCCCGAGAGAGCAGGCAAGGCGCGGGACACTCTGGTCGCCATGAGGGGGGTCTTGCGGCCGCCGCTGCGGCCGGCCCGACGCACGGGTTGAAAACGTTGGATGTCCGCCAGAATGACCGCAGCAGGCCGGGGAAAGGATCAACCCCCGTTCCGTCTGCGCGCCGAGGTCCTGTGGCGAAGGAAAAAGCGCAGCATCTGGGCCGATGCGTCAGGTCCCGTCGGGTCGGTGAAGCGGCCGGCCGATGAGCCGCCGGACCAGGCGTGGCCTGCCCCTGTCACGGTCCACTGCTCGACCCAGGGGCGCCCCCGCCCCACCCGATGCACCGTTCTGACATAGGCGCGGCCATCGGGCACCTGACCTGCGGTCTCGGTCCGGCCAAGCCTCGGAAACGGCTCCAGCGCGCGAAAGGCGATGAGGCGCCCGTTGCGGGGATTGACGACATGATCCGCGCTGCCGTGAAAGACGATGGTGGGAACCGGCGCGGTCGGGCGCAGTCCCAGGCCGCCGCGCTGCATGGCGACCACGGCAGAGATCCTGTCATGCGCGGCGCCTGTCGGCAGCCCCGAATGCGCCCCGGCCGCGGCAAAGAGGTCGGGATAGGCATGGGCCACGATCAGCGCCATCGACGCGCCGGCGGACAGTCCCGCAACATAGACGCGGGCCGGATCGGCGCCGTGGCGTTCGATGACATGGCGGGTCAGGCTGGCCATCAGCGCCGGCTCGCCTGCGCCGCGCCCCTGGTCGCCCGGCCGGAACCAGTTCCAGCATCGGTTCGCATGGGCCTCGCGCGGCTGCGCCGGATAGACCACCAGCACGCCGAACGCCTCGGCCAAAAGGTTCATTCGCGTGCCCTTGGCGAAATCGTCCGGGGTCTGGCCGCAGCCGTGCAGCATGACCAGCAGGGGCGGCGGCTTCGCCGAGGCGGCTGCGCTGGCAGGCGTGAAGATCTTGTAGCGCCGCTCGCCATGCTCGCAGGTGTGGACCGCCGCCCTGAACGATGACCCCTGCGCGGCCTTGCCACTGCGCGCGCTGCCGGGAGCGGCACGTCCGCTGGTGGCTGGTTTTGCGGCGGCACCCGCCGGGGCCGTGGGCGTTTTCGATCGTCCTGTCGCGCTGGCCTTCGGCCCTGCGGCCTTGGCGGTTGGAGAGGGCTTGAGCGCAGCCAGCCCGAGCATGACGTCCACAGCACTGGCCAGGGCAGACGGGGGCTTGCGGTGGCGCGGCGCTTTCCCACCCCGGCGCTGAGGCTTGAACAGTCGGATCATGCGACCTCAGAATCAATCGAGCCGGTCCAGTGGCACGCGCCACAGGGTGCCGCAAGTGACTTTGTCCGGCCGCCGCCGGTCTTGTCTGGAACCGGATCTGCTCCTCACGCCTGTGTCTGCACGTCAAGGCCTGCACGATGCGGCGCCCGATCATCGGAAGGATCCTGAATGTCGATCCGTCTCTTCGTCTTTGATGCCTATGGCACCCTGTTCGATGTGGCGGCCGCTGCCCGCCAGGCCGCCGCCGAGCCGGGGGCAGAGGCGTGGGCCGGCCGCTGGATGGCGCTTGCCGGCCACTGGCGGCGCAAGCAGCTGGAATACACCTGGATCCGGGCCGCGGCCGGGTCCCATGCCGATTTCTGGCAGGTCACGCAGGATGGGCTTGACTGGGCGCTCGAGGCCGAGGCGATCGATGACCCGCAGCTTCGGCAGCGGCTGCTCAACCTTTATCATGAGCTTCCGGCCTTTCCCGAGGTCCCCGAGGTTCTGCGCACGCTCAAGGAGCAGGGCTTCACTCTGGCGATCCTGTCCAACGGCTCGCCCCCGATGCTGCAGGCGGCGGTGGCGTCTGCGGGGCTGGGGCCTTTCCTGGATGCGGTCCTGTCAGTCGAGGAGGTGGGCGTCTTCAAGCCGGACCCTGCGGTTTACGCAATGGTCGGCGCGCGCTTCGGCACCGCGCCTGCGGGGACGGGCTTTGTGTCGTCGAATGGCTGGGACGCCTGCGCGGCCGCGGCCTTTGGTTTCCACTCGATCTGGGTGAACCGCGAAAGCGCGCCGATGGACCGCCTGCATGGCCGACCTGCGCATCAGCTGTCGGACCTGCGTGCGCTGCCTGACCTAGCAGCCGGGCTGGGCGACACGGACCGCCGCAGCGATCCGCCCGCCTAGTCTGCCCTTTCGGCACGGCGCGGCACCAGTCCCCTTCGCCGTCGCGGCGTGTTGACAGCACCTCAAAGGAACATCCGCCACCCTGCCCGTTGTCGGCACACGCGCGGTGCAGCAGACTGCGCCGCCTGCCGCTGATGCTGACCACGTGTGACGGCTGACCCGAGTGCTCATCCGACGCGCTGTTCCGTCCACGCGGGTCGCAGAGAAGGCCCTTCGGATGTCCGGGCTTTACCCCGCAATGAAGTCGCGCACGAAGGCGGTCGCGGGGCGGGTGCGGATGTCCTGAGGGCGGCCGATCTGCTCGATGCGGCCCATGGACATGACGACCACCAGATCGGCCAGCTCCATCGCCTCGTCTTGATCGTGGGTGACGAAGATCGTGGTCAGGCCGGTCTCGTCGTGGATTTCCCGCAGGCCCTGGCGCAGTTCCTTGCGGACCTTGGCGTCCAGCGCCCCGAAGGGCTCGTCCAGCAGCAGCATCCGCGGCTCGATGGCCAGCGCGCG
>NZ_QLUV01000059.1 GCF_003286075.1 Paracoccus endophyticus | reverse complement strand
CACTGGTGTTCCTCCACATCTCTACGCATTTCACCGCTACACGTGGAATTCCACTCTCCTCTTCTGCACTCAAGTTCCCCAGTTTCCAATGACCCTCCCCGGTTGAGCCGGGGGCTTTCACATCAGACTTAAGAAACCGCCTGCGAGCCCTTTACGCCCAATAATTCCGGACAACGCTTGCCACCTACGTATTACCGCGGCTGCTGGCACGTAGTTAGCCGTGGCTTTCTGGTTAGGTACCGTCAAGGTACCGCCCTATTCGAACGGCACTTGTTCTTCCCTAACAACAGAGCTTTACGATCCGAAAACCTTCATCACTCACGCGGCGTTGCTCCGTCAGACTTTCGTCCATTGCGGAAGATTCCCTACTGCTGCCTCCCGTAGGAGTCTGGGCCGTGTCTCAGTCCCAGTGTGGCCGATCACCCTCTCAGGTCGGCTACGCATCGTTGCCTTGGTGAGCCGTTACCTCACCAACTAGCTAATGCGCCGCGGGTCCATCTGTAAGTGGTAGCCGAAGCCACCTTTTATGTTTGAACCATGCGGTTCAAACAACCATCCGGTATTAGCCCCGGTTTCCCGGAGTTATCCCAGTCTTAC
>NZ_QLUV01000058.1 GCF_003286075.1 Paracoccus endophyticus | reverse complement strand
GTTCGTCAGTCAGAGCTAGGCTATCCAATAGCTCAGGGCGTCTTAACCACGTACGTTCAAGCGATTGTTCTAATCGCCATTTACGAATATTTTCGTGATGACCCGACATCAGCACTTCGGGAACAGGAATACCGTCTAACATTTCCGGGCGAGTGTAATGCGGACAATCCAATAAACCTGTCGCAAATGAATCTTCATCTGCAGAGGCCTGTTTACCTAACACTCCGGGCACAAATCTCGCAACGGCGTCAATCAACGTCATTGCAGGCAATTCGCCCCCTGTAAGCACATAATCACCGATCGACCATTCTTCATCAACTTCCGTTTGAATCAATCGTTCATCAACCCCTTCGTATCGTCCACAAATTAAAATCAGTTTCTGATTTGAAGCCAGTGTTTTCACACCTTGTTGATCCAGCTTACGCCCTTGCGGTGAGAGATAAATAACTTTTGCCTCTACACCGTCTTCCGCTTTTGCCGCCTGCTTTGCTGCATGAATCGCATCACGCAAAGGCTGCACCATCATTAACATTCCCGGTCCGCCGCCGTAAGGGCGATCATCAACCGTTTTATGTTTATCAAACGTGAAATCGCGAGGATTCCAGCATTGAATTTGCAGAAGATCTTGTTTTACCGCAC
>NZ_QLUV01000057.1 GCF_003286075.1 Paracoccus endophyticus | reverse complement strand
GTGGGCGGCGACGGCGACGGCATTGGCCAGGGCGCGGCGATCCTGCTGTTCGTCGAGGCCAATGGCTCGATCACCGGGCGCACGGTCGCTGGCGGGACGGTCTACTTCACCATCTCGGTCGACGGTTCGGGCAATGTCACGCTGGCGCGCAACCCGGCGGTCAACCTCTATCATGACGATCCGGCCAACGGCGACGATCCCGAGCTGCTGGCAGCGGCCAGTGCGCTGACCCTGACCAAGACCGTGACCGATGCCGACGGCGACAGCGCTGCTGCGACCATCGACCTGTCGAGCGGTGTGTTCCGGTTCGAGGACGATGGTCCGGCGGGTGGCCTGACCACCGGGTTCACCAAGCCGGTGATCACGGTCGACGAGAGCCCGGTGGCCGAGGACGGCATCGTCTCGGCGAGCGCGAGCTTTGCCGGTGCGTTCAGTCCGGCGCTGGCCGACTATGGCACCGACGGGGCGGGCAGCGTGGGCTATGCGCTCAATGTTGCCAACGGCACGGCGAGCGGCCTGTTCGCGCTCGATCCGGCGGACAAGCTGGGCGCTGGCGTGGGCGGCGACGGCGACGGCATTGGCCAGGGCGCGGCGATCCTGCTGTTCGTCGAGGCCAATGGCTCGATCACCGGGCGCACGGTCGCTGGCGG
>NZ_QLUV01000056.1 GCF_003286075.1 Paracoccus endophyticus | reverse complement strand
CGTCGCGGCCTTCTCGATGGCGGCGCTGCTGGCGCTGCTGGGGCTGGTGACGCTGCTGATCAAGACCTCGCTGGAAATCCGCCACGCCGATGCGCTGGCCGCCCAGCGCCGACACTGAAAGGAACCCGACATGGTGATCCAGATCGACGAAATCTCGAAGCTGTTCGGCGCGACCGCGGCGCTGCATCCGGTGTCGCTGTCAATCCCCGGCGGTGCGCTGGTCGCCCTGCTGGGGCCGTCGGGTTCGGGCAAGACCACGCTGCTGCGGATTCTGGGCGGGCTGGAATATCCGACCTCGGGGCGGGTGCTGTTCGACGGACAGGACGCGACGGGCCTGACCGTGCAGGAGCGCCGCGCGGGCTTTGTCTTTCAGTCCTACGCGCTGTTCCGGCACATGACGGTGTTCGACAACATCGCCTATGGTCTGAACGCGCGCCCCCGCGCCAGCCGCCCGCCCAGGGCCGAGATCGCGCGCCGGGTGACGAGGCTTCTGGAGCTGATCCAGTTGCCCCAGATCGCCGAGCGCTATCCCAGCCAGCTGTCGGGCGGTCAGCGCCAGCGCGTCGCCCTGGCCCGCGCGCTGGCCATCGAGCCGCGGATGCTGCTGCTGGACGAGCCCTTCGGGGCGCTGGACGCCAAGGTCCGCAAGGAACTGCGCCAGGGCCTGCG
>NZ_QLUV01000055.1 GCF_003286075.1 Paracoccus endophyticus | reverse complement strand
GATCTTGTCAGCTAAAATCTTACGGTCGATTTCAACAGAAGCTTTTTTCAAGCCGTTGATGAATTTGCTGTAAGATAAACCGTTTTGACGTGCTGCAGCGTTGATACGTGCAATCCATAATTGACGGAATTGACGTTTACGTTGACGACGGTCACGGTAAGCATATTGACCAGCTTTAATTACAGCTTGGAACGCAACGCGATAAACACGTGAACGCGCACCATAATAACCTTTAGCAGCCTTAAGAACTTTCTTATGGCGTGCTCTTGCAATAACACCACGTTTTACACGAGCCATTATTAAATCTCCTAATGTATATAATTAACTAAAATTCACTAAAGTACGTTTTAACTTGACTCAACGCTTATGCGTATGGTAAGCACGCTACTACTAATACTTGGTCTGCTTTCGCTACCATTGATTTGTGGCGTAAGTGACGTTTACGTTTAGTGGTTTTCTTAGTCAAAATATGACGTAAGTGAGATTGTTTACGTTTGAAACCGCCTGAAGCTGTTTTCTTGAAACGCTTAGCAGCACCACGTACTGTTTTAATTTTAGGCATTGTTTTATAAACTCCGCATTGTTTTATCTAATACATAATAATCAGGCGAAAAATACGCTTATCGCTAACCGTCTTTTTACTTGCAAAGCACTAATTATCTCGAACAGAGCGTTACCGCTCATAGCCCTTTACGGCTAAAAAGCAAATCAGGCTGCGAAATGTGCCTGTAGATTGCTTT
>NZ_QLUV01000054.1 GCF_003286075.1 Paracoccus endophyticus | reverse complement strand
GTGCAAAACCTGATTTAACAGTTACTTGGTCGCCCACAGAACCTAAGTGAGCAACTTTATCTAATAAAATAACTTGCATTGTACTCGACCTCTCTATTACTGATGGTTGTCAGTGTATGGAAGTAACGCTAAGTAACGAGCGCGTTTGATTGCGCGAGCTAATTGACGTTGATACTTCGCACGAGTACCAGTGATACGGCTAGGAACAATCTTGCCGCTTTCAGAAATGTAGTTCTTTAATGTAGCGATATCTTTGTAATCGATCTCAACAACATTTTCCGCTGTGAAACGGCAGAACTTACGACGACGGAAATAACGTGCCATTTGGCTTCTCCTGATCTATAAATTCAATATGTTCGGCATGAACGACTAATTGGCTTAAACCGTTATAGTCTTTGTGAGTGTGGATAAATCCGTAAACTCTAATTTTATCGCCGAGCTTTATTTGTTGGGTTATTAAACTAAATTGATTGCCATTTAAAATCACTTGGATTTTACACCACGCTTGACGCTCTAAATTTACTTCGGTTTGAATTGAACGATGTTCAAGCCAAAAACGGTAATTCGGAACCCCTAACGGGTTTTGGCTTTGCTTAACCGTTGAAGCGACCGAGCCGCTCAGAATTAAGCAATTATCAATCGGCGAATTACTCGCCAGCTTCCTCTGATTCAACTTCAGCTACCGCTTCAGCAACTTTGCTTTCTTTCGCTTTCACCATTGGTGACGCTTCAGTTACTGCCGCTTTAG
>NZ_QLUV01000053.1 GCF_003286075.1 Paracoccus endophyticus | reverse complement strand
TAAGACTCGGTTTCCCTTCGGCTCCCCTATTCGGTTAACCTTGCTACAGAATATAAGTCGCTGACCCATTATACAAAAGGTACGCAGTCACACGCCTAAGCGTGCTCCCACTGCTTGTACGTACACGGTTTCAGGTTCTTTTTCACTCCCCTCGCCGGGGTTCTTTTCGCCTTTCCCTCACGGTACTGGTTCACTATCGGTCAGTCAGGAGTATTTAGCCTTGGAGGATGGTCCCCCCATATTCAGACAGGATACCACGTGTCCCGCCCTACTCATCGAGCTCACAGCATGTGCATTTTTGTGTACGGGGCTGTCACCCTGTATCGCGCGCCTTTCCAGACGCTTCCACTAACACACACACTGATTCAGGCTCTGGGCTGCTCCCCGTTCGCTCGCCGCTACTGGGGGAATCTCGGTTGATTTCTTTTCCTCGGGGTACTTAGATGTTTCAGTTCCCCCGGTTCGCCTCATTAACCTATGGATTCAGTTAATGATAGTGTGTCGAAACACACTGGGTTTCCCCATTCGGAAATCGCCGGTTATAACGGTTCATATCACCTTACCGACGCTTATCGCAGATTAGCACGTCCTTCATCGCCTCTGACTGCCAGGGCATCCATGTGCGGTAAGAGCGCACCGCGTGGGTGGCAACATTCCACGGCACGGTAAACTCCACTCGTAGCAAGACCAAATAGGAACTCAATGGATGGCCCGTCCAGAGTTCGGGTAGGTTGCTTGAGCTTGTGTGTGAATGCAAGCCTAGAGGAATGATTGTCCGCGACAGAACTCGGCTTATCGACC
>NZ_QLUV01000052.1 GCF_003286075.1 Paracoccus endophyticus | reverse complement strand
AATTCGTTCGGCAATATTAAAGGCGAACAAAAATTCGAATACGGATTATATGCCGAAGGGATTTGGTCTTTAGGTAAAGTGCTGACCTTAACCACAGGGTTACGTTATGATTACTATGATTTGGATACAGCGGGTAAAGTGGATAAAAACGGTAAACCGCTTGCCGGTAATAAATCGGTATCCGATAAAAGATTAAATCCGAGTTTCGGATTGATTTGGGACATTACACCGAATTTTGCTTTGAATGCTAAATTAAATTATGCAAGTCGCAGCCCTATTTTAGCTTCGGCAAATACCATAACCGATAACCGCGGTTCATTAGATAAAGCCAGAGGCTTACGTTTTATCGATCCTAAATTGAAAACCGAAGACGTACGTTTGGCGGAAGTCGGTTTTGAATGGAAATATGCCGATTTTAATTTAAAAGGCAGCGTGTTCGAGCAAAGAGTTAAAAACTTCTATCAAACGACCAACAGTATCATTAGCAATGCGGGAACCTTAAAAACGAAAGGTTATGAAGCCGAGTTGGATTATCAATGGAACGCATTAAAATTAACCGCCGGTGTGGCGTATGCCGATCCGAAAGCGGACTTTGCGCTTTCTAATGATCCGCTGAATGTTATTCCGCAAGGTCGTCAATGGAGTACCGGTGTTTCGTATAAATTTGTTGAACCGAATTTAGAGATCGGTTGGTTAGGTCGCTATGCTCAGTCTAAAGAGTATAAAACGGGCGCTGCGCCGAAAGTCGAAACGAGAAGACGTATCGGATACGGCGTACATGATATTTTCGTAAACTGGCAGCCGCTTAATCAAGACAACTTCAATGTGAATTTCACGGTAAAAAACATCGGTAATAAATTCTATCGTAGCCACAGCCAAAGAAATCTTGAAGTCACGCCGCCAAGCCCGG
>NZ_QLUV01000051.1 GCF_003286075.1 Paracoccus endophyticus | reverse complement strand
GAACGAATTCTGACTACCTGTCTGCTCTTTACGCAGATTCACACCATATTTAAACAGATGCTCTCCGCCAAATTCGCTGGTAAAGCCTAAATTAGCCCCCGTTGTTTTGGTTTTAGAACTACGTTGATAACCGGTTAATTTATTTTGCTGATAATCTTCTCGCTTATCCGTCCCTAAAATATGGAACACATTCGCTTTAACGTCTCGAGCAAAGCCGATGTCTTTCGCATCATACTCAAGGTTGTAGGTACGTTTGGTCGTGTTCGCATTTACCGGGCGGCTATTAAAAATCATCTCGAAACGATCTTGTCCCGCACCATAAAACGACTCTTGACGGAAACTTAAGCCGATACGCTGTTTATCGGTAATATCATAGCCGAATTTCGCCAAATAATTACCTTGACGACGAGCGGTATTATTCACTACTCGGCTATTTTTATTCACCGCATCCGAATAACCTTTACCCGCCTTATAGTTTTTATCGTCTCCCCAACTGCCTAATAGCAATACATCCAGATTATTCGCTTGTCCATAGAGTGAAAGCGAATCGTTAATGCCGCGATTACTGTTATATTCGGAACCGATACGCGCACCGAATGATCTGCCGTCTTTCAATAAATCTTTTGCCGATACCGTTTCCGCACGGATTACACCGTCCGTTATACCGATACCGGCACTGGCGGAACCGGCGCCCTTATCGATTTTAATCGATTTCACCATAGACGGATCCAGTTGGAAACGACCTTGGTGATACCACTGTTGAGTATTTGTCGAAGTATTATCGACAATCATACCGATACGATCTTGTCCTGATCCGCGAATCGAAATGTATTGTGCGGACACGCTACCTCCACCGACGTTAATGTCCGTACGATTAGCCAGTAATTCGCGCAGGTTACTGATATTTCTAGTATG
>NZ_QLUV01000050.1 GCF_003286075.1 Paracoccus endophyticus | reverse complement strand
GGCTCTGTTGCACAAATCGGGTGATGGCCGAGGTTGCCCTTCTCCCGGTCAGAGCTATCCCACAGCTTCAGTGACAGGCATGCCGAGGGCGGTGTAGCCGTTCAGGACGGCGATACGGACCTGAAGTTCGGCAACCTGGCGATCGAAGTCCCGTGCCATGAGCCTCTGGCCCAGCAGCTTTACACAATGCATCTTCGTCTCGACGCGGCTCCTGCGGTGATATCCGCTCCATCGTCGCCAGAGGGCGCGTCCAAGGTATTTCGATGCCCGCAGCGCCTCGTTTCGGGCCATGGCTCCGGCGGTGACGGTCTTCCACAGCTTCGCATTCTTGCGGGGCGGGATGACAGCGTGAGCGCCGCGGTCGGCAATGGCCTTGTGGCATTTGCGTGTGTCATAGGCACCGTCGGCAGTGACACTGCCGATCTGCTCGTCCGCCGGGATCTGGTTGAGCAGATCTGGCAGGACCGGGGCGTCACCGATGTGGCTCCCGGTGATCTCAACAGCGCGGATCTCCAGTGTTTCCTCGTCGATCCCGAGGTGGATCTTGCGCCAGACGCGTCGCTTCGGGCCGCCATGCTTGCGGGCATGCCACTCACCTTCGCCCTCGACCTTGATTCCAGTGCTGTCGATCAGCAGGTGCAGCGGGCCCTTGGAGCTACGATATGGGATGTTGACGGCGAGGGTCTTCTGACGGCGGCACAGCGTGCTGAAGTTGGGCACCGACCAGTCAAGACCGACCAGGCGCAGCAGACTCTCGACGAACCCGGTTGTCTGCCGGAGTGCCATGCCAAACAGCACCTTCATCGAGAGGCAGGTCTGGATGGCGGCGTCGCTGTAGCTCTGCTGGCGGCCACGCCTGCCTGACGCCGCTGCCTCCCAGCCCATCTCGGGGTCGAACCAGATCGTCAGCGAGCCGCGGCGCTTTAGCGCTTCATTGTAGGCCGGCCAGTTCCTGGTCTTGTAGGTCAGGCGTGTGAGTCTGCTCATGCCGACCAGCTACCATACCGGACTCACGACATGAATCACGGAAGGGATTTGTGCAACAGAGCC
>NZ_QLUV01000005.1 GCF_003286075.1 Paracoccus endophyticus | reverse complement strand
GTCTTGTAGGTCAGGCGTGTGAGTCTGCTCATGCCGACCAGCTACCATACCGGACTCACGACATGAATCACGGAAGGGATTTGTGCAACAGAGCCTCGCCGCGCTTGTATTCGACGGGAAACGCAATTTCGGGTGCGTCAGGGCTGGGGCGGCTGAACTCGACCAGATCGGCTACCCCGGCAAGGTTCAGTCGGCTTGATGCCAGTGGCAGCGCATTCACCCGCCTTGCCCCGCGTCCACCCCGCTTGCCACCCTTCTCCGTGACGGCGTGCAGCACCCCGCCCTCGGCAGTGAAGCGGTTCTCGGCCCAGAGCCGTTCCAGATGGATCAGCGCCGCCTGACGCAGGCAGTAAACGGCATGCTGAAGGGCCGAGATCGGGATGGGCTCGACCTCGGGCATAGCCATCAGACCAGTTCCAGCACCTCGACGCCCTCGGGCAGGCCGTCGCGGTTCACCCGGATGTCGTAATCGCCAAAGCGGCGGGCCGGGGGCAGGTTGTCCAGCCGCCCGTCTATCGGGCGCGGCTCGCCATCGACCATGCGGCTGATCTGAACCCGGTCGAACAGCGCATGGGCGGGCGCGTTGCCAAGGGCACTGGCGTGGCGGAACACGATCAGCTTGCGCGTCGCCATCTCGCCCCGCGCGGCGGAGCGGTCATGTTCGAACAGGTTGGTCAGGGCTTCCAATAGAAGCTCCAGATCTCCGGTCGAGAATCCGGTACGTTCCGCCAGCTTGGCCGAGATGAAGCCATGCGCGACGTAAAGCCCGTAGGGGACAATATGCTTGCGGCCCATCGTGCGGTTGTCGCGCCGGTCGTCGCCTTCCTGGCCCTCGGCAGCCTTCTTCTTCTCGGCTTCATTGGTGGCGGCCATGCGGGTGATGGTGATCTCGGCGGGCAGGATCGGTTCCACCGAACGGGCAAAGCCCATCTGCACCGGGCCGCGCACCTGGCCGCAGTTGATGCCGGTGGACATGACCGCGCCAAAGGTCCGCACGTCGAAGAAGTTGGCGCACATCCAGTTCCGCACGGCATCGGCTTCGGCGTCATTGGCGGGGTTCAGCTTGGCGGCGGTCTTCGATTTCTCGTCCTGACGGATGGCCACATAGGCCTTGCGGTGCTTCTCGTTCAGGATCGCGCCTTCCTGGACATAGATATGCATCCGGTCCTCGCCCCCACGGGCCAGTTCCACGAAGTTACGGACCTTGCGCTTGAGGCTGACATCCGTGACCAGCCCGTGACTGTCCTCGGGGTCGAGGCGCGGCAGGTTGCCCGCGTCGGGGTCGCCGTTGGGGTTCCCGTTCGTGACCTCGAAGATCAGGACAAAGTCGTGGCGTTGGGTCAGGGCGGTCATTCGTCACCTCGGGGTTCGTCGGTCAGTCCGGTCTCGTCAGTCTTCTTGCGGAAGAAATCGCTGTGCTGGTGGTGGTACCCCAGCGCGAACAGCGCTTGGTCGCGCGCCGGCAGCGTTTGAGGGAACGGCTCGGCGCCGGGCGACAGCCGGTCCGTCACCGCGCGCAAGGTCTTCAGAAGGTTCACTTCGTGACCCGGCGATTTCTTCCCGACCTTGGACAGATGCGACATCGCGCCCCGGTCCAGCATGGAAAAGACCTTGCGCGGCGTGGCCGAGGCCGCGCCGTAATACTTGTCGCGAACCGAGGCGTTCACATCCCCCAGCGCCGCATGCTGGATCTGTTCATAGACGGCGAATAGCCGGCCAAGCTGATAGCCCGTGTTGTCGAAATCTGGATCGAGCGCCACCGGCACCTCCATGTTGTAGTTGCGGATCAGGACCGCCTTCATCAGCCCCGCGCGGATCGCGTCGATGCGGCCGTCGGCGCGGATGCGGGTCAGCGCCGTGGACAGGATCGTCAGCGGATAAGCCCTGCCGGTCAGGATCGCCCGCATCATGTCGCCCGCCAGCCGCGGGGCCAGGTTGTCCATCTTGCCCTGCACGGCCAGTTCGCAAAGCTGCCGGAACAGGCTGGCGGGACCGCCGCGCGGGCCGGGCTCGACCCGGATATCGTCCTGCCATTGGCGATAGCGGTCGGCAAGGGCGCCGAAGCTGTCCTCGACGATGAAGCGCACCGACAGCCGCGCGGCGTTCGGGGCCAGCCCCAGCACGGTGAAGCGGGTGCCGGGGTCCAGTTGCGGCTCGACCTCGGCCAGCGGCCTGCCTTGGCGCAGGCGGTCGAGCCTGATCTCGATTTCCCTCCGAGCCGCGTCATCTGCCGCCCCGGTCGGCTGTGCGTCGAACATGGCGCTGAAGATGTCCTCGGCCGCGCCAGCCGAGGCCCTATCCGGCGCCTCGGCCCAGAACACGGTCGAGGCGTCGCCGATCTGGACGCGGTGGCCGCTGCCGCTGGTCAGAAACGCGTTCAGCGCCGCCCCATAGGCAAAGGCCGCCTGGTCCGACACCGGCGCATTCTCGCCCTGTTCGTGACCGTAGGATTCGAAAGCGTCGAGATTGAAGGACACGAGGCTCGCGCCCGAGGACTGCGCCCCCCAGACGCCCTTGATGGACGGGTGCAGCCGCGCGACCGGCGCATGGTTGCCGGTGACAAGGCAGACCGCACCAGCGCCGCCCCGCGCGCCTTGGACAATCGCCCATAATTCCCGTGCCGCAGGACGATCATGCAGCATTCGTCCCGCCAGCCGGTCCGCTTCCAGCGTAAAGACGATGTTCTGGTCCCTCAGCGTCTCGTCCCAGATGAACTGGTCCGGCGTCCAGCGGTCGAGGAACCGCAGGAAGGCCGCCAGCCCCTCGTCGTCGGCCCCGGCCAGCCATTCGCGGTGGCGTTCGACAAAGGCGGCATGTTCCTCGGCGGTCCGCCTGCCCTCGCCTGCGGTGACGCCCAGCGAATAGGCCGTCTTGTCCCACAGGAAATTCGGCGCAATCGCCACCGTCCGCTTGACCGGCTGCGGCACCGACAGGCTGGCCATTGTCCGCCTCTTTCCCGTTCCCTCGCGCAGGTCGTGCAGTCCGGCCACGGACCCGTCGGGGTTCAGGCTGACAACCCCCGCGATCCTCTCGTTCGAGTATCCGAACGGCGGCGCGTCCGGCAGACGGCCATAGGCGCGGACCAGCGAGGAAAGGACGCTCATCGCAGCACTTCGGGGCTGCCGGGCGGAGGGATGTCGATGACGCCCGCCTGCATCCGGGCGCGGAAGAACATCGAGGGGCGGCCCGGTGCGGCGTGGTCGATGTCCCACAGCATCAGGCCCAGGTCGCGGTTCTCGGGGATGGCGGGCGGCAGGGGTTCGCCAGGCGCAATCAGGCGGAAATCCACGGGAAATTCTCGGGCGCCCATGCAGGGCTGGTGAAAGCACTGCCCCCGCGTGGCGCGGCGGTTGAAGATGTCCAGGTGCTTGCCTTCGGTATCGTCGGGACCGGCCTTCGCGGTCAGGTCGAAATGCGCCTCGATCACATAGGCCGGGCGCACCAGCACCGTCGCCGCGCGCTGCTGGCGGTCCTCGTCGGCCAGCAGTTGCACGCCGCCCAGATCGCCGCGCTTCATCGCGGATTTCAGCGTGCCATAGGGCGCCTTGTGCCCGACCTCGTTGCGGCGGATGGTCTGGGTGCGGATCGGTTCCAGCACATGGATGCGGTCGATCACCCAGCGGATCGCGGGCTTCCAGTGGATCGCCTCAAGAATGCCGCGCGCCGCCGAGGGCGTCAGCGCGTCATAGCTCATCCGTTCGACCTTCAGTTCGGGACGCGTGAACAGGCCATAGGAAGCCGAGGCATACAAGCAGACACCAAATCCCACTTCAATCTCCGAGAGACGTTAGTCTCGTTAGTAAGTAAACTCTTGACCGACTCGCGAACCTATGTCAACCCTTATCTCAGTCAAGGAGACGCCCTGATGACCAAGCGTCGTTACTATGCCCTCAGATTTCACGTAGGTCGGTTCACCATCGCGCTTGAGCTTGATCTGGAGCCTCCATAGTCGCCCTCCGTAAAAATGCAGGGCGTGGATAGAAATAATCTGCGAGAAGCGTTGGTCTCTGTTAACGTGGGCCGCGCATTATGCGCGGCCCTTTATATTTAGAATATCGACTCTTCTGCTGTCAGCAATTCCGCTTCCTCCCATATCAACCCGACCTCACGCGAATACAGCGCCCGGCGCTGCAGAACGGCGAACTGGTCGCCGCGCACCTCCGGCGCGAGGAACCCGACCGCGCCGTCTGCGATCATCCGCGCCCGTTCCCGCGGCGGCACCTGAACGACGAACCGCTGCAATTCGCGCGCGATCCTGCCCGAGCTTTCAGCGCCGCGCAGCCGTCCGGCCAGCGTATCCGGGTCGTTTACGACAATCACCGGGGCCAGCCCGCTTTCGATCATGCGGAAATCCTCGGCGATCGAGCGGAAGGCGAAATCGGTTAGGGTCGGCGAGGGCTGCACCTTCAGGCGGGGCAGGATGTCCTTGGCGTCCAGTCCATTGCGGCCCAGTTGGTGGCGCCAATAGACCTGCCGGAAATACGCATCCACCGCCGCATCCGATTGCAGATCGCCATGCGCAGCCATGATCGCGCGGAAATCCCCGATCAGCCCGGCAATTTCACGGGGTGGCTTGTGATCCGCAGGCTGAAAGACGGTGACGATGCTATCCTCGACCGGATATTCGCCGCCGCGATTGACGCGGCCGGCGACCTGGATGATCTGGTCCAGCCCGGCCTCGGCCCGCCAGGCCCGGCGGAAGGACAGGTCTACCCCAGCCTCGATCAGGCTGGTGGCGATGACGCGGCAGGGTTCGCCTGCCGCAAGGCGCGCATGGATGCCGGCGATGATCCCGGTCCGGTCCGCCGCATGTTGCCGGGTCGTCAGGTGGATCGCGCCGTCCAGATGCGCGGCCGCCCGATAAAGCTCCAGCGCATGGCGGCGCGAGTTCACCACGACCAGCGACTGCAGATGCGCGGCCAGCGCGTCAACCAGCGCGGCGTCGTCCATGACGCCCCCATGTTCGATCCGCGTCCGCCGCAGCCGCGCGTTCAGCCCCGCCGGATCGGGCGCAAGTTCCCGCCCGGCAAGCGGCAGTCCGAAGATCGTCTGAACCGGCGCGCCATTCACCATCTGTGTGCCGGTCAGCCGTTCGTCCAAGGCGGGCTGCGTCGCCGTGCACAGCACCACGGTGCAGCCGTAATGCGCGCAGAGCGCATCGAGCATCCGCAGGCATGGCGCCAGCAGCCCGCGGGGCAGGGTCTGCGCCTCGTCCAGGATGATGATGCTGCCTGCGATGGAATGCAGCTTGCGTGCCCGCGAGGTGCGCGCCGCGAACAGGCTTTCGAAGAACTGAACGGCGGTGGTAATGACGAACGGCGCGGCCCAGTCCTCCATCGCCAGCCGCAGCTTGTCGCGTGCCGAGCGGTGATCGCCAGGACTGTTCTCCAAGTCGATCGAGGCATGGTGTTCCAGCACGTGATCCCCGCCAAGAAGGCGGCGGAACTCGTCTGCCGTCTGGTCGATGATCGAGGTAAAGGGGATCACGTAGATGATCCTCTGGTGTCCGTGCCGCCGCGCGTGCTCCAGCGCAAAGCCCAGCGAGGCCAGCGTCTTGCCCCCACCTGTCGGGACCGTCAGCGTGAAGGCGCCCGGCGATCGGGCGGCGCCCTTCCTGACGTGGGACATGACCTCGCGCCGAATCCCGTTCACCGCCCCGCTCTGCGGAAATTCGGCGAGCCGGTTGTCCAACGCGGCAAGATGCGCGTTCAGATGAGGCCCGAGCGCCGGCCAGTCGCGATCGGGGATGTAGCCGTCGAGCTCGGCGTAGAACTGCTCGGTGGCCCTTCGGTCGGCATCGACAAGGCAGGAAAAGACCATCCGGACCGCAAGCGACAAGTCGAAGGCCGCCCGCGCTGGGTCTGCCGGCCGGATCTTTGCGGCGAGCTCGGCCGGCAGCCCGGTGAGATCGGGCGTCACCGTCTCGGGCCAGGACGGCGCGAGCCCGTCCGTGAACCCCGTGATCCGCTCGTTTGCGCAGGCGTCGCTGTCCGAGGCCATGTCGGGCAGGCCCGCGTGATGGCCAAGGATCGCGTAGGCGACGGCCTCGGCCGCCAGCCGTTCGCCGCGCCCGAGTCGCGCGGCTTCGCGCATTAGCACTGCCGCGCCTGCCGTCGAGTGATCGACCCGAACCGCCGCGCCGTTGATGCGGGCCTGGAACTGCGGATGGAACTTGCCCAGGTCGTGGAACAACCCCGCAAGGACCGAGGTCCGTTCCAGTCCCAGTGGCCGGCCCAGCTCGCCCGCAAGTGCGCCCACGCGGTGCAGGTGATCGGGCAGAGGCTCCCAGTCGGAATGATCGTTGTTCTTGCCGGAATGCGCCCACACTTCAGCTTCTCTCGACAAGAGCTTTGGTTTGTCCGAACACTTACGAGCGCTCCTGTTCGTGGCCATCCCCAGTAAGCGTTGCCTTCGTCATTCGTTTGCCTCCGAGGCAACTCTGTGGCTTCGGTCGTACCCGTTCGGAGCTGGCGGCTGCCAGCCTTCCGGCAGGCGGGCGGCACGGTAGATGTACACATACATCGGATGACAGGTCGCCACATCCGAGGAGTGCGTGGTCGAGCAGTCGCCGCCGGGGCAGGCCGACAAGACC
The DNA here is from genome assembly GCF_003286075.1 of Paracoccus endophyticus. Classification (GTDB taxonomy): domain Bacteria; phylum Pseudomonadota; class Alphaproteobacteria; order Rhodobacterales; family Rhodobacteraceae; genus Paracoccus; species Paracoccus endophyticus. Next base: position 206,923 of record NZ_QLUV01000005.1, on the reverse strand, counting down.
CCAAGAAGATCGATCTCGGCGAACATTTCCAGGTAATCGCCGACCCGCACGGGCGAGGCCTTCATGAAGTACTGCCCGGTCCGGCTCTGATGATGTGACCGCTCCCCCTTGTGGATCGTTGCAGACCCACCCTGGCACAGAGATGCCGTCGGGGGGCGGTCACATCATCAGAGCCTCTTGAAGTACCGGAACGGCCATCGCTGGGTCATGCCGGAGGGGTAGGGCCCGTGGGATCCGCGGCAAGGCAGTTCCTTTGAGACCGCCGGCCGGCCCAATGGCCGGCCGCAACCCGTTTCCGCCTCGGGCGTCAGTGGACGGCAGGAGCGTCCGAGGCGTTCTTCATCAGGAACTCGGTCACCAGTTTGGCTTCGTCATCATCAAGACCCGCGCGCGGGAACATCGAGGGCGTGATGCCGCGCCACTGAAGCTGGGTGAAGCCCTTGGGATCGCGCGGGCCATGGCAGACGGTGCAGCGCTGATAGAAGATGCGCTCGCCCGGCTCCATGTTTGCATAAAGCGACTCGACCAGTTCGGCCACGCGGTCAAGGCCGAGCGCGTCTTCGTCGATTGCGGCGAACTGGTAGTCCTCGAGGATCGCGGGCTTCCGATAGGCCTGGTTCGGACGCTCGGCGTCCTCGCATTTGGCGACCGAGGCCACGCAGGTATTGGCGATGGTCGCCTGCGTCAGCCCCGAGGCCGGGCGCTCCGAGGTGATCCAGTTGATCTGGCCCGAGTTGCAGCGGCCCTTGCTGTCCAGATCCGGCCAGACGCCTTCGTACAGCGACATGACGCCCGGCATGATGTCGTCCGACAGCACGGCGCCCGCGATGATCGCCCCGCGGTCGTTGCGGATTTCCACCAGATCGCCATCCGCGATGCCGCGGGCCTCGGCGTCCTGTCGGTTCATCCGCACCGGCTCTCGCCCGTCGATCTTGTAGAGATCGCGCAATTGGTCCGAGTTGTCCATCTGGCTGTGCAGGCGGTACCAGGGATGGGGGCTGACGATGTGCAGCTGCCCTTCCTGCGCGTTGCCCAGGTATTCCAGCGGCTCCTGCCACACGGGCATGCCCGGGTTGTCGGCCACCTTCATGTCGGCGATGGTCTGACAGAACATCTCGATCTTGCCCGACAGCGTATGCAGCGGGTGGCCTTCGGGGTCTTCGTAGAACGAGCCATGGCGCACCCACTTGCGGGCTTCGGGGGGTGCGGGCTGCAGGGCATAGCCCTTTTCCCAGAATTCCTCGAAGGGTGTGGTCTTCGACGCGCCGGACCGTCCGTAGGCGGCACGGATGTGGTCCATGTAATCGACCGAGTCGGTGAACTGTGCCCACAGGCCCATCTTGTCGGCCAGCGCCTCGAAGATCTCATAGTCGCTTTTCGACTCGCCCAGCGGCTCGATGACCTTCTTCATCGCGTAGATCTTGTCGTTGGAATAGGTGCCGCCGACCGAGATGTCGTCGCGTTCCAGCGTGCCGGATGCGGGCAGCACGATGTCGGCCCAACGCACCGCCGCCGTCCACCAGATGTCCTGGCTGACGATGGTGTGCAGCTTGCCGAACGCCTTGAGCAGCCGGTTCAGGTCCTGCTGGTGCGAGACGAAGTTGTTGCCCGCGTTGTAGATCATCTTCACGTCGGGATAGGTGCGGGTCTGGCCGTTGTAGAAGAACTCTTTCCCCGGGTTTTCCAGCATCTCGACGATGCGGCTGGCGGGGCAGAGCTTGTCCACCAGGTTCTTGCCCGAGGACAGACCCGTGGGCGTGGGCTGGCCCGACTGCGGCATGCCCCCGTTGCCATAGTGCCAGCTGAAGCCCACGCCCTCGCCCGGCTTGCCGATCTTGCCGATCAGCGCGGCGAAGTTGATGATCGCGTGGTGCGTCAACTCGCCGTGATGGGCGCGCTGCAGCGACCAGGCGCCGCCGAACTGGGTACGGGACTTGGCGAACAGCTCGGCCAGCTCCCGGATCCTGTCGGCCGGGATGCCCGTGATGGCGGCCGCCCACTCGGGCGTCTTGGGGGTGGCGTCCTCGGCCTCGCCCTTGACGTAGGCGATCCATTTCTCCGACCCGACCGTGTACATTCCCATGTACTCCTGGTCTTCCAGTCCCTGATCGAGGACATGGTGGGCCATGCCCAGGAACAGGGCGATGTCGGTGTTCGGGATGATCTTTTCCCACTCGGCGTTCAGGTACTGGTCCGAGGCGGTCCGCTGCGGGTTGATCGAGATGAAGCGGCAGCCCGCGTCGCGGATTTCGGCCCAGGGACCGTACATGCCGTGGTCGGCCACCGTGTATTCGATGCGGTTGTTCTTGATCGGGTCGCATCCGACCAGCACGAAGACCTCGGTGTTGTCGCGCACGACCTCCCAGGCCGTCTGGGGCGAATAGACCTCCATGTCGCCGATGATATGGGGCAGCGCCACCTGGCTGGCCCCTGCGGAAAAGTCGCCCTGGGTGATGGTGCAGCCGCCGATCAGATTGAAGAAGCGTTGCTGCATGACGTTGGGGCGGAAGGAACCGGCATTGGCCCAGCCGCCGTAGGAGGAGCTGAAGATCGCCTCGTTGCCGTCCGCCTCGATGGTCTTGATGATCGCGCTCGCGGTCAGGGCCAGGGCGGTGTCCCAGTCAACGCGGACGAATTCCTCCTTGCCGCGCAGTTCGGGCTTGGTGTCGCCGGTCTGCCAGTTGTCCAGATAGGACTTGCGCACCATGGGATAGAGGATGCGCGACTCGTCATAGACACGATCGATGGTGCCCAGCATCAGCATGTCGGTGGGCTGCTTGTCGAGATGCGTGATGGGCGAGATCGCGGTGACCCGCCCGTCGCGGACGACCGCCTCGAAGGGGCCAAAGTGCGTGGCGTGAAAAACGCGTTGCCCGTGCGAGTTGGGGTCGATGGCCGCGAGGGCCGTGCTGTTCATGAAGCGACCAGCACCCAGGACGCCAACGGCAGCGGCGCCCGCTTGCATGAAGCCACGGCGGGAAAGTGAAAAAGCGGTCATTCCGGTCGTCCTCTGACTCAGATTTTCAGCATAAAATGGATCGGGCGACTCGGGCGGTCCATGATCTGGATCATGGTCCTGATGCCGCATAAGCTCGAACAGGTCTGGATGGGAACGTCCTCCGGAACGGGCTCGCACCCGAACCCCCGGGGCGGCGAACCATCCGCCCGGCTCGGACGTTTCTGCTGCGGCTGTATCTTGCACCCTGGGAGACTTGCGCCATGAACCCCTTTTCTGTTGTCGCTGGATCAAGCCTCGCAACCGCGGTGGCCATGTCACTGCTGCTGACTGTCCCCGCAGCCGCGCAGCAGGGAACGGGCGCACCGCTGCCTGCGGACAGCATGGCGCCCGATGCGCAGACGGTGCCGCCTGACAGCCTGCCCTCAGGCTCTGTCGGCGATTCCGTGGACAATCCCCACAGCATGCTGGGCGAACTCACCGGAGGACCGGACGGCTCACCTACGGCCTTGCGCGGAAACCCGCTGCCCGGCACCTCGACGTCGATTCCGACCGCGAATCCGGCGCCGGTTATCCCGCTTCCCGAAAGGGAAGGGAAGGCGGCGGAGCGCGAGACCACGGGTATCGAGGGGCAATGCGATCCGGTCGTGGGACTGGGAAACTGTCCCGACCGTCCCTCCGCAACCAACGCCGAAGCCGGGGAGGGTGCGGGTGCCTCTGCAAGCGCAGTCGAAGGCGCCGGTGCAGCCTCCAGCAGCGCCGGCAATGGCGAGGACGACGTGTCCGTGCCACCTCCCAGCGGCACAACCAACGGAGGTGCGATCGGAACGGGCGGAGCGACGAACTGACCTGCTTGTCGGACTGCGAAGCGGAGGTCTTGCCTCAGCCACCGACCTCGCGCGCTCCGACGTCTTCAGCCAGCAGCAGGGTGAAACCCAGCACCGCCGGATGGGCGCAGCGCCACGGTCAGTCGGTCGCGATTCGCAAGACTGGGCCCCCACGTCGCTGTGCTGAACGTCGTGCTGCGTGTCTGCGTGTCTGCGCGTCGTAGCTCTGGCTCAGCGGCTGGTCAGGCAAGGCCATGTGCCTGCAACAGCCCGCGCAACGCCGCCGCGTCGAGCCCCTCGCCATCACGGATCACGACCGTCAGCCGCAGGCCACCGCTGCGCGGCAGGACAGCATAGAGGACCCGCAGCCCGACCAGCACCAGCAGCGTCGCCGCGGTGCCGATCAGAGCCAGCCCGAACAGGACCACGCCATGGACGATCCCGATCGCGGCACTGATCTGCAACGAAGCGGCTGTGGTCAGTCCGTGAACGGAGGGGCTTTGGCGGAAGATCACCCCCGCGCCCAGAAACCCGATCCCGGTCAGGATGCCATGGGCCATGCGGGTCGGGTCCGACACGATCTGTGTCCCGGGGATGCGGTTCAACGTCCACAGTTCCTGTTGCGCCGCGGCGAGCGTCAGCAGCGTTGCGGCCAAGCACACGAGTGCATGGGTCCGCAGCCCAGCAGGGCTTGCCCTGCACCTCGCGGTCAAGGCCGATCAGCATCCCGGTAACCAGACTGCACAGCAGCGGCAAACCGATTTCGGCGGACAGGAATAAGGCGAAATAGTCGGGCAAAGCAGGCTCCCTAGCCTAGCGAGTGGCGCGTGCCTCGCCCGCTTGTGTGACGTCGACGCTTACGCGGCGTCCGGTTCCCGCAAGCTCAAGGATCAGACCATCCTGGTAATCTACTCGATCAAGTCGAAGCCTCCCGTGAGACCCGGACCAGCTTGCACCTGCCGCCCGCCCAAGGCCACGAGGCGGACGCCAATCTTTTTCTGTCGCTGCCTGGGTTCCTTGCTTTCGCCGCATTATCTTCTTACGTTCTTGTTATCGATCAAATGCGAGTATGACCATGGCGGAGACCGCGACCTTGTCCTCGAAGTTCCAGATATCGATCCCCAAGGCGGTTCGGGCAGCCCAGCACTGGGAGGCCGGGCTGACCTTCGCGTTCATCCCGAAGGGAACGGGTGTTCTGCTGGTGCCCGTCCCGAAACGCGATGCGCTGAAAGGCATGGCGCGTGGCGCGTCCGCGACTGACTACCGCGACCGCTCGGACCGGTTCTGATGATCCTCGTCGATACCTCAGCCTGGATCGAATGGCTGATCGGTTCGGCGACCGGGGACAGGCTGGCCGAACATTTGCCTGAACAGGCTGCGTGGCTTGTCCCGACGATGGTTCAGCTGGAACTGGCCAAATGGCTGACGCGCGAGGCCGGCGAGGACAAGGCCGATCAAGTGATTGCCTTTACGCAGGTCTGCGACGTCGTCCCACTGGATACCGAGATCGCGCTGGGGGCGGCAGAGGCGTGCCGGGAACACAGGCTTGCGACTGCCGATGCCATTATCTTCGCAACTGCCCGCGCGCGAAGAGCGACCTTGCTGACCTGCGACGCGCATTTCGGCGGGCTGCCTGCCGTTACTCTGATAGAGAAGATCAAGGCCTGAGACCCGGGCTCCCAGTTGACTGAGATTGCCGCGCTCAGCTTCCGTACCATCACCGCATCAACAACGTGGACACCTCCGGCACGACGACTTCCACCACCTTTTCCTTAAGATCGACGGCGCGCCAGAGGTAGTGCAGGGTGCCGTTGAACTTCACGAAGACCTCGTCCAGGTGCCACTTTCACGGCGGGCCAGACGCATCGGGGAAGCACGGTTTCTGCGGATCTCGGCGGAAGATCGGCCCAAACAGGTTCCACTAGAAGCGGACCGTCTCATAGATCACGTCGACGCCGCGCTCGTGCAGCAGCTCCAAGATGTTGCGCAGCTACAGCGGGAAGTTGATGTACAGCATCACGTACAGACGGATGATCTCGGGTGAGGTCTTGGGGTACCGAAACGGGCTACGCTGAGTCATGCCAGAAGGGTAGGGCGGCCGCTCTCGCTTGGGCAAGCCGAGTTTATCTGACAATGCTACCCCGTCGCCTCATCGGTCCCAGGTACCATTACCCCCGTAAACGCAACGGTGATGATGAATCATGCTCTCCAGATCACGTCGGGGGCAAGGTTTTCAGCGGCCTTCTAATCCGCTACTACGCTGCTTCGCGTGAGTTGTATCTGATCTCGACCGAACTTGTCGGGTCCTGACCGCGATTGCCCCTGACGTTCGGTTGAGGCCAAATCCTGTCCCCGCAACCATCGAAACGTGACTCGAAGCCCTGCGATCCTCTCGCAGGGCTTTGTCATTGGTGCAGAGGCCGAGAGTTCCCGCCAGGTCGCCGGCCAGTTCCAGCGCCAGTCCGCTGTCGCCCTCAGGCGACACTCGAGCCTCCGAAATCAGCCCGCGCAAGATCTCGGCGGCTTCTTCGCGGCAATCTGGTGTATTCAGGGCGGCAATCAGGTCGCCCACTTTGCGCTCCTAAACGGCTGCCATCGTCGGATGCAGGCGCACTGGAGCCTCGTACGCCGGCCTGACAAGGACGGGGACGTGAATGCCGCGGACCGGATCGATACGCTGCATGGACTGATCTCGCGCCTCTCTGACGAGGGTCGCAAGGAGTAGAAAAGCGGCTGCTCATGTCCTGCGCATCACGTTGCACCTTTTAGGCAGCTACCACCTTCGACGCTGCTTCGGGACCAGGAGGCACTGGGTCAAACTACCGGGCCAGAGTCGGACAGGCTGTGACCTCCATCGCTAGGTCGCAGAGTTCCAGGTCTGTGTCGCCGTCCTGAATGGCTTGGCCGCGCACGACGCACCAACACGGACGTCGCGGTTCCGGGAAGATGAAATCCGGGTTCCAAGCAATTCATGCAACAGAGTCCATGAAGCGCGCAAAGAGCTCACGTTGCGACGAGATACCAAGCTTTGCATAGATGTTGCGGCGGTGAATGCGCACTGTTCCCGATGCAATGCCAAGCGCCTGTCCTGTCGCCTCGGCCGAATGGCCCTTCAGGACGTAGCCCACGATCTCGCGCTCGCGTGCGGTGAGTCGGTCTAGGCCATGCCCCGTCAGTTCCGGTTTTTGGGTTGCGTGGGTGGCGAATACCTCAGCGAGGCCAGACCAATGCTGTGCCATCAGAGCTGTAACGATCGGGGAGACTTTGGAAAGACGACGGAATTCGGGCTGGCTGAAGATCTTGTCCTCACGCATCAGCGACAGGACGACATGAGCGTCGCCGGGCACATGCGCGAAATATCCGATCTCTTCGGCAATCTCGGTCCGCATGTAATAAGTGCGGAAATACTCGCCTTGATAAAACCGGTCGGGTGCGAGGTCGCGCAGCCGATACAGTCCTGGAGGCACTGGACAGACCGCGCTAAGAAAAAAGGGGTCCAGCAGGTAGGGTCCCTCGACATAGTCGCTGACGAAAACCTTGCGTCGCCCCTGCGGAAAATCGTCATGAATCTCAATGGGCCGATTGTCACCCTGGTAGCCGAAGACGACAGTGAACGTATACGGCACCACCGCGCGAAGCCATGCCGTGAGTGCCGGGCAGAAGTCCTGTGTTCCAAGTGCGGCGATCGCCGTCCCCAACAATTCGGCCGGGGTATCGTTCGGATCCGCAGTGTCAACCATGACCCGAGCTATGCCTTTTGTGATATATACAGCCTTGGCATGGTTTTCTACGCTTTTCCCCAAGTCAAGATATAGACCCCCGGGAGCAGCATGGAAGCTCGACCCATTGCAGAACTGAGGGCTGTGACCAAGCGGTATGGCGTGGTTACAGCTGCGCGTGGGCTGAACCTCTCCATCCGGCCGGGTGAGTTCCTCTCCTTTCTGGGCCCTTCCGGCTGTGGCAAGACCACGGCGCTCAGGATGCTCGCGGGCTTCGAGCAGGCAACCGAGGGCGAAGTCCTGATCGATGGCCGCGTGGTCAACGGGGTGCCTCCCTATCTGCGACCGGTGAACATGGTGTTCCAGCAATATGCCCTGTTCCCTCATATGAACGTGGCGCAGAACGTAGGCTATGGGCTGAACCAGCGCCGTCCCCGTCCTTCTCGGGCTGAAGTGGCCGCCGAGGTGGAGCGGGCGCTGCAGATGGTGCGGCTTGCCGGCTTCAGCGATCGGCGCGTCTGGGAAATGTCGGGCGGGCAGCAACAGCGCGTCGCCCTGGCGCGGGCAATCGTGAACCGGCCCAAGATACTGCTTCTGGACGAACCGATGGCCGCGCTGGACAAGAAGCTGCGCCACGAAATGCAGATCGAATTGAAATCGCTCCAGCGCGAATTGGGCATCACCTTCGTCCTTGTGACCCATGACCAGGAAGAGGCTCTGTCCATGTCAGACCGGGTTTGCATCATGGACCATGGCCAGATCGCCCAGATCGGCACGCCGGAAGACCTGTACGATCGCCCCCAAAGCCGCTACGTGGCCGATTTTGTCGGGCGGTCGAACTTCATCCCGGCGTGGGTGATGGGCATGGTCGGAGATCATATCCGCGCCGAAGGGCCAGAGGGGCTGTCCTTCACCGCCCGCACCGGCGCGCCGTTGACAATTGGCACGGAGATCCTGCTGTCGCTGCGGCCCGAAGACATCCAGCTTGCCCTGGCCGGCGCTCCGGACGGCCACCCCATGCGGATCACGCATCGCATCTTCCTGGGCGAACATACCGAATATCACCTGTCGTCGTCTGCTATCGACCATCTGGTCACCGTCGTGCCGCGTGGCGCTGATGCCGTACTCCGTAATCTGACCGTCGGCACCGAAGTCGCCGTCTGCTGGCGCGAAGGTGCCCCGCTTGCACTGACCAGGGACTGAACCCAATCATTAGCGACCGGCGCAGACACATGCGCGGGCACCTCTCCCCGCACCAATCAACAGGGATGAAAAAGATGACTGACCGTCGTGCCACCGCCACTGAAAAACACTTCCTCCAGAAGCTGGAAAGCTATCGCAAGGGATCACTCTCGCGTCGCGATTTTCTGGCCCAGACAGGGCTTGGGCTGGCGACGGCCGTGATGGCCGGAACCATGCCTGGCCTCGCGCGCCGAGCCTGGGCGCAGGGAAGTATCGGCGACCGGGTCGTAATCGCGACCTGGCCGAACTATCACGCCCCTGAAAGCCTTGAAGCCTTCCGTGCCGCCACCGGGGCTACGGTGGATGTGAACGTTTTCGGCTCGAATGAGGAGATGCTGGCCAAGCTGCAGGCCGGCGGCGCAAGCTGGGATGTGGTCGTGGCCACCAACTACACCATTTCCACCTATGTCGATCAGGCCATCATCGAGGAGTTGGACCTATCGCGCATCCCCAACTTCGACCCCTCGGCGTTCGAAGCCCGCTTTGCCGATCCAGGCGTGATCAATGGCAAGACCTACGCCATCCCGCGCAACATCGGCACCACTGGCTATTGCGTGAATACTTCCGAACTGGACAGCGCGACGCCCACCACGTGGAAGGAATTCTGGGATTTGAGCCGCGATCAACTGTCGGGCCGCACGATGGTGCATGACTATCAGCTGACCGCCATCGGAAACGCGCTGAAATACTACGGTTACTCCTTCAACTCGGTTGATCCCAAGGAATTGGCCGATGCCGAACGGCTGCTTATCGAGACGAAGCCACATCTCTTTGCCATCAACTCGGATTACCAGCCCTCGATGCGGTCGGGGGATGCGGCCATGTCGATGTGCTGGACTGGCGACGCGGTGCAGTTGCAGCGCGACATACCGGAAATCGCCTACGTGCTGGGCAAGGAAGGTGGTGAACTGTGGTCGGACTTCTTTACCATCCCGGCCTCGGCCCCGCATCGCGACGCGGCCTATGCGCTGATCAACTTCCTGCTGGCGCCGGAAATGGCCGCGCAAGAGGCACGGTTCCATGGCTACCCGACTGGAGACAGTCGCGTGGATGCACTGCTGCCCGATGAGATGCGCAGCAGCCCGATTCTCTATCCGGCGGCGGATATCCTGAACGCCCTCGAATTCGGCGCTGCGATCACGCTCACCAACCCCGTACGGGCCGAGATCATGGCTCGCTTTAAGTCGGCCTAACGGGGAACGGACGTGCGACCAGCCCTGCGCACTACCCTGTTTCTGGTACCCGCCACGGCATGGCTTCTGCTCATGCTGGTTCTGCCTTTGCTGGTCGTCGTCCTGTTCAGTTTTGGCGAAAGGGGGGCTGCGGGCGGATACGTCCCGGCCTTCACGCTGGACAATTACGCGAACCTCGCGGCACGCTGGACGGCTTTTCAGAATACCATTCTGCTCGCCCCGCTCGGCACGGTGCTGTGCCTGCTGATCGCCTATCCGCTGGCCTATTATCTGGCGATCAAGGCCGATCCGCGCTGGCGCACTATCCTGCTGATCCTGGTCATCGTGCCGTTCTGGACCTCCATCTTGATCCGGTCCTATGCGTGGATCCAGATCCTTGGCGGCAACGGCCTGCCCCGGTTGATCGCCGAATTCGGCTTTGGCCGGCCGCGCCTAATCAACACGCCCTTCGCGGTGATGGTGGGGATCGTTTATGGTTATCTGCCACTGATGGTCTTTCCGATCTATGTCGCGCTGGAAAAGATCGACCGCCGTCTGCTGGAAGCGTCAGCCGATCTGGGCAGCCCGCCGTGGCGGACCTTCGTGCAGATAACCTTGCCCCTGTCGCTGGCAGGTGTGGCGACCGGGTCGATGCTGGTCTTCATCCTTCTGATGGGAGAATTCCTGATCCCGCAGATCCTTGGTGGCGGAAAGGTGTTCTTCGTCGGCAATGCCTTGGTCGATCTGTTTCTTCAATCGCGCAATTGGCCCTTCGGAGCGGCTGTCGCGGCGACGCTGGTGATGGTCATGCTGGTCATCGTCACGCTCTATCTGCGAGCGATGAAGCGCCTGTCGGGTGGGCGCGACGATGTGGCGATGATGTGAAGGGACGCGGATGAGGCTCTATGTCATAGCGGTCTATCTGTTTCTCTACATCCCCATCGGGATTATTGCGCTGTTTTCCTTCAACGCCGGGCGGCATGCGGCGCAGTTCGCCGGATTTTCCACGCAATGGTATGGGAAGGCGCTGGACAATCCCTTTGTCATCGACGCGCTGAAGACGAGCTTTACTGTGGCTATGACCTCGGCCCTGCTGGCCACTGTCTGCGGCACGTTGGCCGCCGTGGCATTGCAGGGCATCCGGGGCCGACTGCGCATGGTCTATGACGCGCTGATATACATGGCGGTGATGGTGCCGGGCATCGTCATCGGCATTGCCACGCTGATCACGCTGGTGACGGTGTTCGACACGCTAAACCCGCTCTTGGCCACGCTGTTCGGCGGCAAAGCCCCACCGCAACTCGGCCTTGGCAAAGGGTCGCTGATCGCCGCGCACGGGCTGTTCACTATGGCGCTGGTCATCGTGATCGTGCGCGCACGTCTGCAAGGCATGGATCGCACCCTGCTGGAGGCTGCTGCGGACCTGGGCGCTCCGCCAATGCGCAGCTTCGTGCAGATCACCCTGCCGCAGATCGCCCCGGCAGTATTGGCAGGGTTCCTGCTGGCCTTCACCTTCAGCTTTGACGATTTCATCGTCGCGTTCTTCGTTGCCGGGTCTGAGACGACACTGCCGATCTATGTCTTTTCCTCGATCCGGCGAGGGGTAACACCTGAGATCAACGCCATTGGAGCGATGGTCATGGCGGCCTCTTTGGTGCTGCTGATTACCGCCCAGATGATCCTTCGCCCCCGCAAGCGCTGAGATACCTTCAAAGGACGGATCATGATGCTGAAAAACCGCGTGGCCTTCGTAACGGGAGCTGGTGCCGGGATCGGACGGGCGGGAGCCATCGCCATGGCGCGCGAAGGGGCCCGGGTTGTGGTCACCGACCTGATTGCCGACCGCGCCGCAGCTGTCGCGGCCGAAATCACCGCGCAGGGCGGACAGGCAGAAGGCATCGGCCTTGACGTCACGGACGATGGGGCGCTGTCGGGTGCTATTCTAGACACGGCCACTCGGTTTGGGCGGTTGGATGTGCTGCATTCCCATGCGGGCGTGCAGGTGCCGGGGCGGCTGGATCAATTGGACGTGGACGGGATGGACTTGTCCTGGCGGCTGAACGTGCGTGCGCATTTCGTGGCGGCCAAGGCCGCAATGTCCATTATGGCCCCGCAAAGGACGGGGTCGATCATCATCACCTCGTCCAATTCGGGCGTGCAATATGACCGCGAGATGATCGCCTATTGCACGACGAAACACGCCGTCATCGCCATGACGCGCCAGATCGCTGCCGATTACGCCCGCCACAATGTACGCTGCAATGCGCTGTGCCCCGGCTTTGTCGACACTGTCTTCAACACGGGGTTCGAGGAGCAGATGGGCGGCCGCGCCGCATTGGAGAGCTATGTGCGCGACACCATTCCGATGGGCCGCTTCGGAACCCCGGAAGAGATGGGGGAGGCCATCCTCTACCTCGCCTCCGACAGGTCGGCCTTCATGACGGGGCATGCGCTGGTGATTGATGGGGCCGAAAGCATCTGATCTGCGCCTTGGACTATCCTCTGGCGGGTCCGACGTTGCCGGACGCCCCTCGGCCCGCCAAGGTGATCCCGCCTAGTGCTTACTGTGCTCTCGGATGATCCCACCGTCGCCATGTTGGCAGAGGGCTGCGACAGGCGTTTGACCGGCAAGCCGAGGAACGACGGCCCGGCCCCGATCCTTGAGCGCCCTGATGCACGAGATCGTCCAGCGCTGGGTGGTTACCGCGCCACCAAGCACGACGGCCCCCGTCTGCTCGATGAACTCGTTCAATACGCGAAAACCGCCAGGACGCCTGGGAAGAGAGCGCCTACCGCTCAGCCGAGAACCAAAGCCTCCGTGGCTATGCCCAGGTGTCCGGTCGAAACAGGGGCCGGTTCAGCAAGTCGTCGCAAGCTTTCTGCAGCTGTTGGAGGCCCCGGCGTATCTGGAGCAAGGGAATTGAGCCATATCCGAGGCGAAAGAAGGGGCATGGCAGCGGCGGCGCCTCGAAGAAGACGGCGCCTGGCTCAATCAGGACACCGCGATCGCGGGCTCGCTCCGCGAGACCCAGGCTGTCCATACCTTCCGGCGCGGACAGCCAGATACTCGCGCCGCCGTCGCGTGCTGTTCCTGCAATGCAGAAGCTTGTTCCGGTCAGGGCGTCTATCGTTTCGCTGCGGCGGCGCTTCATTTCCTCGCGCATGCGGACCACATGCGCATCGTAATGGCCCAGCGCGAGGAAATGGGCCGTGATCCGCTGCAGATGTGTCGGAGGATGGCGCAGCATGATCGCCCGCGCCTCGCGCGCCGCGGCGATCATCGGCTCGCTGGCGACCAGATAACCGATGCGCAACCCCGGAAACAGCGACTTCGAGAAGCTGCCCAGATAAATGACGCGGCCCTCCCGGTCGAGGGACTTGAGAGCGGGCAGCGGCGGGGTGAGATAGGACATCTCGAAATCGTAATCGTCCTCGACGATCAGGAAGTCATTGGCGACCGCCCGCGACAGCAGATCCACGCGCCGGGGCAGCGGCATGGTCGCGCCGGTGGGGATGTTGTGGCTGGGCGTCACGACCACCAGCCGGGTGTCATCCGGCAGGCTTGCCGGGTCCAGACCGTTGTTGTCTATGGGAACGCAGCGCCAAGGCGCGTCGGAGCGCCGAAGCGTTTCGGCGAAATCGGGGTATCCCGGTTCCTCGATCACGGCCAGCCGGTTGGGCTGCGCCAGCACGTCGATCGCCAGGAACAGCGCGTTCTGCGATCCGACCGTGATCAGCACCTCTTCGGGCCGCGCATGGATGCCCCGGCGCGGCAACGTTCGCGTGCAGATGTAGTCGATCAGCATCGGGTCGTCGCGCGACAGCATGTCAACGGCAAGCTCGCTGAACTCGCGCGCGCCCAGGGCCCGGCGCGCGCAGTCGCGCCAGGCGGCATGATCGAAAAGCCCCGGATCGGCCTAGCCGTAGATGAAGGGGAACGGGTAGGACCGCCAATCGGGGGGCTTGCGGATCACCCGCTTCCGAACGGGCCGGCCCCGCAGCCAGTCGTCCCAAGCGATGCTGTGCGCGGCCTTGCCCGTCCCGCGCGCGCCGACCCGCATCGCCGGGATGTCGCGCGCCACTGCGAAGCCCGACCGCGGCCGGCTGTCGAGATAGCCCCAGCCGAGCGCGTGTCCGCCAGGCGTTGAGTTCGCTGGAGCGCGACGGTCTCGTGACCATCTCACCCCATCGCGGGGCCTGCGTCTCGGCCCCCACGGTCGAGGACGCGCGTGACGTGTTCTACGCCCGCCGAGCCATCGAGGGTCGGGTGATGGAGCGCCTTGTGGAGACGTTGGAGCCAAAGGACATTGCTGCGCTGCGTGTTCATATCGAGCAGGAGCGCAGGGCTGCCGCTGCTGACGATACTGCCAGCCTGATCCGCCTGTCGGGTGGCTTCCATCTTGCACTCGCGGATCTGGTCGGCTCTGATTTCCTGAGCAGCACCATGCGTGACCTGATCGCCCGCGCGTCCCTGATCACCGCCGTCTACCGTGACACCGCCCAATTCGACTGTGGTCCCGACGAACATAAGGCCATCGTGGACCGTCTGGAGGCCGGGGATGCCCAAAGCGCTGCGGCATTGATGATCGAGCATCTGAACCATATCGAAAGTGAGCTGAAACTGGACGAACGTCTATCCGCCGAGCTCGACCTCCGCACCGCGCTGCTCTGACCTGGGGCGTGAGGTCTGGACGGCGGTATGCAGCGGACGGGCGGACTCGGACGGGCGTGTCAGTCTTTGCGCTCGGCCCCTCCTGCACGACCGCAAGGCCTGCGCCAGGCGCAATGTGATCGAGCGTCTCCTGGCCGCCCCGGGACCTGGCGACGCGTCGCCACCCGACATGATCGCCCGGTCCGCAACCCTCTCTCAGGCCGGGCGCCGGTTTCATCAGGCACAGCAGGAGCCTGAAGGAAGCCCCCTGTCTGACGCGTCACCGCCGTCCCGCCGGCTTGACGCGCGGACCCGAACGCGCCATGCAGCGCCATGTCCGATCCGGCGTTCTCCTCGCGCGGCACAGCCCAGCGCCGCAACTTCTATGGCCGTCGTCACGGCAAGACCCTGCGCCAGAGCCAGAAGGGCTATCTGGCCGAGGATCTGGGCGATCTGCGCCCGCGCGGGATCACGCTTCAGGACAACCCCGATCGCGCGCCGCTGGACCCGGCCGCGTTCTTCGGCGACGACCGGCCGCTGTGGGTGGAAATCGGGTTCGGCGGGGGCGAGCACATGGTCCACATGGCCGCGCGCCATCCCGACGTGGGCGTGATCGGCTGCGAGCCCTTCATCAACGGGGTCGCCATGCTGCTGGGCAAGATCCGGGCGGCGGGCGTGGGCAACGTGCGGGTCCATCCCGGCGACGCGCGCGACCTGATGGACGTGCTGCCCGATGCCTGCATCGACCGCGCCTTCCTGAACTATCCCGATCCCTGGCCCAAGACCCGCCACCACCGCCGCCGCTTTGTCACGCCCGAGCATCTGGTGCCGCTGGCCCGCGTGATGCGGCCGGGGGCCGAGTTCCGGGTGGCGACCGACATACCCGACTATATGCGCCAGACGCTGGAGGAAGTGCCGCGCGCCGGCTTTGCCCTGGTGGACGAGGGGCCGCGGCCCTGGGACGACTGGCTGCCCACCCGGTACGAGCAGAAGGCCCTGCGCGAGGGCCGCGTGCCGCATTACGCGACCTTTCGCCGCTAGCGCGGCAGGTCGCTGGCGGGATGCCGTTCGACGCAAGATCGGCCATGGCCGCGTCCCCCGCCGCGCGTTATCACGGCCGCGCCACAGGAGAAGCCGATGTCGCACGCCGCAGCCCCCGTTCCGATGACCGCCCGCCGAACCGGCCCCCTGCACGGAGAGGCGCCTGTGCCCGGCGACAAGTCGGTCAGCCACCGGGCCCTGATCCTGGGCGCGCTGGCCGTCGGCGAGACACGGATCACCGGCCTGCTTGAGGGGCAGGACGTGCTGGACACGGCGCGCGCCATGCAGGCCTTTGGCGCCGAGGTCGAGCGCGTGGGCACCGGCGAATGGGTCGTCCACGGCGTGGGCGTCGGCGGCTTCGGGGAACCTGCCGGCGTGATCGACTGCGGCAACTCGGGCACCGGGGTCCGGCTGATCATGGGCGCCATGGCGACCACGCCGATCACCGCGACCTTCACCGGCGACGCCAGCCTGTCGCGCCGCCCGATGGGGCGCATCACCGATCCGCTGGCGCTGTTCGGCGCGACGATCGCCACGCGGCAAGGCGGGCTGCTGCCGGTGACCATCACCGGCGCCGCCGACCCGGTGCCGGTGCGCTATCGCACCCCCGTGGCCAGCGCGCAGATCAAGTCCGCGGTTCTGCTGGCCGGGCTGAACGCCCCCGGCGAGACGGTGGTGATCGAGGCCGAGCCCACGCGCGACCACACCGAGCGGATGCTGGCGGGCTTTGGCGCGGCCATCCGCACCGAGGTCACGCCCGAGGGCCGCGTCATCACCCTGACCGGCCGGCCCGAGCTGCGCCCGCAGGTCGTGGCCGTGCCGCGCGATCCGTCCTCGGCCGCGTTTCCGGTGGCGGCCGCCCTGATCGTGCCCGGATCGCAGGTCACCGTGCCGGGGGTCAGCCGGAACCCGACCCGCGACGGGCTTTACGTGACGCTGGCCGAGATGGGCGCGAACCTGACCTGGGACAACGACCGCGAGGAGGGCGGCGAGCCCGTCGCCGACCTGACCGTGCGCCATGGCTCCCTGCGCGGCGTGACCGTCCCGGCCGACCGCGCGGCCAGCATGATCGACGAGTTCCCGATCCTGTCCGTCATCGCGGCGTTCGCGGATGGACCGACCGTGATGAACGGGGTGGCCGAGCTGCGGGTCAAGGAAAGCGACCGCATCGACGCGATGGCGGTCGGTCTGCGCGCCAACGGGGTCGCGGTGGACGAGACCCGCGACAGCATGACCGTGCACGGCCGGACGGCGGTGCCCGGCGGCGCGACGGTGCAGACCCATCTGGACCACCGCATTGCCATGTCGTTCCTGGTCCTCGGGCTGGCCTCGGACGCCCCGGTCACGGTGGACGACGCCGGTCCCATTGCGACCAGCTTTCCCGATTTCCTGCCGCTGATGCAGCGCCTGGGCGGCGATCTCGGCTGACGGGGGGCTGTGAGAGCAGGCCCACGCACAAGGGGCGGGCCGTGGCCCGCCCCCGATGCCCTGCGCTGCGATCCTGTCAGCCCGCCGCGCCGGGGAAGCCCGCGCCTTTCAGCACCGCGCCGATCTCGTCCAGCACGGCGGGATCGTCGATGGTGGCAGGCGTCTTGAACGCCTGGCCATCGGCGATCTTGGCCATCGTCGCGCGCAGGATCTTGCCCGAGCGGGTCTTGGGCAGACGGTCCACGACCACGGCGGTCTTGAAGGCCGCGACCGGGCCGATCTGATCGCGCACCATGCGCACGACCTCTTTCTGCACCTGGTCCGCGGTCTGGGTCACGCCTTTCTTGAGGCAGAGAAAGCCCAGCGGCATCTGCCCCTTGAGGCTGTCCGCGACCCCGATCACGGCGCATTCGGCAACGGCCGGATGGGCCGACAGCACCTCCTCCATCGCGCCGGTGGACAGGCGGTGGCCCGCCACGTTGATGACGTCGTCCGTGCGCGCCATGATGTAGAGATAGCCGTCCTCGTCGATATAGCCCGCGTCGCCGGTTTCGTAATAACCGGGGAAGGTGGTCAGATAGGCGCTGCGGAACCGCTGGTCGGCGTTCCACAGGCTGGGCAGCGTGCCCGGCGGCAGCGGCAGCCTGATCGCGATCGCGCCCAGGTTGCCGGCAGGCAGGGGGTTGCCGCCCTCGTCCAGGACGTGCACGTCATAGCCGGGCATCGGGACCGAGGGGCTGCCGCGCTTGACCGGCAGCGGCTCGATCCCGAAGGGGTTGGCGGCAATGGCCCAGCCGGTTTCCGTCTGCCACCAGTGGTCGATGACCGGGACGCGCAGATGCTCCTCGGCCCATTGCACGGTGTCGGGGTCGGCGCGCTCGCCGGCCAGGAACAGCGCCTGAAGGCTGCGCAGGTTGTAATCCTTGATCAGCTCGCCCTCGGGGTCCTCGCGCCGGACGGCGCGGATCGCGGTGGGGGCGGTGAAGAACGACTTGACCTTGTGGTTCTGGATCACCCGCCAGAAGGTGCCGGCGTCGGGGGTGCCGACGGGCTTTCCCTCGAACACGATGGTCGTGGCGCCGGCGATCAGCGGGCCATAGCAGATATAGCTGTGGCCCACGACCCAGCCCACGTCCGACGCGGCCCAGAACACGTCGCCGGTGTTGATGCCGTAGATGTTCTTCATCGTCCAGTTCAGCGCCACCAGATGCCCGGCGGTGTGGCGAACGACGCCCTTGGGCTGGCCCGTGGTGCCCGAAGTGTACAGGATGTAATGCGGGTGGTTGCCCTCGACCGGCACGCAGTCGGCCGGCTCGATCCCGTACTGGAACGAATGCCAGGCCACGTCGCGCCCCTCGATCAGCTTGGCGACCTCCTGCTCGCGCTGGAAGATCACGCAGAAATCGGGCTTGTGGGTCGCCTCCTCGATGGCGCGGTCCAGCAGCGGCTTGTAGTGGACGACGCGCCCCGGCTCGAGCCCGCAGGACGCCGCGATGATCGCCTTGGGGGTGCAGTCGTCGATGCGGACGGCCAGCTCATGCGCGGCGAACCCGCCGAAGACGACCGAATGGACGGCGCCCAGGCGCGAGCAGGCCAGCATCGCCTCCAGCGCCTCGGGGACCATCGGCATGTAGATGATGACGCGGTCGCCCTTTTCGACGCCTTTGGCGCGCAGCGCGCCCGCCAGCGACGCCACGCGGGCCTGAAGTTCGCGATAGGTGATGCCCTTGGTCGAATGGGTGATCGGGCTGTCGTGGATGATGGCCAGCTGGTCCCCGCGTCCGGCCTCGACATGGCGGTCCACGGCGTTCCAGCAGGCGTTCACGCGGGCGTCGGCGAACCACTGATACAGCGGCGCGTCGTCGTCGAACAGCGCGCGGCTTGGCGGCGTGGCCCAGTCGATCGCCTGCGCGGCGTCCATCCAGAACGCCTCGGGATCCTGTTTCCAGCGGCTGTAGGTTTCGGCGTAGGTCATGATCGGTCCCCCTCCCGAGACAGCAATCTGATAGGCGACAGCGGCGGGGCCGGGCAACCGTGTTAACGGTATCGGTCACGCCCTGCCGTGCAGGAATCCTGCATTGTCCGCGGCTTTCGTTGCAAACTCGATGCGCCAGCAAACATGTTGGCCAATCCCGAAATGTTTGCAAACCCCGGGACGGGCCTGAGTCGCGCAAGCCGCCCCTAGCCGTAATGCGCGACCGGGGTTCCCGCCAGCGCGCTGATGTTCAGCAGGCCCCGCGCCGTGATCGAGGGCGTCACGATATGGGCGCGGTTGCCCATGCCCATCAGGATCGGCCCTACCTCGAGTCCCTGCGCCCGGGTCTTGAGCACGTTGCGCACCGCCGAGGCCGCATCCGTGCCGGCAAAGACCAGCACGTTCGCGGGGTCGGACCCCAGCCGGGACGCCGGCATCAGCCGCGCCCGGACGGCGGGGTCCAGCGCCGCATCGACGTGCATCTCGCCGTCATAGACGAAATCGACCTCGCGGTCGGCCAGGATGTCCATCGCCTCGCGCATCTTGCGGCCCGAGGGGGTGTCGAGATTGCCGAACTGCGAATGGCTGCACAGCGCGATGCGCGGCGTCAGGCCAAAGCGGCGGACGTGGCGGGCGCAGCCCATCGCGGTGTCCGCGACCTCCTGCGGCGACGGGTCGTGGTTGACCTGGGTGTCGGCGATGAACAGGGGGCCTTCCTCCTGGATCATCATCGACAGCGCGCCGACCGGGTGCAGCCCGCCGCGCGCGAGGATCTCGCGCACATAGCGCAGATGCCAGGAATACTGGCCGAAGCAGCCGCAGATCAGGCTGTCGGCCTCGCCCCGGTGGACCATCACGGCGCCGATGGCGGTGGTGTTGGTCCGCATGATCGCCCGGGCGATGTCGGGCGTGACCCCGCGCCGCGCCATCAGCGTGTGATAGGTTTCCCAGTATTCCCGATAGCGGGGGTCATCCTCGGGGTTGACGATCTGGAAATCGACATTGGGTCGGATGGGCAGGCCCGCGCGCTCGGCCCGGGTTTCGATCACGTCGGGACGGCCGATCAGGATGGGAACGTCGTTGGTTTCCTCAAGCATGGCATTCGCGGCCCGCAGCACGCGCTCGTCCTCGCCCTCGGCAAAGACGATGCGCCGCTCGGCGGTGGCCGAGGCCTCGAACACCGGCCGCATGATCAGGGCCGAACGGAAGACCGAGCCGTCGAGGTGGCGCTTGTAGGCGTGGATGTCGGGCAGGGGGCGGGTGGCCACCCCCGATTCCATCGCCGCGCGGGCGACGGCCGTGGCCACGACGCCGATCAGGCGGGGGTCGAAGGGCTTGGGGATCAGATAGTTCGGGCCGAAGGTCAGCGTCTCGCCGCGATAGGCGGCGGCGGCCTCGGCGCTGGTGGTGGCGCGGGCAAGGGCTGCGATCCCCTCGATGCAGGCCAGCTGCATCGCGTCGTTGATCTCGGTCGCGCCCACGTCCAGCGCGCCCCGGAAGATAAAGGGAAAGCACAGGACGTTGTTGACCTGGTTGGGATAGTCGCTGCGGCCCGTGGCGATGATCGCGTCGGGTGCTGCGGCGCGCACGTCCTCGGGCAAGATCTCGGGCGTCGGGTTGGCCAGCGCGAAGACGATCGGGCGCCGGGCCATGCGCGCCACCATCTGGGGCGACAGGACCCCGGGACCGGACAGGCCCAGGAACAGGTCGGCGCCCTCGATCACCTGGTCCAGGGTGCGCAGGTCGGTGGCCTGGGCATAGGCCGCCTTTTGCGGCGTCATGTCCTCGGCCCGGTCCGTGTGGACCAGCCCGTGAATGTCGCACAGCCACACGTTCTCGCGCCGCACCCCCAGTTTCAGCAGCATGTTCAGGCAGGCGATGCCGGCCGCCCCGCCCCCGGTCGAGACGACCTTGATCGTGTCGAACGAGCGCCCCGTGACGCGCAGGGCGTTGCTGGCGGCCGCGCCCACGACGATGGCGGTGCCGTGCTGGTCGTCGTGGAATACGGGGATGTTCATCGACTCGCGGCACAGTTTTTCCACGATGAAGCAGTCGGGGGCCTTGATGTCCTCGAGGTTGATGGCGCCGAAGCTCGGCTCGAGCGAGCGGACGATGGCGGCCAGCCTGACCGGGTCCGTCTCGTCGATTTCGAGGTCGAAGCAGTCGATGTTGGCGAATTTCTTGAACAGGACGGCCTTGCCTTCCATCACCGGCTTTGCGGCGCAGGGGCCGATGTTGCCCAGGCCCAGGACGGCCGTGCCGTTCGAGACAACGGCGACCAGGTTGCCGCGCGCCGTATAGCGGCTGGCCGCGGACGGATCGGCCTTGATCTCCAGGCAGGCCTCGGCCACGCCGGGCGAATAGGCCAGGCTGAGGTCGCGGCCGTTCGCCAGGGGCTTGGTCGCCCGAATCTCAAGCTTTCCGGGACGCGGCAGCTCGTGATAGTCCAGTGCCGCCTGCCGTACCGTGTCCTGCCGCCGCTCGTCCATTCGCCGCCCCCTCCGTCGCTGGCCCCCGGGATACGGCGGCGGACGTTGCGTCACAAGACGCGGCGACAGGTTTCCATCCCCGCCTTGCCGGCGCTTGCGCCGCACACCGGCGGGCGTGATGATGCGCGTGAACGGAAAGGAGCCGCCATGTCCCTGATCGATGCCGCGCGCGAGGTGCGCGAGACTGCCTATGCGCCCTATTCCGGCTTCAAGGTCGGGGCAGCGGTGCGCGGTGCGTCGGGTGCGATCCACCGCGGCTGCAACGTGGAAAACGTGGCCTATCCCGAAGGGACCTGCGCCGAGGCCGGGGCCATCGCGGCCATGGTCGCGGCGGGCGAGACCGAGATCATCGAGGTCTGCGTCATCGCCGACGCCCCCCGTCCCGTGCCGCCCTGCGGCGGCTGCCGCCAGAAGCTGGCCGAATTCGCCCGCGGCGACACGCCGGTCCTGCTGGCGACGGTGTCCGGCGAGACGCTGGCGACCACCGTGGCCGAGCTGCTGCCCGGCCGGTTCGAGGTGGCGCACATGCAGGGCGGCGCATGACCCAGCCGCCGCTGCCCGCCGGCTTGGCCGCCCCCGGCCTGAATCCCGACCCCCGCCCCGTCATCGCCGCCGTCCGGTCCGGGCGCGGGCTGGACGACGCGGGGGCGGCCCTGATCGCGCGCGGGCTGGCCCACGGGTCGGTCAGCGACGCACAGGCCGCCGGGTTCGCCATGGCGGTCCTGCTGCGGGGCATCGGGGACCGGGGCCGCACGGCGCTGACCCGCGCCATGCGGGATTCCGGCCGCGTGCTGGCGTGGGATCTGCCGGGCCCCACGGTGGACAAGCATTCAACCGGGGGCATCGGCGACGCCACCTCGCTGATCGTGGCCCCGCTGGTCGCGGCCTGCGGCGGGTTCGTGCCCATGATCTCGGGCCGCGGGCTTGGACACACCGGCGGCACGCTGGACAAGCTCCAGGCGATCCCCGGATTTCGCACCGACCTGGACGAGGGGGCATTCCGCGCGGCCGTCACGCGGGCGGGCTGCGCCATCGTGGCGGCAGGGCCGTCGCTTGCCCCTGCGGACCGGCGTCTCTACGCGATCCGGGACGAGGCCGCGGCGGTGGAATCCATCGACCTGATCACCGCCTCGATCCTGTCCAAGAAGCTGGCGGCGGGGCTGGACGGGCTGGTGCTGGACGTCAAGGCCGGCAGCGGCGCGTTCCTGTCCGCGACCGAGCAGGCGCGCGAACTGGCGCGCGCGCTGGTGGGCACGGCCACGGCCGCGGGGTGCCCCACGGTCGCGCTGATCACCGACATGGACCAGCCCCTGGCCCGCAGCGCGGGCAATGCGGTCGAGGTAGCCGAGGCGATGGCCGTCCTGCGCGGCGCGCCCGGCGCTTTGCGCGATCTGTCGCTGGCGCTGGCGGCGGAATGCCTGCGCGTGGCGGGCCTGGCGGGCGATGACGCGCTGTCCCGCGTCACCGCGCGGCTGGACGACGGGTCCGCCGCCGAACGCTGGTCGCGCATGGTCGCGGCGCAGGGGGGCTTGCGCGACCTGATCGACCGGCCCGACCGCCTGCCCGGCGCGCCGGTGATCCGGCCCGTGCCCGCCCCGGACGGCATCGTGGCCGACATCGACGTGGCGGCCCTGGGCCGCGCGGTGGTGGCGCTGGGCGGCGGCCGCCGGCGCGCGGGCGAGGCGGTCGATCCCCGCGTGGGCCTGTCCAACCTGCGCCGGCTGGCCGAGCCGACCGGCGGCGTGCTGGCGCTGGTCCACGCCGCCTCGGCCGAGGCGGCCGAAATCGCCATCGCCGCGGTCCAGGCCGCCTATCGCCTGGGCGATGCCAGCGCCGGGCCGCTGGTGCGCGAACGGATTGCGGCATGACCGGGACGCCATGCACCGGGCCAGGGGAAAGGTCAGCCGCGCGCGCTGACCCAAGGCCACTCGGGACAAGCCTGTGGGCTTTCGGGGGGCGGCCGAACAGTGCGACCGCCCGTCCCCTGCTGCCGATGGGTCAGCGCAACACGGACAAGGGCTCGCCCCTCGACAGCCCCGCTCTGGCGCCGTGGATCGCCGACGCCGGGCCGGCGGCGCAGGCCGTGCCAAGACGCCGGGACAGGCCCGATCCCCGGGCGGTGGCCCCGTCCGCGCCGTTGCAAGGCGGCGTATCGGCGTTGCCGGGGCGTGCCGCATGACCCGCCGGGCGTTCCTGATCGTCATGGACTCGGTCGGCATCGGCGGCGCGCCGGATGCGGATCGGTTCTTCAACGGCACGCTGCCCGACAGCGGCGCCAACACCGTGGGCCACATCGCCGCCGCCCGGCCGCTGCGGATGCCGCATCTGGACGCGCTGGGGCTGGGTGCGGCCGTCCGGCTGGCCAGCGGGGCCGACGCCCCCGGCCTTGGCGCGACCCCGCAGGGGCTGTGGGGGGCGGCCACCGAGGTCTCGCCCGGCAAGGACACCCCGTCCGGCCATTGGGAGCTTGCGGGCGTTCCCGTGCCTTGGGACTGGCGCGTCTTTCCCGACACCTGCCCCGCCTTTCCCCCTGACCTGACGGCCGAGATCTGCCGGCTGGCGGGCACGCAGGGCATTCTGGGCAACTGTCATGCCCCCGGCACCGCGATCGTCGATGCGCTGGGGGGCGAGCATCTGCGGACCGGCTGGCCGATCTGCTACACCTCTGCCGACAGCGTGCTGCAGATTGCCGCGCACGAGGGCCGCTTCGGCCTGCAACGGCTGCTCGACCTGTGCCAGGCGATTGCACCCACCGTGCACGCCATGCGGGTCGGCCGCGTGATCGCCCGCCCGTTCGACGGGGCCGAGGGGCAGTTCACCCGCACCCCGAACCGCCGCGACTTTGCCATCCCGCCGCCCGGCGACACGATCCTGGACCTTGCGGCCCGCGCCGGCCGGGCCACTCATGCCATCGGCAAGATCGGCGACATCTTCAGCCATCGCGGCATCGCGCATCTGCACAAGGGCCGGTCGGATGCAGAACTGGCCGGGCATCTGGTCCGGCTGGCCGACGAGGCGCAGCCGGGCAGCCTGACCATGGCCAACTTTGTCGAGTTCGACAGCCTGTACGGCCACCGCCGGGATGTGGCGGGCTACGCCGACGCCCTCGAATGGTTCGACACGGTCGCGGGGCGGTTCCTGGCGCGGCTGCGGCCCGGGGACCTCGCGATCTTTACCGCCGACCACGGCAACGATCCCAGCTGGCCGGGCACAGACCACACGCGCGAACGCGTGCCGGTGCTGGGCTGGGGCCTGGGGTTGCAGC
The DNA here is from genome assembly GCF_003286075.1 of Paracoccus endophyticus. Taxonomy (GTDB): domain Bacteria; phylum Pseudomonadota; class Alphaproteobacteria; order Rhodobacterales; family Rhodobacteraceae; genus Paracoccus; species Paracoccus endophyticus. The sequence continues at coordinate 182,158 of NZ_QLUV01000005.1, read as the reverse complement.
CCATCGGCCTGGTGGCCTTTGCCGATGTCGGCGCCAGTGTCTGCGCGCACCTGGGCGTGCCCGGACCCGCCCACGGCAAAAGCGTCCTGCCCATAGCCACCACCTTTGATCCCGCAAGCGCATGAAACCCATTCCCAAGATCGAACTGCACCTGCATCTCGAGGGCGCGGCCCCGCCCGGCTTCATCCGCGGGCTTGCGGCCGAACGCCGCGTGGACCCGCCGGCGATCTTTGCCGAGGACGGCGGCTATCGCTGGTCCGGGTTCAGGGATTTTCTGCGGGTCTACGAGGCCGCGACCGCGGTGATCCGCGGCCCGCGCGACTATGCCCGCCTGCTGGAGCTTGTTCTGGCCGACTGCGCCGAGCAGGGCGCGGTCTATGTCGAGCTGTTCGTCTCGCCCGAGTTCTGCGGCGGCGGCGACCTGCCGGCGTGGCGCGACCATGTGGCCGCACTGACGGAAACCGCGGCGGCCATGGCCGCGCAGGGCATCGACAGCCGCGCCATCGTGACGCCCATCCGCCATTTCGGCCCGGACCGCGCGCGGCGCAGCGCCCTGTGCGCGGCGGAAACCGCCGGGGGCTGGGTCGCGGGCCTGGGCCTTGCGGGCGCCGAGACGGTGGGCCGCCCGCAGGATTTCGCCTGGTCGTTCGATTGCGCGCGCGAGGCGGGGCTGGGTCTGACGTGCCACGCCGGCGAATGGGCCGGGCCGCAGTCGGTCCGCGACGCGCTGGCGCTGGGCGTGACCCGCATCGGCCATGGCGTGCGCGCCATCGAGGACGCAGGCCTGGTGCGCGACCTGGCCGAACGCGCCATCACGCTGGAGGTCTGTCCGGGGTCGAACATCGCATTGGGGCTTTACCCCGACGTTGCCCGCCATCCCATCGCCCGGCTGGTCGATGCCGGGGTCCGCGTCACCATCTCGCGCGACGATCCGCCCTTTTTCGGCACCACGCTGGCGCAGGAATACGAGCGGCTGGCCGATGCCTTCGGCTGGACCGAGGCCGACTTCACCCGCATGAACCTGTGGGCAGCCGAGGCCGCCTTCTGCGACGCGGCGACCCGGACCCGGCTGGCCGGCTTGCTGGCCCGCGCCGATGGTGCATGACTGATCCGCAGGAAAGAGGCCCCCATGACCCCACATCTGACCGTCGTCAGTCATCCGCTGGTCCAGCACAAGCTGACGCTGATGCGCGACAAGACCACGTCGACCGCAGGCTTTCGCCGTCTGTTGCGCGAGATCAGCCTGCTGCTCGCCTACGAGATCACGCGTGAGCTGGACCTGACCACCATGCGGATCGAGACGCCGCTGTGCCCCATGCAGGCCCCCACGCTGGAGGGCAAGAAGCTGGCGCTGATCTCGATCCTGCGGGCCGGGAACGGGCTGCTGGACGGGATTCTGGAACTGATCCCGGCCGCGCGCGTCGGCTTCATCGGGCTGTACCGCGACCCCGAGACGCTGCAGCCGGTGCAGTATTACAGCAAGGTGCCGGGCGAGCTGGAGGACCGGATGGTGATCGTCGTCGATCCGATGCTGGCGACCGGCAACAGCTCGGTCGCGGCGATCGACCTGCTCAAGCAGAAGGGGGCCCGGAACCTGCGCTTCCTGTGCCTGCTGGCGGCGCCCGAGGGGGTCGAGCGGATGCGCCAGGCCCATCCCGACGTGCCGGTGGTGACGGCCGCGCTGGACGAGCGACTGGACGATCACGGCTATATCGTGCCCGGCCTGGGCGACGCCGGCGATCGGATGTTCGGCACGAAATAGGCGCGCCTTAACGGCTGCTTGAGGGTTTTCGCCCTAGAACACGACGATTGTGGACCGAATCGAGGGGTCGGGCATGCGCGTGTCAGGGTTCTTGGCCCTCGTGGCCGGGGCGGTGGGGATCTGGGTGACGGCGCTGGCCCTGCCTGTGCTGGCAAGCGGGGCCGCCGCCACCCCGCAGGGAAAGCCGGAGGCCGGGGCGGCTGCCCCGATGGCGCCGGTGCCCGAGCGGGTGCGAAACCCGGCCGAGACGAACCACGCGGTCGGCGCCGGGCCCGGACCCGCCGAGCCGCCGCCGCCCGGCTTTGCGGGGGTGCAATACATCGACAGCGCAGGCTGCGTGTTCCTGAACCTGCAGGGTCAATGGCGGCCGCGCGTGGGCAGGGACGGCGCCGTCCTCTGCGGCTATCCCCCGACGCTGTCGGCACGCCGGACCATGCCCGATGCCGCGGCGACCCTGATGTCCGTGCCCGCCGAGCCGCGCGTCGCGCGGATCGAGCGGGTGCTGTCGGAAACCATCATCGGCAATCTGCAGGAGGGCGAACTGCTGGCGCCCGAAGCGAAACGGCCCGCGCCGGCCGCGTCCGCCGGACCCGTGCAGGCTGCTGCCGCAGGGCAGCCCGCGCGCGCAGGGGCGGCGGTGGGAAAGGGGCTGCCGGATCTGACGGCGGCTGCGGAGGCAGGCCTTGCGGTGCGGGCAGGCATGGCGCAGGCGGAACCATCCACGGCGCTCTGTCGCCTTCTGGGCGCGTCCGAGGGCGCGGCCCGCAGCGTCCGGCTGGGCCAGCAGATGGCGCTGGGCCGCTGCGGGGCCGAGCCGCTGCCGATCCTTCGGATCGCGGCTGCGGCGGGCGGGCTGCCGGACGGACAGCGGGGCAGGGTCGACGGCACGGGGCCGGCCTCGCCCGCGCCCGGGCCGAGGACGTCGGCGCCGGTCGGCGGGCGCCCCGATGCGGCCAGGCCCGCGCGGGCGAAAGCCCGGCAGGACGCCGCGGCACCTGACCCCAAGACGGCGCGCACGGGGCAGGTGCAGGCCCGTGCGACATCCCGTGCGCCATCCCGGGTGATCCCGCCCGGCGCGCGGTTCGTGCAGATCGGGACCTATGCGGACGCGCGCAGTGCCACGCGCGCCGCACAGGTCGTGGCGCGACTGGGCTTGCCCGTCTCGATGGCGCGCGAGACGCGGCGCGGAACGACGGTGCAGACGATCATGGCGGGTCCCTTCGACGGGCGACGGTCGATCGTGCGCGCCATCGACCGAATTCACCGGGCCGGCTACCCCGGGGCCTATGCCCGCTGATGACGATGCCCCCGCGTTCTGCTGCCGCATTCGGGCAAGCGAACGACAGGACGCGGGCGCAGCCTGTCGGGCAGGGGGATGCCCGGCAGGATGCAGTGGGGTTCCTGCCGCAGCGCGGGGCTGCGGTGCGCCAGCACGGGCGGGGGCGACAGCCCGCCCGGCGATGCCGATGCGCCGGTCGGCGGCGGCGTTCCGATGCAGGGCCGGGCGCGTCCCGGTTGACTCCGGGCGCCGCGCGGCTTATAGGCCCGACTTCAGGATTCTCAGACACCGCAAAACCGGAACCGCACAGACATGGCCAACACGCCCCAGTCCAAGAAGCGCGCGCGCCAGACCGAGCGCCGCACTGCCGTCAACAAGAACCGCCGCTCGCGCATCCGCACCTTCCTGCGCAAGGTCGAAGAGGCGCTGGCCGGTGGCGACCAGCAGGTCGCGGCCGAGGCGCTGAAAAGCGCCCAGCCCGAGCTGATGCGCGGCGTGACCAAGGGCGTCGTCCACAAGAACACGGCCGCCCGCAAGATTTCGCGCCTGGCGGCCCGGGTCAAGGCGCTGTCGGCGGCCTGACGGCCGGTTTCGACCGGCCCCGGAACCACCCGGACCTTCGGACGACTGTGCAAGGGCGTGCCATCCGCACGCCCTTTCTTCATGCCGGAATCATTGTTTTCAAACGATTTTTATTTTTGCAACACTGCGCCAGATTCGTTCCGGCAATTGCGCTGTCAACAACAGAGTTCGGTTGCAGCCGTCCGGGGGCAGGGGGTAGCGTTATCCATGCGATTCACGTCGCGATGGGGGAACGTCGCCCAGGGACAGGCTCTGCGGTCGTCTGATGGGTGATCTGGGACGGATGCGGGGGGCCGCACCGTCCTCGGGACCGGCACCGGCTGCCACCGGGGTCGTCCGCCAGCGCCATCCGTGTCCGTGCCCGTTCGGGCGCGCCCGTGCCGCAGTCTGCGGCACGATGGATGCGGCTGTCCTGACCCCGTCGCGGCCCAACCGCAGTGTCCCGCCGGCCATGCCGGGCGGGGATCGGGGACATAAGGGACGTCACATGGACAACATCTGGGGCCAGGCGCGCGCCGAGCTGGAAACGCTCGTCGGCAGCAACAACTATACCCGGTGGCTCGCCCCCCTGGAACTGACCGGGCTCAAGGATGGCACGGCGGCGCTGTCCTGTCCGACCCACTTCCTGTCGGACTGGGTGTCGCGCCACTACAGCCGCCCCATCCTTGAGGTGCTGAACCGCAACGGCACCCCCGTCGAACGTCTCAGCTTTACCGTCGCGGCCCAGCCGGCCGGGCCGGCCGGGCCTGCGACCGCGCCCGCGGCACGGGCGGCGGCCCCGCGCCCGGCCCTGCGGGGCGACGACGAGATGACCGCCCCCCTGGACGCGCGCTTCACCTTTGACAACTTCGTGGTCGGCAAGCCCAACGAACTGGCCCATGCCGCCGCGCGCCGCGTGGCCGAGGGCGGGGCCGTGTCGTTCAACCCGCTGTTTCTGTATGGCGGGGTGGGCCTGGGCAAGACCCACCTGATGCACGCCATCGCGCGCGACCGTCAGGCCCGCGACCCGCAGGCCCGCATCCTGTATCTGTCGGCCGAGCAGTTCATGTACCGCTTTGTCCAGGCGCTGCGCGAACGCACCGTCATGGACTTCAAGGAGCTGTTCCGGACGGTGGACCTGCTGATGGTCGATGACGTCCAGTTCATCGCCGGCAAGGACAGCACGCAGGAGGAATTCTTTCACACCTTCAACGCGCTGGTCGATCAGGGCAAGCAGATCGTCATTTCGGCCGACCGCGCGCCGGGCGAGATCAAGGACCTTGAGGAACGGATCAAGTCCCGCCTCAGCTGCGGCCTGATCGTGGACCTGCACCCCACCGACTACGAGCTGCGCCTGTCGATCCTGCAATCCAAGACCGAGCAGTTCCGCACCATCTATCCGGGCCTGGTCCTGGGCACCGGCGTGCTGGAGTTCCTGGCCCACCGCATCACGTCTAACGTGCGCGTCCTGGAAGGGGCGTTGCAGCGGCTGTTCGCCTTCGCCAGCCTGATGGGCCGGCCGATCGACCTGGACATGACGCAGGAATGCCTGGCCGACATTCTGCGGGCCTCCGACCGCAAGGTCTCGGTCGAGGAGATCCAGCGCAAGGTGGCCGAGCATTACAACATCCGCCTGTCGGACCTGGTCGGCCCCAAGCGGGTCCGCACCCTGGCCCGCCCCCGCCAGATCGCGATGTACCTGGCCAAGCAGATGACCAGCCGCAGCCTGCCCGAGATCGGTCGCCGCTTTGGCGGTCGCGACCACACGACCATCCTGCACGGCGTCAAGCGCATCGAGGAGCTGCGGTCCGAGGATCGCAGCCTGGCCGAGGACATCGACCTGCTGCGCCGCGCCCTGGAGGCGTGATCACGGGCGCTTGACCGCCGCAATCAAACAACGAAACTGAGCGCGCCGCGTCAGCGGCCGATCCGACGACAGCAAGGGGCAGGACGCCATGAAGTTTTCCATCGAGCGTGCGGTGCTGGTCAAGGCCGTGGCGCAGGCCCAGTCGGTCGTCGAGCGCCGCAACACCATCCCGATCCTGTCCAACGTCCTGATCGAGGCCGGGCCCGACGGCGTCAGCTTTCGCGCGACCGACCTGGACACCGAGGTGGTCGACCGCGCCACCGCCATGGTCGAGCGTCCCGGCGCCACCACCGTCAGCGCCGCGCTGCTGAACGAGATCGCGCGCAAGCTGCCGGATGGCGCGCTGGTCGCCATCGCCGCCGACCCTGAGACCGCGCGGCTTACGGTGCAGGCGGGGCGGTCCAACTTCAGCCTGGCGACCCTGCCGCGCGAGGATTTCCCGGTCATGGCCTCGACCGAGTACACGGCGAACTTTGCGGCCCCCGCGCCGTTGCTGCGCCGGCTGTTCGACAAGTCCAAGTTCGCCATCTCGACCGAGGAGACGCGCTATTACCTGAACGGCGTCTATCTGCACGTGGCCGAGGGCGAGGGCGGCCCGACGCTGCGCTGCGTGGCGACCGATGGCCATAGGCTGGCGCGCATCGACGCGCCCCTGCCGGACGGCGCGGCGGGGATGCCCGGCGTGATCGTGCCGCGCAAGACCGTGGCCGAGCTGAAGAAGCTGCTGGACGACGACGAGATCCAGATCGCCGTGTCGGTCAGCGAGACCAAGGTGCGCTTTGCCACGCCCACGATCACCCTGACCTCCAAGGTCATCGACGGCACCTTCCCCGACTATACGCGCGTGATCCCCAAGGGGAACGCCCGCAAGCTGGAGGTCGATGCCAGCGACTTCGCCCGCGCGGTGGACCGGGTGGCGACGGTCAGTTCCGAACGCTCGCGCGCGGTCAAGCTGGCGCTGGACGAGGATCGGCTGGTCCTGTCGGTCAACGCCCCCGACGCGGGCGCCGCCGACGAGGAACTGGCCGTGGCCTATGCCGACGATCCGCTGGAAATCGGGTTCAACGCCAAGTACCTGCAGGAAATCGCCCAGCAGATCGACCGCGAGAACGCGGTCTTCCTGTTCAACGGATCGGGCGACGCCGCGCTGATCCGCGAGGGCGGCGACGACAGCGCGGTCTATGTCGTGATGCCGATGCGGGTGTGACGCTCGACCATCTGTCGCTGGCGCAGTTCCGGTCCTGGCCGCGGCTGGACCTGGATCTGGACGCGCGGCCGCTGGCGATCTTCGGCCCCAACGGGGCCGGCAAGACCAACATCCTGGAGGCGCTGTCGCTGCTGTCGCCCGGTCGCGGCCTGCGCGGGGCAAGCCCGGCCGAGCAGGCGCGGCAGGGACCGGATGCCGGCTGGCGCATCCGGGCCAGGCTGGGACGCCATGACGTGGAAACCGCGGCGCCGCCCGGCGAGACACGCAGCGTCACCATCGACGACAAGCCGGTGCCGCAGGTCGCGCTGGGGCGTCTGGCGCGGCTGATCTGGCTGACGCCCGCGATGGACCGGCTGTGGACCGATGCGCCCGACACCCGCCGCAGGTTCCTGGACCGCGTCACGCTCAGCTTTGTGCCGGGGCATGCCGACGACGCGCTGGCCTATGACAAGGCGATGCGCGAACGCAACCGGCTGCTGCGCGACCAGGTGGGCGACGCGCGCTGGTATCACGCGCTGGAATCGCAGATGGCGCAGGCGGGGGCGGCCATCACCCGCAGCCGCCAGCAGGCGATCGCGCGGATCATGGCGGCGCAGGCGGGGGCGGAAACCGCCTTTCCCGCCGCGCGGCTGGTCCTGCTGCCGGGCGAGGGCAGCGCCGACGATCCCGACGCCGACAGCATCGCGCGCAGGCTGGCGGCCACGCGCGGCCGCGACATGGCGGCCGGGCGCAGCCTGACCGGCCCGCACCGGGCCGATCTGGGCGCAAGCTGGGGCCCCCAGGACATGCCGGCCGCGCTGTCATCGACCGGAGAACAAAAGGCGCTGCTGCTGTCGCTGATGCTGGCCAACGCGCGGGCGCTGGCGGACGACCGTCCGATCCTGCTGCTGGACGAGGTGGCCGCGCATCTGGATGCCGACCGCCGGCGGGCGCTGCATGACGAGATCACGGCCCTGCCTGCCCAGGTGTTCATGACCGGAACCGGACGCGACTTGTTCGACACGCTGGACGGCCGCGCCCGCTTCGTCGAGGTTCGGCGCGAGGACGGCGCCTCGAGGGCCGTGACGGAGGACTGACATGAGCCTGCCGCGGCAGCGCGTGACGCTGATCACCCTGGGCGTGGCCGATCTGGACCGCGCCCGCGCCTTTTATGCCGCCTGGGGCTGGACCCCGCATCCGGGCCCGGCCGAAGGGGTGGTGTTCTATCAGATGCAGGGGGCGGCGCTGGCGCTGTTTCCCTTGCATGACCTTGCCGCCGATCAGGGCCGCCCTGGCGCGGCGCTGGGCACAGGGGCGATGACGCTGGCGCAGAACTGCGCGGACCGGGCGGACACCGATGCCGTCTGGCAGGCTGCCGTCGAGGCAGGCGCAACGCCGCTCAAGCGCCCCGGGCAGGTCTTCTGGGGCGGCTATTCCGGCTATGTCGCCGACCCCGACGGCCATGTCTGGGAAATCGCCCACAACCCGTTCTGGCCGCTGGCTGCGGATGGCACCCTAACGCTGCCCTGATCCCTGCCGCCCGGGGCCGCTAGTCCGCCGCCACCACCACGTCGCAAAGTTCGAACCGGGTCACATCGACCAGCCCCAGATCGGACATCCGCAGCTCGGGGATCACCACCAGCGCCAGCAGGACGTGCTGCATCACGGCGTTGTTCATCGTGCAGCCGCAGGCGCGGATCGCCTCGCCCACGGCGCGGGCGGCCGCCGCGACCTCGGCCGCGGGGGCGTCGGACACCAGCCCGGCGATGGGCAGCGCGACATAGGCCAGCTCGGCCCCGTCGCGAAAGACGGCGATGCCGCCGCCCAGATCCGCCAGCCGCGCGGTCGCCCGCGCCATGCTGCCTTCGCAGGTGCCCACGACGATCATGTGGTGGCTGTCGTGCGCCACGGTCGAGGCGACGGCCATGCGCCCGCGATAGCCGAACCCCGACACGAAGCCGTTGACGACGCCGCCCGTGCCGCGGTGCCGTTCGACCAGCGCGATGCGGGCGATGTCGCCCGCAGGCTGCACCGCGCCGTCCACCACCGGCAGGTCGGCGGTCAGCGCGCGGGTGGGCGCCTGGTTCTCGACCACGCCGATGACGCGGACCGTCGCGCGCTGGCCCCTGGCGGGCACGCGGAAGTCGCCCGGCCTCAGCGCGCGGCCCAGCCGGACGGTGGCGCGCGTTGCGGCCGGCCAGTCGATCCGCGGGCAGCCCACCAGCAGCCGCCCCCCCTCGGCCACCAGCCGCCCCTGCGCGACCACGGCCTCGATCGGCAGGGCGGTCAGGTCCGAGGTCAGGATCACGTCCGCCCTGCGTCCCGGCGTGATCGAGCCGAGGTCCCGTTCAAGGCCGAAATGGCGCGCGGTGTTGATCGTGGCCATCTGGATCGCGACCAAGGGGTCGCAGCCGCAGGCCACGGCATGGCGCACCACCCGGTCCATGTGCCCGTCGTCCACCAGCGTTCCTGCGTGGCAGTCGTCGGTGCACAGCATGAACCCCGCGGGGTCCAGCCCCCGCTGCGTGATGGCCGTGATCTGCGCCTGAACGTCGTGCCAGGCCGATCCCAGCCGCAGCATGGCGCCCATCCCCTGCCGGACGCGGGCGACGGCCTGCGCCTCGGCAGTGGTTTCGTGATCGTCGGCCGCGCCGCCCGCCACATAGGCGGCAAAGGGCCGCCCCAGGTCGGGGCTGGCGTAATGTCCGCCCACCACCTTTCCCGCCGCGCGGGTCGCCGCGATTTCGGACAGCATCGCGGGATCGCCCGCGGCCACGGCCGGAAAGTTCATCATCTCGCCCAGGCCGACGATGCCGTCCCAGCCCATCGCCTGGGCGACCTCTCCGGCGGTGATGGGGTGGCCCGTCGTCTCGAGGCCGGGGGCCGAGGGCGCGCAGCTTGGCATCTGGGTCAGCATGGTGATCGGCTGGATCAGGCTTTCGTCGCGCATCAGGCGCACGCCCTCCAGCCCCAGCACGTTGGCGATCTCGTGCGGGTCGTGCAGGATCGTGGTCGTGCCGTGCGGGATGACGGCGGCGGCAAAGCCCGCGGGGGTCAGCATGCCCGATTCGACGTGCATGTGCGCGTCGATCAGCCCCGGCAGCATGAACCGCCCCGCAGCCTCGATCACCTGCGTGCCGGGGCCGATGTTGGCCCCGGCATCGGGCAGCACGCAGGCCACCCGCCCGTCGGCGATGGCGATGTCGTGGCCGGGCAGGATCTCGCGGCTGTGGACGTTGACCCACTGGCCCCCGCGTATGACCAGATCGGCAGGCGCGCGGCCGGCGGCGACCTCGACCAGCCTTGCCTGCGCCTCGATCCACGGTTTCAGCATGTGATGTCCCCTGTTGTGCGGACAAGGATTGCGGCAGCGTGGCGGCGAAAGGAAGGCATGATGGACTGGCAGGGTGAGGCGACCGCGATCACGCATCGCCGGCATGGCGAGCATGCCGTGATCCTGACCGTGTTCGCGCGCGACGCGGGCCTGCTGAGCGGGGTCGTGCCGGGCGGGGCCAGCGCGCGGCGCGCGGCGCTGATGCAGCCGGGGGGGCGGCTGTCGCTGCACTGGCGCGCGCGGCGCGACGACCAGCTGGGCACGTTCGCGGTCGAGCCGCTGCGCGCGCGGCCGGGCCTGATGGCCGACGCGGATGCGCTGGCGGGGCTGAACGCGGTGACTGCGCTGATCGCCTATGCGCTGCCGGACCGCGACCCGCACCCGCGCCTGGCCGACGCGACCGAGGCGCTGCTGGACGCGATGGATGCGGGCGCGCCCTGGGCCGACGCCTATCTGCGATGGGAGATGCTGTTGCTGGAGGAACTGGGGTTCGGCCTTGCGCTGGACCGCTGCGCCGTCACGGACGCGCGCACCGGGCTGGCCTATGTCAGCCCCCGCACGGGTCACGCCGTCACGGCCGCCGCGGCGGGCGCGTGGGCGCCGCGCCTGCTGCCCCTGCCCGGCCTGCTGGGGGGGCAGGGCGGCGGGATGGCCGAGGCGCTGGCCCTGACGGGGCATTTCCTGTCGGCGCGCCTGGCCGAGGGGCAGGCCGGGCGTCCCTTGCCCGCCGCCCGCAGGCGTCTGGTGGCACGCCTGGCACCGGCATCGCCGCAAAGATCGGGGACAGGGGAGGCGCCTGCGGAGACCGGCGGCGTCCCGCAGGGCAGGGAACCGGCGACCGGCGACACGGCCGCCGGGGACAGGGGGACCACGCAGGGCAGCAATCCAGAGGGACAGGGCGGGGGCTTGCCCGATCAGGGGACCGCCCGGGACGGCGGCAATGCGGCGCGCGGGCGCAAGGGGGCGGACAGCAGCGAGGCCCCGGCGGTGCCCGGCAGACCGGATGAACGCGGCAGCGCAGGGGGCGGACCGGGGCCCCTGCCGGGCCGCGCCCCCTGATCCGGGATCAGTTGCCCGTGCGTTCCAGCGTCATGTAGGTGGGGCCGATGATCTTCAGCACCCCGCCTTCCCAGCGCGCCTCTTGCGCCTGGGTCAGGGCCTGGAAGAACCGCCCCTCGAACCCCTTGTGGCCGCAGGGATTGTCGGTCCAGTTCATCACCGCCACGCGAAAGGCCGGAAGCGGGGCCGCGTTCCGGCCGGTGAAGGTGTTGCAGGGGCCGTTGCCCGAAAAACCGCCGCCCTGGGTCAGCCGCAGCCGTCCGTCGCGGGTCGGGACAGCCTCTTTTCCGAAGCCGACCAGCGTATAGGTGCCCAGGGGGATGCCCCCCTCGAATCCCGTGCCGGCCCCGGCCGACGTGGAGGCCGTGGGTTCGCACGCGGCCAGCGCCGCAAGGGCGGCGGCGGCGGCGGTCAGCCGAAAGACAGTGGACATGCGGAAATCCCCCAAGGAAACAGGATGATGGCCTATTCGCAATGCCACCAAAGCGGTCTTTCGGCAACCCGCGGCTGCGCCGGCCGCGACCTTTATGGCACGCCGCGATGTGCAAAGCACACCTGCGCGCCGCAGGGCCACGCCGCCGCGGCCGTCAGCCCAGCAGGCGGCGGGCGATGACCTGCGCCTGAATCTCGGCCGCGCCCTCGAAGATGTTCAGGATTCGGGCGTCGCACAGGACGCGGCTGATCGCGTATTCCAGCGCGAATCCGTTGCCGCCGTGGATCTGCAGCGCGTTGTCGGCCGCGGCCCAGGCCACCCGCGCGCCCAGCAGCTTCGCCATCCCCGCCTCGAGGTCGCAGCGTTTGTCGTGATCCTTCTGCCACGCGGAATGATAGGTCAGCTGCCGCGCGATCATGATCTCGACGGCCATCATCGCCAGCTTGTCGGCGACGCGCGGGAACGCGATCAGCGCCTTGCCGAACTGCTTGCGGTCCAGCGCATACTGCATCCCGATCTCCAGCGCCGACTGCGCGACGCCGACGGCGCGGGCGGCGGTCTGGATGCGGGCGGATTCAAAGGTCTGCATCAGCTGCTTGAAGCCCTGTCCGGGCTGCCCGCCCAGCAGGTTGTCGGCCGCGACCTTGAAGCCGTCGAAGCCAAGCTCGTATTCCTTCATGCCGCGATAGCCCAGCACCTCGATCTCGCCGCCGGTCATGCCCGGGGTGGGGAAGGGGTTCTCGTCCGTGCCCGGAGTTTTTTCGGCCAGGAACATCGACAGGCCGCGCCAGTCGGTCGTGTCGGGGTCGGTGCGCGCCAGCAGCGTCATCACATGGGTGCGCGCGGCGTGGGTGATCCAGGTCTTGTTGCCGGTGATCTCCCACCCGTCCGCCGTCTGAACGGCACGTGTCCGCAGGCTGCCCAGGTCGCTGCCGGTGTTGGGCTCGGTGAACACCGCGGTCGGCAGGATCTCTCCGCTGGCGATCCTGGGCAGCCACTGCGCCTTCTGCTCGGGCGTGCCGCCGCACAGGATCAGCTCGGCCGCGATCTCGGACCGGGTGGCCAGGGAACCCACGCCGATATAGCCGCGCGACAGTTCCTCGCTGACGACGACCATGCTGGCCTTGGACAGGCCAAGCCCGCCGAATTCTTCCGGGATGGTCAGGCCAAAGACGCCCAGCTCGGCCAGCTCGTGGATGATCTCGATCGGGATCAGCTCGTCCTTGAGGTGCCAGCCATGGGCATTGGGGATCACCCGGTCGTCGGCATAGCGGCGGAACTGGTCGCGGATCATCTCCAGATCCTCGTCCAGCCCCGTCGCGCCAAAGGTCGCGCGTCCCTGGGTGTCCTGCATCAGCGCCGCCAGCCGGGCGCGGGCGGCGGGGGTGTTGCCGCCCATCGCGGCGCGCGCGGCGTCCGACGGCTGCCAGTCCAGGTCAAGGTCGGACAGGCGGGCGAATTCGGTCTGGCTCATCGGGATGCCGCCAGCCAGCTGCGTCAGGTATTCGCCAAAGCCGATGGTCAGGATCAGCCGTTCCATCTCGCCCATCGACGGGCCCAGCCGGTCGGCCCAGGCGGACAGTTGCACCAGCGATTCGACATAGGTCGCCATCCAGGACAGCGCGTGGGCGGCGTGCTGCTCGACCTCCAGCGCGCTGGCGTCGATCTTGCCGCCGACGGTCACGCGCGCGCGCAGCGCATCGGTTGCGCGACCCAGCAGGGCGTTCAGTTCCGGCAGGATGTCCTGGGCAGCGGACAGGGTCAGGGTCGCGTCGCGGGTGTCGAGCATGGGGAAATCCCTGTGGTCAAGGTGTTGAACCGGCCATACCCCTTTCGCAGGTGCAGCGCAACTATGCTGCGCGGGCGTAACCGGCCACGCATCTTCCTTGCGCGGCGTGGGGGTGCGCCAAGGCAGGGGGCGGCAGGGCGGGGGCCGGTCCTTCGCCGCCTTGCGGTGCCTGCCCAGGCTGGTGCAGGGTCCGGCGGGCGCTGATCCCCGATCACCGCACCCCGCGCGCCTTGGATGGAACCCGATGACCGACGCCGCCGACCTGACCGCCCGACTGATCCGCTGCCCCTCTGTCACCCCCGACGAGGGGGGCGCGCTGTCGCTGATCGCCGCGCTTCTGGAATCCGCGGGCTTTGTCTGCACGCGCGTCGATCGGAACGGCACGTCCAACCTGTTCGCCCGCTGGGGCGACAAGGGTGCGCGCAGCTTCGGGTTCAACGGGCACACCGATGTCGTGCCCCCCGGCGATCCGGCCCGCTGGACGCATCCGCCCTTTTCCGGGCTGGTCGCGGATGGCCTGATCTGGGGGCGCGGCGCGACCGACATGAAATCGGGCGTCGCGGCCTTTGTCGCGGCGGCGGTGGACTTCGTCACCGAAACCCCGCCCGATGGCGCCGTGATCCTGACCATCACGGGCGACGAGGAAGGGCCGTCGAAAGACGGCACCGTGGCGATCCTGGACTGGATGGCCGCGACCGGCGAGCGCATGGACGTCTGCCTGGTGGGAGAGCCGTCCAACCCCTCGGTCCTGGGCGAGATGATCAAGATCGGCCGCCGCGGCAGCCTGACCGCGCGGCTGACCGCGACGGGGGTGCAGGGCCACGCGGCCTATCCCGACCAGGCGCGCAATCCGCTGCACGCGCTGGTCGCGCTGCTGGGCGACCTGACCGCGCGGCCGCTGGACGCGGGAACGGCGCATTTCGACGCCTCGGGGGTGCAGGTCACGACGATCGACTGCGGCAACCCGGCGTCCAACGTCATCCCCCAGCGCGCGACGGCCACCGCGAACATCCGCTTCAACGACGCCCATTCCGGCGCCAGCCTGACCGCGATGCTGCGCGAGCGGGCGGCGGCGGTGGAACTGGCCACTGGCGTGGGGATGGGGGTGCAGGTCGATATCTCGGGCGAAAGCTTCCTGACGCAACCGGGGCCCTTCGTGGATCTGGTCGCGGATGTGGTGGCCGAGCGGACGGGGCGTGTGCCGGCGCTGTCCACCTCGGGCGGCACGTCGGACGCGCGCTTTGTCAAGGATCACTGCCCGGTGCTGGAATTCGGCCTGGTCGGCGCGTTCATGCACCAGGTGGACGAACGGGTCCCCGTCGATCAGGTCCGCGCGTTGAAAGACATCTACCAGGCCATCCTGCAACGGTATTTCGCATGACCGCGCCCGCCACCCGGATCGCGCCCAGCGACGACCTGGCCGCCTGTCACGCGATCCGCCGCGCGGTGTTCATCCGCGAACAGGCCGTCCCCGAGGCGCTGGAGATCGACGGGCTGGACGACGCGGCCATCCACCTGCTGGCGGTGGTGGACGGGCGGCCGGTCGGCTGCGCGCGGCTGCTGATCGACGGCGCCGTGGGCAAGATCGGGCGGGTGGCGGTTCTGCCCGAGGCGCGCGGCACCGGCCTTGGCGCGGCGCTGATGCACGCGGCGCTGGACGAGCTGCGCCGCATCCCCGGCGTGACCACCGCCCGGCTGGGGGCGCAGACGCACGCGCTGGGGTTCTATGAGCGACTGGGCTTTGTCGCCGAGGGTCCGGTCTTTGACGACGCGGGCATCCCGCATCGCATGATGTCGCGGCCGCTGTGGCCCTGATCCGCCCCGAACTGGTCCAGCGCGTCCGCCCCTGGCGCGAGGTGATCGCCGCCGGGCTGACCGCGGCGGCGGGGGTCTGGCTGTTTTCGCTGGGCGGGCTAGTGTTCCAGCCGCTGGGGGTCGCGGTCGCGGCCGTCGCGGCGGTGTGGGGCCTGGGCGCGTGGCGCCGTCGCCGCTTTCAGCAGGCCATCGCCGCGCCGGGGCTGGTCGAGGTCGAGGAGGGGGCCGTGCGCTATTACGCCGCCCGCGCGCTGGGGGGCGAGATCGCCCTGCGCGATGTGACGGAAATCAGGCTGCTGCGGCTGGACGGCCACGCCCATTGGCGGCTGAAGGGCGCGGGGCAGGCGCTGCTGATCCCGGTCGAGGCCGCGGGCGCGGCCGCCCTGGCCGATGCCTTTGCCGCGCTGCCGGGGTTCGACCTGGGCCGTGCCGCGGCGGCGCTGGCAGGCCGCGCCACCGTGGCGACGGTCTGGCGGCGGACGTAAGAACGGCCGCGGCGGATGCCGCGGCCGTTCCGGTCCGACTGGCTGCGATCCGGGCAGGCGTCAGTTGCGCGCCAGCAGATCCGTGATCCGGCGCACCGCCGCGCGGCGGTTGGCGCGGATGTCGCCCTCTTGCGGGATCTTCAGGAACTGCTCGCCATAGCCCTGCACGACCATGTTCTCGGGCGGCACGTCGAAGAACTCGGTCAGCGCAAGCGCCACCGACTCCGCGCGCCGGTCCGACAGCGCCAGGTTCGACACGGCCGAGCCGACCGCGTCGGTGTGCCCCTCGATCAGGAACATCTCGCGCGGGTTCTGGCGGACGCTGTCGGCGATGACGCGGCCCAGCGTCGCCAGTTGCTGCGCCTGGTCGGGCTTGATCGCGGCCGACCCCGTCTCGAAGGTGATGGCCTGGATGTCCACGGGGGCCACCAGCGCACGCACCTCGGGGATGGCGCGGATCTGGCCGAGGGTAAAGCTGCGGTCCACCTCGACCTCTCGGCGCAGCGCCTCGCGCAGGGCCTCCTCGGACAGGGTCTCGCCCGGCGTGACGGCGATCGGCCGCGCGGGGGCGGGCAGGTCCGACACGACCACCGGCTGCACCTGCGCGGTGTCGTCGATCAGCGCCGTCGTGCTGCCGTCGGGATAGACCAGCGTGCGGCGCAGGATCCGCAGGTCGGCGTCGCGGATGGTGACGACCTGGCTGCCATCCTCGCGCGTGACGATGGTGCGGGTCGAGCCGTCGGCGTATTCCTCGGTCTGCACCGTCGATCCGGGGCGGGCCAGCAGCGCGTTGTCGTCCTTGATCAGCTCATAGCTGCCGTCGGAGCGTTCCACCACGACGCGGTCGCCGGTGTTCAGCGCCACCTCGCGGTTGTTGGACAGCATCTGCCCGGCGACCAGGCCCGCCAGGATCGGCAGGCCGATGCGGGCGATGTCGCGGACCAGATCGTCGTCGTCGTCCCCGTTGTCGGCCACGGCGTTCTCGCCCGCGACGACGGGGGCCTCGCCGCGGACTGACGGGGTCACCACCACGCCACCGGGGCGGTCCTGCCCGCCCTCGACCACGACCGCGCCGGGCGGCGCGTCCGGGGTCGCGGGAACGTCCCTTGCCTGCACCCCGGGCCGCACCTTGCCGCTGAGGTCGGTGGCGAAATCCTCGGTCGCCTGGCGGCTGGTTTCCTTGGTGACGGTCCGCTTTTCGGACGAGGCGACCGGGGCGGCCGCCTCGGCCAGTGCCGCCGCCGCGGGGCCCGGCCGGGCCGCAGCGGCCTCGCGCGAGGCCTCGGTTTCCCGGGCCCTCGCCTCGGGGGCGGCCTGCGCGTCCTCAAGGGCCCGGGCCAGCGCGTCGGCGGACTGGTCGCCGTTCCCGCCCTCGGGGGCGGCGGTCACGACCGGCGCGTCACGGTCGGGGGTTTCACGCCCGCCCCGCGGGGGCTTGGCCCGGTCGGCGCGGCCCTCGGGGTCTGCGACGACAGGGTCCTGGCCCGGCGCGGCCTCGGGCGGGGCCTTGGCGGCACGCGCCCGCTCGGGGGTGACGACGACCGGCGCCTTGGTCGGCGGGGCCGCGTCGTCCTGGCGGCCCAGCGCCTCGGCCAGCGCCGCGGCATCCGGCGTCGCATCGTCCGCGGGCCGGTCGGCAGCCTCTGCGGCCCGGCCCTTGTCCTGGGCGCGGTCCTTGTCCTTGGCGCGGCCCTTGTCCTCTGCGGGCGGGGGCAGATCGGCCGAACGGCCGACCACAGGCGCATCGCCCGCGGGGGGCGGGATCTCGTCGGAACGCGCGGCGGACGGCGCGTCCCGCTGCGGATCGGCGGGCGGCGGAAGGTCCGCCGCGCGCGCGCCATCGTCCGCGCCGTCCCGGGCAGCGGCTTCGGCTTTCGCGGCCTCGGCCTCGGCCTCGGCTTGGGCGGCGGCCTGCCGTTCGGCCCGCGCCGCCTGCCGTGCCGCGCGGCGGTCGGCGTCCGCCTGCTCGGCCGCTTGCTTGGCTGCTGCCTGCTCGGCGGCCGCACGTTCGGCATCGGCCGCCTGCTCGGCCGCGCGGCGGTCGTCCTTGGCGGCGGCCTCTTTCGCGGCCTGCCGTTCGGCCTGCTTGGCCGCCTTTCGCTCGGCCCGCTCAGCCTCCTTGGCGGCGCGCCGTTCGGCTTGGGCTGCCTTTCCGTCCCCGCCGCCGGCATTCCCCGCCTCGGCCTCGGAGGCTGCGGCAGCCTCGGCCCCGGCTTCGGCCGCATCAGGCACGACAACGGGCTCGCCCCCTGCCTGTGCCAGCACGATGTCCGCCTGTTGCCCGCGGCCCCCCGCCTGCCGTGCCCTGGGCGCCAGCAGGATCGTGCCGTCCTCGCCGACATCGACCGCCAGGCCACCGGGGGTGAACAGCGACGTGCCATCCGGGCAGGGACGGGGCGCGCTCCCTTCGCAGCGCAGATCGTCCGTCGTCAGCCCGCCCTCCAGTTCGGCCGCCAGCGCCCTGGCCAGTCGCGGCATGGTCTTGGCGCGCTGCCCGGCCAGCTGGGCCGCCTTGTCGGCCGGCAGCAGCGTCTGGGCGGTCGCGACCTGCGGCATGCCAAGGCCGAGGCACAGGACAATGGCGGTCGTCTGGGTCAGGATGCGGCGCATGGTGGCTCCTTGCGTGGTCGCGGGGCGGGCCCGTTCAGGCCGTCCGCGTTCGTTGCGTCATCGGTCCGGCCACGGCGGCGGCGCGGGGATCATCGTCACAGAACCACAAAACGGCCGGGACGTTCCCCAAACCCTTGTGAGCGGCGCGTGATCGCACGGCCCTGACGCGGTTGCCGCGGTGCCAACCCTGCCCGCATTGTCACGCGCCCCCCAGGGTCGTATGCAGTCGGGACACCGGCGAAAGGACGCGCGCATGGCGCTGAAACCCAAGGATGCCCCCGATCTGAACCGCTTCGACTGGGAAGACCCGTTCCGGCTGGACGACCAGCTGTCCGAGGACGAACGGATGCTGCGCGACGGCGCCCGCAGCTATGCCCAGGACCGGCTGGCCCCCCGCGTGATCGCCGCCTATCGCGACGAGCGCACCGACCCCGCGATCTTTCGCGAGATGGGCGAGATGGGCCTTCTGGGCGTCACCATCCCCGAGGAATACGGGGGCTTGGGCGGCTCCTATGTGGCCTATGGCCTGATCGCGCGCGAGGTCGAGCGGGTGGATTCGGGCTATCGCTCGATGATGTCGGTGCAGTCCAGCCTGGTGATGTATCCCATCCACGCCTACGGGTCCGAAGACCAGCGGCGCAAGTATCTGCCCCGGCTGGCGTCCGGCGAATGGATCGGCTGCTTTGGCCTGACGGAACCCGACGCGGGGTCCGACCCGGCGGGCATGAAGACGACCGCGCGCAAGACGGCCGACGGCTATGTGCTGAACGGGTCCAAGATGTGGATCTCGAACAGCCCGATCGCGGATGTGTTCGTCGTCTGGGCGAAATCGGACGCGCACGGGGGCAAGATCCGGGGCTTCGTGCTGGACAAGGGCACGCCCGGCCTGTCGGCGCCGAAGATCGAGGGCAAGCTGTCCCTGCGCGCCTCGATCACCGGCGAGATCGTGATGCAGGACGTCGCGGTGGGCGAGGACGCGCTGCTGCCGAACGTCGAGGGGCTGAAGGGTCCTTTCGGCTGCCTCAACCGCGCCCGCTATGGCATCTCGTGGGGCGTCATGGGGGCGGCCGAGTTCTGCCTGCACGCGGCGCGCCAGTACGGGCTGGACCGCCATCAGTTCCGCCGCCCGCTGGCCCAGACCCAGTTGTTCCAGCTGAAGCTGGCCAACATGGTCACAGAGATTTCGCTGGGGCTCCAGGCCAGCCTGCGGGTCGGGCGGCTGATGGACGAGGCGCAGGCCGCGCCCGAGATGATCTCGATCATCAAGCGCAACAACTGCGGCAAGGCGCTGGAGATCGCGCGCTGGGCCCGCGACATGCACGGCGGCAACGGCATCAGCGAGGAGTATCAGGTCATGCGCCACGCCGCCAACCTGGAGACGGTGAACACCTATGAGGGGACGCATGACGTCCACGCCCTGATCATCGGGCGCGCGATCACCGGGTTGCAGGCCTTCTATTGACCGACCCCGCCTGTCCGGGCCGGGCGGGCGACGCGCCCGCCCCGGCGACTTGGCCCTTGAAAATGGCCGCGATCCGCCGCATATGGCATCCGCCCGTGTCTGGCGGGCCGCAATCAGGAGAGACCATGGCCAAGGAAGAGATGCTCGAATTCCCCGGCGTCGTGAAGGAACTCTTGCCCAATGCGACGTTCAGGGTCGAGCTCGAAAACGGCCATGAGATCATCGCGCATATGGCAGGCAAGATGCGCAAGAACCGCATCCGGGTTCTGGCCGGCGACAAGGTGCAGGTCGAGATGAACACCTATGACCTGTCCAAGGGGCGGATCAATTACCGCTTCAAGTAAGGTCGGACGGCCGCGGCTTGTGCTGGCCTCGGCCAGCCCGCGGCGGCTGGAGCTGCTGGCGCAGATCGGGATCGTCCCCGACGCCGTGCATGCCGCAGACATCGACGAAACCCCCCGCCGGGCCGAGGACGCGCGCGATTACGCCCGCCGCATGGCCGCCGAAAAGGCCGCGGCCGTGGCCGCGTCGCAGCCGGGCGTGGTGCTGGCGGCCGATACGGTCGTCGTGGCCGGTCGCCGCATCCTGGGCAAGCCTGCGGACCACGCCGAGGCCACGGCCTTCCTGCGCCTGTTGTCGGGGCGCCGCCACCGCGTGATGACCGCCGTCACTGTCGCGCAGGGCGCCGTCGCCCGGCACCGGCTGGTCGAGACCGTCGTGCGGTTCCGCCCCCTGACAGGGGCCGAGATCGCCGCCTATGTGGCCGGCGGCGACTGGCGCGGCAAGGCCGGCGGCTATGGCATCCAGGGGCCTGCTGCGGCGTTCGCGCCGTGGATGCAGGGCTCGTTCACCGCCGTCGTCGGCCTGCCGCTGGCCGAAACCGCCACGCTGCTGGCCGCCGCCGGGATCAGGGGCGGCATCGGGGGAACGCCATGAAGGGACGACAGGTCATCCTGGGCCACCTGTGGGGCCGCGAGGCCGCCGCGCTGATGGTGGACGGCCGGATCGAGGATCTGCTGCTGGACCTGACCGCGCTGACGCCGCTGCCGCCGGGCGCGATCTGCCGGGCGGTCGTGGACCGGCTGGTCAAGGGGCAGGGGGGCGTCTTCCTGCGCCTGCCCGAGGGCGAGCGCGGGTTCCTGCGCGAGGCCCGCGGCCTGTCCGAAGGCGCGAGCCTGATCGTCCAGGTGAGCGGCGTGGCCGAGGACGGCAAGGCCATCCCCGTGACCCAGCGCGTGCTGTTCCGCGGCCAGACCGGCATCGCGACCCCGGGTGCGCCCGGCGTCAACGTCTCGCGCCGCATCCGCGACGAGGGCAGCCGCGAGCGGCTGATCGCGCTGGGGACCGAGGCCCTGGCCACGGCCGGGGCGCCCGACGATCTGGGGCTGGTGATCCGCACGGCCGCCGAGCATGACGAGGACGGGCTGGTCCGCGACGAGCTGATCTCGCTGGCCGAGATGGCCGTGCAGGTCATGGGCGACCGCGCCGGCCGGCCAGAGCTGCTCGTCGATGCCGAGATGCCCTGGCGGGCCGCGTGGATCGACTGGGCCGACCCGGCCCCCGACGACATCGACGAGACGCCGGGCGCGTTCGACAGCCACGGCGTCACCGACGCGGTCGAGGCGCTGCTGGACCCCGAGTTCGCCCTGCCCGATGGCGGCTTTGCCGTGATCGAGCCGACGCGGGCGATGGTTGCGGTGGATGTGAACACCGGCCGCGACACTTCGGCGGCGGCCGCCCTGAAGGCCAACATCACGCTGGCCCGCGACCTGCCGCGCCAGCTTCGCTTGCGGGGACTGGGCGGGCAGGTGGTGGTCGATTTCGCCCCGATTCCCAAACGCGACCGCGGCACGCTGGATCAGGCGCTGCGCGCCGCCTTCCGCGCCGACGGGACCGAGACCACGCTGGTCGGCTGGACGGCGATGGGGCTTTACGAGTTGAGCCGCAAGCGCGACCGCGCGCCCCTGGGGGCCATCGCGCGCCTGGCCGCATCGCTGGAGGAGGACGCATGAGCTGCCCCATCTGCGGCAAGCCCAGGGACCCGCAGTACCGCCCGTTCTGTTCGCGCCGCTGCGCCGACGTGGACCTGGCCCGCTGGCTGCGCGGCGACTATGCCATCCCCGGCGACCCCGCCCCCGAGGCCCCGACTGAGGAGCGTTGAGGTCGGGGCCTTGCGCGCGCCCCTGCCGCCCCAGGGCGGTGCGGCGATTTTCGGTCTGGACAGTCCCCGCGCGCTTGTCTAATCACCCCACACCCGCCGGCGAAACGCCGCGACGGCGCCCGGATAGCTCAGTTGGTAGAGCAGCGGATTGAAAATCCGCGTGTCGGTGGTTCGAATCCGCCTCCGGGCACCATTATAACTCGTTGTCAGTCAGAATGATGGGCGCTGTCGGTCTTGCCGTCCGCTTCGTCCCTTGTTCATGCGGAACAGGATCGCCCCGGCTGCCGGGGATGCTCGGAGCTTCACTGCGGGCATAATTCGCAGAAGCGCGCTGCATCGGCGGGGCCGACACGGGGCAGGCTGAGCGCCGATCCGGGCTTTTTTCTGACCGACAGGCAAGTTTCGCGGCGGCGCGGCTGGCCAACGCCCTCTGCCTTGTCGCGGGGCGCCCATCCTCCCAGCGTTGCGGGTGTGCAGGAACCACGGCCAGCGCAGGCGGGCGGTCCCGGCGGCAAGGACGGACGCGGGACAGGGGGCGAATTCAACCCCCGGTGCCGCATGACCCAGGGCCAAGGGGCCCGCAGGGCTTTGCTCATTGGACTTGACCCGCAAGGCCCTCCCGATAACGGGCGAGGCGCGTATATGATCCCGGCCGACCGGGCCTGTCCCACGCTGCCCGCGGCGCACCCCCCGTTGCCAAGCCCCTCGTCCGATGGGCGGTCCTGCCCAGGCGTGACCGACCGGCCTCAAGCCGGGCAGCGGGCGACCCGGCCCGCGCCGTCGGCCTCAGGTGTCGAGGGGCAGGCCCTTGTCGGCCCAGTCCTTGAACCCGCCCATGTTCCGCACCTCGCTGTAGCCCAGCTCCTGAAGGGCGACCCCCGCGAGGGCCGAGCGCCCCCCGGAGGCACAGTAGAGAACGACGGTCTTCGCCGGATCGAAGCGCGGGTCGTGGTAGGTGCTGGACGGGTCTGCCCGAAACTCCAGCATGCCCCTAGGGACATGCACCGCGCCGCGCACCTTGCCGCTGGCGGCGACCTCCGGCTCGTCCCGGACGTCCACCACGAGAACGTCGTCCATCCGCGCGACCTCTTCGGGCGTGATCGAGCGCACCTTGCCCTTGGCATCGGCCACCATGTCTGCCGCTGTTCGTGCCATGATCGAACCTCCTGCGTGCACAGGCCGTCTTTCGGCCCTTGAAGCGCAGTCTACCACAATCTGACCCTTGTGGTGATGAACGGCGACGGCATGGCCTCGCTGGCATCGCCGCCCGTGTCGGTCACGGTGAACTCGCAGCAGCCGTCGTCCCTTTCCATGGACGAGATCGTCCAGACTCGGATGAGGCGACTGCGCGCGCTGTCGCTGACGGGGGCTGAACCGGCCGGCACGGCTGCGTCAGCGTGCCGCCCGCAACGAAAAAGGCCCGGCCGTCGCGGGCCGGGCCAGTGGCGGGGGCGGGCGCGCGGACCTCAGCGCAGGCTCATGCGGCGCAGGGTGCCGTCGCGCAGGACGAACTGGTGCCACAGCGCCATCAGCGCATGCAGCCCGGCCAGGACCAGGATCAGGCTGCCGGCGCTTTCGTGGAACTCGGCGATCGCGCCCGGCCGCCCCTGCACGGGTGCGGCCAGGGCGGGCAGGTCGAGGCCGAGGACCTGCACCCCCACCCCCATCTGCGAGGCGGCATACCAGCCGGTAAGGGGCAGCGCGATCAGCAGGGCATAAAGCAACCCGTGCCCCGCCGCGGTCGCCGCCGCCAGCGGGCGGAACTGGGAATCCGCCTGCGCTCCGCCGCCCCTCAGGCGCAAGACGAGGCGCGGCAGCACGAGGACCAGCACCGCGAGGCCGAGGGTGAAATGCACAAGCGGCGGGTTCTGGACGACTGCGCGGCCGCCCTCGGCACTGGCCCAGGCGCCCAGCACGGCGGCGGCCGTGACCCAGTGGATGGCGACGAGGGCTTTCGGATGGCGGGCGATCGTTTGCGGCATGGTGCAGGTTCCTGCTTGACTGAAGGGTCCGGGTCGCGGGCGGCAAGGCCCGCGGGCTCATCTCACGACGGCGGCGGGCGGGGCGCCCATCAGGCCGCCGGGCGGCGGCAGTGCCACGGGCGGGGCCGATCCGGGGGGCGGGGCCGATCCGGGGGGCAGGGGCGCGCGGGGGGCGTCCTGCCCGTCCTGGCGCTGGCGCCCGCCCTCGCGCCCGTCGTCGTCATCGTCGTCATCATCCTCGTCGCGGCGGTCGTCGCCTTCGCGATCCCTGCGCCTGATCTCGACGACCTCCAGCGTCCCGGGGTCGAGCGTGGCCCTGAACCCGGCCCCCTGCGCGTCGGTCCCGCGGATCTCGTAGCAGCCATCGTCGATCCTGATCCGGCCGACCTGCCAGCCGCGCGCCTCGATCGCCCGCTGCACCGCCTCGCGCGGCTGCCAGCGTTCCATCGGCACCTGGCAGTCATCCTCGTCGGCATGGGCCACGCCCGCCGCCCCAAGGGCGGCAAGCAGAACCCCCAGCAGCATGTGCCTTTTCATCGCATTTGCCCCCTGTCATCGTTCAGGCATCCTCTGCCCCGATGGATGGCACCCGTTCCTGACGGCAAGCTGAAGGGCGCGGCATCCGGCCGTCAGGCTGCCGACAGGGTGGGCGGCGACAGGTCCAGGACAGGCAGCGGCATCGGGGCGGGGACTTCATGCGGATCCTTCTGATCGAGGACGACACCATCCTGGGCGCGGCGGTGCGCGACCACATCGCCGCCGAGGGGCATTCGGCCGACTGGGTGGGCCGGCTCGACCGTGCGGCCGAGCACCTGGATGCGGCGGCCTATGACCTGGTCCTGCTGGACCTGATGCTGCCCGACGGGCGCGGCATCGCCTTTCTGCGCACGCTGCGCCGGCGCGGCGACGTGACGCCGGTGATCATCCTGACCGCGCTCGACCAGATCTCGGACCGGATCGAGGGGTTGAACGCGGGCGCCGACGACTATCTGACCAAGCCCTTCGACCTGGCCGAACTGTCGGCGCGGCTCGCGGCCGTCGCCCGGCGCTACAGCGGCAACCCCAATCCGCTGGTGGACCTGGGCGATCTGCAAATCGACCTGGCCGCCCGAACCGTGCTGCGCGCGGGCCGGCGGGTGGACCTGACGGCCCGGGAATGGGCGCTGTTCGAGGCCTTCGTGCAGCGCCCCGGCCAGGTGATCTCGAAGGCGCAGCTGGAAGACCGGCTCTATGCCTTTGGCGCCGAGGTCGAGAGCAACACGATCGAGGTCCACGTCAGCCGCCTGCGCAAGAAGCTGGGCGCCGGCGTGCTCGAGACCGTGCGCGGACTGGGCTATCGCCTGGGCGACGGGGGATGAGGGGGCCGGGGAGCCTTCAGGGGCGGCTGTCGCTGTGGCTGACGATCGGGGCCGTGCTGCTGTGGACGCTGGCCGCGGCGCTGACGGCCGGGCATCTGAGCGCCGAGATGAACAAGGTCTTCGACAGCGCGCTTGAGGAGGCCGGCCAGCGCCTGCTGCCCCTGGCGGTGCGCGACATCCTTGGCCGCGACCAGGACGACAGCCCCAGCCAGGGCGTGCCCACGCTGCGCGAGCATGACGAGCACTTCACCTATGTCGTGCGAAATGCGCAAGGCGAGGTGCTGCTGCATTCCCATCGCGCGGATCCGGCGGTCTTTCCCCCCTTTTCGGGCCTGGGGTTCGCCAGCACCCCGACGCACCGCATCTATTCCGACGCGGCCCTTCGGGGCACGATCACTGTTTCGGTGGCCGAGCCGCTGGCCCATCGCCGGCATGTGGCGCGCGGCGCGCTGATCGGGCTGGTGCTGCCACTGGCGCTGATCGTCCCCGCCAGCCTGCTGGGCGTCTGGGCCGCGGTGCGCGCCGCCATGGCGCCCATCCGGCAATTCCGGCACGGCATCGAGGCGCGCGGCGGGGGCGATCTGTCCCCGATCCCCGCAGGCGGCCTGCCGTCCGAGTTCCGCCCGAACGCGCAGGCGGTGAACCACCTGCTCGACCGCCTGCGCCGGACGCTTCAGGCCGAGCGCAGCTTTACCGCCAACTCCGCCCATGAGCTGCGCACGCCGGTCGCGGGCGCGCTGGCGCAGGTGCAGCGCCTGATCCTCGAGGCCCCGGACGACGCCACCCGCGCCCGCGCCCGCGAGGTCGAGGCGGCCTTGCAGCGGCTGGCGCGGCTGTCGGAAAAGCTGATGCAGCTTGCCCGCGCCGAGGGCGGGCGGGTGCAGGCCGAGGCCTCGGTCGATCTTGTCCCCATCCTGCGCATGCTGGTGGCCGACATGAACCGCAGCGAGGCCGACCGGATCGACCTGACGCTGCCGGGAACAGGCGTGCCCGCCCTGATCGACCCCGACGCCTTTGCGATCGCCGCCCGCAACCTGATCGAGAATGCGCTGCGCCACGGCGACAGGGGCACGCCGGTCCGGGTTTCGCTGTCGGCCGGGGGCGTGCTGCGCATGGTGAACGCCGGCCCGGCGGTGCCCCCCGACCTGCTGGGGCGGCTGTCGCGCCCGTTCGAGCGCGGTCCGACCGACGCCGAGGGCAGCGGGCTGGGGCTGGCCATCGTCAAGGCGATCGCTGCGGGCGCGGGCGGGCGGCTCGACCTGATCTCGCCCGCGAGCGGGCAGGCAGACGGGTTCGAGGCAAGGTTTTCGACGGGCAGCGCAAGGGTGTCGTAGGATCGGCAGGGCGGTGCGGGATGTCTCTCGCGCCCTGCGATCCGGTTGCGCATGGGCCGTGCGGTGACGCCGGGGCGGCGGCCGCGGGGTCCTGAGGATAGGGGCATGATCCGCATGTCGGTGCGCTCGATCCCGGCGTCGGTCGGGACACGGGTCGCCAGGGCGGCTTGCAGGCGCGCGGTTTGCCATCCCCCCGGACAGCCGCCACCGAACCGCCGATGCGCACGAATGGCAGAATGCGTTTGTGTGACGGGCCGGCCTCGCTTTACCGTCATGTCACGGCGGTGCGTCGAACGCGGTCTGCCGTGCTGGCAAGATTCGGAGGAGACATGCCTATTTCCCGACTGCTCGGCGCCCTGTGCGCCGCATCGATGCTGACCGCGCCCGCTTTCGCGCAGGACTATCCCGAACGCGCGATCACGATGGTCGTGCCGTTCTCGGCGGGCGGGCCGACGGACACCGTCGCGCGGCTGGTGGCCGAACGCATGTCGGCCGACCTGGGCCAGCAGATCACCGTCGAGAACATCGGCGGGGCAGGGGGCACGCTGGGCGCCGGCAACGTCGCCAAGGCCGAGGCAGACGGCTATACGCTGCTGCTGCATCACATCGGCATGGCGACGGCCGAGACGCTGTATCGCAACCTGGCCTACGAGACGCTGGACGCCTTCGACTATGTGGGCCTCGTCACCGAGGTTCCGATGGTGGTGACCGCGCGCAAGGACTTCGAGCCGTCGGATTTCCCCGCCTTCGTCACCTACGTCAAGGCCAACGCCGACAAGCTGACGATGGCCAACGCCGGCATCGGGGCGGCGTCGCACCTGTGCGGCATGCTGCTGATGCAGGCGCTCGAGGCGCCGCTTGTCACCGTGCCCTACAAGGGCACCGGACCCGCGATGACCGACCTGCTGGGCGGGCAGGTGGACATCATGTGCGACCAGACGACCAACACCGCCCAGCAGATCAAGGCCGGCACGATCAAGGCCTATGCCGTCACCTCGCCGGAAAGGCTGGCGCTGTTCCCGGACCTGCCCACCGCCAAGGAGGCGGGTGTGGACACGATGCAGTTCGGCATCTGGCACGGCATCTATACCCCGCGCGGCACACCCGCCGAGATCAACCAGCGCCTGTCGCAATCCCTGCAGAAGGCGCTGGCCGACGAGGGCGTCGTAACGGCGATGGCGGAACTGGGCACCACCCCCGTCCCGGCCGACAGCGCCACGCCCGAGGCGCTGAAGGCCAAGCTGGAATCCGAGATCGCCCGCTGGAAGCCGGTGATCGAGGCCGCTGGCGTCTACGCCGACTGACCGACCCCGTCCCGCCGTCCAAGGGGGCGGCGGGACCGTTCCGAGCAAAGGGAAGCCCATGTCCACTCCACCGCGGGACAACACCGACCTGATCGCCGGCCTTTTCCTGATGGCGACCGGGGTCTTCTTCGGCTGGCAGGCCCTGGGGCTGGAGCTGGGCACATCGCTGCGGATGGGGCCCGGCTATTTCCCCCTGGTGCTGTCGGCCCTGCTGGTCGTGATCGGGCTGGTGGTCCTGATCAAGGCCTTCGGGCGCGAGGGCGAACCCCTGGGGCAGATCGCATGGCGGGGCATGATGTTCATCCTGCCCGCCCCGGTGTTTTTCGGCCTGACCGTGCGCGGCCTGGGGTTCGTGCCGGCGCTGTTCGTCACCACGCTGATCGCGTCGCAGGCGTCGGTCCGCATGCGCCCGCTGCCGGCCCTGGCGCTGTCGGTGGCGGTGACGATCCTGGCCACGCTGGTCTTCAGCTATGGGCTGGGCCTGCCGTTCCGCCGCTTTGGCCCGTGGCTGCCGTTCTGAGGGGATGACATGGACCTGCTGAGCAACCTTGCCCTGGGCTTCGGCGTCGCCACGTCGCTGGCGAACCTTGCGTTCTGCCTGATCGGCGTCATCCTGGGCACGCTGATCGGCGTGCTGCCGGGCATCGGCGCGACGGCCACCATCGCCATGCTGCTGCCGATCACCTTCCAGCTGGAACCCGTCAGCTCGCTGATCATGCTGGCGGGCATCTACTATGGCGCGCAGTATGGCGGCTCGACCACGGCGATCCTGATCAACATGCCGGGCGAAAGCTCGTCGGCCGTGACCGCCATCGACGGCTATCAGATGGCGCGCAAGGGCCGGGCGGGCACGGCGCTGGCGACGGCCGCGATCGGGTCGTTCTTTGCCGGCACGGTGGCGACCTTTCTGGTGGCGATCTTCGCCCCGCCGCTGACCGCCGTCGCACTGAAATTCGGCGCGGCCGAGTATTTCAGCCTGATGGTCATGGGCCTGGTGATGTCGGTGGCGCTGGCCCATGGATCGGTGCTGAAGGCGCTGGGCATGGTCGTCCTGGGCCTGCTGCTGGGCCTTGTGGGCACCGACATCTACACCGGGGCGCCGCGCTTCACGATGGGGATCACCCAGTTCTCGGACGGGCTGAACTTTGTCGCGGTGGCGGTCGGCGTCTTCGGCATCGCCGAGATCCTTCGCAACCTCGAGGACGAGCACGACCGCGAGGTGATGACCCGCACCATCAACCGCCTGTTCCCCACGCGCGAGGAACTGCGCGCGATGATCGGTCCGATCCTGCGCGGCACCGGCATCGGGTCGGTGCTGGGCATCCTGCCGGGCGGCGGCGCGATCCTGGCCAGCTTTGCGTCCTATACGGTCGAGAAGAAGCTGTCGCGCACCCCCGAGGAGTTCGGGCATGGCGCCCTGGCGGGCGTGGCCGGCCCCGAAAGCGCCAACAACGCCGGCGCGCAGACCAGCTTCATCCCGCTGCTGACGCTGGGCATCCCGGCGAACCCTGTCATGGCGCTGATGATCGGCGCGATGATCATCCAGGGGATCGTGCCGGGTCCGAATGTCGTCACCGAGCAGCCCGAACTGTTCTGGGGCATCGTGGCGTCGATGTGGATCGGCAACCTGATGCTGGTCGTGCTGAACCTGCCGCTGATCGGCTTGTGGGTCAAATTGCTGACCGTGCCCTATTTCGTGCTGTTCCCGATCATCATGGCGATGTGTTCGATCGGGGTCTATTCGGTCGCCTCGAACCCCTATGACCTGTTCGCCGTCGCGTTCTTCGGGCTGCTGGGATACGTCCTGTCCAAGCTGCGCTGCGAGCCTGCGCCCCTGCTGCTGGGCTTTGTCCTCGGGCCGCTGCTCGAGGAGAACCTGCGCCGCGCCATGATCCTGTCGCGGGGCGATCCCACCACCTTCGTCACCCGCCCGATCAGCCTGGGGCTGCTGCTGGCCTCGCTGGCCGTTCTGGCGCTGGTCTTCCTGCCGCAGATCCGCAAGCGCCGGGACGAGGTCTTCACCGAAACCGACGCGTGACACGCGCCACCCCCGCCGCACCGACGAAACCGACCGGAGGATACCGAATGACGATGACCCTTACCCGCCGCATCCTGCTGGGCGCCGCGTTCAGCCTGGGCCTGGCCGGCGCGGCCGCGGCCGCGTTTCCGGACCGCGCCGTCACCCTGGTGATCCCCTTTGCCGCCGGCGGGTCCACCGATGTCGTCGGCCGCATCGTGGCCGAGCGGATGGCGCAGGCGCTGGGCCAGCAGGTCGTGGTTCAGAACGTGGGCGGCGCGGGCGGCAGCCTGGGCGCCCAGCAGGTCGCGCAGGCCGAGCCTGACGGGTATACGATCCTGATGGGCACTGTCGCCACCCACGCGCTGAACCCCCTGATCCTGAAACAGAAGCCCTATGACCCCGTCGCCGACTTTGCGCCCGTCTCGCTGCTGGTGCTGGTGCCCAACGTGCTGGCGGTGAACCCCGAACTGCCGGTCACCACCGTGCAGGAGCTGATCGACCTGGCGAAAAAGGAACCGCTGGCCTATGCCTCGTCGGGGAACGGAACGCCGCTGCATCTGTCGGGCGAGCTGTTCAAGTCGATGGCGGGCGTGGACATCACGCATATCCCCTACAAGGGGTCGGGTCCGGCGCTGACGGATGTTCTGGGCAACCAGGTGCCGATCATCTTCGACAACCTGCCCTCGGCCTCGGGGCACATCGCCAGCGGCAAGCTGCGGGCGCTGGGCGTGACCACGACCGAGCGCGCGCCGTCCTTCCCCGACGTGCCGGCCATCGCGGACACGCTGCCGGGCTACGAGACCTACAGCTGGAACGCGCTGTTTGCGCCCGCGGCCACCCCGCCCGAGGCGATCGAGGCGCTGGCCGCCGCCGCACGGGCCGCCATGGCCGATCCCGCCGTGGCCGCGCGCATGGCCGAGTTCTCGGCCACCATCGTCGCCTCGACCCCCGAGGAGCTGGGCGCGCATGTCAAGGCCGAGATGGAGAAATGGGCGCCCGTCGTCACCAAGGCCAACGTCAGCCTGGATTGAGGGCAGGGCACCCGGCTGCCACCCAGCCGTGATGACCGGACCGCCGCCGGGTGTGCCCCCTCGGGGCAAGGATCATGCGGCGCTGCCTGATCGGGCGGTGCCCCTTGCCCGCGCGGTTCAGTCGCGGGCGACCATCCGGCCGATGGTGCGGCCGCCCAGCAGGTGCAGGTGGAAATGCGGCACCTCCTGCACGCCATGCTCGCCCGCGTTGGTGATGGCGCGAAAGCCCTTGCCGCCTGCGGCCAGTGTCAGCCCCTCGGCCTGGCAGACGCGCGCGACCAGCCGGTTGAAATCCACGATCTCGGCATCGGTGGCGTTGGCGGCGAAATCGTCATAGCTGACATAGCGCCCGCGCGGGATCACCAGCACATGCACCGGCGCCTGCGGGCGGATGTCGCGAAAGGCCAGCGCGTGGTCGCTTTCCGCGACCGTGTCGGTCGGGATCTCGCCCCGCAGCATCCGGGCGAAGACGTTGGTGTCGTCATAGGTCATGGCGGGTCCTTTCAGTCGGCGAACAGATGCGGAGTCTCGGCCAGTCGGCGGGCGGTGTCGCCGTCGATCAGGCCGAGGAAACGCTGCAGGGCGGCGGCGTTCCGCTCGACCCCGGCCCAGGGGG
This sequence comes from Paracoccus endophyticus, assembly GCF_003286075.1. Classification (GTDB taxonomy): domain Bacteria; phylum Pseudomonadota; class Alphaproteobacteria; order Rhodobacterales; family Rhodobacteraceae; genus Paracoccus; species Paracoccus endophyticus. Next base: position 150,710 of record NZ_QLUV01000005.1, on the reverse strand, counting down.
CGATCGTCTCCATCCCGGGCAGGTCCAGGTCGCGCAGGCGGTCGGCCTCGTGTTCCAGGTCGCTGCGCACGGCAGGAACAAGCCGGTCCACGACGCCGGGCGGGCTGCCCGCCCCGGCAAGGCCCACGCGCCCGATGTGGCCGCGGACATAGTCGTCGTCGAAGGCGGATTCGATCAGCAGCACCCGCGCCTCGGCCTTGTCGTCCACGAAGTCCTGGATCAGCCCCAGCGCGGCGGGATCGAGGCAGATCGCCACGCAATCCGTCTGGAACTGGTCGAACAGCATCTTGACCAGCGCGCGACGGTGGCGTTCGCGCTTTTCCAGCGTCGTCTCGATGCCGCCCATGTCGGGCAGCGCCGCATCGCGTTCGTTGAACAGATAGTCCACGGCGGGAACGTCCGTCTGGGCCCGGATCGCCGCGGTCAGCCGCTTGGCGACGTGCCATTTCTTGGCCACGATCATCAGCAGCGTGCGGCCTCGCCCCAGGCTGCCCTCGGTTTCCCAGAAGCGTTGACCGAACCGGCGCCCCACCCGGCCGCGCTGGGTCAGGAAGCGGAACAATCCGCCCGCCTCGTTCGAGATCGAGAACACCGTCTCGTCGTTCTGCCACAGCGCGCCCAGCCGCTGGCGCAGGGCGATCGCCTCGGCGCTGATCTTGCGGGCGAACAGGTAATCCTGCCCCAGCAGCAGGTCGTAATGATCGTTGTAGAACGTCACCGGCATCCCATAGTCGGTGAACATCAGCAGCGTCAGCGTCCGCGACCGGATCTGCCGGCGCGGCACGACATGGGGCACGACCGTCTGGAAGAACGTCTCGTCGGGAATCCACGTCGTGGCAAAGAACCGCATCACGTCGCGCCGCTCGTCGCAGAACGCCAGAACCTTCTCGATGGTCTGGCGGCGCAGGCACCACCACTGCGACCCGATCATCACCTGGATGTCGTCGGGCACGCGGCGGGTCAGCCGCAGCCGCCGTTGCAGTTCATAGGTCGTGTAGAACAGCCACTTGCGGGTGCGTTCGTTGAACCAGTGGCGATAGGTCAGCCGTTCTTCCTTGAAACCGGTCTTGATCCAGTCGCTTTCGAAAAAGTCGAAGGTCTCGATATAGTCCAAGTCATTCGCGTCAAGGAAATCATGGGCATAGGCCGCGGACTTGATCGGCATGCAGTCGCCCGACAGCATATAGAAATGCGTGGCCGCGGGAAACGCCTGCACCGCGGCGCGCACCGCCTCCAGCGTGGCGGCGACCAGCGACCACTCCCCCCAGCCGCATTTCACCCGACGCGCCGCAAAGGTGACGCCGGGGTTGCTGTCCAGCGCCCGGCGGATCGCGTCGAAGTCGGCCTGACGCGCGCGGGCGTCGAAATGGATCGCGACGTAATCGCCCGATTCCGTCAGCCGCCGGGCCTGGGCGATCACGCCCTTTGGGTCCTTGTGACACAGAAGGATGAACGCGATCCGGGCCATCGTCCCTCTCAGGTCGCCGAACGCCATCGCGGCGCATTATCTTGCGTGGCCCCGTTGAATCCCGGCCGGCGATTTGATTTGTGTCCATAACGATTTTCACCGGAGGGGCAAGCCAGGGACGCGCGCCCCGCACAGAGGGGCGATGCATGGGATTTCCCGGCACCTGGATGACCGAAAGCGAAAGCCTGGCCTATCGGGTCGTGCCCAAATGCGCCTGCTCGACCATCGGGCAGATCATGTTCTATGCCGATCACGGGCGGTATTTCGACGGCGACATCCACGATGCCACCGAAGGCCTGCACAAGTGGAACCAGGACAGCAGCCAGCCCCTGATCGAGCAGGCCGTCCGTGCCGGCAGGCCCGTGACCTTCACCTGCGTCCGCAACCCGTATGCGCGCATCCTGTCGTCGTTCTTCGACAAGATCGCGGGCGTGCAGCGCAACGGCAAGCGCTATCGCGGCAACATGGTGCCGCAGCTGATGCAGCGCTACGGCGTGGACGTGGGCAGCCCCGAAAACGGCTTCGACTTCGACCAGATCGCCTCGTTCCGGCGGTTCCTGCTGTTTGCGCGCGACACCATCCGCTGGCGCCGCCCGATGGAGCCGGACATCCACTGGTCGGCCATGTCGGGCCATGTCGCGACCTTCATCGCGAACGGCGGGCGGTACGACCAGATCTTTTTCACCGAAAGGTTCAACGAGGGGATGCAGGCGGTGCTGGATGCCGCCGACACGCCCGTCACCGTGGACGTGAGCGCGGTGCCCCGGTTCAACGAATCCGAGGGTCACGGCCCCAGGCGCGCCCACAAGGTCAGCGAGTATTTCGACGACCTGTCGCGGCATCTGATCTGGGAAATCTACAAGAAGGATTTCCAGCTGTTCCGCTATGATTTCGACGACCCCGACAACAAGATGCCCAAGGGTCCGGTCGACCTGGACGAGGTGCACGCCAAGCTGGGCCGCTGACGGTCGCGCAGGGCGCTCCAGTGCGACCCGGTGGCTGTCCCACGCCGTGTCGTGACGCGCCCGTAGGCTCCGCACAGGTCGGGGCGGCGCAGCGTCGCGTGGTGGGCGCCGTCCGCGGCAAAATGATTGCCACCCCGCCGCCCGGCGAGGTCACGACGATGCGCCTGTCCGCGCCCGCGGCAATCGACCCGGCATAGCCCTGCATGGCGAAGGCGTCCTCGTCGAGGCAGGGGCACAGGCTTGGCGGTCTTTGCCCGGACGCAAGGCCCCTCAGCGGCACCGGATCGGCCGTGCCGAGGCAGAGGGCCAGCAGGCTGGCGGCAGGACGGGGAAGGGCGCTCATGGCACCGTGACAGTCGTGGCGGCAGGGCACACCGTTACAACGGGTCAGGTCGCAGACCGGGGCAGCCGGCCGGACAGGACTTGCACCCCCGGTCGCGCCAGGACGCGACCGGGTGGGCCGTCATTCGGCCTTGTCGGACGGCTTTGCGTTCAGCAGGCCATAGTTCTGCGCGCCAAGCTGGTCGTGCAGGGACAGCTGGGTTTCCAGGAAATCGATGTGGCCTTCCTCGTCGGCGATCAGGTCATCGAACAGCGCCTTGGACACCTGGTCGTTGACCGACGCGCAGTATTGGCGCGCCTCCAGGTACAGGGTGCGGGCATCGTGCTCGCCGGCCAGGTCGGCCTCCATCGTCTCGCGGATGGTCTGGCCGATGCGCAGCGGATCCAGCTTTTGCAGGTTCGGATGACCTTCCAGGAAGATGATCCGCTGGATCAGCCGGTCGGCGTGGTTCATCTCCTCGATGGACTCGGCGCGCGACTTGTCGGCGATGCGGCCGTATCCCCAGTCTTCCTGCAGGCGATAGTGCAGCCAGTACTGGCTGACCGCCGTCAGTTCCGACCGCAGCGCGGCATTCAGATACTCAATGACCTTGGAATCACCCTTCATGGTCGCCCTTTCGTTCAGCTCGCCGCCCGATGGCGAAGGCCACGCAGCACCGCCGGCACCGCCCGCGGGTCCGCCTCGACCGCGAACCCGTCCGCGGTCCGCATCGTCGCGACAAAAAGTTTCATGCACCCGCCGCAATCCGCACGCCTGCCAAGGGCGTGATAGATCTTGCCGGGTGTCACGATCGTATCAGGATCGGCGGCCCGCATCCAGCCGACGGCGGCGCGGATCTCGACATCCGTGATCTGGGTGCAGTGGCAAACGATCATGGCGGTGCCCTTACTGAAAAACCGCGTCGGGGTTGTCGGACCCCCCGAAGGCGATGGCCTTCAGCCCCAGCGCCTCGACCGCGCGCTCGATGGATTGCGTCTGCCGGCCCCGGACGGGCCGGCCACCAGGGGATCCACGGCGGTCTTCAGCTCGCGCGGCGGTCAGGCGCAGGGCAGCGGGCCGAGCGGGAACCAGTCGAGTCGTGCGCGCCATGGGATCTCCCCCTTCCCCGCTTTCCTGACAAAAACGATTTGCCGAGTAAAGCGTGAATCGTAGCCCGTCTGCCCGGCGGTCAGATCGCCGGAGAGTGGCCCTTCGCCTCCATCTCGTAGCCGTCGAACATCCGCGCGATCATCCGGGTCAGCGGCCGGCCGCGTTCCGGGATCGACAGACCGCCGGGGCCCACCGCCACCATGTCGCCGAACTGCGCCTGGACGGGGGCGAACACCGCCGCCAGCGTGGCGGGCGTGAAGCCATGGTCGCGGATGAACTCGTCGGCCCTGATCTCGAAGTCGCACATCAGCGCCTCGATCATGCGCGCCCGCCAGATGTCCTCGGGCGTGAACACATGGCCGCGCGTGGTCGAGAAGCGGCCCTCGCGGATCGCCTTGACATGGGCGCCGGTCGCGGGGGCGTTCTGGGCATAGCCCTGCGGAAAGCGAGAGATCGACGAGGCCCCCATGCCGACCAGCACCTGCGCCTGGTCGTCGGTATAGCCCTGGAAATTGCGCCGCAGCAGCCCGGCCTTTTGCGCCACGGCCAGCCCGTCGCCGGGGCGGGCGAAATGGTCGATGCCGATCTCGTCATAGCCGTCGGCGACCAGCAGGTCGCGGGCCACCTCGAACAGCCGCAGGCGGGCTTGCGCGTCGGGCAGCGCCGCGTCGGGGATCATCACCTGGCGCTTGGCCATCCACGGCACATGGGCATAGCCGTAAAGCGCGATCCGGTCGGGCGACAGCGCCATCAGCTTCTGGATCGACTCGGCGATCCGCTGCGGCGTCTGGTGGGGCAGGCCATACAGGATATCGGCGTTCAGGCTGGCGATGCCGCGGGCGCGGATCATGCGCACCGCCTCGGCCGTGATCTCGAAGCTCTGGTCGCGGCCGATGGTCTTCTGGATCTCGGGGTCGAAGTCCTGCACCCCGATGCTGGCGCGGGTCAGCCCCGATTCGGCCAGCGCGTCCATGCGCGCCTCGTCGATCTCGTTGGGGTCGATCTCGACCGAGAACTCGGCGCCCTCGGCCAGCGGAAAGGCGTCGAAGACCGCCCCCGCCACGCGCCGCATCATGTCGGGCGGCATCAGCGTGGGCGTGCCGCCGCCCCAGTGCAGCCGCGACAGGCGCACGCCGGGGGCAAGGTTCGCCTTCAGCAGCTCGAGTTCCGCCAGCAGGATGTCGGCATAGGCGCGCACGGGCGCGTCCGACTGCGTGCCCTGCGTGCGGCAGGCGCAGAACCAGCACAGCCGTCGGCAGAACGGCACGTGCATGTACAGCGAGATGGCGCCCCCCGCGGGCACCGCCTGCACCCAGCGGGTAAAATCGGCGCTCGTGACGACGGGCTTGAAATGCGGGGCGGTGGGATAGCTGGTGTATCGCGGCACGCGCGCGTCAAACAGCCCCAGCCGGGTGAGTTGCGATTCCTGTTCCATGGCCCTAGCTTGGACACCGAAAGGCGCGGACCCACATTGACCTTGATCAAGACAATCCAGCACGACTGCGCCGCGCACCCGTTGCAGGTCGCGTGCGCAGCCTGCCCGATCCGCTATCGGGCGGTCTGCGCCACATGCGAGGCCGACGACCTCGACCAGCTGGAATCCACGAAATACTATCGTCGCTATGACGCGGGACAGACGGTGGTGCTGTCGGGCGAGCGGATGGATTTCGTCGCCTCGGTCGTGTCGGGCGTGGCCAGCCTGACCCAGACGATGGAGGACGGGCGCACCCAGATGGTGGGCCTGCTGCTGCCGTCGGACTTCCTCGGCCGCCCGGGCCGGGGGACGGCCGCGTATACCGTGACGGCCACGTCCGACCTGCTGCTGTGCTGTTTCCGCCGTCGCCCGTTCGAGGCGCTGATGGCGCGCACCCCGCGCATCGCCGCGCGGCTGCTGGACATGACGCTGGACGAACTGGACGCGGCGCGCGAGTGGCTGCTGCTGCTGGGCCGCAAGTCGGCGCGCGAGAAGATCGCCTCGTTCCTGGCGATCCTGGTCCGGCGCGAGACGGCGCTGCGGCAGGACGCGCCCTCCGGCCGCACGGCGATCACCCTGCCGCTGACCCGTGAGGCGATGGCCGATTACCTGGGGCTGACGCTGGAAACCGTCAGCCGGCAGATCTCGGCCCTCAAGCGCGACGGCGTGATCGAGCTTGAGGGCAAGCGCCATGTCATCGTCCCGGATTTCAGCCGGCTGGTGGCCGAAAGCGGCGACGACGCCGATGGCGGCCCGCTGAGCTGACGCCCAGGGGGCCTGCGGCCATCGGCCGCACGCTCAGCGCGCCATCAGGACCGGCAGCGTCGCCCGTTCCAGCATATAGCGGGTGGCGCCCCCCAGGATCGCCTCGCGGAAGCGGGAATGGCCGTAGGCGCCCATCACGATCATGTCGGCGCCGATCTCGGTCGCGCGGCGGTTCAGCACCTCGGTCACGGTGGGCAGGGTCTTGGCCAGCACCGCGATTTCCGCCCTGACCCCGTGGCGCGTCAGCATCTGGCACAGCGCGCCGCCCGGGTCCGAACCTTCGCTGGAGTGGGGCGAGGGGTCCACGACCGCGATCTCGACCCGCTCGGCGGCCTTCAGCATCGGCAGGGCGCGGCGCACGGCGGCCATCGCCTCGTCGGCCTGGTTCCAGGCGATCAGGATGTGCCGGCCCATGGTCTTGATCGCATCGGACTTGCCGGGCAGGATCAGGACCGGGCAGCAGCCCTCGAACATCTCGGCCTCGACCACCGCCTCGGCGTCCGCCGCCGCGCCTTCGCCGTAAGGGCGGCCCTGCACCGCGATGTCGGCAAAGCGCGCGCGCGACCCGATCAGGCCCGACACGCCCCCCATCTGCGCCACGGCGCTTTCGGCCGACCAGCGGATCTCCTCGCGGGCCAGGCGCTCGCGCACCTCGGTTTCCAGTGCCCCGGCGGCTGCCATCGCGCGATCGATCGATTCCTGAAAGACATAGGCCGATGCGCCGGCATAGTAATAGCCGGTCTGGGTGTGATCGACGCCCAGAAGGAAGACCTCCAGATGCGCGTCCTCGCGCCGCGCCAACGCCACCGCGGCGTCGATCTGCTCGGTCTGACCCGGTTGGGTGACGACGGTCAGGATGGTCTTGTAGCCCATGTCTGCACTCTCCTCAGGGGCAGCATCCGCGCGGGTGCCGCAGGTATGACCTTACGCCGCAGGTCGCGCCAGATTTGTTGACCCAGATCAATGTATCGTCAACTGTTGCCGGACTAAGCACGCGCCTGAGACAGCCGACGCGGCGCGCCTGCGCGATTCGGGGGCCGTCAGGATATAAGGACAAGTCAGATGTGGGATAGCTTGAAGCTGATCGCGCTGGGCGCGATTGCGGTGTTCGCCGCAATCGCCGCCAACTATGCGCGCGATCTGGCCTATATGGTCAATGCCCTGACGGTGATGCTGGCTGCCGGCCTCACCTTCATGTGGGTGCTGCGGAGGATGGAGGGCGTCCGCCTGGCCCCCAACCGCAACGAATACCTCGATGGCGTGGTGCGCGCGGGCGTGATCGCCACGGCAGGCTGGGGCGTCGTCGGCTTTCTGGTGGGCGTTATCATCGCCGCGCAGCTGGCCTGGCCGGTCCTGAACTTTTCGGACGTGGCGCAGGGATACCTGAACTTCGGCAAGCTGCGGCCGCTGCACACCTCGGCCGTGATCTTCGCCTTTGGCGGCAACGCGCTGATCGCCACGTCGTTCTATGTCGTGCAGCGATCCTGCGCGACGCGGCTGTGGGGCGGGAACCTGGCCTGGTTCGTGTTCTGGGGCTACAACCTGTTCATCGTGCTCGCGGCCAGCGGCTATATCCTGGGCGCCACCCATTCCAAGGAATACGCCGAGCCGGAATGGTACGTCGACTGGTGGCTGACGATCGTCTGGGTGGCCTATCTGGCGGTCTATCTGGGCACGGTCATGCGCCGGCGCGAACCCCACATCTATGTGGCCAACTGGTTCTATCTGTCCTTCATCGTCACCATCGCGATGCTGCACGTCGTCAACAACCTGGCGGTGCCGGTCAGCATCTTCGGGTCCAAGTCGGTGGTGCTGTTCGCGGGCGTGCAGGACGCGATGACCCAGTGGTGGTACGGCCACAACGCGGTGGGCTTCTTCCTGACCGCGGGCTTCCTGGGCATGATGTACTACTTCATCCCCAAGCAGGCAGAGCGTCCGGTCTACAGCTACAAGCTGTCGATCATCCACTTCTGGGCGCTGATCTTCATGTACATCTGGGCGGGTCCCCACCACCTGCACTATACCGCGCTGCCGGAATGGGCGGCGACCCTGGGCATGGTGTTCTCGATCATGCTGTGGATGCCGTCCTGGGGCGGCATGATCAACGGGCTGATGACGCTGTCGGGGGCCTGGGACAAGCTGCGGACCGACCCGATCCTGCGGATGATGGTCGTCGCCGTCGGCTTTTACGGCATGGCCACGTTCGAGGGGCCGATGATGTCGATCAAGGCCGTGAACTCGCTGTCGCACTACACCGACTGGACCATCGGCCACGTCCATTCCGGCGCGCTGGGCTGGAACGGGATGATCACCTTCGGCGCGCTGTATTACCTGACCCCGCGGCTGTGGGGGCGTGAACGGCTGTATTCGCTGTCCGCGGTCAGCTGGCACTTCTGGCTCGCGACCATCGGGCTGGTGCTCTACGCCTCGTCGATGTGGGTGTCGGGCATCATGGAGGGCCTGATGTGGCGCGAGGTGGACAGCCAGGGCTTCCTGGTCAACGCCTTCGCCGACACCGTGATCGCCAAGTATCCGATGCTGGTCGTGCGCACGCTGGGCGGGGTGTTCTTCCTGGCCGGGGCGCTGGTGATGTGCTGGAACCTGTGGGCCACGGTGGCCCGTCAGCCCCGCATCGCCGAAACCCGCGTCGCCGTGCCGGCCGAATAAGGAAAGGGATCCGACATGGGCATTCTCGACCACCACAAGATCCTTGAAAAGAACGCGACGCTGCTGCTGATCTTTTCGTTCCTTGTCGTCACGATCGGCGGCATCGTCCAGATCACGCCGCTGTTCTATCTGGAAAACACCATCGAGGAGGTGGAGGGGGTTCGCCCCTACACCCCGCTGGAGCTGACCGGCCGCGACGTCTATGTCCGCGAGGGCTGCTATGTCTGCCACAGCCAGATGATCCGTCCCATGCGGGACGAGGTCGAACGCTATGGCCACTACAGCCTTGCCGCGGAATCGATGTACGACCATCCGTTCCAGTGGGGCTCCAAGCGGACCGGACCCGACCTTGCGCGGGTGGGCGGGCGCTATTCCGACGAATGGCACATCGACCACCTGAACGACCCGCGCGCGGTGGTGCCTGAATCGATCATGCCGGCCTATGGCTTCCTTCGGGACCGGATGATCGAGCCGGCCCACATCGCCGACCGACTGGAGGCGGACCGCATGGTCGGCGTGCCCTACAGCGACGAGATGATCGTCGAGGCGCGGGCCGACTTCATGGCCCAGGCCGACCCCGATGCGGACGCCGAGGCGATGCAGGCCCGTTATCCGGGCGCGCAGCAGCGCAACTATGACCGGCAGGCGGGGGTGTCCGAGATGGACGCGCTGATCGCCTATCTGCAGGTCCTGGGCACGATGGTCGATTTCACGACCTTCCAGCCCGATCCGACGCGCTGAGGGGGGTGGGATGGACCGTTACTCCTTCCTGCGCCAGCTGGCCGACAGCTGGGTGCTGCTGGTGCTGGTGCTGGTGTTCCTGGGCGTCGTGCTGTTCGTCTTCCGCCCCGGCTCGCGCCGGGTGCACCGGGACGCCGCCGAAAGCATCTTTCGCAACGAGACGAAACCCGCAGCCGGCGACGATGCCGATCCGGGCGAAAAGGAGGTCAAGTGATGGCCGATCCCACCTCTGACGACACAGGCCCGAACACGCCCGGGCAGCCCCCGCGCGAGCCCACCCCGCGCGAGGCCGAGGTCGCCGACAACATGGCGGTCAGCGCGACCGACCCGCACACCACCCCGGCCAACCCCGAGAACCGCATCTCGGTCGGGCGCCGCGCGGCCGACGCCGAGAATGCCGAGCAGATCGTTCAGAACGTGCCGGGGGCGCTGATGCCCGCGCGTCCGGGGCACCGCGCGACCAAGACCGCGCGCCGCCGCCCCGGCAAGCAGCAGGCCGAGGTCGGCTCGACCGGCCACAGCTGGGACGGGATCGAGGAATACGACAACCCCCTGCCGCGCTGGTGGCTGTGGACGTTCTATGCCACGATCATTTGGGCGCTGGGCTATGTCGTGGCCTACCCGGCCATTCCCCTTGTGAACAGGGCGACCGAGGGGCTTCTGGGTCGCACCACCCGCAACGAGGTGGCTGCCGAAATCCAGCGCTTCGACGAGGCGAACGCGCCGATCCAGGCGCGGCTGACCTCGGTCGAGCTTGCGGCGATCCGCGACGACCCCGAGCTGATGAACTATGCCGGCAACGCGGGTGCATCGGTGTTCCGCACCTATTGCGCCCAGTGCCACGGGTCGGGCGCGGCCGGGAACCCCGGCTATCCCAACCTGCTGGACAACGACTGGCTGTGGGGCGGCACGATCGAGGACATCCACCTGACCCTGCTGCACGGAATCCGCAGCCCGGACGACCCCGACACCCGCTATTCCGAGATGCCGAAGTTCGGGCTGGACGGGCTGCTGGACGACACGCAGATCGCACAGGTCACGCAGTATGTCCTGTCGCTGTCGGACCAGCCGCATGACGCGGCGGCGGCGCAGGCAGGTCAGACGATCTTTGCCGAGCAATGCACGGCCTGCCACATGGAGGACGGGACCGGCGACCGGGCGCAGGGCGCCCCGAACCTGACCGACGCCGTCTGGCTGTACAACCGCGACGGCCAGGCCGATGCGGCGGTCATCCAGCGCATCATCCACGACGGCCCGTTCGGGGTGATGCCGGCCTGGTCGGAGCGGCTGAGCGAGGCCGACATCCGTGCTGTGGCCACCTATGTGCACGGCCTGGGCGGCGGCGAATAAGGGCGCCCCGACCGACGCTTGCCGGGTCCGCAAGTGCGGGTCCGGCGCTTGCCTGGTCAGCAGGCGTCGGGCGCGGGCGGCGCATCGGTCCTGACCCTTGCGGGATGGGGACGCAAACACCGCCCGAATGGGCGCGCCAGCCGTGCCGTGGTCCTTGTGGCCGCGCCGGCGGCCTTGCCGCACCCTACGGGGTGCGACAACGTGACCATGCCGATCACATCCACCCCTTCCTATATGATCGGGGTTCGCCGGGCCGGGCGCGCACTGCAGGGTTGATGCAGGTCAACGATGCCCGCCCCGTGCTAGGCTAGCGCGAGACCGCGCCACAGGAGACCGATTCATGTCCACGACCGAGCCGGAGCCGACGCGTCTTTACGCGGCGCGTGAGCCGATCTTTCCCCGTCGGGTCCGCGGCACGTTCCGCAGTTTGAAATGGGTGATCATGGCGGTCACCCTGGGCATCTACTACATCACGCCCTGGATCCGCTGGGACCGTGGCCCTGGAATGCCCGACCAGGCCGTGCTGGTCGATCTGGCCAACCGGCGCTTCTTCTTCTTCTGGATCGAGATCTGGCCGCACGAGTTCTATTTCGTCGCGGGCCTTCTGGTCATGGCGGGGCTGGGGCTGTTCCTGTTCACCTCGGCGCTGGGACGGGTCTGGTGCGGCTATGCCTGCCCGCAGACCGTCTGGACCGACCTGTTCATCCTGGTCGAACGGTGGATCGAGGGCGACCGCAACGCGCGCGTGCGTCTTTACGACGCCCCCTGGGACGCGCGAAAGGTCCGGCTGCGGGCCGAGAAATGGGCGGCCTGGCTGCTGATCGCGCTGCTGACCGGCGGTGCGTGGGTGTTCTATTTCGCGGACGCGCCGACGCTGTTCATGGACCTGGTCCGGGGCGACGCCCATCCCGTCGCCTACATCACGATCGCCATCATGACGGGAACGACCTTCTTCTTCGGCGGCTTCGCGCGCGAGCAGATCTGCATCTATGCCTGCCCCTGGCCGCGCATCCAGGCCGCGATGATGGACGAGGACACGCTGACCGTCGCCTATCGCGAGTGGCGGGGCGAGCCGCGCGGCAAGATCCACAAGGGCGAGGCGACGAAATCGGACGTGCCGCCCGGACCCAAGGGCGATTGCATCGACTGCCTGGCCTGCGTGAACGTCTGCCCGATGGGCATCGACATCCGCGAAGGGCAGCAGCTTGAATGCATCACCTGCGCGCTGTGCATCGACGCCTGCGACGAGGTGATGGACAAGATCGGCAAGCCGCGCGGGCTGATCGACTACATGGCGCTGAAAGACGAGGCGGCCGAACGCACGGGCTCTGCGCCCAAGCCGCTGATGAAGCACGTCCTGCGCCCGCGCACGCTGATGTACTTTACCCTGTGGTCGGCGATCGGGGTCGCGCTGGTCGTGGCGCTGTTCATGCGCTCGCCCTATGATCTGAACGTCTCGCCCATCCGCAACCCTCAGTTCGTGACGATGGCGGATGGCGCGATCCGCAACACCTATGAGCTGCGGCTGCGCAACAAGCAGGGCGAGGACAAGCAGTTCACCGTGGGCGTGGCCGACGCCGAGGGCGGCGCGCCGCCGGCGCTGGCGATCGCCCTGGAAGGGGGTGCTCCTGTGGTCGCGGTCGATGCCGACGAGACCTATCAGCAGCGGGTCTATCTGACCGCCGAGCCGGACTCGCCGCTGGCCCTGGGGGCGCAGACGCCGTTGACCATCTGGATCGAGGATGCGAGCGATGGTCGCCGGGCGTCCGTCGAGACGGTGTTCCATGGAAAGGGCCGCTAGGATGGCGCGCGAACTGACCGGCCGGCACGTGCTGGCGATCACGCTGGCGGCCTTCGGGGTGGTGATCGGGGTCAACCTGCTGCTGGCCGTCAAGGCGGTCGGCACCTTTCCCGGGGTCGAGGTCAGCAACAGCTACGTCGCCTCGCAGGTCTTCGACCGCGAGCGCACGGCCCAGGCGGCGCTGGGCTGGACCGTGACCCCCGCGTATGACGGGCGGGACCTGACGCTGATGATCCGCGACCGGGCCGGAAACCCGGCCCCGCTTTCCACGCTGGCCGTCACCGTGGGCCGGCCGACCCACGGGCGCGAGGATGTGAGGCCCACCTTCACCTATCACGACGGGCTGTTCCGTGCGCCCCTGACGCTGGCGCCGGGACAGTGGAACATCCGCCTGACCGCGACCGCACGCGATGGCACCACGTTTCGCCAGCGCATCGACCATTACGCAGGCGACAGGGTGAAGTGATGGCGGACATCGGCGCAGATTTCGACACCCGCTTCAGCGCCTGCCCGGCCTGCGACGCGGCCCCTCTGGCGGAACGCATCGCGGGGCGCGCGGGGGCCGACCGCGGGGACGTGATCCTGTCGCTGCCGACCGCGCATTGCGCCGCCTGCATCACGGATGTCGAACGGGCGCTGATCGCCCATCCGGGCGTGCGCGCGGCGCGGGTCAACCTGTCGCTGCGCCGCGTCGCGATCGAGGCGCCGGGTCTGTCCGCCGACGACCTGATCCCGCTGCTGGACCGCATCGGCTATCCCGCGCATGAACTGGACCCGGCGGCCCTGACCGCCACCACGGCCGACCGGCAGGGCCGTGACATCCTGATGCGGATCGGGGTCAGCGGGTTCGCCATGATGAACATCATGATCCTGTCGGTGGCCGTCTGGTCGGGCGCCGACGCGGCCACGCGGGATATGTTCCACTGGATTTCCGGGGCCATTGCGCTGCCCACCGTCGCCTTTGCGGGACAGCCGTTCTTTGCCAGCGCCTGGCGGGCGTTGCGGGCGCGCCGGCTGGGCATGGACGTGCCGATCTCGCTGGCCCTGATCCTGACCAGCGCGATCTCGGTGTTCGAGACGGTCCACAGCGGCCCCCACGCCTATTTCGACGGCGTGGTGATGCTGTGCTTTTTCCTGCTTGTCGGGCGCTATCTGGATTACCGCACCCGCGCCGTCGCCCGCTCGGCTGCCGAGGAGCTGACGGCGCTGGAGGTGCCCCGCGCCATCGCCCTGGTGGACGGGGTGGAAACGCCGGTCGCGGTGGTCGATCTGGCGCCGGCCGACCTGATCCTGATCCGCCCCGGCGCGCGGGTCCCCGCCGATGGCGTGATCGAAACCGGCAGTTCGGACATCGACCGTTCGCTGCTGACCGGGGAATCGGTGCCGGTGGCGGTCGGGCCGGGCGAGATGCTGTCGGCGGGCGAGGTCAACCTGACCGGCCCGCTGACGTTGCGGGTCACGGCGGCGGGGCGCGACAGCGCGCTGGCGCGGCTGACGGCGCTGGTGGCGGCGGCAGAATCGGCGCGCGGCCGCTATACCTCGGTGGCCGACCGGGCCAGCCGGGCCTATGCGCCGGTGGTGCACCTGCTGGCGCTGGCCAGCCTGGCCGGGTGGCTGCTGACGACCGGCGATGCGCGGCTGGCGCTGAATGTGGCGGCGGCGGTCCTGATCATCACCTGCCCCTGCGCCCTGGGGCTGGCGGTTCCGGCCGTGGTGACGGCGGCCTCGGGCCGGCTGTTCCGCCGCGGCCTGCTGATCAAGGACGGCACCGCGCTAGAACGGCTGGCCGATTGCGATACGGTGGTGTTCGACAAGACCGGCACCCTGACCATGGGCACGCCCCAGGTGGTGACGCTGGACGGGCTGGACGCCCGGGCGCGCGCGGTGGCCCTGACGCTGGCCCGCGCGTCGGGCCATCCGCTGTCGCGCGCCCTGGCCGCGGCCCTGGACGGAACCGCGCCGGCCGATGTCTCGGACCTGCGCGAGGTTCCCGGCTTTGGGGTCGAGGGCACTTGGCAGGGCCGGCCCGTGCGTCTGGGCCGCGGGGACTGGACGGGGGCGGCGGCGGATGACGTGGCCGCAGCGCCGGGCGGGGCGACCTGGCTGGGGCTGGACGGCGCGGCGCTGCGGGTCGATTTCACCGACCGCCTGCGGCCGGGCGCGGCCGCCTGCGTCGCCGGGCTGAAGGCGCGGGGCCTGCGCGTGATGCTGCTGTCGGGCGACGGCCCGGCCGCGGTCGCCGACATCGCCCGGCGGCTGGGCATCGCCGAATGGCGCGCCCAGGCGACGCCGCAGGACAAGGCCGCGGCCGTGGCGGATCTGGCCGGGCAGGGCGCGCGCGTGCTGATGGTCGGCGACGGGTTGAACGACACCGCGGCGCTGGCAGGGGCCCATGCCTCGATCTCGCCGGCAAGCGCGCTGGATGCGGCGCGGGTCGCCTCGGACATGGTGCTGATGGGCGTGGACCTGGCCCCCGTGGCCGAAGCCGTCGGGGTGGCGCGCAGCGCCGCCCGGCGCATCCGCGAGAACTTTGCCCTGTCGATCCTTTACAACATCGTCGCCGTGCCCTTCGCGGTCGCGGGGCTGGCCACACCGCTGATGGCGGCGCTGGCGATGTCGCTCAGCTCGGTCAGCGTGACCCTGAATGCCCTGCGGGTGCGGTGATGGAGGTTCTGGTCTTCCTGATCCCCGTGTCGCTGGGTCTGGGCGGGCTGGGTCTGCTGGCTTTTCTGTGGGCGCTGCGCAACCGCCAGTACGAAGACCCCAAGGGCGACGCCGAACGCATCCTCAGCACCGAATGGGACGACCGCCCGCGCCCGGGCAAGCCCGGGTCGGACGGGCCGCAGTAGCGCCTGCGGCCTGCGGCGCCGGCTGTCGCTCAGCCGCGACGATCCCAGCTGCGGGCGTGAAGGCGGCCGCGATCCCGTGGGCTTGCGCGCTGAGGCCGGGCGAGGCGGTCAGAATCACCCGGCTCGGCCATCAGCGCTGACCGCCAGGCGGCTTCGGCTCCTGAGGGCCAGCCGCGCGGCGTTGGCATCTGGGCGGCATCCGATGGGGCCGGGCGGACAGTGCCCAGGGCTGGTGTGCTGAACCCGGCCTTGCTGCACGCGCCCTTTCCAGTCTGACGGCCGGCGCCGTGCTTGTCCCCGGCCTCTGCCTGATCCGGTCGCATCTGCTCGGGTGGGCTTGGCTATCCTGAACGCGCCCCCCCCTCGGCGCACTCAGCAAGAAAAAAAGGCGCTGCCCGCGAGGACAGCGCCCTGGTTGTGCGCGGCGCCCGACGTCAGGGTCCCGTCACCGTGCAGGCCTGCGCGTTCGACGCAAGCTTGCCGCAGACCAGGTGGGCCGACGCCTGTGTCATCCCGGTGAACCGGGCCTCGAAGCCGCGCTTGGTGTTGCCCACGTTGCGCCGCGCGTCGTCCAGGACGGACGCCTCTTGCAGGGCGGTGCGCAGCAGCAGTTGCTCGGCCTCATGCTTGGAGGGGTAGTGGCCCAGCGACACGCCGTAATGGCGGCTGCCCCTGGTCGAGGGGCGCGAGACGATCTCGGTCGCCTCCGGCTCGGACCGGTCGCCCTCTTCGTCCATCGCGGCCAGGATCACCGTGTCCGACTTGGGACGCGGCGCGGCGGATTCGGCCAGCCGGGTCGAGCGGGTCCTGACTTCGGCCGTGGTGGGGATCGTCGATCCGGGCGTCCTGGACGCGACCTGGGGCGCGTTGCCCCGCGGGGCGCGGCTCGGACGCTCGGCGGCGACGGGCGGGGCGGCCGCCACGGCGACGGCCACCGCCTGCTGCGTGCGCGCGCTGGTGCGTCCCGGCCGGGGGGCCGGGCGGGCGCTGGCGGTCATCCGCGGGGCAGGCTTGTCCCGAGCGGCCGCAGCTTCGGGGACGGGTTGCGGCGCGGCCTGCGCCTCGGCCACCGCGGCGGCCAGGCGATCGCCGCGCGGGACCGGGGGCAGGGCCGGCACGGCCGATCCGGGCGTTGCCTTGCGGACCGCCACGGTCTTCAGCTTGACAGGCGCCACAGGGGGCGCGTCGGCCCGGGCGACCTTGACCGAGCGCTTCTTCTCGACCAGGTAGGCCGGCGCCTCGGGCCTTATTTCCCGCACCCGTGTCGGCGCGCTTCCGAACCCGGCGTCCAGCAGTTGCGCCATGACCGCGTTGCGCTGCGCGGTGGACTGCCCCCCCAGAACGGTCGCGATGATCCGCTTGGGGCCGCGCTGCGCCGAGGCGGTCAGGTTGAACCCCGCCGCCCGCGTATAGCCGGTCTTGATGCCGTCCGCGCCCTTGTAGCTGTCCAGAAAGCGCTTGTTCGTGCTGGACACGGTCGCGATCCCGGCATCGGCCGAACGGCGCGAGAAGATCGAGTAGTACTGCGGGAAATCATAAAACAGCCGCCGGCCCAGGATCGTCATGTCGCGGGCCGAGGAATAATGCCCCGACGCGGTCAGGCCGTTGGCGTTGCGGAAGGCGCTGTTGCGCATCCCCAGGGCGCGCGCCATGGCGGTCATCTGCGCGCCGAACTGCGATTCGGACCCGGCCAGCCCCTCGCCGATCACGGTCGCCGCGTCGTTGGCCGACTTGACCGCGGCGGCGCGGATCAGATAGCGCAGCTCGATCTTCTGCCCCGGCCGCAGGCCGAGGCGCGAGGGTGGCTGCGAGGCCGCGTGCGACGACACGGTAAAGCGCGAATCCAGCCGCACCTGCCCGCGCTCGACCGCCGTGAACGCCATGTACAGCGTCATCATCTTGGTCAGCGACGCCGGATGCAGCCGCGCGTCGGCGTTCTGGGAATAGATTTCCTTGCCGGTTCGCGCATCCATCACGAAGGCGGCGAATGGCGCGGCGGTGGCCGATGGTGGCGCAAGCGCCCCCAGCACGGCGATCACCCCCGCAACGAGGGTCATGAGAATATGTTGCACTGTCCCGGTCTCTTTGCCTGCGAGGGCGCGTTCATCATGGCACGCCCTTCATTGATGGACCGAGGATAGCACGGGTCCTTTCCTGCCGAAACGGGCATTTTGCGGGGCGGTTGCAATGCGCAGGGTCAGTGAAGCCGGCCTGCTCGCCCTTTCCTCGGCGCGCCGAGTGTCTATATTGCGAACGTCCAAGCCCCTCGTCCCGACCGCCGATCAGGATCCGACCGTGAACCAGCCGCGCCCGACGCAGCCCCGCATGACCGACCCTGGAAAGCCGCAGGGTCCTGGCGGGGACGCCGACCTTGCCACCAAGGTCAAGCCGAAGACGCAGCGGCCACCGATGTACAAGGTGCTGCTGCTGAACGACGACTTCACGCCCATGGAGTTCGTCGTCCACATCCTGGAACGGCTGTTCGGCATGACCCATTCCCAGGCGATCGAGATCATGCTGACCGTGCATCGCAAGGGGCTTGCCGTCGTCGGCGTCTTCTCGCACGAGGTGGCGGAAACCAAGGTGGCGCAGGTCATGGAACTGGCGCGCCGCCAGCAGCATCCGCTGCAATGCACGATGGAAAAGGAATGACATGGCCGGATCGCGGCTGGACCTGATCGCCCCGCCGGCGGGCACGCTGCTGCTGATCGGCCCCCGCGCCACCGAGGATCTGTCGGGATTCGCCCCCGACCGCACCATCATCCTTCAGGGCTTTCGTCCCGATCACGATGCGCTGGCCGCCCGCGGCTTTCGCGTGGCCTCGTCCCCCGCCGCGCTGCCGGAGGGCGAGGTCGCGGCCGCGATCGTGTTCCTGCCCCGTGCGCGGGCCGAGGCGCGCGCGCGCGTCGCCCTTGCGGCCTCGCGGCTGGCGCCGGGGGCCAGCCTGTGGGTCGATGGTCAAAAGACCGACGGCATCGATTCGATGCTGCGCGAGCTGCGGACGCTCGCCCCTGTGGACGACGTCCAGTCCCGCGCCCATGGCAAGATCCTGCATCTTGCGATGCCCGCGGGCGCGTGGGTGCCCGCGGACTGGGTCGGCGCCGAACGAACCGTCGAGGGCGGCTTCGTGACGGCGCCCGGCGTGTTTTCGGCCGACGGCCCCGACCCTGCGTCGCAGGCCCTGGCCGCGGCGCTGCCGGACCGGATGCCCACCCGTGTCGTCGATCTGGGCGCGGGCTGGGGCTGGCTTGCCGCGCAGGTGCTGGCGCGCCCCGGCCTCGAGACGCTGCACCTGGTCGAGGCCGATGCCGCGGCACTGGAGTGCGCCCGCCGCAACGTGACCGATCCGCGCGCGGTGTTTCACTGGGCCGACGCCACAAGCTTTCGCCTGCCGGACCCCGTGAACGGCGTCGTGATGAATCCGCCGTTTCACGACACCCGCAACCCCGACCCGCATCTGGGCGCGCGCTTCATCCGCGCGGCGGCGGGGCTTTTGACCGGGGCAGGGCGGCTGTGGATGGTGGCCAACCGGCACCTGCCGTACGAGCCGGTGCTGGCCGAGCATTTCGCGCAGGTTCAGGAAATCGCGGGCGACGGGCGGTTCAAGGTGATCACGGCCACCGGGGCGGGCCGCCCGAAACGGCGCTGAGCTAGTCCGGGTGCGCCGCGCGGCAGGCGCGCACGGCCGCCTCGGCGCCGGGCAGCAGCGCCGTCTGCCGGGCCAGCAGGTTGTCGCGCTTGCGCATCTCGGACGCCGGGTCGATCGGCACGCGGTAGCGTTCGACATCGGTCACGTCGCGCAGGCATGGCCGATCCACGATGCGCCGGTTTCCGTCCTTGTCGCGCCACACGGTCGAGCAGTCGCGCCAGACGGTGCGCGTCACCGCGCGCTCTTCCCACGCATAGCCGCGGGCAAGATTTCCCTGCACCTCATCCAGCAGGTTCGTGACCACGCGGTATTCACGGGTGTTCTGTGCGATGCATTGCTGCTGGGGGGTGCCGCAGGCGGCCAGGGTCACGCAGGCCAGCGCGGTCAGGGCAAGGTTGCGGGTCATCGGGGCAGCCTTTAATCAGGGACGCTCAAGCCTAGCGCCGCGCCCTGCGCCCCGCAAATCACGAAAGAGCCCGCGATGGAGATGACCGAGCAGCGCCAGGCCGCCGCCCACTGGTTCCGCGCCCTGCGCGACGAGATCACCGCGGCGTTCGAGGCGCTGGAGGATCGGGGCCCGGGCAGCGCTCGTCCGGGCCGGTTCGAGGTGACACCGACGGCCCGCGAGCAGGGCGGGGGCGGCGGCATCATGTCGGTGATGCGCGGCGGCAGGGTGTTCGAGAAAGTGGGGGTCAACTGGTCCGAGGTGCATGGCACGCTGGCCCCGCGCGCGCAGGCCGCGATGACCGCGCGCGGCGTGCCCGGCCTTGGCGACGATCCGCGGTTCTGGGCCTCGGGCATCAGCCTGGTCGCGCATATGCAGAACCCGCATGCGCCCGCCGTCCACATGAACACGCGGATGTTCTGGACGCCGGGCGCCTGGTGGTTCGGGGGCGGGTCGGACCTGAACCCCTGCATCGACTATGCCGAGGACACCGCGCATTTCCACGCCACGCTGCGGGCGGCCTGCGCGCCGCACGGGGCCGATTACTACGACCGCTTCAAGGCCTGGGCGGACGAGTATTTCTTCATTCCCCACCGTGGGCGTGCGCGCGGCGTGGGCGGCATCTTCTATGACGACCTGAACAGCGGCGACTGGGACGCGGACTTCGCCTTTACCCGCGATGTCGGCGCGGCCTTCCTGCCCGCGTTCCTGCCGTTGGCCGAGCGGCGGATGGGTCAGCCCTGGTCTGATCCCGACCGCGAGGCGCAGCTGATCCATCGCGGGCTTTATGCGGAATACAACCTTGTCTATGACCGGGGAACCCGCTTCGGGCTGGAAACCGGCCACAATGCCGACGCCGTGCTGATGAGCCTGCCGCCGCTGGCCAAGTGGGTCTGATCCGGGCGCGGCGTCAGGCCGCGCCGCTGCGCACCGTCTCGACCATCAGCGCCACGTTGTCGGGGTCCGCGTCGGGCGTGATCCCATGGCCGAGGTTGAAGATATGCGGCCCGCCCGCGAAGGCGCGGATAATGCGGCGGGTCTCGTCCACCAGGGCCGTGCCGCCCGTCACCATGTGGCGGGGGTCCAGGTTGCCCTGGACGCAGCCGCCGGGGCCGGGGCGCTGCACGTTCTGCGCGGCCCATTCGGCACTGACGCCGTTGTCCAGCGCCACGGCGTCGGCGCCGGTGGCGGCGGCGAACCCGACATAGCGCGGTCCCGCCTCGCGCGGGAAGGCGATGATCGGAACGCCGGGATGGCGGTCGTTCAGGGCCGAGACGATCCGGGCCGTGGGGGCGACCGCGAACGCGTCGAAGTCCTGCCCGCGCAGGCTGCCGGCCCAGCTGTCGAACAGCTTGACGACCTCGGCCCCGGCCGTGATCTGCGCCGACAGGTATTCCACCGTCGCGTCGGCGATCCGGTCGATCAGGGCCGCAAACGCCTGACGGTCGGCGGCCATCATGGCATGGGCCGGCGCCTGGTCGCGCGTGCCGCGGCCCGCGACCATGTAGGTCGCCACCGTCCAAGGAGCGCCCGCAAAGCCGATCAGCGTCGTGTCGGCCGGCAACTCGCGCCGCAGGATGCGCACCGTCTCGTAGATCGGGGCCAGCGTGTCGTGGATCGCGGCGGCGGGCCGCAGGGCCTGCACGCCCGCGGCGTCGGTAAGGGTGGACAGCCGCGGCCCCTCGCCGGTGACGAACCACAGGTCGGCCCCCAGTGCCTGCGGCACCAGCAGGATGTCGGCAAACAGGATCGCCGCGTCGAAGCCATAGCGCCGGATCGGCTGCAGGGTCACCTCGGCCGCAAGGTCGGGGTTGTAGCACAGCGACAGAAAGTCGCCCGCCCGGGCGCGGGTCGCACGGTATTCCGGCAGATAGCGACCAGCCTGCCGCATCATCCAGACGGGCGGCACGGGCAGCGTCTCGCCCGCCAGCGCGCGCAGGATGGTCTTTTTCGGTCGGGGGGCAATGGCTGTCTGGGTCATGCGCCCTTGTGGCAAGGCTGCCCGTCGGCTGCAAGCGGGCGTGGCGCAAGCCCGCGCATGGGCGCCCGCACCCGAACGGTTGTCATCGCGCCCGCCCGGCGCTAACCGGGGCGCATGGACGCGCTTCCCACCCCCTCCCGCCCGCTTCGCATCGGCACCCGTGGCTCGGCCCTGGCGCTGGCGCAGGCGCACGAGACCCGCGACCGCCTGATGGCCGCCCACGCGCTGCCGCAGGACGCGTTCGAGATCGTCGTCATCAAGACCACCGGCGACCGCGTGCTGGACCGTCCCCTGAAGGAGATCGGCGGCAAGGGCCTGTTCACCCGCGAGATCGAGGACGCCTTGCTGGACCGGCGCATCGACATCGCCGTCCATTCGATGAAGGACATGCCCGTTCTGCAACCCGACGGGCTGGTGATCGACTGCTATCTGCCGCGCCAGGACGTGCGCGACGCGTTCGTCAGCGGGCGCTGGGCGTCCATCGCCGACCTGCCCGCCGGAACCGTGGTCGGCTCGTCCAGCCTGCGCCGCCGGGCGCAGCTGATGCACCGCCGCCCGGATCTGCAACTGGTCGAGTTCCGCGGCAACGTGCAGACCCGGATGAAGAAGCTGGAGGACGGGGTGGCCGAGGCCACCTTCCTTGCGCTGGCCGGGCTGACGCGCCTGGGCATGCTGGATGTCGTGCGCGGCGTGATCGACACCGACGAGATGCTGCCCGCCGTGGCGCAGGGCGCGATCGGGGTCGAGCGGCGCGCAGCGGATTCCATCGCCGCGTCCCTGCTGGCCGCGATCTCGGACCTGACCACGACCCTCCGGGTCGAGGCGGAGCGGGCCTTTCTGGAGCGGCTGGACGGGTCGTGCGAGACCCCGATCGCCGGGCTGGCCGAGGTGACGGGCGACCGACTGCGGCTGCGGGGCGAGATCCTGTTGCCCGACGGGTCGATGTCCATCCGGGGCGACCGCGAAGGGCCGGTGGCCGATCGCCGCCACATGGGCCGCGACCTGGCCGAAGAACTGCTGGGCCGCGCGCCGCCCGATTTCTTCGACCTGATGGGCATCAGCGCCGAACGCGGGTCGCCGCCGGTCCGCTGACGGGCCGCAATAACCAGGGTCCTGTCCGGCACAGGGACGGGTCGGGTGTGGGCACCGGCGAAAGGGCAATGCTTTCCCCCCGGCACGGCCCCTGGTCAAAGATGTTCGGAGACGCAGGCCGGAACCCGGACCGGACAGGGTGGGCCGGTCCGACGTCAGGACGTCCGTGGCTTGAGGTGCGACCCTCCGGCCACGTCGCAAGGGCGCGTCAGTAGCTGCGGATCAGCCCCACCAGCCGGCCCTGGACGCGAACCTTCTCCTCGGGCAGCACGCGGGTTTCATAGGCAGGGTTCGCCGCCTCAAGCGCGATCATGCCGGCGCGGCGGCGATAGCGTTTCAGCGTCGCCTCGGACCCGTCCACCAGCGCCACGACGATATCGCCGTTGTCGGCGTGATCCTGTTCCCGGATCACCACCACGTCGCCGTCGTTGATCCCGGCCTCGATCATCGAATCGCCCCGCACCTCCAGCGCGTAATGATGGTCGCGGCCGGTCAGCATGGACCCCGGCACGGCGATGTGGTGCGAGACCTCGGAGATCGCCTCGATCGGGACACCGGCCGCGATGCGCCCCATCACGGGCAGCTCGACCGCCGGGCTGTCGCTGACGGCCATCGCCCCGCGGGGCCGCGCGGCCGGGGCAGGACGGTCGTTGGTGATCACGCGGGGCGTGAAGCCGCCCGTCCCCTCGGCCGGGGCCGCATGGCCGCGCATCAGGGCGTCCGGCAGGCGCACGATTTCCAGCGCCCGCGCACGGTGGGGCAGGCGGCGGATGAAGCCGCGTTCCTCAAGAGCGGTGACCAAGCGATGTATTCCCGATTTCGAGCGCAGATCGAGCGCCAGCTTCATTTCGTCGAACGAGGGCGGAACCCCGTCGCGGGCCATGCGCACCTGGATGAATTCCAGCAACTGGATCTGTTTTTTCGTCAGCATTCCGGTCGTTCCCCCGCAAGGCGGCTGTGTTCTGCGATTGTTCTAGCGCAATCGTCCTTGCAGGTCAATGACTAAGCTGATTCGGATTGATAAATGGTTAATGTCGCAAGGGGATGAAGCGGACCGGCGCGCCGGCTTCGCGCGCAGGATCGCCCGCCGGGCGCACCAGCAGCGAATCCGCTTCGGCCATCAGCCGCAGGCGTGCCGAATCCTGATCGGCGAACGGGGTGATCACGGTGCCCCTCTCGTCCTCGGTCCGGGTGGCCCGCAGGTAATGCTGGCGGTCGCCCTCGGGCGGCAGGGGGCAGCCCAGCCGTGCGTGGCGCAGCCGCGGGGCGGGGTTCGGGTCGCCCTGCATCGCCCGCAGCAGCGGCTGCAGGAACAGGATGGCGCAGACCATTGCCGACACCGGGTTTCCCGGCAGGCCCAGCATCGCCGACGATCCCAGCCGGCCGGCCATCAACGGCTTGCCGGGACGCATGGCGATGCGGTGAAAGGCCCGTTCGATCCCCATCGCGGCGGCCACCCGGCTCACAAGGTCATGGTCCCCGACCGAGGCCCCGCCGATGGTCACGATCACGTCATGGCCGGCCGCCGCCGCAAAGGCCGTGCGCAGGCTGTCCTCAGTGTCGCGGGCCAGCGGCAGGATCGTGGTCGCCCCGCCCACCGCCCGGGCCAGCGCGGCCACGGCTAGGTCGTTCGAACTGATGATCTGCCCGGCTGCGGGCGTGTCGCCGGGGCGCACCAGCTCGTCCCCGCCGGCCAGGACCGCGACCCGCGGCGCGCGGGCGACCGTCACGGCCGGCAGGTTCATCGCTGCCAGCAGGCCGATGTCGGCCGCATCGAGTCGACGGCCCGCCGCAACCCGGTCGTTTTCGGAAAAATCATTCCCGCGCGGCCGGATATGCGGCTTTTCGACGGTCGTTTCCAGGATGATCCTGTCGCCATCGCGGCGGACGTGTTCCTGCATGACGACGCGGTCGGCGCCCTGTGGGACCGAGGCGCCGGTAAAGATGCGGACCGCCTGACCGGGTGCCAGCACGCCGGGCCAGCCCGCGCCCGCCGCCGACTGGCCCACCAGGGTCAACGGCCCCGCGCCGTCGCCCGCGCGCACGGCATAGCCGTCCATCGCGGCGGCATCGAACGGCGGCTGCGTCATCCGCGAGCGTGCATCCTGCACAAGCCAGCGCCCGGCGGCGGCATCCAACGGCACGACCTCGGCCTGCGGCGCGGGGGCGAGGTCCAGCACCAGCGCCAGCGCCTCGTCCACCCCGATCATGGCGCGGGTCCGGCCGGATCGGCCCGGAACGCGCCCGACTTGCCGCCGGTCTTGCTGAGCAGCCGGACGCCTTCGATCCGCATGTCCTTTTGCGCGGCCTTGAGCATGTCATAGACGGTCAGCGCGGCGACGGTCGCGGCGGTCAGCGCCTCCATCTCGACCCCGGTGCGTCCGGTGGTGCGGGCCGTCGCGGTGATGCGGATGCCGGGCAGGGCGGGGTCGGGCACAAGGTCCACGGCCACGCGGTCCAGCGGCAGCGGATGGCACAGCGGGATCAGCTCGGCAGTGCGCTTGGCGCCCATGATGCCCGCTAGGCGCGCCACGCCCAGGACGTCGCCCTTGGTCGCGCCGCCCTGGGCCAGCGCCAGCGTTGCGGACGACATCACCACCTGCGCCTCGGCCACCGCTTCGCGCGCGGTCTCGGGCTTGCCCGACACATCGACCATGTGCGCCTGTCCGGCCGCGTCGAAATGCGTCAGCGACATGGCGCGTCCCTTCCACCGTCCAGGATGGCGCGGGTCGCGGCCGCAACATCGGGCTGCCGCATCAGGCTTTCCCCGATCAGGAAACGCCGGACCCCCGCCGCCATCATCCGCGCCAGATCGTCGTGGGTGAACAGACCGCTTTCGCAGACCACGTCGCGGTCTGTCACGCGCGGCGCAAGATCAAGCGTCGTCTCAAGATCGAGCGCGAAGGTCCTGAGATTGCGGTTGTTGATCCCGATCAAGGGCGCGTCCATGCGCAACGCGC
Organism: Paracoccus endophyticus; assembly: GCF_003286075.1. GTDB lineage: Bacteria > Pseudomonadota > Alphaproteobacteria > Rhodobacterales > Rhodobacteraceae > Paracoccus > Paracoccus endophyticus. The sequence continues at coordinate 125,071 of NZ_QLUV01000005.1, read as the reverse complement.
GGTCCAGCTCGGCGGCGTCGTGCACCTCGACCAGCGCGTCCATGCCCCAGTGGCGTGCGGCGTCCGCCAGTTCGGCCGCAAGCGCGTCATCGACCGACGCCATGATGATCAGGACGCAATCGGCGCCCCACGCCCGGGCCTCGGCCACCTGATAGGGATCGTGAAGAAAATCCTTGCGCAGCACCGGCAGGTCGCAGGCGGCGCGCGCGGCCGTCAGGTAGTCCGGCGCCCCCTGAAAGCTGGGGCCGTCGGTCAGCACCGACAGGCAGGCCGCGCCCCCCGCCTGATAGGCGCGGGCCAGGGCCGGGGGATCGAAGTCCGGACGAATCAGGCCCCTGGAGGGGCTGGCCTTTTTGATCTCGGCGATCAGGGCGGGGCCGGTCGCCGCGGCGCGGGTCAGGGCGGCGGCAAAGCCGCGCACCGGGGGGGCTGCGCGGGCTGCGGCCTCGACCTCAGCCAGCGGGCGGGCGGCGCGTGCGCTGGCGATCTCGGCCAGCTTGTAGGTCTTGATGCGGTCCAGGATGTCCATGGGTCCGGTTGTGGCCCGCGGCGGCGCGCCGTGCAACCGGGATCAGCCCCACCGCACCGGCGCCTCGCCGCGCGCCGCCAGCCAGGCGTTGACGCGCGAAAACGGCCGCGAGCCGAAGAACCCGCGCCGCGCCGACAGAGGCGAGGGGTGCGGGCTGGCGATCACCAGATCGGCGTCGCGGGGCAGGCCGCGGGCCACCGCCTGTGCCTGCGCCCCCCACAGGACGAAGGCGACCGGGCGGCAGGCCTGCGCGGCGGCAATGGCCTGCCGCGCCAGCCGGTCCCAGCCCCAGCGGGCGTGCGCCCCGGCCGCACCCGGCGCCACCGACAGGGCAGTGTTCATCAGCAGCACGCCCTGCGCCGCCCAGGGGGACAAATCGCCCGAGGCCGGACGCTCGCCGGTGTCGGCCGCAAGCTCGGCCAGGATGTTGGCCAGCGACCGCGGCGGTCGGACGCCCGGGTTGACGGAAAACGCCAGGCCGTTCGCGTGGCCGGGCGTCGGATAGGGGTCCTGTCCCAGGATGACGACGCGGGTGGTGGCAGGGGTCAGCGCCTCCAGCGCGGCGAAGACGCGGCCGGGGCCGGGCAGCCAGTCGCCGTGTGCCAGCCGGTCACGGATCGCAGGCCAGTCCTCGGCAAAGAACGGCAGGTGCGACCAGGCCGCCGGGGGCACCGGGTCCGGGAGAGGGCCGACGGCCGTCAACGGCAGGTCGCCCTGTGCCCCACCGCCTATGCCGGGGCCGCGCACAGCGCCGCCAGCCGGTCCAGCCGGACACGCGCCGCCCCCGAATCGATCGAGGCGCGGGCCATCTCGGCCCCCTCGCGCAGGTCCTGCGCGCGGCCCGCGATCAGCAGCGCCGCGGCCGCGTTCAGCAGCACCGCGTCACGATAGGCCCCGGTCGATCCGTCCAGCAGCGCCCGCAGCGCGGTGGCGTTCTGCGCCGGCTCGCCGCCCACGATGGCCTCGAACGGGTGGACGGGCAGGCCCGCATCCTCGGGGGCGATCTCGAAGCTGGTGATGACGCCATCGCGCAGCTGCACCACCCGCGACGGCGCGGCGATCGACAGCTCGTCCGTGCCGTCGCCGCCGTGGACCAGCCACGCGGTCTGCGAGCCCAGCGCCTGCAACGTCTCGGCCATCGGGCACAGCCAGTCGGCCGAGAACGCGCCGGTCAGCTGGATGCGGACATCGGCCGGATTGGTCAGCGGCCCCAGCAGGTTGAAGATGGTGCGCGTGCCCAGCTCGGCCCGGGCAGGGCCGACATGGCGCATCGCGGGGTGATGCACGGTCGCCATCATGAAGCACAGCCCGATCGCGTCCAGCGCGGCCTGCGCGCGGGCCACGCCGCCCTGCACGTCGATGCCCAGATGCGACAGCGCATCGGCGGACCCGGATTTCGACGACAGGTTGCGGTTGCCGTGCTTGGCCACGGGCACGCCTGCGCCCGCCACGACAAAGGCGGTCGCGGTCGAGATGTTCAGCGTGCCCTTGCCGTCCCCCCCGGTGCCCACGATGTCGATGGCGCCCGCCGGCGCGGTGATGCGGTTCATCCGGGCGCGCATGGCGCGGACGGCGGCGGCGATCTCGTCCACCGTCTCGCCCCGCACCCGCATCGCCATCAGCAGCCCGCCGATCTGCGCGGGGGTCGCGGCGCCGTCGAACAGCGCGCCGAAGGCGGCCTCGGCCTCGGCCGGGGTCAGGGGCCGTGTCGCGGCCAGTCCGATCAGCGGGCGGATGTCGGTGGGCGTGGCGGTCATGCCGCGGCCCCCATGCGGTTGGAACAGCGCGCCAGGAAATTGCGGATCATGGCGTGCCCGTGTTCGGACCGGATGCTTTCGGGGTGGAACTGCACGCCCTCGACCGGCAGGGTCCGATGCGCCAGGCCCATGATCGTGCCGTCCGCGGCGGTCGCCGTGACGCGCAGGGTGTCGGGCAGGCTTGCCGGATCAACGGTCAGCGAATGATAGCGCGTGGCCCGCAGCGGCGAGGGCAGGCCCGCGAACAGCCCGGTGCCGTCGTGGCTGATGTCATCGACCTTGCCGTGCACGATGCGGACCGCGGGCACGACGGCGCCGCCGAACGCCTCGCCGATGGCCTGGTGGCCAAGGCAGACGCCCATGACCGGCAGGCCCGCGTCGGCCGCGGCGCGGATCAGCGGCACGATGATGCCCGCCTGCGCCGGCGCGCATGGGCCCGGAGAGATCAGCACCCCCGCCGCCCGACGCGCCAGCGCCTGCTCGACCGACAGGGCGTCGTTGCGCGCGACCTCGACCCGCGCCCCGGCCTCGCCCAGATAGTGGACAAGGTTCCAGGTGAAGCTGTCATAGTTGTCGATCATCAGGATCGATGGCCCGTCCGGGGTGCCGGATGCGGGAACCAGACAGGGCGACAACGGCGCAAAGGTCATCGGCAGGGCCTTGCAAGGGGGGGTGAACCGCCGGTTGCGGTCGGCTATAGATGGGCCGAAGCGGCGCCGGGGGTCAACCCCGGCGCGGATGGGAACGGGCCGGGCGCCCGGCCGGACGGGGGCGCGAGCGATGGGATTCTGGACCGGCCTGGTTCACGGAACGCTGTTGTGCGGCGCGACGCTGGCCGCCCTGTCGCTGGCCCTGCCGAACGCCGGCCGCGACCGTTCGCCGCCTGGGGCGGATGCAGGCCAGCCCGAGGCGGGTGGTGCGTCCGCGGACGGCGTGCCGCGGAACACGCGCGCAACGGACGGTGCGGGCATGCCAGGGCCGGATGGGGGTGCCGACGGAGGGGAGGCGAGTCTGGACGCGGGCGCGGCGCACGAAAGGAACGGGGCGAGTGTCTCTTTCGGCGGAGCGGGCGACGCGGCTCTGGCGAAGCGGCCCGCAGGCACGGCGGACGTTGAAGTTGGGGCAGGCCTGACAGCGGGCCTGAGTGGGACGGACCGGACGGCAGGCGATGACCTGCCCCGCGGCAACGCCGGCGCGGTGAACGCGGACCTCTCGCCGGCCCCGGTGACGGCTGGCGACACCGGCGCAACGCCTGCCATGGCCGAGGTCCCCAATCAGGGTCTGCCCGCTCCGCAGCCCTCGGGCACCACCTCCATGACAGCAGCCCCCACCGACGCGGCGCGCCCGGACCCCGCGGCCGGCCCGGCGCCCTTGGCCGAGAGCGCCCCGGCCGCCCTGGCGACCGACGCTGCACCCGCGTCCGTGCCCGGCCCGCTGCCGGCCGAGCCGGAAACGGCCGGCGCCGGGGCCGCGTCACCGGCCTCGGCGGCCGAGCGGCTGCCCGAGCCGGTCGGGTCCGAGTTCCGTCGCGCCGCCGACGACGACCCTCGCGCGCCCGCCCCGCTGGCGGCGGACGCCCGGCCGCAGGCGGGGACGCCGGCCACATCCCCCGCCGCGCCCGAGCCCCAGCCGGTCCGGGAATCCGCCGGGCCGGGCCGCCCCGAAGCCGGCGCGCCGCCCGCCATGCCCGCCGCACCCGCGCCGGGTGCCCAGACGCCGGACGTTGCCGCGACGCCACCCGCGTCGGCGGCGGTCGCAGTCGCGCTGCCCGGCAGGGCGGCGGCACCCGCGCCGGACCTTTTACCCCGGCTTGGATCCGCGGCACCGTCCCTGCCGGATGCGCTGGACGGGGCCGCCGACAGCACGCCCGTCGTGCCCGCCGCAGACGTGACCGCCCGTGCCGCAGCGACCCAGGGCACCGACGCGGACCCAGCCGACGCAACTCCGCGCGCCCCCCGGGACGTGGCGCAGGTCGCGCGTGCGGCCGCCGCGCCCGCAGCCCCGCCCGCGACCACGGCACCACTACGCGCCGCGCGGCCGGCGCCCGATCTGCGCCTGCCCTCGCCGCTGCCCGGTGTCGCGGCGCGGCCTGCGGGTGGGGGGCCGGCGGCAGCACCCGCCCTGCCGCCGCCCGCGGCGACCTCGACCGCGCGGCCCGACCTGTCCGACCTTCGCCCCTGACACGGATGCCCCGCCCATGCTGCCCCTGAACCCCGCACTGGCCGCCACCTTCCGCCCCCCGGTGATGGAGGCGCGCCGCTGGCTTGAGGGCGTGACGTTCCCGCCGGATCGGCCGCTGATCAACGTCAGCCAGGCCGCGCCGGTCGATCCCCCGCCGGAGCCGTTGCGCCGCGCCATCGCCCAGGCCGCGCTGGACCGGGCGGATGCGCATCTTTACGGCCCGGTGCTGGGCAACCCCGACCTGCGCGCGCAGGTCGCTGCGGACTGGTCGCGCGCCTATGGCGGGCGGGTCGAGCCTGCCAACGTGGCCATCACGCAGGGCTGCAACCAGGCGTTCTGCGCGGCGCTGGCGACGCTGGCGCGGGCAGGGGACGAGGTGATCGTGCCCGTGCCGTGGTATTTCAATCACAAGATGTGGCTGGACATGCAGGGCGTGCAGGCCGTGCCCCTGACCTGCGGTCCCGGCATGATCCCCGATCCGGCCGACGCGGCGGCACTGATCACCGGGCGCACGCGGGCGATCGTGCTGGTCAGCCCCAACAACCCCTCGGGCGCCGAGTACCCGCCCGAGGTCGTGCGCGGATTTGCCGAACTGGCGCGGGCGCACGGTCTGGCACTGGTGCTGGACGAGACGTACCGCGATTTCGACAGCCGCGAGGGCGCGCCGCACGACCTGTTCGCCGATCCTGACTGGGGCGACACGCTGATCCAGCTGTACAGCTTTTCCAAGGCCTATCGGCTGACCGGGCACCGCGTCGGCGCGCTGATCGCCAGCGAGGCCCGGATGATCGAGGTCGAGAAGTTCCTGGACACCGTCGCCATCTCGACCAGCCAGCTGGGCCAGATCGGCGCGGTCTGGGGGATGCAGCACCTGGGCGACTGGCTGGCCGGGGAGCGGGCCGAGATCCTCGCCCGCCGGCAGGCGATGGACCAGGCCATGGCGGCGTTGCCCGGCTGGCAGGTGCAGGGCTGCGGGGCGTATTTCGCGTGGGTGCGCCATCCGTTCGACATCGGCTCGCCCGACCTGGCGCGCCGCCTGGTGGCCGAGGCCGGCGTCCTGCTGCTGCCCGGCACGATGTTCATGCCGCCGGACGATCCCCAGGGCGTACGCCACGTCCGCATCGCCTTCGCCAATGTCGACCGCGACGGCATCGGCGCGCTTGCCGGCCGGCTGGCGGCCTTTCGCGCCTGAGGCGGCCTGCGCTTGGCCTTGCCGCCCCGCAGGCCGCGCCCTAAACACGGCGCGACGAAAAAGGGCCGCGCGCGGCCGTGGCAAGGGGACGGACATGGGCAGCTTGCGGACCAAGGGCAAATCGACCGTGGTGTGGCTGCTGATGGGGATGCTGCTGCTGGGCCTGGGCGGCTTTGGCGTGACCAGCTTTTCGGGCAGCTCGACGGCCGCGATCGGGGCGGTCGGCGACACCCCGGTCGGAACCGACGACTATCTGCGCGCCGTGCAGTCCGAGATGCAGGCGTTCTCGGCCCAGACCGGACAGCCCGTGACGGCCGAAACCGCGCGTGCGCTGGGCGTGCCGCAATCGGTGCAGGCGCGCCTGTTCGCCGCCGCCGCGCTGGAGGACGAGGCCCGCCAGCTGGGCCTGTCCGTGGGCGACGAGGCCGTTGCCCGCCAGATCGCCGCGGCGCCCGGGTTCCAGACGCCCTCGGGCCAGTTCGACCGCGCCCGCTATACCGACCTGCTGCGCCGAGAGGGGCTGAGCGAAGCCGAGTTCGAGGACGACGTCCGCATGGACGAGGCGCGGCTGATCCTGCAACGCGCCGTCGTGTCGGGCGTCACCGGGCCCGAGACGATGCGCGACCGCACCGCCGCCTGGCTGCTCGAGCGCCGCGACGTGGCGTGGGACGAGCTGACCGCCGAGGACCTGCCCGGCCCGGTCGCCACCCCCGACGAGCCCACGCTGGTCGCCTGGCATCAGGCGAACGCCGACCGCTTTACCGCGCCCGAGACGCGCAAGATCACCTATGTCTGGCTGACCCCCGAGATGCTGGAAGACAGCGTGACGCTGGACGAAGCGGCGTTGCGCGACCTGTACCAGCAGCGCATCGACGAATTCCGCCAGCCCGAGCGGCGCATGGTCGAACGGCTCGTGTTCGGGGACGAGGCGTCGGCGCAGGCCGCCAGGGCCCGCATCGACGCGGGGCAGTCCACGTTCGAGCAGGAGACGAACCAGCGCGGGTTGCAGCTGACCGACATCGACCTGGGCGAGGTGGCCGAGGCCGATCTGGGCGCGGCGGGCGCGGCGGTGTTCGCGCTGGACCAGCCCGGGATCGTCGGCCCCTTCATGACCGATCTGGGTCCGGCGCTGTTTTCGATGAACGCGATCCTCGACCCCGTGGACATCAGCTATGAGCAGGCCGCCCCCGACCTGCGGGCCGAGGCCGCGGTCGACCGCGCCCGCCGGCTGATCGAGGAGCAGGCCCCCGAGTTCGAGGACCTGCTGGCCGGCGGCGCCACGCTGGAGGACATGCCGAAATCGACGCCCATGCAGCTGGGGACGATCGAGTATTCCGCCGACACCCCGTCCGAAGGGATCGCCGCCTATCAGGCGTTCCGCGAACGCGCCCGGGCCCTGACCCCGTCCGATTTCCCCCAGCTTTACCAGTTGGACGATGGCGGCGTCTTCGCGCTGCGGCTGGACAGCCTGGTTCCCCCGGCGCTGATCCCGCTGGATCAGGTCCGCGACCGCGTGCTGGCCGACTGGACGCAGGCCGAGACACGCCGGATGCTGATGGCGGTCGGAGAAGAGCGCAAGATGGCGCTGGAATCCGCCGCGCCCGCGCCCGCTGCTGAGACATCGGCGCCCGCGACCGCCACGCCCGCGCCGGCCACGCCCGCAACGGCCACGCCCGCCCCCGCCACGCCCGCGGCATCCACCGCGGCGACGGACCCGCTGGCCGCTGCGGCGGGACTTGAACGCGACGGCGCCATCGACGGGGTGCCGCAGGACGTGGTGACGCAGGCGTTCCGCCTGACGGCCCCTGGCGAGGTCGATGTCGTCGAGGCCGAGAACCGGGTCTTTCTGGTCAGGCTGGACCGGATCATTCCCGCCGACCTGACCGGCGACGAGGCGCAGCAGGTCATCAGCGGCGTCGGAAACCGGCTGACGGATTCGCTGCAATCGGATCTGTTCGACGCCTATGCGCGCGCGTTGCAGGCCTCGCACGGGGTCACGCTGAACCAGTCGGCGCTGAACGCCGCGAACGCGCGCATCCAGTGATGGACCTGTCGCCCGACTTTGCCGCGTTCGAGGCGGGATGGGCCGCAGGCCGCAACCAGCTTGTCACGCTGCGCCTGGCCGCCGACCTGGACACGCCGGTCAGCCTGATGCTGAAGCTGGCCGAGGCCGAACCGTTGTCCTTCGTGCTGGAAAGCGTCACCGGAGGCGAGGTGCGGGGCCGCTATTCCATCGTCGGCATGAAGCCCGACCTGATCTGGGACTGCCGCGACGGTCGCGCCCGGATCAATCGCCAGGCCCGCTATGCCGAGCTGTTCGAGGACGATCCGCGCCCCGCGCTGGACAGCCTGCGGGCGCTGATCGCCGAAAGCCGCATCGAGATGCCCGACGGCGTGCCGCCTGTCGCTGCGGGCCTGTTCGGCTATCTGGGCTATGACATGATCCGGCTGGTCGAGCATCTGCCCGACGTGAACCCCGATCCCATCGGCGTGCCCGACGCGATGCTGCTGCGGCCGTCGGTGGTGGCGGTCCTGGACGGCGTCAAGGGCGAGGTGACGTTGTGCGCGCCCGCCTGGCACGACCCCGCGCTGCCCGCCCGCGCGGCCTATGCCCAGGCGGCCGAGCGGGTGATGGACGCGCTGCGAAGCCTGGACCGCGCCGTGCCGGAACCCCGCGCGCTGGGTCACGGAAGCGGCGGCGCGGTGGGACAGCCCCGGTCGAACTTTGCCCATGCCGAGTATCTGGCGGCGGTCGAGCGGGCCAAGGACTATATCCGGGCCGGCGACATCTTCCAGGTGGTGCCGTCGCAGCGCTGGGCCATCGACTTTCCGCTGCCGCCCTTTGCGCTGTATCGCAGCCTGCGGCGGACGAATCCGTCGCCCTTCATGTTCTTCCTGAACATGGGTGGGTTCCAGATCGTGGGCGCCAGCCCCGAAATCCTGGTGCGCCTGCGCCAGGGCGAGGTGACGATCCGCCCCATCGCCGGCACTCGTCCGCGCGGCGCCACGCCCGAGGAGGACCGCGCCAACGAGGCCGACCTGCTGTCGGACGAAAAGGAACTGGCCGAGCATCTGATGCTGCTGGACCTGGGCCGCAACGACGTGGGCCGCGTCGCGCGCATCGGGACGGTGCGCCCGACCGAGCAGTTCATCATCGAACGCTACAGCCACGTCATGCACATCGTGTCGAACGTGGTGGGCGAGCTGCGCGAGGGCGAGGACGCGCTGTCGGCGCTGCTGGCGGGGCTGCCGGCCGGCACCGTCAGCGGCGCCCCCAAGGTCCGCGCCATGCAGATCATCGACGAGCTGGAGCCGGAGAAGCGCGGCATCTATGGCGGCGCGGTCGGCTATTTCGCCGCGAACGGCGAGATGGACATGTGCATCGCCCTGCGGACCGGGGTGGTCAAGGACGGCACGCTGTATGTCCAGGCGGGCGGCGGCGTCGTGTTCGACAGCGTGCCCGAACTGGAATACCAGGAGTGCGTGCACAAGTCCAAGGCGATGATCCGCGCAGCCGAGGACGCCGCGCGCTTCGTGCGGGGGAACGGCTAGCCAGCGGCGGAGGAGGCGGGACGATGATGGGCCGGGGCGACGTGGGACCGCGCCCCGGCGCAGGGTGTGCCGGACGGCCCGGCGGTCAGCGGCGGACCTGCATCTGCGTCGCCTGCTCTTCGCGGGCGCGGCGCATGCGCTGGGCTTCCTCGATGCGCATCTGCGCCTTCATCGTGCCGGCTTCCTCGTCGCTGGTGTCCTCGACCAGCTCATAACGGCGAATGTCCTTGGCCAAGCGAATCCCTCCCCGAATCGCATGAATAGGTGGTAACGCGGCAGCGGTCGCGCGAGTTCCGGGGGAACCCGCAGCCCGCCCGCCGGTTTCCCCTGCATGAACCAGGAGACCGCCATGACCGTGCACCCCGACCCCATCGAGCCGCGCCACGCCATCAGCGATGACAAGAGCGGGCAAGGCGACACGGACGCCACCATCCTGCAGAACGAATACACCGGCGAGGCCGAACGCGACGGCATACCGGCCAACGGCACCACGCCCGCCCAGCCGCGCGGCCCCGACGACGTCGGCGCCTGAGACACAGGAGATTGCGATGCCCAACCAGCCATTCGAGCGCAACGGCTATGCCCCGCCCCGGGACGTCACCGCCGAGGAAGCCGAGCGCAACAAGCGCCAGCAGTCCGAGCAGGAGGCCGCCGTCCGCAACCCGCAGACCACCCCGGGTGACGCGCCGCCCGCCAAGACCGACAAGGCCACCGGCTGAGCGGCGGGGCCGTCACTCCGCCGGCCCGCCCCGTCAGTCGGTGCCGCGATACGGCTCGACGTATTGCAGGGCCATGTCCCAGGGGAAAAAGATCCAGGTGTCCTGGCTGACCTCGGTCACATAGGTCTGGACCATGGGCTTGCCCTTGGGCTTGGCATAGACGGTGGCGAAATGGGCGCGCGGGAACATGGACCGCACCAGTTCCAGCGTGCGCCCTGAATCGACCAGGTCGTCGACCACCAGCACTCCCTCTCCGTCGCCCATCATCGCGGCGTCGGGGGATTTCAGGACGGTCAGCGATCCCTGCTCGCCCTTGCGATAGGAGCGGACGCTGATCGTGTCGATCGTGCGGATGTCCAGTTCCCGCGCGACGATCATCGCCGGCACCATGCCGCCGCGGGTGATCGCCACCACCGCCTTCCAGCCGCCATTGTCCGGGCCGTGCCCATCCAGCCGCCATGCGAGGGCGCGGGCGTCGCGGTGCAACTGGTCCCAGCTGACGTGGAACCCCTTTTCATGGGGCAGGCGGTCGGACGGAGTCTTGGCCATGAGCGTTCCTTTCAGTGGCGCAGGATCAGCGACAGCCCCAGCGCGCCGATCAGGGCACCGGCGATGCGGTCGATCCAGGTCTTGGCGCCGTGATAGCGCCGCCGGACGGGTCCGGTCGACATCAGAGTCGTCACGGCCGCGTAAAACCACAGCTCGACCGACAGCGCCACGGCATAGACAAGCACCGGGGCCACGCCATGCAGCGACGGAAACACCGACAGGATGACAGCCGAATAGAACAGCGCGGGCTTAGGATTGGACAGGTTCAGCGCGACCCCGCGCGCAAAGCCGGGACCCGTGACCGTCTCGGCCCCCATGTCCAGCGGGTCGGCCGCGTGACGCCACATCTGGACCGCGATCCACAGCAGATAGACGCCGCCCAGCACCTTGAGCGCGACGAACAGCGACGGCATCCAGCGAAACAGCACCGTCAGGCCGAACAGCGCGAACAGGCACCACAGCGAGGCGCCGAACGCCAGCCCCATCGCATAGGGCATCGAGGCGCGCCGCCCCCGTGCCGCCGCCGACTGGCTGGCGGCGATGATCGCGGGACCGGGCGACAGGATGGCCAGGCCCAGCGTGGTGACGAACAGTGCCAGCTGCGGCAGGGTGATCGCGTCCATCGCAAGGCTTTCGGAGGGGGCGCGCAGGGCGCGGGGCGGAACGGCGCGGGCGGCCTCAGTCGGCCTTGCGGCTGGTGACGGCCTCGATGTCGGGGGCATCGACGGCCTTCATGCCGACGATGTGATAGCCGGCATCGACGTGATGCGTCTCGCCCGTGACGCCGCTGCCCAGGTCCGACAGCAGATACAGCGCCGATTTCCCCACCTCGGTGGTCGTGACGTTGCGCCGCAGCGGAGAGTTGAGCTCGTTCCATTTCAGGATGTACCGGAAATCCCCGATCCCCGACGACGCCAGGGTCTTGATCGGCCCCGCGCTGATGGCGTTCACGCGGATGCCGTCCTTGCCCAGATCCTCGGCCAGATAGCGGACCGACGCCTCGAGCGCGGCCTTGGCGACGCCCATGACGTTGTAATGCGGCATCACCCGTTCGGCGCCGTAGTAGGTCAGCGTCATCAGGCTGCCGCCCGCCGGCATCATGGCGGCGGCGCGCTGCGCGACGGCCGTGAAGGAATAGACCGAGATGTCCATGGTCATCATGAAATTGTCGCGCGTCGTGTCCACATAGCGGCCGCGCAGTTCTTCCTTGTCGGAAAAGCCGATGGCGTGGACCAGAAAGTCCAGATGGCCCCAGCGGTCGCGCAGGGCGGCGAACAGCGCGTCCACCGACGTCATGTCGGCCACGTCGCAGGGCAGGACGATGTCCGATCCCAGCTGGCGTGCCAGCGGCTCGACCCGCTTGCGCAGCGCGTCGCCCTGATAGGAAAAGGCCAGCTCTGCGCCATGGTCGGCCAGCGTGCGGGCAATGCCCCAGGCAAGCGACTTGTCGTTGGCCAGCCCCATGATGAGCCCGCGTTTGCCGGCCATCAGCCCGCCGTCCACTCGCCCGCTTGACATGCAATGTTCCCCACGTCTTCAACCTTTGGTGAGGATTAGGCCAAAGCCAGTGGGGCATCAAGATGACTGACCGAAACGGGATCTTCGCGGGCGACGACCCGTTCGTGCTGGCCCGTGCCTGGCTGGCCGAGGCCGAGACGACCGAGCCGAACGATCCCAACGCCATCGCACTGGCGACCGTCGATGCGGCGGGCCTGCCCGACGTCCGCATGGTGCTGCTCAAGGACATCGAGGCCGACGGCTTTGTCTTCTACACGAACTATGACAGCGCCAAGGGGCAGCAGATCGCGGCCACGGGCACCGCGGCCTTCGTCATGCACTGGAAATCGCTGCGGCGGCAGATCCGTGTGCGCGGTCCCGTGATGCGGGCCGAGGGGCCCGAGGCGGACGCCTATTACGCCAGCCGGGCGCTGCAATCGCGGATCGGGGCATGGTCCAGCCGGCAAAGCCAGCCGCTGGACAGCCGCGCGACCCTGCTGGCCGAGGTGGCGCGCCAGGGCCTGCGCCACGGGCTGCATCCCGCGCGCCCGCCCTTCTGGGGCGGGTTCCGCATCACGCCCGTGCAGATCGAGTTCTGGGCCGACGGGGCCTTTCGCCTGCACGACCGCTTCCAGTGGCGGCGCGCGGGCGCGGGTGCGCCGTGGACCGTGACCCGCCTTCAGCCATGAGGCCGTTGCGTTCGCGCGCGCGGGCCGTCACGGTTCAGCGCGACGCAGCAGGCAAGGGGACGCGCCGATGACCATGACCGCCACCACCCGCCGCGGGGCGGCCCTTGCCCTGACGGCGCTGGCGTTGGCCACGCCCGCGGCCGCTGCGACCTGCGCGCCGGGCACGGCGACGATCCTTGCCGCGACGGGCGACACCCCCCTGGCGCGGATCGCGGTCGAGATTGCCGACACGCCCCAAAGCCGGGCGCAAGGGCTGATGGGGCGCGAGGTGCTGCCGCAGGGGCAGGGGATGCTGTTCGTCTACGAGACGCCGCAGCCGACGGCGTTCTGGATGAAGAACACGCTGATCCCGCTGGACATGCTGTTCTTCGATGCGTCGGGCCGGCTGCGCCACGTTCACCCCGATGCACGGCCCCACGACCTGACCCCGGTGCCGGGCGCCGCGCCCGGCGACCCCGACCCCGACCGGCTGCTGGTGCTGGAACTGGCGGGGGGCGAGGCCGCGCGGCTGTCGCTGACCCCCGGCGCGCGGCTGGCGCACCCGGCGGTTCCGCAAGCGACCGCTGCCGCGCCCTGCCACTGATGTTTTCGCTTTCCGCTGGCGCGCGGCGCGCCTAAAAGGGCGGTGGTTCGGGGTGTGGCGCAGCCTGGTAGCGCGACGGTTTTGGGTACCGTAGGCCGGAGGTTCGAATCCTCTCGCCCCGACCAGTCCTTTCCCATCACAGCCGGTCCCCACCCTTCGCCACACGAGGCGACGGCCGGATGGATGCCGTGCAACGGCGCGGGCCGGTTCACGCGACGCATCCCGGATCGAACGGCCGCGGGTTCGCCTGGACGCGGGCCGATGCGAGCGACCGACCCGTTGCCGCGGCCTTGCACCACCCGGCGGCGCGTCGGCCGACCCGGCGCGGAACGGAAAAGACGCGCCGGGTGGCGCGCCTTTCCGCTGTCAGTGCGGCACGGTGGCCGATGCAGGGGGGGGCGTTCCCGGGGCCGGGGCCGCAGCGGTTGGCGCGGGCGGCGCCTTGCGGCGGCGGACCAGCGACAGCACGAACACGAAGAACACCGGCACGAAGAACACCGAAAACACCGTGGCCGCGATCATGCCCCCGATCACCCCGATGCCGATCGCGTTCTGGCTGGCCGAGCTTGCCCCCGTCGCCGTGGCCAGGGGCACCACGCCCAGCGTGAAGGCCAGCGAGGTCATCAGGATCGGCCGGAACCGCAGCTTCGCGGCCTCCAGCGCCGCCTCGCGCAGCGGCTTGCCCTGTTCCCAAAGCTCCTTGGCGAACTCGACGATCAGGATGGCGTTCTTGGCCGACAGGCCCATGATCGTGATCAGTCCGACCTTGAAGTAGATGTCGTTGGGCAGGCCCGCGATCCACGCCGCCGCCACGCTGCCGGCGACGCCAAGCGGCACCGCCAGCATGACCGACAGGGGGATCGACCAGCTTTCGTAAAGCCCCGCCAGCAGCAGGAACACCAGCACGATGCTGAGGCCGTAGAGAAGGCCCTCCTGCGCGCCGGCCTCGATCTCCTCCAGCGATTGCCCGGTCCATTCATAGCCGAATCCCTGCGGCAGTCCCTGGGCGATACGCTCGATCTCGGCCATGGCCTCGCCCGTGGTGTAGCCGGGCGCGGCGTTGCCCGAGATGCGGTTCGACGGATAGCCGTTGTAGCCCACGACCTGCGTCGGCCCGTTCTGCCAGTGGACCGTCGCAAACGACGACAGCGGCACCATCCCGCCGTTCATGTTGCGCACGGTCAGGTCCAGCAGGTCCTCGGCCGACATCCTCGCCGTCTCGTCGGCCTGCACGACGACGCGCTGCAACCGCCCCTCGTTGGGGAAGTCGTTGATGTAGGACGACGCGAGGTTCTGCGAGATGGTCGCGTTGATGTCGGCAAACGTCACGCCGAAGGTGTTCGCCTTCTCACGGTCGATGGTGACGATCACCTGTGCCGCGACCGGCAGCCCCTCGACCCGCGCCCCGACGACGCGGCCGGTGGCCGTGACCTCCTCGATCAGCTGCTGGGTTGCCGCCTGCAACGCCTGCTGGCCATTGCCGCCGCGGTCCTGCAGGCGGAAGCTGAAGCCGCCGGCGTTGCCAAGCCCCTGGATGGGCGGCGGCGACAGGGCAAAGGCGCGCACGTCCTTGATTCCGAACAGCTGCATGTTGGCCCAGTCGGCAATCTCCTGCGCGGACTGGGACCGTTCCTCCCAGTCCTTGAGGGTGACGAACATCAGCGCGGCATTGGTGCCCGAGCCCGAGAAGCTGAAGCCCCGGATGGCGACGACGTTTTCCACGCCCTCGTTGCCGGCAAAGACCTGCTCGGCCTTGCGGATCGCCTCGTCGGTGCGGTTGGCCGAGGCGGCGGGCGGGGTCTGCAGGTCCACGATGATGAAGCCCTGGTCCTCGTTCGGCAGGAACGAGCTGGGCAGCCCCACAAAGCCGTAGGCCATGGCCCCCACGATCGCCAGATAGACCACCATCACCAGGCCGCTGCGCCCGGTCAGCCGCCGCACCGCGCCGGTATAGCCGCGCGTCGTCGCGTCGAAGCCACGGTTGAACAGGCCGAACGGGGTGTAAGGCCCGCGTTTCTCATGATGTCCGGCCGCGATCGGCTTGAGGAAGGTCGCGCACAGCGCCGGCGTCAGGCTGAGCGCCAGGAAGGACGAGAACAGGATCGCCACCACCATCGTCAGCGAGAACTGGCGATAGATGATGCCGGACGATCCCGGAAAGAATGCCATCGGGATGAAGACCGCCGACAGCACCAGCGAGATGCCGACGATGGCCCCGGTGATCTGGGTCATCGCCTTGCGGGTGGCCTCGCGCGGCGGCAGCCCCTCGGTCGCCATGATCCGCTCGACGTTCTCGACCACGACGATGGCGTCGTCGACCAGAATGCCGATGGCCAGCACCATGGCGAACATGGTCAGCACGTTGACCGAAAATCCGACCGCGAACATCACCGCCAGCGTGCCCAGCAGCGCCACCGGCACGACCAGCGTCGGGATCAGCGTATACCGCACGTTCTGCAGGAAGATGAACATGACGACGAAGACCAGCGCCACCGCCTCGACCAGCGTCATCACTACCTTCGAGATGGACTTCTGGACAAAGGGCGCGGTGTCGTAGGGGATGGCATAGTCGATGCCGGGCGGGAAAAAGGCCGACAGCTCGGCCATCTTCTCGCGCACGGCGCTCGAGGCGGCGAGGGCGTTGCCGCTGGAGGTCAGCTGGATGCCGACCGCCGCACTGGGTTCGCCATTCAGCCGCGAGCTGAAGCCATAGCTTTCGCTGCCCAGTTCGACGCGCGCCACATCGCCCAGCACGACGGTCGAGCCGTCGGGATTGGCCCGCAGCACGATCTTGCGGAATTCATCGGGCGTGGTCAGCTGGCCCTTGACCAGCACGGTCGCGGTCAGCTGCTGGCCGATGGGGTTGGGGTCCGCGCCGATCGAGCCGGCGGCCACCTGCGCATTCTGCGCGGTGATGGCGTTGCTGACGTCGCTGCTGGTCAGGCTCAGGCCGGTCAGCTTGCCGGGGTCGATCCAGATCCGCAGCGAGCGGCCGGCGGCGAACAGCTGCGCGTTGCCGACACCCTCGATCCGGCGCAACTCGCCCAGGACGTTGCGGGTCAGATAGTCGCCCAGGTCGACTTCGTCGCGCGTGCCGTCCGACGAGGTCAGCGCGACAATCATCAGAAAGCCCGCACCGGCCTGCTGCACGGTGATCCCGCGCTGCACGACCGACCGCGGCAGGCGCGGCTCGACCCGGCTGACGGCGTTCTGCACGTCGACAGAGGCGGACGCGACGTCGGTCCCGGCCGCAAAGGTGGCGGTGATCGTGATCGTGCCCGACGCGTCCGAGGTGGATTCGAAATAGCGGATGCCGTCGATGGTGTTCAGCTCTTCCTCGATCGGCTGGGCCACGCCCTCGTACATCTCCTCGGGCGAGGCGCCGACATAGGTCGCGCGCACCGTGATCTGGGGCGGCGCGATGGACGGATACTGGCTGATCGGCAGGCCGGGGATCGCCAGGATGCCGCCCAGCGAAATCAGGATGGCGATCACCCACGCAAGGACAGGCCGCCCGATGAACAGTTGTGCCATGCGCTGATCCTCAGTTGCTGGGTTCGGCCGCGGCGGGCGCCGCGCCCTGGGCAGGCTTGGCGGCCGCGTCGGGTGCCGAGGCAGGGGCCCCGGCCGGTGCGGCCGTGCCCGTGGACGCCGCATCGGCGGGCCTCGTGTCTGCGGGCGCCGCAGCCGGAACCGCGCCGGCGGGCGGGGCCGCAGAGGCTGCCGGCTGGCCGTCCGGGTTGACCGGGGCGACCGGCTCGGGGATCACCGTCGCGCCGGGATACAGCTTCTGCGCGCCCTCGACGACCAGCGTCTCGCCCGGCTCGAGCCCGCCCTGGACCAGCCAGCGGTTCTCGATCGTGGCGCCCAGTTGCAGCGGGCGCAGATCGACGGTGTTGTCGTCCTTGAGGATATAGACCTGCGGGTTGCCGCGCCCGTCGCGCAGCACGGCCTGCTGCGGGATGGCGATGGCGCGTTCGTTCACCGCCTGGATGATGCGGACCCGGACATAAAGGCCCGGCAGCAGCTGCCCGTCGGGATTGGGGAACATGCCGCGCAGCGTCACCTGTCCGGTCGTCTCGTCCACCGCGGCCTCGGAAAACAGCAGCGTTCCCAGATGGTCATAGGCGGTGCCGTCGTCGAACAGCAGCTGCACCGTCGCCTCGCCCGGCGCGGTGGCGACCAGTTCCCCGGCATTGAGGGCGCGGCGCAGGCGGAACAGCTCGGACGTGGACTGCGTGAAATCGGCATACACCGGGTCAAGCTGCTGGATCAGCGCCAGATGGGGGCCGGCGCTGGTGACAAGCGCGCCTTCCGTGACCAGCGCACGGCCGATGATGCCGCTGATCGGCGCGCGCACCTCGGTATAGTCCAGGTTCAGCTGCGCCTCGGCCAGGGCCGCCTCGGCGATGGCCACGTCGGCCTCGCCCTGCAGCACCAGGGTTTCGGCGCGCTCGAGCTCGACCTGGGCGGACACGTTGCGGGCGCGCAGCGCGGTCTGGCGGTTCCGTTCGACCTGCGCGCTGGCCAGCGTGGCCTTGGCGCGCGCCAGGGACGCCTGGGCGGCGCGGACCTGCACCTCGAAGGGTGCGGAATCGATGCGGTAGAGAACATCGCCCTCGGCGACCGCGCTGCCCTGTTCGAACACCCGGTCCTCCAGGATGCCCGACACGCGGGGCCGCACCTCCGAGATGCGGGTGGCCGAGACGCGGCCGGGCAGTTCGTTGACGACCGGCAACGCCTCGGCCTGGACGGTCAGCACGCTGACCGGGGTGGGCGGCATCTCGCGCGGCTGGGCGCCTGCCGGCGCGGCCAGCCCGCAGATCAGCCCGGCGACAAGGGCAGCGCGCAGGGGGACATGGGTCATGGGTGGCTCTCTTCCTCGTCGGTGGGCTCGCGCAGCGGCGGCAGGCTTTGCAGTTGGTCGGACAGGCGTTCGATGATGGGAACCAGCGGGCGCAGTGCGGCAAGATCCTCGGCCGGCAGCGCCCGGGCCATCAGCTCGGCGCGCGCGTCATGGATCACGCCCAGCGCCTCGCGCCCCGCGGGACCGATGGCGATCATCGACACGCGGCCGTCGGCAGGGTCGCGGTGGCGTTCGATCAGCCCCGCGCTTTCCAGGCTTTGCAGGCGGGGCGTCACGGTGGACACCTCGACCCCGTGTAGCGCGGCGATGTCGCTGACCCGCATGGGACCGAGCAGGTGAACATAGTCCAGCAGCGCCCACGAGCCCGCCGGCAGCCGATGCCCGGTCGCGTCCGCGATGTCCGCCGCGATGCGCCTGTTGCCAAAGCGCATCACCAGCGACGACAGCGCCCGCTCGAGCCTCGCCGTGTCCGAGTTCGTGTTCACCTGTGCGCCTTTCGGAAAGCCGGGACCGCCGCGCAGCGGGTGTCCCAAGGCGCCGTCCTTAGGGGATTGCAGTGGAAATGTCCAGATAGTTTGATCGATCAAAGTAATAGGCGGCGGCAGGGCGCCGCCGCCGGGTCGTGTCGCAGGCCCCCGACATCGCCGCCGGGTCGCGCAGGCCGTCGCGTCAGGCCGCGTCCAGCGCCGCCACGATCTGCGCGAAATCCACAGCCTTCAGGCTTGCGCCCCCGACCAGCGCGCCATCGACGGCGGGCAGGGCAAAGATCGCGGCCGCGTTCGAGGGCTTGACCGAGCCGCCGTACAGCAGGCGCATCTCTGCCCCGTCGGCGAACCGGGCGGCCAGCGCGCGGCGCATGGCGGCGTGAACCTCGGCGATCTGGTCGTTCGTGGGGGTGCGCCCGGTGCCGATGGCCCAGACGGGTTCATAGGCGATGACGCTGTTGTCGGCGGTCGCGCACTCGGGGACCGAACCGGCAAGCTGCCGCGCGATTACGTCCAGCGTGTCGCCCGCGTCGCGCTGGGCCTCGGTCTCGCCCACGCAGATGATGCTGCGCAGGCCGGCCCGATGCGCGGCCGCGGCCTTGGCGGCGACAGCCGCGTCGGTTTCGCCGTGATCGGCGCGGCGTTCGGAATGGCCCACGATCACGTGGTCCGCACCTGCGTCGCGCAGCTGTCCGGCTGCAAGATCGCCGGTGTGCGCGCCCGACTCGGCGGCGTGGCAGTCCTGGCCGCCCACCGATATTCCGCCGCCCCCGATGCGCGCGACCATCGGGTGGATCAGCGTGGCGGGCGGGCAGATCAGGATGTCGCAGGTCGCCTCGGCGCAGGCCAAGGCCAGCGCATCCAGTTCTGCCAGGTCGGCCAGCGTCCCGTTCATCTTCCAGTTTCCGGCGGCAAGCTTGCGCATCATGATCCCTTCCCTGCGGCGGCCATTGCGGCCTAGCGCGCTTGCGCGGGGTGGATCAAGGGGCCGGGGGCGGGCGTCAGCCGGCGGGCGGCAGTGCGATCGGCTCGAAGCGGATCGATTCGCCGCAGCCGCAGGTGTCGGTGACGTTGGGGTTCACGAACTTGAATCCGCTGTCCAGCAGGCCGGTCTGATAGTCGATCTGCGTGCCGAACAGGAACATCTGCGCGGTGGGCGCGATCAGCACGCGCGCCGCCCCCTGTTCGACGACCTCGTCGCCGGGGGACGCGGCGTCGGCCAGTTCCATCGTGTATTCCATGCCCGCGCAGCCACCCTTCTTCAGGCCGATCCGCAGGCCCTGCGCCTTGCGGTCGGCCATCAGCCGGGCGATGCGCGCCTCGGCCGCGGGGGTGATGGTGACGGGTGGCTTGCCGGGGATCGAGAACATGGGGGGCCTTTCGCGATGACCCCAAGATAGGGACGCAGGCCCGCAGGCTCAAGGCGCGGGCCTGCGGGGGCGGTGTTTTCCTGCGGCTGGAATGTGGCGGGCCGCGCGGGGTATAGACCGCACGGGCCGCGGCGTCTTGCGGCGGGTTTGCAGGCGGGCAGGGGCGGGACTGGAATGCAGGACGGGATGCAGGCGGCGGCCCCGACCGCAAGGACGGCCCACCCTGCGGCCCCCGACGGGGCCCTTGATGGGGTCCGCGAGGCCGCGCGGCTGTCGGTGGCGCCGATGATGGACTGGACCGATGCGGCCTGCCGGCGGTTCCACCGCCTGCTGTCGCGCCGCGCCCTGCTTTACACCGAGATGGTGACGGCGCCTGCCGTGATCCACGGCGACCGCGCGCGGCTGCTGGCGCGTGGGGCGGACGGGCCGGTCGCCCTGCAACTGGGCGGGTCGGACCCGGCCGAGTTGCGCGAGGCGACCCGGATCGCGGCCGATTTCGGGTATGACGAGATCAACCTGAACGTCGGCTGCCCCAGCGACCGGGTGCAGTCGGGCTGTTTCGGTGCGGTTCTGATGAAATCGCCCGCCCTGGTCGCCGACTGCGTGGGCGCGATGATGGCCGTCAGCCCCGTCGCGGTCACGGTGAAATGCCGTATCGGGGTCGATGACCAGGACCCGACCGAGGTGCTGCCTGCCTTTGTCGCCGCCATGCGCGACGCGGGCGTGCGGCGCATGGCGATCCATGCGCGCAAGGCCTGGCTGCAGGGCCTGTCCCCGCGCGAGAATCGCGAGATCCCGCCCCTGGACTATCCCCTGGTTCACGCGGTCAAGGCCGCGTTTCCCGATCTGCACCTGTCGATCAACGGGGGCATCGGCTCGCTGGCGCAGGCGCGCGACCAGCTTGCGACGATGGACGGGGTGATGGTCGGCCGTGCGGCCTATCATCAGCCCTGGGACATCCTGGGCGGGGCGGACGCGCTGTGGGGCGCCGCGCCGCCCTTTGGCGACCCCGCCGAGGCCGCGCGCGCCATGCGCGACGATCTGGCGCGCCATTTGTCGGGCGGCGGGCGGATGCATCAGATCACCCGGCACATGCTGGGCCTGTTTCACGGCCGCCCCGGCGCGCGGACGTGGAAGCGCATCCTGTCCGAACGCGCCAGCGCCGGAACGCTGGCCGATTATGACGCGGCGCTGGCGGCGGTGGCGGCGGGCTGAGGCGGACCGCGCGTCCCGCCGCGCCGAACCCTTCCGGCGCCAGGCCATGCGCGGGCACGCGGACGCGGGGCCTGACGCGGGGCCTGTCGTCCGCCCAAAGCCGCCTGCGGCCGGGCGCAGGATGCACGGGCGCACGGAGGGTCGCCCTGGGGGTGGTGCGGGGGTCGGGCGGGGCCCCAGCGCAGGCGCCTTTGGCGCCGACCCCGGCGGCGCTGTCTCGGGCGGACGGCGCAAGGTCCCGCGCGCGATCCGCACCCCGCCGTTCTGCCGGACGGCATCGCAGCGCGCCGCCCCGCATGGCCTCGTGCCGGCTCTACCGGCCGTCCGCCTGCCTTGCCCCTGTCCCGCGCGCCTGTTTGCGTCCGGGCGACCGCCGGGCTAAGCCCGCGCCATGCCAGCGGAGCCTGCCGATGACCGATCTGATCCCCCTGATCCTGACCCTGGCCGCCGTCGGCGCCTTCGCCGGCATCCTGGCGGGGCTGCTGGGCGTCGGCGGCGGGATCGTGCTGGTCCCTGCCTTCGTCTCGCTCTTTGGCGCCGCGGGCTATGGCTCGGACGAGCTGATGCGGATGTGCCTTGCGACCTCGCTGGCGACGATCATCGTCACCTCGGCGCGGTCGGTCATGGCGCACAACCGCCGCGGCGTGGTGGACTGGGACATCCTGCGCGGCTGGGCGCTGCCGATCGGGGCCGGTGCCGTGGGCGGCGTGGCGGCGGTGGCGCAGCTGCGCACCCCCACGCTGCAGGCCATCTTCGGCGTGCTGGTGATCCTGATCGCGCTGTGGATGGGGCTTGGCCGGGCGCACTGGCGCGTGGCCGAGGTCATGCCGACCGGCCCCCGCCGCGGCCTTTACGGCGCGGCGATCGGCTTTGTCTCGGTGCTGCTGGGCATCGGGGGCGGGTCGCTCGGCGTGCCGCTTATGACGCTGCACGGGCGGCCGATCCACCACGCGGTGGCCACGGCCGCGGGCTTTGGGGCGCTGATCGCGATCCCCTCGGTCGCGACCTTCCTGTTCGTGCCCATGGCCCTGGCCCCGCCGTTCACGATCGGGTCGGTCAACCTGCCCGCGTTTCTTGTGGTGATCGTCATGACCACGCTGACCGCGCCCTGGGGGGCGACGCTGGCCCACCGGACCGAGCCTGCGCGGCTGAAGCGGATCTTTGCGCTGTTCCTGGGCGTGGTGGCCCTGAACATGCTGCGCAAGGCCTTGTTCTAGGCTCGTTCCGTCCAGGCGCGCTCGGCGACCTTTGCCGCGTCCCACAGCGCGTCCATCTCGGCCAGGCTCGACTGCTCGGGGCGGCGGCCCTGCGCGGCCAGCGCCGTCTCGATCGCGCGAAAGCGGCGGGTGAACTTGGCGTTGGCGGCGCGCAACGCCTCCTCGGGGTCGATCTCCAGGTGCCGCGCCAGGTTGGCCACGACAAACAGCAGATCGCCCATTTCCTCGGCCAGATGGGCGCGGTCGCCCGCGTCGCGGGCGGCGACCAGCTCGGCCGTCTCCTCGGCCAGCTTGTCCAGCACCTGATCGGTCGCGGGCCAGTCAAAGCCCACGCGCGCCGCCCGGTTCTGCAGCTTGACCGCGCGGGTCAGCGCGGGCAGGCCCAGCGCCACCCCGTCCAGCACGCCCGCCTCGGCCTTGGCCGCCCGTTCCTGCGCCTTGATCGCCTCCCAGTCGCGGACCTGCTGCGCGGCCGACTTGTCGCGCGATTCGTCGCCGAAGACATGGGGGTGGCGCGCGACCAGCTTGTCGGCAATCGCCCGCGCGACGTCGGCGAAATCGAACATCCCCGCCTCGGCCGCCATCTGGGCGTGGAACACCACCTGCAACAGCAGGTCGCCCAGTTCCCCCGGCAGCTCGTCCCAGGCCTGCCGCGCGATGGCGTCCGCGACCTCGTGCGCCTCCTCGATGGTATAGGGGGCGATGGACGCGAAATCCTGCTCGACATCCCAGGGACAGCCCGTGGCCGGGTCGCGCAGCGCGGCCATGATGGCGATCAGCCGTTCGGTTTCGTCGCGCGCGTCGGTCATGGACATCGGGCCCTGTCTGGGATGGACTGGCCTCACCTGACAAAAACCGCGCGAGATTGTCCACCATGCCCGTCCTGAACCGCATCGCCGGCTATGCCGACGAGATGACCGCCTGGCGCCGCCACCTGCACCAGCACCCCGAGCTGCAGTTCGACCTTGGCACGACCGCGGCCTTTGTCGCGGACCGCCTGCGCGAGATCGGCGTGGACGAGCTGCACGAGGGCATCGCGCAGACCGGCATGGTGGCGATCATCAACGGCCGCGGCCTGGACCCCGCGGGCGGGCCGACGATCGGGCTGCGGGCCGACATGGACGCGCTGCCCATCACCGAGACGACGGGCGCGGCCCATGCCTCGCGCACGCCGGGCAAGATGCATGCCTGCGGCCACGATGGACACACCACGATGCTGCTGGGCGCAGCGAAGTACCTGGCCGAGACGCGCAACTTCTCGGGCCGGGTGGCGCTGATCTTCCAGCCGGCCGAGGAGGGCGGGCGCGGCGCGAAGGTCATGATCGACGAGGGGATCATGGACCGGTTCGGCATCACGCAGGTGTTTGCGCTGCACAACAGCCCCAACCAGCCGCTGGGCCGCTTTCAGACGACGCCGGGGCCGATCATGGCGGCGGTGGACGCCTTCGACATCCACATCACGGGGCGCGGTGGCCACGGCGCCATGCCGCACGAGACGGCCGACCCCGTGATCGCCGCCGCCGGCATCGTGCAGGCGTTGCAGACCATCGTCAGCCGAAACCACAAGGCCGTGGACGATCTGGTCGTGTCCGTCACCCAGATCCACGCCGGAACCGCGCACAACGTCATCCCCGACACGGCGTTCATCAACGGGACCGTCCGCACCTTCGATCCGGCGGTGCAGGCGATGGTCAGGCAGCGGATGCAGCAGATCGTGGCGGGGCAGGCGGCGTCCTATGGCGTCGAGGCGCGGCTTGACTACAAGATCGGCGACCCGGCGACGGTCAACGACCCCGAGGCGACGGCGCTGGCGGCCTCGGTCGCGGCCGAGGTCGCGGGCGAGGCGCAGGTGGATGCCGAGGCGGGGCGCGAGATGGGGGCCGAGGACTTCAGCTACATGCTGCAGGTCCGGCCCGGCGCCTATCTGTTCCTGGGGCAGGGTCCGGGCGCGGGGCTGCACCATCCCGCCTATGACTTCAACGACGAGATCGCGCCCATCGGCGCCAGCTTCTTCGCGCGACTGGTCGAGCGCGCGCAGCCGCTGGGCTGACCGACGCGCGCGGGCAACGGGCAGGCCAGGGCGCGGCCGGTGCCGCCCATGGTCCCCCCGCGCGGCCCATGGCACGCGCAGGCGTGACCGGCGGCGGCGCGGGGCTTTCTGGACAAGACTGCGGCCCGCGACTAGGTTGCGCCGCAATCCGCCGCGGGGCCTTTCGCCGCCGCGGCCGCCCGCAGGCCATGTGAAGGATCGCCCATGTTCGTTTCCCCCGCTTTCGCTCAGGCCGCCGGTGCGCCGGCCGCGGGCGGCGCCGCCGCGTTCGCCCAGTTCATCCCGCTGCTGCTGGTCTTCGCGATCATGTATTTCCTGATCCTGCGCCCCCAGCAGCGCAAGTTCGCCAAGCACAAGGCGATGGTCGCGGCGCTGAAGAAGGGCGATCAGGTCGTCACCCAGGGCGGCCTTCTGGGCAAGGTCACGGCCGTCCGCGACGACGAGATCGAGGTCGAGATCGCGCAGGGCGTCCGTGTCCGCGTGGTGCGCGGCACGATCGCCAGTGTCATCACGCCGGGCACGCCCGTGGCTGCGAACGGCTGACGGCGCGATGCTGCACATCCCGTTCTGGAAGCGGCTGGTCATCCTGGGGCTGGTCGGGCTGGGCCTGCTGTATGCGATGCCCAACCTGTTCTATTCGCGGGTCGAGGCGCACAACGATGCCGTCGCCGCCGCCGCAACCGCGGGGTTCGAGACGCCCGAGCAGGCGGCCGCGCGGGCGCAATGGCCCGACTGGCTGCCCTCGTCGCTGGTCAACCTGGGGCTGGACCTGCGCGGCGGGGCTCATCTGCTGGGCGAGGTCCATGTCGCCGACGTCTACAAGTCGCGCATGACCGCGCTGTGGCCCGAGCTGCGCCAGGCGCTGGCCGCGCAGCGCGACGTGGTGGGCGCGGTGCGCCGCGTTCCCGGCCCCGATGACGAGCTGCACGTCGAGATCGGCAACCCCGACCAGATGGCCCAGGCCGTGCAGATCGCGCGCACGCTGGCGACGCCGGTCGTGTCGCTCAGCGGCGCGGGGCAGTCGGACCTGGACATCACCGCCCGCGGCAGCACCCTGATCGTGCGCCTGTCCGCGGCCGAAAAGGCCGCAACCGACGACCGCACCATCCAGCAGTCGCTGGAGATCGTGCGCAGGCGGGTGGACGAGGTCGGCACCCGCGAGCCCACCATCCAGCGCCAGGGCAAGGACCGCATCCTGATCCAGGTTCCCGGCATCGGATCGGCCGAGGAACTGAAGGCGCTGATCGGCACCACGGCCAAGCTGACCTTCAATCCGGTCGTGGGCCGCGGCACCGACCCGAACGCCAGCCCCGGTCTGGGCAATATCATCCTGCCGTCGCTGGACGAGACGGGCGTCTATTACACGCTGGCCGAGGCCCCCGTCGTCACCGGCGAGGACCTGACCGACGCCCGGCCCAGCTTTGACCAGAACGGCCAGCCGGCGGTCGATTTCCGGTTCAACCCCTCGGGCGCCAAGCGGTTCGGGGCCTATACCTCGGCCAACATCGGCCAGCCCTTCGCCATCGTGCTGGACAACCAGGTCATCTCGGCCCCGGTGATCCGCCAGGCGATCACCACCGGCTCGGGGCAGATTTCCGGCTCGATGGACGTCGATTCCTCGACCCAGCTGGCCGTGCTGCTGCGGGCGGGCGCCCTGCCGGCCGAGATGACGTTCCTGGAGGAACGCACCATCGGCCCGGAACTGGGGCAGGACAGCATCGATGCCGGCAAGACCGCCGCGACCGTGGCGACCATCGGCGTCGTGGCCTACATGATCGCCAGCTACGGGCTGTTCGGGGTCTTTGCGTCCGTCGCGGTGACGGTCAACGTCATCCTGATCCTGGCCGTCATGTCGGCGATGGGGGCGACGCTGACCCTGCCCGGCATCGCGGGGATCGTGCTGACGGTGGGCACCGCCGTCGATGCCAACGTCATCATCTATGAACGCATCCGCGACGAACTGCGCGCGGGCAAGGGCGTCGTGCGTGCCATCGACGACGGCTTCAACGAGGCGATGAGCGCGATCATCGACGCGAACGTGACCACCTTCATCGCGGCCCTCGTGATGTTCTTCCTGGGCTCGGGCCCGGTCAAGGGCTTTGCCGTGACGCTGACCATCGGCCTTGTCACCTCGGTCTTCACCGCGATCTATCTGACGCGGCTGCTGATCGTGGTCTGGCTGCAATGGCGCCGGCCGACGGCCTTGGAACTGTAAGGGGACCTGACATGGCATTCCGTCTGAAACTGGTTCCCGCGAACACCAGGATCAACTTCTTCCGCTGGCAGTGGCTGAGCTTCGGCATCTCGGGCGCCCTGATGGTCGCCTCGATCATCGTCACGATGACGATGGGGTTGAACTTCGGCATCGACTTCAAGGGCGGCACCACCATCCGCACCGAAAGCCCGACCGCGTTCGAGGTGGC
The DNA here is from genome assembly GCF_003286075.1 of Paracoccus endophyticus. Lineage (GTDB taxonomy): Bacteria > Pseudomonadota > Alphaproteobacteria > Rhodobacterales > Rhodobacteraceae > Paracoccus > Paracoccus endophyticus. The sequence continues at coordinate 98,196 of NZ_QLUV01000005.1, read as the reverse complement.
CGACTATCGTCAGGCGCTGGACGGGCTGGGCGTGGGCGACGTCTCGATCACCGAGGTGTTCGACCCCACCTTTGGCGAGAACCGGCACGTGGCCCAGATCCGCATCGGCGCCACCAACGAGACGGGGTCCGTCACGCCCGAGGAGCTGAACCGGATCGAGGCGGCGCTGAAGACGGTCGATCCTCAGATCGCCTTTGCCGCGGTGGAATCCGTGGGCCCCAAGGTGTCGGGCGAGATGATCATGACCGCCGTCTATGCGGTCAGCGCGGCGGCGCTGGGGATCCTGCTGTATATCTGGCTGCGCTTTGAATGGCAGTTCGCGGTGGGCGGCGTCTTCGCGCTGATCCACGACGTGCTGCTGACAATCGGGATCTTCTCGCTGTTCCAGATCAAGTTCGACCTGACCACCATCGCGGCGCTGCTGACGATCCTGGGCACGTCGATCAACGACACCGTCGTCGTGTTCGATCGGCTGCGCGAGAACCTGATCAAGTTCAAGACGATGCCGCTGATCGACGTGCTGAACCTGACCACGAACGAGACCCTGTCGCGCACCGTGATGACCGCCGTGACCACCGCCATCGCGCTGACCGCCCTGCTGGTGCTGGGCGGCGACGTGATCCGCAGCTTTGTCTTCGCCATGCTGTGGGGCGTGTTCGTCGGCTGCTATTCGACGATCTACGTCGCCAAGAACATCGTGCTGTGGCTTGGCGTCAAGCGCGACTGGTCCAAGCCGGCCAAGGACAAGCCCGAGATGAGCGACACGCACGGCACACCGTTCCAGGACGCGCCCTGACATGGCGATAACCCCGACCGAGTTCGGCGGCGCGGTGTCGGTCGACGGCTATGGGCCGGGGTTCTTCCGCGTTGCGGGCCAGGTCTGGCGCGGGCCGGTGATCGCCACTGCGGCGGGCGCGCGGGCCTGGGGGGGGCTGGACGACATGGCCGCCCTGTCCACGCTGGCCGGGCAGGTGGATGTCCTGTTCCTGGGCCTGGGCGCCGAGATGGGCCGCCCCCCCGCGGCCCTGATGCGGACGCTCGAGGACGCCGGCGTCCCCGTCGAGGCGATGGCCAGCCCCACCGCTGCGCGCACCTATAACGTGACGCTGTCCGAGGGGCGGCGCGTGGCCTGCGCGCTGATCCCGGTGTGACGCGCCTGTCGGTCCGCGACCTGGCGGTGGCGCGGGGCGGGCGGCGCGTGGCCGAAGGCATCGGGTTCGATCTGGACGCGGGGCAGGCCCTGATCCTGCGCGGCCCGAACGGGATCGGCAAGACGACGCTGCTGCGGACCGTCGCGGGTTTGCAGCCGCCCGTTCAGGGGACCGTGACCGCCGACCCCGATGCAATCGCCTATGCCGGCCATGCCGACGGGCTGAAATCCGCGCTGACGGTGGCCGAGAACCTGGCGTTCTGGTCGCAGGTGTTCGGCGGGCCGGGCCCGGGCGCGGCGCTTGCGGCGCTGGACCTGGGGCGGCTGTCCGACCGGCCCGCGGCGATGCTGTCGGCGGGGCAGAAGCGTCGTCTGGGGCTGGCCCGCCTGCTGGTCACGGGTCGGCCCGTCTGGGTGCTGGACGAGCCGACCGTCTCGCTGGACACGGCCTCGGTCGCGCTGTTTGCGGCGGTGATCCGCGCCCATCTCGGGGGCGGCGGTTCGGCGCTGATGGCGACCCATATCGATCTGGCCTTGCCCGAGGCGCGGGTGCTGGATCTGGGCCCGCATCGTGCGGGTGACGGCGGCCCGACGGGACCGGGGCGCACCCGCGCCCCCGCCGGGTTCGACGAGGCCTTCGCATGACCCGCCTGCGCCGGCGTCCGCCTGCGGGGGGCCGCCGATGATCGCCTTGCTGATGCGCGACCTGCGGCTTGCCACGCGGGCGGGGGGCGGCTTCGGGCTGGGGCTGGCGTTCTTTCTGATCGTCTGCACGCTGGTGCCCTTTGGCGTCGGCCCCGAAGGGGGAACGCTGGCGCGGATCGCGCCGGGCATCCTGTGGGTGGGCGCGCTGCTGGCCTGCCTGCTGTCGCTGGACCGAATCTTTGCCCTGGACTGGGAGGACGGCAGTCTCGACCTGCTGGCCACCGCCCCCCTGCCGCTGGAGGGCGCGGTTCTGGTCAAGGCGGCGGCCCACTGGATCACCACCGGACTGCCGCTGGTGCTGGCGGCGCCGGTCTTCGGCGTGCTGCTGCATCTGCCGGCTGCCGCCCAGCCCTGGCTGCTGGTGTCGCTGGGCGTGGGCACGCCCGCGCTGTCGATGCTGGGGGCGTTCGGCGCGGCGATCACCGTGGGGCTGCGCCGGGGCGGGCTGCTGATGTCCCTGCTGGTCCTGCCGCTGTACGTGCCCACGCTGATCTTCGGGGCCGAGGCGGTGCGACGCGGGGCCGCAGGGGCCGACGGGGCGACGCCGCTGGTGTTTCTGTCGGGGATCACCCTTGCGGTGCTGGCCACGATGCCCTTTGCGGCCGCCGCGGCGCTGCGGGTCAACCTGCGGTGAGGGGGCTTTCCGCGGCCCCGGCCTGCGGCTAAGGAAGCACCATGTCGATCTGGGAATACGCCAACCCCGTCAAGTTCATGCGGACCTCGTCCGCGATCCTGCCGTGGGTCGCCGCGGGCGCGGCGCTGTGCCTGGGCGCGGGGCTGGTCTGGGGGTTCCTGACGCCGCAGGACTACAAGCAGGGCTCGACGGTCAAGATCATGTTCCTGCATGTCCCCGCCGCCATGATGGCGATCAACATCTGGGTGATGATGCTGGCCGCCTCGCTGATCTGGCTGATCCGGCGGCACCATGTCAGCGCGCTGGCCGCCAAGGCGGCGGCCCCCGTGGGCGCGGTGATGACGGTGATCGCGCTGCTGACCGGGGCGATCTGGGGCCAGCCGATGTGGGGCACATGGTGGGAATGGGACCCGCGGCTGACCGCCTTCCTGATCCTGTTCCTGTTCTATCTTGGCTATATCGCGCTGTGGTCGGCGGTGGACAACCCCGATAGCGCCGCCGATCTGACCGGCGTGCTGTGCCTCGTCGGCTCGGTCTTCGCGGTGCTGTCGCGCTATGCGGTGAACTTCTGGAACCAGGGGCTGCACCAGGGCGCATCGCTGTCGGTCAAGGCGGGCGAGCGGGTGGACCCCACCTACAAATACCCGCTGTATCTGTGCATGCTGGGGTTCTTTCTGCTGTTCGTGACGCTGCTGCTGATCCGCACGCGCACGGAAATCCGCCGCCGCCGCACGGCGGCGCTGCTGGCGCGCGAGGTGCGGGGATGATCGAACTGGGGAAATATGCAGGCCCGGTGCTGGCCGCCTGGGGCGTGTCGCTGGCGCTGCTGGCCGGGATGGTGGTGCAGACGCTGCTGGCCGACGCCCGCGCCCGCCGCGCACTGGAGCAGGTGGAGCGCAACCGTGGCTAGGGTCTCGCCCCTGGTCGCGCTGCCGCCGCTGGCCTTTGCCGCGCTGGCGGGCATGTTCCTGTGGGGCATGAACCGGGACGACCCGACCGCGCTGCCCTCGACCCTGATCGGACAGCAGGCGCCGGCGGTGCCCACGACCGGGCTGCCCGGCACCGCGCAGTTGACCGACGCCGATCTGCGGACCGGCAAGGTGACGCTGGTCAACTTCTGGGCCAGCTGGTGCCCGCCCTGCCGGGCCGAGCACCCGACGCTGACCGCCCTGACGGCCGAGGGAATCCCGGTCATGGGCGTCGATCTCAAGGACCCCGAGCCGCAGGCCCGCCGGTTCCTGGCCGAGCACGGCAACCCCTTTGCCAAGATCGCAACCGACCCGCAGGGGCGCACCGCGATCGAGTGGGGCGTGACCGCGCCCCCCGAAACCTTCATCCTGGACGGGCAGGGACGGGTGCTGTTCCGCCATGCCGGGCCACTGGTCGGGGATGATTACCGCCAGCGGTTCCGCCCGGAACTGGACAAGGCACTGGCCGCGGCGGCGGCCCAGGGCACGGCCGCGGCCGACTGACCGCCGGTCGGCCCGGCAGGATGCGGCCCCGCGGGACCGCCGCCGTTGTCGATGATCTCGGCCGTCTCGCCCCAGGACGTCGTCGGTGTCGCGGCGCGGGACGGCTGTGTCCTCGATCCGCAGCCTGTGCGTGCCATATGGGAACACGACCTCGGCGCCCTGCCGGGTCAGGTCTGACCGCACGGCCGACCAGCCCGACAGGGTGAAGCTTTGCACGTCGCTATCGTCGTCGCCGTTTCGCGGATCACGTTGCGGCCGCGGGTAAAGACAAAGCCGTCGGCGCCGTCGCCGCCGCAAAGGTTGTCCCCGCCCGTGCCCCTTGCAGATGGGATCGTCCGTTGCGGACGGCAGACCGCAAGCGCCGGATCTTCATCATTGTCCTGTGACACGGCCCCCTGCGCGCAAGGGCGCAGGGGGCCGTGTGGCATCGGTTCTGGCCCAGGCGCGCCCGGGCGCCCCCAAGGCCGGCCGATCAGGACTTGGCGAGGTTGCGCAGCACGTAGTGCAGCACGCCGCCGTTCTTCAGGTAGTCGATTTCAACTTCGGTATCGACGCGGGCCTTCAGCGGGATGGTCTTTTCAGTGCCGTCGGCATAGCGGATCGTCGCCGGGACCGTCGCCAGCGGGCGGAAGCCCTCGGCCAGGCCCGAGATCGAGATCACCTCGTCACCCGTCAGGTTCAGCGTGCGGCGGTTGTCGCCGCCGGTGAACTCGAACGGGATCACCCCCATGCCGACCAGGTTCGAGCGGTGGATGCGCTCGAAGCTTTCGGCGATCACGGCCTTGACGCCCAGCAGGTTGGTGCCCTTGGCCGCCCAGTCGCGGCTGGAGCCTGCGCCGTATTCGACGCCGCCGATGATCACCAGCGGAACGCCCCGCTCCTTCCACGCCATTGCCGCGTCATAGATCGACGTTTCCGTGCCGTCCGGCCCCTTGGTGTAGCCGCCCTCGGTCCCGGCCAGCATCTCGTTCTTGATGCGGATGTTGGCGAAGGTGCCCCGCATCATGACCTCGTGGTTGCCGCGGCGAGAGCCATAGCTGTTGAAGTCGGCGGGCGCGACCTGGCGCTCGGTCAGATAGCGGCCCGCGGGGGTGGCGGGCTTGAACGAGCCCGCCGGGCTGATGTGGTCGGTGGTGATCATGTCACCCAGCACCGCCAGCACCCGCGCGCCCTCAAGGTCCGAGATGACGCCCGGTTCGCGCGCCATGCCCTGGAAATAGGGCGGGTTCTGGATATAGGTCGAGGTCGGCGGCCAGTCATAGGTCTCGCTGTCCGTCGTCTCGACCGCCTGCCAGCGCTCGTCGCCCTTGAACACGTCGGCGTACTTGGTCTGGAACATCTCGCGCGTCACGATGCGGTCCACGAGCTCCGACACCTCTCGCGAGGTGGGCCACAGGTCGCGCAGGTAGACCGGATTGCCGTCCTTGTCGATGGCCAGCGGCTCTTGGGTGATGTCGATGTTCATGTCGCCCGCGATGGCATAGGCCACGACCAGCGGCGGCGAGGCGAGGTAGTTGGCGCGCACGTCGGGCGAGATCCGCCCCTCGAAGTTGCGGTTGCCCGACAGCACCGACACGGCGACCAGGTCGTTCTCGTTGATCGACCGAGAGATTTCGGGCGCGAGCGGGCCCGAGTTGCCGATGCAGGTGGTGCAGCCGAACCCGACCAGGTTGAACCCCAGCGCGTCCAGGTCCTCCTGCAGGCCCGCGGCCTTGAGGTATTCCTCGACCACCTGCGATCCCGGCGCGAGCGAGGTCTTGACCCACGGCTTGCGGGTCAGGCCGCGTTCGCGCGCCTTGCGTGCCACAAGGCCGGCCGCCATCAGTACATAGGGGTTCGAGGTGTTGGTGCAGGACGTGATCGAGGCGATCACGATCGAGCCGTCGCGCAGCACATAGTCCTGCCCCTCGACCCGGCCACGCGCCAGCATGCCGTCGCGGTCGCCGCCGGGGATGTCCTCGGGCGCCGGCGCCGGGGCGCCGCCCTCGGCGGTCATCTTCGCCTTCTGGGCGGCAGGGGCCGTGGGCGCCGGGGGAAGGCTGCGGATATACTCCTTGAACGTCTGGGCTGCTGCATCCAGCGCGACATGGTCCTGCGGGCGCTTGGGACCGGAAATCGCGGGCACCACCTCGCCCAGGTCCAGTTCCAGCGTCGAGGTGTAGACCGGCGCATAGCTGTCGTCGCGCCACATGCCATTGGCCTTGGCATAGGCCTCGACCAGCGCGATGCGGTCATCGTCGCGGCCGGTCTGGCGCAGATAGCGCAGGGTTTCCCCGTCCACGGGGAAAAAGCCGCAGGTGGCGCCGTATTCGGGGGCCATGTTGGCGATGGTCGCGCGGTCTGCCAGCGGCATGTTGTCCAGGCCCGCGCCGTAGAACTCGACGAACTTGCCCACGACCTTGTGGTCGCGCAGCATCTTGGTGACCTTCAGCACCAGGTCGGTCGCGGTCACGCCCTCGCGCAGCGCGCCCGTGACCTTGAAGCCCACGACCTCGGGGATCAGCATGGAAATCGGCTGGCCCAGCATCGCGGCCTCGGCCTCGATCCCGCCGACGCCCCAGCCCAGGACGGCAAGGCCGTTGACCATCGTGGTGTGGCTGTCGGTGCCGACCAGCGTGTCGGGATAGGCGACGGTGGCGCCGGTCTGGTCGGTGTCGGTCCAGACGGTCTGCGCCAGGTATTCCAGGTTCACCTGGTGGCAGATGCCGGTGCCCGGCGGCACCACGCGGAAGTTGTTGAACGCGCCCTGGCCCCATTTCAGGAACTGATAGCGTTCCATGTTGCGCTGGTATTCCAGTTCCACGTTGCGCTGAAAGGCGCGGGGGGTGCCGAATTCGTCGATCATCACGGAATGGTCGATGACCAGATCGACGGGGTTCAGCGGGTTGATCTTCTGCGCGTCGCCGCCCAGCGCCTTGATGCCGTCGCGCATCGCGGCCAGGTCCACGACCGCCGGGACGCCGGTGAAGTCCTGCATCAGCACGCGCGCCGGGCGATAGGCGATCTCGCGCGCGGACTTGCCGCCGTTCACGGCCCAGTCGGCGAAGGCGCGGATGTCGTCGGTGGACACGGTGAAGCCGCCGTCCTCGAACCGCAGCATGTTTTCCAGCACGACCTTCAGCGCGGCCGGCAGGCGCGAGAAATCGCCCAGGCCCGCCTCGGTCGCGGCGGGGATCGAGTAATAGGCGACGGTCTGCCCGCCAACCGTCAGGTCGCGGCGGGTCTTGGCGGTATCGGTTCCGGTGACGATCGGCATGGCGGTGCTTCCTCGGGTGGGTGGCAACAGGGCTGACGACGCCTCCCGCTTGCCCGGTTTTCCGCGCCCGCACAAGACGCGGACTGCGGCAGACAGGGGTGCTCGCCGGTATTGTATGCCATAGTATACATTGGCGGCCCGTGATGCAAGCCGGGGCGTCGGGGTTTCGACGGGCCATCGGCCATGGGCTGCCGGATCGCGCCATCCTAACGCATCGTTGATTTGGCCCGCCCCTGCCGCGAGCCTAAACACCGAGGGTCATGATGATCCCCTTTCCCCTCTTCGCCCGCGCGTCCTTCGGCGTTCTTCGCCGCCGCGCCGGGTCGGGGCGCGCGGTGCTGCTGGCGGCCGCGGTCGCGCTGGCGGGTCCGGTGTCGGCGCAGGACGACGGCCTGACCGAGGGCGGCATTGCCGTCATCCAGGCGCCCGAGGGCGACTCGACCCTGGACGTCGGCGGCTACATGTCCCTGGCGCCGCAGGCCCTGCCGTCCGACCCGGCCACGCTTGCCGCGCCCGAGGCGCGCGGCCCCGCGGGCATGCCGCCGGTGGTGGTCGAGCTGTTCACGGCGCAGGGCTGTTCGTCCTGCCCGCCCGCGGATGCGCTGGTCGCGGCGCTGGCCGACCGGCCCGATATCCTGCCGCTGGCCTGGCACGTCGATTACTGGGATTACCTTGGCTGGGCCGATGATTTCGCCCGCCCCGAACACACCGCCCGCCAGCAGGCCTATGCCGAGGTGGCCGGCGAGCATGGCGTCTATACGCCGCAGATCGTCGTGGACGGACAGGACACGCTGATCACCGTCCAGCGCGCGACCCTGGTCGCGCTGATCGACGAGCATGCCGCGCGCCCCCCGGCCGTCAGCGTCACCGCCAGCGGGCAGGACGGGCAGTATGTCATCGACCTGATGCCGCGCGCCGCGATCCCGGGCGGAGTGTCCGTGACGCTGATCCGCTATGCCGACCACAGGTCCGTCACGATCCGCGCCGGCGAGAACCGCGGCCGCACGGTCGATTACGCCAACATCGTGCTGGGGGCCGAGACCCTGCACCAGTGGGACGCCCGCACCCCCCTGCGCCTGACGGTCACGCCCGGCGCCCAGCCCGACGGGCGCTTTCCGCCCGGCACCCGGCACGCCATCCTTGCACAGCAAAGCCTGCCGGGCGCGCTGCCCGGCCCGATCCTGGCGGCCGTGCGGCTGGACTGACGGATCGTTTCGGCGATAGTGAACAGAACGGGAACGCGATTGTTGCGATTCCGCCGTCAGCCGCTATGGTGCAGGGCATGAGCCAGTTTGACGACAGCGACGCATTCCAGGCGGCAGCGGCCGCAACCGCGCGGGTTCCGCTGTCGCAGCGGGCCATGGGAACGCGGCCCACGCCCTATCTGGACGGGCTGAACCCCGCGCAGCGGCAGGCGGTCGAGACGCTGGACGGCCCTGTCCTGCTGCTGGCGGGGGCGGGCACCGGCAAGACCCGCGCGCTGACCGCGCGCATTGCCCATCTGCTGACGCTGGGCCGCGCCACGCCGGGCCGTATCCTGGCCGTGACCTTCACCAACAAGGCCGCGCGCGAGATGCGGCAGCGCGTCGCCCGGCTGATGGGCGAGACGGTCGAGGGGATGCCGTGGCTGGGCACGTTCCACTCGATCAGCGTCAAGATCCTGCGCCGCCATGCCGAGCTGGTCGGCGGGGACGGGCTGCACCTGAAGCCCAGCTTCACCATCCTGGACACCGACGACCAGATCCGGCTGCTGAAGCAACTGATCGCCGCCGACAACATCGACGAAAAGCGCTGGCCGGCGCGGATGCTGGCGGGGCTGATCGACGACTGGAAAAACCGCGCCCTGACCCCGCCCCGCGTGCCCGCGGGCGAGGGGCAGGCCTATGACGGCCAGGGCGCGCGCCTGTACGCCGCCTATCAGCGGCGGCTGCTGGAACTGAACGCGGTCGATTTCGGCGACCTGCTGCTGCATTGCGTGACGATCTTTCAGGCCCATCCCGACGTGCTGGCCCAGTGGCAGGACCGATTCCGCTATATCCTGGTGGACGAGTACCAGGACACCAACGTGGCCCAGTACCTGTGGCTGCGGCTGCTGGCATCGGCGCATCGCAACATCTGCTGCGTGGGCGACGACGACCAGTCCATCTATGGCTGGCGCGGGGCCGAGGTCGGCAACATCCTGCGGTTCGAGGCCGACTTTCCCGGCGCCCAGGTGATCCGGCTGGAGCAGAACTATCGCTCGACCCCCGACATCCTGGCAGCGGCCTCGGGGCTGATCGCCGCCAACAAGGGGCGGCTGGGCAAGACCCTGTGGACCGAGGCCGAGGGCGGCGAAAAGGTGCGCCTGATCGGCCACTGGGACAGCGAGGCCGAGGCCCGCTGGATCGGAGAGGAGATCGAGGCCTTTCACGGCGGCCACCGCCACGCCCTCGGCAAGCGCGACCTGAACGACATCGCCATTCTGGTCCGCGCCACGCACCAGATGCGGGCCTTCGAGGACCGCTTCATGACGATCGGCCTGCCTTATCGCGTGATCGGCGGCCCGCGGTTCTATGAACGCCAGGAAATCCGCGATGCGATGGCCTATTTCCGGCTGGCGGTCAGCCCGACCGACGATCTGGCGTTCGAGCGGATCGTGAACGTCCCCAAGCGGGGCCTGGGCGACAAGGCGGTCCAGACCATCCAGCGCGAAGCCCGCTCGCGCGGCCTGTCGCTGATCGAGGGGGCGGCCGCGGCCGTCGCCAATGGCGCGCTGACCGGCAAGGGGGCAGGGGCGCTGCGCCTGTTCGTCGAGGGGATGCGCCGCTGGCACGCGGACGCCCTGGACAGCAGGGTCAGCCATGTGGATCTGGCCGAGCGCATCCTGGACGAATCGGGCTATACCGCGATGTGGCAGGCCGACCGGTCGCCGGACGCGCCGGGGCGGCTGGACAACCTCAAGGAACTGGTCAAGGCGCTGGAGGCCTTCGACAACCTTCAGGGGTTCCTGGAACACGTGGCGCTGGTGATGGATGCGTCCGAGGGCGAGCAGGCCGACGAGGTCAGCATCATGACGCTGCACGCCGCCAAGGGGCTGGAATACCCCATCGTGTTCCTGCCGGGGTGGGAGGACGGACTGTTTCCCAGCCAGCGCAGCATGGACGAATCGGGCCTGAAGGGGCTGGAAGAGGAGCGGCGGCTGGCCTATGTCGGCCTGACCCGCGCCGAGACGCTGGCGACGATCAGCTTTGCCGGGAACCGGCGGATGTATGGCCAGTGGCAATCCTCGCTGCCGTCGCGGTTCATCGACGAGCTGCCCGAATCGCATGTGGACGTGCTGACCCCGCCGGGGCTTTACGGCGGCGGCTATGGGGCGGCGGCGCAACCCTTTGCCGCCTCGGCCATGCACGAAAAGGCCGCGCGGGCGGATGTGTACAACTCGCCGGGGTGGAAGCGGATGCAGGACCGCGCCGGCGCGCGCGCGCAGCCGGTGCATCGGACGCCGGTCGTGATCGACGCGGCGCCGGGCGCGCGGTTCAGCGTGGGGGACCGCGTGTTCCACCAGAAGTTCGGCACCGGCACCATCAGGGGCATCGCCGAGGACACGCTGACGGTCGAGTTTCCGGCCGGGTTCAAGACCATCAAGGCCGCCTATGTGCAGCCGGCGACACAGGCGCCCGACGACGTGCCGTTCTGATCGCGGGCGCGGCCCGCCTTGACCCGGTGGCGCCACCCGCCTATCTGCGGGCCTGCGCGGACGGCTGGATGACCGCGGCGGGGCGTGCCTCGTCGAGGAAAGTCCGGGCTCCATGCAGGCACGGTGCCGGGTAACGCCCGGCGGGGGCAACCCCAGGGAAAGCGCCACAGAGAACAGACCACCCCGGCCCGAGCAATCGGACACCGTCGGGGAACGGGTGAAACGGTGGGGTAAAAGCCCACCGCGGGACGGGCAACCGGACCGGCACGGCAAGCCCCACCGGGAGCAATGCCGAATAGGGATCGCGCGCGGGGGCAACCCCGCAGGGCCGCCTGCGCCCCAGCAGATCCGGGTTGGCAGCTTGATCCCGTCGGTAACGGCGGGGCCAGAGGAATGGTCATCCAGGGGGCTCGCCCCCGGACAGAACCCGGCTTACAGGCCGTCCGTGCAACCTTTGTCAAGATGCTGAAAAAGATTACCGCGCTCGGGAACCATCTGCTACCTTGGTCCGAGTTTCAGCATCCAAACGATTGCGGGGGGCGACGATGCTGCAGGACCCAACGGGTTTCGACACCGCTTCCGTTCCTTGCGCCGGTGGCGTGGACACGTCCCTGGCGCTGGCGCTGATGCGGCAACTGACCCAGCCCGTCATCCTGATGGACCCGGACGGGCGCGTGACACAGATCAACGCGGCGGGCATGGCGTGCCTGGCCGCCGGCATGGTCGATGTCCCGAACGGGCGGTTCTGGTGGGAGCTGTGGCCCCATGCCAACCGCGACGAACTGCACGCGGCCCTTGCGGATGCCGCCGCGGGCGAGACGATGCGGATCACCCTGAACTGCAAGCGTTCGGTGTCGTCCACGGCGACCCTGACCCCGATCGAGGACGAGATCGGACGGGTCGCCAAGATCCTGTGCGTCCTTCGGGCGTAGGGGGGCAGGGGTTGCAGAAAGCCGGTTGACTTCGGCCCGCGCCCGCGTAAAAGGCGGGCTTCACGAATTGACGGGGTGAACCCGCCGCGGCCTGTGTCGCGCGCCCCATGAGGAGCAGGACCAATGGCGAAACCGACGACGATCAAGATCCGTCTGAACTCGAGCGCCGGGACCGGGCATTTCTACGTTACCAAGAAGAACGCCCGCACGATGACCGAGAAGATGACGGTCAACAAGTACGACCCGGTCGCCCGCAAGCATGTCGAGTACAAGGAAGGCAAGATCAAGTAGGATCGGCCTTCGGCTGATGTCTTGGCTTGTGCAGAACCGTGCCCGCCGGGCGCGGTTTTTTCGCATGGGCGCGCGGCGTGGTCCGTCGGGCTGAGGGCCTCGTGACCCGGACGGCGCTGCCCCCCGCCGGGCCGGCGCCCTGACGGCCGCCGCCATCCTTCACACAACCCTCACGCCGCCGTCACGTCCTCGTCGCCACACTGGCCCACAGACGCCACAAGGGGCGGGATTGCGGGGGCGCGATGGCGCTGATGGCAGTGAACGACGCGCAGGACCGGGACGGCCTGCTGGCACAGGCGGCGGCGCTGCCGGCCGGGGCGCCGATCGTGGTGATGATCCACGGCTATCGCTATCGCCCCGGCGCCCGCGACCGCGATCCCCACCGCCACATCCTGTCCCTTGCGCCCGACCCCCACACCCGTCGCGTGGTCTCGTGGCCGGCGGGCCTGGGGTTCACGGCGGACGGGCCCGAGGGGCTGGCCGTGGCCCTGGGGTGGCCGTCCGATGGCGGGCTACGGTCGGCCTATGCGCGCGCCTCGGACGTGGGGGCAGAGCTTGCGTCGCTGATCGACCGGCTGGCCGTCACCGCCCGGCGGCCGGTGGCGCTGATCGGGCATTCGCTGGGCGCGCGCGTTGCGCTGGCCGCGCTGTGCCGTGCGGCGCCGGGCACGGTCGGGCGGCTGGTCCTGCTGGCGGCCGCAGAGCTGCGCGACCGCGCGGACGCGGCCATCGCCAGCCCGGCCGGCCTGCTGGCCGAGGTCATCAACGTGACCTCGCGCGAGAACGACCCTTTCGATCTTGGGTTCGAGCTGATCCTGACGGCGGGCCGGGGCCGGGCGCTGGGGTTCGGCCTGTCGCAGCCGCGGCGCAACTGGGTGGATGTGCAGATCGACGACCCCGCGACGCGGGCGGGTCTGGCGGCGCTGGGCTTCACCATCGACCACCGGCCCAGCCGGGCCTGTCACTGGTCGCCCTATATGGCGCCCGGAGTGTTCGAGCTGTATCGCGCGGCGCTGGCGGGGCCCGACCGGCTGCCGCTGCGGGTGTTGCGGGCCACGCTGCCCGACCACCCGGCGCCGCGCTGGTCGCGGCTGCTGGGCGCGCGCGCTCAGTCGCGGCCGGCGCCCGTTTCGCTGTCGCCGGCGGCATAGCGCGTGAACAGCCCCGCGTTCGCCACGAAGAACAGCACCATCAGCACCGGCAGGCCAAAGGTCTTGAAGCTGACCCAGACGCTGTCCGACTGGGTGCGCCACACCACCTCGTTCACCACGGCCAGCGCGACGAACAGCCCCGTCAGCCGCAGGGTCAGCGCGCGCCACCCCTCGGGGCGCAGGGGCACCGCGTCGCCCAGCACCGCGCCCAGCCAGTTGCGCCGCAATCCGAGGCTGAGCCCCAGAAGCCCTGCGAACAGCAGATAGATCATCGTCGGCTTCATCTTGAAAAAGCGCGGATCGTTCAGCCAGACGCTGAGGCCGCCGAAGACCACCACCAGAACCAGCGTCATGACCTGCATCACCGACAGGCGCCGGGTCAGCGCCCACAGCGCCAGCGTGGACGCGACAAGCATCGGAACGAACACCAGCGTCGCAAAGACGAACCCCGACAGCTCGCGCCCCGCCACCGCCACCGTGCGATCGCGAAGCAGCATGAACACCGCGAAGAACACCAGCAGCGGGCCGTATTCCAGGGTCGATTTCAGCACGGGGGAAACGGGGCGCATGCAAAGCTCCGGGTCAGGCAGGGCGCGCGCCCGGGGCGGGCGCGGGATGGCTCAGCATAGCGCCCGGGACGGCCGGCGCAACGAAGGGCGTGCGCCGGCGGATACACCCGCCGGCGCCGGCCGGTGTCAGGCATGGGGCAGCTTGCCGTCCACGTTGCGCGTCTTGATCAGCGACAGCGCGATGCCGCCCCCCAGGATCAGCGCGGTGATGCCCAGCGACCAGGCGGGCGGGAACTTGCCCATGCCCAGCAGGTCGGCCACGAACACCTTGCTGCCGATGAAGATCAGCAGGATCGCCAGCGCCGGCTTGAGATAGGCGAACCGGTGCAGAACCGCCGCCAGGGCGAAGTACAGCGCCCTCAGGCCCAGGATCGCAAAGATGTTGGAGGTATAGACCAGGAACGGGTCGGTGGTGATGGCGAAGATGGCGGGCACGCTGTCCACGGCAAAGATCAGGTCCGCGATCTCGATCACGATCAGCGCCAGAAACAGCGGCGTCATGTACAGGCGCAGCCGACCGCGCGTGTCGGCCTGGCGGACGAAGAACCGCTCGCCGTGCAGCGTGGACGTGACCCGCGCGCGCCGCGTCAGCCACGCCAGCCAGCGATTCTCGGCCAGATCGCCGTGCCCTTCGCCCGAAACCAGCATCTTGACGCCGGTCAGCACCAGGAACGCCGCGAACACGTACAGCACCCAGCCGTATTGCTGCACCAGCGCCGCGCCCAGCCCGATCATGATCGCGCGCAGGACGATGACGCCCAGGATGCCCCAGAACAGGACCCGGTGCTGATAGGCGCGGGGAATGGCGAAATAGCCGAAGATCATTGCGATGACGAAGACGTTGTCCATCGCCAGCGATTTCTCGACGACAAAGCCCGTCAGGTACTCGGCCGCCGACTGCGCGCCCATCTGCCACCAGACAAAGCCGCCGAAGGTCACGCCCACGGCGATGTAGAACGCCGATGTCAGCAGGCTCTGCCGGACGCCGATCTCGTGCGCGCCGCGGTTCAGCACACCCAGGTCCAGCGCCAGAAGCGCAAGGACCAGGGTGACGAACCCCGTCCACATCCAGACCGGCTGGCCCAGGAAAAGCTGCATGAAAAAGTCCATAGCCGTCGCCCCCTCGGATGATCTGAACAACCGACATCACGACCCTGCAGGATCGCCAGAGGGGCCCGGTTGCGTGACATATGGCCTGCCGGACCATCGGATCAAGGATCGAAAGGAAGAAAACCACGCCCAGAAGCCGACTTGCACCACGCTGCGCCGTTGCGTTGCGGGCGCTGCGGCAGTAACCCCGCGCCATGACACGCATGCCGCATCCCCGCACCCGCGCCGTCCACCATGGGATCCGCCGCAGCCAGTATGGCGAGATGGCCGAGGCCCTGTTCCTGACGCAGGGGTTCGTCTACGACACCGCCGCCCAGGCCGAGGGGCGGTTCACGTCGGTCGGGCCGGACGAGTTCATCTATGCCCGCTACGGCAACCCCACCAGCCGCATGTTCGAGGACCGGATCGCCGACCTCGAGGGGACCGAGGACGCATTCGCCACCGCATCGGGCATGGCGGCCGTGAACGGCGCCCTGATGGCGATGACGCGCCCGGGGGACCGGGTCGTGGCGGCGCGGCAGCTGTTCGGCTCCTGCCTGTATGTGCTGGACATCCTCAGGCGCTTCGGGGTCGAGGTGGTGCTGGTGGACGGCACTGACGCGGCGCAGTGGCAGGCGGCGGTGACGCCCGGCACGCGGGCGGTGTTCTTCGAATCGGTGTCGAACCCCACGCTCGAGGTGATGGACATCGCGGCCATCAGCGCCATCGCCCATGCGGCCGGCGCCCTGGTCGTGGTGGACAACGTCTTCGCGACGCCGGTGTTTTCCCGCGCGGTCGAGCAGGGGGCTGACGTGGTCATCTATTCGACGACCAAGCACGTGGACGGCGGCGGGCGGTGCCTCGGCGGGGTCATCTGCGGCACGCGCCAGTTCGTGCGCGAGGTGGCCGAGCCGTATCTCAAGCACACGGGGGGCGCGATCAGCCCGTTCAACGCGTGGATCATGCTGAACGGGTTGGCCAGCATGGACCTGCGCGTGCGCGCGATGGCTGACAGCGCGGCGCTGGTGGCCGATGCGCTGGCGGACGCGGGCGTGCGGGTGATCTTTCCCGGCCGCGCTGATCATCCCCAGCACGCGCTGGCCATGGCCCAGATGGGCACGGGCGGCACGATGATCGCCTTCGACCTCGGGTCCAAGCAGGCGGCGTTCGCGGCGCTGGACCGGCTGGCGCTGATCTCGATCTCGAACAACCTGGGCGACGCGAAATCCATCGCCACCCATCCCGCCACGACCACCCACCAGCGCCTGTCGCCCGAGGATCAGGCGGCGCTGGGAATCACCCCCGGGCTGGTGCGGCTGTCGGTCGGGCTGGAGCATCCGGACGACCTGATCGCCGATCTGCGTCAGGCCCTGGGGAACTGAGGCGCGGCACCTTTCCCCGACCGCCTGCCCGCCCCATATTGTGCGCGGTGCCGACGGCGGCCCGCCAGGACGACAGGACGCGCGCATGACCCAGAACCGCCCGCTGACCCCCGTCTATCCGGCGCTCAGCCGGGCCTATCCGGCCGAGTTCACCGTCTCGGACCAGTACAGGGACAGCCTGCCCGACCTGCAGAACGGACCGGCCAGCCTGATCGTGGGCGCCCGGACGGCGATCCAGCATGTCGGCATCTCGAACTTTCGCCTGCCGATCCGCTATCACACCCGCGACGGCGGAGAGATCGTGCTGGAAACCAGCGTGACCGGCACGGTCAGCCTGGACGCCGACCGCAAGGGCATCAACATGTCGCGCATCATGCGGTCGTTCTATGCCCATGCGGAAAAGCAGTTCTCGCTGGGGGTGCTGGCGGCGGCGGTCCATGACTACAAGCAGCATCTGGACGCCTTCGATGCCCGCATCCAGATGCGGCTCAGCTATCCCGTCCGGGTCGCCTCGCTGCGGTCGGGGCTGAGCGGCTGGCAGTATTACGATATCGCGCTGGAGCTGGTGGACCAGGCCGGACAGCGCCTGCGGATGATGCATTTCGACTATGTCTATTCCTCGACCTGCCCCTGCTCGCTGGAACTGTCCGAACACGCGCGCGAAAGCCGGGGGCAGCTGGCGACGCCGCATTCGCAACGGTCGATCGCGCGCCTCTCGGTCGTGATGCAGGGCGAGGAGAAGCTGTGGTTCGAGGACATGGTCGCGCTGTGCCGCCGGGCTGTCGCGACCGAGACGCAGGTCATGGTCAAGCGCGAGGACGAGCAGGCCTTTGCCGAACTGAACGCCGCCAACCCGATCTTTGTCGAGGATGCCGTGCGGGCCTTTGCCCAGCAGCTGCTGGCCGAGCCGCGCATCGGGGATTTCCGCATCGTGGCCAGCCACCAGGAATCCCTGCACTCTCACGATGCCGTCAGCCTGCTGACCGAGGGGCCGACATTCGCGCAGGTCAGCCTCGACCCGATGATCTTTGCCGGGCTGCGCGCCTGACGTCAGGCGGGCGGTCCGGTCAGTCGATCAGGGTCTGGGCGGACAGGGCGCAGAACACCGCCGGATCGGCGTCGGGCGCGGCGTCACAGTCCGACAGCCGGGCCAGCGCCTCGACCGTGGCGCCGCCCTGGGCCGGCAGGGTCACGCGAAAGGGGTGAACCGGCGCAGGGGCGTCCGGCCCATGCCGATAGGCCGAGAACCGCTGCTCGGTCTGCACGCAGCGCGCCGCGGCCACGGCGAACCCTGCCTTGTCCAGCACCGCCGTCACAGCGCCAGCCTTGGCGGCGCAGGCCGCCGCGTCATCGGCGGGCGTCACCGCCAGATGTGGCGCGTCCGCGTGGCCCAGGGTCACGACGATCAGCACGGTGGCCAGCATGGCGGGCTCCTTTCGGGGGCGGGGCTTCCAGGGCGGACGGCGCGGGCCTTTACAGCCCCGCGCGCGTCAGGGCGGCATCGCAGCGCGCGCAGGTCGCGGGGTGCGGGTGTTCGCCCACGTCGGGCAGGATCTTCCAGCAGCGTTCGCATTTCTGGCCCGCCGCCTGCTCGAACACGACGCCGATGCCGGGCACTTCCGGCAGGCGGAACGCCTCGGGCGGGGCAGGGTCGGCGGTCAGCGAGACGGCGCTGGTGATGATGACATCGGCAAAGTCCACGGACCGAAGCGCCGCCAGCGTGGCCGCGTCCTCGACATGGACGACGGGCGCGGCCTCGAGGCTGGCGCCGATGGTCTTGTCGGTGCGCTTCAGCTCCAGCGCGGCCGTGACCGCCCGGCGCACGCGGCGCACCGCGTCCCATTTCGCCGCAAGCTGATCGTCGAACCATTCGTCCGGCGTGGCGGGGAAATCATGCAGGTGCACGCTGTCCTCGTCGGACGGGTGGCGGGCCAGCCACACGTCCTCGGTCGTGAAGGGCAGCATGGGGGCAAGCCAGGTGGTCAGGCGCGCAAACAGCGCGTCCAGGACCGTGCGCGCCGCGCGGCGGCGCGGGCTGGCGGGATCGTCGCAATACAGCGCGTCCTTGCGGATGTCGAAGTAGAACGCCGACAGATCGACGGTGGCGAAATCGAACAGGGACCGGAACACGCCCTGGAAATCATAGGCGCCATAGCCGGACCGCACGCGCGCGTCCAGTTCCGCCAGCCGGTGCAGGACCCAGCGATCCAGTTCCGGCATCGCCGCAGGCTCGATCCGCTCGGCGTCCGAGAACCCGTCGAGCGCGCCCAGCATGTAGCGCATCGTGTTGCGCAGCCGGCGATAGCTGTCGGCGGTGCCCTTCAGGATCTCGGGGCCGATGCGCTGGTCGGCGGTATAGTCGGCCTGCGCCACCCACAGGCGCAGGATGTCAGCGCCATACTGGCCGATGACCTCGGCCGGGACGATGGTGTTGCCCAGGGACTTGGACATCTTCATGCCCTTTTCGTCCAGGGTGAAGCCGTGGGTCAGCACGCCCCGATAGGGCGCGCGGCCGGTCGTCGCGCAGGCCTGCAGCAGCGAGGACTGGAACCAGCCGCGATGCTGGTCGGTGCCCTCCAGGTAGAGGTCCGCGATGCCGTCGGGGCTGCCGTCGGCGCGGTCGCGCAGCACGAAGGCGTGGGTCGAGCCGCTGTCGAACCACACGTCCAGCACGTCGGTCACCTGGTCATAGTCGTCGGGGTTCACGATCCCGTCCAGGACCCGTTCCTTGAAACCCGTTTGATACCAGACGTCTGCGCCATCCTGCTCGAACGCGGCAAGGATGCGGGCGTTGACCGTCTCGTTGCGCAGCAGGAAATCGGCGTCGTCCGGCCGGGCACCCCGCCTGGTGAAGCAGGTCAGCGGCACCCCCCAGGCGCGCTGGCGCGACAGCACCCAGTCGGGGCGGTTCTCGACCATGGAAAAGATGCGGTTGCGGCCCGAGGGCGGCGTCCAGTCCACCAGCCGGTCGATCGAGGTCAGCGCGCGGGCGCGGATCGTGTCGCCATGCGCGCCCAGCCCGTCGGCCAGCGGCTTGTCGATGGCCGCGAACCACTGCGGCGTGTTGCGATAGATCAGCGGCGCCTTGGACCGCCAGCTGTGCGGATAGCTGTGCTTGAGCTTGCCCTTGGCCAGCAGCGCAGATTGCGCCGCCAGCGCCTTGATGTTGCTGACGTTCGCCGGCCCTTCCTTGCCGTCCGGCTGGATGATCGCCTGACCGCCGAAGACCGGCAGGTCGGCGCGATACCGGCCGTCCGGCAGCACGTTGTGCGTCATCGCCAGCCCGTGGCGCAGCGCCAGTTGATAGTCGTCGTCGCCGTGGCTGGGGGCGGTGTGGACAAAGCCGGTGCCCGCGTCCTCGGTCACGTGGTCGCCGGGCAGCATCGGCACGTCATGGTCCCATTCGCCCGCGCCCCCCTCGATCCCGCGATAGGGATGGGCAAGCACCAGCGAGGCCAGTTCGTCCGCGCCCACGTCGCGCACCCGGCGCCAGGCCTCGGGTTCCAGCTTTGCGGCGCGGAACACCTCAGGGGCCAGCGCGTCGGCCAGAAGATAGTGTCCGGCCTTGTCGCCCGAGGCCTCGTAGAGCCCGTAGGCGATCCCCGGCCCAAAGGCCACGGCCCGGTTCTGCGGGATCGTCCAGGGGGTCGTCGTCCAGATCACGACGGACGCGCCCAGCAGGTCCGTCGTCATGCAGCCGTCCAGACCCGGGAACGCGTGCTGGGACACCACCCGGAAGGGGACCCAGATCATGTGGCTGGTCTGGTCGTGGTATTCCACCTCGGCCTCGGCCAGCGCGGTCTGTTCCACGGGCGACCACATCACGGGCTTGGACCCCTGGTACAGGCTGCCGTTCATCAGCAGCTTCATGAACTCGGCCGCGATCACCGCCTCGGCGTGATAGTCCATGGTCAGGTAGGGGTCGTCCCACTTGCCGGTGATGCCCAGCCGCTTGAACTCCTCGCGCTGGATGGCGACCCAGCCTTCGGCAAAGCGGCGGCATTCCTGCCGGAACTCGACGACATCCACCTCGTCCTTGTCCTGGCCGCGCTTGCGATAGTCCTCCTCGATCTTCCATTCGATCGGCAGGCCGTGGCAGTCCCAGCCGGGAACATAGCGGGCATCGCGGCCCATCATCTGCTGGCTGCGGACGATGAAATCCTTGAGCACCTTGTTCAGCGCGTGGCCGATGTGCAGATGCCCGTTCGCATAGGGGGGGCCGTCGTGCAGGATGAAGGGCGCCCGCCCCGCGGCCTGCGTCCGCAGCCGGTCATAGACGCCCAGACGCTCCCATCGGGCCAGCCATTCGGGTTCGCGCTGGGGCAGGCCCGCCCGCATCGGAAAGCCCGTTTCCGGCAGGAACACCGTGGGGCGATAGTCGGGCGTGCTGTCCGTCCGCGGGGCGTCGGCGATCGTGTCGGGCGCGGTCATCGGTGGCGGACTCCTCGGCTGGCGGTCGGGACAGGCGTCCTGCCGGCGGCAGGGACGCCTGCGCCGCGGGGCGCCGTGTCGGATGGCCCCGGCCCGCGAAATGCATCGCCGCGCTTATAGAAAGCGCGCCGCGCCGCCGCAAGCGGCCATCAGAACACGACGGGAGAGGGGGGGTGAGAGGCTGGACAACGACCCAAGCGGGGCTCGTTACGGCTGCTTCCTTCCGGACCTGACCGGGTTGGCGAGGCGCTCGCCCGCGCCAACCTCTCGCCCCTCAGATAGGCCGTCCTGCGGCGGGATGCAAGGGTCGGGCTGCGTCACAGGTGCAGCCGCAGCCGCGCAAAGCCCGACGGGGTCTCGCCGGTGGCCTCGACCCGCGCGCGCCGCAGGCCCGGCAGGTGCGCCAGCGCCTCGGGCGCCGTGTCAAACAGCGCCGTGGTGCCGGGCAGGGGGGCAAAGCGCCAGCCGGTCCGGTTGGGCACGACCACCCTGCGGCGCGCGGCAACATAGCGGTGCAGCACATCGGGCACCGCCACGCCGCTGTCGAAGACGACGGGCAGGTCGCGGGCCAGAGGCCGGAACAGCGGGCAACCCGACAGGCGATAGCTGTTCGTCGCCAGCAGGAACTGCGCATCGGGGGCGACCGGGCGTCCGCCATGGCGCAGGTCCCCGACACGCCCGCCGCCGGGCAGGACCCGCCCTTCGGCGTCAAAGCCGGCCGGCCGGGTCACGTCGATCTGCCAGGTCAGGCCATCGATCACGTCGAAGTAATAGCTGGGGAAATCCGGGTCGATCAGCATCTGGTCGCCCGCGTCCGCCCCTGGCCGCAGGGTGCGAAAGACGCTGGCCGCGCGCTCCAGCCACTTGGCCAGTTGCGCGCCGGTGATGACCACCGCGGCCAGCCGATTGCGGAAATGATACATGCTGGCCAGGTCGCGCGCCGTCAGGGGGCCGCAGGGCACGTCGGTGTAATGCTGCGGCCCGCCCCGCCCCCCGGCGCGATAGGGGGCCGCCGCCGACAGGATCGGCAGCCCGCCCCGCCCCAGCGTCCGTCGCAGGAACCAGCGCTGGGCCATGGCGACAAGCGACAGCGACCGATCCTCGCCCAGCAGCCAGAAATAGCTTTGCAGTGGCGATTCGGTGTGCGCGACGCGCCTGCGAAAGCGGCGCAGCGTCTGGCGGTGGGCCTCGAGGATCGGGGCGAGCACGGTCCCGTCGGCGCAGGCGTCCGCCGCGCCGCCCGCGGTCCCGACCGGCCGAAGCGGGGGCGTCCCCGCCCCCCGGCGCGGCGACCGGCGCGCGCCAAGCTGCTCGGCGCCCTGCCGCGGGTCGCTTGCCGCCACGGCGCGGGCGTCGAACCCGGTGATGCGCCAGCCGCCCGTGTCGCGGGCCAGGTCCAGGTCGATCACGCCCAGGTGCGACCCCCGGAACCCGGCCATGACCGCGGGCTTGCCGTGCAGTGTCCCGCGCAGGGGGTCGATGGCCGGGTCGTCGGGAAAGCCCGGGCCCGGGAACACCATGTGGGTGTGGCCGGTCACGATGCAGTCCACGTCCGGCAGGGCCGCGACCGAGGTGGCGGCGTTTTCCGCCAGGGGGGCCGCGGTGCCGCTGTGGATGCCGCTGTGGCACAGGGCGATCACCAGATCGGCCCCTGCGGCGCGCAGCCGCGCAGATTCGCGCGCGGCCGCCACGACCATGCATTCGGTCGTCACCCGCCGCGCCACGGCCCTGTCCACGGCAAGCGAGCCGGGCGGGGTCAGGCCCAGGATGCCGATGGCGATGGGATGGCGCGCGCCCTCTGTGTCGCGGACAGTCCGGCGCAGGATCAGCCCCGGCGCGACACGCCCGCCGTCGCCGCGGATGCGGGCATTGGCGCAGGTCAGGCCGAATCGCGCCCCCGCCAGCGCCTGCAACAGGACCGCCGTGCCATGATGGAAATCGTGGTTGCCCAGCGTCGCGGCGTCATAGCGCATCGCGTTCATGGCCGCGATCGCGGGGTGGATGCGGCGGCGGCTCATCTCGGCGGGGGTCGCCAGAAAATCGCCCAGCGGCGTTCCCTGCAGGAAATCGCCGTTGTCCAGCAGCAGGCTGTTGTCGGCCCCCGCCCGGCCGCAGGCGATCAGGCGCGCAAGCCCGTGAAGGCCCACCCCGGACGACGGCTCGTCGCGCAGATAGTCGTAGCCCAGCAGATGCATGTGCAGGTCGGTCGTGGCCATGACCCGCAGCCCGACGCGGGGCGCGGGCACCGCGCGGCTCGGCAGAGGGAATGGCGGGACGGCCGCAGCGGCCATTCGGTGGTCGGGCAGCGCGCTGCTTTCGTTCATGACGCCCCGGCCCGGTCAATCGTTCTCGCTGTGGTTGAGCGGATTTCGGCCGACTGCGCAACCCCCGCCGTTTTCGTGCGGTGTCGAGGGTCCATGAGGGCGCGGCTTGCTTGCAACGCCCCGTTGTGGCCGATAGACCGCAGGCGAGCCGATCTGCCCGGGACTGCCATGAAATTCTCGACCCGTCAGGATACCGATCTGCCGGCCGCGGCGCTGTTCGCGGCCATTGCCGATTTCGACCGGATCGAGCGTGTGCTGGTCCGGCGGGGCGCCGAGGTGCGGCGTCTGGACCCTGCCCAGGAACCCGGCGCGGGCATTGCCTGGGCGGTTGCGTTCGACTGGCGCGGCAAGCGGCGGGCGCTGCGGCTTGACGTGGCGCAGTTCGATCGCCCCGAACGGATCGTGATCCTGGGCGAATCCGAGCCGCTGGAGCTGACCATCGACATGTCGGTGATCGGGCTGACCCGCACCAAGTCGCGCCTGATCTTCGAGCTGATCGCCAAGCCGCGCAACATGCGCGCGCGGCTGATGCTGCAGACCGCCAAGCTGGGCAAGGCGCAGCTTGACCGCAAGTTCGCCAAGCGCATCGCAGAGCTGGTGACGGACCTGGCCGCGCGCCGCGCAGCCTGATGCGGGGTCCGCTCAGGCCTGGCGGCGCTGGTCGGCGCGCAGCGGATCGGCCGGATAGACCCCCAGGATCGTCAGCGCGCTGGTGAAATAGCGCAGCTCGTCCAGCGCGCGGGCCAGCGCCGGATCGTCGGGGTGCCCCTCGACATCGGCATAGAACTGGGTCGCGGTGAACACGCCGTCCACCATGTAGCTTTCCAGCTTGGTCATGTTGACGCCGTTCGTCGCAAATCCCCCCATCGCCTTGTAGAGCGCCGCCGGGATGTTGCGGACCCGAAAGACAAAGGTGGTCATCATGTCCGCGCGCCCCGCCGCGTTCGGGCGGCGCGTGGTGTCGGGCGTGCGTGCCATGATCAGGAAGCGGGTGGTGTTGTTCTGGCGGTCCTCGACCTCGTCGGCCAGCCGGTCCAGCCCATAGATCTCGGCGGCCAGGGGGCTTGCCAGCGCGGCCCGGTGGCGCAGCCCCGCCTGCGCCACCATCATGGCGCTGCCCGCGGTGTCGGGGCCGGTGACGGTGCGGATCGAATGGGCGCGCAGGAAGTTGCGGCACTGGCCCAGCAGGACGGTGTGGCTCATCGCCTCGGTGATGTCGGCCAGCCGGGTGCCGGGCAGCCCCATCAGGCTGATGTGCACCCGCACGAAGGTCTCGCCGATGATGTGCAGCCCGGATTCCGGCAGCAGGTGGTGGATGTCGGCCACCCGGCCATAGGTCGAGTTCTCGACCGGCAGCATCGCCAGGTCGGCCGCGCCCGACCGGCAGGCCTCGACCGTGTCCTCGAAGGTGGGGCAGGGCAGCGCCTGCAGGTCCGGGCGCGCCTGCCGGCAGGCCTGGTGCGAATAGGCGCCCGGTTCGCCCTGGAACGCGATGCGTCCGGCGGTGCGCGCGGTCGGATCGGGCGAGACGGGGGGCTGTGACATGGCGGACACCCTTGGCAGGACTATCGCGCGGACCTAGCAGCACGACGCGGTCGATGAAAGCGCCGATCATCCGGCGCGGGCAGGCCGTCCCGTGCTGCCAGGTCCCGCGCCGCGACCCGATGCCGCCCCCTGCGCGGACCCCGGCCGCCAACTAGACCTTGAACCGGCAAAGCGACTGCATATAGATAGCGCGCAACGCAAAGACTGGGACCGCAGGGGAAGGCGCACCATGTTCAACACGATGACGGTGACCAAGGCAGCCGGGGCGCTGATCGGGGCGCTGCTGTTCCTGCTGCTGGTGTCATGGTTCGCCTCGTCGCTGTATCACGTGGGCTCCTCTGGTCATGTGGCCGAGGGCGAGGCCCCTGCGCAGGCCTATACCATCCCCGTCGAGGAGGCGGCCTCGGCCGAGGGCGAAGAGGCCGCCGCCGAGGACGGGCCGGATTTTGCCACGCTGCTGGCGTCGGCCGACGCCGCTGCGGGTGAAAAGGTCTTCGGCAAGTGCAAGTCGTGCCACAAGCTGGACGGCACCGACGGCGTCGGTCCGCACCTGAACGGCGTGGTCGGCCGCGCGGTCGCGGCGGCCGAGGGCTTTGCCTATTCCGACGCGATGAAGGCGCATGGCGGCGCCTGGGAACCCGAGCCTCTGCAGGCCTTCCTGGCGGACCCCAAGGGCGTCGTGCCCGGCACCAAGATGAGCTTTGCCGGCCTGAAGAAGGCCGAGGACCGCGCCAACGTCATCGCCTATCTTCAGACCGTCAACTGACGGGCTGAACGACGGCAACGCTGTCCGGCGGCGCGGGTCGATCCCGCGCCGTCTGCATGTCTGGCCGGGGCCGAGGTCACGAAAGCGCAAGCCGTCTTGCGGGCGCGGGCCGCCGTCGCCTAGCGTCAGGCACGCCCCTGGCGGGCACGGCAGCAGGAGAGATCGGCGATGATGACGGCGCGCGCATGGATGACGGCGGCGGTGGTCGGGCTTGCGGCCATGTCCGGGGGCGCGCAGACCGCCCGCTCGCAGCCCGCAGCCGTCCCGCCCTCTGCCGCGGCCCCGCAGTCCGCGGGCGGAACGGATGGCGCGGCGCCCGTGGCCGGGACCGGCGGCACGGATGCGGTGCAGGCACCGGCGGGCGCGACCATCGTCAGCCACGGCATCGCGACCTTCGACACGCTCAGGCTGCCGGTCGATTTCACCCATCTGCCCTATGTGAACCCCGACGCGCCCAAGGGGGGCGAAATCAGCGAATGGGCGTCCGGCGGCTTTGACAGCTACAACCCGTTCACGCTGAAGGGCCGGGCTGCGGCGCTGTCCACGATCATGCTGGAAAGCCTGATGACCGGCACCGCCGACGAGGTCGGGGCCGCCTATTGCCTGCTGTGCGAGACGATCGAGTATCCCGAAAGCCGCGACTGGGTGCTGTTCACCCTGCGCGAGGGGGTGCGGTTTTCCGACGGCACGCCCCTGACGGCGCAGGACGTGCTGTTTTCCTATGAGCAGCTGCGCGACAGGGGACTGTCGTCCTATCGCGCGGTGCTGGGCCAGCAGGTGGCGCGGGCCGAGGTGCTGGACGACCGCCGCATCCGCTTTACCTTCACCCCCGATTATCCGCGCCGCGACGTGATCCAGCAGGTCGGCGGCATTCCCGTGTTCTCGAAGGCCGATTTCCAGCGGGGCCAGCGCGACCTGTCGGAAAGCGCCAGCGAGCCGTTCATCGGGTCGGGGCCGTACCTGTTCGACGCCGCCGACATCGGCCGGTCCGTCGCGTGGCGGCGCAACCCCGATTACTGGGGGGCGAACCTGCCGATCAACCGGGGGCGCTACAACTTCGACCGCATCCGGGTCGAGTATTTCGGCGACTACGAGACCGCCTTCGAGGCGTTCAAGGCCGGCGAATACACGTTCCGCAACGAGGCGAGCAGCATCATCTGGGCCACCCGCTACGACTTTCCCGCGATGAACGCGGGCTGGGTGGTCAAGGCCCAGCTGCCCAGCGGCGAGGTCGCGAACGGCCAGGCCTGGGCCATCAACCTGCGCCGGCCGCAGTTCCAGGACATCCGCGTCCGCCAGGCCATCGGGCTGATGTTCAACTTCGAATGGGCGAACTCGACCCTGTTCTACGGGCTTTACGAGCGGATCGGCAGCTTCTGGGACAACAGCGAGCTGGCGGCGACCGGCACGCCCCCGCCCGAGGAGCGGGCGGTGCTGGAACCCCTTGCCGCGGACCTGCCCCCGGGCGTGCTGACCGACCCGGCCGCCGAACCCCCGGTCAGCGGGGCCCGCCAGCTTGACCGGCCCAACCTGCGCAAGGCCGCGGCCCTGCTGGAGCAGGCGGGCTGGACCATCCCCCAGGGCGCCCGCGACGGGCTGCGCCGCAACGCGGACGGCCAGACCCTGCGGGTCGAGATCCTGAACGAATCCCAGACCTTCGACCGCGTGATCAACCCTTATGTCGAGAACCTGCGCGCCGCCGGCATCGACGCGGTCCATTCCCGCGTGGACGACGCGCAGCTGGAAAGCCGCCGCCGCAGCCATCAGTTCGACATGATCAACGTCCAGCTCGGCCAGGACCTGATCCCCGGGTCGGGGCTGCAGCAGTATTTCGGCAGCGCCTCGACCAACGACGTGTTCAACGCCATGGGGCTGGCCAATCCCGCCGTGGACCGGCTGATCTCGCTGGTCGAGGGGGCGACGACGCAGGCCGACCTGACGGTGCGGGTGCGGGCGCTGGACCGGGCGCTGCGGTCCATTCACTTCTGGGTGCCGCAGTGGTTCAAGGCCATGCACACGGTCGCCTACTGGGACCAGTACGCCCATCCCGAGGTGCTGCCGCCCTATGCGCTGGGCGAGCTTGATTTCTGGTGGTTCGATGCCGATAAGGCGGAAAAGCTGAAAAAGGCCGGGGCGCTGCGCTAGCGTCACCGCCGGGCAGGGCAGGATCACCCGATGGGCGCTTATCTTCTGCGACGGCTGCTGCTGATCGTGCCCACGCTGATCGGCATCATGCTGGTCAACTTCACCCTGACCCAGTTCGTCCCCGGCGGCCCCATCGAACAGATCGTCGCCCGCGTGCAGGGCGAGGGCGACGTGTTCCGCAACATCGCGGGGGGTGGCGACGCCGGGCAGGGCGGCGGGGCGACCGAGAAATATGCCGGCGCCCAGGGACTGCCGCCCGAGTTCATCGCCGAGCTGGAACGAGAGTTCGGCTTTGACAAGCCGCCGGTGCAGCGGTTCCTGGGGATGCTGGCGGATTATCTACGCTTTGATTTCGGGGAAAGCTGGTTCCGCTCGATCAGCGTGGTGGACCTGGTGCTGGAAAAGATGCCGGTGTCGATCACGCTGGGGCTGTGGTCCACGCTGCTGGCCTATCTGATCTCGATCCCGCTGGGCATCCGCAAGGCGGTGCGCGACGGGACGCCCTTCGACACCTGGACCTCCAGCGCGGTGATCGTGGGCTATGCGATTCCGGGCTTTCTGTTCGCGGTCCTGCTGATGGTGCTGTTCGCGGGCGGCAGCTACTGGAAGATCTTTCCCCTGCGCGGACTGGTCAGCGACAACTTCGACCAGCTGTCCACCTGGGGGCAGATCAAGGACTATCTGTGGCACATCACCCTGCCGGTGACGGCGGCGACGATTTCCAGCTTTGCCACGCTGACGCTGCTGACCAAGAACAGCTTTCTGGACGAGATCAACAAGCAATACGTGATGACCGCCCGCGCCAAGGGCCTGACGGAGCGCGCGGTCCTGTACGGCCATGTCTTCCGCAACGCGATGCTGATCGTGATCGCAGGCTTTCCGTCGCTGTTCCTGGGCGTGTTCTTCGGCTCGTCGATCCTGATCGAGACGATCTTCTCGCTGGACGGCCTGGGCCGGCTGGGATTCGAGGCGGCGGTCCAGCGCGACTATCCGGTGATCTTCGGCACGCTGTACGTCTTTGGCCTGATGGGGCTGCTGGTCGGCATCCTGTCGGACCTGATGTATGTGCTGGTCGATCCGCGCATCGACTTTGAAAGGCGCGCCGGATGAGACTGTCGCCCCTGAACCAGCGCCGCTGGCGGAACTTTCGCCGCAACGGCCGCGCCTTCTGGTCGCTGGTGATCTTCACGACGCTGTTCGTGCTGTCGCTGTTTGCCGAGATCATCGCCAACGACCGACCCATCGTGGTCAGCTATCGGGGCGAGATCCACTTTCCCGCCTATCGGTTCTATCCCGAAACCGCCTTCGGCGGTGATTTCGGGACCGAGGCGATCTATTCCGACCCGGCCGTGCAATGCCTGATCGTCAGCGGCGGGCGTCAGGAATGCTGGGACGACCCCGAGGGCATCATGGCCGAGGCCGCCACCGGCACCGTCGCGGGCGAGCCGGTCCACCGCGGCTGGATGGTCTGGCCGCTGATCCCCTATCATTATCGCACCATCAACGACGTGGGCACAGCCCCCAGCGCGCCCGACGCCGACCACTGGCTGGGCACCGACGACACCGCCCGCGACGTGGCCGCCCGCGTCATCTATGGCTTCCGGGTGTCGATCCTGTTCACGCTGATCGTGACGGCGGTCTCGTCCGTGATCGGCATCGCCGCGGGGGCGGTGCAGGGCTATTTCGGCGGCCGCACCGACCTGGTGTTCCAGCGCCTGCTGGAAATCTGGGGATCGACGCCCTCGCTTTACGTCATCATCATCCTGTTCGCGATCCTGGGGCGCAGCTTCTGGCTGCTGGTGTTCGTGTCGATCCTGTTCGGCTGGCCCGCGCTCGTCGGCGTCGTGCGGGCCGAGTTCCTGCGGGCGCGCAACTTTGAATATGTCCGCGCCGCCCGTGCGCTGGGGGTGGGGGACCGCACGATCATGTTCCGCCACATCCTGCCCAACGCCATGGTCGCCACGCTGACGATGCTGCCCTTTGTGGTGGCGGGCACGATCTCCAGCCTCGCCGCGCTGGACTATCTGGGCTATGGGCTGCCGGCGTCGGCCCCCTCGCTGGGCGAACTGGCGTTGCAGGCCAAGCAGAACCTGCAGGCGCCATGGCTGGGGTTCACCGCGTTCTTCACCTTCGCGATCATGCTGTCGCTGCTGGTGTTCATCTTCGAAGGGGTGCGCGACGCCTTCGATCCGCGAAAGACCTTTCGATGACCGACCCGCGCGCCCCCGGCCGTCCCGCGCAGGATGGCCCCGTGCTCGAGGTCCGCGACCTGCACGTCGCCTTTCAGACCGAGGGGCGCGTGACCCCGGCCGTGCGCGGCGTCAGCTTTACCGTCAACCGCGGCGAGACGGTGGCGCTGGTGGGCGAATCCGGGTCGGGCAAGTCGGTCACGGCCCTGTCCACCGTGCGCCTGCTGGGCGAGGCCGCGCGAGTGACCGGCAGCGTCCGCTATGCCGGGGCCGAGATGATCGACGCGCCCGAGCCTGTGCTGCGCGCGGTGCGCGGCAACGACATCAGCTTCATCTTCCAGGAGCCGATGACCTCGCTGAACCCGCTGCACACCATCGAAAAGCAACTGGCCGAAAGCCTGGCCCTGCATCAGGGGCTGACCGGGGCAAGGGCGCGGGCGCGCATCATCGACCTGCTGACCCGCGTGGGCATCCGCGACCCGGACACGCGGCTGGCCGATTACCCCCACCAGCTGTCGGGCGGACAGCGCCAGCGGGTGATGATCGCCATGGCGCTGGCGAACGGGCCGGACCTGCTGATCGCGGACGAGCCCACCACCGCGCTGGACGTCACGATCCAGGCGCAGATCCTGGACCTGCTGGCGGACCTCAAGCGCGACGAGGGGCTGTCGATGCTGTTCATCAGCCACGACCTGGGCATCGTGCGCCGCATCGCCGACCGGGTCTGCGTGATGCAGGGCGGCGAGATCGTCGAGCAGGGACCCGTCGCCGAGATCTTCGCCAACCCGCAGCATCCCTATACCCGGACGCTGCTGGCCGCCGAACCCCGTGGGGTGGCCGACCCCATCGACCCCGCCGCGGCCGAGATCGTGGCGACCCGCGACCTGCGGGTGTGGTTTCCGATCAAGCGCGGCTTCCTGCGCCGGACGGTGGGCCACATCAAGGCCGTGAACGGCGCCACGATCCGCGTGCGCGCCGGCGAGACGCTGGGCATCGTGGGCGAATCCGGCTCGGGCAAGACGACGCTGGCGCTGGCGATCATGCGCCTGATCGAAAGCCGCGGACCCATCGTGTTCATGGGGCGCGACATCTCGGCCGCGGCGTCGCGCGACCTGCGCCGGTTGCGCCGCGACATGCAGATCGTGTTCCAGGACCCGTTCGGCAGCCTGTCCCCGCGCATGACCGTGGGCCAGATCATCGCCGAGGGACTGGGCGTCCACGGCGTGGAAAAGGGGCGCGACAAGCCGCAGATGGTCGCCGACATCATGGCCGAGGTGGGGCTGGACCCGGGGGCGATGGACCGCTATCCGCACGAGTTTTCCGGCGGCCAGCGCCAGCGCATCGCCATCGCCCGCGCCATGATCCTGCGGCCCAAGGTCGTCGTGCTGGACGAGCCGACCAGCGCGCTGGACATGACGGTGCAGGTGCAGATCGTGGACCTGCTGCGGCAGTTGCAGCGCAGGCACGGGCTGGCCTTCCTGTTCATCAGCCATGACCTGCGCGTCGTGCGCGCGATGTCGCACCAGATCATGGTCATGCGCGCGGGCGAGGTCGTGGAACAGGGCGACGCGGCCCGCGTGTTTTCCGCCCCCGCGACGGACTATACCCGCGCGCTGCTGGCGGCGGCGTTCCGCGACCACCACGGATAGGGGCCATGCGCATCCTGTTCGTCCACCAGAACTTTCCCGGCCAGTTCCCGCATCTGGCCCCGGCGCTGGCCGCCCGCGGGCACGAGGTGCTGGCGCTGACCGATGAAAAGAACCAGCGCCCGTCGCCGGTCAGGGTCGTCAAGTATGCGGCCCCGCCTGCCGTCACCCTGTCCCATCCGCTGGGCCGCCCCTATGCCGAGTTCGCCGAGCGCGGCTGGATGGCGGCACGGGCCGCGCGCGCCCTGCGCGACCGGCACAGCTATGCCCCGGACGTCATCGTGGGTCACACCGGCTGGGGCGAGACGCTGTTTCTGAAAGAAATCTGGCCCGACGCCTGCCTGCTGGTCTATGCCGAGCTGATGTATCGCACGCGCGGCCAGGATGTGGGGTTCGACCCCGAACTCAGCCCCGGCACCGACGAGCAGCGCGTCTCGACGACCGCGCGGTCGGCCCATCTGATCCAGGGCATCGTGCAGGCCGACGCCGCGCTGGCGCCGACGCGCTATCAGGCCGACAGCTTTCCGCCGGAACTGCGCGGCAAGATCACCGTCATCCATGACGGCATCGACACCGACCTGCTGCGCCCCGACCCGGGCGCCGCGTGGACCACGCCCGACGGCCGCCGCCTGACCGCGGCGGACGAGGTCGTGACCTTCGTCAGCCGCTCGCTGGAGCCGTATCGCGGCTTTCACGTCTTCATGCGCGCGCTGCCCGCCGTTCTGGCCGCGCGGCCGCAGGCCCATGTGGTGATCGTGGGCGGCGACGGCGTCAGCTATGGCGCCCGCCCCAGGGACGCGGAAAGCTGGAAGGCCAGGCTACTGGCCGAGGTGGGTAGCCAACTGGACCTGAGCCGCGTGCATTTCCCCGGCCGCGTTCCCTATCCGGCCTTCGTCGCGCTGATGCAGCTGACGCGGGTGCATTGCTATCTGACCTATCCCTTCGTGCTCAGCTGGTCGCTGACCGAGGCGATGGCGGCGGGCGCGCTGGTGGTGGGGTCGGACACGGAACCCGTGCGCGAACTGATCCAGGACGGCCGGAACGGGCGGCTGGTCCCGTTCTTCGACCGCGCCGCGCTGGAAGGCGCGCTGACCCGTGCGCTGGCGGGCGACCCTGACGCCGCGGCGATCAAGGCGGCGGCCCGGCAGACGATCCTGGACGGCTATGACCTGAAGCGGACCTGCCTGCCGCAGCTGATCGCCTGGGTCGAGCGCCACGGCGCTGCACGAGGCTAGGGCATCGCGGCGGCTGCGGGCGCCGCCTGCGGGGCGACCGGCGATGCGCCGGCTGCGGGATGCGCCGCAAGGCACCCCTGCGGCACCGCCGCACCGCCGAACACCGGCGCCGTCCCGCGCCCATCACCCTGCCGCCGCCTCAGGCCTGCCGTCCGGGCCAGCCGCAGGGCCAGCGCCCGCGGTTCGGATCGCCCCAGTCGGGCATGTCCAGCCACGGATACCAGCAGATCCCCGCGACCGGCACGCCGGATCGTTCGACCTCGGCCCGGACATGGGCCAGCCATCCCCAGCGGTCGTGGATATGGGGAAACCGCCGATGCGCGGCCGGCAGACCCTGATGCCAGCCCGTTTCCGTGATCATCACGGGCAGGCGCCAGCGGTCGGCCACCACGCGCAGGACATGGTGCAGCGGCTCGATCGCGTGATGGGGGTAATAGTTCACGCCGACCATCTCGATCAGCCCGGTGGCGACCAGCCGGTCGGTGGCGCGAAACACCTCGGGGTGCAGGTGGTGAAAGGGATCGCAGGTGGCAAAGCGCGGCCGCCGCGGCAGCATGGCGGCCGTGGTCATCATCTTTACCGCCGCCTCGACGGCGCGCGACCGCACGACCCCGGCGACCCGGCGGCCCACCGACGGCTCGTTGACGGCGATGGCCCAGGCGCCGTCGGGCAGGGCCATGGAACAGGCGACGGCGTGCTGCGCCGGCCGGCGCGGCAGGTCGAAATGCGCCATGTCCCAGATGACCGGAAAGCCCGCGGGCACCGCCTGCACGCGGGCCACGATGTCGTGGCGCCACGACAGCCCGTCGCGCGCGCCCGTCGCGCCCTCGGCCATGGCCGTGGCGTGGTGATGCTGCATGCGCCCGTCCGGCAGATGCCCGGTGGAATGCAGCAGGTCATGCCCGTTCCAGTGCAGCCGCCCGCATTCGAAGCCGGCCAGCAGCGGTGGGTCCGCCGTCGCCACGCGGGGCCAGTCGAGAGAGTGAAATGATCCGTCCATGGCGGGAACATAGGATGAACTGCGCCCGCCGCAACCCTAGCGATAACCCTCGGCCTGCAGTTCGAACAGCTCGCGATAGCGGCCGGGCCGGGCCAGCAGCTCTGCGTGCGTGCCCTGCGCCTCGACCCGGCCGTCCGCCAGCACCAGGATGCGGTCAGCCATCCGCACGGACGAGAACCGATGCGAGATCAGCACCGCCGTCCGCCCCGCCGACAGGTCCTTGAACCGCTGGAACACCTCGTATTCCGACCGCGCATCCAGCGCGGCGGTGGGCTCGTCCAGAATCAGGACCTGCGCGTCGCGCATGTAGGCGCGCGCAATCGCGATCTTCTGCCATTCGCCGCCCGACAGCTCGACCCCGTTGGCAAAGCGCTTGCCGATCATCTGGCCGTATCCGGCGGGCAGGCGCTCGATCACCGGGGCGGCCATGGCGCGGTCGGCGGCGGCGCGGATGCGGGCGGCGTCGTCGCGGGCGTCGATCCGGCCGACCGCGATGTTGTCGCCCGCCGTCAGGTTGAAGCGGACGAAATCCTGGAAGATGACCCCCATCGTCGCGCGCAGCCCGTCCAGGTCATAGTCCCGCAGGTCGCGCCCATCCAGCAGGATGCGCCCCTCGTCCGGGTCGTAAAGCCGCGCCAGCAGCTTGACCAGCGTGGTCTTGCCCGCGCCGTTCTCGCCCACCAGCGCCAGCGTCTCGCCCGCGTGCAGATCGAACGTCAGGTGCCGCACCGCCCAGCGGTCGCTGCCGGGATAGCGAAAGCCCACGTTCTCGAACCGGAATCCCTGCGCGAGCGGGCGCGGCACGGGCCGGGGGTCGGGGGGCGAGACGATGTCGGGCCGCACCCGGAAGAACCCGAACAGGTCGTCCAGGTACATCGCCTGCGCGGCGGTCTGCCCGAACGAGGTCAGCAGCGTTTCCATCAGGGTCCGCAGCCGCTGGAACGACCCCGCAAGAAAGGTCAGGTCCCCCAGGCTCAGCGCGCCGGTCAGCGTCTGCGCCACGATCCAGACATACGCCGCGTAATAGCCCAGCGTCCCCAGCGCCGCGAACAGCGCCCCCCAGGCGGCGCGGTCCACCGCGACGCGGCGGTTCTGGGCATAGAACGCACGCGCCAGCGTCATGTAGCGGTCGGTCAGGAAACGGTGCAGGCCGAAGATCTTGACCTCTTTCGCGGTGTCGGCGCTGGCGGCGACCTGGCGCACATAGTCCATCTCGCGCCGTTCCGGCGTGCGGCCATAGTCCAGCGAGTAGGTGCGCGCGTTGAAATGCGCCTCGCCCAGAAAGGCGGGGATCAGGGTCAGGATCAGCAGCACGACCAGCCACGGGTGATAGGCGACCAGCCCGCCCGCAAAGCTGAGGATGGTGACGACGCTTTCGATCTGGTTCAGCAACTGCCCCAGCAGCGTCATGCGGAAGGCGGTCTGGCGGCGGGCGCGGTCCAGCTTGTCCTGAAAGACCGCGTCCTCGAACTCCTTCAGGTCCAGCGTGGCGGCGTGGTCCATCAGCCGCACCGAAAGCCCGTTGGTCAGCCGTTCCGACAGCAGGCTGTCCACCAGTCCGATCAGCCTGCTCAGCCCGTCCTGCGCGATGGCCAGCGCGAATTCGGCCGCCAGCAGCCAGCCCAGCCCCGAGGCCAGCCCCGCGTCCCACCAGCCGCCGATGGTGGCAGGCCCGTCAGGCAGGGCGATCAGGCGCACCACCTCGTCCACGATCAGCTTGCCGACATACAGCGTGGCGACCGGGATCAACGCCCGGCACAGCCGCAGCGCCAGCGTGGCCAGCGTCAGCCCCGGCCCGGCGCGCCAGACCAGCCGCAGGAACGGCGGCACGTTGCGCATCGCGGCCCAGCGGTCGCGAAAGCTGCGGGGCGGCTGGCGGGCGTTCAGGGGCGGTGACATGGGCGGCCCGGAAAGGAAAAGCGGTTCATGGCGGCGTCGATCCTCGGCGGGCGAGACTGCGCCAGTTCGCGCCCGGCGTAAAGCGCGGGGACGGCGATCCGAACGCCGGCGCGCGTGCCCCGTGCCGGTCGCGCGCTGGCCTGCGGCGCGGTGTTCCGCAGGGTCGCGGCGCTTTGAAAAATGTTGACCGACAAGGGTGGCTCGTTCATACGGCACCCCTAAAATGCGGCCGTTTCAAGGGTTCATTCCCCCTGTCCGACAGCGCCGCGACACGACAGGGAGAGCGTGAACATGGGCGGCTTGCTGGCCTTTTCCCGCGGCATCGACCGCATGAACACCGTGATCGGACGCAGCGTCAGCTGGCTGATCCTCGTGGCCGTCCTGGTCAGCGCCGGCAACGCCATCATCCGCAAGGTCTGGTCGATCTCGTCCAACGCATGGCTGGAACTGCAGTGGTATCTCTACGGGGCGGCGTTCCTGCTGGCCGCGGCCTACACGCTGCTGGAAAACGAACATATCCGCATCGACATCATCTATGGCGGCCGGTCGCGCCGCACCCAGCACTGGATCGACCTGATCGGGCACCTGCTGTTCCTGATGCCCTTCGTCGTCCTGATGATCTGGCTGATGGTGCCGTGGCTGGAACGCTCGATCGCAAATGGCGAGCGCTCGATGAACGCGGGCGGGCTGATCCTGTGGCCGGCCAAGGCGCTGCTGCTGGCGGGCTTCATCCTGCTGTTCCTGCAGGGCCTGTCCGAGATCGTGAAGAAGATCGCCGTCATGCGGGGGCTGATCCCCGACACCCAGGCGCAGTTCTCGGCGCACGGAGAGGTCGTGCTGGACCAGACGCTGGTGGCCGAGGCGGGCTTTGCCAGCCCCAACCACCCGATCACCGACGAGATGATCGACCATCCGCTTGACCACAACCGCAACTATACCGACCGGGATGCCCGCAAATGATGGAGCTTATCGCGCACAACATGGCGCCCATCATGTTCGCCAGCCTGGTGGTGTTCCTGCTGCTGGGCTATCCGGTCGCCTTCGCGCTGGCTGCGAACGGGCTGCTGTTCTTCGTCGTGGGGGTCGAGCTTGCGCCGCTGTCGGGCGGCGAGATCAACCTGTCGTGGAACCTGCTGCAGGCCATGCCCGAACGGTTGTGGGGCCTGCTGAGCAACGAGACCCTGCTGGCGATCCCGTTCTTCACCTTCATGGGGATCGTGCTGGAGAAATCCGGCATGGCCGAGGACCTGCTGGACACCATCGGCCAACTGTTCGGGCCGATCCGCGGGGGCCTGGCCTATGCGGTCATCATCGTGGGCGCGCTGCTGGCGGCGACCACGGGCGTCGTCGCGGCGTCTGTGATCGCCATGGGGCTGATCTCGCTGCCGATCATGCTGCGCTATGGCTATGACCGGCGCATCGCGTCGGGGGTGATCGCGGCGTCGGGAACGCTGGCGCAGATCATCCCGCCCAGCCTGGTGCTGATCGTGCTGGCCGACCAGCTCGGCCGGTCGGTGGGCGACATGTACAAGGGTGCGATGATCCCCGGTCTGGTGCTGACGGGCCTCTACATGGGCTATGTGTTCGTCATGACGCTGTTGCGGCCCGCCTCGATGCCGGCGCTGCCCGTCGAGGCGCGGACGCTCGGCTCTGGCGTGACCTCGCTGGTGGTCGCGCTGGCGGCTGGCGGCGGGGTCTTCTATGCGGTGTGGCACTGGCTGCACCCCACCCAGGGGGCCAACGCCGACATCCTGGCGCTGGCCGCGGCGGTGATCGTGATCTATGTCGCGGCGCTGCTCGACCGCGCGCTGCGGCTGAACCTGATGAGCCGGCTGACCCAGCAGGTCATCATCGTGCTGATCCCCCCGCTGGCGCTGATCTTCCTGGTGCTGGGGACGATCTTCCTGGGCATCGCCACGCCGACCGAAGGCGGGGCGATGGGGGCCGTGGGCGCGCTGGTGCTGGCCGGGATGAAGGGCCGGCTGGGCGGCGGCGTGATCCCGCAGGCGCTGGCCTCGACCACGCGGCTGTCGTCGTTCGTGATGTTCATCCTGGTGGGCGCGCGGGTGTTCTCGCTGACCTTCTATGGCGTGAACGGGCATCTGTGGGTGGAACACCTGCTGACCAGCCTGCCGGGCGGGGTCTACGGGTTCCTGATCGTCGTCTCGATTCTGGTGTTCCTGCTGGCGTTCTTCCTGGACTTCTTCGAGCTGGCCTTCATCATCGTGCCGCTGCTGGCGCCGGCCGCCGAAAAGCTGGGCATCGACCTGATCTGGTTCGGGGTGCTGCTGGGCGTGAACATGCAGACCAGCTTCATGCACCCGCCGTTCGGGTTCTCGCTGTTCTTCCTGCGATCGGTCGCGCCCAAGACTCCCTACAAGGACAAGGTGACCGGCCTGACGATGGACCCGGTGCGCACCAGCCAGATCTATTGGGGCGCCGTGCCGTTCGTGGTGATCCAGATCGTCATGATCGGGCTTGTCATGGCGTTTCCGGCCATGGTCATGCACTACAAGGGACCGATCGTGGACACGTCGAACGTCGAGGTCAGCTTCCCGGCCGGGGGGCTTGGCGGTGGTCTGGGCGGTGGCCTGGGCAACCTCGGCGGCAACCCCTTCGGGGCGCCCGCCGCGCCGGGGACCGCGCCCGCCGCGCCGGGGGGGCTTGGTGGCCTGGGCAATCCGTTCGGTGCGCCCGCGACGCCCGCGCCGGCGACTCCTCCCGCGGGCGGGCTAGGAGGACTTGGGGCGCCGCCCGACTTCGGCACCCCTGCGGCCCCTGCGGCCCCTGCCGCCCCTGCCGCCCCCGCGGCCCCTGCGGCCGGGGCACCGGCAGCGCCG
The DNA here is from genome assembly GCF_003286075.1 of Paracoccus endophyticus. Classification (GTDB taxonomy): domain Bacteria; phylum Pseudomonadota; class Alphaproteobacteria; order Rhodobacterales; family Rhodobacteraceae; genus Paracoccus; species Paracoccus endophyticus. The sequence goes on along the minus strand of NZ_QLUV01000005.1, from coordinate 59,869 downwards.
GCCCTCGGCGGCCTTGGCGGAGCGCCGAACTTCGGTGCACCCGTGCCCGCCGCACCGGCCCCTGCGGTTGAACCCGCCGCACCCGCCAGCGGCGGCGCTGGTGGACCTGGCTCGTCACCGGGTGCCGGGGCGTCCGTGCCCGGTGCACCGGGCGACGCTGGGTCAACCACGACCACCCAGACGCCCGCCGTCCCGATCGCACCGACGCCGGCCGGGCCAGCCGCTGCCAACTGACGACGAAAGGGCGCCTGATCGGCGCCCTTTGCATCTGCGGACCGGCGCACGCCCGGGTCAAAGAAAACCGCCGCCCCGAATGGGACGGCGGCGCTTGCTGTCAGCAGGCGGCTTACAGCTTGCCGTTGCGCTGCTGGATCATCATCATCGTGTCGAAGGTGTAGTCCGTCGTCTGGGTGTAGAGATACCAGTCGTTCAGGAACGGCTTCTGCGCCTCCCACATGCGCTTGAACTCGGCGTTCTCGGCCGCGATCTCATCATAGACCTGACGCGAGGCCTCGAAACTCGCCACCATCACGTCCTCGGGGAAGGACAGCGGCTGGGCGCCCGACTGGGCCAGCCGCTTCAGGGCGGGCGGGTTCTTGTAGTCGTATTCGGACAACGTGTTCAGGTCGGCCGCCTGGCAGGCCGACCGCAGGACCGCCTTGTAGAGTTCGGGCAGTTCGTTCCACTTGGCCAGGTTGAAGAACATCCCCACCGTCGGGCCGCCTTCCCAGAAACCGGGATAATAATAGTAGGGCGCCACTTTCTGGAAGCCGAGCTTCTCGTCGTCATAGGGGCCGACCCACTCGGCGGCGTCGATGGTGCCCTTTTCCAGCGCCGGATAGATGTCGCCGCCCGCGATCTGCTGCGGCACGACCCCCAGCTTTTCGACGACCCGGCCCGCAAGCCCAGAAATCCGCATCTTCAGGCCCTGCATGTCCGCCAGCCCGTTGATCTGCTTGCGATACCAGCCGCCCATCTGCGCGCCGGTGTTGCCGACCGGCAGGCTCAGCAGGTTGTGCTTGGCCAGGAATTCGTTGTAGCTGTCGATCCCGCCGCCGTGATAGTTGTAGGCGGCCTTGCCCCGCGCGTTGAACGTCCAGGGCAGGTCGGCCCCGCACGAGAAGGCCGGGTCCTTGCCCCAGCTGTAATAGCCGACCGAGTTCGCGGCCTCGACCGTGCCGTCCGTTGCCGCGTCGATCGCCTGCAGGCCGGGCACGATCTCGCCCGCTGCAAAGACCTGCAGGTTGAACTTGCCGTCGGTCATGGCCTTGACGCGCTCGGACACGTCCACGCCGCTGCCGTAGATCGTTTCCAGCGACTTGGGAAAGGACGACGCGACGCGCCAGTTGATCGTCGGCGCCTCCTGCGCGATGGCGGGGGCCGCAAGCGCCGCGCCGGCCGCAGCCGCCGCCCCGCCGATGCCCGCACGGCTTAGAAAGGACCGGCGGTCCAGCGTGGTCTTCTTCGTCATCTTCATCCTCCGCTTGCGGGACCGCGGATCGTTGGCCGGATCCCTTTCCTTGGCAGGGGGCAGATTGCACGGGGGCCGTCGGTCTGTCCACTGATCGGACGCGGCGTTCCCCGAAAACCGCACCGTCCGGCCGCACGCGCGCGCCGCCATGACGGCCCTTTTCCTTTGGCCGCGACTGTGGAAATGTCCACGCCGGCGCGCAGGGCCAGCCGGGCGCGGGTCAGGGGGACGTGGATGGCGACAGCCGACGGGAAAGAGGCCGCGCAGGGCCTGCGGATCGTGGCGCCGCCGCTGACCTATGCGGTGCTGATGCTGGGCATCCCGCTGCTGACGATCCTCGCCTATTCGTTCTTCAAGGACGGCTATCTGACCATCGTGCGCGAGTTCACTCTGGAGAACTATCGCGCCGTCTGGGCCGACCCGATCTTTCGCACCATCATGATCCGGTCGCTGTCGGTGGCGGCGATGGTGACGCTGGCGACGGTGCTGCTGGCGTTCCCGGTGGCCTACTTCCTGTCCTTCGTCGTGACGCCGGACCGCAAGGCGCTGTGGATCTTCCTCATCACGATCCCGTTCTGGACCAGCTACCTGATCCGCGTCTTCCTGTGGAAGGTGATCCTGGGCTACAACGGCGTCATCAACTCGGGCCTGAAAAGCCTGGGCGTGATTGAGCAACCGCTGTCGTTCCTGCTCTACAACACCGGCTCGATCGTCATGACGCTGTCCCACGCCTATGCCCCGTTCGCGATCCTGCCGATCTATGTCGCGCTGGAAAAGATCGACCGCTCGCTGCTGGAGGCCGGGCGCGACCTGGGCGAAAGCCGGCTGATGACGTTCTGGCGCGTCACGCTGCCCCTGGCGATGCCGGGGGTGCTGGCGGCGGTCCTGATCGTGTTCATCCCCGTGATCGGCGACTACGTGACGCCCACCCTGATCGGCGGCGGCAAGATTCCGATGGTCGCCAACATGATCCAGGCGCAGATGCTGGACATCGACAACAAGCCCCTGGGGTCCGCCATGGCCGTGACCGCGATGCTGGTGGTGGCCATCGCCTCGCTGCTGTTCCTGCTGGCGAACCGCCGCTTTCTGCGGGTGCGGCAATGAACGGGCGGTTCCAGGGCGGGGGCCTGCGGGCCTATGCCATCCTGTATCTGCTGTTTCTGTACGCCCCGATCCTGCTGCTGCCGATCTTCGCGTTCAATGCCGGCACGATCGTCGCCTTTCCGCTCAAGGGCTTCACCACCGGCTGGTTCGTCCAGATGTGGGACAATGCGGCCTTGCGAAAGGCGCTGACGAACTCGCTGATCATCGCGTTCAGCGCCTCGATCCTGTCCACCTGCCTGGGGACCTTTGCCGCCCGTGCCTCGACCCGGTTCAGGTTTCCCGGCAAGGGCGCGGCGATAGGGCTGATCATGATGCCGCTGGTCATGCCAGAGATCATCGTGTCGATGTCGCTTCTGGTCGTGCTGCTGGCCGTGGGGATCGAACTGTCGATCCTGACCGTCATCCTGGGCCACACGCTGATCTGCATGCCCTATGCGGTGGCGATCATGACGACGGCGTTCTCGTCGCTGGACAAGTCGCTGGAGGAGGCGGCCTATGACCTGGGCGAGACGAGGTTCAGCGCCTTCCGCCTGGTGATCCTGCCGCTGGTGATGCCGGGGATCATCTCGGCCATGCTGATGTGCTTCACGGTCAGCCTGGACGAGTTCATCATCGCGTTCTTCCTGGCCGGGAACGAGCCCACGCTGCCCACCTACATCTTCAGCCAGCTGCGCTTTCCCAAGTCGATCCCGGTCATCATGGCGCTGGGGACCCTGCTGGTCCTGGCGTCGATCGTGCTGCTGGGCATCGCCGAGTATTTCCGCCGCCGGGGCATCGCCCGGACCGGCGCCAAGGACACCGGAGGCTTTCTTTGACCCCCATCGCCGACCGCAAGCCCATGATCGAATGTCGGCAGGTCCAGAAGTACTATGGCGACTATCACGCCCTGCGCGGCATCGACCTGACCATCCGCGAGGGCGAGTTCTTTTCCCTGCTGGGCCCGTCGGGCTGCGGCAAGACCACGCTCTTGCGCACCATCGCGGGGTTCGAGGAGATCGGCTCCGGCGTGGTGCTGATCGACGGGCGTGACATGCGCGGGGTGCCCGCGAACGTGCGGCCGACGAACATGGTGTTTCAGTCCTACGCCATCTTTCCCCATCTGACCGTCGCCGAGAACGTGGGCTTCGGCCTGCGCCGCGATCCGCGCAGCGCCGCCGACAAGGCCCGCGCCGTCGAGGAGGCGCTGGAGATGGTGGGCCTGCGCGGCTATGGCCGGCGGGCGGCGCACGCCCTGTCGGGCGGCCAGCGCCAGCGGGTCGCGCTGGCCCGCGCGCTGATCCTCAAGCCCAAGGTGCTGCTGCTGGACGAGCCGCTGTCCGCGCTGGACCGCAAGATGCGCGAGCAGATGCAGGTCGAGCTGATCAAGCTGCAACGACAGGTCGGCATCACCTTTGTCCTGGTGACGCATGACCAGGAGGAGGCGCTGGTCATGTCCGACCGCATCGCCGTGATGTTCGAGGGCGAGATTGCCCAGCTTGACGGCCCCGAGGCGCTGTATGCCCGACCCGCCAGCCGCCGCGTGGCCGATTTCATCGGGGTGATGAACTTCCTGCCCGCCCGCATCCTGGGCGAGACGGATCAGGCCGTGACCGTGGATGCCCCCGGCTTCGGCATCGTCGAGGTGCCGTCCCGGAACGTCAGCCGGGCCAACCCCGGCGACGCCGAGCCGACCGTCGGCTTTCGCCCTGAGGCCGTGACCCTGGCCCCGGTCGTGGGGCGCGGCCCCGAACGCGCCGTGGATCGCGTCACCGGCGGCGTCATCGAAGAGGTCGTGTATTACGGCGACATGACCTATTACGATGTCCTGATGGACGGGTCGGCCCGCTATGACGGGATCGCGCGGCCTGTGCGGGTGTCCATGCGCAACTTGTTCGGGCGCGAGGTGCCGGACGTGGGCACCCGGACGCGCGTCATCTGGTCGCCGGGGTCGCTGGTGCTGTTTCGCTGACGGGTCTGGGCAGCCGCCGGGTGTGGGCGGCCGGCCAGGTGCGGCTGTGACACGTCGGTTTGGGCAGGGTGGGAATGGCGCGATGAACAGACGTGAACTGATGGTGGGCGCGGGGGCTGCGGCGGCGCTGTCGGCGGCGCCCGCGCGGGCCCAGGACGCGGCTCTGCGGCTGGGGATGGTCCTGCCCCTGACCGGGCCTTTCGCGGCCTATGGGCAGCAGGTGCAGGCGGGGCTGCGCCTGTATCTGGATCGCCACGGCGACCGCGTGGCGGGCCGTCGGATCGAGGTCATGGTCGAGGACGACGGGGGCATTGCCGATGCCACCAAGCGCATCGCGCAGTCGATGGTCACGCGCGAGGGGGTCGAGGTGCTGGGCGGCTTCGGCCTGACCCCGCTGGCGCTGGCCGCGGCCCCGATCGCGACCCGCGCCCGCGTGGCCCAGATCGTCATGGTCGCCGCGACCTCGGCCGTGACCGAGGCGTCGCCCTATGTCGTGCGCACCAGCTATACGACGCCGCAGGTCACCAGCCGCATCGCCGCCTGGGTGATCGCCGAAGGCGTCACGACGGCGATGACGCTTGTGCTGGACTACGGGCCCGGCGCGGACGCCGAGGCGACGTTTGTGGCGGATTTCACCGCCGGGGGCGGGCAGGTGATCGACAGCCTTCGGGTGCCGATGCAGAACCCGGACTTCGCGCCCTTTCTGCAGCGGGTGGCCGATCGCAAGCCACAGGTGCTGTTCGTCTTCGTGCCGTCGGGGATGGGGGCGCCGCTGCTGAAGCAATGGGTGGAACGCGGGCTGGACCGGTCCGGCACCCGGCTGGTCGCCGACGGCAGCGTCACCGACGACATGGTGCTGCCGCAGATGGGGGATGCGGCGCTGGGGCTGGTCACGGGGTTCCATTACACCGCCTGGCACGACAGCCCCCTGAACCGCGACTTTGTGCGCGACATTCAGGCCCGCACCGGGGGGCGGCCGAACTTCATGGCCGTTGCGGCGTATGACGGCGCGCATCTGCTGTTTCAGGCGCTGGCGGCGACGGGCGGGGATGCGGCGGGCCCCGCGCTGGTGGACGCGATGAAGGGGATGGCGTTTGAATCGCCGCGCGGTCCGATCCTGATCGACCCGGACACCCGCGACATCGTGCAGGACATCTCGATGCGCCGCGTCGAGCGCATCGACGGCGAACTGTGGAACGTCGCGTTCCAGACATTCCCCCAGGTCAGGGATCCGGCAAAGGGCTGACGACGCGCCCGCCCTGCGACGGCGCTGGTCGCGACCGTCCCCGCGGCTGCCGCGCGGGGAACCGGGGCGCAGACCTGTGGCGGCCCGGCCGGTGCGCCCGCCGGGGCGTTGAATGCTTTGCACTTCCCGGTTGCCAGATCAACTTTTCGGGGTATGTATCGCTCTCGCCAGAGACCGCGGGCGGCCCAGCCGGAGACCTGATTGCTCACCAATCGCCGCCTGCCAGCCCTTGTGCTGATCATCTCGCTGGGGGTCGGCGCGGTCTTGACCGGCACGATCATGCGACTGGAATCCCGTGCCGCGGCGGCGCGGTTCGACCGCATTGCCGACCTGGTGGCCGGGCGGCTGCATGAACGCATCAACCAGCATGTCGCGCTGTTGCGCGCGACCGCCGCAGCGTTCGAGTCGACCGGGGGTCAGGTCGAGGCCGCGACGTTCTCGCGCTATGTCTCGGGGCTGGGGCTGCGCGACGATTACAGCGGGATTCAGGGAATCGGTTTCGCCCGGCTGATGACCACGGCCGCCGCGACCGCCGGTATCCCGGCCGAGATCGCCCGGAACTATGGCGAGGCGGTTCCGCTGCACCCGCCGACAGACCAGCCCGTGGCCGCCGGCATCGTGCTTTTGGAACCGCAGGACGACCGCAACGCCGCGGCGCTGGGCTATGACATGTTCAGCGGCTCTGTCCGCCGCCTTGCCATGACCGAGGCCGCCCGCACCGGCAGCGCGCAGGCCAGCGGCCCAGTGCAGCTGGTGCAGGAAATCACCGACAGCAAGCAGGCGGGTTTCCTGGTCTATCTCGCGGTGCGGGCGGGTGCGCCCGGCACCGCGCCTGCGCCCTTTGCGCAGGTCGCAGGCTTTGTCTATGCGCCGTTCCGCGCCGGCGACCTGCACGCCGCCGCCGTCCGCGACGGCGAGGCGCCGCTGCCCGTCACGCTGCGCACCATTGATTTGGCCGCGCCCGACACGCCGCTGTTCGACGACGACGGGCCGGGCAGCGTCGTGAACCCGCGGCAGGTCGTGCGACGGCTGGATGTCGCGGGGCGCAACTGGCAGATGACCGTGACCGAGGCGCCGGGCTTCGCCCGTCCCTCGGACCACATCGCCACGATCTTCGTGGGGGCGCTGTCGCTGCTGCTGGCGCTGGCCACGACGGCGCTGGTGCGGGTCAACGCACGCGCCATCTCGGGGGCGCGCCAGGCCGCGCGGATGTCGGCCGAAATGGCCGAGGACCGCAACCTGATGCTGCAGGAGATGAAGCATCGGATCAAGAACCACATCGCCCGCATCCAGGCCATCGCCCGCCACACCCGGCGCAGCGCGAAAGACCTGGACGAGTTCGAGAAGATCTTCTCGGGCCGCCTGGCGGCGATGGCCAGCACCCAGGACCTGCTGACCCGCGACCGGTACGGCACGGCGAACCTGCAGGACCTGATCCGGCGCGAGATCGAGCAGGTGATGTCGCCCGAACAGGCCGCCCGGGTGATGGACGGCCCCGTGGTGCAGCTTGATGCGCGTCAGGCCCAAAGCGTCGGGCTGGTCATTCATGAGCTGTCCACGAACGCGATGAAATATGGCCAGACGACGGACGGCATTCCCGAGATGCTGATCGTCTGGCGGGTCCTTGACCGTGCCGGGCGCGAGTGGCTGGAACTCGACTGGATCGAGTCGAAGGCGACCGCCCCCGCCGACCCGGCCCGCAGCGGCTTTGGCACCCATCTGATGGAGGCGATGGTCGAAGGCGACCTGAACGGCCGGATAAGCCGCGATTTCGGCCCGCAGGGGATGCACGTCACCATCGCCTTTCCGCTGGTCGCGGACACCCCGCGCTGACCGGCGGGCCGCCCCTCAGGCGCCGTAGGGCAGCCAGACCGTCTTGATCTGCACGGCATCCGCGATCACCGACCGCAGCAGGGACAGGGGCAGCGCGGCCCAGTCCAGCGTGGCAGGGTGGACGCGGACGGGCTTGAGGTTGCCCGCGGCCTCGGCCTCCAGCCGCGCCAGCAGGGCGGCGTCGCCCGCGTGCCACAGCGCGTCCACGGCGTCATGCGCCGCAAGCACGGGGCCCAGCACCGCGGGATCGCCGGTGATCAGGTTCACCACCCCGCCCGGCACGTCCGAACTGTCGCACAGCTGCGCCAGATCGCCCGCGACCAGCCCCTGCGCCGGGTCCGGCACCGCGACGACCCGGTTGCCCTGCGCGATCAGCGCCGCGATCAGCGTGACCATCCCGATCAGCGGCTGGCCAAGGGGGCAGATCAGCCCCACGACGCCCCAGGGTTCGGGCATCGCCAGCGTCAGGTGGCGCGCGCGGGTAGACGGGATGGCCCCGTCCAGCTTGTCGGCCATGCCGCCGATCAGCATCAGCCGGTCCAGCGTCGCCTCGACCTCGGCCCCCGGATCGGCGCATCCGCCGGCCGCCAGCGAGGCCGCGAACTGCTCGCGCCGCTGGGCCAGCGTCTCGGCCATGAAATGCACGACCTGCGCGCGGGCGTGGCCGGACAGCGCGGCCCATCCCGCGGCCTTGTGCGCCGCCTCGACCGCGTTGCGGATGTCCTTGCGCCCGCCGGTGGCCGCCGCCCCGATCCGCGCGCCCGTGGGACCGCGCAAGCCATAGCTTGCGCCGCCGTCGGGCCGGACCTGTTTGCCGCCGATGTAAAGCTTCAGCGTGCGGTCGATGCCGGGGGGCTGGTTGCCGGCCGGGGCGGCGGCCGCTGGCGCGGCGGCAAAATCGACCGGGCGGTCGGGCAGGGCGCGGGTGGGCGCGGCCCCGTCCGGCCGCAGGTACGCGGCCATCCCGGCGCGGCCGCCCTCGCGCCCGAAGCCGCTTTCCCTGGTCCCGCCAAAGGGCGCGGCCGCGTCCAGCAGGTTGGCGCCGTTGATCCAGACCACGCCCGCGCGGACGCGCGCCGCCGCGTCCAGCGCGGTGTCCAGGTCCTGCGCCCAGATCGAGGCGGCAAGGCCATAGGGGGTGTTGTTGGCCATCTCGACCGCCTCGGCCGGGGTGCGAAAGGTCATCAGCACGCCAATCGGGCCAAAGACCTCGACCTGTGCGATGGTGGCCGCGGGGGCTGCGCCCGCAAGGATGCCCGGCGCGCACCAGTGGCCATTGTCGGGCAGGGGGGCGTCGGGGGTGGCCAGCGTTCCCCCCTCGGCCAGGGCGATGTCGATCAGGCGGCCGATGCGCGCGCGCTGCCCGGCCGAGATGATCGCGCCCAGGTCGGTGCCCTTGTCCAGCGGATCGCCTACGCGCAGCGTCTCCATGCGCCGCAGCAACCGGGCGGTGAACGCCTCGGCCACGCTTTCCTGCACCAGCAGGCGCGAGCCGGCGCAGCAGACCTGCCCCTGGTTCAGCCACAGGCCGTCCACCACCCCCTCGACTGCGGCGTCCAGATCGGCGCTGTCGAACACGATGAACGGCGACTTGCCACCCAGTTCCAGCGTCAGCGCCTTGCCCGATCCCGCCAGCGCGGCGCGGATCGCGCGCCCCACATCGGTCGAGCCGGTGAAGGCTACCTTGTCCACGTCCGGGTGCGCGGCCAGCGCGGCCCCGGTGTCGCCGTCGCCCTGCACGATGTTGACGACGCCCGGCGGCAACCCGGCCTCGGCGCAGATCTCGGCAAAGGCGGTGGCGGTCAGCGGCGTCTGCTCGGCCGGTTTCAGCACCACCGTATTGCCGGCGGCAAGCGCGGGGGCGACCTTCCACGCCAGCATCAGCAGCGGAAAGTTCCACGGGATCACCTGCGCGCAGACGCCGTGGGGGGCATGGCCCGGGAACTCCATCGGCAGGGCGGCGGCCCATCCGGCGTGGTGATGCAGATGGCGCGCCACAAGCGGCAGGTCGATGTCGCGCGATTCCCGGATGGGCTTGCCGGTGTCGATCGTCTCCAGCACCGCAAGAAAGCGTTCGTGCTTCTGCACCGCGCGGGCCAGCGCATACAGATGGCGCGCGCGCTCGGCCGCGGGCCGGGCCGACCAGCCGGGAAAGGCCGCGCGGGCCGCGGCGACGGCGCGGTCCACGTCCGCGCCCGTCCCCTGGGACACGGCGATCAGCGGCGCGCCGGTCGCCGGGTTTTCCGTGACGAACGACGCGCCGGGGGTGAAGGCGTCGAACGCGCCGTCGATGAAATGCCCGATGCCGGGGGCGCGGGCGGCCAGCCACGCGGTGGCGGGGGCGGCGGATTCGGGCGAGGGGCCATAGTCCAGGGCGGACAGGATGTCGTGGATCGTCATGGGCCTACCCCGCCGGATGATGCGACTGGGCGGCATAGCGCCCGGTGACGAAATGCTCCAGCTGGCGCTCGATGTCGCCCAGCATGGAACTGGCGCCGATGCGGAACAGGTCGGGCTGCATCGCGCGGGGGCCAAGCTCCTCGCGGATCAGGGACAGCCAGACCGTCGCCTCCCTGGCGGACCGCAGGCCGCCGGCGGGCTTGAAGCCGACGACATGGCCGGTCGCGTCCTGGTGATCGCGCAGCGCCCGGATCATGGTCAGCGCGACGGGCAGGGTGGCGTTCTGCGGCTCTTTCCCGGTCGAGGTCTTGATGAAATCCGCGCCCGCCTGCATGGCGACGGTCGCGGCGCGATGGACGGTGGTCAGCGTGCCCAGCTCGCCCGTGGCCAGGATCGCCTTCATGTGGGCAGGTCCGCAGGCGTCGCGCATGGCCGCGATCTCGTCGTAAAGCGCGGCCCAGTCGCCGCGCAGGGCCAGTTCGCGGGTGATGACGATGTCGATTTCCGCCGCGCCCTGATCGACGGCCCAGCGGATCTCGGCCAGCCGCAGGGGCAGGGGCATCAGGCCCGCGGGAAACCCGGTGGCGACCGAGGCGACCGGGATGCCCGATCCGTCCAGCGCGGCCACGGCGTGGGGCACCATCGTCGGATAGACGCAGACCGCGCCGGTCGTCAGCCCCGCCAGTCCCAGCGCCGCCTGAAGATCGGGGCGCAGTGGCTGGCGGGCCTTGGCGCACAGGCGGCGCACACGATCGGCGGTGTCGTCGCCCGCCAGCGTGGTCAGGTCGATGCAGCGGATGGCATGGACCAGCCATGCGGCCTGATGCAGCCCCTTGACGCTGCGCCGCGTGCCGATCTGGGCCGCGCGGCGTTCGGTGGCCGAGCGGTTGACCGTCGCGCGCGCCACCGGGCCCAGGTCAAGGGGCACCGGCGGGTTGGCGCGCGTCACCCCTGCCCTTCGGTCGGCCGCGGTGGCCCTGTCGCCCCTGCTGATCGCCATTCCGCCCCCTGATCGTGCCGTCGCGCTGCCCCGAACAGATGCCGCCCGCGCTCGCGCGTCAAGCGGCAGCCCCCGGGGATGCCGTCATGTCGCTTTCCGCACGTCCGATGTCGTCGCCGGCAGGGGGCGGGGTTGCGTCATCGTGTCACACAGGCCGCGACACGCGCGCAAGGAGACGCCATGAAGACCCAAGTCAAAGCCCTGGTCGTCGGCGGCGGTGCCGTCGGCACCGGCATCGCCCTGCATCTGGCCCGCGCGGGCTGGGACACGATGCTGGTCGAGCGCGACGAGTTGACGGCGGGATCGACGTGGCATGCGGCGGGGCTGCTGCCGCTGTTCAACATGAACTATGCGACCACGCATATCCACGACTATTCCGTGCGGCTTTATGCCGGGCTGGAGGGGCAGACGGGCCTGAACGCGGGCTTTACCCGCTGCGGCAACCTGCGCATGGCGCAGACTGACGCGCGCATGGACGAATACAGGCTCTATTCCTCGACCGCCGAGACGGTGGGCATCGAGCATGAGTTCCTGACCCCCGCGCAGATCGGGGCGCGCTGGCCACTGGTGCGGACCGAGGACCTGAAGGGCGCGCTGTTCCACCCGACCGACGGCTATATCAACCCCGCCGATGTGACGCAGGCGATGGCCAAGGGCGCGCGCATGGCGGGCGCGCATATCGAGCGCAAGGTGCAGGTGAACGGCTATCGCTGGACGGGCGACGAATGGATCGTTACCTGCGACCGCATGGTCGAGCGGGGCGGCAACCTGGTCCCCGCAGGCGAGCCGTTCGAGATCCGGGCCGAGCATGTCGTGACCGCGACCGGCAACCACGCCCAGCGCACCGCGCGCCTGCTGGGGATCAGGATCCCCGCGATCCCGGTCGAGCATCAGTATATCGTGACCGAGCCCGACCCCGCGCTGGTCGCATGGCGGGCGCAGGGCAATCCCGAACACCCCGTCCTGCGCGACGCCGACGCCAAGTGGTATGTGCGCGAGGAACGCGGCGGCTGGATTCTGGGACCCTACGAGCGCAACGCCCCGGCGCGGTTCCTGTACGACGTGCCCGACAGCTTCCGCGCCGACCTGTTCCCACTGGATCTGGAGCGGATCGAGGAGGAATACATGTCCATGATCCACCGGATTCCGTCGTCGGAGTCAGTGGGGCTGAAGGACGACTACAACGGGCCGATCTGCTATACGCCCGACGGCAACCCGCTGGTCGGACCCGCGCCGGGGCTGCGCAACATGTGGCTGGCCGAGGGATTTTCCTTCGGCATCACCGCGGCGGGGGGCACCGGCCATTACCTCGCGCAGATGATGACGGCGGGCGAGGCCGAGATCGACATGGCGAGCCTTGATCCCCGCCGCTTCGGCCAGTGGATGACGACCGAATACGCCGCCCGAAAGAACGAGGAGGCGTATGAGCACGTCTTCATCCTGCATCACCCCGACGAGGAGCGCCCGGCCTGCCGCCCGCTGCGCACCGCCCCCGCCTATGACCGCCAGATCGCGGCGGGCGCGCAGATGGGGCAGGTCAACGGCTGGGAGCGGCCGAACTATTACGCGCCGCAAGGGTTCGACGACCACGCCGCGCGCAGTTTCCGCCGCGGCGGCTGGTGGCACCATGCCGAGGCCGAGGCCCGTGCCATCCGCGAAACCGCGGGCCTGATCGACGCCAGCGCATTCGCCAAGACCCGCGTGGCCGGGCCGGGGGCGACGGCGTTCCTGGACTGGCTGACGACCAACAAGCTGCCCAAGGTCGGCCGGATCAACCTGACCTATGCGCTGACCGAGGCCGGCACGACGCGGACCGAATACACCGTCGTGCGGCTGGCCGAGGATGACTATTACCTCGTGTCCGCCGGCGCCTGGGCGGATTACGACCTGGACAACCTGCGCAAGCTGGCCGCGGACAAGGAGGCTGACTTCGGCCGGATCGAGGTGCAGGACATCACGACCCACTGGGGCGTCTTCGCGCTGGCCGGGCCGAACAGCCGGGCCATCCTGAACGAACTGGTCCGCGATGCCGACCCCGCGACGGTGCTGGGCAACAAGCGCTTTCCCTGGCTGTCCACGCGCGACATCCAGTTGGGTATGGTGCCGGTGCGCGCGATCCGCGTGGCCTATACGGGCGAGCTGGGGTGGGAACTGCACCATCCGATCGAGATGGGCCGCCATCTGTGGGACCGGCTGGTGCAGGCGGGCGAGGGGCACGGGCTGCGGCTGGTCGGCGCGCGGGCGCAGAACTGGTTGCGGCAGGAGAAATCCTATCGTGCCTTCGGCACCGAACTGGGGCGCGATGCGACTCCGCTCGAGGCGGGGCTGGACCGTTTCGTGGACATGGACAAGGACTTCCGCGGCAAGGACGCGATGGCCGCCAAGGGCATCCGGTCGATGTGCGTCACCGTGCTGATCGACGGCCCTGCCGACGCCGACCCCTGGGGGCGCGAAGGGCTGTTCCTGGACGGGCAAAAGGTCGGGCGGCTGACCTCGGGCGGATACTCTGTCGCCTTCGGCAAGCAGATCGGCATGGGCTATGTCCGCCCCGATCTGGCGGCGCCCGGCACGCGGCTGCAGGTGCGGATGCTGCGCAACCTGTACGATGCCGTCGTGACCGAGGACAGCCCGTTCGACCCGCAGAACGCACGGATCAGGCTGGACGGCTGAGACGTTGCCGCATCAGGGCGGCGGCCGGGCCGGATCGGCCGGCTGCCGCCAGGGCGCGCCCGACAGGGCGGCCGCCAGATGGTCGATCAGCGCGCGCAGCTTGCCCGGCAAGGGCGCGACCGGGGGCCAGACCGCCAGGATCGGCAGGGCGCGGGTGTCCGCCCCCGGCATCACCGCGACCAGCCTGCCGTTGCGCAGGGCGTCCGCCACCAGGAACCCGGGCAGGATCGCCAGCCCCAGCCCGGCCGCGGCCATGTCGCGGATCGCCTCGCCGTTGTTCAGCGTCAGCCGCGTCGAAAGCTGCGGCGACAGGCTGCGCCCGCCCTGCCGGAACTGCCAGGCCAGGGTGTCCGACACATGGGAATAGCCGATCACCTGATGGCCGTTCAGGTCGGCGGGACCGTCGGGCGTGCCCGCGCGCGCCAGATAGGCGGGGCTGGCCACGACGACCATCCGGTCCTCGCACAGCTTGCGCGCCTTCAGCGCGCCGTCGCGGCCCTCGCCGATGCGGATGCCGATGTCGAACCCCTCGCGCGCAAGGTCGCGCACCCGGTCGTCATAGTCGATCCGCAGGTCCAGCCCCGGATGGTCGGCGGCAAAGCGCGCGAGGATCGGGGACAGGTACATCGTGCCGAAGCTCATCGGCGCGGCGATGGACAGCGTGCCGCGCAGGGGCGCCGCCCCGTCCATGCCCCAGGCCGCGCTTTCGGTGGCGGCGACCAGCTCGGCCAGCGCCGGTCGCAGCCGTTCGGCCAGGCGGTTGGCGGCCTCGGTCGGGGTGATCCGGCCCGCGTTGCGCCGGAACAGCGCCGCCCCGACCGTCGCCTCGAAGTCCGAGACACGCTTGCTGATCACCGACTTGGACAGGTTCAGCCGCGCGGCCGCGGCCGAGATGGTGCCAAGCTCCATCACGGTCAGGAACGTCTCGATCTCGTCCAGCGAATAGCGCATCGCGCGCAGCATAGGCGCGGGCCGGGCGTTCGCAATCGCAGAACACCGGCTTCGTCCGCCGCCGTCTGGCGCCGCCGCCCCGGCAGGCCGATATCGGGGTCAACGAAAGGATACGCCCATGACCCTGACCGGCATTCACCACCTGACGGCCATCACCGCGGACGCCCCCGGCAACAACCGCTTTCACACCCAGACGCTGGGGATGCGGCGCGTCAAGAAGACCGTCAACCAGGACGACACCTCGGCCTATCACCTGTTCTTTGCCGACGGGGCGGGGACGCCGGGAACGGACCTGACGTTCTTCGACTGGCCCGTCGCGCGCGCGCGTCGCGGCACGCATTCGATCAGCCGGACCGGGCTGCGCGTGGCCGAGGCGAGCCTTGACTGGTGGGCCGCCCGCCTGCGCGGCGAAAACCTGACCGTGGGCGAGATCGCCACGCTGGACAGCCGGGCGACGCTGGACTTCGAGGACCCCGAGGGGCAGCGCTATCGCCTGACCGCCGACCAGCCGGGCGCTGCGCACCCCTGGGACCGCAGCCCGGTGCCCGCCGAACACCAGATCCGCGGATTGGGGCCGATCACCCTGTCCGTCCCGGATCTCGGCCCGACCGAGGTCGTGCTGACGCACGTGATGGGCATGCGCCGCGTCCGCGACTACGCCAGCCCCGACGGGCAGGGCCAGGTTCATGTGTTCGAGATGGGCGAGGGCGGCCCCTCGGCCGAGCTGCATGTCGCGGTCCAGCCCGGCCTGCCAAAGGCGCGGCAAGGCGCGGGCGCGGTCCACCACGTGGCGTTTCGCGTCCCCGACGCTGCGGCGATCCACGACTGGGCGCAGCACCTGAACCGGCTGCGGGTGCGGTCGTCGGGCGAAGTCGAGCGGTTCTATTTCCGCTCGCTCTACTTCCGAGAGCCGAGCGGCATCCTGTTCGAGATCGCGTCCGACACCCCCGGCTTTGCCGTGGACGAGCCCTTCGACACGATGGGCGAGACGCTGTCGCTGCCGCCGTTCCTGGAACCGCGCCGCGCGCAGATCGAGGCGGGGCTGAAGCCGCTGGTCTGATTTGGCCCCTGCGCCCACACCGCCGCGGCGGACAGGCGGGACGTAGTTGGACGGCGTGGTTGCGGCGGCGGGACAGTCCCGCCGCCGCAACGGATCAGCGGGCCGTGCGGACCCGCTGGATCGGCCGCGTCACGCCTCGGCCCAGGGCAGAGCGGGCCCCAGCGGCACGATGCCCGTGGGGTTCAGCGCCTTGATCGAATGGTAGCCGCGCTTGATGTGGTCGATGCTGACCGTCGCGCGCACGCCCGGCCGCGCCAGCACGCGGGCCAGATAGCCGCTGATCGCGGGATAGTCCGCGATGCGCCGCAGGTTGCACTTGAACAGCCCGTGATAGGCCGCATCAAAGCGCACCAGCGTCCACGCCGTCGTCGAACCGCCAGCCCTGCTCGCCCAGCTCGGGCCGGACGACCGACACGGGGATCACGTCGCGCAGTCCCTTCAGCGTGCGCCCGATCAGGGTGCGCGATGCCCACGGGCAGATCAGGGCGACATAAAGGCGATAGCGCCCGGCCTTTGCCGGAAAACCGCCCTCGCCGGTCGGCCCGGCGCTGCCGTCCGGCGTGACCCAGTGGCGAAAGCTGGAGGTCTGGCGCACGAACCCGCCCTTGTCGTCCCTGGCCTGCACCGGCTGCCAGTCGGCGACCCATTTCCCGTCGATCAGCATGGTTGGTCCCCCTTCAGGCGCTAAGTGCGATGCGCGTGCCCCAGGGGTCGCGCAGGACGGGGACGTCGCCGGCCATGGACAGCGCGACTCCGGCGGCCTCCGCGCGGCGCAGGATCGGGTCGCGCAAGGTCGCGTCGTTCAGCACGATCTCGACCGCATCCAGCCCGGCGGCGTCGTCCGGGCGCGGCCCGGCGCGACGGCTGTTCCAGACGTTGCCGGCCAGCTGGTGGTGATAGCCGCCGCTGCCGAAAAAGCTGGCCCCCGGATAACGGCTGGCGATGTCAAAGCCCAACACGTCGCGATAGAACCGGTCGGCCGCCGCCGTGTCGCCCACCTGCAGGTGGACATGGCCCACGGTTCCGCCCCGCGGAAACCCCGTCCAGGCGCCGTCGGCCGAGGCGAGCAGCCCCTGGCTGTCCAGCGCCTCGGTCGTCATGTGGATCTCGCCGTCGCTGCCGCGCCAGGCCGACGGGGGCCGGTCGGCATAGATCTCGATCCCGTTGCCCTCGGGGTCGGCCAGATAGATCGCCTCGCTGACGATGTGGTTCGACGCCCCGTGCAGCGGGATGCGGCTGTCGATGGCAAAACGCAGCCAGCGCCCCAGATCGGACCGGCCGGGCAGCAGAAAGGCGGTGTGGAACAGCCCCGCGTCGCGCGGGTCGCGCGGCTTCAGCCGGGCATCGCCGGCAAGGTCCAGCAGCGCCGTCGTGCCCGTGCCCAGCGTCACGCGGTCCGGCCCTGATGCCAGCACGTCCAGCCCCAGCACCCGGCGATAGAACGCGGCCACGCTGTCCAGATCGCGCACGCGCAGCCGCACGCGCCCGATCCGCAAGGGTGCCGCGGCAAGGTCGAAGGCATCGGCGTGGGTCGTCATGGCAGGGTTCCTTCCGTCAGGGGCGGCCGTCTGACCGGCGATGCGTGAAAGATGGCCCTTGTCGGATCGCTTGATAATCGGGCGCGCGGGAAGATGACTGCATCCGTTGCGGAAGGGATCAGCCCTCATCCCATGCGGGCCCCGTGCGGTAATGCTCGGCCAGGAACTCCACCAGCACCCGCAGCTTGCCGGCAAGATGGCGACTGTGGGGATACAGCGCGTGGACGGGAAAGGGGTCTGGTTCATGCCCGCCCAGAACCTGCCGGACGCGCCCGGCCCGGATCGCCGCGCCTGCGACAAAGCCGGGAACGCAGGCCAGGCCCAGCCCCGCCTCGGCCGCGGACAGGCAGGCCTGCGCGTTGGAATAGCGGATGCGCCCCGTGACGGCCACGCTGACGGGCGCGCCGTTCGCGTCGCGAAAGGGCCAGCGCCCCGGTTCGCGATAGTTGGTGTCGATGATGCAGTCATGGTCGGCCAGGTCCTGCACGGTCAGCGGCAGGCCGCGGCGCGCAAGATAGTCGGGCGCGGCGACGACCAGGATGCGCGCATCGCACAGCTTGCGGGCAATCAGGCTGGAATCGCCCGGCCATCCGACGCGCACCGCCATGTCGAAGCCCTCGTCCACGAGGTTCACCACCCGGTCCGAAAAGCTGACGTCCAGTTCGATCCCGTCATGGCGGGCGGCAAACGCGTTCAGCGCCGGCACCAGCCCGATGGCGCCGAAGGTCAGCGGTGCGGTCAGCCGCAACCGTCCGCGCGGCGCGTGCGAGGCATCGCGGATCGCGGCGTCGAGGTTCTCGAACTCGTCCAGCAGGGGGCGAAGACGGTCGAAATAGGCTTGGCCGGCCTCGGTCGCGGCCACCGCGCGCGTGGTGCGGTTCAGCAGGCGGACGCCCAGTTCGGACTCGAGCCGCGAGACCAGCTTGGATGCCTGCCCCGAACTGGTGCCCAGGCGCTGCGCCGCGGCGGTGAAGCTGCCCGCTTCCATCACCGCGACGAACATCCGATCCGATTCAAGCCTGTCCACGATGGTTCAATCCGCGCCTGTGCCGGGGCCGCCCGATTGCGGCGTCGCACCGGGCGATGGTGGCCGATCGCGCAGGGCCGCTCAAGGCCGGCCGCGGTGCGGCGAATGTGCCGGGGGGTAAGGCGATCGGGGCCGCAGCCCAGCGCGCCGGCCCGCGTCGGGGTTCGGGGGAGGGCCGCGTGACGCCACCCGGCGGCCCGCCGTGCCGTCGTGGGAGGCGCGACCCCCTTGCGCTTTGCAGGCCGATGGCGCGGCAGCCGTCTTCAGATCAGGTCCGCCCGCCGGACCCTGCCCGACAAGCGCGGTTGACGCGGGTCCGGCAGAGGGCGACACTGGCCCTGCACCCGCTCTCTCGCTGGCGCCAGGGAAAGCGGGTTGATCCATGGATGTCCGGCGCGCCTATCCCGACCTGTTCGGCCCCACCGAAGCGGTCTTGATCGACACGATGATGGGGCCGCCGCAGGACATTCGGGCCCGCCACCGGATCGCCCGGGCGAACGTGCGGCTGACGACGGCGGCCTTTCTCGACACCGGCTTCGCCGGACGCTATCGGTCCGACCGCAGTGGGCGGCGGCAATTGCAAAGCCTGCACATCGGCGGCGATTTCGTGGACCTGCCCTCCTATGTCCTGGGTCATCTGGACCATGACATCGACGCGGTCAGCCCGGTGTCCCAGCGCATGATCCCCCATGACAGGCTGGACCGGCTTCACGTCGAGGCGCCGCACCTGCTGCACAAGCTGTGGCGGGTGTCGCTGCTGGACGCGGCCATCCACCGATACTGGATCTTCCGGGTCGGATGCCTGTTGGGCCGCGCCCGCGTGGCCAGCTTTTTCTGCGAGATGATGGTGCGGCAGTATGCGAGGGGCCTGTGTCAACTTGACCGGTTCGACCTGCCGCTGACGCAGAGCGATATCGGCGAGGCCTGCGGCATGACATCCGTGCATGCCAACCGCATGATCGTCGAACTGCGCGAGGAGGGGATCTGCACCGTCGGCGGCGGCACGGTGACCGTCACAGACCTGGACGGGCTGTTCCGCACGGGGCAATACACCTGGGATTATCTTTTCCTGCCCGCGCATGTGGACGCCGCCCTGCGTTCCCGGCTTGTAGCCGGCGCACCCTGCAGCGTCGCCGGGGTGGCGCGCGCCTGAGGCTGAGGCATGGCGCGTGGGGGCAGTTCGCAAGCGGGCTGCTGCAGACGCTTCCCCACCAGGGTGCGGCGGGGATTCGCGCAGACCCTTCGCCGAACCGGCGGAAAATGCCGCCGAAAATGCAGGCCTGCGCCGGCGGGCGTCTGCAGAATCGGCAGTTTTCGAAAATGCCCCGGCGGGTCGTTACCGGCGGCGGCCGGGCGTCTGCCTTCAGGCTTGACGCGCTCTTCTGCACCTTAAGTGCCCTGCGGGACGGACTGGATTGCGCTGCAACAACAGTCGTCTCAACTTCAATGACAAAAGGTTCCCTCGCTTACTCGCCTTAAGCGGGAGTTCGCCTACGATATGGCAGAATGCCGCCCGTCCTACTTTGTGACTGCTGACAGCAGCCCCGGTGATCGCGTAGCGCAACGCAGGCTAATCAAACAAAAGGAACTGCTTGAACATGGCAGCCAACGTCAGACCGGGACAGCTGGGGATCGCGACTCCGTTCGGAGAGTTGCTGGGGAACTCGACAGCAGAGATGCAGGCAGAGCTGCAGGACTATGTGGACATGGGGGTGGACTGGGTCCGCATCGACATCCACTGGGACCTCGTGCAGCGCAACGGCGGCGGCGGGTTCGACTGGACCCTGGTCGACCGGGTGTTCAACGCCATCGAGGATCGGGGCATCAAGATCACGGCGGTCCTGAACAACACCCCGAACTGGGTCAACCGCGACATGTCCAGCTGGTCCGACCATCAGGCGTTCGGACGCTTTGCCGGGGCCGCGGCCAGCCGCTACAAGGACGTTGTCGATCACTGGGAGATCTTCAACGAGCAGAACAAGGCCGGGATCACCCCCCAGAACTATACCCAGATGCTGAAGCAGGCGCATGACGCCATCAAGGCCGTCGACGGCGACGATGTCGTCATCACCGGCGGCACCGCAGCCGTGCCGTCCACCGGCAACGGCATGTGGGGCGCGGTCGATTACCTGAAGCAGATGTATCAGGCCGGTGCAGGGGATTACTTCGACGCTGTCGGCTATCACCCCTACAGCTTTCCGCTGATGCCCAGTGACGGGGCAGCGTGGAACGGCTGGCAGATGATGGAAGACGGTATCCGCAAGACCATGGTGGATAACGGCGACGGCGACAAGCAGGTCTGGATGACCGAGTTCGGCGCCAAGACGACCGGCGGCGGCTTGACCGTCAGCCAGGGCGATCAGGCGCGCATGCTCGGCGAAGCCGTCGATCTGGCACAGGATTATTCCTGGGCAGGGCCGATCATGTGGTTCTCCTACCAGGACTCCAACTTCGAGCCGGGCTTCGGCCTGCGCGACGGAAACGGCAGCCGGCGCGAGGCGTATTACACGTTCCGCGATCTGGCGAACAAGGACAACGGGCCGGGCACCGTGACGCAGCCCGACACCAAGGTCCCGACTGTTCCCCCCGTCAATCCGGGCACCGGCAGGACCATCGACGGCACCCGCGGCAACGACGTGCTGCAGGGCGGCAGCGGCGATGACGTGCTGCGCGGCAACGGCGGTGAGGACCGGTTCACCGGCGGCGGCGGGCGCGATACCTTCGTCTTCCAGGAAACCGGCCTGTGGGACCTGATCCAGGATTGGGGCGACAGCGACATGATCGACCTGCGCGGCATCGATGCCAACCAGTGGCAGTCCGGCGACCAGGCCTTCCGGTTCATCGGCTCCAACTGGCTGAAGCAGGCGGGCGACCTGGGCGTCTATGTGGACCGGACGCACAACAAGACGTATGTTCAGGCCAACGTCGATGGCGACCGCGAGTTCGAGGTCAACATCGTCCTGAGCGGCGTCCATCAGGTGGATGCGGGCGACTTCATCTTCTGATCCGCAGGCTTGTGAACAAGGACCGGACGCCGGGTGCTCAGCGCCCGGCGTCCGGCGACAGCAGCGCCTGGTAAAGCGCCGTGATCTTTCCCGACATCCGTTCGGTCGTATAGCGCGCCAGATAGCGATCGTGCCCGGCCTTGCCATAGGCGGCCAGCTCGGCATCCGAGGTGGCGCGGATCAGGGCGACGATGCCCGCCACGTCGTCGGGCTGGAACAGCCGCCCCGTCTGGCCGTCCACGACAATGTCCTGCAACCCGCCGACCCGGCTTGCGAACACTGCGCACCCCGCCTGCATTGCCTCGGCGGCAACCAGGCCGAAACCCTCCCACCGGGACGGGACCAGCAGAAGATCCGCCCGGCGATACAGGTCGAACACCGCCGCCCGGCTTTGCCAGCCGAGGATCCGGACATTGTCGGGACAGTCCGGCAGCGTCTCGTCCGACGTGATGGCGCTGCCGATGGCGATGCCGTCGGCCTGCGCGCCCAGCTGGCGCATCACCTCGAGGAAGGTGTCGAAGCCCTTCTGGCGGTCGAACCGCCCCGCAAAGGCGATCAGCCTGCGGCCGGGCGCCGGGGCGGGGGGCGTCCCGGTGACGGGACCCGTGGCCGGTGCCGCGGCGGGCGGGCTGATGCCGTTTTCGATGACGACCAGACGGTCTGCGGGGATGCCGAACGCCTCCGCCTCGCGCCGCTCATGGTCCGAGATGCAGACGATCCGGTCGCTGGTTCGCGCCAGAAAGCGTTCCACCGCGCCGGCCGCCTTCTGCGCCCGCCCCGAACCCTGCCGCGAAAACGCCCACCCATGGGGGCAATAGACGATCCGCGTCTGTTTGGGGAACAGCGGGGCAAAGGGACGGATCGCCGCGCCCGCAAAGGTCGAATGGATGTGCAGGATGTCCGGCCGGGTGGCGCGGACATGGCGCAGCGTTCGCAGCGCCATCGACAGCAGCGCGCGCGGTGATCCGCGGCGGTGGCGAAAGGCGATCAGGGTAAAGCGCGGCCCGGACAGGCCGGCCAGCGCATCCCTGTTGATCTCGGGCGTGATGAGGTCGATCTGCACGTCCGGCAGGCTGCGCAACTGCGCGCCCACCAACTCGTCAAGATAGGTCACGACCCCCCCAAGGGGCGCTTCGGTGACATGGACGATACGGCGCAGGGTGCGGCGTGTCTCAGGCATGGCGCGACCGCGTCAGCGCATCGCGCACACGGCCGTAAAGCCCGGGCGCCGCGCCCCGCGCCAGCAGCATGGCGGCGCGGCGGGGCGCCAGCGCGCCGTGGCGCACGGCGGCCAGCAGGATCGACAGGGCGCGGACCGGCTGGGCGCGGGCGATCTGCGGTGCAAGGAACCGCGCGAGATAGCCGTGCATCGCGCGCGCCGACAGCCGGTCCGCCTGAAGGGAGGCCCAGTCGCGCACCTCGGCCGGGGAGGTGGTATAGCTCAGCCGGCCCTGGGGGCGATCGTCGTGCCAGATCACCTCGGGCTCGGGCAGCATCCGAAAGCGGGCGCCCGCCTCCTCAAGCCGCAGGCACAGGTCCAGGTCCTCCAGGCAGCGCAGGTCGCTGTCAAAGCCCACCCGCGCGAACAGGGCCCGCGGAACGACCAGGGTCGAGGTTTGCATCAGCCCGTCATCCGCGAACAGATAGTCGCCGACAGGCTCGTCGGGCGCGATGGCCCGCGGCGGCTTGACCATGCGATTTCCCTGGCCGCGGTCGAAGAACAGGGGCGAATACCAGACCGTCCGCTCTGGCTGGTCGTCGGCACCGATCGCCGCGTCCAGCCGTTCCAGCTTGTGGGGCAGGAATTCGTCGTCCGAGTCCAGAAAGGCCAGGTGGGTCCCGCGCGCGGCCTGCGCGCCGGTGTTGCGGGCGGCCGAGGCCCCGGCGTTGGCCTGCCGGATGCAGCGGACACGCGGATCGCCGACCGCCTCGACCACCTCGGCCGTGCCGTCGCGCGATCCGTCATCCACGACGACGACCTCGAAGTCATGGAATGTCTGCCCAAGACAGGAGGCGATGGCTCGACCGATCTGATCGGCCCGATTATAGGCTGGAATGACGATCGAGAAACGGGGGGCCGGCTCGTCCGTCTGCCCTGATGCGGGAAGCGGCGCATTCTGGGATTGGGTGCCCATCCGGTGACTCTTCCATTATTTTCTATGACGCCTGTCTTAGCCCATGCCCGGGTTGCCCGCAAATCATCCAGACGCGCACCTGATCCGCCTAAATAGTGAACAAACAAACGTTGATGGACCGGCAAGGGCACTGTCACAATCTCGGGGAAGCCGATACACTCATGCAAGAAGCACTATCTGTCCTGTCCGGACAGGTGATCGAAACAATCAAGGGTTGAGAAATTGTAATTCATGTCATCTCCATTTCGCCTTTCAGTTGTCATTCCCAATCGAAATCGGGCGCAATCCGTTGTTCGGGCGGTGCTTTCCGTGCGAGAAGACAGCCCTGACATCGAGATCATCGTGGTGGATGACTGCTCGGATATGGACCTGTCATTAGAATACGGGCGATTGCGTGACATTGGCGTGCATGTTTTCCGACAGGACCGTCACAGGCGCGGGGGTGCAGCGCGCAATCGTGGCGTGCGCGAGGCCTCGGGGACGCACGTCAGCTTTCTTGATTCGGACGATGTCTGGCTGCCCGGCCGCCATGACCGGGTCCGTCGGTTCTATGATTTGCCACAGACCGCGCGGACCGTCCTGCTCAGCGGCATGCTGATGCATGTCGATGGGCGGATCCGGGCGCCAAGACAGCCCGATTGGCCCATGGGCCGTCCTCTGGTCGATTTTGTCTACTGCGACAATGGTCGGGTCCACACCTCGATGATGAACATGCCCGTCGATGTCGTCCGCGACATCCCCTGGAACGAGGATCTGCGGGTCAACCAGGACACCGACCTGGCGATGCGGATGGACCGGGCGGGCGTCGCGTTTCGCCTCGACCCCGTGGCGGGCGTCATCAAGGAGGAAACGCCCCGGTCCGGGCGGCTGAGCATCCAGGCCGAAACGGCCGACATCTCGTATGCGTGGTACAAACGCGAATCAGGGGATTGGTCGCCGGGGGCGAAAAGCGGCTATCACCTGCAGGACCGCGTCTGGCGCCTGGCCAACGCGGGCCGCCGGCGCGAGGCCGTGGCGGCCCTGGCCCGCAGTCTCAATCCGCCGGTATGCCCGCGCGAAACGGCGCGCCGGGGACTCAGCATGTTGATCGGCCCGCAGCTTTACGAATGGGTCCGCGGGGCCTATCAAGGCGCGGCGCGGACCCTTGGCAGGAAGGGGGACGGCATCCAGCTGGCGGCGGACAGGGAATGGCGCATGATGGACGCACGGGCAAAGGCATTTTGCACTGCGGCTCACGACAGGTCCGCGGACCCCATGCCGGTCGCCGCGGTCCCGCCCGCCGACACGTCGCGCGTGCGTCAGGCCCTGTCATGAGCCTGCCCCTTCGTCTGGCGGGCCTGTGGCTCGTCGCGCTGCTTGTGGCGGCGCCCGCCAGCGCGCAGCAGCACACGGTCGCCCCGGGCGAGACACTGGACATCGCCGTCTTTCGCGTGCCCGAACTGACCCGGCAGGCCGTCGTGGACGTTGACGGCCAGATCGCCTTTCCGCCGCTGGGGCAGATCGCCGTCGCGGGGCAGACCGTCGATCAGATTGCCGCCGCGATCGAGCAGCGGCTGGCCGGACTGGAAATCCTGCTGGATGCGCAGGTGACGGTGGGGCTGACCGCCGTCCGTCCGATCGTGATCGGGGGGGATGTGGCTCAGCCCGGCGCCCTGCCGTACCAGCCGGGCCTGACGGTGCGGCGCGCCATTGCGCTGGGCGGGGGCCTGGGCGCGCTGCGCCCGTCCATGGGCGCGGTGACCGAGCTGCGCGCGGAACGCGACGCCATTGCCGCCGAGCTTGTGGCCAAGCATGCGACACGCGCGCGGGCGCAGGCCGAACTGGACAACGTCGCGGACCTTGTGCCCGAGGATCTTCCCGAACTGGCGGGCAACGACCGCGCCGCGGTCCTGACGCTCGCCAACAGCCTGCTGGATGCGGCACGGGCGGAAAGCGAATCGCAAAAGGCCTTCCTGAGCCGTGACCTCGCCATCATCGACAACCGCATCGAGCGGCTGGGCGAGCAGCGCGAGCACCAGAAGGCGCTTGTCGAACAGCAGACCGAAGAGGTCACGCGCTATACCGACATGCAAGAGCGCGGCCTGACCCCGCAAACCCGCGTGTCCGAGGAATACCGCACCCTGAACGAACTGCGCGGCAACCTCGCCCAGGTCGAGGCCGACATCGCCGATGTCCGGCGCGCGCGGGAGGCCGCCATGCACGAGCTTGAGCGCCACGACGCGCGCCGGGCCGCCACGCTGCAGGGCGAGGTCCAGACCGCGCTGACCGAAATCGCCGCCTTGAACGCCCGGTTCAGGGGGGTCACGTCACAGCTGACGCAATTCGGCCTGGGCGGGAACGATCCTCTGAGGATCACGGTGCATCGCATGGTGGACGGGCAGGAAAAGCCCATGGCCGCGGACGAGGACACCGTCCTTGAGCCCGGCGACCTGGTCGAGGTCGAACTGCCGGACAGCTTCTACGGCGTCCCGCAGTCGGCCGACCTGGCCTCGGCCGCGCCTGTGGCGCTGCCCGCTGCGGTGGACCAGCGTCCGGCCGGGGGGCGGCAAGAGGCCAGCCGATGAACCACATGAACATTCCGACCGAACGGTCCGGCGGGCCGGCAGAGTCGGCTGCGTTGGCAAGGCCCGCGGCAGCCTTCACGCTGGGCGACGTCTTCGTCGCGATCCGCCGCAGCCCGTTCCTGGTGATCCTGCTGACGGCGATCGGGGGCGGGGGGGCGTACATGGCCGCCAAGGTCATGCCCGAGACCTATACGGCCACGGCGACGCTGATCTCGGATGCGGACCGCTCGGGCATCATCGCGCTGGGCGGGGCCGAGTCGCTGTCCACGGCCGAGGATTCCGCCACAGCCACCATCGTCGAGACCATCGACACGCCCGTGGCCCTCGGGCACGCGCTGGACGCCCTGCCCGCCGAACAGCGCGCCCAGTTGCTTGCCGCGATCGAGCTTCCGCCCGAGGCGCGGACGGACGAGGCGCTGCGGCGCGCCCGCGTGATCCGGCACATGTCCAACAACCTCGAGGTCAGCCACAGCGGCCGGTCCTATGTGATCGAGATCAGCTACAACTCGGAAAGTCCCACGCTGTCGGCGGCCGTCGCGAACGCGGTCGCGATGGGCTATCTCAAGTCGCGGTCGGACCTGCGCCTGAACGTCTACGGGCAGATGCTGGTCAACCTGGAACGCGAGATCGAGGAGCTGACCAACAATCTGGAACTGGCCGAACGCCGCGCCCAGACCACCCGCGAAGAGGGCCGGCTGCTGTCGATGCGCTTCGAGGCGCTGACCGGGCAGAAGCAGGACGAGGCCATCGCGGCCAGCGCCAATGTCTATGCCCAGCAGCGCGAGGCCGAACGCGAGGTCGAGGCGACGGCCGCGGTCTATGAACAGCTGTTGCTGGAGCACCGCCAGATCCAAAGCCGGATCGGCGCCCCGGAACTGGCCGTGCAGCTGTTTGCGCCTGCGGTCGTCCCGCTCGGCCCGGCGGGGTTCAACGCCAAGCCGGTGATCCTGGCGCTGGGTTTGACGGCGGGGTTCCTGATGGGGGCGTCGCTGGCCATCCTGCGCAATGCCTGGCGGCGTCGCCGCCAAAACCGCAGGATCGGTCATGCCTGACCTGCGGCCTGATCTTTGCGTCCTTATTCCGGTGTTCAGGGACCAGGCCGGGCTGACCGAGACGCTGGAGGTGCTGGGCGGGCAGCCGCATCCTTTCGACATCGTGGTGGTGGACGATGGCTCGCCCGAACCGATCCGCTGCGCGGCCCGCTATGGCAGCCATGACGTCACCCTGCAGCGGCTGGACCGCAACCGTGGCATCGAACACGCGCTGAACGCCGGGCTGGAGACGATCCTGTCGCGCGGGTATCGCCACATCGCCCGCCTGGACTGCGGCGACCTGCCATTGCCGGGACGGTTCGAGCGGCAACAGGAGTTCCTGGACGCCCACCCCGATGTCGGCATGGTCGGCACCTGGGCGCGCTGCGTCAACGACGCGGGCGACTACCTGTTCACCCTGCGCTTTCCCACCGAACACCCAAGGATGCTGCGCCGCCAGCGCTATGTCCCGGCCCTGCTGCATCCGACGATCATGATCCGCGCCGAGGCGCTGCGCGACGTGGGGCTGTATTCCGACCGCTACAAGACGGCCGAGGATTACGACCTGTTCGTCCGCATGGGCCGTCGCTGGCGGCTGGCCAACATCCCCGAGGTTCTGACCCAGTATATCGTCAGCGAGACGGGGACGACCGCCGCCAAGCGCAAGCGCAACCTGGTGGCGCGGTTCCGGGTCCAGCGGGACAATTTCTCGCCGGCCGACGCCCACGCCTGGGCGGGGATCGCGCGCACGCTGCTGTTCATGGCGATCCCCTTCAGTTGGCTGACCGCCATCAAGAAGAAGGCGTGGCGGTGAACGCACAGGCAGGCCGGCTGGCGGCCGTGCGCGACTGGTCGGTGCCGCTGGTCATGGCGCTGGTCGTGGCGACGGTGTTCAACGACCTGATGCCGCTGCTGCCGGCAGGCGAGCTGTCCAAGGACGGCTTCGTCTATGTTCTGCCCTTTGCCCTGCTGTATTTCCTGCGCCGCCCCGGCCGGTTCGCGATCCCCAGCGTCTTTTTCCTGGTGACGCTGGCCTTTCTGGTCGTGGTCGTGCTGGGCGTCGCCCTCAACTTCGATGAAATCTCGATGGCCTGGTACAAGGACCGCTCGGGGATGAGCCGGGTCATCACCCAGGGCATGGCCGTGGCCTTGGGGCCTGTGGTGACGCTGCTGTTTTTTAACTTTGCGCTGCGTGGCGGCCTGCCCGCCATCTCGCGCGGGGCCTGGGTGGCGCTTCTGGTCATGTCCAGCGTCGCGGTGCTGGAGGTGGCAAGCTGGGTCGGATTGCCCGGCCTGTCCGACCTGTACCAGGCGCTGTCGCTGGTCATCCACGCGGGAACCCAGGACTTTTATGGGACCCGCCTGCGCATGACCGCGTTCGAGGCGTCCTGGGCGGCGGGCATGCTGACCTTTGTCTTTCCCTTTGCCCTGACCCAAGGCAGCCCACGGCGGGTGGCGCTGGTCGCCGCGGTGGTTGCGGTGCTGATCGTGCTGCTGCAATCGCGCACGGCGATGCTGGTGATCGCGGTCCAGTTCATGCTGTTCCTTCTGGGCTTCTTCCGCCATCGCAAGGACTGGCTGCTGCACGGGGCCGCCGTGGCGGGCGTGGGCGTGCTGGCGATGATGCTGATCCCCAGCGTGCAGACATCGGTGCTGGAAAAGGGCAGCAACCTGATCCGCTATGGCAGCATGGACGGGCTGATCGACCCGACGCCGGGCGCGTCGGAGAACGCCTCGAACGTCACCCGGCTGGCGGCGATCCGGGCCGGCGTCTCGATGTTTCAGGAACGCCCCCTGCTGGGCGTGGGGCTGGGACAGTACGGCTTTCACTATCCCTATCACATCCGGGCCGAGGACCTGCGCAGCTGGGAGGTCCGGGGCTATGCGACATCGGGCGACACCATGCTGGGCTGGCCGCCCACCTATTCGCTGCATGTGCGGCTGCTGGCCGAAACGGGACTGCTGGGCTATCTTCTGTGGCTGGCGATGATCGTGCCGCTGCTGTGGCGGTCGCTGTGGCGCTCGAACGGAACAAGCTATGTCGGGCGGCTGCACCTGGCCGTGGCCATGACGCTCAGCGGGTGGCTGATGCTGGGGGCCAGCATCGACACCTTCAGGTTCTTTGGCGGATGGATCGCCCTGGGGGTGGGGCTGGCGCTGTGGCGCACCCCCCGGCGCCCGGCGGCGCAACCCGGATAGAGATCCGGGCGGCGCGGCGCCCTCAGCGGCCCGTCTTGCTGAGCATGGACAGGATGGTCATCAGCATGATCTTGATGTCCATCCACAGCGAGATGGTCTTTTCGTATTCCACGTCCATGCGGACCCGCTCGACATAGGACACGTCGTTGCGCCCCGTTGTTTGCCACATGCCGGTGACGCCGGGCCGCAGCCGCAGATAGGTGCTGGCATGGGGGCCATAGCGGCGCAGCTCGTCCGGGACGATGGGCCGCGGGCCGACCAGGCTCATGTCGCCGCGCAGCACGTTCAGCAGCTGCGGGATCTCGTCAAGGCTGGTCTTGCGAAGGATGGCGCCCAACCGCGTCACGCGGGGATCGTCGGTCAGCTTCTGGGATTCGGTCCATTCCTCGCGCCGTTCCGGCGAGGCGTCGAGCAGTTCGGGCAGCATGGTTTCCGCGCCCACGACCATAGTGCGCAGCTTCAGGCAGCCGAACATCCGGCCGTTCTGGCCGACACGCTTGTGCGCGAAAAAGGGATTGCGGCGATCCGACAGATAGATCAGGACCGCAAGGACAATCACGAGCAGAAGAACGATCGGCGAAACAATCAGCGAGAATGTTATGTCGAATACCCTCTTCAAGTGACGAGGATACAACGTCTTTCTATCGACAAATTCGTCGCCCGACGCTGATTTCAGGGTCCGAGCGGCACGAGAAGACGACCTATTGTCCACATCTTCCATTTGATCTAACAACCGCTCACTTTTGAGATGACTAAGAGGACCATGAGTCGTTAACTATGGTCAAAATCTCATTAACCAAGAGTGCCAAGTTGAGCAATTCGTAAGCGATACAACCCATGCGGTTGTTGTGTCAGAAAAGTTCGTTCAGAGGATTGATATCAAAGAAAAAATTGTTGCCAACATCACCGCGTGTTCCTTGTCCTTACGGGTTTGTGATTGGCCCTGTCCGGCGGCTGGCAGCAGAGGTGCCCTGACCTTGCGACGCTGACGGCAAATGGCAGGCGGGTTTCCTCCAATGGCGGGAACGTCTGCATCTGTCCACCTTGAAAACGTCCACTATTCCCCTATGGCGATCCCGACACCGTGGGTTCGACCCGATACCCCGACTCGCGTCGGAAGCACGCAGGATGGCAATGTTCAGGATCTGGATCGGGGCTTCGGCGGCGGACGCCCTTGTGCGTCTTGCGGCGCAGATGATCAGCACCGTCGTCGTCGCCCGTCTTCTGTCCCCGACCGAATTCGGCATGGCGACGCTGGTGCTGGGCGTGAACACCGTCATGGCCGCCTTCATCGGCCTGCCGTTCGAGGAATCGCTGAGCCAGCGCCGAAGGCTGCAGACCACGCACCTGGAAACGGCGCTGTTCGTCTCGGTGGTGCTGACCGGCGTGGCGATCGTGGTGTCGGTGCTGCTGGGTCCGCTGATCGAGCATGGGGCGAGGGCGCCGGGCTTTACCGAATATCTCGTCGTCTCAAGCCTGCTGTTGCTGTGGCAGGGACCGGGGGCGGTGGCGCGGGCCATGGCGCGGCGCAGCCGGCGCTTTGTCGAGATTTCCACCTGCCAGGCGGCCAGCACGGTCATCGCCTCGCTGGTGTCGATCGTGACGGCCATGGCGGGCTGGGGGGTCTATTCGCTGCTGCTGCAACGCCTGCTGCCGAACGTCCTTTATCCGATGCTGTCAGCCCTGTTCCTGATGTGGCGGGGGCAGCCGATCTGGATCAGGGTCCGCTGGCACGCCGAGCGGTTCCGAGAGATCTTCCGCTTCTCGTGGCTGTTCCTTGCGGACGTGGGCGTGGCCTCGGCGGCCCCGGCGGTGCTGGCCTTTCTGGTCAACGCCTTTTTCGGGGGGGCGATCCTGGGGCAGCTGAACATCGCCCTGCGGATCGTCGAGCCGCTTCGCATGGCGCTGCTGGGGGTGGGGCACAACCTGGCCTTCTCGGTGCTGGTCCGGCTGCAGGCCGATCCCCCGCGGCTGGTCCGCACCGCTGGCGACATCGCGGCCGGTGTGGCCGTGGCCGCCGTTCCGGCCTTTGTCGGCATGGCAGCGATCGCGCCCGTGCTGCTGCCCCTGCTGGTCGGCCCGGGCTGGGAACCGGCGGTGCCGCTGTCGCAGATCCTGTGCCTGTCGGTGGCCCTGGCGGTGCCCTATCGCTTCTACTACTCCGCCTATTCGGCCCTGGGGCGGCCGGAATACGGCCTGATCTGCAGCACGGCCGCCCTGACGGCCATGAGCGTCGGGTTCGTCGTCGTGGACAGGATCGACGGTCACGCCGCCGCGGCCATCGCCTTTCTGATCTATGAGATCACGACGATCGTCGTGGCCCTGATCTACGCGCGCCATCTCGCCGCCGGCGCGGCCTGGCCGGCCTCGGTCCGGATCGGCCGGATCTGGCTGGCGGCACTGGCGATGGCCGCCGCCATTGCGGGGTTGTTTTTCCGCAACGGTTTGCCGATCCTGTCGCTGCCCACGCTGGGTCTGATGATCCTGACCGGCGCTGTCGTCTATCCCGTGGCCCTGCTGGTCACGTGTCGGTCCTGCTTGCGGGGCTTTGTCTCTCTACTGCGCAACCGGGAAGTATGACTGTGATCACGTTCGTTACCACCGCCGACCATCAGTACACGATCCGCGACGTGCTGGAGACGCGCGACCATCCGCTGCACGGGCGGATCGTCATTCTCAGCTATGACGAGCTGCTCGCCTATCCACGCCTGCCCCGTTCGACCTATGTGTTCGCCGATCACGAACGGCTGAACCAGGCGGACGCCCGCGCCGTCACGGCGCGGATCGCGGCGTTGCGCAAGGCATGCCCCGACTGCGTCATGCTGAACCTGCCCGACCAGATCGGCACGCGGCAGGACATCATGCGCCGCCTGCACGAGGCCGGGGTCAACGATTTCCGCATGCTGCCGGTCGACACGCCGCCGGACAGCTTTCGCTATCCGGTGTTCCTGCGCCGGCTGGACGATCACGAGGGGCCCAAGTCGCAGCTGATCGAAACGCCCGCGGCGTTGCAGCAGGAAATCGCCGCACTGGACCCGGCACTGCGCGACCGCTTTGCCGTGACCGAGTATATCGACACCCGCAACGACCAGGGCCTGCACCAGAGACGCGCCTATACGCGGATCGGCGACCATCTCTTCCCCTCGGGTCTGGGTCAAAGCAGAGCGTGGGTCTGCAAGGGTGAATACAGCGATCCCAACAACGTCCCCGATCCCGAACGGGAACTGGCGTTCCTGCACAGCGACGACGACGGCGCGGCGCTGAGGGCGGCCTTTGATGCGGCGCGCATCCAGTATGGCCGCGCGGATTATGCCGTCGTCGGCGGGCGCCCGCAGATCTTCGAGATCAACACCAACCCGTGGCTGGAGCCGCCCGAGCGGGTGCCCGGCGAGGACCGCGAGGGAACCGAGCGGATCGTCTCGAACTGGATCGCCGCCATGACGCGGCTTGCCGACACGGCGCCGGCCGGGGCGGGGGCCTGGATCGAGGTTCCGCAGGCCACGGGCCGGCCCACGGTCAGGCCCAGCCGCCGCCAGGCCGCCCGGACCCTGCTGCGCGGGATGCGCCAGCTGCATCGTGAGACGCAGGCCATGCGCTGGCTGCGCCGGATGAAGCTGATCTGAGGGGGGCGCCGCCGGCGCGGCAGGTCAGGCCCGCGCGTCGTCCGGGATCGGGCGGGCGACGGCCCCGCTGGCGACGCCCGTCCAGAACAGCGCCCAGATCCCGATGCCCAGGAACTTCAGCACGTCCTCCAGCACCGTAGCGGCGTCGCTGGCGGCATCCCGGTTCAGCCCCACGTCGATCAGGATCGAACCGGCCATCAGGGCCAGCGCTAGGTACAATCCCCAGGCCTTGCCGGGCGCGGCCTGCGCCCGCGCCGCCAGAAGGATCGCCAGCAGCGCCGCCGCGAACGCCAGCATGATGATCTCTTCCGGGATTCCGACCCGCGGCCACACGGCCTCGTGAAACATGAACAGGTCGTCCATGGCGAAATACAGGGAAAACGCCGCGACGCCGGTCAGCAGGCGGCGATGCCGCAGGCCGACATGGGCCGCAAAGGCGCAGACCGCGGCCGCCGAGCTCATCAGCCAGACGCCGCCATAGGACACGATCCCCGACAGCGGCGACACCTCGTAGAAGGACGCCGGGTCGTCCAGCATCTGCATGAGGGGAACCTGTCGCAGAAAGGCTGCCTCGAGCAGCACGGCCACGACGACGGCCAGACACGCCGCCGCAAGCAGATAGGTCCGGGGGGTGAATCTGTCCAGCCGGTCGGGCGCAACCTGCGGCATTCCGATGTCCCGTGGTCTTGACGGCAGCCTGTCACAAAACCGTCAAAAGGGCTATGGGTTCCTCTCAGGCCTGTACGGCATGGGTGCGCGCCTGGACCCCGACCGCCCGGCTGGACACCCCCGTCCAGAACAGCGCCCATATACCGATGGACAGGAACTTCAGGATGTCCTCGGCCACGGTGGCATAGTCGCTCTGCAGGCTCACGTCGATCAGGATGGACCCGCTCATCAGCGCCAGGGCCAGGTACAGGCCCCATGTCCGCCAGGGCCGTGCATGGGTCTGGGCCGCCAGCAGGATGCCCAGCCCGGCCGAGGCGAACCCGACCATGATCGCCTCTTCGGGGATGCCAAAGCGCGGCCAGACCCCATCATGCAGCATGAACAGGTCATCAAGCGCGAAGTAGCCTGAAAACGTGGCCACCGCGACCAGCAGGCCACGCCAGCGGAAACCGACATACGCCGCAAACCCCGAGATTGCGGCCGTCGATGTCATCAGCAGGATGCCGCCATAGGACACGATGCCCGACAACGGCGAGTATTCATAGAACGAGGCCGGATCCCGCAGCATGCGGATCATGGGTATCCCCCGCAGATGCGCGGCCACCAGCAGCGCCGCCACGGCGAAACCCAGCAGCCCCGCAGCATACAGATAGGTTCGGACGGGGAACCGGTCCATGTGGTCCGGCGATGGGTGAGACATCGGATGCTCCTGGGTCTTGAACGGATGGGCCAGTCCCTGACGGGTCCTGGGGGTGGCGGGCTGGTGCGGTGCATGGACAGGGGTTTGCAGACGGCGTGCCGGTGCCACGTTGTCTCGGCAGAGCCAGCTTGTCCGGCGCCTCGGCGGCAACCCAGGACAGAGCGCCGCCGCGCGGGCCGGCGGACGGCCTGTGCGTCCTGGCCATGTGCGGGCCGGACCCGCGTGGTCGAAGGGTGCCTCCCCCTTTTCAGTGCCGCATCACGGTTCCGGCGCGGCCTGGGCGACAATGGCCCCGGACGTCACCCGCCAGCATGGCCGAGCGACTGCGACACGTGCCGCACCTGATCCGGGCCATAGCGGCTGGCGCGATGCCGCTCAAGGCCGGCCCCTGCGGTGCGGTGCGGGCATGGCGGTTTGGCAACACTCGGGACGGCAGGGTTCGTGTCTCGTGGTGCAGGCGTTCTCCTGCGGGACGCCAAGGACGAGGGCGGCTGCGGCCCCTGGCTTATCGCGTATCCGCCTGCGCCGCGGGCCGGACCGCGCGCTCCAGAGCGGCACGGGCGGGCTTGGCGCGGCCCGCGCCGTCCATCAGGCCGAACCAGTCCTCGGGATAAGTGGGATCGTCGCCCAGGTCGCGGTAGCTGTACCAGAACAGCGGCCCCAGCCACGGCGTCGCGCGCGCCACGGCGACCCCCGCGGTCAACAGCTCGGCCTGCCGCGCCTCGGACACCCCGCCGTCGGCCTCGTTCGTGGGGGCGCCGTATTCCGTGATCCAGATCGGCTTGGCCGCGTCGCCCTGGGCCACCATGATGTCCCGGATCGGCCCGGCCATCAGGCGCCACGAATTCCCCCGCGCGGCAAGGTCCGGCAGGTCCTCGCCCGTATAGGGATGAAATCCCACCGCGTCGAAGGAACCGCCCGCGCCCTGGGCATAGACGGCCTCCAGAAACTCGACGGCCGCAATGGCCTCGCCCGCACTGTCGGTGTCAGTGACCGCGGCAAGCCCCCCCAGGATGATGGTCGCGTCCGGGTCTGCCGCGCGGATCGCCGGCGCCGCCGCCTTCAGCAGCGCCGCATAGGCCGCCGCATCCGGTCGGGGCGGAAAGGGGCCATCCAGGTTCGGCTCGTTCCAGATTTCCCAAGTGCTGATCCCGCGCGGGGCATAGCGGTCCACCGCCGCCGCGACAAAGCGGGCAAACTCCGCCGGATCGCGCGGGGGCGAGGGGCCTTCGGGGTCGCTCCAGGCCCACTCCGGGGCAGAGCCCACGACCGGCAGCAGGCCGATGCCCACCGCCGCGGCAAGATCGACGATCCGGTCCATCTCGGTCCAGTCGAAACTGTCCGGCCCGTCCTTCTGCACTGAACCCCAGTTCAGATCGGTCCGCAGCCAGCGCACGCCCATGGCCGCATAGTCGGCAAGCTCGGCGCGCAGATCCAGGCTGTCCTGCCAGCGCAGGGCGTCAAGGCCCACGGCCAGCCCCACGGCGTCCTTGGGGATGACGGTGCCCTGCGCCGCCGCCCCCTGCGGTCCGCCCAGCCCAAGGATCAGCGCCGCCAGTCCCGCCAGGATAGGGCGGCCGGGAACCGCCAGCGACGGTCTGCGGCCTTGGCTGGCGGCGGTGCGGCGGTCAGCGACGACAGGCATCTTGAACATGCGGCAGGCTCCGGCGAACACAAGGCATCGGGCGACCGGAAGCGATCTGTCGTGCGCCGCCGGCTGCAAAGGGTGCCCCGTTCTTGCCCCAGGGTCGTCCGGGTCACAAGGGGACCCCGGCACCGCGGCCGCCGCGACCCTGGCCCGAGGCCGCGCCCAGGGCCGCAAGGCCGTACCCCCCCTTGGCGCCCTGCATTCCAGGCACGGATCACCATTTCGGCGCCGGGCCGCGTGATCCCCGTTGACGCCCCGGCCCGGGACGCCAAGATGCGGCGTGTCACGGCCGCAACGAAGACGGGACGCCGGACGGAATGGCTGCCCCCGAGCGGGGCCGAGAGGAACATGTTTTCATGACCAAGAACGTCTTGATCACCGGCGCACGATCCGGGATGGGCATGGCGACGGCGCTGATGCTGGCCGAAAACGGCTATCGCGTCTTTGCAGGCGTGCGCGGCCCGGCGGACGAGCTGATGGCCGAAGCGCAGGCCCGCAATCTCGACATCGAGACCGTGGTGCCCCTGGACGTCCAGGACACCGCCACGATCCGCGCGGCGGTCGATCACGTGATGACCAGGGCCGGCAGCATCGACGTGCTGGTCAACAATGCGGGGTATGGCCTTCTCTCGACCGTCGAGGACGGCACCGACGAGGAGATCTTCCAGCAGTTCGACGTGAACGTCCTGGGCCTGATCCGCATGACGCGCGAGGTGCTGCCGCACATGCGACAGGCCGAACAGGGCGTCATCATCAACATCTCGTCGTTCCTGGGACGGATGGGTCTGCCGCTGCTGGCGCATTACAACGCCAGCAAATACGCGGTCGAGGGGATCACAGACTCGCTGCGGCTGGAGGTCGGGCCGTTCGGCATCCGGGTTCATTCCATCCTGGCCGGGCTGTTCGGAACCAACTTCGTCAAGAAGGGTCTGGTGGCGAACCCCGCCACCACGAGCGAGACGTCCCCCTATCGCGATCTGGTCGCCTATCTGGTCCCGATCGTCGCCAAGGCGATCAACGAGGGGCCGTCCCCCGAGCCGATCGCCCGCGCCGTCAAGGACATCATCGAGAACGAGGACAGCGACATCGCCGTGATGGTCGGGCAAGAGGCCGATCACTTCGTTCCCCTGCGCCGCAGCCTGAGCGACGCCGAGTTCGAGGCCGCCACGATCCAGGCCTTCGGCCTGCCGGCGGCGCGCCCGGCCAGGGGCGGCCGGTAACGGGGCGACCACGCGGCGGGGGCGTCCCGGGCACGGGCCGTTCCCGCCGGCTGTCCTCATGCCCGTCTGAAACGGCCCGCCCGTGCAGGATGGCGCGCTGGCATCAACGGCGACCCGCAGCGCAACCGAGGTGGCCCGTGCGGTCCCGCGCCATACCCGCCGGTGCGGTGGGCGTCTGGACAAGGCGCGGCCCTCCTGAAGCCTATCCTATCCCTTGGGCGGACCGCCCGCGCTGACGACGCGGCCCGCACCTGACGTGGCGGGGTCGTCGCCGCCCGGTCCCCGGGGAACCGGCGAGGGGTTCAGGATGTCCAGCGCCACCTCGGGCGGCCTGACAAGACGCGCGCCCAGGGGTGTGACAAGGATCGGACGGTTCAGCAGCGCCGGGCACGCCTCGATGGCGTCGAGCAGCGCGTCGTCCAAGAGCCCGGGCCGGTCCAGGTTCAACTCGGCATAGGCCTTGTCCTTGTGGCGCAGCAGCCCGCGCACGCCCAGTCCCGTGGCCTTGCCCAAGGCGCGGATCTGGTCGCGGGACGGCGGGGTCCTGAGATACTCGACCACGGTCGGCTCGACCCCCGCGCCCCGGATCAGGTCCAGGACCGCGCGCGACGTGCTGCACTTGGGGTTGTGGTAAAGGGTGACGATCATGGGAAAACGCCTTTCGGGACTCCGCGGCAGGGCGGCGCGGTCACGCTACGGCACGCCGGTCCGACCGAACAGCACCCGCCGCCGTTGCGTGGCCGTGCCCCCCCTCGGGTCAGGTCCTGCCGGCGGGGCTGACCCCGTCCAGGGCCCCCGGACCGCCCGCACGGCGCAAGTAGGCCGGCGTCAGGGCGCGGGACGGGGGCGGGAGGGGCGATGGAGCCGTCCGTCGCGGG
The DNA here is from genome assembly GCF_003286075.1 of Paracoccus endophyticus. Classification (GTDB taxonomy): domain Bacteria; phylum Pseudomonadota; class Alphaproteobacteria; order Rhodobacterales; family Rhodobacteraceae; genus Paracoccus; species Paracoccus endophyticus. The sequence continues at coordinate 21,949 of NZ_QLUV01000005.1, read as the reverse complement.
CCAGCGCGGTGAGCGGCCGCTCGATGAACCAGTAGGCGAGAATCGACGCGACCACGCAGGCCATTGTCGTCACGCCGAGGTAGACCCAGCCGCCCAGGTCGCGCAACGCCGGCACGCGGTCCCAAAGAAGGAAGATCGCGGTCAGCACGAAGGGATGCGACAGATAGAGGCTGTAGGACGCGTCGCCGACGAGAACCCCCGCCCGGCCCACGGCCCCCCGCGGCGGCGCGTCGGGCACCAGCGTCAGCCCCGCGACAAAGAGCGTTGCCGCGAGGAGAAAGGGCAGGTCGGCGTAGACGCCCATGGACACGGTCAGCCCCAGCGCCGGAATGGCGAGGAAGGTCGCGAGCGACAGGGCCACGAGAGCCTTGCCCGCCCCCCGCCCCACGCGGACCCCCCGCGACCAGAGCGCGCCGATTCCCAGGCCCGCCGCAAAGTCGAGGATGATCGGCCGCGTCCACACCTGCAACGCATAGGGGGCGTCGGCGAGGATGGGGTGAAGCGCCGCCAGCGCGACGAGCAGAACGGCGAGCGCCGGCACGGCGCGCCGCCCGAACGCGGCGATCGCCCCTGCAAAGAGCACGTAGAAGAACATCTCGTAGTTCAGCGTCCAGCCGAGCTGGAGGATGGGGTTGCCTCGCGCCTCGTCAAGGCCGGGCAGAAACAGAAGCGAGCGCACGACCTGGCCCAGATCGAGGCTCGCCGTGTCGAAGGCCGACGGCAGGATCGCCAGAAGGGCGACCATGACGAAAGTGTAGAACCAGTAGGTCGGCACGATGCGCACGACACGGTTGCGCGCGAACTCGCGCCAGTAGCCCGGCCGGTCGAGATGCCCGCGCGAGACGTGGTACATGATGAAGCCGGAGATCACGAAGAACACGTCCACCCCCTGGCCGAAGGGCACGAAGCCATCGGCCCAGCGCAGGGCGGGCGACAGGCCCTCCCACTTGGCGGCTTCGTGCAGCGTGTGCCCGACGACGACGCTGACCGCCGCGAACGCGCGCCCGAGCTGGAGCGTGCTGAGGCGTTGCGACGAGGTGGTCCGCGGCATGGGTCGACTCCGGGCGGGCAAGAAAGGGGTCAGCCGAACCGGCCCCTGGCAGGTTGAAGGTGGGACTTAAGGAAAGTCGAAGGGTATGGAAAGGCTTTCCGCAGTAAAGGGCGGGACGTCGCCCTGCGGCGACGCGCTTTCCGGCACCGCCCGCCCGTCGCCCCGACCCGTCGTGGTCGCCCGCTTGCACCCGCAGGACGGCCCGTGTCCGCCGGGCCTGGGGCCCCTCAAGCGCGCGCCCCGGATCGCAGGGCTGGTTTGCGCCGCCCGTCCGGCCGTGGCAGAACAGCCCCAGGGTTGACAGGGGACCGCGATGACCGACACCACCACGCCTCCGGCACACTGGCCCCCCGCGCAGCCCGCCCCCGGCACCACGGGGGACGAGGGGTTCGGCAAGAACAGCCACCTGCACCTGATCGACGGCTCGGCCTTCATCTTTCGCGCCTATCACGCGCTGCCGCCGCTGACGCGGAAATCCGACGGCCTGCCGATCGGCGCGGTCGCCGGCTTCTGCAACATGCTGTGGAAATACATCCAGGAGGCCAAGGGTCCCGACGCCCCGACCCATGCCGCCGTCATCTTCGACCATTCGTCCAAGACCTTCCGCAATGCGATCTATGCCGATTACAAGGCCAACCGCCCCGACCCGCCGGACGAGCTGAAGCCGCAGTTCCCCCTGACCCGCGACGCGACCCGCGCCTTCAACGTCGCCTGCATCGAGATCGCGGATTACGAGGCCGACGACATCATCGCGACACTGTCCTGCCAGGCACGCGACCTGGGCGGGCGGGTGACGATCATCAGTTCCGACAAGGACCTGATGCAGCTGGTCGGCGACGGGGTCGAGATGCTGGACCCGATCAAGTCGAAACGCATCACCCGCGACGAGGTGTTCGAAAAGTTCGGCGTCTGGCCCGACCGCGTGGTGGACGTGCAGGCCCTGGCCGGCGACAGCGTCGACAACGTCCCCGGCGCGCCCGGCATCGGCATCAAGACCGCCGCGCAGCTGATCGCCGAATTCGGCGACCTGGACAGCCTGCTGGCCCGCGCCGAGGAGATCAGGCAGCCCAAGCGCCGCCAGACGCTGATCGACCATGCCGAGCAGATCCGCGTCTCGCGCCGGCTGGTGCAGCTGGACTGCAACACGCCCATCGACTTTGCCATGGCCTCGCTGGAGGTGCGCGATCCCGACCCGGCGACGCTGATGGCGTTCCTGAACGCGATGGACTTCCGCACGCTGACCAACCGTGTCGCGGAACGGTTCCGCGCGCCGCCGCCCGATCCCGTGGCCCCCGCGCCCGAGGCCGAGGCGCCTGCCGCGCCCGCGTTTCCCAAGGTCGATTGCAGCGCCTATGTGACCATCACCGACACCGAGACGCTGGGGCGCTGGCTGGCCGCCGCGAGCGAGCAGGGGGTCTTTGCGCTGGATACCGAAACCACCAGCCTGGACGAGATGCAGGCGGAACTGGTCGGCATCTCGCTGTGTCCGGCAGTAGGCATGGCGGCCTATGTGCCGCTGGGGCATGTCGCGGGTGCTGCCGACCTGTTCGGCGGCGGCGAGCGCGCAGCGGGGCAGATCGACCGCGACCAGGCGCTGGCGATGTTCAAGCCCGTGCTCGAGGACCCGGCGGTGCTGAAGATCCTGCACAACGCCAAGTACGACTGGAAGATCCTGGCGCGTTACGGCATCCGCATGACGCCGGTCGATGACACGATGCTGATGAGCTATACGCTGAACGCCGCCCTGCACAATCACGGCATGGACGAGCTGGCGCAGAAATACATCGGGCATCGTTGCCAGCCCATCAAGGAGCTGATCGGCACGGGAAAAAGCCAGATCACCTTTGCCCAGGTGCCGATCGAGGCAGCCGCCCGCTATGCGGCCGAGGACGCCGAGATCACCTGGCGGCTGTGGCAGATCTTTCGCCCGCAACTGCCTGCCGCCGCCGTCACCACCGTCTACGAACGGCTGGAACGCCCGCTGATCGAGGTTCTGGCGGACATGGAGATGGCGGGCGTGCAGATCGACGCGCAGCACCTGAACCGCATGTCGGGCACCTTCGCACAGAAGATGGCCCAGCTTGAGGATCAGGCGCACGAACTGGCGGGCGGCAAGTTCAACCTCGGCTCGCCCAAGCAGTTGGGCGAGATCCTGTTCGGCCAGATGGGCCTGACCGCGGGCAAGGCCGGCAAGTCGGGCGCCCTGTCCACCAGCGCCGACATCCTTGAGGATCTGGCCGCCGAGGGGCATGCGCTGCCCGCCGTCATCCTGGACTGGCGGCAGATTTCCAAGATGAAATCGACCTATACCGACGCGCTGCCGACCTATGTGAACCCCGACACCGGGCGCGTCCACACCAGCTATTCCATCGCCGGGGCGAACACCGGGCGGCTGGCCTCGACCGACCCGAACCTGCAGAACATCCCCGTGCGGACCGAGGAAGGCCGCCGCATCCGCGAAGCCTTCGTCGCCCCGCCGGGACGCCGGCTGGTCAGCCTGGACTATAGCCAGATCGAACTGCGCATCCTGGCCCATATCGCCGAGATCCCCGCCCTGAAGCGGGCCTTTGCCGAGGGCATCGACATCCACGCCATGACGGCCAGCCAGATGTTCGGGGTGCCCGTCGAGGGGATGGACCCCATGGTCCGGCGGCAGGCCAAGGCGATCAACTTCGGCGTGATCTATGGCATCTCGTCGTTCGGGCTGTCGCGCAACCTGCGGATACCGCGTGCCGACGCCCAGGCCTTCATCGACACGTATTTCCAGCGTTTCCCGGAAATCCGCGCCTACATGGACGCGACGGTCCGCGACGCCCGGCGCGACGGGTTCGTCCGCACGCTGTTCGGCCGGCGCATCCACACGCCCGGCATCTCGTCCAGCGGTCCGGCGGCGGGCGGCGCGCGGCGCGCGGCGATCAACGCGCCGATCCAGGGCACGGCGGCCGACATCATCCGCCGCGCCATGATCCGCATGCCGCAGGCGATCGCCGGGCTGGATGCGCGCATGCTGTTGCAGGTCCACGACGAGCTGGTGTTCGAAGCGGACGAGGCCGCCGTCGAGCCGCTGATCGCGGCGGCGCGCGCGGTGATGGAAAACGCCGCCGCCCCCGCGGTGCATTTGACCGTGCCGCTGGTGGTCGATGCCGGGTCCGGCGTCACCTGGGCCGAGGCGCACTGATGGCGCCGCGGGACGGGCAGGGGCCGGTCACGCATCGGCACGACCGCGATCCCCGGGACCGCCACCACGATCACCCCGCGGGCAACGGCCATCCCGGTCCCGCAACCGGGGACCATGGCGGCGGTCATGGGCACGGGGGACATGGCCATGACCACGGCGCCGCCTTGGGCGAGCGGGCGCTGATCTGGGCGGTGGCGATCAACCTGGCGCTGACCGCGGCGCAGGTGCTGGGCGGCCTCGCCGCCGATTCGGTGGCGCTGGTCGCGGACGGGGTACACAACCTGTCGGACGCGCTGGCGCTGCTGCTGGCCTTCGGCGCCCGCCGTCTGGCCCGGCGGCCCGCCAGCCCGACGATGAGCTTCGGGTGGTCGCGGGCCGAGATCGTCGCGGCGTTCGCGAACTATCTGGCGCTGATCGCCGTGTCGGTGTGGCTGATGATCGAGGCGGTGGGCCGGCTGGCCGACCCCCCGCCCGTCGCCGCCGGGCTGGTGATGGCGCTGGCGGGGCTGGCGCTGGTCGTGGATCTGGGCACCGCCGGGCTGACCATGCGGCTGGCCCGCGACAGCCTGAACATCCGGGCGGCGTTCCTGCACAACCTGGCCGATGCGGGGGTTTCGGTCGCGGTGCTGGTCGGGGGCGCGCTGATCTGGGCCTTTGGCTGGCGGATGGCGGACCCGCTGCTGACGCTGGGGATCTCGGTCGTGATCCTGTGGCACCTGCGGGGCGACCTGGCGCGGGTGCTGCGGCTGCTGATGCTGGGCGCGCCCGGCGGCGTCGATCCGCAGGCGGTGGCGCGGACCGTGACGGCGGTGCCCGGCGTCGGGTCGGTCCATCACCTGCATCTGTGGCAGATCGACGAACGCCGGCCGGCGGCCGACATGCATCTGGTGCTGTCGGACGGGGCGAACCCTGCCGCGACCCTGCGGGCGGTCAAGGCGGCGCTGGGGGCGCATCACGCCATCGCGCACGCCACGATCGAACTGGAAACCACCGGCTCGGGCTGTGCCGACGATGCGCTGCGCCCCTGATCAGGACGCAGCGGCCAGGGTCAGTGCGAATCCTCGGCGTGGTCGCGGTCGATCACGAAACGCTTGTCGCAATAGCCGCAATCCACCCAGCCGGTCGCGGGGGAAATCGCCAGCCACACGCGGGGATGGCCCAGTCCACGCGCCTCGTCCCCCTCGCACAGGACCTTCCAGCGTGTCACGACCTGAGTTTCCGGCGGGGGCAGGGTCTCGGCGTCATTGTCCTGATTGGTGGACAGCGGCGTTTCGGTGATCACATGGCGCATTGTGGCTCTCTTGTGCTGGCGGGCAAAGGCCGGTTTAACGGCCATGGATTAAGGCCTTGCCATTCTAGCCATCCCGCGCCCTGCGGCAAGCCGGGCCGCCAAGGACAGCCGCCATGACCGTTCGTTCCCCCAGCGCCTTGCCCGATGCCGCGATCCGCCTGACCGGGTTGCAAAAGACCTATGCAGCCTCGGGCAAGGTTCCGCCCAAGACCGCGCTGAAGGGCATCGACCTGACCATCCCGCGCGGCGCCATCTTCGGGCTGCTGGGCCCGAACGGGGCGGGCAAGTCCACGATCATCAACATCCTGGCCGGTCTGGTGAACAAGACGGCCGGCCGGGTGGAAATCTGGGGCTATGACCAGGACGTGAATCCGCGCCAGTCGCGCGCCGCCATCGGCGTGATGCCGCAGGAACTGAACATCGACCCGTTCTTCACCCCGCGCGCCAGCCTCGAGGTGCAGGCGGGCCTGTACGGCGTGGCTCCCCGCGACCGCTGGACGGACGAGATCCTGGCGCTGGTCGGGCTGACCGCGCAGGCCGAAAGCTATACCCGCCAGCTGTCCGGCGGGATGAAGCGGCGGCTTCTGCTGGCCAAGGCGCTGGTCCACCGCCCGCGCATCCTGGTGCTGGATGAACCGACCGCTGGCGTGGACATCGCCCTGCGCCAGATGCTGTGGGACAATGTGCGCACCCTGAACGCGCAGGGCATGACGATCATCCTGACCACCCATTACCTCGAGGAAGCCGAGCAGATGTGCGACGAGATCGCCATCATCAACCACGGCGAACTGGTCGTGCGCGACCGCACCACGGCGTTGCTGGCCCATGCCGACAGCAAGACGCTGGTGATCGACCCCGGCGCCTGGTCGGGGACCGTCCCGCCGCTGCCGCCGGGGGTGACGCCCGAACGCCGCGCCGACGGACGGCTGGCGCTGGCCTATGCGCCGGGCCGGGTCCAGGCCGACCAGATCATCGACATCCTGCGCGGGGCGGGCGTGCCGATCGTCGATGTGGGGATCGAGCAGCCGGACCTGCAGGACGTGTTCCTGTCGCTGACCAGCAACCGCTGAGGTCCGGCGCACCCGCAAGGGACGCCACCGTGCCCGCCCGGCCCTTCGCAGGCCTGCCTGCGCCGCGGAATGGGACCCGCAGGGGCGCTGGCGCGTTGCAGCACAAGGGCCGATCACGCGTCCGCTGACCAGACGGCGTCCACGCGCGGCATTCCCGGCATCGGCCGCAGGGCAGGGCATCGGCGGGCCGGGCACGTGCCGGTTCGCGGGGTTCGGCCCCCTTCCGGCAACACAAGGCGAGACGCATCATGTTCCAGCTTGAAACCCCCTTCCTCGAACTCGTCATGCGCGGGGCATTCCTGTATGTGCTGTTCCTGGTCCTGTTCCGCATCCTGCCCCGCCGCACGGCCAGCGAGATGAGCCCGATGGACCTGGTGTTCCTGCTGCTGATCACCGAGGCGGCCTCGCACGCGCTGGGGGATTTCTCGTCGCTGACCGACGGCACGGTGCAGATCCTGACGATGGTGGTGCTGAACTGGGCGATCAACAAGCTGTCGTTCCATGTCCGCTGGATCGAGAGGCTGGTCGAGCATGGGCCGCTGGTCGTCATCCGCGACGGCAAGACGATCCCGGATCACCTGCGGCGCGAGGCGCTGACCGACGGGGAACTGAAGGCCCACCTGCGGCTCGAGGGGCTTGAGAGCGTCGATCAGGTCAAGGTCGCGCATCTGGAAGGCGACGGACGGCTGAGCGTCATCAAGGCCGACTCCTCGTCCGATCAGGGCGGTCAGCAGCCCGGCGTCGTGGCCTGACGCGACCGCCCCGCCGACGGCCAGGGCTTTGCCGTCTGGTCAGGGGCGGTGCGGCTGACCTCGCGCCTTCCCGGCCGGCCCCGCCAGTCCGGCCGGGTCCGCGTCAGACGCCCCGCATCAGGCTGGGGAACTCGGCCGGCAGTTCGCGCGCCATGAAGCCCATGGGGCCCAGCCGCTCGGCCAGCCTGCGCCCCGCTTCGCCGTGCAGCCAGACGCCCCAGCAGGTCGCCTCCCACGGCGGCAGGCCGCGCGCCGACAGCCCGGCGATGGCCCCGGTCAGCACGTCCCCTGACCCGCCGGTCGCAAGGCCGACGCCGCCGCCGGCATAGACGATCAGCTCGCCCTCGGGGTTGGCGATGATGGTCGTTGCCCCCTTGATCAGCACCACCGCGCGCAGGCGACGGGCGTAATCGGCCACGATCTCGTCGCGCCGGGCCTCGATGTCCTCGGCCGCAAGCCCGGTCAGTTGCGCCATCTCGCCCACATGGGGGGTCAGGATCGCACGCCCATCCAGCGCCGCCACCTGCCCGTGGCGGTCTGCGGCCGCCGCGACCGCCGCCGCGTCCAGGATGACGGTCATGTCGGCCACCGGCAGCAGTGCGTCCAGCACCAGGCCCGCCGCCGGGGTCGAGCCGATGGCCGGCCCGATCGCCAGGCAGCCGCAGCGGCCGACCCGCTCGGCCAGATCGCCCGGACCCGCGATCTCGCCATCCAGCGTCGCGGGCAGCGGAAAGAACCCCGCCTCGGGCAGCGAGAATCCGGCCGGGATCGCCAGCGGCTCGGGCAGGGCGATCTGCACCTTGCCGGCGCCCGCGCGGAACGCCGCCTCGGCCGTCAGGACGACGCCGCCCGGCACCATCCGCGAGCCGCCGACCAGCATCACCTGGCCGCGGCTGTTCTTGTCGGTGTCCTCGGGGTGGTGGGGCAGGGGATGGTGGCGCAGCCACTTGGCATCCAGGGCAAGGGGGCTCATCCGCGGCTCCCCACGATCGGGTCGGGCTCGCGGGTCACGGGCGTGTCTTCGGCCTCCATCGGGGCGGTGACGTTATAGCGGACCAGCTCCATCGCGCCGTCGGTATCAGCCGCCCCGGCCACCCAGCGGTATTCGGTGATCGAGCAGTTGGCGACATCCTGTTCGCGGTCGATGGCCAGCACCTGCTCCTCGGTCATCCCTTCGATGATGTAGCGCAGGCACAGCACGACGACCTGATGCGCCACGATCATGACCCGGCAGCCGCCGTGGTGCAGTCCCACCGTGTCCAGCAGCGCCCGCAGGCGGAAGATGACGTCGCACCAGCTCTCTCCGCCCGGGGGGCGATGATAGAACTTGCCCAGGGTCGCGCGCAGGGCGGCCTGTTCGGGATGCTCGGCGCGGATGCCGATCCCCGTCAGCCCGTCGAGGATGCCGAATTCCTTTTCCCGCAGCCGTTCATCCAGCCGGATGCAGGTGTCGGCCGGACAGCCGCCGGCGTCCCGAAACAGCCGCGCCGTGTCCTGCGCCCGCAGATAGGGCGAGGACAGCAGGACGTTCGGCCGCCCCTCCTCGTGCCCCTGCGCGAACCAGTGACCCAGCGCGCGCGCCTGACGCTCGCCCAGGTCCGACAGCGGCACGTCCACGTCGCGGCCGGTCAGCTCGATGCGCGCCAGTTGCGCCTGATAGGCGGCGTCGCGGGCGACGTTGCCCGCGCTTTCGCCGTGCCGCACGATCCACAGCCGTTCGGGCCATCTGGGGGTCATGGCCGACCCCCCCGCGCCGTCCCCTGGCCCCCGCGCCGCATCAGGGCGTCATCACGCATTTGAAGCAGTCCGTGCGGTTGTTGCGGAACAGGTCATAGAACCCGGGCCCGTCGTCCAGCGTGCCGCGATGGGTGATGATGACGCTGGGGTCGATCTCGCCCGCGACGATGCGCTTGAGCAGGCGGTCCATATAGGCGCGGGTGTGCGTCTGCCCGCCGCGCAGCATCAGCCCCTTGCCGAAGGCCGCGCCGATGGGAAACTTGTCCACCATCCCGGCATAGACGCCGGGGATCGACACCGCGCCGCCCTTGCGGCAGCACAGGATGGCGTCGCGCAGCGCGTTGGGGCGGTCGGTTTCCAGCATCAGGGCCGTCTTGACCTTGTCGTAGACGTTGCCGATGACGGATGCGCCGTGCGCCTCCATCCCCACGGCATCGACGCAGCGGTTGGGCAGCTTGCCGCCGGTCAGTTCCATCAGGCGGTCATAGCTGTCCTCGGTGGACAGGTCGATCGTCTCGGCCCCCGCCTCGCGTGCCAGCGCCAGCCGGCCCGCCTCGAAGTCCAGGGCAAAGACGCGCTCTGCGCCCAGCATCAGGGCCGAGCGGATGGCGAACTGGCCCACCGGGCCGCAGCCCCAGACGGCGACCAGATCGCCCGGCCCGGTCCCGATCTGTTCGACCGCCTGATAGCCGGTGGGAAAGATGTCGGTCAGGAACAGGACCTTGTCGTCGTCCAGCGCCTCGGGGACGGCCAGCAGGCCCACGTCCGCGAACGGCACCCGCACCAGTTCCGCCTGGCCCCCGGCATAGCCGCCGAACAGGTGGGAATAGCCGAACATCCCGCCGCCGGACTGGCCGTACAGCGCCTCGACCTTTTCATGGTCGGGGTTGGTGTTGTCGCACAGCGAGAACGCATCGACGCGGCAGAAATCGCAGTGCCCGCAGGCGATGTTGAAGGGCACCAGCACGCGGTCGCCCACCTTGTGACGCGTGACCTGGGGGCCCGCAGCGACGATCTCGCCCATGAACTCGTGGCCCAGGATGTCGCCCTTGCGCATCTCGGGAACAAAGCCGTCGTAAAGATGCAGGTCCGATCCGCAGATCGCCGTGCGCGTCACGCGCAGGATGACGTCGCCCGGATCCTTGATGGTGGGATCGTCATGGGTATCGACCTGGACTTTGCCCGTTCCGTGGAAGGTGATCGCGCGCATGACTGGTTTTTCCTGCTGGTTGCCGAACGGAAACAGGAAGGGCGCGTCATGGTTCCCGTCGATGTTCGGCCGCCCGTTGCAGCAGACGGAGGCAGCAGACGGAAAAGGGGCGGCAGTCGCCTGCCGCCCCGTGCTGCCGATCCGTCGCGGGCAGGATGCGCCCGCGATGCGTCAGGCCTTGTTCAGATAGATGTCCACCAGCTTGCCCAGCATCTCCAGCGCGTCGGCGCGGCTCCGCTGGAAGCTGTTGCGGCCGATGATCGAGCCGTTGCCGCCGCCGTCGCGGATTGCGATCGCATCCTCGTACACGGCATCCGACCCCTTGGCCGCGCCGCCCGAGAAGACGACGATGCGCCGCCCGCCGAAGGCCGCGTCCATGCAGTGACGCACGCGGGCCGCCTGGGTCGAGATGTCGATGCCCTGTTCCTGATAGACCTTCCTGGCGTCCTTGTTTTCCAGATGGTCGGTCGAGAGCTTGATCTTGATGATGTGCGCGCCCAGCAGCGCCGCGATCTGCGCGGCATAGGCCGCGATGTCGATGGCGGTCTCGCCGTCCTTGCTGATCGCCTCGCCGCGCGGATAGGACCAGATCACCGTCGGGATGCCGACGGATGCGGCCTCGGCGCGCATCTCGGAAATCTCCTCGAACATGTCCAGCGCCATGTCCGAACCGGGATAGATCGTGAAGCCGATGGCCGCGCAGCCCAGCCGCAGCGCGTCCTGCACGGTCGCGGTCACGGCCTGGTTCTTGCCGGCGGTGTCCGACATCAGCGAGTTGGCCGAGTTGCACTTCAGGATCGTCGGGATCTGGCCGGCATAGGTGTCGGCGCCCGCCTCGATCATGCCCAGGGGGGCCGCATAGGCGTTCAGGCCCGCGTCGATCGCCAGCTGATAGTGATAGTGGGGGTCATAGCCCAGCGGGTTCTTGGCAAAGCTGCGGGCGGGGCCGTGCTCGAACCCCTGGTCCACGGGCAGGATGATCATCTTGCCGGTGCCGGCCAGCTTGCCGGTCATCAGCATGCGGGCAAGGTTGCCTTTGACGCCGGGGTTTTCGCCCTCGTACTTGGCGAGGATCGTCTTGACGGTTTCGGTCATCTGCATCGGAAGGCTCCGCATCTTGTTCGGGATGGCCTGCCTTATCAGACCGCGGCGCAGAGGAAAGTGCGGTTGCGCTAACGGCGGGGCCGGTGCCGGCGGAACGCGTCCCGGCCTGCCGCGTTGATGGTTTTTGGCGAGGAAACGCACATGTCGTACAACGACAACAACGTCGAGCGGTCGGCGCGCCGTCACCGCCCGGCCATCATCGGCATCCTGGTCGCCCTGGCGCTGGCCGCGACGGCCTTTTTCCTGTTCGTCCCGTGGCAATCCGATGAGCACGCCGTCACCCCAGCAGGGGGCGTGGCCGTGGGCACGACGACCAGCGATGCCCCGGCGGTCAGCCCCGAGGGCGCCGCACCGACGCCTGCCAAGCCCTGACGGCTGCAAAGGCGCGCAGCGACCGGGCAGGGGCTGCGGCCCTTGCCCGGTCGGCGGCGTTCCTTAGCGCTTGGCTGCGACCAGCGCCGCCACGCCCGGCAGGTCCTTGCCCTCCATCCATTCCAGGAACGCGCCGCCCGCCGTCGAGATGAAGGTGAAGTCCGCCGCGACCCCCGCCTTGTTCAGCGCGGCCACGGTGTCGCCGCCCCCCGCCACCGACACGAGCCGGCCGGCGCGGGTCAGTTCGGCCGCGGCCTTGGCGGCGGCGTTCGTCGCGGCGTCGAACGGCTCGATCTCGAACGCGCCCAGCGGGCCGTTCCAGATCAGCGTGCGGCACGCTGAAAAGACATCGGTAATGGCCGTGACGGTCTGTGGCCCGGCGTCCAGGATCATCGCGTCCGCCGGGCAGGCGGTGACGGCCACCGTCTCGCTGGGTGCGCCGGCCTTGAACTCGCGCGCGACGACCACGTCCAGGGGCAGGTGGATGGTGCAGCCCGCCCCCTGCGCGCGGGCCAGGATGTCGCGGGCGGTGTCGGCCATGTCGCGCTCGGCCAGGCTTGTGCCGACCTCGACCCCCTGGGCCACCAGGAAGGTGTTGGCCATGCCCCCGCCGATCACCAGGTGATCGACCTTGGTGATCAGGTTCGACAGCAGCGCCAGCTTGGTCGAGACCTTGGCCCCGCCGACGACCGCCACGACCGGGCGCTCGGGCGTGCCCAGCGCCGCGTCCAGCGCGTTCAGTTCGGCCTCCATCAGCCGGCCGGCGGCCGAGGGCATCAGCCGCGCCAGCCCCTCGGTCGAGCCGTGGGCCCGGTGGGCGGCCGAGAACGCGTCGTTGACATAGACCTGCCCCAGCGCCGCCAGCGAGGCCGCGAAATGCGCGTCGTTGGCTTCCTCGCCCGGATAGAACCGGGTGTTTTCCAGCAGCAGCACGTCGCCCCTGGACAGGTCCGCCACCGCGCGCTTGGCCGGCCCGCCCACCGCCTCGTCGGCAAAGCGCACGGGCTGGCCCAGCGCCGCCTCGAGCGCGGGAACGATCTGGCGCAGGCTCATGGCATCGACGCGCTGGCCCTTGGGCCGGTCGAAATGCGCCAGCAGCACCGGGATGCCGCCCTTGGCCTGGATCGCCTTGATCGTGGGGACCACCTTGTCGATCCGCGTGGCGTCCGTGACGCGCCCGTCCTCGACCGGGACGTTCAGGTCGACGCGGGTCAGCACGACCTTTCCGTCCATGTCCAGGTCGTCGATGGTGTTGAAACGGGCCATGCGCGCAATCCTTTGCGGGTCGGAACGACTTTCCGCGGTTCTGCGGGATGATGACATTATCGTCAACCAGCCAGACGCGGGATTGGCCGCGCGCGGTGGACCCGGTGCCGGTCCGCGCGCGTTGCGCTGGCGAACGGCGGGGCCTATGTCCCGTCACACCGACCGAAAAGGAGAGCGGGATGGCCGAGATCAAGGACCCGGAAAACACCATCATCATCGAGCTGAAGGACGGCCCGGTGGTGATCGAGCTGCTGAGCGACGTGGCCCCCAGGCACGTCGAGCGCATGAAGGCGCTGGCCCGCGCCGGCGCCTATGACAACGTGGCGTTCCACCGCGTGATCGACGGCTTCATGGCGCAGACCGGCGACGTGCAGCACGCCAACATGGAAAAGGACTACAACCCCGGGCGCGCGGGCACGGGCGGGTCCGACATGCCCGACCTGCCGGCCGAGTTCTCGAAGCTGCCGCATTCCCGCGGCACGCTGGGCGCGGCACGGTCGCAGAACCCCAACAGCGCCAACAGCCAGTTCTTCATCAACTTCAAGGACAACGACTTCCTCAACGGGCAGTACACGGTCTATGGCCGCGTCATCTCGGGGATGGAACACGTGGACAAGATCGCCAAGGGCGAGCCGCCGGCGAACCCCGACCGCATGATCTCGGTCAAGGTGGCCGCCGATGCGTAAGGTCCTGACCGCCGTCCTGCTGGCGCTGTCGGCGTCGGCCGCATCCGCCGAAGGCCTGCCCGGCATCACCGACGGTCCCGGCCCCAACATGGTGATCGAGGTCGCGGACGCGGCCGGCCAGCCCAAGGGCACGATCGTGCTGGACCTGTTCGCCGACAAGGCGCCCGGCCATGTCGAGCGGCTGGTCTCGCTGGCGAAGTCGGGCGCCTATGACGGGGTGGTGTTTCACCGTGTCATCGACGGGTTCATGGCCCAGACCGGCGACGTGCAGCACGGCAAGCAGGGCGGCGACACCGCCATGGCCGGCATGGGCGGGTCCGACCTTCCCGACCTGGCGGCCGAGTTCAACGACGTCAGCTTTCAGGCGGGCACCGTCGGCATGGCCCGCAGCCAGGACCCCAACAGCGCCAACAGCCAGTTCTTCATCGACCTGGCCCCGGCGCCCTTCCTGGACGGGCAATACACCGTCGTGGGCCAGCTTGTGGACGGCTGGGACGTGCTGAACGCGGTGAAAAAGGGCGACTCTGCGGCGAACGGCGCGGTGGACAAGCCCGACTACATGGCCAAGGTCACGATCACCGAGTGACCGCCGCCTGACGGCATCCAGGGGCCCCCGGAGACGGGGGCCTTTTTCATGGCCGGGCCAAGGCTTATTCCTTGAAGCTGCGGCTGTCCTTGATCTGGTCCCAGGCCCAGACAACCTCTTGCAGCCGATCCTCGTCGGACCTGTCGCCCCCGTTCATGTCGGGGTGAAGATCCTTGACCAGCGACTTGTATTGCTTGCGGATTTCCTGCTTGGTCCAGCTGTCCTTGGCCTCGAGGATGTCCAGCGCGCGGCGTTCCGTGGGCGGCAGCTTGCGCGCGGCGCGCAGCCGCGCCTCGGGGCTGGTGCCGTTCTGGCCCAGAATCTCCAGCGGGTCCTCGACCCCGTGGCGCGCCCAGGCCTGTTCCTGCGTGGCCCGGCCGAAGGGGCGCGTGGGGCGTTCCCAGACGGTGGCATTGTCCAGGAACTCCTGGAACTCGGCCTCGGACTGGCCCTGGAAATAGTTCCAGTTCAGGTTGTACTCGCGCACGTGGTCCTTGCAGAACCAATAGTAATCGTCGAGCTGCTTGGGCGACTTGGGCGCGCGATACTGGCCCGGCAGATCGCAGCCGGCCTTGTCGCAGCGCCGCGTCGATGTCTCGAAGGCGCCGGACATCCCGCGACGGCCCTTCGCCCGCCGCTTCTTGTCAGAGGCGGCGGAAATATCGAAACCGAACGGGTCGTTGCTGGACATCAGGGGCCTTCTTTGCGACTCGGGACCGAGAGTGTAGGGGTTTTGCACGGGTTTGAAAGAGGGGCGGGGCCAATGGCGCAGCGGATCGCAGAGGAAATGCACGACCGGCTGATGGCGCTTGCGCCCTCGCGCCTTGAGGTGATCGACGAAAGCCAGCAGCATCACGGCCATTCCGGCTGGCGCGAGGGCGGGCAGACCCATTACCGCATCCGCATGGCGTCGCCCGCGTTCGCGGGGCTCGGCCGGGTCGAGCAGCACCGGCTGGTCAACCGCACGCTGGGCGACATCGTGCCGCGCATCCACGCGCTTGCGCTGGAACTGTCGGCAGAGTGATCGCAGCGTCGCGCCCAAGGGCGGACACCGGGTCGGGGTGGCGTGCAGGGCCGGGGGTCCTCACGGCTTGCCGTTAGCGCCCCCAGTCTTGCCGCTGCCCCGTGCCGCGCCTAGAAGCCGGCCAGCGCAGGCCAATCAAGGACATTCAGCCATGACCACCCCCATGGATTTCAACGACCGCATGCTGTCCCTGGGCCTTGCCCGCGTCAGTGAGGCCGCGGCCCATGCTTCGGCCCGGCTGATCGGGCGCGGCGACGAAAAGGCCGCCGACCAGGCCGCGGTCAACGCCATGCGCGAGCAGCTGAACATGCTGGACATCCGCGGTGTCGTGGTGATCGGCGAGGGCGAGCGCGACGAGGCCCCCATGCTGTTCATCGGCGAGGAGGTCGGCACCGGCCAGGGACCCGAGGTGGACATCGCGCTGGACCCGCTGGAGGGGACCACGCTGACCGCCAAGGACATGCCGAACGCCCTGACCGTGATCGCCATGGCCCCGCGCGGCACGCTGCTGCACGCCCCCGACGTCTACATGGACAAGCTGGCCGTGGGTCCCGGCTATGACAAGGACGTGGTCAGCCTGGACATGACCCCCAGCGAGCGCGTCCACGCGCTGGCCAAGGCGGGCGGCGTGCGGCCCGAGGACATCACCGTCTGCATCCTGGAACGTCCGCGCCACGAGGCGATGATCGCCGAGGTCCGCGCCACCGGCGCCGCGATCCGCCTGATCACCGACGGCGACGTGGCGGGCGTCATGCACGTGGCCGAGCCTGAAAAGACCGGCATCGACATGTACATGGGGTCCGGCGGCGCGCCCGAGGGCGTTCTGGCCGCCTCGGCGCTGAAGTGCATGGGCGGGCAGATGTGGGGCCGGCTGATGTTCCGCAACGACGACGAACGCGCGCGCGCGGCCAAGGCCGGCATCACCGACCTGAACCGCATCTATTCGCGCGACGAGATGGTGACGGCCGACGTGATCTTTTCGGCGACCGGCGTCACCAACGGCTCGATCGTGCAGGGCCTGCGGCGCGAGCCGAACTTCATCGAGACGGAAACCATCCTGATGCGGTCCAAGACCGGATCGGTCCGCCGGGTGTTCTATCGCAACCCGATCAAGTGACACCGACCGGTGCCGGGCGCTGGCCCGGCGCCGGACCTGCGCGTGCCTGTGCCTGCAGGACAAGGGCGCTGCCCCGGTTCCGACCGGCGCAGGGTCTTGCATCCTGGCAGGGCAGGGCGCCCCGGCGACGCCCGCTTTCGGCAAGGCTGCCCTGCGCATCAAGACCCTTGCCATGGCCGCGCCCCTTGGCCAGAACCCTGCCATGGCCGCATTTCTGAACGTCGAACGCTCGCTGACCGGGCGCGTCTGGGTCGGGCCCGAACCTGCACAGGACCGGCTGGCCGAGGCGCTGGCGCAGGACACTCGGCTGCCCCTGCCGGTGGCGCGGGTGCTAGCCGCGCGCGGCGTCACCGCGCCCGACGTGCCGGGCTTTCTGGAACCCCGCCTGCGCGACCTGCTGCCCGACCCGCTGACCCTGCGCGACATGGAAGCCGCCGCCGACCGGCTGGTCGCCGCGGCGCTGGGCGGCCAGCGGATCGCGGTGTTCGCCGACTACGACGTGGACGGCGGCGCGTCTGCGGCGCTGATCCTGGGCTGGCTGGCCGCCCTGGGCCGCCAGGCGACGCTGTATGTCCCCGACCGCATCGACGAGGGCTATGGCCCGAACGCGCCCGCCATTGCGGGCCTGGCCGCCGACCATGACCTGATCGTCTGCGTCGATTGCGGCACCCTCAGCCACGAGGCGCTGGCCGCCGCCACCGGCCGTGCCGACGTGCTGGTGCTTGACCACCATCAGGGCGGCGAGACGCTGCCCCCCGCGCTGGCCGTCGTGAACCCCAACCGCGCCGACGAGGACGGCACGCTGGGCCATCTGTGCGCCGCAGGCGTGGTGTTCCTGACGCTGGTGCAGGCCAACCGCGTGCTGCGCGGGCAGGGCCGCGCCCAGCCGGACCTGATCGGGATGCTGGATCTGGTCGCGCTGGCGACGGTCGCGGACGTGGCGCCGCTTGTGGGCGTCAACCGCGCGTTCGTCCGTCAGGGGCTTGCGATCATGGCGCGTCGGCAACGGCCGGGACTGGTCGCGCTGTCCGACGTGGCGCGGCTGGACAGCGCCCCGTCCGCCTTTCACCTTGGCTATCTGCTGGGGCCGCGGATCAACGCGGGCGGCCGCGTCGGACGCGCCGACCTTGGCGCGCGCTGCCTGTCCTGCTCGGACCCGCAGCAGGCGGCGCAACTGGCCGCGCAACTGGACGATCTGAACCGCGACCGCCGCGCGATCGAGGCGGGCGTGCGCGAGGCCGCCTTGGCCCAGGTCGAGGCGCGCGGCGATCCCGTTCTGGCCTGGGCCGCCGACGACGGGTGGCACCCCGGCGTGGTCGGCATCGTCGCTGCCCGCCTGAAGGAGGCGACCGGCCTGCCTGCCGTGGTGATCGGTGTCGCAGGGGGCCTGGGCAAGGGCTCGGCCCGCTCGGTTCCGGGCGTGGACATCGGACGCGCGATGGGCAGGCTGGCGGCCGAAGGGCTGATCCTCAAGGGCGGCGGCCACGCGATGGCGGCAGGGCTGACCGTCGATCCGGCGATGATCCCGGCCGCGATGGCGCGGCTGTCGGAGTTGCTGGCCATCGGGGCGGCCGGGCGGCAGGGGGCGGGCACCCTGCGCATTTCCGGCCTGCTGGAGCCGGCCGCGGCCTCGGTCGATCTGATCGACGCACTGGACCGCGCCGGCCCGTTCGGGGCGGGGGCGCCGGCGCCACGCTTTGCCTTTGCCGACCAGATCGTCGATCAGGTCGGGACCATGGGCGAGGGCCACCTGCGCCTGCGCCTGCGCAGCGCCGGCGCGCCCCCGCTGGACGCCGTGGGCTGGGGCGCGATGACAGGCCCGCTGGGTCCCTCGCTGCTGGGTGCGCAAGGCCGCCGGTTCCACCTGGCCGGCAAGCTCGAGCTGTCGGTCTGGGGGGGGCGCCAGCGCATCCGGCTGCGCCTGGACGACGCTGCCGAGGCCTGAGCGGCGCCTGCACAAGGAAGTCGTGCGCGCCGCGCATTTTGCGCTTGCGCCCCGCTGCGCCCTCGCCTAAACACCGCCCCACGCCGCGCGGCACAGACCGCGATGATGCGACGGTGGCCCGTTCGTCTATCGGTTAGGACACCAGGTTTTCAACCTGGGAAGAGGGGTTCGACTCCCCTACGGGCTGCCACCTTCCTCCTGAAAGTATGGTTTTCAGTGACATTCCCTTGGGAAGGGTCCCACCCTTTTGGGGCTGTGGGACACCTGCCGCCTTGCGGGCTTTCTCGACGCGCTCGAAACCAGACAGCACCAGGCCTGCCCGCTCGACGTCTTTCACGTACAGGGCGCTGGACTTGACGTCGGAATGCGAGAGACGCGCGGCAACCTCGAACACGCTCGCGCCAGCCTTGGCAAGTTCGTGCGCGGTCGCTTTCCGAATGCCGTGCTGAGAGCGCACCGCCTTGCCGTCTGCACCGATAGGCTTTGCCGCGACGATCCAGTCCCGGACTTTGTTGTCCAGGGACCCCGAGGACGCGAAAGGGCGGCCGTACTCCGTCCGCAGGAACGTCGCCTTCTCACCTGTGTCATCGGCCAACTCGGCGGCGAGCTCGTCCATGATGGGGGGTGTAACCGGCTTGGACCCCTTCTTCGCCGGCTGCCATGTGAGAAACGCCCTGCCGCCCTCCAGGACGATGTTGTGCACTTCCAGCTTGTTCATGTCGCCGATTCGGCCCGCCGTGTTGCGGGCGAGATAGAACCAACGCCGAGCCATCGTGCCCGGTCCGTGTTTCTCAAGAAACTTTTTGTCGTCGTCGACATCCCAAGCGGTTGCGCCGCCCATCGACTTGTGCGGCGAGGTCACACGGAGAACTGGCGAGTCCGCCGGGAAACCCCGATCCTCGCCCCACTTGCATGCGGCTTTGAGGGCCTTCAGGCATGTCTCGGCAGCACCGGTCCGGGCACGGAACTGATCCAGTATATAAACGAAGGCCGGTTTTGGCATGCCTGCCGCGAGGGAGCCCATACGGACTCCATTCTTCTTGATGTCGCAGGCTTGCAGTAGCCCTCGTGTGCGTCCCGTATTCCTGAGCCCAGATGCGGTAATGGCCGGAGAGGATCTCCTCCAATCCGATGGTGATTATCCCTTTGACACATCAGCCGCCAGATGTTGTGTCGGCTGAGCCGCCACAGTTTCCGGTTCAGATGCGCCGCGATTGGACTTCAAGCGCCGCGCCAGTGGTGTCTCCCGTTCGACGATGCGGCCCGGGTCGGGGATGACGCTCCCCAGGGCCTCGCCGAAGTATCGGTTCGACACATACGCGCTTCGCTCCGGGATCACCCGAGCCCGGGTTCGGGCCCGCCAGAGTGCGGGGTCGAGCACGACCCCCTCCCTTGCCGCCCCAAGGCGCTCCAGATGACGGATCACCGTCGCCTGGAGGCTTTCCGCCCTTGTCATGCGGGCGGCCCGATCGAAGGCGGAACGTCCGCCCCCGAGGTTCCGGGACCCATTGACATCGGCATGGATGGTTGTGCCGCAGGCGCCGCAGACGAACCTGTCCTGCGCCTTGCAGTTGGCCTTGCTCACATAGCCGCAGCACGAGCAGGTCTGCGAGGACCAGGCCGGGTTCACCTCGGCGGAGGTGATCCCGAAGCGCTCCTTCAGATCCTTGAGCTTTGCGCGCAGCACCGAGCGGTCGCAGTTGGTCAGTAGCCGGTTCATCCGGCGCGACAGATCCGCGCCGCGGAAGTCGAGCCGTTCCAGCACCAGATGCGCGGGCGCCCGGATGGCGACGAGCCGGTTCAGCGCCTGGCCAACAGATGTCTCGATGTATCCCCGCAGGCTTTCCACCATGGCGCGGTAGCGCGGGGACCGGTTCGGTCGGATGCTCCGGGCCTGCAGCTCCGCCGCCAGCCCGGAGATGCGGGCATCATGCCACATCAGCTGCTCGATCCAGGCGCGGCCCAGCAGATCGCCTTGGTCCGTCGCCAGCATCGTGCGAAGCCCGAAGTCGACACACAGCTCCTTGCAGCGCGGGGCATAGGCCTTGCGGCCTTCCCTGAAGGCCGCCTTCATGTCCGACACCAGCCCGATGACCAGCTCGCCCGGACGGCCGTCCGCCAGGCGGTGGGTCCAGCGGCCGAGCTTGATGCTGCGCGGGCCTGCGGGGCGCTCGATCAGCTGGATGGTCTTCGCCAGATCACCGCTGCGGCTCCGGAAACGGCCGTGGCTCTTCACGGGCAGGTGGATCATCCGGTGGCTGCCCGACCGGAACGCCTCCGCCTCCCGCCCTTGGCGGATGGCGCGGGCCTCGACCTGCGCCGTAAGCCAGCGGGCGGTCTTGCCGTCGAGGGGCGCCAGCGCGGCAATGCTGATCCACAGATCGCCATGGCTGGTCGCCTGGCCCAGCGCAACGCTCACCTGCTTCGTCGATGTTGGGGTTCATCCGATGAAAGCGCGGCCTGCGGTGCCGAGCCAGCACGGCGCGCATGATGAAGCGGGCCAGCTTCCGGATCTCTTCCGGGATGACCTGGCCTTGCAGCGGGCCCGACATCATGGAGACGGGCTCGCGCGAGAACCAGGCCTCGACGCAGTTGATCGTCAGCAGCTGGTGGCGGGTGGTCTCGTCCCGGGACGAACCCAGCACCCTGTCCGCGAAGTCGTTGGCCCGGTTGCTCATGAAGCTCCCGAGCCGGCACACCACCTGGAAGCGCAGCATCTGCAGACGTTGGGCACCGAGGATGGCCTTCGCGCCCATGAGCGCGGGCGCCGCGAGATCGGCCGCCGCTGGGGTGTACTTGTTGAAGAGGCCGGTCTCGAAGAACAGGCGCCACTGCTGGGTCGCAATCGCCGGGGCGCAGTGGAGCGTTTCGAGATAAGGCAAGGCCCAACGGGCCCTTGTAGCTGAGGCCGAGCATCTCTCCCAGCTTGCGCGCCGAGATGCCCTTGCTGGAAGACGCAAGGAACCAGATCGCCCGCAACCATTGTCCGAGCGGAAACCGTGTGCGATGCATGGCGGTGCCGGAGCTGATGGAGAACTGCCGTCGGCAGCTGGCGCAGGTATAGAGGCCAGGGCGGGAGCGATGGTGAGTGAAATGCGCGCCCTCGGCCTCATCGGCGCCGCAGCTGTCGCAGGTCAGACCACTCGGAAAGCGAATGGCCTTGAAAAACGTGAGGCATGCCGCCTCGTCCGACACGATCATCTTGATCGCGGCGAAGGTGATATCATGCGGATTGCGGCGGACGGGGCGATGGACCTGGCTCATGACCACCCACATTGGCGATCCGTCAGGGAAACGAAGTCCGCGCAGACACAAGATTTAGGGGCTGATGTGTCAGCGGGATAATTCCGATTGTCGATATATTCGAGAATTGTGGAAATCAGCATGTCTACGCTCTGCCTGGTCTTTCATCCGAGTTACATACTTTGGTAGCGCAGAAGCAACTGGGATTTTCGTGTTTCCAAGGGCTCTGTTGCACAAATCGGGTGATGGCCGAGGTTGCCCTTCTCCCGGTCAGAGCTATCCCACAGCTTCAGTGACAGGCATGCCGAGGGCGGTGT
>NZ_QLUV01000049.1 GCF_003286075.1 Paracoccus endophyticus | reverse complement strand
GAAACCGTGCCGATGTTGCTCTGGGCGCTCCTGGCCTCAGGGCAGATCCAGATGCGCAAGGTCGACGGCTGGGAAACCCTCACTCAGCCCCTCCAGCCGATGCCACTTGACCTCGCCGCCTGATCGGAGCCAGCTTCACATGCCCGAAGCGAGCCGCCAGGCAATTTCCACCACATTCGCGACACGACCTATTGCTAACATTGGCAAGAGTGTTCGCTTCTCTTCGGCTTGCTCCGCATGGGCGGAGTCTTGCGGAGGACGTTCGGGGCGCGAGAACCAACGCCCTGCTATCCGGGATTTCAGCGTGAGCCGTTTTTCAAGAACCTACGGGTTTGCTGGGCACGGGCGGTTTCCAATGAGTTTCTTCCGGTGCTCAGGCCCACCCCATGCTCGCCCGGACCGTCATCCTGCTGCGGTATCGAGGCGTCTTCCCGCACCGGTCAGTGCCCGCCAGCCGGTCCGCTACCTAATCATTGGAGACCGGCGGTGCTGCGTCCCTCAAAGTCCGCTATGCCGCCCGGGGCCCGGTCAAACCGGCTATCTCCGCGCTTGAGCCCGCCACGTCGAGATGCGGCGAGCTGCCCTATCCGGCTGGGGACTCCCGCCACCACTGCATTCTTTCGGGCTTGGAGCACGGAGGCAGACCGCCATGAAAACACAATGAGGCGACAGGTTCCGACCGAGCGCTCGGGACGCGATTGAATCTGTTGGAGGCCGACTAGCAGCGGTTTTCTGCACTGCGTGTGTTCTGCGTATCCCCTTGTCGTTTACAGCGGCGACATTGCGAACCAAACCCCGTTGAGTTCGTGTTCCGCGATGGGCGGTGCGCGACAATCGATAGGCGACAGGGCTCCGGGTCGCCCGGCATCGCCGTCGTCGGCAGGGAGGCAGGCGAATGTTCGCGAGGTTTCTGGATTACAGGCAGCCAGGTTTGGTCGTGCGGGGCCATTGCCGTCGCTCGGCGGCAGGCGGGCCACGTTGCAACCTTGCAGACGGGGTGGGCTCGCATGATCGCCAGCAACTGTTTACGCAACAGCTTCTTGCTAAACACGACCTCTCTCTCGGCCGCCGCTCCGTGGAGTTGAAAGATCTGCTTGGCCCGGTGGGAGTGTCTGAAACTCTGTGTATCTGACCTGGCCCATGCGGTTTTCAGATACGGTCAGGCGTCGAAGCGCCCTGCGAACATTATGGCCAGCTGG
>NZ_QLUV01000048.1 GCF_003286075.1 Paracoccus endophyticus | reverse complement strand
GTCGTGTCTCGGAAGTGGTGGAAATTGGAAGGCGGCGTAATCTCCGGGTGAAGTCTCACCCACCCAACCGGCGGCGGCAACCGCCAGGGAGATCACGCCATGAACCAGAATACCGACAGCTCGTCCTTTTCGCTACTGCCCGACGCGGCGGCATATGATCCGATCGAGGACCGCCTGCGGTCGAGCGTCCGCGCCACCATCGAAGCGATGTTCGAAGAGGAGCTGGCCGAGTTTCTCGGTCGCCTTCGCTACGGCCGGGGCGATGACCGGGCCAAGGGCTATCGCCACGGGCATCGCGATCGGCAACTGACCGGGACATTCGGCACCGAGACGGTGCGGGTGCCCCGTGCCCGGATTGAGGACGAGGCGGGGCAGGTCAGCGAATGGCGATCCAGGGCGCTGCCGCGCTACCAGCGGCTGACGAAGAAGGCCGAGGCCCTGATCGCGGCGGTTTATCTGGCCGGAACGAACACGCGCCGGGTCAAGCGCGCCCTGTTCGGCCTGTTCGAGGGCGCGGTCAGCAAGGACGTGGTCAGCCGGGCCTGGCGCAAGGTGAAGGTCGACTGGGATGCCTGGTCCGCTCGCAACCTCGCTGACGAGGATGTCGTGCGGCTCATCCTTGACGGCACCGTCATCAAGACCCGGCTGGACCGCAAGGCCACCAATATCTCGGTGCTGGCGGCGATCGGCGTGCGCCGAGACGGGCAGAAAGTGCTGATCTCGATTGGGAACATGGGCGGCGAAAGCACGGCGGCCTGGGGGCAGTTCCTCGCCGATCTCGATGCCCGTGGCCTGAAGCGGCCCGAGTTCGTGATCGTCGACGGTGCTCCGGGACTGGAGGCCGCACTCGTTGCACTCTGGGGCGAGGACCTGCCGATCCAGCGCTGCACGGTTCACAAGCACCGCAACCTGCTCAGCCACGCGCCCAAACGCCTGCACGACGAACTGACCGCAGATTACCGCGACATGATCTATGCCGACACCGCCGCCGAGATCGAGAAGCGTCGCAAGGCTTTCGTGCGGAAATGGCGGCTCAAGTGCCGCGCTGTCGCCGACAGCCTGGAAGAAGCCGGCGACCGGCTCTTCAGCTTCACCCGCCTCGACCCGTCGCAGTGGAAATCGGCGAGGACCACCAACGCCATCGAGCGCCTGAACGAGGAGTTTCGCCGCCGGATCAAGACCCAGACCGTGCTGCCATGCGCCGAAACCGTGCCGATGTTGCTCTGGGCGCTCCTGGCCTCAGGGCAGATCCAGATGCGCAAGGTCGACGGCTGGGAAACCCTCACTCAGCCCCTCCA
>NZ_QLUV01000047.1 GCF_003286075.1 Paracoccus endophyticus | reverse complement strand
GGGAGTGTCTGAAACTCTGTGTATCTGACCTGGCCCATGCGGTTTTCAGATACGGTCAGGCGTCGAAGCGCCCTGCGAACATTATGGCCAGCTGGTTTCGTGCGGCAACCCACTCCCGGACAGCGCGGCCGCCCTTCTCGAAATTGCGGATGGCGAGGAAGATCAGCTTGGTTGCGGCCTCCTCGGTCGGGAACGAGCCCTTGGTCTTCAGGGTTTTCCGCAGCACCCGGTTCAGCGATTCCACGGCGTTCGTGGTGTAGATGGTCTTTCGGATCGCGGCACTGAAGGCAAAGAAAGGGATCACCTCGGCCCAGGCCCGGCGCCAGGCCGGGGCGATGGACGGGTATCTTCCGGCCCATTTTTCCTCGAAAGCATCGAGCCGGCTGGCGGCCTCCTCAGCGGTCGGGGCCTCATAGATCGGGCGCAGGTCGGCGGCCACGGCCTTGCGGTCCTTCCAACTGCAGAAGTTCATCGAGTGCCGGATCAGGTGGACGATGCAGGTCTGGACCGTGGTTTCCGGGAAGGCGGCGGTGATCGCTTCCGGGAAGCCCTTCAGCCCATCCACGACCGCGATCAGGATGTCCTGGACGCCCCGGTTGCGCAGTTCGTTCATCACCGACAGCCAGAACTTGGCGCCTTCGTTGTCGGCGATCCAAAGGCCGAGGACCTCGCGCTCCCCCTCGCGGGTGACGCCCAGGGCGATGTAGACCGCCTTGTTCTTGACCATGCGGCTGTCCGCGTCGCGGATCTTCACCCGCAGGGCATCGAAGATCACAATGGGATACATCCGGTCCAGTGCCCGGTGCTGCCAGTCCCGGACTTCTTCCAGCACGGCATCGGTGACGCGGCTGATCAGGTCCGGCGACACCCGAAGTCCGTAAAGCTCCTCGAGATGAGCCTGGATGTCGCGAACCGACAAGCCGGCGGCGTAAAGGCCGATGATCTTGTCGTCGATCCCGTCGATCCGGGTCTGGCCCTTCTTCACCAGCTCCGGCTCGAAGCTGCCATCCCGGTCGCGCGGCACAGAAAGCGGCACCTCGCCGTCGGAGCCCTTCACCCGCTTGGTCGCGGTCCCGTTGCGCCGGTTGGACTGTTCCGGCGGCGGCTCGGCGCCGGCATCATAGCCCAGATGCGCAGTCAGTTCGGCGCCCAGCATCCGCTCCATCAGCCGGACCTTCAGCTCCTTCATCAGTCCGGCATCACCGAGCAGGTCCTCAGGCCGCTTGCAGCCCTTCAGCAACTCGTCCAGCAGTTCGTTGGAAATCGTCATCGTCCTTGCTCCTCTCAGGAAGCATGGACCAGATCAGCGATACACAGAAGATCGGACACTCTC
>NZ_QLUV01000046.1 GCF_003286075.1 Paracoccus endophyticus | reverse complement strand
GTGGACGGCGTGGTTGTCGATGGCCGCTCGTCCGTGGACGAAAGCATGATCTCGGGCGAGCCGGTTCCGGTGGAGAAGGTGTCCGGCGATCCGGTCACCGGAGCCACGATCAACGGCACCGGATCTTTGATGATCGAAGCCACCCGCGTCGGCGCGGATACCATGCTGAGCCAGATCGTGGAGATGGTCTCGAACGCGCAACGCTCGCGCGCGCCGATCCAGAAATACGCCGACCGGGTCGCGGGCCTGTTCGTGCCGGCGGTAATCGGGATCGCGATCCTGTCCTTCATAGCCTGGGCTGTCTGGGGGCCCGAACCGTCACTCTCCTATGGCCTGGTGGCGGCGGTGGCGGTGCTGATCATCGCTTGCCCCTGTGCGCTTGGCCTTGCGACACCAATGTCGATCATGACCGCGACCGGACGGGGCGCCCAAGCCGGCGTGTTGATCAAGAATGCCGAGGCGCTGGAGCGTTTCGAGAAGGTCGACACCCTGATCGTGGACAAGACCGGAACGCTGACCGAGGGCAAGCCGCGGCTCGTCGCGGTGCTGCCCGAACCGGGACATGACGAGAGCGAGATCCTGCGCCTTGCCGCGTCGCTCGAACGTGGCTCGGAACACCCCTTGGCCGAGGCGATCGTGCGCGGTGCCGAAGAGCGCGGCGTGGCGATGGTCGAGGCTGGCGATTTTGAGGCCGTGACCGGTCAAGGCGTCCGCGGCACCGTCGATGGCCGACCAGTCGCGCTCGGCAACATCCGGCTGTTGCGCGATATGGGGCTGGACGCGGGGCCGCTGATCGCCGCGGCCGATGCTCGCCGCGATCATGGAGAGACGGTGATGTTCGTGGTCATCGATGGCGCGGTCGTTGGTATGGTTTCGGTTGCCGATCCCGTCAAGGAAACGACACCTGCGGCGCTGAGATCGCTCCATGAGCTTGGCTTCCGGATCATCATGGCGACGGGCGACAACGAGCGCACTGCCAAGGCGGTGGCTGCACGCTTGGGCATCGACGAGATCCGCGCCGATGTGATGCCAGAGGACAAGGCCCGCATCATCCGGGAATTGCAGGCTGAAGGGCGCAAGGTCGCGATGGCCGGCGACGGGGTTAATGACGCCCCCGCGCTGGCGCAGGCTGATGTCGGCATCGCCATGGGCACTGGGGCCGACGTGGCGATCGAAAGCGCCGGGATAACACTGGTCAAGGGCAATCTTGACGGGATCGTCCGCGCCCGTCGGCTCAGCCGGGCGACGATGCGCAATATCCGGCAGAACCTCTTCTTCGCCATGATCTACAACGCCGCCGGCGTGCCGATCGCAGCGGGACTGCTCTATCCCTTCTTCGGCATCCTCATCAGCCCGATGTTCGCGGCCTTTGCGATGAGCGC
>NZ_QLUV01000045.1 GCF_003286075.1 Paracoccus endophyticus | reverse complement strand
AGTCGGCTCTGAACAACCGTGTCAGGCGGCTAATACTTCCCTGTGCAGGGTTCTTTCGGGCCAAATCCTCGCCGCAATCAGGTGAAGCAATAGGGTCCAAAGCGCCCTGAGATGGGCGAGGATCTTGCGGATATTGTGGCCGCAGGCGCAGAGGACGGCGAAGACCGCGTCGCCGATGCGGCCCTTCAGCGGGCATCTCGCTAGGCGACCATCGCTCTTCATGTGCCCGATCTCAGGCTCGATGGCGCTTCGTCGCTTGAGGAGCCGTGCCAGGAGCGGGGTAATGCCGCGTCTTGTGCCGCTGATCAGGACCTTGGTGGCCTCCACGCCATGGCCGCGATAGCCGCGGTCGACCACAGCCAGAGCCGGCACCTGGTCGGTCAGGATGGCGACTTGCTCCAGTGCTGACGCCAGGGTGTGGCCGTCGTATGGGTTGCCGGGAAAGCTCCGAGCACCAACGACAAAGCCCCCATCGAGAGTGGTGGCGAGGCTGACCTTGGTGCCGAATTCGTATCGGACCCGCGCCTTGCCCTTGGAGATGCAGTCGACCTCCGGCTCGTGCAGGGCATAGATCTTGTTCTTGCTCTTCGGTGTCTGTTCGAGCAGGCGACCGACCAGCCAGAGCGCCTCCAGCACCCGTCCGCGCAGCGCGCCTTCGGGGATGTCCTGGAGGTAGCGGCGCAGGTCCCGGCGCACTCGGCCAACATAGCCCTTGAGCTGGCGCAGGGCCTTGCGCATGCGCTTGAACTGCCGGGCATGGGCATACCGTCCGACTTGGGCGGCCAGCCGCGGGGCAAGGCGGGCGTAGCTCTGGCGCAGATCGACCCCGGCTTCTTTCGCCAAGCCCGCCAGCAGGGCGCGGGCGCGCTCGTAAAGCCGCGCATCCGTGGGATGAGCGATGGTCTTTTCCATCACGGTCGTATCGACGGCCACCCGTTTCAGGCTCTTGTCGCTGACCGCGCCAGAAGCTCGGCCTGCCTCTATCGTCTTGGTCAGCAGCCACTCCACCCCTTCCTCGCCGATCCGCTTGCGCCAGCGCACCAGCGACGAGGGATCGATTGGAGAACGGTGCTGGAAGAACGTCTCGCCAGTGAAGTGTTGGTAATACGGGTTCTCGACCCACCGGGCGACGACTGCCTCGTCCGAGAGCTTGAAGGCGTGCTGGAGATACATGAGCCCCGCGACCAGGCGTGGCGATGTCGCGGGTCGACCCTGATGCGAAGGGAAGAAGGTCGCCCATTCCCGTTCGAAAAACTCCCAGTCGATCAGCGCCGCAAGCTTCACCAACTCGTGGCGCGCATCGATCATGTCGACCAGTCGTGGGCGGAGCAGGTCATCCTGTTCAGGAGCGCGGGAATGGGGTTTCATCGGCGACCGGAAATTGCAGGGTTTCTGGCAAAAGCATACGAAACCCTGCAATTCAAAGCCAACAAAACCGCAGCTTCAGCACACAAAATCAATGCAGTAGAAGTTGTTCAGGCCGGACT
>NZ_QLUV01000044.1 GCF_003286075.1 Paracoccus endophyticus | reverse complement strand
CCCGACAGGCTTGCGGCCAGCGCGCCCGCGTCGTCGGCCAGCCGCCGGGCGGCCGAGTTGTCGCGCCAATAGCTGAAGCTGCGCTCGCCCCCGTCCAGGTGGATCGCATACAGCCCCACCTCGCGGTCCGCGTCGCGGGTGATGCGGTCGGTGACCAGGCCGGCCTGCGCGATGAACGCGGCCAGCGCATCCGAGAACCGCGACCGGCCAAGCCGCGTGAGATAGCCGACCGGCTGGTCGGGCGGCAGCAGGCGGCGCAGGTACCAGGCGGTGTTCAGCGTGTCGCCGGCAAAGCCCAGGCGCCACAGCCCGCCCTCGTCCGCGGGCGACAGCTCGACCATCGCCTCGCCGATCGACAGCACGCGCAGCGGGCTGGGCGCGGTCACGGGCAGGCCCGGAGACAGGGTCGCAGCGGCATGGCGAGGGTCCTGCACGGAAGGGTTGCGGGCGCGGGTGCGGCCGGCCTGCCCGGAACGGTCGGGGCGGGCCAACAAGGGGATATCAACGGGGGCTCAACGCGCGGGGCGGACGCGCTGGGTCTGCTCGCCCAGGCCCTGGATCCCCAGGCGCATCGTCTCGCCGCCCTTCAGGAACACTTTGGGGGTCTGCCCCATGCCCACGCCGGGGGGCGTGCCGGTGGTGATGACGTCGCCCGGCATCAGCGTCATCAGCCGCGAGCAATAGCTGACCAGCGCCGCGACCCCGAACACCATCGTCCGGGTCGAGCCGTCCTGAAAGCGCCTGCCGTCCACCTCGAGCCACAGGGACAGGTCCTGCGGGTCCGCGATCTCGTCGGCCGTGACCATCCACGGGCCGATCGGGCCGAAGCTGTCGAAGCCCTTGCCCTTGTCCCAGGTCGCGCCCCGTTCCAGCTGCCATTCGCGTTCGCTGACGTCGTTGACGACGCAATAGCCGGCGACATGGGCCATCGCCTCGGCCTCGGCCACGTCGGACGCGGGCGCGCCGATGACCACGCCCAGCTCGACCTCCCAGTCGGTCCTGGTCGATCCGCGGGGGATCTGGATGTCGTCGTCGGGACCGACGATGCAGCTGGTCCACTTGTTGAAGACGATCGGCTCGGCCGGCACGGGCATGTTCGATTCGGCGGCATGGTCGGCATAGTTCAGCCCGATGGCGATGAACTTGCGCACGTGCCCCACGCAGGGCCCCAGGCGCAGGTCCTGCTGCGGCGTGCCGTCCACCAGGGGCAGCGCGGCCAGGTCCAGCCCGGCCAGCCGCGCCAGGCCGTCCGGCGTCAGCACGTCGCCGGCGATGTCGGCGATCTGGCCCGACAGGTCGCGCACCCGCCCGTCCGCGTCCAGGACACCCGGCTTCTCCGCCCCGGCGGGACCATAGCGCAGCAGCTTCATGCCATTCCTCCTTGGTGGCGCGCCCCGATGCAGGCGCGCGGCCCCTTGCGGTCGCGCGCACCATAGGCCCGCGCGCCGGGCCGCGCAATCTGGTATGCCAGATTTGACTTACGCCCCCCGAGGCGCCATGTCAGGCGGACGCGCCGCCCC
>NZ_QLUV01000043.1 GCF_003286075.1 Paracoccus endophyticus | reverse complement strand
TGTTGTCACCAAGTTAATGTGTCGCTGTCGGGGCAATTTAGAAATGTCGCAGTTGGACCCGCCGGAGCATGGCCGGGTCGGGCGGAGACCTCCGCCATCGCAGCCCGGCCCGGCCATGCGGGGAAGCAGGGATCGCCGCTGCTCTGATCGCCTCGACCCTCATTCGGCTGCATGCCGCGCCTGAGCCTGCTCGGCTGCGCGCCGCTCCTGGCGCCTTTCTACCCAACCCTTGTTCCCGCGCCTCGGCTTGCCGGTCGGTTCATAGCGGGTGCGCTGCTTGCCGACAGGTCCGACCTCGGGCGGCGCGGCGTCCTGCTGCACCTGTATGAAGGCAAGCACCTCGCCCAAGCGCTTGTTCTCGGTGATCGACGCGTGGGTGACGCGCTGCTGATGGTGATCATAGGCTCGATAAGGCAGAAGAATGCCTTTCCAGCGGATCTCGAGCCGGCCATCGGCAAAGGCATAGGTCTCGACGTACTGTCCGATCGCGCTACGGGCGTGTTCGCTGTCGTCCAGGATGAACTGCCTGCGATCATAGTGAACGACGAGCTGCTTGCTCAGCTGACGCTGGTCGCGCAGGCACAGGATCTCGGACAGCCTTGACGCTGGCATGTTCAGCGGCCGGTGCAGATCGTCAGGCCGGGCAGGGGACCGGGAGAAACGCAGGTTGTGACGCGCGATGAAGGCGGGCAGGAAGGCATTCCCGGCCGCCATGTCGCCGATACCCTCGAGCCGCAGTTCCTTGACCAGGCGGTCCTGCAGGGTGCGATTGGCACGCTCGACCCGGCCCTTGGCCTGCGAGGAATTGGCGCACAGGATCTCGATGTTGAGTTCGTTCAGCGCTCGGCCGAACTGGGTCATCCCATGGCCGCTGCGCGCCTCGGTGCGATTCACCCGGAAGACGCTGTGCTTGTCCGAATAGAAGGCGACAGGCCGGCCGTGTTCCTGAAGGTAACCCTCCAGCGCCTTGAAATAACCGAAGGTGGTCTCCGAAGGCACAAAGCGCATCTGCATGAGCCGGCCGGTCGCATCGTCGATGAACACGAGCAGCGTGCAGGCCGGAGCACGATCCTCGAACCAGCGATGCTCGGAACCGTCGATCTGGACCAGTTCACCCAAGGCTTCGCGCCGCAGTCGCGGCTGGTGAACCCGCAGGCGTTGTGCGCGGCTCTGCCACAGGCCGGCCGCCATCATCCATTGACGCAGCGTCTCGCTGGAAACCTGGATTCCATGGCGCTCGGCCAGTATCTCGGCCGCCAGTGTCGGCCCGAAATCGGCATAGCTCTCGCGGACCACAGAGAGGATGTAGTCGCGCTTCAGACTGCTGATCCGGTTGTTCGACGGTCGGCCGCGCAGACCATGCCGGACGGCAACAGCGCCATGCTCGCGGATGTCGCGCAACAACCGCTGCACCTGACGCAGGCTCAAGCCGAGCACATTAGCTGCTGTTCTCGATCTCATGCTGCCGTCCAGAACCTGCGCCAGCACCTCAATACGCTGAAGCTCATGCTCGCTCATCAGCACCAGTCCCATCCCGCAGCCCTCACGCTGAACCCCGAAGGTCAGGGTGAGGGCGACAGTTCTACTTTGCCAGACAGCGACAATTCTACTTTGCGTCTACA
>NZ_QLUV01000042.1 GCF_003286075.1 Paracoccus endophyticus | reverse complement strand
TCACATGTTCGGGTAGTTTGGTCCGTCTCCGCCCTGCGGGGTGGTCCAGACGATGTTCTGGCTGGGGTCCTTGATGTCGCAGGTCTTGCAGTGGACGCAGTTCTGGAAGTTGATGACGAAGCGCGCGCCTTCGGGGACGGACTTGTCCTCGACCACCTCGTAGACGCCGGCCGGGCAATAGCGCTGCGCGGGCTCGGCATATTCGGGCAGGTTGACGCGGATCGGGACCGTGGGGTCCTTCAGCCGCAGGTGGCAGGGCTGGTCCTCCTCGTGGTTGGTGAAGGAAAACGCCACGTTGGTCAGCCGGTCGAACGACAGCCTGCCGTCAGGTCTGGGATAGTCGATCGGGCGATAGTTCTTCGCGGGCCGGGTGGCGGCGGCGTCGGTCTTGCCGTGCTTCCAGGTGCGCAGGATGTTGCGGTTGAAGAGGCTTGCCCCCCACATGTCCACGCCGCCCAGCATCAGGCTGCCCATCATCCCGGTGCGCGACCAGGCCGGCTTGACGTTGCGCACCCGCTTGAGGTCGCGCGCGATGGGCCCCGAGCGCAGGTCGGCCTCGTAGTCCGTCAGCTCGTCGCCCGCCCGTCCCGCCGCGATGGCGGCGGCGGCGGCATTGGCGGCCGCGATGCCCGACAGCATGGCGTTGTGGTTGCCCTTGATGCGCGGCACGTTCACCAGCCCCGCCGAGCAGCCCAGGATCGCCGCCCCCGGCACCGTCAGCTTCGGGATCGACTGCCAGCCGCCCTCGCTGATGGCGCGCGCGCCATAGGCCACGCGCTTGCCCCCCTCCAGCAGTTCGGCGATCAGCGGATGATGCTTGAAGCGCTGGAACTCGGCGTAGGGGTAGAGATACGGGTTCTCGTAGTTCAGGTGGACCACGAAGCCCAGGAAGACCTGGTTGTTCTCGGCGTGGTAGATGAAGGACCCGCCGCCCGCGTTCTTGCCCAAGGGCCAGCCCATGGTGTGGACAACGGTGCCCTCGCGGTGCTTCGCGGGGTCGATCTCCCAGATCTCCTTCATGCCGAGGCCGAACTTCTGCGGCTCGTGGCCGGCGGACAGGTCGTAGCGCTCCATCAGCACGCGGGCGAGGCTGCCGCGCACGCCCTCGGCGATGAAGACATACTTGCCGCGCAGCTCCATCCCCGGCTCGTAGGCCGGGCCGGGGGTGCCGTCGGGGGCCCTGCCCATCTCGCCCGCGACGACGCCCGCGACGCGCTCGCCGTCCATCACCAGCTCGGACGCCGCCATGCCGGGGAAGATCTCGACGCCCAGCGCCTCGGCCTGGGTCGCCAGCCAGCGGCAGACATTGCCCATGCTGACGATGTAGTTGCCGTGGTTCGACATCAGCCGCGGCATCGGCCAGTTGGGGATGCGCATCGAGCCCGACGGGCCCAGCATGACGAAGCTGTCGGTGGTGACCGCCGTCCTGACCGGCGCGCCGCGGTCCTTCCAGTCGGGGATCAGCGCGTCCAGCCCGATCGGGTCCAGAACCGCCCCCGACAGGATGTGGGCCCCGACCTCGGACCCCTTCTCCAGCACCACCACCGACAGGTCGGGATCGATCTGCTTGAGCCGGATCGCCGCCGAAAGACCCGCAGGACCCGCCCCAACGATCACAACGTCGAAATCCATCGCCTCGCGCTCGATCATGCTCATGG
>NZ_QLUV01000041.1 GCF_003286075.1 Paracoccus endophyticus | reverse complement strand
CCAGCTGGCCATAATGTTCGCAGGGCGCTTCGACGCCTGACCGTATCTGAAAACCGCATGGGCCAGGTCAGATACACAGAGTTTCAGACACTCCCGCGCAGGTCATGTCCGAGGAGGAACTGATGCTCTGCGCGCTCATCACCGATGCACGGCGCTCGGATTCCGAGACTCCGGTCATCAGTCCCGGCGGCTACATGCGCGGCATGGTCGAGGCTTGCCTGCTCGGCAACCTCAATCTGGCCGGAAGCCTAATCGGCCTTAACGAACGCAGGCTGGCTGAGGAGCAGGGCGGGGGGCAGTGATGCAACTTCATCCCAGAACGGCAGTTATCGTCACTCGCATTTGGGCCTCCTGAAGTTTTGGCGGGGTTTGCGCGTCCCGCTTCGTGGCGTACATTTTGAAAGCGGCTCTAAGCACGAGGCACGAAGACAATGAATCCCACCAACCAGGTGATTATCAACCTCGTCGTATCAGGAGCCGGCCCTCTCGCCAGGCCACCCATCGACCACGAACGGGGTGCCACACTCACCCGTGCGATCGTCGCTACAGTCGCGCTTTTCTCGCTGGGCGCTTGCGCCGCGCCAACGATCCGCACATCGGATCAGTCCCAAGCCGCCGTAGGTCAGGTGCCTGCGCAAGTGCTGGCTCTTGCGGGTCCGTACCAGGACTTGCAGACTGTGTGGCTGAACCCCGAGGATGGCTGCTATTGGTATCGCCATGGTGGCCAGGTCGAGACCACGATGCTGCCGCTCCGCACCGGCGCCGGCAAGGTGATCTGCCTTCAGAATTCGGACGCGCCATCCGCCGCGGGCTGATTTGAATGCGTCGCGCCTCCGGAGGCGCGACGTATCGATCATGCGTCACGCTTCGAGAGGCCCGTCCCCCTCGGCGGGATAGAGGAACGCGGTCACGCCTGTTTCGACTTGGTCATAAAGGTCGTTGATATGCGGCATGACCATCCGAACGCAGCCTGAACTTGCGCGACTGCCGATCGAGGTCGGAAATGGCGTGCCATGAATCCTCAGATAGGTATCGCGGTCGCCCAGATAGAGATAGAGGGCGCGCGACCCCAGCGCGTTGTCGGGTCCGGGCTCCATCCCGTCTGCGAACTTCGCATACACCTCGGGCTCTCGCCTGATCATGTCTGCCGTGGGCGTCCAGTGCGGCCATTCTGCCTTGCGCTGGATCTTGTAGGTACCCGGCTCGTACAGACCGCCGCGCCCGATGGCCACGCCATAGCGCATCGCGGTTCCGCCCGGCTCGATGTGATACAGATAGCGCGCAACCGCATCGACGTGAATATCGCCGGGCACGAGGCCGGCTCGGGCTTCGACCCGCTGGGGCAGCAGTCGCGGGTGCAGACCCCACGGATTCGTAGTCGCCGGATCGTAGAAGGCCGGCGTGACCTGCGCGTCCCACGCGGCCCTCTCTGAGGGCGTCGGCCATGACTGGGCCAACAGCGGACGGGATATCACGGGTGAGAACAGGGTTGCGGTTGCAGTGATGAAGTGGCGTCGGGTCAGCATCGAAACTTGATCCTTATATCCTTGTGTCGTGCGGTATCCGGGGATCGGTCGAAGAAACGCGGCGAACGCCGGTCGGGCTGTTTACTTGCTGATCCTGCCTTATACCCTCTTCAGACGCTGCTGCGGGGAATGCCTTACCGCATCCTGCCAGCCAGCAAAGATCGCAAGGATCAATACACCGAGAGCAATCCGGTCCCGTCCAGGCTGCTGAAACTGAGAGAGGACAGGGAAAACAAAATAAGTTATTGAAATATTACATAAAATGGATTATTGAAGCACTGTCTGTAGACGCAAAGTAGAATTGTCGCTGTCTGGCAAAGTAGAACTGTCGCCCTCACCCTGACCTTCGGGGTTCAGCGTGAGGGCTGCGGGATGGGA
>NZ_QLUV01000040.1 GCF_003286075.1 Paracoccus endophyticus | reverse complement strand
GCTAGCGTCTGTTCGGGCGGGTCGCTGTAGCGGCTTCCTTGCGGGCGTGGAGGGCTTGCGGGGGATGCGCCGAAGAAAGGGAGGTTCCATGTCCGTTGAAGCTGCCGCCAGGCATCCGATTCCTGCGGGGTTCGCCGCTGCCCATGTCACGCCCGAGGCGTATGTCCGGATGTATGCGGACTCGATCGCCGACCCGGACGGGTTCTGGGGCCGCGAGGGGAAGCGGCTGGACTGGATCACGCCTTATACCCGGGTCAAGAACACCGACTTCACGCTGGGGCAGGTGTCGATCAAGTGGTTCGAGGACGGGGTGCTGAACGCCTGCGTCAACTGCGTGGACCGCCACCTGCCCGGGCGGGCGCAGCAGACGGCGATCATCTTCGAGCCGGACGATCCCGGCGAGCCTGCGTTGCACATCACCTATGCGGAACTGTCCGACAAGGTGAACCGCATGGCCAACGTGCTGCTGAGCCAGGGGGTGATGCGCGGCGACCGGGTGGTGATCTACCTGCCGATGATCCCCGAGGCGGCCTATGCGATGCTGGCCTGCGCGCGCATCGGGGCGATCCATTCCATCGTGTTCGCCGGGTTCTCGCCCGATGCGCTGGCCAACCGCATCAACGACTGCGGGGCCAAGCTGGTCATCACCGCCGACACCGCGCCGCGCGGCGGGCGGCGCACGGCGCTGAAGTCCAACACCGACGCGGCGCTGCTGCACTGCTCGGACCGGGTGCGCTGCCTGGTGGTCAAGCACACCGGCGACCAGACGACCTGGGTGCAGGGCCGCGACGTGGACGTCAAGTACCTGATGGAGCACGCCAGCCCCGACTGCCCGCCGCGGCCGATGGGGGCGGAGGACCCGCTGTTCATCCTGTACACCTCGGGGTCCACGGGCAAGCCCAAGGGGGTGGTGCATTCCACCGGCGGCTATCTGATGTATGCGGCGATGACACATCAGTACACCTTCGACTATCAGGACGGCGACGTGTTCTGGTGCACGGCCGACGTGGGCTGGGTGACGGGGCACAGCTACATCGTCTATGGCCCGCTGGCCAACGGCGCGACGACGGTGATGTTCGAGGGCGTGCCGACCTATCCCGACGCGGGCCGGTTCTGGGCGGTGTGCGAAAAGCACAAGGTGACGCAGTTCTACACCGCGCCCACGGCGATCCGCAGCCTGATGGGCCAGGGCCCCGAGTGGGTCGAGCGCCACGACCTGTCGTCCTTGCGGGTGCTGGGCTCGGTGGGCGAGCCGATCAACCCCGAGGCCTGGGTCTGGTACGACCGGCACGTGGGCAAGGGGAAATGCCCGATCGTGGACACGTTCTGGCAGACCGAGACGGGCGGGCACATGATCACCAGCCTGCCCTATGCGATCGAGACCAAGCCCGGCGCGGCCACGCTGCCCTTCTTCGGGGTCAAGCCCGCGGTGCTGGATGCCGCGACCGGCGCCGTGCAGGAGGGCAACGGGGTCGAGGGCGTGCTGGCCATCGCCGACAGCTGGCCGGGGCAGATGCGGACGCTGTGGGGCGACCACCAGCGTTTCGAGGAGGCGTATTTCCAGCAGTACCCGGGCTATTACTTCACCGGCGACGGCTGCCGGCGCGACGAGGACGGGTATTACTGGATCACCGGGCGGGTGGACGACGTGATCAACGTGTCGGGCCACCGGATGGGCACGGCCGAGGTCGAGAGCGCGCTGGTGGCGCACCCCAAGGTCGCCGAGGCGGCGGTGGTGGGCTATCCCCACGATCTCAAGGGGCAGGGGATCTATGCCTATGTCACGGTGATGAACGACGTCGAGCCCTCGGACAGCCTGCGCAAGGAGCTGGAGGCCTGGGTGCGCACCGAGATCGGCCCGATCGCCAAGCCCGACCTGATCCAGTGGGCGCCCGGCCTGCCCAAGACGCGCTCGGGCAAGATCATGCGCCGTATCCTGCGCAAGATCGCGGAAAACGACTATGGCAGCCTGGGCGACACCTCGACCCTGGCCGAGCCGGGCGTCGTCGACGAGCTGATCACGAACCGCATGAACCGCGCCTGAGCGCGCGCCCGCGGACCGCGACAGACAAAAACCTGGGCGGCAAAAACGACCGGCCAGGGGGG
>NZ_QLUV01000004.1 GCF_003286075.1 Paracoccus endophyticus | reverse complement strand
GCGGGCCTCCTTGGCATCAAGGTCATCAAGGGCATCGCGGAAGGTTTCGACCAGATTCTGCTTGAGAATCTTGCCGTTCGGCGAGGTCGGCAGGGCGGTGGTCACGATGATGCGTGAGGGTCGCTTGTAGGGCGACAGCCGCTCGGCCACATGCTCGCGCAGGTCGCGTTCGCTCACCAGGGCGGGATCATCCGTCTGGCAGAAGGCCAGCACTTCCTCGTTGCCGCCTTCGGTCTTTCGGCCGATCACGGCGCTCTGGATCACGCGGGGATGATCGTTCAGCGCGGCCTCGACCTCGGGGGGATAGACGTTGAACCCGCCGCGGATGATCAGTTCGCGCGCGCGCCCGGCGATATGCAGGTTGCCCGCCGCGTCGATGCGGCCCAGGTCGCCGGTGCACAGGAAGCCTTCGTCGTCGAATGCGGCGGCCGTGGCCTCGGGATTGCGGAAATAGCCCAGCATCACATGAGGGCCGCGCGTCTGGATTTCGCCCACGCCGTCCGGCCCCGCATGGCGCAGCCGCAGCTCGACCCCCGGAAGGGCCGGACCGACGCTGACATCCGGCACGCCCGGCGGGTTGGTGGTCAGGGTGGCGCCCGCCGTCGTCTCGGTCAGGCCGTATCCGTTCTGCAGCGCGACGCCGTAGAAGGCCTCGGCCCGGCGCTTCCAGTCGGGGTCAAGGGGCGCCGCGCCCGAGGACACATAGCGCAGCCGGCCGGCCGGCAGGCGAGCGATGCCGCGCGCCGCGGCCTCCTCCATGATGAGCGCGTGCATCTGCGGCACGGCGGGCAGGACGCTGACGCCTGCCTGCAACGCGTCCACCACGGCGGCGGGCGTGAACCGGGGGAACAGCCACAGCTCTGCCCCCGCCACCATGCCCGCGATCATCATCGAGGTGAGGCCGAACACATGGGTCATCGGCAGCACGCCCAGGATCAGGTCCTCGGGCGTCATCCCGCGCATCCGGGCCGATGTCTGCCCGCCAAACAGCAGATTGGCATGGCTGAGCATCACCCCCTTGGGGGTGCCCGTGGACCCGGTGGTGTAAAGGATCAGCGCCGCCTGCCCTGCATCGGGCGACAGCCGCTCGGGCACCGGCGAGGCGAAAGGCCCCGCGATCGCCAGCCTGCCGAGCGCGGTGTCCCAGGGGCCGGCCTCGGCGATGTCGGCATGGGTGCGCGCCTGCGGCGACACATTGGTCAGATAGACCGTCAGCCGCGGGTCGGCGTGCCCGGCGATGCGATGCAGTTCATGTTCGGTCATCCGGGCGTTGACGGGAACGGCGATCGCGTCCAGCCGCGAGGCGGCCATGATCATCCCGATCAGCGCGGCGCAGTTTTCCGCCAGGATCAGCAGCCGGTCGCCCGCCTTCAGGCCGCGGGCCGCCAGGTCGGCCGCCAGGTCCTCGACGATGCCGCCCAGTTCCGCGAAGGTGATCCGCTGCCCGTCGTGGTCCCGCAACGCGGGTGCATGGGGGCGCACGCCGCGTTGGGCGTCAAGCGGATGATGAATGCGTGTCATCGTCATTGGTCAGCCTCTTTCCCGGTCCGTTCCTGCAGGGGCGGCCTGCGGCGCCCGAAGTCCGGGGCGGCACGGTTCAAGCGCGCGCGCAGGCCCGCCGCGGCCTCTGCCCCCGCCAGGGCGTCGGCCATGGCATCGCCTTCGCGGTCGAGTTGGTCGTCGAAGCGGCCCTCGCGCGCCTCCGCCAGCAGGCGCTTGATCGCGGCCTGCGCGGCGGCAGGACCTTGCGCGAAACGCGCGGCCAGTTCAGTGGCGCGCGCGATGGCCTGACCCGGCGCGGCCAGATCCGTCACCACCCCCAGGCCTGCCAGGACGGGCGCCGCGACGGGATCGCCCGTCAGACACATGCGTGCCGCAAGGGTTTCGGGCACCCTGCGCGCCAGCAAGGCCGTCAGCCCGCCATCCGGCACCAGTCCGACGCGGACATAGGCCGCCGCGAAGGCCGCATCCTCGGCCGCGACCAGCACGTCGCAGGCCAGCGCGATCGACAGCCCGGCCCCGGCGGCGGCGCCCTCGACGGCGGCGATGACGGGGCGCGGGCAGGCGCGAATGGCCCTGATCGTGGCGTGCAGATCCTCGATCACGGCGCGGCGCTCGTCCCGCCCCATCCCGGCACGGGTGGCCAGGGCATTCAGGTCGCCCCCGGAGCAGAAATAGCCGTCCGCGCCGGTCAGCACGACCGCACCCAGGGCGTCGTCGGCGGCCGCCCGCGCCAATGCGCCCCGCAGGGCCGCATACATGGAGGGCGCCAGCGCATTGCGCCGTCCGGGGTTCGACAGCGTCACCCGCAGGTGATCGCCGTGATCCTCGATCCGGGCTTCGGCCTGTGCGACGGTCATCAGGCGTCCTCCGTCCGGCCGGTGGCCCCGCCGGACACGCGCTTGAAGACCCCGGTCGCCGTCGCGATCAGCGTGCCGTCGTCGTGGACCAGCTCGGCCGCCACGAACAGCAGGCTGCGGCCGCCGCCGACCACGCGCCCCGTGGCGGTGATGCCCCCGTGGCGACCGGCGCCCACGAAGTCGGTGTTCAGCGAGACCGTCAGGAACGGCCGCCTGCCGCTGGCGTCCAGCGTCAGGCTGGCCGTCGCCCCGCAGGCATTGTCCAGCAGCATCGCGGCGATGCCGCCATGCAGCACGCCATGGCGGTTGGTGTGCCGGTCGTCCACCTCAAGCCGGCACCGCGCCCGGCGGTCGGGCTGGCCCACGTCCAGCGTATAGCCGATCAGGCGCTGCGCGCCGGTCTCGGCCACGATGATCCCCTTTGCGTCGCTCATGCGGCGTTGACCGCAATGAAGCGTTCCAGGTGATGATCGCTGTCGCCAAAGCGGGCGTCGGCCGCCAGCAGGCGGCGGGCCAGCGGCGCAAGCTCGTATTCCTCGGTCATGCCGATCCCGCCGTGCAGCTGGATTGTTTCCTCGGCCACCTGCCGCCCGACCCGGCCGACAAGGGATTTCGTGGCGGCCACATGACGGTCGCGGTCGGCGGTGTCCAGATGCCCGGCCAGGTTCCAGACGGCCGAACGCGCCTGCTCGACCTCGGTCAGCAGGTCGGCCATGCGGTGCTGGATCGCCTGGAACGACCCGATCGGACGGCCGAACTGCTTGCGCGTCCTGAGATAGTCCGTGGTCAGCTCGACCGCCTTCTCCATCACCCCCAGCGCATCGGCGCAGACGGCAAGGATCGCGGCGGCAAGCGGCCGATCCAGCAGCGAGGCATCGCCGATCCGGCGGGCGGGCACATCCGCCAGCGTGACCTCGGCCGCGCGGCCACCATCCATCAGGGCATAGCCCCGCATGGACATACCCTCGGCCGGTGCCTCGACCAGATACAGGCCGTCCACCGCAAGCACGATCAGGTGCGTCGCGCCTTCGGCCCCTGTCACGACCGACTTCTCGCCGGTCAGCCTGCCCCCGGCGGCGCTGGTCCTGACGACGCCGTCATAGCGCTGGCCCGGTTCGTCCAGCGCAACCGCGACCCGTGCCTCGCCGCTGGTCGCGGCTTCGGCCAGGTCGGCCTCGCCCGCGGCGGCAAGGATGCCCGCGCCCAGAACCACGCTGTCCAGCAGCGGCGTGACAGCCGCCGCCCGGCCCAAGGTGCGGAACACCATCAGGATGTCCGCCCCGGTGCCGCCGAAGCCGCCGGCCTCTTCGGTCATCAGGGCGGCCCCTGCGCCCAGATCGAACAGGGCGACCGGGTCAGGGCCGCGCTGCAGCGTGCGGGCCAGGCTTTCGCCCAGCATCGTCTGTTCCTCGGTAAAGCCGAAATCCATGGCGCGATCTCCTCTCAGAGGCCCAGCAGGGATTTCGCGATGATCCCCCGCTGGATTTCGTTCGAGCCGCCATAGATCGACAGCTTGCGGTTGTTCAGATAGGCGCGCGTGGCGCCGGCTGCCTCGGGCGGGCCGGGCGGCAGGGCGTCGTTGGCCCCCTCCAGCGCCTCGGACGGGAAGGCCAGCGCCCAGGGACCGACCGCGCGCCGGGTCAGGTCGTTGATCGCCTGCCGGATCTGGGTGCCCTTCAGCTTCAGCATCGAGCTTTCGGCGCCCGGAACCTGCCCTGCCGCGGCCTGCGCCAGCATCCGCAGGTTGGTCGTGGACATGGCCATCAGGTCGATTTCCACCCGCGCCACCTGGGCGGCAAACAGAGGGTTCTCGCTCAGCGGCCGGCCGTTGGCGACCTGTCCGCGGGCGATCCGCTTCAGCGCCGCAAGGCCTGCGGTGGCAAAGCCCACGCCCGCGATGTTGGTGCGTTCATGCGTCAGCAGGTACTTGGCATAGGTCCAGCCCTTGTTCTCCTCGCCGACCAGGTTTTCGGCGGGCACCCGCACGTCGTCGAAGAAGACCTCGTTCACCTCGGGGCTGCCGTCCAGCAGGACGATGGGCCGCACGGTAATGCCGGGGCTGGTCATGTCGATCAGCAGAAAGCTGATCCCTTCCTGCGCCTTGGCGGCGGGATCGGTCCGCACCAGGCAGAAGATCCAGTTCGCGTGCTGGCCCAGCGTCGTCCAGGTCTTCTGCCCGTTGACGACGTAATGATCGCCCTGCCGCACCGCCGTCGTCTTGACCGAGGCGAGGTCCGACCCCGCGCCCGGTTCGGAATAGCCCTGGCACCACCAGTCCTGGCCGTTCAGGATGCGGGGCAGGAACTTCTCCTGCTGTTCCTTGCTGCCGAAGGTCTGCAACACGGGCCCCAGCATGGCGATGCCGAAGGGCAGGATGCGCGGCGCGTGCGCCAGCGCGCTCTCTTCCTCGAAGATATGGCGCTGGATCGCGGTCCAGCCCGCGCCGCCGAACGCGCGCGGCCAGTTGCCGGCCAGCCATCCCCTTTCGTTCAGGACGGCATGCCATTCCTCAATCTCGGCCTTTGTCAGTTCCTGGTGAAGCCGGACCTTTTCGGACAGGCGGGCAGGCAGGCGGTCCCTGAGGAACTGGCGGACTTCGGCGCGGAAGGCCTCGTCATCGGGCGAAAAGCTCATGTCCATGGTGCGTTCCCTTCAGAAGATCTCGATCAGGCCGGCGGCGCCTTGGCCGCCGCCGATGCACATGGTGACGACGCCCCATTTCGCGCCGCGCCTGCGGCCTTCCAGCAGGATGTGGCCCGCCGTCCGCGCGCCGGTCATGCCGAAGGGATGGCCGATGGCGATCGAGCCGCCGTTGACGTTGAACCTGTCGGGGTCGATGCCCAGCCGGTCGCGGCAATACAGCGCCTGGCTGGCGAAGGCCTCGTTCAGCTCCCACAGGTCGATGTCCTCGACCGACAGGCCCGCCCGTTCCAGAAGGCGCGGCACGGCGAAGACCGGGCCGATGCCCATCTCGTCGGGCTCGCATCCGGCGATGGCAAAGCCGCGGAAGGCGCCCAGCGGCGTCACGCCCTCGCGCGC
Source organism: Paracoccus endophyticus (assembly GCF_003286075.1). Taxonomy (GTDB): domain Bacteria; phylum Pseudomonadota; class Alphaproteobacteria; order Rhodobacterales; family Rhodobacteraceae; genus Paracoccus; species Paracoccus endophyticus. The sequence continues at coordinate 271,908 of NZ_QLUV01000004.1, read as the reverse complement.
GGCAAGCTCGCCCTCCATGACGACCAGGGCCGCCGCGCCGTCGGACAGCTGCGAGGCGTTGCCGGCGGTGACGAACCTGTCCTCGCCCTTGACCGGCTTTAGCGAGGCCAGCCCCTCCAGCGTGGTGGACGGCCGGTTGCATTCGTCCTGGTCGAAGGTGACATCCTCGTGCCTGACCTCGCCGGTCGCCTTCTCGATCACCGCCCGCGTGACCTCGATCGGGATGATCTCGTCGGCGAACAGCCCCGCCTGCTGGGCAATGGCGATGCGCTGCTGCGAGCGCAGGGCATATTCGTCCTGCGCCTCGCGGCTGACGCCATAACGGGCGGCCACGTTGTCGGCGGTGTCGATCATCGGCAGGTAAAGGTCGGGCTTGTGCTCCTCGATCCAGGCCTCGCGCGAATGCCGGGGCGGGGGCTGGACCAGGCTGATCGATTCCAGGCCCCCCGTCAGCACGGCCCGCGCGCCTTCCAGCTGGACCATGTGCGCCCCCATCGCCAGCGCCTGAAGGCCCGAGGCACAGAAGCGGTTGACCGTCGTGCCCGCCACGCTGACGGGCAAGCCCGCGCGCACGACGATCTGCCGGGCGATGTTTCCGCCGGTGACATATTCGGGATAGCCGCAGCCCCAGAGGCTGTCCTCGATCAGGCCTGGGTCGATGCCCGCGCGTTCGACGGCGACGGCCGCAACACGCCCCCCCATGGTCGCACCGTGGGTCAGGTTCAGGCTGCCCCGGCCGGCCTTGCCGATGCCCGTGCGGGCGGTCGAAACGATAACGGCGTCCTTCATGTCGCATCCTTTCCGGTGTTCACGTCGGCCAGCGTCCCGCCCTTGGCCGCAAGGCGGGCCAACAGGGGCGAAACCTGCCAGAAATACGGGTCGTCCTGGGCAAAGCGGGCGATGTCGGCCGCGATGCGATCCAGCCCCTGCGCGTCGGCCCAATGCATCGGCCCGCCCTTCCACCGGGGAAAGCCATAGCCGTGCAGCAGCACGACATCGATGTCGGACGCGCGCGCGGCGATGCCCTCGTCGAGGATCTTCGCCCCCTCGTTGACCATCGCCGCCATGTAACGGGCCTGGATGTCCTCAGGCGCGAAGCGGCGCGGCGCAATCCCCAGTTCGCTGCGGAGGCCGTCCAGTGCCCCGGCCATCTCGGGGTCCGGGCGGCCCTGCGGGGTCTGGTCGTCATAGATGTAATAGCCCCGCCCCGTCTTGCGGCCGAGGCGCCCGGCCTCGACCAGGCGGTCGGCGAAGACCGGGACCCGTTCGCGCGGCTCGCGGGTGGGCGCCTTGCGCTGGCGGGTGGCGTGGCCGATGTCCAGCCCGGCCAGGTCGCCCACCTGATAGGGGCCCATCGGGAACCCCAGGGCGACGATCGCCTGGTCGATCTCATACGGCGAGGCGCCGTCCAGCACCATGTGGTCGGCGGCCGTGCGATAGGCCAGCATCATCCGGTTGCCGATGAACCCGTCGCAGACGCCCGAGCGCACGCCGATCTTGTTCATCCGCCGGGCGAGCGCAAAGGCGGTCGCCACGACATCGGGCGCGGTCCGGTCCGCCACGACGATTTCCAGCAGCCGCATGACATTCGCCGGCGAGAAGAAATGCAGCCCGATCACGTCCTGCGGCCGCCCGCTCGCCTCGGCGATCAGGTTCACGTCCAGATAGGACGTGTTCGTCGCCAGCACCGCGCCGGGCCGGCAGACGCGGCCAAGGGTGCGGAACACCTCCTGCTTGGCTTCGAGATTCTCGAACACCGCCTCGATCACCAGGTCGGCGTCGGCCAGCGTGTCGTAGGACGCGACGGCGCGGAAGGATTGCCCCAGCATCCGCTCGCGCGCGTCCGCAGCCAGCTTGCCGCGCTTGACCGCGCCCTCCAGCATCCTGCCGATGCCTGCGGCCGCCTTGTCGGCCGCCGCATCGTCGCGTTCGACCAGTGTCACGTCCAGGCCCGCCGTCAGGGCGGCGGCTGCGATGCCCTGCCCCATCGTGCCGCCGCCGATGATGCCGATGCGATCCACCCTGCGGGGGCTGACGCCCGTCAGATCGTCCTGCTGGGCGGCGCGGCGTTCGGCAAAGAAGGCGTGGACCAGCCCGGCCCGTTCGGGCGTCTGCATCAGGTCCATGAAGGCACGCCGCTCATGCGCCATCCCTTCGGCAAAGGGCATGGCAAGACCTTCGACGATGGTGTCCAGCGCGCGCAGCGGCGCGACCTGCCCGCGGGCGGACCGCGCCAGCGTCGAGCGCAGCGCCTCGACCCCGGCCGACGGGACCGTCGGCGCATCGGCCTCGGACAGGCGGCGGGGTCCGCGCCCTTCGGCCAGCAGGCGCCGCGCCGCGGCGTCCCCGGCCGCGCGGGCGTCGGTGTCTTTCGCCAGCGCGTCGATCAGCCCGAGCGTCAAGGCCTCCTCGGCGCCGATCTGACGACCCGAGGTGATCAGGTCGATCGCCGCCTCAAGCCCGATGGCGCGCGGCAGCCGCTGGGTGCCCCCTGCCCCCGGCAGCAGTCCCAGGGTCACTTCGGGCAAGCCCATCCGGGTCCCAGGCAGGGCGACCCTGTGATGGGCGCCCAGGGCGACCTCCAGCCCGCCGCCCAGGACCGTGCCGTGCAGCGCCGCGACCACGGGCTTTTCGGATGCCTCGATCATGGCGATCACGTCGGGCAGGAAGGGCGGCACCGGCGGCTTGCCGAACTCGGAAATGTCGGCCCCGGCGATGAAGGTGCGGCCGGCGCAGAACAGCACCGCGATCCGCGCGTCGGGATCGTCGGCCAGGCGGGCCACGGCGTCGGCCAGCCCCTGCCGCACGGCGGCGGACAGGGCGTTGACCGGCGGGTTGTCGATCTCGATGAAGGCCACCGCGCCTTCGCGCAGATAGCTGACGGGCGTGCGTTCACTCATGGTCATGCCTCCATGCGGATCAGGCCGGGGGCCTGTCCGGTCAATCGTTCCAGGGTGCGAACCGCGGCGGTCAGCTTGGGTCCGACCTCGGTCTCCATGCGGTCGACGGACACTTCCGAGGGCAAGGCGCCGCAGGTGAAGACGACCGGCTCGACCAGGTTTCCGCTGCGGAAGGGCACCGAGACGGCATTATAGGCGGCCGGCGTCCTGTTGCCCGCCGGGGTGGACACGAACCCCCGCAGGGCCATGTCCGCGCGGGCCTGTGGCCGGTCCGCCAGAAGCTCGTTCAGCACGTCGCGATCCGGCAAATGCTCGGCAACGATCCGTTCGATCTCGTCGGCGGTCGCGGCCGCGATGAAGGCGCGCGGGGACGAGAACGGCTGGAGCGAGATGCGCTGCCCGACCTCGAGCCAGATCGAGGCCACATGGGTGGGCCGCCAGGTGCGGATCAGGACCATCTTGTCCCCGTCGCGCACCGCCAGCACCACCAGCGTCCCCGTGTCCTCGGCCAGCCGCTGCATCAGGTCATGCGCCGGCACCAGGAAGGACAGCGAGGTCGCCGCCACATGGCCCACCGCCACCAGCGTCGGCCCCGGTCGGAAGCGGTCGTCGCGGGGGGACTGGACCAGATAGCCCAGCTGCCCCAGGGTGAAGGTCAGCCGCGACACGGTCGATTTCGGCAGGCCGGTGCGTTGCGCGATCTCGGCATTGCTCAGGCCGTCGTCGGTGACGCGAAAGGCGCGCAGCACCGACAGTCCCCGCGCCAGGGTCGTCGCGAAACGGGGATCGTTCAGGTCGCTCATCTCTCGCCTCACAAACCGTTCGGGATGAGGGTCGAGATCGCCGGCACCAGGATCAGGATCGCCAGCACCACGATGTCCATGGCCAGAAAGCGCATCACGCCGGCGAAGATGTCGTCCACCCTGATGTTGCGTCCCGTCACGTTGCCGATGACGAAGACGTTCAGCCCCACGGGCGGCGTGATCAGCCCGATTTCCAGCAGCTTGACCACGATGACGCCGAACCAGATCAGGTCCATGCCCATGCTGTCCACCATCGGGATCACGAAGGGCAACGTCAGCACGATGATGCCCACCGGGTCGAGGAACATGCCCAGGAAGAGATAAAGCGCCGAGATGGCGACCATCAGCATCAGCGGCGACAGCCCCGCCTCGGCCACCCATTGCGACACCATCCCCGCCGCCCCCGTCAGCGCGACGAAGGACACGAAGATCTTGGCGCAGGCGGCGATCAGGAAGATGGCCGAGGTCTGGATCAGGCTCTCGCGGATGGCGATCCACATCGAGCGCAGCGTCAGCGAGCGTTCGGCAAGGCCGATCAGGATGGTCAGCACGACGCTGACCGCCGCCGCCTCGGTCGCGGTAAAGATGCCGCCATAGATGCCGCCGATGATCACCGCGAACAGGACCAGCGCCGGCCAGGCCGACAGGGCCGCCTTGCGCCGCGCGCCGGGCACCAGCGGCGTCGGGTCCACCGGCGCGGCGGACGGATCGCGCGATACCCACCACAGCACGACGATGACATAGCCCAGAAGCGTCAGCAGTCCCGGCAGGATGCCGGCCAGGAACAGCTTGCTGATCGAGGTCTCGGTGAAGATGCCATACAGGATGAACAGAACCGACGGCGGGATCAGCGACCCCAGCGTGCCACCGGCTGCGACCGACGCCGTTGCCAGCCGCGGGTTGTAGCCCAGCCGCAGCATCTCGGGCACGCAGATGCGGCCCATGGTCGAGGCGCAGGCGATGGACGACCCCGAGATCGCCGAGAACCCGGCGCAGCCCATCAGCGAGGCCACGCTGACCCCGCCCGGCACGCCCCGCAGCCAGACGTTGGCCGCGTCATAGATGCGGGTGGTGATGCCGGTGTGATAGGCGATGTTGCCCAGCGCCACGAACAGCGGGATCATCGACAGGTCATAGGAATGGATCAGCTCGAAGAAGCTGTTCACGACCATCGACGAGGTCGGGTTGATGGCGCGCTCGGGCACGAAGCTGCCGCTGCGGAAGGCATAGATCAGGAAGGTGCCGACCGTCGCCACGCCGGCCAGAACAAAGGCGATCGGCACGCGCAAAGCCAGAAGAAGGATGACCAGCCCGAAGGCCACAAGCCCGATGGTGGATGCGTCCATCTCAGACAGACTCCTCTTCGATGTGGCTGGCGACGCTGACGGTGCCGGTCCGGCGCAGTTCGGCGATGTCCTCTGCCGCGACCAGGACCAGGCGGATGGCCATGGTGATCAGGCCCAGCAGGAACACCAGCTTCATCGGCCAGCGCGGAATGCCCAGAAGCCCGTCATAGAACTCGCCCGAGGCCCAGGAGCCCGACAGGTTGCGCCAGCTGGCATAGATCAGCGGCATCATCGCCAGCAGCGCCACGAACCAGCCCATGATGATCAGCAGGCCGCGTGCGCGCGGGGACATGCGGTCGGTGACGAAAGTCACGGCGATATGGGCGCGGTTGGCCGTCGCCGCCGCCAGCGGGAAGAGGATGGTGGGGATCATCAGTTCGCGAACGATGATGACGATGTCGGGCACGCTCCAGCCGAAAAGCTGGCGGCCGGCCACGTTGGCGGTGATCGCCAGCGCCAGCGCCAGCGTCGAGACGACAGCGAACTCAAGCATGATGCGCTCGATGGCCTTCATGGCCGCACCTCCGGGTTTGATCGCGCTGCGGTCCGAACCCATGGGGGCGCAAACCGGGGAAGGATATGCCGGGCAGGCCTGTCCAAATGGATGCGGCCTGCCCGGCGCGCGTGAGTCAGGTCCTGGGGATCGGACCTGCCCTCAGTTGGCCTTGGCCGCCCAGGGATAGCCCTGCTCGTCGCGCTGCCTGGCGAATTGCGCGATCAGCGCGGTGTATTCGTCAACCAGAGCCTGGCCGTCCAGACCTGCGGCATCGGCCCGCTGGATCCATTCGTCGATGTATTTCTTTCCGGCCTCGGCCAGCCGCGCGCGATCCTCGTCAGAGATCGTCAGGACAGGCGTGCCCTTGTCCTCAAGGATCTTGACCGAACGCGCGTTGGCATCGGTCAGGATGCGCCCGAACTCGTCCGCCAGGCCCTCGCCCGCGGTCATCAGCGCCTGCTGCTGCTCGGGCGGCAGGGCGTCGAAGCTGTCCTTGTTCATCATGATGCCCAGGGCGCCGATCTGGCCGAAGTCGAGCGCCGTATAGCTGTCGAAGACCTCGTCGAACTTCAGCGCCTCGACCAGATAAGGATAGGTCTGCGTGCAGTCGATCAGCCCGGTTTCGAGCCCCTGGTAGGCTTCGTACACGGACATGTCGACGGGCGTTGCCCCCAGATCGTGGAACACCTTGCCATAGGCACCGACGCCGCGGATCTTCAGCCCCTTGACGTCATCGAGGGTCTTGATCGTCTTGCCCTTGCATCCGACCTGCACGGCCGAGGTGGTGTAGGTGCCGATATAGACCAGATTCTGGCTGGCGAGGTTTTCCCTGATCTGCGCGTTTTCGCGCATCAGCTTGTCAGTCGCCTTCATGCCCACCCAAGGGTCGGGGTTCGGGATCGGCAGGTCGGCCAGCCCATAGGCGATCATGTCCTGCGGGAAATAGACCCCGATGACCGAGCCCATATCGGCCACGCCGTCGCGGATCGACTCGACTGCCGCCTTTTCGGAAAACAGCGCCCCGCCCCAGTTCACGTCGATCTCCAGCTCGCCCTTGGTCTGTGCGGCGACCTGATCGACGAACCACTGGGTCGCTTCGGCGCGCACGCCACGGTTGGGGCCAGCCTCGCCATAGATCAGCGTCGTGGCGGCAGCCGGAACGGCGGCCATCCAGAACATGCCCAGCGACACGCAGCTCGCAGTCAAGAAACGCATGGTGATTCTCCTCTCCTGTTCCGCATAATGGCACACAGTTCCATTAAATGAAACAACCTTGCGCCCGTTCGAGGGCCCTGCCAAGGTCGTCTGAACGGTGCGGAAAGAGGAAAACGGTTGTGTTCACCGGGTTGGAGCCCTTCAGGACAGCGGCGCTCGGCCCCGGTCGTGACGCTCATCACGCGCGGGAAGACCTGCCCTGCCAGGGGAGGCGCGCCTGAATGCAGGGTCCGGTCACACAGGCCCGTTCCGTGCGGACGCTGCTGGCGCAGATCTGCATCGTCCTTGTCATTGCCGTGTCGCTCGTCGGCATCTTCGTCCCGTCCATCGTGCTTGGACTGACGGCCGGTGCGGCGCTGACGGTCTATCTTGTGCTTGCCTGGCGGCAGTTCACCGTTGCCACATGGATCACCGTTGGCCTGTGCGTGGCGCTGCTGTCGCTGGCCCTGCTGCGCGGCATCGACATGCCGACGCTTTCCCGTGGCCTGGAGCGAATGGCATTCCTGGCGGCGCTGCTGGCGCTTCTGGGGGCGCTGCGCGTGGTTGCCTCGGAGGCGCCCGAGGTCGTCCGGGCAGGCCGGTACCTGACGGCCCAGCCCCCCAGCCGGCGCTATCTGGCGATGAGCCTGGGCGGCCATGTCTTCGGTCTGCTGATCAATCTGGGCGGGATGGCGATCCTTCTGGACATGACGCGCCGATCGCTGGACGAGACAAGCGGCCATCTGCCGCCCGCGCTGCGCACATGGCGCCTGCGCCGGATGACGACCGCGGTGCTGCGCGGGTTTTCCCTGGTTCCGCTGTGGTCCCCGCTTGGACTTGGCCTCAATGCCCTGCTGCTGGCCATGCCGGGGCTTGCATACGGCGATGTCGCGCCAGCAGGACTGGCGGCCGCCGGGATGTTCCTGTGCTGGGGCTGGTTCCTGGACTGGGTCCGTGCGCCGCGCATCCCCCCGTCGCACCGAAGGCGATCTGTCCCCGACCCGGCCGACCGAGGGGGCCTTGCGCTGCTGATCGTGCATGTCGGATCGCTGGGCGGGTTGGTTCTGGCCTTGCATGCCCTGTCCGCACTGGGGTTCCAGCAGGCGCTTCTGATCGCGGTGCCGGCTTACAGCCTGATCTGGGCGGCGCTGATCGGCCGCCGGGCCGCAGGCGGCTCCGCTGCCGCCATCCGGCGTGCGATCACCGGAACAGTCCGGCGTTTTCCCGCCGCCGCGGCCGAGATCGGCGTCTTTGCGTCCGCCGGGCTGCTGTCGGTTCTTGCGGTTGAACTCATCCCGATCGAGCGCGTGCAGGCGCTGGTTGCGGGATATGTCGGTGCCCCCTGGCAGATGGTCGTCCTGCTCAACCTGTCGCTGTTCGCGCTTGCGACCGTCGGGGTAAACCCCATCATCACCGCAGCGGTGATCGGCGGCCTGGTGGCAGAACTCGACGCGCCGGGATTGTCCGACGCTGCGGCTGCCCTGTGCCTTGCGGGGACCTGGGGTTGCGTCATGGGCTTTACGCCACTGATGACCACCGTGGTTTATGCCGGTGCCTTGGTACGACAGCCGCCCATGGTGGTCGGCTTTGGCTGGAACGGGCTGTACTGCCTGTCGTCCCTGGTGCTGTGGACCGTTGGAATGGCACTCGTGGCCCAGATGGGAATACTTTGAAACGCAACTCGAGGGATGGCCGCTGCTGCGGAGAGCCATACTTGCCCGACAAGGATCACGGAACGGGCGAGTGTATCGCGCAGTGTCCGCCGACAAGGGGCAAGCGGGGCTCGCACCGCAGGCGCGGGCAACGCCTGGCCTCCGATGGGTCGCCTTCGGGCGCAGCGGCTCGGCCGGGTCAGTAGAACCCCACCTCGCGCACCTCGATCTCTGCGTCATGGTCCCGGCCAAACGCGACGACGGCCACCGACCTCAGGCTGCCTGGGCGGGGCACGGTGCGCAGCAGGGCGCCCGACGCGACGAAGGCATTCAGCGGCAGGCGCACCTCGCTCCAGGACCGCGTCACGTCGAAGCCCGCCTGATAGTATTGCCAGGGCAGGACAGTGCCCGCGGTGCGCAGATGCACGAAATAGCGCTGGTCGTTGCCGCGCACGACAAGCCGCACCCCGGTCGTGCCCTCTGGCGGCGGGCTTGCCAGATCCAGCCGCATCTGGATGAAGCCGCCCCTGTTGGCCGTGCTGACGCGGCCGGTCATGCGCGCATGGGGCCGGCCGTCCTCCTGCGCGAAGGCGACCTGTCCGGACGACACGCCGCCCATCACCGCATCCGTGAAGAACCGCCACCGGGTTTCGGGCTGCATGGTGAAATCCTCGATCATCGCCTCGTCGGCCGACACGGGCCGCGCCGCCGCAAGGACCAGCGCGGCCAGCAGGGCGAGAAGGACCAGACCGCGCATCGACACCTCCCTTGATCTGCGCCCGTCCGTGTCCGGGCCATGTCAGAGGAGCACGTCTCCGGCCGCCTCACCAGTGCCGCGTTCCGGGCGCGCCCTTGATCCGGCCCTCCAGATTGGGCGTGATCCAGCCGCCGTAGAAGTCGCCCGGCTGCGGCAGCACGCGCAGATCGCCGACCCAGGCCTCGTCCATCAGCCCGGCATAGAACGCCACGTAGCCGGCGATCGGCGCAAAGCGCGCGCTGGGGCGGTCATAGGTCCAGGCGGCGCGCGGGCGGGAAATGGCTCCGGCACTCACGTCGAGATAGCGGGCCGTGCCCTTCCATTCGCAGAAGCTGCTGCCCGGTGCGGCTTGCAGCGTGGCGCTGATATCCGCAGGCGGCAGATAGTAGGTGGGCGCATGGTGGGTCTCCAGCACCCGAAAGGCCCGCGTCGTCTCGGCCACGAGGATGCCGCCCAGGCGTATCGTGATGCGCTGCGGCACCGCCTCAAGCGCCGGCGGGCGGGGGTAGGACTGGACGTTCTCGCGCGGCAGGTCGGTCATGCGGCCAGCACAGCCGCAAAGCGCGCCACCGCGGCCCTGCGCCAGCCCATCGTGCCGGACGCCGCATCGCGGTCGAGCGCCGCCCGATCGGTGCGGAACCCCGGCACCGGCGAACGAACCTTGCGCGGGGCGATGGGCAGGAAGGGTGGAACCGCCCTCTTCGCGGGGACCTGATCGCCTTGCGTGGGCCTCATCACGCCCTGTCCTTTCGCTGTCTGTGTCATGCCCCATCCTTCATCATGGCGATCCCATGGCAACCCTCATCCTCGGCGCGGCCGGGGCCGCCATGGGCGGCAGCATCGGCGGCGCGGTGCCCGGCGTCAGCACTGCACCCTTCGGCGGCGTGAGCGGCTCGACCATCGGTCCGGTCCTTGAGCGCGGGATCGTCGCGTCGTTCGCGCCGACCCGGCGTATCGAAGGATGCGGTCATCCCCGGACCTTACGGGCGCCTGCGGATGGGCGGCAACAGGTCCGGGTCTTGCAGACAGGGGGGTGCGGGTCTGTTCATGACATCGGGCGACCGCCCCACGTTCGCAAGAGGCATCCCTCATGCGATTTGCGCCGCGCAGCCCACGCCTTCTGCAAGCGGCGATCGCGGGAGTGGTGGGGACAGCCCTGGCGCGTTCGACGGGCTGATGACTGGCCACAGGGGGCCGAGTCGCAAGCTGACGGCTACTGCTGCCTTGCCTTGCGGTTGGCATAGCGCTGGTCGCGGTCGGCCTTCCGGGCGGTTTCATCCGTGATGACACGGGCGATCAGGCTGTCGGCCTTTTCCCGCGCCTCGGTTTCGGCCCTGGCGGCAACGGCGGCGGCGTCCTGCCAGGCGGCAGCCTCTGCCTCGACGCGCTCCTGCTCCTGCTGGCGTGCCTGCGCCTCGGACTTCAGGCGATCCCGTTCTTCGCGCCGCTCGTCCCGGGCCGCGGCAGTCGCCACGCGCGCTTCCTGACGAGCAAGGCGGGTGGGTTCGGCGGCGTCCATCGTGGCACGGTACGCGCGAAGACGCGCAGCCTTCGCATCGGCGGCGGCACTGCGGCGATCGGCAAGGTCGTTGTGTTTGACGGTTCTCAAATCTGTATCCTGTCTGGAGTATCGAGAGCCTGCGGGTCAGGCACTCGTGAATCGTTTCGGAACAAGAGCGGCGGCCACACCGGCGCGTTCGTTCGGATCGTGCGCCGTCCGGGCGGTCTTCAGCCATTCCCGGGCAAGGGACGGCAGACGCGCGTTCAGGCCGCCCGGAGGTTGCAGGCCGACATCTTGCCCGACTTGCCATCGCGGTCCATGTCGTAGCCGAGCTTGAAAGGAAGGCCTGTCCAAAGCGCGGTGCCAATCGCGCGACAAGCAAGGCTCGGCAAGCGAATATCGGTCTGTTGCCGATAGGGGAAGCGATCTCCGCTGTCAATCCGCGAAAGGCTGACCTTTGCCGACAGAGAAGGGCCCGCCTTCTTTACGGACCATGAATTCGACGACACGGGCACGGCTTATTCCGATGCGGGCCAGCTTGTGCCCTCCGCAACGGCTGCTCTTTGCGCCAATGTGTCCCCCTGCACTTGCCGGCCGAAATGCGACGAGACCCTGCAAGGTTGGCAGCGCCGCCGCGTGCCTTTCCACAGGAACATCGCGGCCCGCGCCGCCTAGAGATTGATGCGCAGGTTATCCGGTCTGTGAGCCAGCTTGTCGTACAGGGACCGATAGGTGTCGTTGTGCTGATACGCACTCAGGGCCTTCAGGATCAGATTCCATTCCTCGGTCGTGAGGTGAGAGCCTGCTCTGGGGCTGTGTGGCACGAAATCAGCGGGAATCTTTCGAGGGGGACAAGAAGACATCGTGAAGACTCGATCCTCTTTTAAAAAGAACTCCGTCCGGTCATTCGCCCGAGGCAAATGCCGAAAACCTTGAAAATGTGACCGGAAGCTCTCTCTGGCTGCAATGGGAGAGGCGTAGGTACCGGCAAACTCGTCAACTACAGCGTGAATATCCTGTATGACGGTCTTTGGTTAGTTGCCGAAATGGTCAGGTTCTTTTCGGAGTGGCCGGGATGACCTGCCATGGGCCTTGTCCTCCCCCTGCCCTTGCGTGCCCCGTCCCGGACGATCACAGAGATCTTCGCCTGCACAGGACGCCGTGGCGGTGTCGCTGGGCCAGACCCTGTGGTTGCCGCTCGACGACCTTCGTTCCGTGATGTGAGAGGTCCTGAACCCGAGCGTCTCGCGCTCGGGGCTCGACCGCCGCCCGCGGCGGCATGGCCTGGGCAGCCTGCGTGCGCTGGGTCCCGTCGCGCCACGGCCCGCGCACAAGCCGTTCAAGGCCCACGCGCCCGGCCACCGACCTGTCAACGTGAACGACCTGCCGCAGAGGGCCGAGAAGGACCGCCACCGGTATCTGTTCGGGGCCATCGACCGCGCCACGCGATAGGTCTTCGTGCGCCTCTATACAGCGAGGAGGGCTGCAAACACCCGCCGCTTCCTGCGGGTGACGACCAGGCGCGGCCCCTGCGCCATCGACGCCTGACACAAGCCAGGCACCGCGCCGGACGGTCCGGTGAACGGTCTCGGGCCTCGGCCCGGTCCCTGTCAGTCGGCGGCCAGCCGGCTGACGATGACCGTCACCTCGGGCTTCTTGCCGATTTCCTCCATCATGACCTGACGGGTGATCTTGCGGATCGCCTCGTCCAGCCGCTTGTCGTCCATGACCACCCTGGCATCGACGCGGTCCAGGAACTCGGCCAGCTCGCTTTCCACATGGCGGGCCAGCGGCACGCCGGCGCGGCCCTGCGCGGGCAGGCCCATCGTCTCGACCCAGGCATCGGGCAGCGGGTTGTCATCCTCGTCCACGATGATGGACACGATCGCATGGCCGTTCAGTGCCAGGCGGATGCGGTCGCGCACCACCCCGTCCATCGAGCCGATCAGCGTGTTGCCGTCGAGATAGAGCCGCCCTGTCGGGATCTCGTCGACCTGCCGCGGGACCGGACCGGTCAGGTCCATCATCATGCCGTTCGTGACCACGGCCGACGCCATGCCCTTGGACTTGCCCAGCATCATGTGTTCGCGCAGGTGCATGTGCTCGCCGTGCATCGGAATCAGCATCTGAGGCTTGAGCAGGTCATGCACCGCCTCGAGGTCGGGGCGATTCGCATGGCCCGAGACGTGATACATGCCGTCGTCGGCGTCATACACGTCCACGCCCAGCCGGCTGAGGTTGTTCATGATGCGGATCACCGGGGTTTCGTTGCCGGGGATCGTGCGGCTGGAAAACAGGAAGCTGTCGCCCTCTTTCAGCTGCAGGCCCAGATAGCGGCCCATCGACAGCTGCATGGACGCGGCGCGGCGCTCGCCCTGGCTGCCGGTGACGATCAGCAGGACCTTGTCGCGCGGCAACTCGGCGGCCTTTTCAGGGCCGATCACCTTGGGGAAGTTGGTCAGGATGCCCGTCTCGATCGCGGCGGTGACCATCTTGCGCATCGCGCGGCCCAGCAGGCAGACTTGGCGGCCCGCCGCGACGCCCGCCTCGGCCAGCGTCTTCAGCCGGGCGATGTTGCTGGCGAATGTCGTGGCCACGACCATCTGCTTTTGCGCCATGACAAAGTCCAGCAGCGGGTTGGCCAGCACCGCCTCGGACCGGCCGGGATGGGTGCTGAACACGTTGGTCGAATCGCAGGCCAGGACCTTGATCGGCGCCTCGCCCGCGATGTCGTGCCACAGGATCGGGTCGAAGGCCTCGCCCACGACCGGGGTGCCGTCCAGCTTGAAGTCGCCGGAATGGACGATGCGCCCCGCCGGTGTGTCGATGATCAGCGCGGCGCTTTCGGGGATGGAATGGCTGACCGGCACGTACTGGACGCGGAACGGCCCCGCCTCGACCACGGCGGGGCGCGGCTCGACGATCCGCAGCCGGTCGACGGGCTGGCCGTATTCCTCCAGCTTCATGCGCGCCAGCGCGCCGGTGAAGCGGCGGCAGTAGATCGGCGCCTTCAGCCGCCCCCACAGATGCCCCAGGCCGCCCACGTGATCCTCGTGACCGTGGGTGATGAAGATCGCCTCCAGCCGGTCGCGGTTCGCCTCCAGCCAGCGCATGTCGGGCATGATCAGGTCGATGCCCGGCGCGCTGTCCATGTCGCCGAAGGTCACGCCCAGATCCACCAGGATCAGGCGTTCCTTGCCCGGCCGTCCATAGCCGTAGACATAGGCGTTCATGCCGATTTCGCCCGCGCCGCCCAGCGGCAGATAGATCAGGCGTTCAGACATTGCCCATCTCCCTGTTGTGATCGTGGATGAGCCGCAGCCCGTGCATCGTCAAATCGTCGTCCCAGCTGTGGAACAGGTCCTGGGTCTGGTCGAACAGCGCCGCCAGCCCGCCGGTTGCCACGATGGTCATGGAACGGCCACGCTCGGCAGCGATCCGCACGCAAATCTCGCGGACCAGTCCGACATAGCCCCAGAACACGCCGGACTGGATACATGCAACCGTATTCGTGCCGATCACCTGCGCCGGGCGGGTGATGTCGACGTGGGGCAGGCTGGCCGCGCCCATGTGCAGCGCCTCGAGCGACAGGTTCACCCCCGGCGCGATGACGCCCCCCACATACGCCCCGTCCACGTCCACCACGTCGAATGTCGTCGCGGTGCCGAAGTCCACGACCGTCAGGTCGGGGCCATAGCGGACGAAAGCCGCCCATGTGTTCACGATCCGGTCAGGGCCGACCACCGCCCCCGGATCGACGCGCGGGGCCACGGGCAAGCGGCAGTCGGGCCGGCCCACGACAAGGGGGCGCGTGTCGAAATAGCGGTTGCACAGAACGCGCAGGTTGAACACGACCCGCGGCACGGTCGAGCTGATGATGCAGGCGTCGATCGCCACGTCGAGCCGGTGCAGGCCCATCAGCGACCGCAGCCAGACGAAGTATTCGTCCGCTGTGCGCCGATGGTCGGTCGAGATGCGCCAGGTGCACAGGAACTGCGTCCCGTCCCAGATCGAGAACACGGTGTTGGTGTTGCCGGTGTCGATGCACAGCAGCATGGGTCAGCCCCCGGTCGGGAAGTGGATGTCGCCGGCAGGGATCGCCTGCCGGCCTGCGGCCGTGGTCAGGACCAGGGCGCCGTCCTCGTCGATCCCCTCGAACCGGCCGGTCTGGCTGGTTGCGCCGGTCCGCGCGGTGATCGTCTGCCCCAGCCGGGCGGCCCGCGCCGTCCAGGCAGTGCGCAGGGGCGCAAAGCCCCAGGTCACCAGTTGCGCCTGCCAGCGGGCAAACGAGGGCGCCAGCAGGTCCAGGAGCTCGTCCGGGCTGACCGCATGGCCGGTCTCGCCCAGCACCGACACGGGCGGCACGGCGTCGGGTTCCAGCAGCGCGGCGTCCGGCGCCGCGGCCAGGTTGACGCCGATGCCGACGGCCAGCGCCTCGATGCCCCCGGCCGATCCGGTGCTTTCCAGCAGGATGCCCGCAACCTTGCCGCCGTTCAGCAGCACGTCATTGGGCCATTTGATCGCCAGCCGCGCCGCGGGCCCGCAGACCAGCGTCAGCGCGTCGAAAAGCGCCAGTGCCGCGACAAAGCTGAGCAGCGCCGCGCGCGCCGGATCGCCCGGCGGCCGCATCAGCAGGGTCGCGGCAAAATTGCCCGGCGGCATCTGCCACGCGCGGCCGCGGCGGCCACGCCCGGCGGTCTGGGCGCGCGCCATGATCCAGGCCGGGCCGATGAGGGCCCCCGCCATGCGCAGCGCCTCGGCGTTGGTGCTGTCGGTGCGCGCCAGGACATGGCGCGCAACGCCGTCGGGCCAGGGTTCCGCCAACCGCGCCTCAGTCCGCGGGCGGCGTGGCGACGACCACCGGCGCGGCGGGGGCGGACAGGGTGGCCGCCGCGGCGGGGGCGACCAGCGCCTCGGCCGCGCGACCGGCGGCGCGATCCACGCCCAGCATCGAGATGGCGCCGATCACCATGATCCCGGCAGAGACGACAAGCGCCACCCCCTGGGCCGGCGCCATCCTCAGGGTGACGGCGGCGTCCCGGTCCGCGCCGAAGTACATGAAGTAGACCATCTTCAGGTAGTAATAGGCCCCGATGACCGAGGCGATGACCCCCAGCGCGGCCAGCCAGCCCAGGCCCGCCTGCACGGCTGCGGTCAGCACGCCGAACTTTGCGAAAAAGCCCAGCATCGGCGGCACCCCGGCCAGGCTGAACAGCAGGATCATCATCGCCAGCGCCTTCAACGGCTCGGACCGGGCAAGCAGATGCAGATCCTCAAGCGCGGTGACCGGGCGGCCGTCGCGTTCCATGGACAAGATGAAGGCGAATGTGCCCACATTCATCACGGCATAGATCGCCATGTAGAGCAGCATCGCCTGGACCCCGAGGGCAGTTCCTGCGGCCAGCCCCACCAGCGCAAAGCCCATGTGCGCGATCGAGGAATAGGCCATCAGGCGCTTGATGTCGCGCTGTCCGATGCCCGCGATCGAGCCCAGGAACATCGACATCAGCGCCATGGCCGCGACGATCTGCGTCCAGTCGTCCGGCACATGGCCGAAGGCCCCCCACATCAGCCGCGCGATCAGCGCCATGGCCGCAACCTTGGGGGCGGTGGCGAAGAACGCGGTGACGGGGGTGGGCGAGCCTTCGTAGACGTCCGGCGTCCACATGTGGAAGGGCACGGCCGAAATCTTGAAGGCCAGGCCGACCAGCAGGAACACCAGCCCGAACAGCAGCCCGACCGGCAGGGCGCCCTGCCCCACCACGGCCATCACCCCGGCCAGGTTCGTGGTGCCGGCAAAGCCGTAGATCAGCGAGGCGCCATACAGCAGCATCCCCGAGCTGAGCGAGCCGAGGACGAAGTACTTCAGCCCGGCCTCGGACGAGCGGGTGCTGTCGCGGCGCAGCGCGGCCACGACGTAAAGCGCCAGGGACTGCAACTCGAGCCCCATGTACAGCGTCAGCAGGTCGCCCGCCGACACCATGACCATCATGCCGATGACCGCCAGAATGACCAGGATCGGCAGTTCGAACCGCAGCAGGCGCGTGCGGTCCAGGTAATCGACGCTCATCGCCAGGACGGCGGCGGCCGACACCAGGATCACGACCTTGGAAAAGCGCGCGAAGGCATCGTCGATGAACATGCCGAAGAACGCGGTGTGATCGGGACGGTCCATCCAGCCCACGGCGAATGCCGCAACCAGCATGGCCAGCACGCTGAGCCACAGCATGGCCCGCGCCAGCCGGTCCTTGCCCAGATAGGCACCCAGCAGCAGCGCCACGATGGCATAAAGGGCCAGCGCCGCCTCGGGCAGGATGGTGATCAGATCGAGCGAAGTCATGCGCGCCCCTTCAGTGGCTGGCCGCAAGCTGCGCGGCGTCGGCAGGCGCGGCGGGCAGGCTGGCGTTGTAATCGTACAGCAGCGCGGCGACGGCCGGGCCGGTGACATCGGTGACGGCGCGCGGATAGACGCCCAGCAGGATCGTCATGGCGATCAGCGGGACAAAGATCCAGCGTTCGCGGGGCGTCATGTCGGTGATCGCGGCAAGGCTGGACTTGACCAGATCGCCCAGCGTCACCCGGCGATACAGCCACAGCGCATAGCCCGCCGACAGGATCACGCCCGAGGTGGCGACGACCGCGACCCAGGTGTTCGCGCGGAACGTGCCCAGCAGCGTCAGGAACTCGCCCACGAACCCCGAGGTGCCCGGCAGGCCGACGTTGGCCATGGTGAAGAACAGGAACACCAGCGCATAGACCGGCATGCGGTTGACCAGCCCGCCATAGGCGTCGATCTCGCGCGTGTGCATGCGGTCATAGATCACGCCCACCAGCAGGAACAGCGCCCCCGAGATGAAGCCGTGCGACAGCATCTGGAAGATCGCCCCGTCAACGCCGGGCTGGTTCGCGGCAAAGATCCCCAGCGTGACATAGCCCATGTGGGCGACCGACGAATAGGCGATCAGCTTCTTCATGTCGGACTGCGCCAGCGCGACCAGGCTGGTGTAGACGATGGCGATGGCCGACAGCCAGAACATCGCAGGCTGCGCGATGGCCGCCGCCTCGGGGAACATCGGCAGGCTGAAGCGCAGGAAGCCATAGCCCCCCATCTTGAGCAGCACCGCCGCCAGCAGGACCGACGCCGCGGTCGGCGCCTGGACGTGCGCGTCGGGCAGCCAGGTGTGGACCGGCCACATCGGCAGCTTGACCGCAAAGGACGCAAGGAACGCCAGGAACAGCAGCATCTGCGTGCCGCCCAGCAACGTCCAGCCGAACACCCGCACCGGATCGGTCGGGAAGTCGAAGGCCAGCAGCGTCGGAATGTCGGTGGTGCCCGCGATGCGGAACATGGCGATCATCGCCACCAGCATCAGGACCGAGCCGAGGAACGTGTACAGGAAGAACTTGAACGCCGCATAGATGCGGTCCTTGCCGCCCCAGATCCCGATGATCAGGAACATCGGGATCAGCCCGGCCTCGAAGAACAGATAGAACAGCATCAGGTCCAGCGCCACGAAGACGCCGATCATCAGCCCTTCCAGCACCAGAAAGGCGATCATGTAGTCCTTGACGCGGGACGTCACGTCCCATGTGGACAGGATCACCAGCGGCATCAGGAAGGTCGTCAGCATCACGAACAGGATCGAGATCCCGTCCACCCCCAGCTTGTAGCGCAGGCCCATGATCCAGGGCTGGTCCTCGACGAACTGGAACGCGGTGTTCTGCGGGTCGAACCCGGCCAGCACCACGCACGAGATCGCAAAGGTCGCGGTGGTGGCGACCAGCGCCAGCCACTTGGCGTTGCGGGCGGCGGCCTCGTCCTCGCCCCGCAGGAACAGCGCCATGATCAGCGCCGCCACGATCGGCAGGAACGTGATGATGGAGAGCAGCGGATAGGTGGTCATCTTACAGCGTGCCCCGCATCATCACCCAGATCAGAATTCCGACAAGGCCCAGCACCATCCCGAACGCATAGTGGAACAGATAGCCGGACTGGACCCGCCCGGCAAAGCGCGTCAGCCGCGGGATCAGGCCCATGGCGACGCCGTTGATGGCCCCGTCGATGGTCTGCCCGTCCCCGCCCTTCCACAGCGCCCGACCAAGCCAGCGCGCCGGGCGGACGAAGACCCAGTCGTAAAGCTCGTCGAAATACCATTTGTTCAGCAGAAAGCGATACAGCGGGTGCTGGGTCGCAGCCAGGCGCGCCGGGACCCAGGGTGCGCGGATGTACATCACCCAGGCCAGCCCAAGCCCGATCAGCATCGCGATGAAGGGCGAGACCTTCACCCACACAGGCGCGTGGTGTGCCTCGTCCATGACGTGATTGTCGGGATGCATGTAGATCGCGCCGCCGACCGGGGCCGGAACCGCGGCGGTCACGCCGCCCGCCGCATGATCGGCCGCGGCCGCCCCCGCACCTTCGCCCGTCGCCGGATCGCCCGCGTCGGCGGTGGCCTCGGCCACGCCATGACCGGCCGCGCCTGCATCGGGGGCCGCCGTCTCCGCCGGGGCCGCGACATGGTCCGCGGGGTCCGCGCTGCCGTGTTCCGCGCCCGCGGCGACATGCGGCATGTGGAAGAACTGCGTCACGCGGTCATGGTCGCCGAAGAAGGGCGCGTACCAGATCATCCCCGCGAACACCGCGCCAAGGGCCAGCCCGCCCAGCGGCACCAGCATCACCGGCGGACTTTCATGCGCGTGGTCGTGCGCGTGCATCGGGTCGTGGTGGCCGTGATCGTCATGCCCGTGGGCATGGCCGTGGACCGGCTGCACCTCCTCCTCGGCCTTGACCTCGGGGTCCCAGACCTTCTGCGGGCGCGGCGCGCCCCAGAAGGTCAGGAACATCAGCCGCCAGGAATAGAAGCTGGTGAAGCAGGCCGCGATCACCAGCAGCCAGAAGGCATAGCCCGACCCGGAGGCATAGGCGCTTTCGATCACCGCGTCCTTGGACAGGAAGCCGGCAAAGCCGATGGTCGTCAGCGGGATGCCGACGCCGGTGATCGCCAACGTCCCGATCAGCATCGCCCAGAACGTATAGGGGATCTTCTTGCGCAGCCCGCCATAGTTCCGCAGGTCCTGTTCATGGTGCATCGCGTGGATGACCGAGCCCGCGCCCAGAAACAGCATCGCCTTGAAGAAGGCGTGCGTGAACAGGTGGAACATCGCCACCGAATAGACGCCGACCCCCGCCGCCACGAACATGTAGCCCAGCTGCGAACAGGTCGAATAGGCGATGACGCGCTTGATGTCGTTCTGGACCAGCCCGACGGTGGCCGCAAAGAACGCGGTCGAGGCGCCGATGATCACGATGAACTGCTTGGCGTCGGGCGCGAATTCGTAAAGCGGCGACATGCGGCACACCAGGAACACGCCCGCCGTCACCATGGTCGCGGCGTGGATCAGGGCGCTGACCGGGGTCGGGCCCTCCATCGCGTCAGGCAGCCAGGTGTGCAGGCCAAGCTGGGCCGACTTGCCCATCGCCCCGATGAACAGCAGCACCCCGATCAGGTTGGCCGCGTTCCAGTCGCGCCACAGGAACTGCAGGTCGGTCTGCGCCAGTTGCGGCACCTGCGCGAAGATCTCGTCGAAACGCAGCGACCCGGTCATCCAGTACAGCGCAAAGATGCCCAGCAGAAAGCCGAAGTCGCCCACGCGGTTCACGATGAACGCCTTCATCGCGGCGGCGTTGGCGCTGGGCTTGCGGTAATAGAACCCGATCAGCAGATAGGAGGCGAGGCCCACGCCCTCCCACCCGAAGAACATCTGCAGCAGGTTGTCCGCCGTCACCAGCATCAGCATGGTGAAGGTGAAGAACGACAGATAGGCGAAGAACCGGGCCTTGTAGGCTTCGTCCTCGGCCCAGTTGTCGTCGTGGGCCATGTAGCCCATCGAGTAGAGATGCACGAGCGCCGACACGGTGGTCACGACGATCAGCATGATCGCGGTCAGCCGGTCGATGCGGATGGACCAGTCCACGGCGAAATCGCCGCTGACGATCCAGTCCATGACGGGAATGTGCCGCGGCACGCCGTCGAAGTTCAGGAACACGATCCAGGACAGCAGGCAGGCGACGAACAGCACGCCCGTGGTCAGGATCTGCGCCGCCCGTTCGCCGAAGGCGGGCCAGCCGAAGCCGGCGATGATCGAGGCGATCAGCGGCGCAAACAGGATGAACGTTTCCATGCCCGGTCAGCCCTTCATCACGTTGACGTCGTCCACGGCGATGCTGCCGCGGTTGCGGAAGAACACCACCAGGATGGCCAGCCCGATCGCGGTCTCGGCCGCGGCGACGGTCAGCACGAACATCGTGAAGATCTGCCCGACCAGGTCGCCCAGGTGCGCCGAGAACGCCACGAAGTTGATGTTGACCGACAGCAGGATCAGCTCGATCGACATCAGGATGACGATGACGTTCTTGCGGTTGACGAAGATGCCGAACACGCCGGTGACGAACAGGATCGCCCCCACGACCAGGTAATGTGTCAGTCCGATCATCGTCTTGTCCCTACGGTCCGTTGTCCGGTGTCTTGTCTTCGGCGGGGGCTCAGAGCCCCTGCCCCGATTTCGGGTTGGTCATCCGCATCGCCTTTGCGGGGTCGCGCCACATCTGCTGCAGCACGTCCTGGCGCTTGATGTCGCGGCGGTGGCGCAGGGTCAGCAGGATCGCACCGATCATCGCGACCAGCAGGATCAGCCCCGCAATCTGGAACGGCAGCAGGTAGCGGTCATAGAGGACCATCCCCAGCGCATGGGTGTTCAACGAGTTCTCGACGATCGGAACGGCCCGCGCCGTCTCGCCCACCGAGGATTGCCAGTTGCTGAATGCGATGCCCAGCATCGCCAGCACCACCACGCCCATCAGCAGCGCCAGCGGCAGGTAACGGGCCAGCTCGCCCTTCAGCGCGGCGAAGTCGATGTCCAGCATCATCACGACGAACAGGAACAGCACCGCCACCGCGCCGACGTAGACGACGACCAGCAGCATGGCCACGAACTCGGCGCCCAGCATCACGAACAGCCCCGCGGCCGAGATGAAGCATAGGATCAGCCACAGCACCGAGTGGACGGGGTTGCGCGAGATCACGACCATGAACCCCGAGGCGCAGACGGTGATCGCGAACAGGTAGAAGGCGAAAGCCATCATGCGTCGTCCTCCTCGGCAAAGACGGACTGGGCCAGTTCCAGCGCCTTCTGCATGGCAGGCAGGCCGCCGAACATGCTCATCTGCCAGATCGTCTCGGCGATCTCGCGCTGCGTGGCGCCGGCCTGACGGGCGTGGCGCACGGCAAGGCGCAGCTGCGGCTCGGCCAGCGCGCCCTGCACGGTCAGCGCGCCGATCGTCAGCAGCAGGCGGGTCTTGGCGTCCAGCCCCTCGCGGTTGAAGGTGCGGCCGAACCACATCTCCATCATGTCGGACGACATGGTGGGGATCATCTTCTCCAACGCGCGCGGGTCCCATTTTTCCAGCGCCGGGTTGAAGGCACGCGCCATCTCGCGCCCCGAGGCGACCATCTGCGCGAACAACTTGGTGAAACCGTCACTCATCGGTACGGCGCGTCGGCTGCGATGTTCTGGGCAAGGACGGCCTCCCAGCGGTCGCCGTTCTCAAGCAGCTTCTGCTTGTCATAAAGCAACTCCTCGCGCGTCTCGGTGGCAAACTCCAGGTTGGGCCCCTCGACGATGGCGTCGACCGGGCAGGCCTCCTGGCAGAAACCGCAATAGATGCATTTCGTCATGTCGAGGTCATAGCGCGTGGTGCGGCGGCTGCCGTCCTCGCGCGGCTCGGCGTCGATGGTGATCGCCTGCGCGGGGCAGATCGCCTCGCACAGCTTGCAGGCGATGCAGCGTTCTTCGCCGTTGGGATAGCGGCGCAGGGCGTGCTCGCCCCGGAACCGGGGCGACAGCGGCCCCCGTTCGTGGGGATAGTTGATGGTGGCCTTGGGCGCGAAGAAGTACTTCATGCCCAGGCCGAAGCCCTTGATGAAGTCCCAAAGCAGGAAATACTTGGTCGCGCGGACCAGATCCACGGCCATGTCAGTCGGCTCCGTTCTCGGCGGCATAGCGGTCGCAGGCGGCCACGATCAGCCGGACCCCGGCGGCGTCCAGCGACACCCCGGCCTGGCCCAGCGCGTCGGCGATGAAATGCGCGAACTGCGCCTTTTCGGTCTCATCGGCCGTCGCCAGCGTCTGCGCGATCTGATTGGTGGTCATGGCTTATCCTCCGACAACGGTTGCGCCGATCTGGGTCAGGTGGTCCCAGCGCGCCCATGCGCCGCCCAGCACGTCATAGCGGGCCAGGAAGGCGACCAGCACGACCCAGCCCAGCGACAGCGGCAGGAACACCTTCCAGCCGACGCGCATCAACTGGTCATAGCGATAGCGCGGCGTGATCGCCTTCACCATGGCGAACATGAAGAACCAGAACACCATCTTCAGGAACATCCACAGCGCGCCGTCGGGCAGGCCGGGGATCGGCGACAGCCAGCCCCCGAAGAACAGGATCGAGATCAGCGCGCACATCAGCCAGATCGCGATGTACTCGCCCGCCATGTAGAGCAGGTAGGGCGTCGAGGAGTATTCGACCATGTGGCCCGCGACCAGTTCCGATTCGGCCTCGGCCAGGTCGAAGGGCGGGCGGTTCGTCTCGGCCAGCGCGCTGATGAAGAACAGCACCAGCATCGGCAGGTGCGGCAACCAGTACCAGTTGAACAGCCCGTATCCGCCGCGCTGGCTTTCCACGATGCCCGACAGGTTCATCGTCCCGGCCGAGATGATGACGCCGATGATGATCAGGCCCAGCGAGACCTCGTAGGAGATCATCTGCGCGGCTGACCGCAACGAGGCAAGGAAGGGATATTTCGAGTTCGACGCCCAGCCGCCCATGATGACGCCGTAGACCTCGAGCGAGGAGACGGCGAAGACGAACAGGATGCCGACGTTGATGTTGGCCATCACCCAGCCCGGCGCGAAGGGGATCACGACAAAGGCCGACAGCGCCAGCGTCATCGACAGGAACGGCGCAAGGAAGAAGACGAACTTGTCGGCCCCCGCGGGAATGACGATTTCCTTGACGACGTACTTGATCGCGTCCGCGAAGGTCTGCAGCAGCCCCCAGGGACCGACCACGTTGGGACCGCGGCGCATCTGGACCGCCGCCCAGATCTTTCGGTCGCCGTAGACCAGATAGACCAGCGACAGCATCACGAATGCGATGATCGCCAGCCCCTGCAGCAGCAGGATCATCGCGTGCCCCCAGGGGGATGCCAGGAAATCAGCCATGCCTTCGGTTCCCGTTCCTACGCCGCGGGGATGCCGCGGTCCTTGCACGCGCGCAAGGTGTCATTCGTTTCCATCACCTTCAGACCCATCGGCCGCCCTTCGGACAGGGTGAAGACCGATCCGATCACCAGCTTGCCCTTGCGCTTGTCCTGCAGGGTGCGGATGTGGCGGGCATAGTCCCGGCCCGTGCCCTTGGCCCAGCCGGCCAGCGCGCAGGTGGCATAGGCGAAGGCCACATCGGCGTCCACCCCCGGCTTCAGGTTCGCCGTCACCTCGACCAGGTCGCCCTTGCGGTCGCCCTTGACCGCATCGACGCGCACGCCGGCGAACACCGCGGGGTCGGCGACGAAGCCCTTTGGAAACTGCGGCAGCGCGGGCTCGGTGCGGGCGGCGAACGCCTCCAGCGCCTTTTGCTGGGCGGTGGGCAGGCGGCGCCGCTCGGGCGTCACCATGTCAAAGTTGCTGACGTCGGCCGCGGACAGGTCCAGGCCCAGGTTGACCGACAGCTCGGCCAGTTCGGCCTCGGTCACCTCGAACGCGTCGCGGCCGGCCTCGCTGTCCAGCGCCACCTCTGTGACCGAGCCGTCCGGCTCGAGGATCAGGATGTCGCCCGACTTGGTGGACACCCGCGCCCGGCTGAGCTTGGTGCCGGCGGCCGAGCGGTCCATCACCTGGACCGTGACCTGATCGGGCTTGGTCCGCGGCGGCGTGGCAAGCCCGAGGTCCGCCGGGCCGCAGCCGGCCAGCCCCACCGCCACCGCGACCGACAGGATCAGCGCGCGCGCCATCGCGTCACTCCGCCGCCAGCGCGGTCGCGGCCCGCGCGCCCGCCATCGCCGACAATTGCCCCATCAGGGGCGAGGATCGGGCGATCGGGTTGGACAGGTAGAAGTCGCGCACCACGTTGCGGAAGGTCGCCGATCCCAGGGTCCCCGGCTCGACCGCCTGCCAGGCATTGCCCGGCACCTGGTCGATCTGGGCCAGGTGCGGCACCGCGTCGATCAGCGCGCGCCGCAGTCCGGCCAGGTCGTCCCAGGGCTGGGTCTGCCCCAGTTCGGCCGACAGGGCGCGCAGGATGGCCCAGTTCTCCTTGGCCTCGCCGGGCGCGAAGTTCGCGCGCAGCGCCAGTTGCGGACGCCCTTCGGTGTTCACGAACAGGGCGTTTTCCTCGGTATAGCAGGCGGCGGGCAGGATGATGTCGGCCCGGTGCGCGCCGCGGTCGCCGTGGCTGCCCTGATAGATGACAACGGGTCCGGGGGCGATGTCCACCTCGTCCGCGCCCAGGCTGTAGATGACGTCGGCCCCCTCGATGGCGGCGTTCAGGCCCCCCTCGGTCACGGCGCCCACGTCCATCGCGCCGACCCGCGCGGCGGCCGTGTGCAGCACCAGAAGCTTGCAGTTGAGCCGTTCGCACAGGCGCATCGCATGACCCAGCACTGCGGCGCCGTCGGCCTCGCGCAGCGCGCCCTGCCCGACGACAACAAGGCCCGGCGCGTCCGTGTCCCCGCCCGCGTCCTGCCCGGACAGGCGCTCCAGGGCCGCGCGGTCGGTGCCGAGATGGTGATACGTGTAGGTCAGGTCCACGGCCTCGCCCACCAGGGCGACCTGCGCGCCATGGACCCAGGCCTTGCGGATGCGGGCGTTCAGGACGGGGGCCTCGACCCGGGGGTTGGTGCCGATCAGCAGGATGCGCCGTGCGTCGTCGATGTCGGCGATGCTGGCCGTCCCGACATACCCCGAGCGGTTGCCGGCGGGCAGCCGCGCGCCGTCGGTCCGGCATTCCACGGTGCCGCCGATCCCCTCGACCAGCTGCTTCAGCGCGAACACCGCCTCGACCGGGGCCAGATCGCCCACAAGGCCCGCGACCTTGCCGCCCTTCATCGCCCGGGCCGCGGCCTCCAGCGCCTCGGACCAGTTGGCCGGGCGCAGGCGGCCGTTCTCGCGCAGATAGGGCTGGTCCAGCCGCTGCCGGCGCAGCCCGTCCCAGACGAACCGCGTCTTGTCCGAGATCCATTCCTCGTTCACGCCGTCATGGTTGCGCGGCAGGATGCGCATGACCTCGCGCCCCTTGGTGTCGATGCGGATCGCCGACCCCAGCGCGTCCATCACGTCGATGGATTCGGTCTTGCGCAGCTCCCACGGGCGGGCGGTAAAGGCATAGGGCTTGCTGACCAGTGCGCCCACCGGGCACAGGTCGATGATGTTGCCCTGCAGGTTCGATGCCAGCGTCAGCCCCAGATAGGACGTGATCTCGGCGTCCTCGCCGCGCCCGGTCTGGCCCATCTGCTCGATGCCGGCCACCTCGGTGGTGAAGCGCACGCAGCGCGTGCAGCTGATGCAGCGGGTCATGTGCGTCTCGACCAGCGGCCCGAGGTCCAGGTCCTCGGAGGCCCGCTTCGGCTCGCGATAGCGGCTGAAATCGACGCCGTAGGCCATGGCCTGATCCTGCAGGTCGCATTCGCCGCCCTGGTCGCAGATCGGGCAGTCCAGCGGATGGTTGATCAGCAGGAACTCCATCACGCCCTCGCGGGCCTTGCGGACCATGGGGCTGTTGGTCTTGATCTCGCTCGGCGCGCCGTCCGGGCCGGGGCGCAGGTCGCGCACCTGCATGGCGCAGGACGCGGACGGCTTGGGCGGACCGCCGACGACCTCGACCAGGCACATCCGGCAGTTGCCCGCGATGGACAGCCGCTCGTGATAGCAAAAGCGCGGGACCTCGATCCCCGCCTGCTCGCAGGCCTGGATCAGCGTCAGGTTCGGATCGACCTCGATCAGCGTGTCGTCGATCTTGATGGTGCGAAGAGTGCTCATCGGCGTGTCGTGTCCCCTGCCTTCAGTCCACGCGGACAAAGGTCTTGAATTGATAGTCCACCCGTTCGCCCAGCCGGACGATCGTCATCATCGCGTCCTTGCCGGGGCGAAAGACCACGGTGCCCAGCGTCGGCTCGGACGGCGTATAGGGCGCGGTGCGGTTCGCGGTCGCCAGCCACCGGCTGCCGTCGGGCGCGGTGCAGGTGATCCGGGCGGCGCGGGCGTCGCCCATCACGCGCACCATCGGCTCGCCCCGCAGGTCGCGGCCGACGCGCACCGTCGATCCCGGCGCATCGGCCTCGCACGCGAAGCCGGGCGGCGACAGGATGTCGAAGTGCAGCGTGAAGCGGTCGCGCGCCGTCCCCGCACCCGCCGCGCCCGCCAGCAGCGCCGTCCCGGCCGCCAGCATGACGCAAAGGCGCGCGCCCCGCGTCATTTCGCCACCAGCAGCGATCCGGCGACGCTGCGCCTTTCCATCTCGGCCCGGCCCACCCGGCAATAGCTCTCCGGGTCGCCCGGCGTGGCGCCGTTGCGGGCTAGGTAATCCTCGGCCGTGGCATAGATGCGCTGCCGGTCGGGCTTGCTGTCAAGGAACGCCTCGACCTCGGCCTTGGAATAGCCCTTGTCCAGGGCATAACGCTCCAGCGCCCGCGCCTGCTGGAAGGCATAGATCATCCGGGCGCCGAGGGTCGGGCATTCCTTGCGGATGCGGTCGGCGATGCGCGCGGCGATCAGGCGGTCGTTGATATAGCGTTCCTGCGCCAACGGCGGCAGACCCGCCGCGGCAGAGGCGGCGAGGGGCAGGACGGCGATCAGGGCGGCGGCGATCAGGCGCTTCAGGGCGGTCTGCTGGCCGATTCCCGCAGCAGGGCAGGCCGGGCGCGCAGAAGCCCCGCGCGCCGCCGTCATTCCGCCTTGATGGCCCCGATGCGTCATTCCGCGGCCATTGCTCCCATGCGGCCGGTGCGCTTGGCCTTGATGCGGTCCTCGATTTCCTCGCGATAATGCCGGATCAGGCCCTGGATCGGCCAAGCGGCGGCGTCGCCCAGCGCGCAGATCGTGTGACCCTCGACCTGCTTGGACACGTCCAGCAGCATGTCGATCTCCTCGACCTCGGCCTCGCCGCGCACCAGCCGGTCCATGACCCGCATCATCCAGCCTGTGCCCTCGCGGCAGGGCGTGCACTGGCCGCAGCTTTCGTGCTTGAAGAACACCGACAGCCGCCAGATCGCCTTCACGATGTCGACCGAGTTGTCCATGACGATCATGCAGGCGGTCCCGAAGCTGGATTTCAGCTCGCGCATCCCGTCGAAGTCCATGATCGCATCCTCGCATAGATGCGCGGGCAGGACCGGGCAGGACGCACCGCCGGGGATGATCGCCTTGAGGTTCTTCCAGCCGCCCCGAATGCCGCCGCCGTGCTTCTCGATCAGCTCGCGCATCGGGATCGACATCGCTTCCTCGACGACGCAGGGCGTGTTGACGTGCCCGGTCAGGCCAAACAGCTTGACGCCCGCGTTGTTCGGGCGGCCGAAGCCTGCGAACCACTCCGCCCCGCGGCGCAGGATCGTGGGCACCACGGCGATGGATTCGACGTTGTTGACCGTGGTCGGACAGCCGTAAAGCCCCGCGCCCGCCGGGAACGGCGGCTTCATCCGGGGCATGCCCTTCTTGCCTTCCAGGCTTTCCAGCAGCGCGGTTTCCTCGCCGCAGATATAGGCGCCCGCGCCGTGGTGCAGGAACAGGTCAAAGTCCCAGCCGGATTTCGCCGCGTTCCGGCCCAGCAGGCCCGCGTCATAGCATTCGTCGATGGCCGCCTGCAGCGCCTCGCGCTCGCGGATGTATTCGCCGCGCAGGTAGATATAGGACGTGTGCGCGCCCATCGCGAACCCGGCGATCAGCGCGCCCTCGATCAGCGTGTGCGGATCGTGGCGCATGATCTCGCGGTCCTTGCAGGTCGCGGGCTCGGATTCGTCGGCGTTGATGACCAGATAGGACGGGCGGCCGTCGCTTTCCTTGGGCATGAAGGACCACTTCATGCCCGTGGGAAAGCCCGCGCCCCCCCGTCCGCGCAGGCCGGATTTCTTCATCTCGTCGATGATGCCGTCGCGGCCGCGGGCGATCAGCTCGGCGGTGCCGTCCCAGTGGCCGCGCGCCCGCGCGCCCCGCAGGGTGCGGTCGCCCATGCCGTAGAGGTTGGTGAAGATCCGGTCCTGATCGCTCAGCATCGCGTCGTCGTCCTATCGTTCGCGCGGGCCAGCGGCCCCGTTCCGTTGCACGCCAGAGGCGCGGCGCCGCCAGATCCGCCAGGTCACCAGCAGTGACCAGACCAGCGCCCCCATCGCCGCAAGATCGGCAAGGAAAGCATATTCCGCGGGCCAGCCGAAACGCCGCCCCGCCCAGTTCGCCGCCAGCCACAGCAGCATGGTCAGGGCGATCACACCGCCCGCCAGCCGCATCTGTGCGCTGTCGGCCCGTTCCGTCATGGACCGTCACCCGTATCCACCTGCCGGGAATGCGCCGTTTCGCCGCCCGCCGCAAGCACGCGCGCCTGGCCGACCCAGTCGTCGCGGCGGATGCGGTCCCCCTTGCGCCCCAGCCGCGCGGTCCATGCGTCGACATCGGCGTCCGTCCAGGCCGCAATCTGGTCATAGCGTGTGATGCCGTGCTCGTGCAGCTGAGCCGTCAGCTTGCGGCCGATGCCGTCGATCCGGCCCAGGTCGTCTGCGCCCTGCGGCAGCATGTCGCGGTCCTTGCGGCGCTGTGCGGACAGGCGGCCTGCGTTCGTCGATCCGGGGCCGGCGGCCTCGAACTCGCGGTCGGTGATGGTGATCGACAGCTGGTCGGGGTCGGGCTGCGCGGCCGGCATCGGCTCGGACGCCGGAACAGCCTCGCCGGGCATCGAATGGTCCTCGGATTGCGACGGGTCGTACAGGACCGCGCGCGTGTCCTCGAGCGGAGTCTCGCCCTCGGCGCTTTCGGACGGCACGTCCGTGGGCAGCGAAGGGGCAGGCGTCGCCTGATCCTCGGGCTCGGGTTGCGCAGCCACAGCCGCAGGAGGCGCAGCGGTCGCGGGACTCGCCCTGCCGGCGGCGGTGAATGTCACGGCCTCGGTCGGGTTGGTCGAGGCGCCGGGGGGCGCGCCGGTCAGGGGAACCGATCCGTCAGGGGGCGTCGTCGCTGCACGTGCGGGCAGCGTGTGCAGGGCCTGGGACGCGGCCGAGGCCGTCAGCGTCGTCCCGGCCTGCGGCTGCGACAGGGGCTGCCGCGCCGGGATGGCGCCGAACTGGACAGGAGCAGCGGCCGCCGCCACAGGGGCGCCCACGTCGGCCGCCCAGTCGTCGGCCGTCAGGGCCTCAGCGGGCTGGCCCTCGCAGACAAGGAACACAAGGAAGCTGCCCACAAGCGTCGCGGTCAGCACGCCCAGCACCAGCCCGGCGAAAAGGCCCAGATCGCCTGCGCCGCTGGTCAGCGCCAGGACCAGCAGGCCCATCAGCCCCGCCGCGATCCAACATGTCCGCCTGCACTCGCTCATCTGCCCCAACCCCCGCCGTTCGACCTGGTGTTACTCGGTACCCTTCGCATCCGCCGGCTGGCCTGCCGGTTCGGTCTTGCCCACCGGCCTGCCCGGCGACGTTCCCGCCGCCTGCTGCACGGTGATGCCCGTCCCGTCGACCGGCCGCCCCTCCGACGGGCGCGGCTCGTCCGAAAGATCACCGCTGTCGGTCGCGGCCTCGGGGCGGCGCTGCCAGGGCGTCAGAAGCGGCGCCTCGCTTCCGTCGATGCGCTTGACCGTGTCGCGCAGCGCCACGGCCCGCGCGGCCGACGCGTTCAGCGGCTCGCCCGTCCCCTTCATCGCCGCAAGCGCCACCGGCCCGCCCAGCGGTTCGGACGAATAGCGCCCGTTCTGCGGTCCCGGAACCGGCACCTGCCCCGCCGCCAGCGCGTCGATCAGCGCGGCCAGTTTCTCGGCCGTCAGGTCCTCGTAGTAGTCCTTGCCGATCTGGGCCATCGGCGCGTTCGAGCAGGCGCCCAGGCACTCGACCTCTTCCCAGCTGAAATTCCCGTCTGGCGACAGCGTGTGCGCGGTCGGCGCGATCTTGTCGCGGCAGACGGCGATCAGGTCGCCGGACCCGCAGATCATGCAGGTCGTCGTGCCGCAGATCTGGATATGAGCAATCCGTCCAACCGGATGCAGCTGGAACATGAAGTAGAACGTCGCCACCTCCAGCGCCCGGATATAGGCCATGCCCAGCAGGTCGGCGACATATTCGATGGCCGGGCGCGTCAGCCAGCCTTCCTGTTCCTGCGCGCGCCACAGCAGCGGGATGATCGCGGACTGCTGGCGGCCCTCGGGGAACTTGGTGATCTGCGCTTGCGCCCACGCCAGGTTCCTGGGCGTGAACTCGAAGGATTCGGGCTGGACATGGGACAGTCGGCGCAGCATCAGGCGACCTCGGCAAAAACGAACGGCATGACCGGGACGGTCGGCGACAGGGTGCGATGGATCACCGGTCCACCTCGCCGAACACGACGTCCATGGTGGCGATCAGCGCCGACACGTCGGCCAGCATGTGACCCTTGGCCATCCAGTCCATGGCCTGCAGGTGCAGGAACCCCGGCGCGCGCAGCTTGACGCGATAGGGCTTGTTGCTGCCGTCGCTGACAAGATAGACGCCGAACTCGCCCTTGGGCGCCTCGACGGCGGCATAGACCTCGCCCTTGGGAACCTTGAAGCCCTCGGTGTACAGCTTGAAGTGGTGGATCAGGCTTTCCATGTCCCGCTTCATGTCGGCGCGAGGCGGCGGCGTCAGCTTGCCGCGCGCCAGAACGTCGCCGGCCGGCTCGGCCTTCAGCTTGGCAATGCAGTCGCGGATGATGCGGGTGGACTGGCGCATCTCCTCCATCCGGCACAGGTAGCGGTCATAGCAGTCGCCGTTGGTGCCGACGGGAACCTCGAACTCGAACTCGTCATAGCATTCATAGGGCTGCGAGCGGCGCAGGTCCCAGGCCAGGCCCGATGCGCGCGCCATCAGCCCGGAGAAGCCCCAGTCCAGGATGTCCTGTTCCTTGGCGACGCCGATATCGACCGTGCGCTGCTTGAAGATGCGGTTTTCCGTGATCAGCGTATCCAGGTCGCGGACGACGCGCGGGAAATGCTCGGCCCATTCGTCGATGTCGTCCAGCAGCTTGGGGGGCAGGTCCTGATGCACCCCGCCCGGCCGGAAATAGGCCGCGTGCATGCGCGCGCCGCTGGCCCGCTCATAGAAGATCATCAGCTTCTCGCGTTCCTCGAACCCCCACAGCGGCGGGGTCAGCGCGCCGACGTCCATCGCGCCGGTGGTCACGTTCAGCAGATGGTTCTTGATCCGGGTGATCTCCGAAAACAGCACGCGAATCAGGCTGGCGCGGCGCGGGATCTCGACCCCGGTCAGACGCTCGATCGCCAGGCACCAGACATGCTCCATGCACATCGGCGACACATAGTCGAGCCGGTCCATATAGGGCAGGTTCTGCAGGTAGGTGCGGTCTTCCATCAGCTTTTCGGTGCCGCGGTGCAGCAGGCCGATGTGCGGATCCACCCGTTCGACGATCTCGCCGTCGAGCTCAATCACCATCCGCAGCACACCGTGCGCGGCCGGGTGCTGGGGGCCGAAGTTGATGTTGAAGTTGCGGATGCGCTGTTCGCCCGTCAGCACGTCCTGCGTGCCGTCGTCATAGGCGTTGCTGCGGATGTCGCCGTCCATCGGACCCTATCCCTGTTCTGCGACGCGGGCAGCCTTGGCGGCCAGCCGGTCGGCGAATTTCGCGCGGTCGATCACCGCGCGGCGGTGGCGGCCCTGGCCGATCACCTCGACACCGTCATGGGCGCGGACCCGGAACCAGACGAAGCGGCCATCGACCGACTCGACCTCGGTGTCCACGGTGACGGTCTGGCCGGGCAGTGTCGGGGCCGTGTGGTCCACGTCGACGTGGATGCCCAAGCTGTCCTCGCCCAGATCGTAGAACGGGCGCAACTGCTCGACGCAGGCCCATTCCATCAGCCCGACCATGTTGGCGGTGGCAAACACCGCCGGCATGTCGCGAAAGGCGCCGGCGCCGCCGTTCTGTTCGCCGAAGAGCGCCGGGACCAGGTGGGACGGGCCGACGGTCATGGCCAAGCTGGCGCGCGCGCCGGTGGTCAGGCCCGGCTTCATTTCTTGCCCTCTGCGGTGACGCCAAGCGTCGCCGGGGCCTTTTCGTCGCCGGGCAGAATGTACTGCGCACCCTCCCACGGGGACAGGAAATCGAACTTGCGGTATTCCTGCGTCAGGTTCACCGGCTCGTACACGACGCGCTTTTCGCTGTCGTCCCAGCGCACCTCGACATAGCCCGTCGTGGGAAAGTCCTTGCGCAGCGGGAATCCGCGAAAGCCATAGTCGGTCAGGATGCGGCGCAGGTCCGGGTGGCCGGAAAACAGCACGCCGAACATGTCGAACACCTCGCGCTCGAACCAGTTGGCCGACGGCATGATCCGCGTCAGCGAGGGGACGAGGTCGTCCTCGCGCACCGCGGCGCGCAGGCGGATGCGCTGGTTGGTGTACATCGACAGGAAATGCCACACGACGTCGAACCGCGCCGGGCGCTGCGGGAAATCGATGGCGGTGATGTCCACCAGCATGTTGAACCGGCAGGTCGGCTCGTCGCGCAGGAACTCGACCACGCCCACGATGGCCGAGGCGTGGATGGTGACGTTCAGCTCGCCAAAGGCGACCTCGGTCGCGATGACATCGTTGGGACGGCGCTGGGCGATCATCTCGCCCAGATCGGCCAGGGCCTGCGGGTCAACGTGGGTCTGGATCGACATGGCCTTACCTTACCAGCGTGCCGGTGCGGCGGATGCGCCGCTGCAGTTGCAGGATGCCATACAGCAGCGCCTCGGCCGTGGGCGGGCAGCCGGGCACGTAAATGTCCACGGGCACGATGCGGTCGCAGCCGCGCACCACCGAGTAGCTGTAGTGATAATAGCCCCCGCCGTTCGCGCAGGACCCCATGCTGATGACATAGCGCGGCTCGGGCATCTGGTCGTAGACCTTGCGCAGCGCCGGCGCCATCTTGTTGGTCAGCGTGCCCGCGACGATCATCAGGTCCGACTGCCGCGGGCTTGCGCGCGGCGCGGTGCCGAAGCGTTCCAGGTCATAGCGCGGCATCGACGTGTGCATCATCTCGACCGCGCAGCAGGCCAGGCCGAAGGTCATCCAGTGCAACGAGCCGTTGCGCGCCCAGTTGATGATGTCCTCGGTCGTGGTCAGCAGGAAACCCTTGTCCTGCAACTCGCGGTTCAGGGCCTGGGTGGTGTGCTCGCGGTCCGCGCCCGCCGTGTTCGCGCCCGCCTGGACGCCGCTGCGTTCGGGAAAGATCAGCCCCGACTGCACGCCGGTCGGGTGGCCGCCGTGATGGGAAGGCCCGGCCCCCCCGACCCGGTCGGTCGTCTGGGCCGTTTCGGTCGTTTCGGTCACGCCCATTCCAGCGCCCCTTTCCGCCATTCATAGGCAAAGCCGGCCGTCAGCACGGCCAGGAACACCATCATCGACCAGAACGCCACGTCGCTGAGCCCCTGGAAGCTGACCGCCCAGGGGAACATGAACGCCACCTCGAGGTCGAAGATGATGAACAGGATCGACACGAGATAGAACCTGACGTCGAACTTCATCCGCGCGTCGTCAAAGGCGTTGAAGCCGCATTCGTAGGCGCTGACCTTCTCGGGGTCGGGATTGCGCACGGCAATCACGGCCGCGGCCAGCACCAGCACGATGGCCAGCGCCCCGGACATTCCCATGAAGACCAGAACGGGCAGGTATTCGGACAGCAGATAGTCCACGAGGCTGGCTCCCTGACGTCGTTCCGGTCGCGCCGGGACGAGTGGCTTGGCTTGTTTCGTTTATCCGCCGCGGGGCCGAGGGTCAATGCGACGACACCGCCCGGGCGACGCCTCAGGCTGCCGTGTAGCCGCCATCGACCAGGTGATAGCTGCCGGTGATGAAGCGCGCCCGGTCCGACAGCAGGAACAGCGTCAGGGCGGCGACCTCCTCGGGCGTGCCCAGGCGGCCCAGCGCGTGGCGGCCCGCCAGCCCCTTCAGGGTGGCGTCGTCCAGGCTGTCTTCGACCAGCGGGGTCCGAATGAAGCCGGGGCCCACGGCGTTCACGCGGATGCCGCGCGCCCCGTATTCCCAGGCCGCGGCCTTGGTCATGCCCACGACGCCATGCTTGGCCGCGACATAGGCGCTGGAGCCGGCGAAGCCTACGCTGCCCAGGATCGAGGCCATGTTGACGATCGACCCCGGGGTCCCCGCCCCCGCCATCGCCGCCAGTTGCGCGCGCATCCCGTAAAGGACGCCGTTCAGGTTGATGTCGATGACCCGTTTCCAGCCGTCCAGGGGATAGTCGCCCGCATCCGCATGCGGCCCGCCGATGCCCGCGTTGTTGACGGCCATCGCCAGCGTGCCGGGCAGCCCGGCGGCCGCCCGGACCAGCGCCTCGGCGTTGGCGGGGTCGGCCACGTCGCCCGCGACGCCTGTGGCCCGGCCGCCCGCGCGCTCGATCTCGGAAACGACCGCGTCTGCGACATCCTGCCTCAGATCCCCGGCCACGACCCCGGCGCCCGAGCGTGCCAGCTCCAGCGCGATGGCGCGGCCGATTCCCGATCCCGCGCCGGTGACGATCGCCACCCGGCCCGAGAAATCGAAGGTGATGTCGGATGTGGACATGAAACGCTCCGTCGTTTGTGATCCGGTCGGCGAAGGGGTGCGCCCTGCGCCGCGGCCTAGGCTGCGGACACGCGCGCGGCGGCCGGGCGCGCCCGTCGCGGTGGGGCGGACGCCTCGACCGGCGGTTGCCTGCGCGCCGCCTTGCTCAGGGTCTGGGCGAGATACCGGCCGGTGTGGCTTTCGGCGACCTGCGCCACGTCCTCGGGCGTGCCCTCGGCCACGATGCAGCCGCCGCCGTCACCCCCCTCGGGGCCGATGTCGATGATCCAGTCGGCGGTCTTGATGACGTCGAGGTTATGTTCGATCACCACGACCGTGTTGCCCTGATCGACCAGCCGCTGCAACACCTCCAGCAGCTTGCGGGTGTCGTCGAAATGCAGCCCCGTGGTGGGTTCGTCCAGGATATACAGCGTCTTGCCGGTGGACGCCCGGGACAGTTCCTTGGCCAGCTTGACCCGCTGCGCCTCGCCGCCCGACAGCGTCGTCGCCTGCTGGCCGACCTTGACATAGCCGAGGCCCACCTGCACCAGCGCATCCATCTTGGACCGGATCGACGGCACCGCGCGGAAGAACTCCTGCGCGTCCTCGATGGTCATGTCCAGCACGTCGGCGATGGACTTGCCCTTGAACTCGACCTCCAGCGTCTCGCGGTTGTAGCGCTTGCCCTTGCAGGTCTCGCAGGTGACGTAGACATCGGGCAGGAAGTGCATCTCGATCTTGATGACACCGTCGCCCTGGCAGGCCTCGCAGCGCCCGCCCTTGACGTTGAAGCTGAACCGGCCGGGACCATAGCCGCTCGCCTTGGATTCGGGCAGGCGCGCGAACCAGTCGCGGATATGGGTGTAGGCGCCGGTGTAGGTCGCGGGGTTAGACCGCGGCGTGCGGCCGATGGGCCGCTGGTCGATGTCGATGACCTTGTCCAGCTGCTCAAGCCCCTTGACCGCGCGGGCGGGCGCGGGCGTCTGCCGCGCGCCGTTCAGCCGCATCGAGGCCGTCTTGAACAGCGTCTCGATGGTCAGCGTGGACTTGCCCCCGCCCGACACGCCGGTGATGCAGACAAAGCGGCCAAGCGGGAAATCGACGGTCACGTCCTTGAGGTTGTTGCCCGTCGCCCCTTCGACCGTCACGGCCTTGCCATTGCCCTTGCGGCGCTCGGCGGGAAGGGGGATCGCGCGAAGGCCGGCCAGATACTGCCCGGTCAGGCTGTCGGCATTGGCCTCGATCTCCTCGGGCGTGCCCTTGGCCACGACCTCGCCGCCGTGCACCCCGGCCCCCGGTCCCATGTCGAAGACATAGTCGGCATGGCGGATCGCGTCCTCGTCATGTTCCACCACGATCACGCTGTTGCCCTGGTCGCGCAGCCCCTTCAGCGCGTCCAGCAGCCGGTCGTTGTCGCGCTGGTGCAGGCCGATGCTGGGCTCGTCCAGCACGTACAGCACGCCCGTCAGGCCGCTGCCGATCTGGCTGGCCAGGCGGATGCGCTGGCTTTCGCCCCCCGACAGCGTGCCGGCCGCGCGGGACAGCGTCAGATAATCCAGCCCCACGTTGACGAGGAACCCCAGCCGCTCGCGGATCTCCTTCAGGATCGGGGTGGCGATCTCGGCCTTTTGCCGCGACAGCTGCGGCTGCACCTGCCCGATCATGTCCAGCGCCTCGCGGATCGACATCCGGGTCACCTGCCCGATGTGCAGGCCCGCGACCCTGACCGCCAAGGCCTCGGGCTTGAGGCGATAGCCCTCGCAGACGTGGCAGGGGCGGCTGTTCTGATAGCGCTCCATGTCCTCGCGTGACCAGGCGCTGTCGGTGTCCTTGTAGCGGCGGTCGAGGTTCGGGATCACCCCCTCGAAGGTGCGGCTGACCTCATAGACGCGGCCGGCGTCGTCAAAGCGGAAGCGGATCTCCTCGGGCCCCGATCCATGCATGACCATGTGGCGGACGGAGTCGGGCAGGTCGCGCCACGGGGTCTTGCGGTCGAACCCGTAATGCGCGGCCAGCGCGTTGACGGTCTGCGTCATGTAGGCGGACTTGGACCGCGCCCAGGGCGCGATCGCCCCCTGCGCGATGGACAGCGACGCGTCGGGCACCACCAGCCGCTCGTCGAAGAACAGTTCGGCCCCCAGCCCGTCGCAGGCCGGGCACGCGCCCAGCGGCGCGTTGAAGGAAAACAGCCGCGGCTCGATCTCGGGGATGGTAAAGCCGGACACCGGGCAGGCGAAATGCTCGCTGAAGGTGATGCGCTCGGGCTCGGACGCCTCATCGCCCCCAGGCCCGGCCGCGACCTCCAGGACGGCGATGCCGTCCGCCAGGTCCAGCGCGGTGCGAAAGCTGTCGGCGAGGCGCGTTTCCAGCCCCTCGCGCACCACGATGCGGTCCACCACCACGTCGATGTCGTGGCGCAGCTTCTTGTCCAGTGCGGGCGGGGTATCCAGCTCGTGGAACGCCCCGTCGATCTTGACCCGCTGGAAGCCCTTCTTGCGCAGCTCCAGCAGCTCTTTCTCGTAGGCGCCCTTGCGGTCGCGCACCATGGGCGCCAGCAGATAGGCGCGCGTGCCCTCGGGCATCGCCATCACCCGGTCCACCATGTCCTGCACCTGCTGCGCCTCGATCGGCAGGCCGGTCGCGGGCGAATAGGGCGTCCCCGAGCGGGCGAAGAGCAGCCGCAGATAGTCATAGATCTCCGTGACCGTCCCCACGGTCGAACGGGGGTTCTTGCTGGTCGTCTTCTGCTCGATGGAAATCGCGGGCGACAGGCCGCTGATGTGGTCCACGTCGGGCTTGCCCATCATGTCCAGGAACTGCCGGGCATAGGCCGAGAGCGATTCCACGTACCGGCGCTGGCCCTCGGCATAGATCGTGTCGAAGGCCAGGCTGGACTTGCCCGACCCCGACAGGCCGGTGATCACCACAAGGCTGTCGCGGGGAATGTCCATGTCCACGGATTTCAGGTTGTGCTCGCGCGCGCCGCGCACTTGGATGAACTTGTGTTCCATGGACCGGCCTTTCGGGGACAAGGGCATCAGATAGGCAGGCTTGCGCCGAACGCAAGCGGTTGGACGGAACGTAACACGAACGCCCGGCTGCCGCCATCCGGCCCCGACCCCGCAGCGCCCCTTGCGCCGACGCCGTCATTGACGCGTCGCATCAGGCCGCTATCGTCGGCCCACCCCTGCAGGAGCCTGCGATGCACCGTCTGCTGTTGACCACCGCCCTGCTTGCCCTGTCCAGCGGCGCCGCCCGTGCGGACTATGTGCTGCACGTCCTGCACATCAACGACTTTCACAGCCGGATCGAGCCGATCAACGGCTATGATTCGACCTGCGATGCCGAGGCGCTGGCCAAGGACGAATGTTTCGGCGGCGTGGCGCGCATGGCGGCCGCGATCAAGGCGAAGCGGGACGAGATCACCGCGGCCGGCGGCAACGTCATCGTGCTGGACGCGGGCGACCAGTACCAGGGCAGCCTGTTCTACACGACCTACAAGGGCCGCGAGGTGGCCGAGTTCATGTCGGCCATCGGCTTTGACGCCATGGCCATCGGCAACCACGAATTCGACGACGGCCCCGAGGGGCTGGCCACGCTGCTGGACGGCGTGGCGTTCCCCGTGCTGTCGGGCAACATCGACGTGTCGCGGTCGAAGGTGCTGAACGGCAAGGTGGACGACACCGTGACCCTGGACATCGGCGGCGAAAGGATCGGGATCGTCAGCGCGCTGGCGATGGACACGCCCGAGACCGCGTCCCCCGGCCCGTCCGTGACCTTTCAGGACGACATCGCCAGCCTGACGGCGGATGCGCGGGCGCTGACCGACGCAGGCGTGACCCGGATCATCGCCCTGAC
Organism: Paracoccus endophyticus; assembly: GCF_003286075.1. Classification (GTDB taxonomy): domain Bacteria; phylum Pseudomonadota; class Alphaproteobacteria; order Rhodobacterales; family Rhodobacteraceae; genus Paracoccus; species Paracoccus endophyticus. The sequence goes on along the minus strand of NZ_QLUV01000004.1, from coordinate 232,586 downwards.
CCATTCCGGCTATCGCCGCGACCTGGACTTTGCGGCGCAGGTCCCGGGCCTCGACGCGGTGATCGGCGGCCACAGCCACACGCTGCTGGGCGACATGAAGGGGGCCGAAGGGCCTTATCCGACGATGGTCAAGGGACCCGACGGGGCCGACGTGCCGGTGGCGACGGCCTATGCCTATTCGAAATACCTGGGCCACCTGACGCTGACCTTCGACGATGCGGGCCGGCTGACGGCCGCCACGGGTGCGCCGATCCTGCTGGACGCCTCGATCACGCCCGACCCGGCGATCGAGGCGCGCGTGCGCGCGATGGGCGCGCCGATCGAGGCGATCAAGCAGAAGCTGGTCGCCGACATCGCAGCCCCCATCGGGGGCGACCGCGCCGACTGCCGCGCCCGCGAATGCGAGATGGGCAACGTCGTGGCCGACGCCATGCTGGCGCGCACCGCCGATCAGGGCGTGACCATCGCGATCCAGAACGGCGGGGGCCTGCGCGCCTCCATCGACGCAGGCCCCGTCACCATGGGCGAGATCGTCAGCGTGCTGCCGTTCCAGAACACGCTGTCCACCTTTCGGACGACCGGCGCGACGCTGATCGCCGCCCTGGAAAACGGCGCGAGCCAGTATCAGGACGGCGCCGGCCGCTTTGCCCAGGTCGCCGGGCTGAAATACACCCTTGATCCCGCAGCCCCGGTGGGCCGCCGGATCAGCGCCGTGCAGGTGCGACAGGGCGAGGCATGGGCCCCGCTTGATCCGGCCGCGACGTATTCCGTCGTGACCAACAACTATGTCCGCACGGGCGGCGACGGCTATGCGATGTTCAGGACGGACGCGCAGGACGCCTATGACTTCGGCCCGGACCTGGCGGATGTGCTGGCGGAATACCTGATCGCGCAGGGGCCGGGTTTTGCGCCCCGGCTGGACGGGCGCATCACCGTCCGCTGACGCGGACGACAGGGGTAAGATGCCCTGAACTACCGGGACGGGGTGGACGCCGGGACCCTGCCATCGCGTCCGGTGGACGGCGCACGCCGTGTGACCCGCACCGCCGCCCGGCCGGGGGTCAGCCGCCCGTGTGGCTCATGTGCCGGCTCATCTGCCCGGCGACGCCGCGGGTATAGTCGAAGTCGTGGCCCTTTGGCTTGCGGGCGATCGCCGCGCGGATCGTCTGGCGCAGGGCGTCATCGTCGTCGCTGGCGCGCAGGGGCGCGCGCAGGTCGGCGCGGTCCTCCTGCCCCAGGCACATGAACAGCTCGCCCGTGCAGGTCACGCGCACGCGGTTGCAGCTTTCGCAGAAATTATGCGTCAGCGGCGTGATGAAGCCGATCTTCTGGCCCGTCTCCTCGACCCGGACATAGCGGGCGGGTCCGCCTGTGCGCTCGGCCAGCGGCGTCAGGGTCAGCCGCTGGTCCAGCCGCGCGCGCAGGTCCGACAGCGCCCAATACTGGTCCAGCCGCATCTCCTCGCCCATCTCGCCCATCGGCATGACCTCGATGAAGGTCAGGTCGTGCCCTTCGCCCGCGCACCAGTCCAGCAGGGAAAACAGCTCGTCCTCGTTGAAGCCCTTCAGCGCGACGGTGTTGATCTTGACGCGCAGCCCGGCGTCGCGCGCGGCCCGGATGCCGTCCAGCACCTGCGGCAACCGGCCCCAGCGGGTGATGGCGGCGAACTTGTCGGGGTTCAGCGTATCCAGCGAGACGTTGATCCGCCGCACCCCCAGGTCGGCCAGCGGCTGGGCAAAGCGGGCAAGCTGGCTGCCGTTGGTGGTCACCGTCAGCTCGTCCAGGCCGGCGCCCAGCCGCGCCGACATCGCCTGGAAGAACGACAGGATGTTGCGGCGCACCAGCGGCTCGCCCCCGGTGATGCGCAGCTTGCGCACGCCCAGGTCCACGAAGGCGCCGCACAGGCGCTCCAGCTCCTCCAGCGTCAGCAGATCGGCCTTGGGCAGGAACTGCATGTGTTCCGCCATGCAATAGGTGCAGCGGAAATCGCACCGGTCGGTCACCGACACCCGCAGATAGGTGATCGCGCGTGCAAAGGGGTCGATCAGGGGCGGCTGCATCCCGTCAACATAGGTCCGTGGCGCATCCGGCACAAGCGCGGCGGGTTCTTGCTGTGGCGCGCGCCCGCGCGTGGACAGCCCGGCCGCCGTGCGCCTAGCGTCGGGCCATTCGGGCGACGTCCGCCCGCGACGACCAAGCCAGGAACCCCGCCCATGACCAAGACCGCCCGCCTTGCCCTGATCCTGCCCCTGCTGGCGCTGGCCGCCTGCGGCGACGACCCGATGGCCGGCCTCAACCCCCCGCCGCGGACGCCCTCGGCCACCGTCTCTGCCGGGACCCCTGCGGCCACGGCGGCCGCGGCCGAGGCGGCCAGCGGGGCGTCGGCGGACGCCGCGGCCTCGGGCCGGCTGGGCACCACCATCGCGTCCCTGGGCGATGCGACGCAGCCCGGCCTGTGGATGCGGACCCCGCTGGTCAGGACGGCCGGCAAGGGCCGGATCACCAACCCCGCCACCGGCCGCAGCGTCAACGTGGACCTGATCCCGCTGGGCGGCCCCGCGTCCGCGGGCAGCCAGCTGTCGCTGCCGGCGCTGCAGGGCCTGGGCGCGGATCTGACCGATCTGCCCGAGGTCGAGGTCTACGCGATCTGATCGCCCTGTCCCGGGGCGCGTGCGTCGCGCATCGCCGCGGGGTCGCCGCCCCGGTGCGCCAGCCCTGCGCGCAGCCGCGCGGGCAGGCGCAGGCGGCGAAAGGCGGCGTCCACGCAGGCCTCGGCCAGCCAGCCCACGGCGGCCCCGGCGACCACGTCGGCCAGGTGGTGCCTGGCGCGCGGCACCTGCACCACGCCGATGGCAACCGCCAGTCCCGCCAGCGGCAGCGCGGCCCCCGGCGCGACCCGCGCCGCCGCCCGCGTGCCGGCCACCGCGTCGGCGGTATGACCCGAGGGGAACGAGTTGTAGTCATGCTCGTCCGGGCCGTCCACGCCGGTCCGGTATTCCCCCTCCTCCAGCAGCTTGGTGGGACGGGTCCGCACGATCCGCGACTTGATCGCGGCCTTGATGCGGGTGGCAAGCCATACCGACGCCAGCGCCCGGGCGCCGCCCTCGGCCAGCGCGGCATGGCGCAGGACCAGCCCCGCCCCCAGCGCCGCCGCCGACAGCGCGTAGGCGGGCGGCTGGTCCGCGATCTCGCTGAGGATGCCCGCGGCCTGCACCGCGGGGTGGTCGCGCCACTGGCCCGCCTCTACCGACAGGGCCACGTCCGCGTCCTCGATCCGGTCGACGATGGTTTCGCTCATGCGGGGCCAACGCGCCGGGTGCCGCGGGGTTTCACCCGCGCCCTGGATCGGGCGGCGGCCGTCGCGGCCTGTCGCGCGCCGCAGCCGCGCCCGGTCAGGCAACGCCCGCTATTCCACCGTGACCGACTTGGCCAGGTTGCGCGGCTGGTCCACGTCCGTGCCCTTGGCGACCGCCGTGTAATAGGCGAGGTACTGCACCGGCACCGCATACAGGATCGCCTGGAACACGCCGCCGCCCGACGGCATGGCGATGGTGGCGCGGGTCCCTTCGGACGCGGCCGCAAGCCCCTCGCTGTCCGAGATCAGCAGCACCTGCCCGTGACGGGCCATCACCTCCTGCATGTTGCTGACGGTCTTGTCGAACAGCACGTCGCGGGGGGCCAGCACCACCACCGGCACGTTGCGGTCGATCAGCGCGATGGGCCCGTGCTTCAGCTCGCCCGAGGCATAGCCCTCGGCGTGGATATAGCTCAGCTCCTTGAGCTTCAGCGCGCCTTCCAGCGCCACCGGGTACAGCGGCCCGCGGCCCAGGAACAGCACGTCCTGCGCCTCGGCCAGCCAGTCGGCCAGGCCGCGGCAGTCGTCGGCCACGGCCAGCGCCTGGTTCAGCAGGCCGGGAATCGCCTTGAGGTCGTCCAAATGCGCCGCAAGCGCGGCCCCGTCCAGCCGCCCGCGGTCGGCGGCCGCCTTGATCGCCAGAACGGCCAGCACCGCCAGCTGGCAGGTAAAGGCCTTGGAGGACGCGACGCAGACCTCGATCCCCGCCAGCGTCGGCAGTGCGACATCGGCCTCGCGCGCGATGGCCGAGGTGCCGACGTTGACCACCCCGATGGTGCGCGCCACCTTGCCCTGTGCATAGTGCAGCGCCGCCAGCGTGTCGGCCGTCTCGCCCGACTGGCTGACGAAGATCGCCCAGGACCGTTCGCCCAGCGGCGGCTCGCGATAGCGGAACTCGGACGCGACATCCAGGTCGCAGGGCAGGCCCGCCAGGCTTTCGAACCAGTATCGCGCCACGTGGGCGGCCAGATAGGCGGTGCCGCAGCCGACCAGCGTCAGCCGGTCCACGCCCGCGAAATCCAGCCCCTCGGGCAGGACGATCCGGTCGCCCTTGATATAGTGGTTCAGCGCGTCGCCCATCACGGCGGGCTGCTGGGCGATCTCCTTGGCCATGAAATGGCGATAGCCGCCCTTGTCGATGGCGGTCGCGCCCACGTCGATGCGGGCAAGGTCGCGGTTCACCAGCCGGCCGTCGGCGTCGTGGATGGTGGCGCCTGCGCGGGTCAGCACGACGTGGTCGCCATCGTCCAGATAGGTGATACGGTCGGTGAAGGGCGCCAGCGCGATGGCGTCCGAGCCGAGGAACATCTCGCCGTCGCCGTGGCCCACGGCCAGCGGGCTGCCCTTGCGCGCCCCGATCATCAGGTCGGGCTGGCCCTCGAACAGGAAGGCCAGCGCAAAGGCCCCGTGCAGCCGCCCCAGCGTGGCCCGCACGGCGTCCAGGGGCGCCAGGCCCTGCGCCATGTGGTGGCCGGTCAGCAGGGCGACGGTCTCGGTGTCCGTCTCGGTCCGGGCGACGATCCCCTCGCGCGCCAGTTCGGCGCGCAGGTCGCGAAAGTTCTCGATGATGCCGTTGTGGACCACGGCGACGGGGCCGTGCCGGTGGGGGTGGGCGTTCCCCTCGGTCGCGGCGCCGTGGGTGGCCCAGCGGGTGTGGCCGATCCCGGCCTTGCCCTCCAGGGGGTCGTGGACCAGCCGGTCGGACAGGTTGACCAGCTTGCCCACCGCGCGGCGGCGGTCCAGCCGGCCGTCCGACGCCACCGTGGCGATGCCCGCGCTGTCATAGCCGCGGTATTCCAGCCGCTTCAGCGCCTCGACCAGTTGCGGGCCAACCTGGTTGTTGCCGAGGATTCCGATGATCCCGCACATGCTACTGCTTCCCTTTGGCGACGCGCAGCGCCTGCATCAGACGGGCGGCAAGCCCCGGCTTTGTCACCTGCCGGGCGCGGCCCAGCGCCAGCGCGTTGTCGGGCACATCGGCCGTGATGACCGACCCCGACCCGGTCATCGCCCGCGCGCCCACGCGGACCGGCGCGACCAGCATGGTGTCGGACCCGATGAAGGCGTCCGCGCCGATGTCGGTGCGGTGCTTGCCCACGCCGTCATAGTTGCAGGTGACGGTGCCCGCGCCGATGTTGGTGCGCTCGCCCACGGTGGCGTCGCCCAGATAGGTCAGGTGGCCGACCTTGACCCCCTCGGCCAGGACGCTGTTCTTGATCTCGACGAAATTGCCCACATGCACGTCCCCGCCCAGCTCTGCCCCCGGGCGCAGGCGCGCGAACGGGCCGACGGTCGCCCCGGCGCTGACGTGGCACCCCTCCAGATGGCAGAAGGGCAGGATCTCGGCCCCGCTTTCCACCGTGACGCCGGGGCCGAAGACGACGTTCTGCCCGACCACCGCGTCGCGGCCGATGACGGTGTCCTGCGCGAACCAGACGGTCGCGGGGTCGGCCAGCGTCACCCCGTCGTCCATCGCCGCCTGCCGCGCGCGGGCCTGGAACGCGGCCTCGGCGGCGGCCAGTTCGGCGCGGGTGTTGATGCCCAGGGTCTCGGATTCGTCGCAGGTGACGACGGCGGCGCTGCGCCCGTCGGCGCGGGCCAGGGCGACCACGTCGGTCAGGTAGTATTCGCCGGCCGCGTTGTCGTTGCCCAGTCGCCCGACCAGATCGCGCAGCAGCCCCGCGTCGGCGGCCATCACGCCGGAATTGCACAGGGCGATCCGGCGCGTGGCCTCGTCGGCGTCCTTGTATTCCACGATCCGGTCCAGGCTGTCGCCCTTGACGACCAGCCGGCCATAGCGGCCGGGATCGGCGGCCTCGAACCCCAGAACCACGACATCGGCGGGGTGCGCGGCCAGCGCGGCCAGCGTTTCGGCCGCGATGAAGGGGGTGTCGCCGTAAAGGACGATCACCCGCCCGTCGAACCCCTCCAGCAGCGGCAGCGCCTGGGCGACCGCGTGTCCGGTGCCCAGCTGCTCGGGTTGCAGGACGACCCGCGCGTCGGGGTCCAGCCGTGCCACGGCCTTGGTGACGGCCGGCGCGCCGTGACCCGCCACGACGACGACCTGCGCGGGGTCCAGCGTGCGCCCCGCGGCCAGTGCGTGACCGACCAGCGGAACGCCGCCCAGCCGGTGCAGCACCTTGGGCAGGTCGGACTGCATCCGGCTGCCCTGCCCGGCCGCCAGCACGATCAACGCGACCGAGGATTCCGTCATGCCCGCCCCTTCGTGGTGTTTCTTAATCGTTCGGGGCGTTCTATCGACGCGGGGACCGACGCGAAAGGTCCCCAGGGGTCACAGAGTTTGACGAAAGGTTTCGGCGATGACGGGAACGGTGGTGTTCGATCTGGACGGGACGCTGGCCGACACGGCTGCGGACCTGATCGCGGCGGCGAACGCCTGCTTTGAAACCCGCGGGCTGGGGTCCCTGCTGGACCCCGCGGCGGACGCGGGCATCGCGTTCCACGGCGGGCGGGCGATGCTGCGCGCCGGATACGGGCGCATCCCGCCCGACGCCCTGCTGCCGCCCGACGCCGAGGACGTGGATTTTCCCCGCCTGCTGTCCTTTTACGACGACGCGATCGCCACGCACACGCGGCTTTACGACGACGCCGAGCCGGCGCTGGACGCGCTGGCCGCCGCCGGGCTGCGGCTGGCGATCTGCACCAACAAGCCCGCCGCGCTGGCCGAAAAGCTGCTGGCCGCGCTGGGTGTGCGCGACCGCTTCGCGGCGATGATCGGCGCGGACAGCCTGCCCCAGCGCAAGCCCGACCCCGCGCCCTATCGCGCCGCGGTGGAACGCGCGGGCGGCAGCGTCGCGCGGTCGTTCCTGCTGGGCGACACGGACACGGACGTCAGGACCGCGCGCGCGGCCGGCGTGCGGGTCGCGCTGGTCGGCTTCGGCCCCGAGGGGGGCGGCATCGCCCGGCTGAACCCCGATGCGATCCTTGACGGCTTTGCGGCCCTGCCGGGGCTGGCGCGGGACTGGCTGGCCTAGGCCAGCAGCCGCGCGGCCTGCGCCAGATCCTCGGTCAACTGCGCCCGCGCCTCGGCGGCGGCGCCCGCGTCGGGCAGGCGCAGGATATAGGACGGGTGCCAGCTGAGCATGACCGGCCCCGCCGCGGTCTCCTCGACCGTCCCGCGGCGGCGGCCGAGGCCGGTCTTGCTGCCGGTCAGCGCATAGGCGGCGGTGCCCCCCAGCGCCATGATCAGCCGCGGCTGGATGAAACGGCGTTCAAGGTCCAGCCACCAGCGGCAGGCGTCGATTTCCCCCCGGTCTGGGCTTTGGTGCAGCCGCCGCTTGCCGCGCGGGGTGAACTTGAAATGCTTGACCGCGTTGGTCAGCCACACCCGGTCGCGCGCCACCCCGGCGGCGGCCATCGCCTCGTCCAGCACGCCGCCCGCGGGGCCCACGAAGGGGCGCCCGGACAGATCCTCGTGGTCGCCCGGCTGCTCGCCCACGATCATCAGCGCGGCGTCAGCAGGCCCCTCGCCCCACACGGTCTGGGTCGCATGGCAGTGCAGGTCGCAGCGCGTGCAGTGGGCGGCGGCGCGGCAGGCGTCGGCCAGGCTGTCGATCCGGTCGGGCGCTTTGGGCATGTCGGCACGGTACCTTTCGCTGATCGCCGCCGCGCGGACCGGGGCGACTGTCGCCTGGGCCGAACGCATGACCCCCACCCGCCGTTCGGCATCGGCCAGCATCGCGGGGATTTCCCGCGCCTCGGGCAGGTTCTTCCAGTACTTGCGCGGCATTTCCGACCGCATGGCGGCCAGCTTGATGCGCGCCGGGTTGAAGATGTTGGTGAAATAGGTGGCCCACAGCGCCTCGGACGCGTCGGGGGGCAGGTCGGGACGCGGCGCCCCCGGACCCTGGGTCAGCACGCCGTCCCGGAAATCGGCCCGCTCGTCGGGTGTCAGGATCGTCCAGTCCATGTCCGCGAACCGGCGCGCGAAGAACGGGGCCGTCCGGGCGACGATCAGGTGATCGGGCTCGAACCAGGCCGCGAACCGCCGCCGCGGCGCGTCCCCGCCGCAGTCCAGGGACCCGTCGCCGGACAGCGGGGCAGGCACGGCGGCAGGCACCTCGCGAAAGCGGACAAAGGCGCGCATCTTGTGGCTGTCGCGGCGCACGGCCCGGGCCAGCCCGTTCAGCCGCGCGACCAGCGGATCGGCCGGGTTCTCCAGCAGCCCCCGGTCGCCGCGCAGCCGCCACAGGACGGCATACAGCAGCGCAAAGCGTTCGGGGTCGCGGTGGCACAGCACCGTGTCCGCCAGATCGACGAAGGCGCGCGGCACCGTCACCGCCCCGGCCGGGGGCAGCGGGTCGGACGCAAACAGCCCCGCGCCGGTCTGCCAAGCCACCTCGCCGGGCGGCACGCCCGCGCCGGCCAGCCGGCGGGCGGCGTCGCGCCACGCCTCGCGCCAGCCGGTCGCCGGCAGCACGACGACCTGCATCAGATCAGCTGAAGCTGTTCGGGCGGCGGGGCAAAGCGGGCCCGCAGGTCGGCGCTGTCGGTCAGCGCCCCCGGCGTCCATCCCGGCAGCCGCACGAAGGCGCGCGCCTTTTTCATGCCCGCGCCCATCCGCACCAGATCGTCATAGCGCAGCGCCCCGTGCCGGCGCGCCGACAGGATGCGGCTGACGGTCTTGGTGCCGAATCCCGGCACCCGCAGCAGCGCCTCGCGCGGGGCGCGGTTCACGTCCAGCGGGAAATCGGCCCGGTTCGCCAGCGCCCAGGCCAGCTTGGGATCGACCGCCAGGTCCAGGTCGCCCCCGGGCGCGGCGGCCGCGATCTCGTCGACCGAAAAGCCATAGAACCGCATCAGCCAGTCGGCCTGGTACAGCCGGTGTTCCCGCATCAGCGGCGGCTTGACCAGCGGCAGCGCGGCCGAGGCGTCGGGAATGGGCGAGAACGCCGAGTAATAGACCCGCTTCAGACCGTATCCCGTGTAAAGCCGCGAGGCGGTGGACAGGATCGCCGTGTCGCTGGCGCGGTCCGCGCCCACGATCATCTGCGTGGACTGTCCGGCCGGGGCAAAGCTGGCCGGCCGCTTGCCGGTGTGGCTGCGATCGCGGCTGGCCTCGCGCGTCAGGCGGACGCGGCCCATGGCCTGGCGGATCGTCTCGGGGCGCTTTTCGGGGGCCAGTTCGCGCAAGCTGGCGTCCTGCGGCAGCTCGATGTTGATCGACAGGCGGTCGGCGTAAAGCCCCGCCTCGTCCAGCAACTCGGGCGAGGCATCGGGAATGGTCTTGAGATGGATGTAGCCCTTGAACCCGTGGTCCACCCGCAGCGTCCGGGCGATCCGCACCATGTCGGCCATCGTGACGTCCGGCGACCGGATGATGCCCGACGACAGGAACAGCCCCTCGATATAGTTGCGCCGATAGAATTCCAGCGTCAGCGTCACGACCTCGTCCACCGTGAACCGCGCGCGTTCCACGTTCGAACTGACGCGATTGATGCAATAGGCGCAGTCGAAGATGCAGAAGTTCGTCATCAGGATCTTCAGCAGGCTGATGCAGCGCCCGTCCGGCGTATAGGCGTGGCAGATGCCCGACCCCTCGGTGGACCCCAGGCCCCCCTTGCGCGAATCGCGCCGCTCGGTCCCGCTGGACGCGCAGGAGGCATCGTATTTCGCGGCGTCCGACAGGATCGCCAGCTTGCGGGAAAGGGTCATGCGGCTCATCCCTGCAATATAGAGTTCGCTGATTGTTCCGCAACCCGTCCTGGTCGTGATCGGGCCGCGCTTGACCCTGCCCGCCGCCGGGCCGACAAGCCCCCCATGCGCCTGTCCGATTTCGACTTTGCCCTGCCCGAGCGGCTGATCGCCACCCGTCCCGCCCGGCCGCGCAGCGCCGCGCGGCTGCTGGTCGCGCAGGGTGACGCGATCACCGATGCGACCGTCGCGGACCTGCCCGCGTTCCTGCGGCCGGGCGACCTGCTGGTGCTGAACGACACCCGCGTCATCCCCGCCCGCCTGACCGGCACCCGCAGCCGCGCGACGCCCCAGGGCTGCGCCGTGGCCCGCATCGAGGTCACGCTGCTCGAGCCCGCGCCCGAGGGCTGGCGGGCGCTGGCCAGGCCCCTGCGCAAGCTGCGCGTGGACGAGGTGATCCGCTTTGGCCCCCGCCTGTCCGCGCGCGTCGCAGCCATCGCCGAGGGCGAGCTGACCCTGGCCTTTGACGCCGAGGGGGCCGCGTTCGACGCCGCCCTGGCCGAGGTGGGGGCGATGCCGCTGCCCCCCTATATCGCCGCGCTGCGCGCCCCGGACGACGCGGACCGCACCGATTACCAGACCGTCTGGGCCCGCAACCCCGGCGCGGTGGCCGCCCCCACCGCCAGCCTGCATTTCGACGCAGCCCTGCTGGAGCGCCTGCGCGCGCGCGGGGTGCTGAGCGCGCCCGTCACGCTGCACGTGGGGGCGGGCACGTTCCTGCCGGTCAAGACCGACGACGTGAGCCAGCACCGCATGCACGCGGAACGCGGCCTCATCACGCCCGACGCCGCCGCCGCGATCAACGCCGCACGCGCCGCCGGCGGGCGCATCATCCCGGTCGGCACCACCGCGCTGCGGCTGATCGAATCGGCCGCCGACGACAGCGGCCGGGTCCTGCCGTTCGACGGCGCGACCGACATCTTCATCCGCCCCGGCCACCGCTTCCGGGCGACCGACGGGCTGATGACCAACTTTCACCTGCCGAAATCGACGCTGCTGATGCTGGTGTCGGCGCTGATGGGCCCGCAGGCCATCCGCCGCATCTATGCCCATGCGATCCGCGAGAACTACAGGTTCTTCAGCTATGGCGACGCCTCGCTGCTGATCCCGGGGGGGCCGTCGTGCTGAGCGTCCTTCGCACCACCTGGCCGCTGCTGCTGGGCGTCCTGCTGCTGATGGTCGGCAACGGGATGCAGGGCACGCTGCTGGGCGTGCGCGGCGGGATCGAGGGGATCGCGACGGCCGACATGGCCTGGGTCATGGCCGGGTATTTCGGCGGCTTCCTGCTGGGCAGCATTCTGGTGCCGGGCATGATCCAGCGCGTGGGTCACGTGCGGGTGTTCGCAGCCCTCGGCTCGATGATCTCGGCGGTGCTGATCCTCTATGCCGCGCTGCCCTTCTGGCAGGCCTGGGCCGTCCTGCGGCTGGTGATCGGGTTCTCGTTCTCGGGCGTCTACATCACGGCGGAAAGCTGGGTGAACGCCTCGGCCAGCAACGAAACCCGCGGCCGCGCCATGTCGGCCTACATGATCGTGCAGATGCTGGGGCTGGTCAGCGGGCAGGTGCTGGTGAACTTCGGCGATCCGGCCGGGTTCCTGCCGTTCGTCGTGCCGTCGGTGCTGGTGTCCCTGGCCTTCACGCCGATCCTGCTGTCGCCGCAGCCCGCCCCGAATTTCGAATCGCTGCGGCCCATGTCGGTGGTGCGCCTGTTCCGGGTGTCGCCGCTGGGCTGCGTGGGGATGTTCCTGATCGGCGGCGTCTTTGCGGGCGTCTATGGCATGGCCCCGGTCTGGGGGTCGGCCGCGGGGCTGACGGTCCGCGAGGTCTCGGCCTTCGTGGCGGCGATCTTCGTGGGCGGGCTGGCGATCCAGTACCCGATCGGCTGGCTCAGCGACCGGGTGGACCGGCGCGTGGTCATCACGGGCCTGTCCGTGTCGGGCGCGCTGGTCGTGGCGGCGGTGATCGCGCTGGACCCCGGCATCTGGGGCCTGCTGCTGGCTGCGGCCCTGGTGGGGGGGGTGGCCAACCCCGTCTATGCGCTGCTGATCGCCTATACCAACGACTTCCTGCCGCCCACGGAAATGGCCGGCGCCTCGGCGGGCCTGCTGTTCGTGAACGGCATAGGCTCGGTCGCGGGGCCGTTCGTCACCGCGGGGCTGATGGCGCTGATGGGCAACAGCGGGTTCTGGGCCTACAACGGCGTGCTGCTGGCGGCGCTGGCGGTCTATGCCGGCTGGCGGATGACCCGCCGCGCGGCCCCCGCGGTCGAGGCGCAGGGCAGCTTTGCCGTGCTGTCGCCCACCGCCTCGCCCGTGGCGATCGAGGTGGTGATGGCCGACGCCGACAACAGCCCCGACAACATGGCCAAGCCGGCCGGCGCCGCGGCAGTCTGACGGCGGCCGCGGACGGGACCGCCACGGCCGCAGCCGCGGGTGTTCCTGCGGCGGGCGCGCCCCGGCTGCATCGGCCGGCGGCGGGATCGCTCGGCTCTGGCGTCCGGGGCGGCGATGGCCAAGACTGCGGATAACCATCACGAAAGGCCAGGCCATGACCCAGGACGACCCCCGCCCCGACCGGGCCGGCGCAGACGCAACCCCCGACGACGTGCTGGCCTTCTGGCTGGACGAGGTCGGCCCCCCGGGCTGGTATGTCCGCGACGACGCGCTGGACGCGGCCATCCGGCGGCGGTTCCGGTCGGCCTGGGACCAGGCGGCGACGTTGGCGCCGCGCTGGTCGGCCACCCCGCAGGGCGCGCTGGCCGCGCTGATCCTGACCGACCAGTTCCCCCGCAACATGTTCCGCAACGACGACCCGCGGGCCTTTGCCACCGATCCGCTGGCGCTGGACCTGGCGCAGGCGGCGCTGGACGCCGGCCACGACCTAGCCACGCCCGAGCCGCAGCGCCAGTTCTTCTATCTGCCGTTCGAGCACAGCGAGGATCTGGCCCACCAGCACCGCGCCGTCGCGCTGTTTGCCGAACGCATGCCGGGCGAGAACCTGCGCCATGCCGAACTGCACCGCGACACCATCGCGGCGTTCGGACGCTTTCCGTGGCGCAACGCCGCGCTGGGGCGCGCCTCCACCGCGGCCGAGCAGGCGGTCCTGGAGGCGGGCGGCTATGGCGCGCTGGTATCGGGCAAGCTGTCGCTTGCCGATGCCGCGCAACCCATGCCAAGACTGGGGTGAAACAGCCTGTTGGGGGGACAGCCATGGCACAGGAATTCGACCTGGTGGTGATCGGCGCCGGGCCTGGCGGTTATGTCTGCGCGATCCGCGCGGCGCAACTGGGGCTGAAGGTCGCGGTCGTCGAACGTGAAAGCCTGGGCGGCATCTGCCTGAACTGGGGCTGCATCCCGACCAAGGCGATGCTGCGGTCGGCCGAGGTGTTCCACCTGATGGAGCGCGCCAAGGAGTTCGGGCTGAAGGCCGATGGCATCGGCTATGACCTTGACGCGGTGGTCAAGCGTTCGCGCGGGGTGGCCAAGCAGCTGGCCGGCGGCGTGGGCCACCTGCTCAAGAAGAACAAGGTCACGGTCATCATGGGCGACGCCACGCTGACCGCGCCCGGCAAGATGACGGTCAAGACCGACAAGGGGTCCGAGGACCTCACCGGCAAGTCCGTCGTGCTGGCGACCGGCGCGCGCGCGCGCGAACTGCCGGGGCTGGAGGCCGACGGCGATCTGGTCTGGACCTATCGTCACGCGCTGGTGCCGCCCCGGATGCCGAAAAAGCTGCTGGTCATCGGCTCGGGCGCGATCGGGATCGAGTTCGCGAGCTTTTTCAACACGCTGGGGGCCGACACCACCGTGGTCGAGGTCATGGACCGCGTCCTGCCGGTCGAGGATGCCGAGATCAGCGCCCTGGCGAAAAAGCAGTTCGTCAAGCAGGGCATGACGATCATGGAGAAATCCACGGTCAGGACGCTGGACCGCGGCAAGGGCAAGGTCACGGCCCATATCGAGGCGGACGGCAAGACCACGGCCCACGACTTCGACACGGTGATCTCGGCCGTGGGGATCGTCGGCAATGTCGAGGGGCTGGGGCTTGAGGCGCTGGGCGTCACGCTGGACCGCACCCATGTCGTGACCGACGAATTCTGCCGCACCGGCGTGGACGGGCTTTACGCCATCGGCGATGTCGCCGGCGCGCCCTGGCTGGCCCACAAGGCCAGCCACGAAGGCGTCATGGTGGCCGAACTGATCGCGGGCGGACATCCCCACCCGATCAAGCCGAACTCGATCCCCGGCTGCACCTATTGCCAGCCGCAGGTGGCCAGCGTCGGGCTGACCGAGGCGCGGGCGAAAGAGGCGGGCCACGAGGTCAAGGTCGGCCGCTTCCCCTTTATCGGCAACGGCAAGGCGATCGCGCTGGGCGAGCCCGAGGGGATGATCAAGACCGTGTTCGACGCCAGGACGGGCGAGCTTCTGGGCGCGCACATGGTGGGCGCCGAGGTGACGGAACTGATCCAGGGCTATGTCGTCGGAAAGACGCTGGAAACGACGGAATCCGAACTGATGGAGGCTGTGTTCCCGCATCCGACGCTGAGCGAGATGATGCACGAGTCGGTGCTGAACGCCTATGGCCGCGCGATCCATTTCTGATACGCAGGGCCGCCGGGGCCTTGCGTCCCCGGTGGCCCGGAGCGCCCCGCCCGCGCGGCCGGGTCAGGCCGCGGGCATCCGCGCCTCGACCATGCCGGCGTACCAGCTTGACCCCGCCGGGATCACCTCGTCGTTGAAGTCATAGGCGGGGTGGTGCAACTGCGCCGTGTCGCCGTTGCCGACAAAGATATACGCGCCGGGCCGCTGTTCCAGCATATAGCTGAAATCCTCGCCCGCCATCATCGGCGCAACGGTCAGGTCCACGTCGCCCGCGATCGCGCGCGCGACCCGGGTGGCATGGACCGTCGCGTCGGGGTCGTTCATCGTCACCGGATAGCCGCGGTGGAACGCCACCTCGGCCTGCGCGCCGAAGGCCGCGGCGACGTTGGTGGCGATGCGGCCGATGCCCCGTTCCAGTTGCACCCGCACGTCCGGGTCCAGCGTGCGCGCCGTCCCCTTCAGCCGCACCGACTGCGGCAGGATGTTATAGGCGGTGCTGTCGGTTTCCACGACGCAGACCGACACGACCCCGCTTTTCAGCGGATCGAGGTTGCGCGACACCAGCGATTGCAGCGCGACGGTGATCTGGGCTGCGACCAGCACGGCATCGACGCCGTCATGGGGCCGCGCCGCGTGGCCGCCCTTGCCGGTCACGGTGATGTCGAACTGGTCCGTGGCCGCCATCATCGCGCCCTCGCGGATGGCGAAGCTGCCGGCCGGCAGGCCGGGCAGGTTGTGCATGGCATAGAACTCCTGGATGCCCCAGCGGTCCACCAGCCCGTCCTCGACCATGGCCTGCCCGCCGGCGCCGCCCTCTTCCGCGGGCTGGAAGATCACGACCGCGGTGCCGTCGAAATTGCGCGTTTCGGCCAGGTATTTCGCCGCCCCCAGCAGCATCGCGGTGTGCCCATCGTGGCCGCAGGCGTGCATCACGCCCGGCGTGCGCGACGCATGGGCCGCGCCGGTGATCTCGGTGATCGGCAGGGCGTCCATGTCGGCGCGCAGGCCGATGACGCGGCCGCTGGCGTCGGTCCGGCCCCGGATGACGCCCACGACGCCGGTGCGGCCGATGCCCTCGACCACCTCGTCCACACCAAAGCCGCGCAGCAGGTCGGCCACCCGGCCGGCGGTGCGCTGCACGTCGTAAAGCAGTTCGGGGTTCTGGTGGAACTCGTGCCGCCAGGCGGTGATCTCGGGCAGCAGTTCGGCGAAACGGTTCTTGACGGGCATGGCGGATCTCCTTCGGGCGCAGCGTGGCCCCGGCCCGGGTCGAAGTCCAGTGGCGCGGCGGGACCGGGCGTCAGCCGTGCGTGACCGGGTCGATCAGCACCCGGTGCCCCGGCGCGACCTCGCGATAGACCGAGCGCGGGGACACATGGCCGATCGGATGGATGGGCGACGGGATCGGCGTGAACGTCAGGTCCTCGGCGATCTTCTTCTGGCGCGGGTCGGCCACGGGCACGGCCGCCATCAGCTGCCTTGTATAGCTGTGCTGCGGGTTCTCGAACACCTGCGCGCGGGTGCCGATTTCCACGATGCGGCCCAGATACATGACCGCGACATGGTGGCTGACGCGTTCCACGACCGCCATGTCGTGGCTGATGAACAGCATCGAGATGCCCAGGTCCTGCTGAAGCTCCATCAGCAGGTTCAGCACCTGCGCCTGCACCGACACGTCCAGCGCGCTGACCGCCTCGTCGGCGATGATCAGCTTGGGATTCAGCGCCAGCGCGCGGGCGATGGCGATGCGCTGGCGCTGGCCGCCCGACATCTCGTGGGGGTAACGCCGCATGAAGCTGCGCGGCAGTTCCACCCGGTCGAACAGACCGGCGATCCGGTCCTGGCGTTCGGATTTCGACCCGATGCCATAATTCAGCATCGGCTCCTCGAGCTGGTCATACAGCTTCATCTGCGGATCGAGGCTGGCGAAAGGGTCCTGAAAGATCATCTGCATGTCGGCGCGTGCTCGCCGCAGCGCCCGCGGCGACAGCGCCAGCACGTCGGTCCCGCCCAGGTGGACGCTGCCCGAGGTGGGCTCCACCAGCCGCAGGATGGACCGCCCGCAGGTGGACTTGCCGCAGCCGGATTCGCCCACCAGCGACAGGGTCTCGCCCCCGTTCAGGGCAAAGCTCACGTCCTCGACCGCGTGGACCTGCGCCACCGTCCGGCGCAGCAGGCCGCCCTTGACCGCAAAGCGGGTGCACAGGTCGCGCACGATCAGCAGCGGTTGGGGGTCGTCCACGATGATGGGGCGTGGCGCGGCCTGCCCGCCCGCCCCGCGCATCAGCCGCAGCGGCTCGGGCGCGGGCTTGCCGCGCATCTCGCCCAGCCGGGGCACGGCGGCCAGCAGCGCCTTGGTGTACTCCTCGCGGGGGGTCTCGAAGATCTCGGTGACGGTGCCTTCCTCGACCTTGTCGCCGCGCAGCATCACGACCACCCGGTCGGCCATCTGCGCCACCACCGCCATGTCGTGGGTGATGAACAGCACCGCCATGGTCTTTTCGCGCTTGAGGCGGTTGATCAGCGCCAGGATCTCGGCCTGGATCGTCACGTCCAGCGCGGTCGTCGGCTCGTCGCAGATCAGCAGCCGCGGCTCGCAGGCCATCGCCATCGCGATCACGACGCGCTGGCGCATGCCGCCCGACAGTTCGTGCGGATACTGGTCCAGGCGGCGCTCGGGTTCGGGGATCCGCACCTCGCGCAGCAGGTCCAGCGCGCGGGCGCGGGCCTGCGCCCTGGTCATGCCGCGATGCACGATCAGCGATTCCGCCAGCTGGTCGCCCACGGTGAACACCGGGTTCAGGCTGGTCATGGGTTCCTGAAAGATCATCCCGATCTGGTTGCCGCGCAGCTTGCGCATCGCGGCGTCGGTCTGGCGCGCCAGGTCGACGGGGCGGCCGTCGCCGCGATCGAACAGCATCGCCCCGCCGTCGATCCGCCCGCCGCCGTATTCGACCAGCCGCATCAGCGACAGCGACGTGACCGACTTGCCCGACCCGGATTCGCCCACCACGCAGACGCATTCGCCGGGGCGGATCGAAAATCCGATGTCGTTGACGCCCGCCACGCGGCCTTCGCGGGTCTGGAACGTCACCCGCAGCCCGTCGATGGCCACCAGCGGCGCGGCCGCGCCGGCACGTTCGGTCTCATCCAGCATCTGGCGCTCTCCTGCGGTCGGGTCCCGCGCGCGCGGCGCGCACCTGGCCCGCAGGCTAGACCGATCGCGGCGCGTTGCAAGCCTGCCGCAGCGGCGCCGCCCACCGGGGCGACGTGCGGCGCGGGCAACGTCACGGCACAGGGCCTGCGCCGGCGCGGGCGGGCATCTTAGGGCTTGCAATCCGCGCGGGACCGGACCGAAACTGAAGGTCAATCCGCAGGGGCCATCCACCATAAGGACAGACCGCGCCAGCCCGACCATGCCGGTGCCAGCCGCCACAGACCCCGCGGGCCACATTCCAACCGGGAGACTTCGATGAAGCTCAAGACCCTGATGATGGGCGCCGCCGCGACGATCGCGCTGGCCAGCGCCGCACAGGCCGAACGCGGCAGCGACGGGCAGGTGAACATCCTGTATTCGCAGGCCGTGTCCACGATGAACGCATATCTGTCGTCGGGCACCAAGGACGTCGAGGTGGGCAGCCTGGTGCTGGAGCCTCTGGCCGGGTTCGACGAGAAGGGCAACGTGATCCCCCGCCTGGTGTCCGAGATCCCGTCGATCGAGAACGGCGGCATTTCCCAGGACATGACCACGATCACCTGGAAGATCACCCCCGACCTGAAATGGTCCGACGGCACCCCCTTTACCGCCGAGGACGTCAAGTTCACCGCCGATTACTGCATGCACCCCGAGGGGGGCTGCGCCCAGCTTGCCCGCTATGAGGGCATCAAGAGTGTCGAGGTCGTGGACCCGCTGACCGTCAGGGTCACGTTCAACGAGCCCAAGCCCAACCCGTTCATGGCCTTTGTGGGCGCGACCTCGCCGATCCTGCAAAAGGCGCAGTTCGCCAACTGCCTGGGGCCGGCCGCCTCGACCTGCACGGACCAGAACTTCCGTCCCATCGGCACCGGGCCGTTCCGCGTCACGGACTTCAAGACGAACGACGTCGTGATGCTCGAGGCCAATCCCGAATACCGCGACCCGGCCAAGCCCGCCTTCGCCACCGCCATGGTCAAGGGCGGCGGCGACGCGACGGCGGCCACCCGCGCCGTGATGGAAACCGGCGAGTTCGACTATGCCTGGAACACCCAGGTCTCGCCCGAGGTGCAAGAGCAGATGAAGGCCGCCGGCAAGGGCGTCTTCGTGTCGGCCTATGGCACGCTGGTCGAGCGGATCGAGATGAACATGACCGATCCGTCGCCGGACCTGCCGCCCGACGAACGCGCCACGGCCAAGCACCCGCACCCGATCCTGTCGGACCCCAAGGTCCGCGCCGCGCTGTCGATGGCCATCGACCGCGTCGCGCTGAACGACATCGGCTATGGCGACGCGGGCAAGGCCACCTGCGACCTGGTGCCGGCGCCCGAACAGTTCGCCGCCAACAACACCAGCTGCCTGACCCAGGACATCGAGGGCGCGAAGACGCTGCTGGACGAGGCGGGCTGGACCGTCGGCGGCAACGGCATCCGCGAAAAGGACGGCCGTCCCCTGCGGCTGCTGTTCCAAAGCTCGGTCAATCCGGTGCGGCAGGAGTTCCAGTCGATCATCAAGCAGTGGTGGTCCGAGATCGGCGTCGAGACCGAGCTGAAGACGATCGACGGATCGGTCTTCTTCGGCGGCGATGCAGGCTCGCCCGACACGCTGCAAAAATTCTATGCCGACGTCGAGATGTACGCCAACAACTTCGACGGCACCGACCCCGAGCCCTATCTGGCGCAGTACACTTGCGACAAGGCCCCCCGCCCCGAGACGCAGTGGCAGGGCGAAAACGTCAACCGCTACTGCGACCCCGCCTATGACGCGCTGGTCGTCGAGATGGGCAAGACCGCCGACATGGCCAAGCGCGGCGAACTGGCCAAGAAGATGAACAACATGCTGACGGTCGAGTCCAACACCGTCGTGCCGCTGATCTCGCGCGCCCGCTTTTCGGCCCATTCCAACGCGCTGGGCGGCGTGGTGCTGAACACTTGGGACACCGAGCTGTGGAACGCCTCGGACTGGTTCCGGGTGAAGTGACCTGACCTGATCCCGCCCGTTCCGGCCCAGCGCCGGGGCGGGCCCCCATCCGGGACGCACACCGATGCTGACCTATGCCTTGCGCCGGCTGCTGCTGGCCATCCCCACCCTGCTGTTCATCTCGCTGGTGATCTTCCTGCTGCTGGAACTGTCGCCGGGCGATCCGCTGGGCGACGTGCCGATGACCGTGCCGCCGGACGTCAAGGAAAAGATGCGCGAGGCGCTGGGGCTGGGGCAGGCCTGGTACATCCGCTATGTGCTGTGGCTGAAACAGTTCTTCTGGGTGGAACCGATGCACTGGTTCGACCAGGCGTTCGGCACCTCGGTCGTGGCGGGGCAGCAGCGCATCATCAGCTTTCAGTCGCGCAGCCCGGTGTTCGACGTGATCGCGCAGCGCATCCCGCAGACGCTGATCGTCGTGGGGTTCAGCTATCTGATCGGGGTACTGATCGCGATCCCGATCGGGATCGTCTCGGCCTACAAGCAGTATTCGTGGTTCGACCAGCTGGGCACCTTCGTGTCGATGGTGGGCTTTTCGATGCCCACCTTCTTCACCGGGGTCGTGCTGATCATCGTGTTCGCCGTGAACCTGGGCTGGTTCCCCTCGGTCTACGACACCACGCTGCGGGTGACGGACTGGGCCAGCTTCAAGGCACAGGCGCGCCAGATGGTGATGCCCGTGACGGTGCTGGCGCTGTACAACGCGGCGCAGATCTCGCGCTTCATGCGGGCGTCGATGCTGGACAACCTGCGGCAGGACTATGTCCGCACCGCCCGCGCCAAGGGGCTGACCGAAAAGACCGTGGTGCTGAAACACGTGCTGCGCAACAGTCTGATCCCGGTCGTCACGGTAATCGCGCTGGGCCTGCCGGCCGTGTTCGGCGGCGCCATCATCACGGAACAGGTGTTCCAGGTGAACGGGCTGGGGCAGCTGCTGATCTCGGCCATCCACGCCAACGACATTCCGATGGTGCTGACGCTGACCTTCATCTTTGCCATCCTGATCGTGGTCTTCACCCTGATCGCCGACCTGCTCTATGGCGTCCTTGACCCCCGGATCCGCTATGACTGACCCCGCGACCGACCCCGCCCGGAACCGCGCGCAGCTGATCCGCGAGACCGCGTCGAACGCCGCCGCGCCCGGGGCCGAGATGCTGCCCCCCGACAGCCCCGTCGTCGCCGCGCCGCTGAACGAGACGCCCGCGACGCGCAGCCAGTGGGCGGACGTGTGGCGCCAGTTCAGCCATCATCGCGGCGCGATGGTGGCGCTGGTGCTGTTCGTCCTGATCATCCTGTTCGTGACCGTGGGCCCGTATCTGTGGACGGTGGACGCCACGTTCGTGAACATCCGCGCCCGCAACCAGGGGCTGTCGGCGGCGCATCCGCTGGGCACCGACCAGCTGGGCCGCGACATGCTGGCGCGGTTGATGGCCGGGGGGCGGGTGTCCATCGCCGTGGGCCTGACGGCGATGATCATCGCCGTGACGCTGGGCAGCCTGATCGGCATCCTGGCCGGGTATTTCCGGCGGCTGGACGCGCCACTCAGCCGGCTGACCGAGCTGTTCCTGGCCCTGCCGCTGCTGCCCCTGCTGCTGCTGATGGTGACGCTGTTCCGCGAGCCGCTGTCGCAGTCGCTGGGCACCGGCACGGGCACCTTCCTGCTGATCGTGACGGCCATCGGCGCGACCAGCTGGATGCAGGCGGCGCGGATCGTGCGCGGCGACGTGCTGGGCCTGAAGGAACGCGAGTTCATCCTGGCCGCGCGGTCCATCGGCACGCCGAACACGCGCATGGTGATGCGCCACATCCTGCCCAACGTGCTGTCGCCGATCATGGTGGCGGCGACGCTGGGAATCGCGACCGCGATCATCACGGAATCCGCGCTGTCGTTCCTGGGGTTGGGGTTCCCACCCGATTTCCCGACCTGGGGGCGGCTGCTCTACGACGCCATCCCGCAGATGCAGATGTATCCGTCACGGGTGATCCTGCCCGGGGCGCTGATCTCGCTGACGGTGCTGACGGTCAACTATATCGGCGACGGGCTGCGCGACGCGATGGACCCGCGGATCAGGGGGCGCTGAGGCCCAGCCCCTTCATCGCCGCATCCAGCCCCGCGCGGGGCAGGATCACAAGGCAAGGACCGTCCAGCGCCAGCGCGACGGGTCCCGTCGCCTGGTTCGATGTGCCCACCTGTCCGGCAGGGTCCAGCACCAGCCCGTCCAGCGGCCAGCGCAGGCCGCGGCTGGTGCCCGTCACCCGCCCCAGCGGAAACAGCGACAGCCGCGTGCCCGCCGGCACGTCCAGCGCCAGCCGGTCGGGCACCGCAAAGATCACGTCGCCCCCGGCCAGCAACAGGCAGGGCGGCACCCGCAGCCGCACCAGCACGTTCAGCGTGGCCAGCAGGTGATCGGTGCGGCTGCCGGCAAAGCCGATGGCGATCACGAAGGGGGCGTCCAGCCGCGCCAGGCATTTCTCGAAATCGGTCGTGACCTGATCGGCGATGCGATGCACCCGGCGGGGCGGGATTGCCGCCTGCGCCCCCTCGGGCAGCGAATCCATGTCGCCCGCCACCGCCGCGGGCATCAGCCCCAGCGCCAGCGCGGCGGCCGCGCCCCCGTCGGCAGCCATCACCACCGGCGCGCGCGCCAGCGCCAGCGTTGCGTCGCCCGGCGCGACCGTGCCCCCGCCGATCAGCGTGACCCCCTGCGTCGCCCGCAGGACCGGCGTCATTCCTCGCCGCGGCCGACGCCGCGGAACACCCGCCGGAACGGCAGCGCCCAGACGATCGCCAGCCCGAAATAGACCGGCACCTCGGCCCAGATCGGCATCCGGCCGAACCGGGCGTCCAGCCAGTTCATCAGGCTGACCGCGATCACGACCCAGATCGGCAGCCAGACCAGCAGCAGCACCAGCGACCAGCGCTTGCGGGCTTTCAGGTCCATGGCGTCAGTCCGCGAACGGATCGCGGACAAGGATCGTGTCCTCGCGTTCCGGGCTGGTGGACAGCAGGGCGACCGGGCACTCGATCAGCTCCTCGATGCGGCGGACGTACTTGATGGCCGCGGCCGGCAGGTCGGCCCAGGACCGCGCCCCTTCGGTCGACTCGGTCCAGCCCTCGATCTCTTCGAAGACGGGAACGGCGCGGGCCTGCAGCGCGGCGGCGGTCGGCAGGTAATCGTAATGCTGCCCGTCCACCGTATAGCCGGTGCAGATCTTCAGCGTCTCGAATCCGTCCAGGACGTCCAGCTTGGTCAGCGCGATTCCGTTCACCCCGGAAATGGCGCAGGTCTGGCGCACCAGCGCCGCGTCGAACCAGCCGCAGCGGCGCTTGCGCCCGGTCACGGTGCCGAATTCATGCCCGCGCTCGCCCAGCCGCTGGCCGATGCCGTCGGTCAGCTCGGTCGGAAAGGGGCCCGACCCCACGCGCGTCGTGTAGGCCTTGACGATGCCCAGCACATAGCCGATGGCCCCCGGCCCCATGCCGGTGCCGGTGGCGGCCATTCCCGACATGGTGGTGGACGAGGTGACGAACGGATAGGTGCCGAAGTCGATGTCCAGCAGCGAGCCCTGCGCCCCCTCGAACAGGATGCGCTTGCCCGCCTTGCGGGCGTCGGCCATGATCCGCCAGACCGGCTGGGCATAGGGCAGCAGCTTGGGCGCGATCGCCATCAGCCGCGCCTTGAGGTCGGCGCGGTCGATCGGGTCGGCCCCCAGCCCCTGGCGCAGCGGGTCGTGATGCGCCAGCAGCCGGTCCAGCCGGCTGTCCAGCGTCTCCTCGTCGCCCAGGTCCGCGACGCGGATCACCCGGCGGCCGACCTTGTCCTCGTACGCGGGTCCGATGCCGCGGCCGGTGGTGCCGATCTTGGCAGCGCCCGCGGCCTCCTCGCGCAGCTTGTCGAGGTCCTGGTGCAGCGGCAGGATCAGCGGCGTGTTTTCCGCGATCATCAGGTTGTGGGTGCCGATCTCGACCCCCTGCCCGGCCAGCTTGTCGATTTCCGAAAACAGCGCCCAAGGGTCCAGCACGACGCCGTTGCCGATCACCGCCAGCTTGCCCGTCCGCACGATCCCCGAGGGCAGCAGCGACAGCTTGAACACCTTTCCGCCGATGACCAGCGTGTGCCCGGCGTTGTGGCCCCCCTGGAACCGGGCGATCACGTCGGCGCGCTCGCTCAGCCAATCGACGATCTTGCCCTTGCCCTCGTCGCCCCACTGGGCGCCGACCACCACCACGTTCGCCATGCCTGGTCCCCTGTCCGATCGGGCGGGGTATAGCCCCGCCCGCCCGCGGTTGAAAGCCGCTTGCGCGCCCGACGGCCGGGCGGTTGCGCCGTTAACGCTAACGTCCTATTTGTGGGCAATAGCCGCGAAAGACCGCCATGACCCTGCATCCCGTCATCGATCGCGTCACCGACCGCATCCGCGCGCGGTCGGCCCAAACGCGCGCGGCCTATCTGGACAAGATCGCCCGCGCGGCGCGCGAGGGGCCGCGCCGCGCGCATCTGTCGTGCGGCAACCAGGCGCATGCCTATGCCGCGATGGACGACAAGGCCGATCTGGCAGGGACGAACAAGCCCAACATCGGGATCGTCACCGCCTACAACGACATGCTGTCGGCCCACCGCCCGTATGAACATTATCCCGACCTGATCCGCCGCGCCGCCCATGCGGCCGGGGCCACGGCCCAGGTCGCGGGCGGCGTCCCCGCCATGTGCGACGGCGTCACCCAAGGCCGCGCCGGGATGGAACTGTCGCTGTTTTCCCGCGACGTCATTGCGCTGGCGGCGGGCGTGGCCCTGTCGCACGATGTCTTCGACGCGGCCGTCTGGCTGGGCATCTGCGACAAGATCGTGCCGGGGCTGGTCATCGCGGCCGCCACCTTCGGCCATGTGCCGGCCGTGTTCCTGCCGGGCGGGCCGATGCCCTCGGGCCTGCCCAACGACGAAAAGGCCCGCGTCCGCCAGGACTTTGCCGCCGGAAAGATCGGGCGCGAGGCGCTGATGGCGGCCGAGATGGCGTCCTATCATTCGCCGGGGACCTGCACGTTCTACGGCACCGCCAACAGCAACCAGATGCTGATGGAATTCATGGGCCTTCACCTGCCGGGCGCCAGCTTCATCAATCCCGACACGCCGCTGCGCGAGGCGCTGACCGTCGCGGGCGTCACCCGCGCGGCGCAGATCACGCGGCTGGGCAACGACTGGCGGCCGGTCAGCGCGATCCTGGACGAGCGTGCCTTCGTCAACGGGCTGGTCGGGCTGATGGCGACCGGCGGATCGACGAACCTGGTGATCCACCTGCCCGCGATGGCGCGCGCAGCGGGCGTGATCCTGGACCTGCAGGATGTCCACGACCTCAGCCAGGCGGTGCCGCTGCTGGCGCGGGTCTATCCGAACGGTCTGGCGGACGTGAACCACTTCCACGCCGCGGGCGGGCTCGGCTTCCTGATCGGCCAGTTGCTGGAGGCGGGCCTGCTGCACGAGGACGTGCGAACGGTCGCGGGCGACGGGCTGTCGCTTTATACGGCCGAGCCGCGGCTGACGGATGCGGGGCTGGCCTGGGTTCCGGGCCCGCGCGACAGCCTGAACGACCGCATCCTGCGACCGGCACGCGATCCCTTTGCGGCGACCGGGGGGCTGAACATGCTGTCGGGCAACCTGGGCCGCGCCGTCATCAAGGTCTCGGCCGTCAAGCCCGACCTGCACGTGATCGAGGCGCCGGCCCGCATCTTTGACGATCAGGATCAGGTCAGGGCCGCGTTCAAGGCCGGCCAGTTCACGCAGGACACCATCGTCGTGGTGCGCTTCCAGGGTCCCCGCGCGAACGGCATGCCCGAGCTGCATTCGTTGACGCCCACGCTGGCCGTGCTGCTGGACCGCGGCCTGCGCGTCGCGCTGGTCACGGACGGCCGGATGTCGGGCGCGTCGGGCAAGGTGCCCGCCGCCATCCATGCCAGCCCCGAGGCCGCGACGGGCGGCCCGCTGGCGCGCCTGCGCGACGGCGACCGTGTGCGGCTGGACGCGGTGGCGGGCACGCTGGACTGCCTGGAGCCCGACTTTGCGGACCGCGCGCCGATCCCCCACGACCCGGCCCCCAGCGCCGAGGGCATGGGGCGCGAACTGTTCGCGGCCTTTCGCGCCCACGCCGCCCCCGTGGACCAGGGCGCCGGCCTCGTCGTCTAGGGCGGGGTGCGCCCAGCGTCTCGGCGCCGCGCCAGCGCCAGCCGGTCCCGAACCACACGTCGTTCCGGGGCAGCGCCCCGGTCCCGGCGCGATCAGCGCGTCAGTTCACCCTGGCCCATGTCTGCGACTTGCAGATCAGCCCGCCCGCGACGCAGCCCGACAGCTTCATGGTCGTGCCGCTGACCGCGGCCTTGCCGTTATAGACCTTGTTGTCGGCGGGCCGCAGCACCTTGCCCTTGTAGCCGCCGTTGCCGTCCGGGGTCATGCCGGTCACGATCTGCTTGCCCAGGTTCGGCGACTTGTATTCGTCCCGGCCCTTGAAGGTCTTGACGATGGTGCCGCAGAACGCGGGGCCACACGGCTTGATGGCGACAAAGGCAAACGCGCCCTCGTCGGCCTGCGTCTGCCAGGTGCCCTCGATCGGGTCGGCGGCAAGGGCCGCCGTGGCGGCCAGCGCGAACGCGGCGGCCAGCGCAACTGTCTTCATGGGTGTCCTCCCTGATCTCCCTGCCGCGCATCAGGGCGCGGGCGGGCGATCCACGCAAGGATGACGTGGGGTCGCGTCCGGGTGGCGCAGGTCGGCGCGGGCGCACTTTCGCCCCGCCCGCGGCTGTGGCATGGCGCCGCGCAGGTTCCAGGAACGGAGTTGCCGCGATGATCCTCTATCCCGCCATCGACCTCAAGGACGGGGCCTGCGTCCGGCTGCTGCGCGGCGACATGGACGCGGCGACGGTGTTCGGCACCGATCCCGCCGCGCAGGCGCGGGCCTTTCAGGATGCCGGCGCGCAATGGCTGCACCTGGTGGACCTGAACGGCGCCTTTGCCGGGCGCCCGGTGAACGCGCCGGCGGTGCAGGCGATCCTGTCCGCCGTGACGATCCCGGTGCAGCTGGGCGGGGGCATCCGCGACCGCGCCACCATTGACGCATGGCTGGACCGCGGCATCGCGCGCGTGATCCTGGGCACCGTCGCCGTCGAGGACCCGGCGCTGGTGGCCGAGGCCGCGGCCGCCCATCCCGGCCGGATCGCCGTCGGCATCGACGCGCGCGCAGGCCGCGTCGCCACCCGCGGCTGGGCCGAGGCGACCGACATCGACGCCACCGACCTGGCCCGCCGGTTCCAGGACGCGGGCGTGGCCGCGATCATCTATACCGACATCGACCGCGACGGCGCCATGGGCGGCCCCAACATCGCCGCGACCGAGGCGCTGGCCCGCGCCGTCACGATCCCGGTGATCGCCTCGGGCGGGGTCGCGGCGCTGGCGGACCTGCTGGCGCTGCGCGACACGGGCGTGATCGCGGGGGCGATTTCGGGGCGCGCCCTGTATGACGGGGCGATCGACCTGGCGCAGGCGCTGCGGGCGCTGGCCTGACCGCCGCCCCTGCCCCCCTGCCCGACGCGGCGGCGGGGATACGCGGACCGGGGTCGCGATCAGCTTGCCATCCCCCTGGCCCGTGACTAGATAGGCGCGTCCTGCGAGAAAGGCCCGACCCCGTGGAAAACGTCGTTCTGACCGTGCATCTGATCCTCGCCGTGCTGCTGATCGGCGTGGTCCTGCTGCAGCGGTCCGAGGGCGGCGGGCTGGGCCTGGGCGGCGGCGGTGGCAGCGGCGTGATGACCGGCCGCCAGGCTGCCAACGCGCTCAGCCGGGCCACATGGATGCTGGCGGCGGGGTTCATCGTCACCTCGCTGGCGCTGACCGTGATCGCGGCGCGCGATGCCGTCGGCGGGTCGGTGATGGACCGCATCGGCGGCGCCCCCGCGACCGAGGGCCCCGCGACCGGCCTGCCGCAACTGCCCGCCTATGCGCCGCCGCCGCCTGCCGGCCAGCCGGTGCTGCCGCCGGGCCAACCGGTGCTGCCGCCGGGCGCGGCCGGCACCCCTGCGCCGGCCGCAGCGACCGCCCCGGCAGCCGCAGGCACGGACACGCCCGCCGCGCCGGCCGACGTCCCGCCCGCAGATCCGGTGCCGGCCCCCGCAGCCGACCCTGCCCCGGCCGCGACCGAAAGCCGCGCCACCGGCGGGGGCACGACGACCACCACGACCGTTCCGCTGAACGCGCCCGCCCCGGCTGGCAACTGAATTCCAAGACCTTGGGCGCGCCCGCGCCCTGAACACCCATTATCGCGGTCCGTTGCGGGCTGGCGGAGAATCGGCTATATCCCGACTCCCGTGATGCCGGTCGACCGGGCCGCGTTGCCGCATTTGCACAAACGATCACGGGGACCGCATGGCGCGTTACATCTTCATCACCGGCGGCGTCGTGTCCTCGCTTGGCAAGGGGCTGGCCTCGGCGGCGCTGGGGGCGCTGTTGCAGGCCCGCGGCTTTACCGTGCGCCTGCGCAAGCTGGACCCCTATCTGAACGTCGATCCGGGCACGATGTCGCCCTTTGAACACGGTGAGGTCTTCGTCACCGACGACGGCGCGGAAACCGACCTGGACCTGGGCCATTACGAACGCTTCACCGGGGTCAGCGCGCGGCGCACCGATTCCATCAGCGCGGGCCGCGTCTATTCCAACGTGCTGGAGAAGGAACGCCGCGGCGAATACCTGGGCAAGACCATCCAGGTGATCCCGCACGTCACCAACGAGATCAAGGACTTCATCGCCATCGGCGACGACGAGGTCGATTTCATGCTGTGCGAGATCGGCGGCACCGTCGGCGACATCGAGGGTCTGCCCTTCTTCGAGGCGATCCGCCAGTTTGCCCAGGACCGCCCGCGCGGACAGTGCATCTTCATGCACCTGACGCTGCTGCCCTGGCTGGCGGCCAGCGGCGAGCTGAAGACCAAGCCCACGCAACATTCCGTCAAGGAACTGCGCTCGATCGGGTTGCAGCCCGACGTACTGGTCTGCCGGTCCGAACAGCCGATCCCCGACCGCGAACGCGCCAAGATCGCGCTGTTCTGCAACGTGCGGCCCGACGCGGTGATCCCGGCCTATGACCTCAAGTCGATCTACGAGGCGCCGATGGCCTATCATCGCGCGGGCCTGGACCGGGCCGTTCTGGACGCCTTCCAGATCAGCCCCGCGCCCAAGCCCGACCTGCGCAAGTGGGAGGACGTGATGGACCGCCTGACCAACGCCGAGGGCGAGGTCAGGATCGCGGTCGTCGGGAAATACACCCAGCTGGAAGACGCCTACAAATCCATTTCCGAGGCGCTGACCCATGGCGGCATGGCCAACCGCGTCCGCGTCCGCCCCGACTGGATCGCCGCCGAGGACATCGAGGCGCCGGGCGGCAAGCATCTGCTGGACGGCTATCACGGCATCCTGGTGCCCGGCGGCTTCGGCGAGCGCGGGACCGAGGGGATGGTCGCCGCGGCGAAATACGCGCGCGAGAAGGGCGTGCCCTATCTGGGCATCTGCCTGGGAATGCAGATGGCCGTGGTCGAGGCCGCGCGCAACCTGGCCGGCATCCCCGACGCGGGCTCCGAGGAGTTCGACCACGAGGCGGGCGTCAGCCGCTTTACCCCCGTTGTCTATCACCTCAAGGAATGGGTGCAGGGCAACCACCGGGTCGAGCGCAAGCCCGGCGACGACAAGGGCGGCACGATGCGCCTGGGCGCCTATACCGCCATCCTCAAGCCCGGCTCGCGCGTCAGCGAGGTCTACGGCGGCGCGACCGAGATCGAGGACCGCCACCGTCACCGCTATGAGGTCGATGCCGCCTATCGGGAGCAGCTTGAGCAGGCAGGGCTGGTGTTTTCCGGCATGTCGCCGGACGGCCGCCTGCCCGAGGTCGTCGAGGCCGCCGGCCACCCGTGGTTCATCGGCGTGCAGTCGCACCCCGAGCTGAAATCCAAGCCCTTCGCGCCCGCGCCGCTGTTTGCCGATTTCGTCCGCGCCGCGAAGGATCAGGAGCGGATGGTGTGATCCGCGCCGCCGTCCTGCTGCTGGCTTTGTCCACGGCGGCGGCAGCCGACGCGCCGCTGTTCATCGTCGAGCCATCGCAGTTGCCGTTCGATTTGGGGCCGGGGGCGCCTGCGAACGGGCCTGCGCGCCGGTCGAACCTGCCCACCGCGCCCGGCAACTCGTCCGCCGCACCCGGCAACGGGTCGGGCGTCCACGCGAACGCGCCCGACAACCCGGCCAACGGGCCGGACGGCGGACGGGCGATCTGGGTGGGCGACGAGCCGGTCGGCTACTATACGACGAATGGCGGCACGCTGAACCTGTTCGACCTGAACGGCCGCCGGGTGGCGTATCGCCCGGCGCGCGGCACCAGGTCGCTGTTCGGCAGCGACGGGCGGTGGTGCGGGACGGTGGCCGACACCGGGGGCGGTATGGCCTTTGGCATGACGCAGGCCTGCGCGGGGCGGTTCTTTCATTGACGCAGGCCCAAGGGTCGCGCGGTCCAGCCTGCCGCGGGTGACGGTCCGTCCAGGCGGGCGTGACGAACGGGCCCCGGGCGGCGCACGGCGCGGTCCCGTGTGGCCGACGCCAGCGGGCCGGACCCGACAGTCCGGCATGAACGCGCCGCGCTAACCCCGGCCGGGCCAGCGGCTTCGGCCCGTGGGCCGCCCAGCCGGCCCGCGATCGCCCTTGCCGGACGGGGTCGCGCCCTTGCCGCCGCTTGTCGAGGCCGCGGCCGTCTCGGCCGCTTTCTGGAACCGGCGCGCCGGGCTGGCGGGGGCCGCCGCCGCGGCCTTTGCCCCGGCCTTGCCGGCCTTGGCCGCGGCCGCGCCGCCCTTGCCAGCCGCAGTCGCGGGCTGCGGCCGCGGCCCGCCGGTCCCCTTGTCGGCCGTCCGCCCCGACGCGTCTGCGCCCTCGCGTGCCCGCGCCGCCAGGTCCTTGGCCACGGCAAAGGCGCCCTTGATGCGGTCGGCCTCGGTGGCCCAGGCGCGGGTGACGACCAGCTTGTTGTCGCTGATCCGCGCGCCCCCCTTCTGTTCGTGCAGGAAGGCGACCAGACCGGCCGGGTTCGGGAACTTGTCCATGTGGAACTGGATCGTCGCGCCCTTGGGCCCCGCCACCAGCGAGGCGATGTTGGCGCGCTTGGCCATCGCCTTGATGCGGATGACCAGCAGCAGCGTGTTCACCTCGCGCGGCAGGGGGCCGAAACGGTCGATCAGCTCGGCGGCAAAGCCCTCCAGCTCGACCTTGGTGGTCAGCTGCACGAGGCGGCGATACAGGTCCAGCCGCACGTCCAGGTCGGGGATGAAGCTTTCGGGGATCGTCACCGGCACGCCCAGGTTCAGCTGCGGCGCCCATTCGTCGTCGGGGGTGCCTTCCAGCTCGCCCGACTTCAGCTTGGCGATCGTTTCCTCCAGCATCTGCTGGTAAAGCTCGAAGCCGACTTCCTTGATGTGGCCCGACTGCTCCTCGCCCAGCAGGTTGCCGGCGCCGCGCAGGTCCAGGTCCTGAGAGGCAAGGTTGAACCCCGCCCCCAGCGAGTCGATGGAGCCCAGGAACTTCAGCCGCCGGATCGCCTGCGGCGTCAGCGGCACGCGCGGCCTGGTGGTCAGATAGCAATAGGCACGGGTCTTGGACCGGCCCACGCGGCCCCGGATCTGGTACAGCTGCGCCAGCCCGAACATGTCGGCGCGCCAGACGATCATCGTGTTCGCGGTCGGGATGTCGAGGCCGGATTCGACGATCGAGGTCGCCAGCAGCACGTCGTGGCTGCCGTCGTAAAAGGCGTTCATCCGCTGGTCGAGATCGCCCGCCGCAAGCTGGCCGTGGGCGACGATCGTGCTGACCTCGGGGACGTGCTCACGCATCCAGTCCTCGACCTCGGGCAGGTCCGACAGGCGGGGGACGACGAAGAAGCTCTGCCCGCCGCGGTATTTCTCGCGCAGCAGCGCCTCGCGGATGGTGACGCTGTCGAACTCGGACACATAGGTGCGGATGGCGAGGCGGTCTACCGGCGGGGTGCCGATGATCGAGAGGTCCCGCACCCCGGTCAGCGACAGTTGCAGCGTGCGCGGGATCGGCGTCGCGGTCAGGGTCAGGACGTGGATGTCGGACCGTAGTTCCTTCAGCCGTTCCTTGTGAGCCACGCCGAAATGCTGCTCCTCGTCGATGATGAGCAGGCCGAGGGTCTTGAACTTGATCCCCTTCGCCAGCACCGCATGGGTGCCGACGACGATATCGACGCTGCCGTCCGTCAGCCCCGCGCGGGTCGCCGCTGCGTCCTTGGCACTGACAAAGCGCGACAAGGGCCGCACGTTGATGGCGGTGCCGCGGAAGCGTTCGGCAAAGCTGCGATAGTGCTGGCGGGCGAGCAGCGTCGTGGGCGCGACCACGGCGACCTGCATCCCCTGGCTGGCCGCGATGAAGGCCGCGCGCATGGCGACCTCGGTCTTGCCGAAGCCCACGTCGCCCACGACAAGGCGGTCCATCGGGCGGCCGGCCGCCAGATCCTCGGCCACGTCCACGATGGCGGCGGCCTGGTCGTCCGTCTCGGTATAGGGAAAGCGGGCGGCAAAGGCCTCCCACTCGTGGTGCTCGGGCTCCAGCACCGGGGCATTGCGCAGCAGCCGTTCGGCGGCGACCCGCATCAGGCGGTCGGCGATCTGGCGGATGCGGTCCTTGAGCCGCGCCTTGCGGGCCTGCCAGGCGCCGCCGCCCAGGCGGTCGAGCAGCCCGTCCTCGTGCCCGTAGCGGGTCAGCAGCTCGATGTTCTCGACCGGCAGGTAAAGCCGGTCGCCGCCCGCGTATTCCAGCGCCACGCAGTCATGCGGCACGCCCAGCGCGCGGATGGTTTCCAGCCCGGTATAGCGGCCGATGCCGTGTTCGACATGGACCACCAGGTCGCCCGGCGTCAGGCTTTGCGTGTCCTTGAGGAAGTTCTGCGCCCGCCGCCGCTTTTTCGCCCCGCGGATCAGCCGGTCGCCCAGCACGTCCTGTTCCGAGATCACCGCCAGCGGGCCGGTGGCCTGCCCGTCAGACACGAAGCCTTCTTCCAGCGGCCAGACGGCGAGGCCCAGCGCGCCCTGGACATCCGGCAGCGCACGGAGGTCGTCGATGGGAACCCCGGTCAGTCCCTCGTCTGACAGAAGCCCCGCCAGCCGTTCCCGCGCGCCGTCCGAAAAGCTTGCGACGACCACGCGGCGGGTCTTTTGAAGATCGCGTACATGGGCGGCCAGCGCGCCGAACAGATCGGCCTTCTCGGCCTGCCGCTCGGGGGCGAAATTGCGGCCCACGCGGCCGCCCGCGTCCAGCACCCCCGGCCCCGGCGGCTGCGCCAGAACCGACAGCCTGATGACGCGGTGCCGCGCCAGCCAGCCGGTCCATTCCGCCTCGTCCGCGAACATCGCCTGCGGGGCCACGGGTCGATAGACGCTGTCGCCGCCCCCCTTGCGGCCCAGCGCCTCGCGCCGGGCGTCGAACTGTTCGGTGACGGTGTGCCAGCGCGCCGCGCGGTGCTGGTCCAGATGGTCGTCCAGCACCACCGCGGCGCCCGGAAGATAATCGAACAGGCTGTCCAGCCGGTCGTGGAACCACGGCAGCCAGTGTTCCATGCCGGCGGTCTTCTGGCCGGCGCTGACCGATTCATACAAGGGGTCGCTGGCCCCGCCGCCGTATTCGGCGCGATAGTTCTGGCGAAACCGGGCGATGGCGTCGTCGTTCAGGATCACCTCGGACATGGGGGCGATCTCGACCCGGTCCAGCGCGGCCAGGCTGCGCTGGCTGTCGGGGTCGAAGCGGCGGATGCCGTCCAGAACGTCGCCGAACAGGTCCAGCCGCACCGGCCCGCCGGGTCCGGGCGGATAGATGTCGATGATCCCGCCCCGCACCGCATAGTCGCCCGGCTCGGTCACGGTGGGCGACTGGGCAAAGCCCACCCGCACCAGAAAACCGCGCAGCTGCGCCTCGTCCAGCCGCTCTCCCTTGCGGGCGACGAACGAGGCGTCGCGCACCGTGCCGGCTGCGGGCAGGCGCTGGACGGCGGCGTTGACCGTGGTCAGCAGCACGAACGGCGGCCGGATCGCGCCCGCGGCCAGCGCCGCCAGCACCTGCAGGCGCTGCGCCATGATCTCGCCCGAGGGGGACACCCGGTCATAGGGCGTCGTGTCCCACGCGGGCAGGTCCAGCACCGTCAGGGTCGGGGCAAAGAACGACAGCGCCGCCCGCATCGCGGCCATGCGGCGGTCGTCGCGGGCGATGTGGACGACGGGCGCGCCGCGTGCCGCCTCGCGCGCGATCAGGGCGGCGTCCAGGCCCTCGGGCGCGCCGGACAGGATCAGGGTTTCGGACATGGGCTGTCAGGTAAAGCGAGGGCGGGCGGAGTCAAGCGCCTGCCTCATAGTCCGTTGGGATGGCGCAGCATCCACAGCGTGCCCCATACCGCCGCCAGCGCCACGGCGGCCAGCGACAGCGCGCGGACCGTGCGCAGATGCGCGACGATGCGCGCGCCCGCCTGCGCCGCCGCCGCATCGGGGGCCAGCCGGCCCGCCTCGGCCGCGGCCAGCACCGTGCGCAGCTGCGCGGCCAGGCGCACGCGCAGCGCGCCCGCCAGCGCCAGCGGCCCCAGCAGCAGCACCATGGCCTGCGCCGTCTCGCGGCCATAGGCGAACCCCAGCACGGCCAGCGCCGACAGCACGAACGCGGCGGCCGCGATTAGCACCATGCCGTCGCGCGCGCCGACCTGCCAGCGGGGCGTCACCAGCGACAGCCAGTCCAGCAGCAGCAGCGCGTCGTCGCGCAGACCGGGCGCGGGTCCGTCCCCGGCCGCCCTGCTGCCCGCGGCGTGGATGCGGCGCACCAGGTCGGTGGGAATGCCCAGCGCCCCTCGTCCGACCCAGGTCCAGGCCACGCTGAACGCAAGCCAGTACCACAGCGAGGCAAAGGACCGGCCGCCCAGAATGTCGACCACCCCACCCATTCCCGTCACCTGCCGCCACCCTGCCTGCCCTGTTCGGACGCCGACCTTACCGGCCCTGCAGCGATCGCGAAACCGCCAATCTGCGTGCCCGGCACGCGCGCGCCGCGCGGCGTCGGTTGCGCCCGGCCCCGCCCTTGTGGCACCTGTGAAGGCGACCGCCAGGAAAGCCCGCCCCCATGCCCGCCACGCCGATCATCGCCCCCTTCCCCGCCACCCGCCTGCGCCGGCTGCGCCGCACCCCCGCGCTGCGCGCCCTGACGGCCGAGCGCCACCTGTCGGCGCAGAACCTGATCTGGCCGATCTTCGTGACCGAGGTCGCCGGGGCCGAGGGCGAGATCCCCTCGATGCCCGGCGTCGAGCGCCTGACGCTGGACGGCGCGCGCCGGGCGGCCGAACGCGCGGCCGACCTGGGCATCCCGGCGGTCTGCATCTTTCCCCACTCGGACCCCGACCTGAAGACCGAAGGGTGCGAGCGGGCCTGGGACCCGGACAACATCGGCAACCGCGCCATCCGGGCGGTCAAGGACGCAGCCCCCGATCTGGCGGTGATGACCGACATCGCGCTGGACCCCTACAACATCAACGGCCATGACGGGCTGGTCCGCGACGGCGTGATCCTGAACGACGAGACGGTCGAGGCGCTGGTCCGCATGGCGCTGGTGCAGGCCGAGGCGGGGGCCGACATCCTGGGTCCCAGCGACATGATGGACGGCCGCATCGGCGCGCTGCGCGCAGGGCTCGAGGGCGCAGGACACAAGGATGTGGCGATCCTGTCCTATGCGGCGAAATACGCGTCCGGCTTCTACGGGCCGTTCCGGGATGCGGTCGGCGCCTCGGGGCGGCTGGTCGGCGACAAGAAGACCTACCAGATCAACCCCGCCAACCGCGACGAGGCGCTGCGCTGCGTGGCCCGCGACCTGGCCGAGGGCGCGGACATGGTGATGATCAAGCCGGGGATGCCCTATCTCGACATCTGCCGCGAGGTGAAGGACCAGTTCGGCGCGCCCACCTACGCCTATCAGGTCAGCGGCGAATACGCGATGATCGAGGGCGCGATCCGCCAGGGCTGGCTGCGGCGCGACGTGGTGCTGGAAAGCCTGCTGTCGTTCCGCCGCGCGGGCTGCGACGGCATCCTGACCTATTACGCGCCGCAGGTGGCGCAGGCGCTGGCCCAGGCCTAGCCCGTCGGAACGGAGGCGCGGCGATCAGCGCCCGATCGTTCTGTCTTGCCCAAGTATCCTCCGGGGGTCCGGGGGTGGAAAACCCCCGGCGCGGCGCCGCGCGCCGTCAGCCGCCGTGGATGATGCGGACGTAGTTCTTGGTTTCGCGGTACGGCGGCACGCCGCGGTATTTCTGCACCGCGCCGGGCCCCGCGTTATAGGCCGCCAGCGCCAGTCGCCAGTCGCCGAACGTATTGTACATCTGCTTGAGATAGCGCGCGCCCCCTTCCAGGTTCTGGATCGGGTCGCGGGGGTTCACGCCCAGCTTGGCCGCCGTGCCGGGCATCAGCTGCGCCAGTCCGGTCGCCCCCTTGTGCGACCGCGCGCTGGCGTTCCAGCCCGATTCCTGCTGGACCAGCCGCAGGAACAGATCCTCGGGCACGCCGTGCTTGCGCGCCATCGCGCGGGCGTGGGGCAGGTACTGGCTGCGCTGGTTGCCGCGATAGCGGGGGATCGCGCCCGATCCGCCCCCGTCCAGACTGATGACGGTCAGCGTCTTGACCTTGCCGTTGTCGGGCCGCAGCCGCTGCGAGCGCTGGTATTGCGTGGCAAGCCGCGTGTCCATCAGCCGGGTCTGGCGCTGGAACTGCGAGCTGCGCGACTTGGACGAGGCGCCGTTCAGGACCAGCCCTTGCGCCGAGACCGGCGCCGCAATCCCCGCGCCGGCCAGCGCCAGCACCACAACCCTGGCCATGGAACGAAATCCGTCGATCACTGAAGCCATGTCGCCCTCGCCATTGTCGTTTTGCGACGACGTTACGGGCAAAGGCGACAAGCCGCCAAGGCCGCTGTTGCCGCAATCCCCGGATGATCGGCGACAATCCGCCGACTGCTGCGCCTGCCCTTCCGCTTGCCGGCGGGCCGGCGTCCGGGATACACCCATGCCTCAGATCAGCATCAGGACGGAAACACCATGGCCGGCAGCGTCAACAAGGTCATTCTGGTCGGCAATCTGGGCCAGGACCCGGAAATCCGCACCTTTCAGAACGGCGGCAAGATCGCCAACCTGCGGATCGCCACATCCGAACAGTGGAAGGACCGCACAAGCGGCGAACGGCGCGAGCGCACCGAATGGCACACCGTCGTCATCCATTCCGAACCGCTGGTCCGGGTGGCCGAGCAGTACCTGAAAAAGGGCAGCAAGGTCTATGTCGAGGGCCAGCTTGAAACCCGCAAATGGCAGGACCAGTCCGGCGCCGACCGCTACGCGACCGAGGTCGCGCTGCGTCCGTTCCGCAGCGAACTGCACATGCTGGACGGCCGCGGCGGCCCGGGCGGCGGCGGCGGTCCGGGGGGCGGCCAGGGCGCGCGCGGCGGCTATGACGAGGGTTACGGCGACTACGACCAGGGCGGCCCCTCGGGCGGCGCGCAGGGCGGATCGAAAGGCGGCGCCAGCCGCGGCGGCCCGGATTTCGACGACGAGATCCCGTTCTGATCGGACGCCGTCCGTGCGCGGCCTGACCGGCGGGCGCCCCCGACGGGCGCCCCTGGCGGGCGCCCGTTCAGCGTGACGCGGCCAGCACCGCCGCCAGATCGCCCCGGTCCACCGCGTCGGTGACGAAGGCCTGCCCGATCCCGCGCGCCAGGATCAGGCGCAGCCGCCCGTCCACCACCTTCTTGTCCTGCCCCATTGCAGCGATCAGCGCGTCGTCGTCCGGCAGCGCGCCGGGGATGTCGGCCAGCCGCGCGGGCATCCCCATCGCGGCCAGGTGCGCGCCCACGCGCGAGGGATCCTCCTGCGGGCACAGGCCCAGGCGCGCCGACAGTTCGAACGCCAGCGCACAGCCGATCGCCACACCCTCGCCGTGCAGCAGCCGGTCGGAATAGCCGGTCGCGGTTTCCAGCGCGTGGCCGAACGTATGGCCCAGGTTCAGCAGGGCGCGCTCGCCCTGCTCGGTCTCGTCGCGCGCGACGATCCCGGCCTTCATCGCGACGGAATGGGCCACCGCGTGCAGCACAGCCTCCGCGTCGGTGCGCAGCCGGCGGCCGTTCTCCTCCAGCCAGGCAAAGAACCCGGCGTCCCCCAGCAGGCCGTATTTCACCACCTCGCCGTAACCTGCGCGAAAGTCGCGGTCCGGCAGGGTCGCCAGCGCGTCGGTGTCGGCCAGCACCAGGCTGGGCTGGTGGAACGCGCCGATCAGGTTCTTGCCGTGGACCGAGTTCACCCCGGTCTTGCCGCCGACCGAGCTGTCCACCTGCGCCAGCAGCGTGGTCGGCATCTGCACGAAGCGCACGCCCCGGCGCAGGATCGCGGCGGCAAAGCCGGCAAGATCGCCGATCACCCCGCCGCCCAGCGCGATCACGATGTCGCGCCGCTCGATCCGCTCGCCCAGCAGCCAGTCCACCGTGCGCCCCAGCTGGTCCCAGCCCTTCGTGGCCTCGCCCGCCGGCAGGGCCAGCGCGGTCGCGGCGATGCCCGCCCCTTCAAGCGCCGCCACCAGCGCCGGCAGATGCAGCGCGGCGACCGTCTCGTCGGTGACGATGGCCACCCGCGGACGCGCCAGCAGGGGGGCCAGATGCGCGGGGGCCGCGGGGATCAGGCCGGGGCCGATGCGGACCTGATAGCTGCGCGCGCCCAGGTCCACGGGAACGATCCGGGGGGATGGTGTCATCAGGGGCCCTCGTCGGCTGAGCTTGGCTGGGGATCGACCGCCCGCGCGCCGATGCGCGCGCGCTCGGCCGGGTCGAACAGGTCGGGGCGGGACTGCGCCAGCAGGTCCAGCAGGCGCTGGCCCGTCACCTCGACGCTGTCGCGCTCGCCCACGCGCAGCGTCAGGTCGGCCGTCGCATAGACCGGCCCGCGTTCGGCCAGCAGCCGCTCCAGCGTGCCCCGCGGGTCGGGGGTCTGCAACAGCGGGCGCGTGGGCTTCATCCGCACCCGGTGCCACAGCGTCGGCAACGAGCAGTCGAGCCACACCGACACGCCCGCGGCGGCGATCAGGGCGCGATTTTCCGCCCGCATCCAGGCGCCGCCGCCGGTCGAGATGATGGCCGGCCCGGCGCGCAGCAGCCGGGCCAGCACCTCGGTCTCGCGCGCGCGAAAGAACGCCTCGCCGTCGCGGGCAAAGATCTCGGGGATGGTCATCGCGGCGGCATGGGCGATCTCGGCGTCGGAATCGCGCAGCGGCACGGACAGGCGGCGGGCCAGCTCCGCGCCGATGGCGGATTTCCCCGCCCCCATCATGCCGATCAGCACGACGCACTGTCTCACCCGCAGGCCCCCTTGCAAACGCCGCCCTGCGCCTGCAAGCGGCATCGCGGCGGACCGTGCAGTCAATGGCGTGATCTTTCCCGAAACGCCACCTATAATCGTGCCAACCCGCCGCACCGGCGCCGGGACGATAACACCAGAGGGACACGGGTCATGCGTTGGCTGCGGATCATCATCTTCCTGGCGCTGGCCGCCGTGGCCGGACTGTTCGGCTATGCCTATTTCGGCGACATGGACGCGCAGCCCCAGGCGATGCGGGTCCCGGTCGAGCTGGACCTGAACGACGCCAGCCCCGACAACGACGCCAGCCCCGACGCCACGCCCGCCGCCGCACCCGCCGCCGCCCGCCCCGCCATGCCTGCCCCGGCCGCGACATCCGATGCGACGCAGGCTCCTGCGCCCGCCAGTGAGGATCCCGATGCCGTGCTGGACTGACGCGCGCGCGGCGGCCGCGCTGATCGCGGCGCTGGCGCTGGCCGGCCCCGCCTGGTCGCAGGCGCCCGCCCCGCCCGGCGGCGCGCCGCTGTCGTCGAACGACTGGCTGTCGGGGCGCGCGCCGCAGCCGTCCCGCAGCATGCCCGCGCCCAGCTGGCGGCCCGGACAGCCGGTGCCCCCCGATGCCCAGCGCCGCAGGCCCCGCCCCGCGCCCGGCCTGGGCCCGGTGGCCAAGACCGGCGCCGTGGCCCCGGTCGGCGTCACGCGGCTGTCGGACGGCAATCCCGATGCCAAGGGCACGCTGTCGGCCGCCGCCGCGGGCCTGCCCGCCGACCTGTGGGGCAATGCCTCGGCCGGGGACGCAGCCCGGGCCCTTGCCGGCTATGACCCGCAGCTGCCCGCGACGCGGCAGGCGTTCCTGCGGCTGCTGACCGCGCAGGTTGCCCCCCCGACAGGCAGCGCGGCGGGCGACGAGGGCTCGCTGTTTCTGGCCCGGATCGACCGGCTGATCGCGCTGGGCCAACTGCCCGCCGCGCGCGCGCTGGCGCAGGCGGCCGGGGCGGGCAACGCCCCGATCGTGGGGCGCCGCTTCGACATCGCGCTGATCACCGGAGAGGAGGGCGCGCTGTGCGAGACCATCGGCCGCAAGCCGGGCCTTGCCCCCGGATTCGGTGCGCGCATCTTCTGCCTGGCCCAGGCCGGGGACTGGGCGGCGGCGGCGCTGACGCTGCACGGGGCGCGGGCGGACGGGCTGATCCCCCCCACCACCGTCGCCCTGCTCGAGGCGTTCCTGGACGATGGCGCGGTGGACGCGCCCGCCGAGGGCGAGGGGGCGATCCCCGCCACTGAAACGGTGACTCCGCTGGATTTCCGCCTGCACGAGGCGATCGGCGAGCCGCTGTCCACCACCGACCTGCCGCTGGCCTTCGCCCATGCCGACCTGCGGGCGAACGGCGGATGGAAAGCGCGGATCGAGGCGGCCGAGCGGCTGTCGCGCGCGGGCGCGCTGGACCCCGCCACGCTGGCGCAGGCCTATTCGGAACAGGCGCCCGCGGCCTCGGGCGGGGTATGGGACCGCGCCGCGGCGTGGCAGGACCTGGACCGCGCGCTGACGGCCCAGGACGCCGCGGCGGCCGGGCAGGCGCTGGAACGGGCGGACCGGCTGTTCGCCGACGGCCGGCTGACCCCCACGCTGGCCGCGATGGTCGCCGCGCGCCTGCCCGCAACCGGAATGACGGACGAGGCGCGGTCCATCGCCGCGCGGCTGCGGCTGATCGCGGGCCTGCCGGTGACCGACGCGGACGCATCGCCGCTGGATCGCTGGCTGTCGGCGCTGGCCCATGCGCCCGGCACGGCAGCGCCCCTGCCCCCTCCGCCGGCCGAGGCCCCGGCGGCGGCGGCGGACTTTGCCGCGGCGCTGTCCCCCCCTGCGTCCGGCGGCCCGGCCGAGGGCGCGGAGCCGCCGTCCAGCCGCGGCCTTGCGCTGATCGCGGCGCTGGCCGATGTCGATGCGGGCGCCTCGGGCGATCAGAGGCGCGCGGCCGCGGGGCTGTCGCACCTGGTCCGGCTGGGCCAGGCGACGCTGGCCCGGCAGGCGGCGGTCGAGCTGCTGGTGCTGGACCCCGCACGCCCACGGCCATGACGCGGGATCGCGCGCTGGCGCAGGACGCACGCGCGGACGACCTGCGCCGCATCGGCGCGTTCCTGGACGCGCAGGCGGCCGAAAGCGGGGCCTCGCGCAACACGCTGCTGGGCTATGGCCGCGACCTGCGCGACCTTGCGGCCTTTGCCGCCGGGCGTGGCATCGCGCTGACGGCCATCACCCGCGACCAGATCGAGGCCTATCTGTCGCGCTGCGAGGCCGAGGGCCTTTCGCGCGCCACCCGCGCCCGCCGCCTGTCCGCCATCCGCCAGTTCACCCGGTTTTCCCTGGACGAAGGCTGGCGCGACGACGACCCCGCGATCCGCATCGCGGGCCCCGGCCGCAGCCCGCGCCTGCCCCGCACCCTGACGCAGGACGACATGACCCGCCTGCTGGATGCCGCAGGCCAGTTCGGCGCCACGCCGGCCGACCGGGCCCGCAACCGGGCCGCGATGGAGCTGATCTATGCCACCGGCCTGCGCGTCAGCGAACTGGTGGGCCTGCCGGTCGCGGCCCTGCGCGGCGCGCCGCAGATGATCCTGGTGCGCGGCAAGGGCGGGCGCGAGCGCATGGTGCCGCTGACCGGACCCGCGCGCGCGGCGGTCGCCGATTGGCTTTCGATCCGCGACGCGGCCCCGCCCGACAGCCCCCTGGGGCGGCTGGTGGCGGGGCCGGGCGCACGCTGGCTGTTTCCCGCCGCGGGCGCGGCCGGGCACATGACCCGGCAGGCGTTCCACGGGATGCTGGCGGGCCTTGCGGCGGCCACGGGCTTTGCGCCGGGCCGGGTCACGCCGCACGTCATCCGCCACGCCTTTGCCACCCATCTGCTGGAAGGCGGGGCCGACCTGCGGGCGATCCAGACCCTGCTGGGCCATGCCGACCTGGGCACGACCGAGATCTATACCCATGTCATGGACGCGCGGCTGCGCGAGCTGGTGCTGCGCCATCACCCGCTGGCCGGGGGCGGCGATCAGCCCGAGGGGCCTGCGACGGCCTCGGCCCGGCCCCTGCCCCGCCGCGCGGACGCCGAACCGGACTGACCGAGGCCCTTGGCCACGCGGGCGATCAGGCGCAGGTTCGGCCAGCCCTCGGACGCGGCCGCGAGGTGCCGTTCGGCGCGGCGGGGGGCGCCCGCGCCCGCGCGCGAGGCTGCGGCCACATGCAGCAGGGCATGGCTGCGCGACCCCGCCTCGGCGCGCTCGATCGCGCCGTCCAGCCAGCGCCACCCCGCCCCGGCGTTGTCGGCCATATAGCAGGCGTCGGCCATGCGCTTGTGCAGCATCGGGTCGGTCGGGCGCTGCGCGATCAGCCATTCCAGCAGCCGCATCGCGCGGGCCAGCCGGTTGTGCATCACCAGCACCGAGGCCGCAAAGCCCAGCAACTCGGAGTCGATCCCAACCGGCCCGGTCCGCGTCTCGGGCGCGGTCAGCCCCGCCTCG
Source organism: Paracoccus endophyticus (assembly GCF_003286075.1). Lineage (GTDB taxonomy): Bacteria > Pseudomonadota > Alphaproteobacteria > Rhodobacterales > Rhodobacteraceae > Paracoccus > Paracoccus endophyticus. The sequence goes on along the minus strand of NZ_QLUV01000004.1, from coordinate 189,787 downwards.
ACCCCGTCCAGCAGGCCGGCCGCGGGGGCCAGGGCGCGGGCCAGCGGGGGTGACTGGTGCAGGCGGCGGCGCATGTCGTCGGACTGGATCAGCTCGGCCCAGCCGATCTGCACCGTCCAGGGCGGCAGCAGCGCGGGGGGGCCGCCCTCGACCTGCGGCAGCGCCAGCCGCCGGGCCAGGCCCGGCGACATCATCAGCGCCGCACCGGCCGGCCCCTGTTGCCCCAGCAAGGTCCAGACCAGCCGGGGCAGCACGCTGCTGTCGGACCGCCACCCCACGAACAGTTCGGTGACAAGCCCGGCCACGGGATCGCCTTCCCCGTCGCCACCGCGCCCGGCCGTCCTGGTGCGCAGCATCCCGATCTGGCGCGCGACGGTCTTGTTGCCGGACTGCAGGCGCGGGTTGTCCAGCATCGCCGCTGCCAAGGTTGCAGCAAGGTCTGGCTGATCCGCCCGCAGGGCGGCGGCGGCAACGACCCCGCCCACGAACGGGAACCGGCGCAGGAACGCATCCTGCGGCGCGAAGGCCGCGACCAGCTCGGCGTCGCGGCCGGTGGCCGCGGCATGGTTGGCGGCATGGACCAGCGACTGCGCCAGATCCCCCGGCGCCAGAAAGCTGTCCTGCCGCGTCAGCGCCCTGTCCAGCAGCCCGTCATGCGCGGCGACCCGCAACGGCCTGGGCAACCCTGCGGGCAGCGCCACCACCCGCGCGCCCCCCATCACCTGCGCCGCGCGCGAGAACGCGCTGTAGGCCGGCGCGCCCACCTGCGCGCAGCGCGCCATCAGCAACAGTTCCAGCACGTCCTGCTGGGCGGTGGTCAGCCCCCGGTCGGCCAGCAGCCCCGCCACCGCAACGATGCGCGGGTGGCCCTGCGCCAGATGCGGGATGGCGGCCGGTGTGTCGGAAAACGCCAGCACGGGGCCTGTGGTCGTCTCGACATAGGCGCGGAAGAATTCGTCGGGGACGTATTTCGACGGCCAGGCGGCATAGGACCACGGGTCGCCGTCCAGGATGTCGCCGCGCCGGACGTGGATGGCGGCGGCCGGACCGGACGCCACCGCCCCGACCTGCGCCATTGCCGCGTCCAGCGCCTGCGCCAGGGGGGCCGACAGCGGCAGCGCGGCCACCAGCGCGGCGGTCTGCCGGACGATCTCGGCCGGACGCTCGCCCTGAAAGGCCACCATCTCGAACGCGGCATCGCAGTGCCAGCGCGCGCCCTGCGCCAGCCGCTCGGCCAGGCTGTCGGGCCGCATCCGCACCGCCGCGGCGGTCAGCGACTCGCGTCCCGCCATGTCGGGGGCGCGGGGGACGACATCCATGACCGCGGCGACAAGGGCGGGGGCAAAGATCTCGGTCGGGTCGGTCAGGTCGGGATAGGGGCCGTCGGGCTGGCTGAGCCATGCGAAACGGGCGCTGCCCTCGCCGAACCGCTGACGCAGGCGCAGCACGTTCAGCAGCCCGATCAGCCGCGCGCCCACCCGGTCCTTGCGAAAGCCCAGGATCGCCGGCCCCGGCGGCGCGTCGCCGCGTCCGCCCTGCCCACCCGCGATGCCGCCCGCGATGCCGTCCGCCATGTCGCCCACCGCTGCTGCCCCGGCCTGTCTAGGCGCGCCCACCCTGCCTTGCAACCCGGGCGCGGCCTGCCTATCAGGCACGCGACCCTGTCCGCCATCCGCCATCCCGGAGCCCCCCATGGACCTGACCGCGCGCCGCCTTGCCGACCCCGACCACTGGACCCTTGCAAGCGCCATCCGGGTGCTGGCGATGGATGCGGTGCAGGCCGCGAACTCGGGCCATCCCGGCATGCCGATGGGCATGGCGGACGTGGCGACCGTGCTGTGGGGCCGGCATCTGAAATTCGACGCCGCCGCGCCGAACTGGTTCGACCGCGACCGTTTCGTGCTGTCGGCGGGCCATGGCTCGATGCTGATCTATGCGGTTCTGCACCTGACCGGGTACGAGCAGATGACGCTGGAGCAGATCCGCAACTTCCGCCAGTGGGGCGCGATCACCGCGGGCCACCCCGAATACGGCCACGCCGAGGGGGTCGAGACGACGACCGGCCCGCTGGGCCAGGGCCTGGCCACCGCCGTCGGCATGGCCATGGCCGAGGAGAAGATGCGCGCCGAGTTCGGCCCCGACCTGTGCGACCACCGCACCTGGGTGATCGCGGGCGACGGCTGCCTGATGGAGGGCATCAGCCACGAGGCGATCGCACTGGCCGGCCACCAGCGGCTGGGCCGGCTGATCGTGCTGTGGGACGACAACGACATCACCATCGACGGCGCGGTGTCGCTGTCGGACAAGACCGACCAGCTGAAGCGGTTCGAGGCCTGCGGCTGGCGCACCCTGTCGTGCGACGGCCACGACGCCGCCGACATCGACCGCGCCCTGACCGAGGCCGCGTCAGGCGATGGCCGCCCGACCCTGGTCGCGTGCAAGACGATCATCGGCTGGGGGGCGCCCAAGGGCGGCACCTCGGGCGTCCACGGATCGCCCCTGGGGGCCGAGGGGATCGCGGCGGCGCGCAGCGGATACGACTGGGCGCACCCCGATTTCCACGTCCCCGACGACATCCTGGCGCGCTGGCGGGCCATCGGCGCGCGCGGCCGCCCCGCGCGCGAGGACTGGGCCGCCCGCGTCGATGCCCTGCCGCAAGACCGCCGCAACGCATTCGCCGCCCGCGTCTCGGGCGAGGCGAACCCGGCGCTGGCCCCCGCGATCGAGGCGGTCAAGCGCGCCGCCGCCGAGGGGCGCCCCACGGTCGCCACCCGCAAGGCCTCCGAGATGGTGCTGGAGGCGGTGAACCCCGTTCTGCCGGAAACCATCGGCGGGTCGGCCGACCTGACCGGGTCCAACAACACGCTGACCAAGGGCCTGGGCGTGTTCGACGCGCAGAACCGGCTGGGCCGCTATGTCCATTACGGCATCCGGGAACACGGCATGGCCGCGGCGATGAACGGGCTGTGGCTGCACGGGGGCTTTCGCCCCTATGGCGGCACGTTCCTGTGCTTTACCGACTATGCCCGTGGCGCGATGCGGCTGTCGGCGCTGATGGGACTGCCGGTGGTCTATGTGATGACCCACGATTCCATCGGCCTGGGCGAGGATGGCCCGACCCACCAGCCGGTCGAGCATCTGGCCATGCTGCGCGCCACGCCCAACACCTGGACGTTCCGCCCCGCCGACGTGGTCGAGACCGCCGAGGCGTGGGAACTGGCGCTGAGCACCGACGAGACCCCCTCGATCCTGGCGCTGTCGCGGCAGAACCTGCCCACCGTGCGCACGGAACACACCGCCGAGAACCTGACCGCACGGGGCGCCTATGTCCTGCGCGAGGCGTCGGCCGAGGCGCGGGCGATCCTGATGGCCTCGGGGTCCGAGGTCGAGATCGCCGTCCGGGCCGCCGAGGCGCTGGAGGCCGAAGGCATCCCCACGCGCGTCGTGTCGGTCCCCTGCATGGAGCTGTTCCGCGACCAGGACGAGGATTACCGCGCCGAGGTCCTGCCCGCAGGCCCCGTCCGCGTGGCGGTCGAGGCGGCGGTGCGCCAGCCCTGGGACTGGCTGCTGATGGGCGAGCGGGGCGACTGGAAACGCTGTGATTTCGTGGGGATGACGGGCTTTGGCGCCTCGGCCCCCGCCGAACGGCTTTACAGGGAATTCGGCATCACGGCCGAGGACACGGTGGCCAAGGTCAAGGCGCTGCTGTGACCGGACGGGCCTGCCCGGCGGCCCTCGGCGCGGCGATGTGCCGTGCGCGTGCAGGCGGCAGGGCGGGGCAGTCCGGGGGCGGGCGATGACCCAGCCCACGCCCGGCGCCCTGCCCACGGCCGCGGCCCGGCCCGCGCAGGCCGCGAACCAGCGGCTGGGCATCCTGATGCTGCTGGCCTCGGTGCTGCTGTTCACGCTGATGGACGCGCTGGGCAAGCACCTGACCGCCAGCTATCACCCCGGACAGGTGATCTGGACCCGGATGGCGATCAACCTGGTCATCGTGCTGGCGGTGCTGGCCCCGCGCCTGCGGACCGTCGCCCGGTCCAGCGCGCCCCTGCTGCAGGTCGGGCGAGGGCTGACGCAGGTCGCCTCGATCGGGCTGTTCTTCACCGCCCTGCAGTTCATCGGACTGGCCGAGGCGACGGCGATCATGGACATCAACCCCGTGCTGATCACGCTGGGCGCGGCGCTGTTTCTGGGCGAGCGCATCGGCATCCGCCGCATCGTCGGCATCGCCGCGGCACTGGCCGGCGCGCTGATCATCATCCGCCCGGGCGCGGGCGTGCTGCACCCCGCGGCGGTCCTGCCGCTGATCGGGGCGTTCACCTATGCCGCGGGGGCGGTGATGACCCGGATGGTGCGGGGCGATTCGACCGCGACCTCGATCCTGTGGTCCACGGCGGTGGCGACGCTGGGCGCGTCGCTGGTCGCGCCCTTCGTGTGGCAGCCGGTCGCCGCGGCCGACCTGCCCGCATTCCTGGCGCTGGGCCTGCTGGGAACGGGCGCCCAGGCCACGCTGATCCGCGCCTTCTCGCTGGCCGAGGCGGCGGCCGTCGCGCCCTTCGGCTATACCGGGCTGATCTGGGCGGGGCTGTGGGGCTGGCTGTTCTTCGGCGCGGTGCCCGACCTGTGGGCGCTGGTGGGCGCGGGGATCATCGTGGCCGCGGGGCTGTATGTCTGGACGCGCGAGGCGCAGGCCATGCGCGCCGGCCGCCCTGGATGAGCGCGCCGCCCGCCCCGGACGACGCGCCGCGGGTGCCCCTGCGCGACCGGGTGGCCAGCGCGGCCTTCATGGCGCTGATCCGGCTGTTCCGGCTGCTGCCCTATGACCGGCGCATTCCCGCGATGGGCTGGACCTTTGCCCATCTGGTCGGCCCCGTGGCCGGCTGGCGGCGGCGCATCCGCGAGAACCTTGCCCTGGCGCGCCCCGACCTGACGCCCGCCGAGGTGCGCCGCCTGACGCGGGCCGTTCCCGACAACGCGGGCCGCGCCCTGATGGAAATCTATTCCGGGGCCGAGTTCACCGCCCGCGTGGGTGCTGCCGACCCCCTGACCGGACCGGGCGTGCCCGCGCTGGAACAGGCGGCGGCGGCGGGGCGGCCGGTGATCCTCGCCTGCGCGCATTTCGGCAACTATGACGCGATGCGCGCGGCGATCGCGGCGCGGGGCTGGCCTGTCGGGGCGCTGTACCGGCCGATGAACAACCGCGCCTTCAACCGCCATTACATCCCCACGATCGAGGCCATCGCGCAGCCCCTGTTTCCGCGCGCGGGACGCGCCGGGCTGACGGGCATGCTGCGCTTTCTGCGGCGCGGGGGGATGCTGTGCCTGGGGTTCGACCAGTTCGACCGGCACGGCGCGACTCTGCGGTTCTTCGGCCTGCCCAGCGAGACGGTCCTGACCCCGGCCGAGCTGGCGTTGCGCCACGGCGCGGCGCTGGTTCCCATCGCCGGGGTGCGCCAGCCGGACGGGCTGAGCTTTCGGGTCGAGGTGGGCCTGCCGATCCCTGCCTCGGATGCCGCCACGATGATGCAGGCGCTGAATGACGACCTGGAACGGCTGGTGCGCGCGCACATGGACCAGTGGTTCTGGGTCCACCGTCGCTGGAAGGCCCCGCCCCGCAGAACGCCCGCGCAGCCCGCGGGCGACGATACCGCCGCGCCGCCCGGCGCCTTCATGGGGCCCGCCGTGCCCGGCGCGCGGCCTGCCCGGTCCGAGGCTGACGGGGTGGGGGCTGACGGGGCGGGGAATGGCGCGGGCGGCACGCCGGCCTGACAGCGCCGGCCGGACGGCGGCCCGAAACGGTTTCCCTTGGCGCGGCGGTCAAGATATAAGCCCGCCAGAGCGCCGACATCAGAACGGCATGAGGCAGAGACGCATGAGCGACAAAGATCACACCGCGCACCATGAGGGCGACGTCGCCTTCATCCAGGCGCTGGCCGAGCTGTTGAACCGCAACCAGCTGACCGAGCTGTCGGTGGAACGGGAATACGGCGAGAACGACCGCCTGACCATCCAGCTGGCCAAGCAGGCCGCGCCGGTCATGATGCACAGCGCCCCCGCGCCCCAGGTCCAGCAGGCGCCCCAGGCCCCGCAGGCCGGCCAGGCCCCCGCCGCGCCGCCCGCGGGGGACCCGGCCTCCCTGCCGGGGGCCGTGACCTCGCCCATGGTCGGCACCTGCTATCTGTCGGCCGAGCCGGGGTCGGCGCCCTTCGTCACCATCGGCCAGCAGGTGGCCGAGGGCGACACGCTGCTGATCGTCGAGGCAATGAAGACGATGAACCACATCCCCGCGCCCCGCGCGGGCACCGTCCGCCGCATACTGGTCGAGGACGGCACCCCGGTCGAGTTCGGCGCCCCCCTGATGGTCGTCGAGTGAGCGGGGACCGCCGGCCCATGTTCGACAAGATCCTGATCGCCAACCGCGGCGAGATCGCGCTGCGCGTCATCCGCGCTTGCCGCGAGATGGGCATCGCCTCGGTCGCGGTCCATTCCACGGCCGACACCGACGCCATGCACGTCCGCATGGCCGACGAATCCGTCTGCATCGGCCCGCCGCCGTCGCAGCTGTCGTATCTGTCGATGCCTGCGATCATCTCGGCCTGCGAGATCACCGGCGCGCAGGCGATCCATCCCGGCTACGGCTTTCTGTCCGAGAACGCGACCTTCGTGCAGATGGTCGAGGATCACGGCCTGACCTTCATCGGACCGCGCGCGGAGCATATCCGCATCATGGGCGACAAGATTACCGCCAAGGACACCGCCAGGGCGCTGGGCATCCCCGTGGTGCCGGGGTCCGACGGCGGCGTCGCGGATGTGGCGTCGGCCAAGACGGTCGCCGGGCAGATCGGCTATCCGGTCATCATCAAGGCCACCGCCGGCGGCGGCGGGCGCGGCATGAAGGTCGCCCATGACGAGGCGGGCCTGGAGGTCGCCTTCCGCACCGCGCGGGCCGAGGCCAAGGCCGCCTTCGGCAACGACGAGGTCTATATCGAGAAATACCTTCAGCGCCCGCGCCATATCGAGATCCAGGTCTTCGGCGACGGCAAGGGCGCGGCGATCCATCTGGGCGAGCGCGACTGCTCGCTGCAACGGCGCCACCAGAAGGTGCTGGAGGAGGCGCCCGGCCCCGTCATCACCCCCGAGCAGCGCGCGCGCATCGGCGGCATCTGCGCCGATGCGATGGCCAAGCTGGGCTATGCGGGCGCAGGCACCGTCGAGTTCCTGTTCGAAGACGACGAGTTCTACTTCATCGAGATGAACACCCGCCTCCAGGTCGAGCATCCGGTGACCGAGGCGATCTTCGGCGTGGACCTCGTGCGCGAGCAGATCCGCGTCGCGGCGGGCCATCCGCTGACGCTGTCGCAGGACCAGCTGTCGATCCGCGGCCACGCGATCGAGGTGCGCATCAACGCCGAGAAGCTGCCGAACTTTACCCCCTGCCCCGGCCGGATCACCCAGTATCACGCGCCCGGCGGGCTGGGCGTTCGCATGGACAGCGCCATCTATGACGGCTATGCGATCCCGCCGTTCTACGACAGCCTGATCGGCAAGCTGATCGTGCATGGCCGCGACCGCGACGAGGCGCTGGCGCGTCTGAACCGCGCGCTGGGAGAGCTGATCGTGGACGGCGTGGACACCACGATCCCGCTGTTTCGCGCGTTGCTTGAAGAACCCGACATCCAGCGCGGGAACTATTCCATTCACTGGCTTGAACGCTGGCTGTCGGAAAACCTGAACTGACCCGAGACGGCCGGCGGCGACGCCGGCCTTTCCCGTCGCGGCGACCACCACGGCCCGCCCGCGTCGTCCCGCCCCCTCGCCCTGTGCGCGGCGCAAGGCTGTGCGGCTGGCCAAGGCCCGGCCCGGCCGCTAACCTGCCCCCGCCAAGTCCTGAGAGCGTCGGATGCTGAACACGGCCCAATTGCTGACCGGCTATGCCCAGGGGGTCTTTCCGATGGCCGTCTCGGCGGTGGATCACCGCCTGCACTGGTTCGACCCGCCGCTGCGGGGCGTGCTGCCGGTCGGCGGGGTCCATGCCTCGCGCTCGCTCAGGCGCAGTCTGGCGCGTGGCGGCTGGCACGCCGAGATCGCCCGCGATTTCGATGCGATCGTCGGCCACTGCGCGAACCGCCCGGAAACCTGGATCAACGCGCCGCTGCGCCAGCTTTACAGGGACCTGCACGCGATGGGACACGCCCATGCGCTGGCCGTCTATCACGAGGGCGCGCTGGCCGGCGGCATCTTCGGCGTGACGCTGGGCGGCGCGTTCTTCGGGGAAAGCATGTTCTCGGCCCGGCGCGACGGGTCCAAGATGGCGCTCGTCTGGACCAGCGACCATCTGGCGCGCTGCGGGTTCGTGCTGTTCGACACCCAGTACCTGACGCCGCACCTGGCCTCGATGGGCGGGCACGAGATCCCGCGCAGCGTCTATCGCCGCCAGCTGGCCCACGCGATCACGATCCCCGCCGACTTTCGGGCCTATCCGTTGCCCTCGGCCTCGGCGCTGGCGGCGTCGCTGTCCTCGGGCGGGGGGGCCTCGCCGCCGTCGGGGCCGGCCCCCTCGGGGGGCACCGCCTCGCCCTCGCCGCCTGCGGGGGCCACGGTGTCGGGTTCATAGACCAGGTCGGGGCGGGCGTCGGTCGTGCCGTCCGTGCACGACACCACCCAGACATCATAGCGCGCATCGTCCAGCGCCGACAGCGCCGGAGAGGACGCGATCATCCATCCGGCAAAGCGCGTCTCGTTCGAGGTCGTGTCGGTGATCGTCAGTTCCGCGAACGCGTCCGAATCGCGGTCGGCGGCAGGATAGCGGCATTCGCCCAGCCGCACCTCCAGCCGGCCGAAGCGCACCGCCTCGCCCACCAGCAGCGACAGCTCGGTGGACCGGCCCGAGACCTTGTCCAGTCCCCGCAGCAGCGCCCCCTGCGCCCGCGCGATGTCGCCCGCGGCCGCGGGCTGGACCACCGCCGCCCGGCTGCCCGGCGCGATGTCGGTAGAGGCGCGGGACTGCGCCGCAGCAGGCTGGGCCAGCGGCAGGGCCGCCAGGACCGGCAGCAGCGCCCGCCCGATCACGGCTGCGCGCCCGCGGCGGGGGCGTCCCCCTCGGCGGATTTGGAATCGACGAACTTCATCATCAACGTCAGCAGACTGACGGCGCCCTGAACGTCTTCGATCTCGTCGCCCGGACCCAGCAGGTCGGGTGCGCCGCCGGGGCGCAGCTCGACATAGGCGCCGCCCAGCAGACCGTCGGACTGGATCAGCGCCGCGCTGTCGGTGGGCAGGGCAATGCCGGCGGGGATGCTCAGCCTGGCCTCGGCCAGATAGGTCTGCGGGTTCAGCGAAACCTCGTCGACGCGGCCGACGCGGACCCCGGCCAGCCGCACCTCTGTCCCCTTCTCGATTCCGTCCACGTTCGGAAAGGACGCGACCAGCGGATAGCTGTCGCGCCCTGGCCCGGTCAGCGCGCCGGTGGACCAGATTAGAAAGCCGGCGGCGACGGCGATCACCACCGCGCCGACCAGCAGTTCGGCCCGTTCGGATGCGGCGGTCATGCTACTCCGGCCGCCACGCGTCATAGTCGCGCCGCTTCAGCGGTTCGGCGCGATACAGCGACCCGGCCGGGTGATAGGCGCCCGGCGTGCCGGTCAGGTTGGGCACATGGGGCCGCTGCCAGGCCTTGTGCGGCAGCGCCCCGCGGGTGGGCGGCTCGTCATAGGTGAAATGCAGCCAGCCGTGCCATTCGGGCGGCACGCGGCTTGCGTCGGATTCGCCGTTGTAGATGACCCAGCGGCGCTTGCCGCCGGCGGTCTGGTAATACAGGTTGCCCTGCTCATCCTCGCCCACCGCCGAACCGTGGCGCCGGGTCCACAGCTGGGTCCCGAGCGTCTGACCGTTCCACCAGGTCAGCAGGCGATAGACGATCCACATGGGCGGCTCCGGCTGTTGTCGGCAAGATGAGTTCCTATCGCCCATCCCCGGCCCAAGGTCCAGCACCTTGCCGCATGACCACGGCAGAGTGACGCACCCGGCTTGCGGCGCCGCCCGTCCCCGGCCCACGCTGCGGGGATCGGGCCGGCAGGCGCCCGACCGGGAACGGGGCGCAGGATGACCGAGGTGCTGATCGTGGGGGGCGCGGTGATGGGCGCGTCGGTGGCGTTCTGGCTGACCCGCATGGACCCCGGACTGCGCGTCACCGTCATCGAGCCCGACCCCAGCTATGCCACGTCGTCCACCGCGCTGTCGGCGGCCGCCATCCGGTCGCAGTTCACCACCCCGGTCAACGTGGCGATCAGCCGCTTCGGGGTCGAGTTCATCCGCGACTTCGCGGCCTGGACCGCCCCTGCGGGAGGCGTGCCGGACCTGGGATTCAGGGAAAACGGCTATCTGTTCCTTACCGCGACCGAGGCGGGCGCCCGGCAACTGGACACGCTGGCCGCGATGCAGCGGTCGCTGGGCGCCGCGACGCAGGTGCTGGACCGCGCGGGGCTGGCCGCCCGCTGGCCCTGGATGGCGCTGGACGATGTCGTGGCGGGGTCGTTCGGCCCGCGCGACGAGGGGTTCTTCGACAACATGGGCCTGTTGGCGGGGCTGAGGAACGCGTCGCGCGCCGCCGGCGCGGTCTGGCTGCGCGACCGCGTGACCGCGCTTGAACGCGAGGGCGGTCGCGTGGCGGCGGTCCTGCTGGAACAGGGCGGGCGGCGAGCCGCCGACGTGGTCGTCAACTGCGCCGGGCCGCGCGCCGGGGCCCTGATGCGGACGATGGGGCTGGACCTGCCGGTCGAGCCGCGCAAGCGCACGATCTTTGTCGTCGACGCCCCCGGGGCGCGCCACCCGGACGCGCCGCTGGTCGTCGATCCCTCGGGCCTCTGGTTCCGGCCGGAACACGGCCAGTGGCTGGCCGCGGCCGTGCCCGCCTGCGACGGCCCCTGCGCGCCCGACGATTTCGACCCCGACCATGCCCTGTGGGAGGATCACGTCTGGCCCGCGCTCTACAACCGGGCCGAAGGCTTCGGCGCGGCCAGGGCGGTGCGCGGATGGGCGGGGCATTATGCGTTCAACACGCTGGACCAGAATGCCATCCTGGGCCGCCACCCGCTGGTGCCGAACCTGTATCACGCCAACGGCTTTTCCGGCCACGGCCTGCAACAGGCCCCGGCCGTGGGGCGCGGCATCGCGGAACAGATCGTCCACGGCGACTGGGTGACGCTGGACCTGTCGCCCCTGGGCGTCCAGAGGGTGCTGGACGGCCGACCGTTCGCCGAAGCGGCGATCGTCTGACCGGCGGCCATCGTCCCGGCGCCCCGGGTCCCGCCTGCGGCTGCATGATCGCCCGCACGACCAGCCGCAGCCCTGCGCGCCGCCCGCTTTCCTTGCGCCGCCGCCTGTGGCAATCCCGTTGCATTCGCCGGAGACCGCGCCATGCCATTCACCATCGCCATCGACGGACCCGCCGCATCGGGCAAGGGCACCATCGCGCGGGCGCTGGCGGCGCATTTCGGGTTCCCGCATCTGGACACGGGGCTGCTGTATCGCGCGGTGGGCGCGATGGGCGGCGATCCCGTTGCCGCCGCACAGGCCCTGACCGCCGCCGACCTGGCCCGCCCCGGCCTGCGCTCGGCCGAGGCCGGGCAGGCGGCCTCGCGTGTCGCAGCACTGCCCGGGGTGCGGTCGGCGCTGGTCGATTTCCAGCGCCGCTTTGCCCTTCAGGAACCCGGCGCGGTGCTGGACGGGCGCGACATCGGGACGGTCATCTGCCCCGAGGCAGCGGTCAAGCTGTATGTCGTGGCCGACGACGCGACCCGCGCGGGCCGCCGTGCGGCCGAACTGGGCGTCGATCCGGCCGAGATGCTGGCGCAGCTGCGCGAGCGTGACGCCCGCGACAGCGCCCGCGCCGCGGCCCCCCTGCGCCCCGCGCCCGATGCGGTGGTGCTGGACACCACCGCCATGACCATCGACCAGGCGGTGGCCGCCGCCGTGGTCGAGGTCGTGCAACGCCGTGCGGGCTGATCCGGGCAGGGGCGCATGATCCCTTGCGGTCGCGTCGGTCCGGGCGGGTGACGACAGATCCCGCGCGCGCCCCGCGGGCGGCCCTGCCCCGATCCCGGGACGCGGGCGATCTGGCCTGATCCACGGCTGCCCTTGCCTTTGCGGCCCCCGGCGTCTATACGCGCGGCCAAGTCTTCGTGAACGACAGGGCCACAACAGGCCGCTTTCCACCGGGTCGGGCCATTGCTGCGACCCTTTGTCGTTCCGGGGACCAACAGACCGGCGGAGCCAACCGCCAGGCCCATACACATGCACAAAGGAACTGACAGCCGCATGGCGAAGAACGCATCCATGGAGGAATTCGAGGCCCTTCTGAACGACAGCCTCGAAATCGACACCCCGAACGAAGGTTCGGTCGTCAAGGGCCGGGTCATTGCCATCGAGGCAGGCCAGGCCATCATCGACGTCGGCTACAAGATGGAAGGCCGCGTCGATCTTAAGGAATTCGCAGCCCCCGGCGAGGACGCGACCATCAAGGTCGGCGACGAGGTCGAGGTCTATCTGGACCGCGTGGAGAACGCCCGCGGCGAAGCCTCGATCAGCCGCGAGAAGGCCCGCCGCGAAGAGGCGTGGGACCGTCTGGAGCAGGCCTACGCCAAGGAAGAGCGCGTCGATGGCGCCATCTTCGGCCGCGTCAAGGGCGGCTTCACCGTCGATCTGGGCGGCGCCGTGGCGTTCCTGCCAGGCAGCCAGGTGGACGTGCGCCCCGTGCGCGATGCCGGCCCGCTGATGGGTCTGAAGCAGCCGTTCCAGATCCTGAAGATGGACCGTCGCCGCGGCAACATCGTCGTGTCGCGCCGCGCCATCCTGGAAGAAAGCCGCGCCGAACAGCGCGCCGAGGTCATTTCCAACCTGCACGAGGGTCAGGTCGTTGACGGCGTCGTCAAGAACATCACCGAATACGGTGCCTTCGTGGACCTGGGCGGCGTGGACGGCCTGCTGCACGTCACCGACATGGCGTGGCGCCGCGTCAACCACCCGTCCGAGATCCTGGCGATCGGCGAGACCGTCAAGGTCCAGGTCGTCAAGATCAACAAGGAAACCCACCGCATCAGCCTGGGCATGAAGCAGCTGCAGTCCGATCCGTGGGACACCGTGGCCGCCAAGTTCCCGATCGGGTCGGTCCACAAGGGCCGCGTGACCAACATCACCGACTACGGCGCCTTCGTCGAGCTGGAGGCGGGCGTCGAGGGCCTGGTCCACGTGTCCGAAATGTCGTGGACCAAGAAGAACGTCCACCCCGGCAAGATCGTGTCCACCTCGCAGGAGGTTGACGTCATGGTGCTGGAGATCGACGAGCAGAAGCGCCGCGTGAGCCTTGGCCTCAAGCAGACCATGCGCAACCCGTGGGAAGTCTTCGCCGAAACCCACCCGGCCGGCACCCAGATCGAGGGCGAGGTCAAGAACATCACCGAATTCGGTCTGTTCGTGGGCCTGGACGGCGACATCGACGGCATGGTCCACCTGTCGGACCTGTCGTGGGACCAGCGCGGCGAGGATGCGATCCAGAACTATCGCAAGGGCGACGTCGTCCGCGCGGCCGTTCAGGAGGTCGATGTCGACAAGGAACGCATCAGCCTGTCGATCAAGGCTCTGGAAAACGACACCATGACCGAGGCGGTCGATGGCGTGAAGCGCGGCTCGGTCGTGTCCGTCACGGTGACGGCGATCGAGGAGGGCGGGATCGAAGTGGAATACAACGGCGTCAAGTCGTTCATCCGCCGGTCCGACCTGGCGCGCGACCGTCAGGACCAGCGTCCCGAACGCTTCCAGGTCGGGGACACGGTGGATGCGCGCGTGACCAACATCGACACCAAGACCCGCCGTCTGGGCCTGTCGATCAAGGCGCGCGAGATCGCCGAGGAGAAAGAGGCCATCGACCAGTACGGCTCGTCCGATTCGGGCGCGTCGCTGGGCGACATCCTCGGCGCGGCGCTCAAGAACCGCGGCTGATCGCTTAGGCGATCCCCTTTCGCCGCCGTCCCCGTCCGGGGGCGGCGGTTTTTCTTTGTCTCAGGATTTTTTGCAACCTTTTCATTTGGGTCGCGTTCGGACACAAGTATCTGATCCCATCCCGGACCCGCCGCCAACGCGCAGGACGCCCATGATCCGTTCCGAACTGATCCAGATCATCGCGGACGAAAACCCGCATCTGATCCAGCGCGACGTGGAAAAGATCGTCGGCACGGTGTTCGAGGAGATCATCGAGGCCATGGCCCGCGGCGACCGGGTCGAACTGCGCGGCTTCGGGGCGTTCTCGGTCAAGAAGCGCGACGCCCGGCAGGGCCGCAACCCGCGCACCGGCGAATCGGTCAAGGTCGATGAAAAGCACGTGCCCTTCTTCAAGACCGGCAAGCTGCTGCGCGACCGGCTGAACGACGGCTGACGCCGCGGCCGGGCCGCGCGGCGGTTGAACCTGATCGCGGCATGGGCGAAAGTGGCGCGGGCGGGATGGCCCCGCAGAAATCCTTTATCGTCACGGGTGGCCGATGCGTCTGATTCGGGTGTTGTTCTTTGTTCTGCTGGCCGTGGCCCTGTTCCTGGTGGCGATGGCGAACCGCGGGATCGTCACCGTCCGACTGTTTCCCGGCCAGTTCGACCAGTATCTGGGCGGCGGCACGTGGTCGGCCAGCATGCCGCTGTTCCTGGTCATCCTGCTGTCCCTGCTGGTGGGCATGGTGCTGGGCCTGATCTGGGAATGGCTGCGCGAGGCGCATCTGCGCCAGGAATCGTCGCGCCGGGCCAACGACCTGGCGCGGCTGGAACGCGAGGTCGGCGGCCTGCGCCAGACCCATGCCGCCCCGCGCGACGAGGTGCTGGCGATCCTGGACGCGCCGCCCTCCCCCGCGGCCCCTGCCCGGCCCCTTGCCGCCCCCGCGACCACGCTGCCCGCGGCGCGCTAGATCCTTGCCCGCCGCCGTCAAGATCTGCGGCCTGACCCGGCCAGACCACCTGGCCGCCGCGGCGCAGGCCGGCGCGCGCTATGCGGGCCTTGTGTTCTTTCCGAAGTCCCCCCGTCACCTTGGCATCGCAGAGGCCGCCGCGCTGGCCGGGGCGGCGCCGGTCGGCCTGGCGCGCGTGGGCCTGTTCGTGAACCCCGACGATGCCACGCTGGACGCGGTGCTGGCGCAGGTGCCGCTGGACATCCTGCAGCTGCACGGGGCCGAGACGCCTGCCCGCGTCACCGAGGTCAAGGCCCGCACCGGCCTGCCCGTGATGAAGGCCGTAGGCATCGCCGGACCTGCCGATCTGGACGCGCTGTGGGATTACGGGCTGGTCGCGGACCTGCTGCTGATCGATGCCAAGCCCGCGCCCGGCGCGGCCCTGCCCGGGGGGAACGGCCTGTCCTTCGACTGGCGGCTGCTGGCGGGGCGGCGGCTGCTCAAGCCCTGGATGCTGGCGGGCGGGCTGACCCCCGGCAACGTGGCCGAGGCGATCCGCCTGACAGGGGCGCCGGCGGTGGACGTCTCCTCGGGGGTCGAATCCGGGCCGGGGGTCAAGGACCCCGACCTGATCCGCGCCTTTGTCGCAGCGGCGGGCTGAGCGGTGGTGGACGCGCGCCCCCTGCCCTTTCGCCCCGCCACCCGCGACGATGTGCCCGCCGTCGTGGCCCTGCTGGCCGACGACGACCTGGGCCGCGCGCGCGAAGGGGGCGACCTTGCCCCCTATCTGGCGGCGTTCGACGCCATGGCGGCCGAGCCGGGCAACACGCTGTTCGTGGCCGAGGCGGACGGCCGGATCGTCGCCTGCTACCAGCTTGTGCTGATCTCTGGCCTGTCGCTGTCGGGCACCCGCCGGGCCGAGATCGAGGGTGTCCGCGTCGCCGCCGACCGTCGCGGGCAGGGCCTGGGCGCGCAGCTGATCGCCGATGCCGAGGCGCGCGCGCGTGCCGCCGGCTGCGGGCTGATCCAGCTTACGACCAATGCCGCGCGCGAGAACGCGGCGCGGTTCTATCGGCGGCTTGGGTTTACCCCTTCGCACATCGGATTTAAGAAACCTCTCTGACGGGCCGCCCCGGCCCTTGCGAGGACAGCCGATGGCCGACGACCTGATCAACAGCTTCATGACCGGCCCGGACGAGCAAGGCCGCTTCGGCATCTTCGGCGGGCGTTTTGTCAGCGAGACGCTGATGCCGCTGATCCTGGCGTTGCAGGCCGAATACGAACGCGCCAAGACCGATCCCGCCTTCAAGGCCGAGATGGACGACCTGTGGACGCATTACGTCGGCCGGCCCTCGCCGCTCTACAAGGCCGAGCGGCTGACCGAACGGCTGGGCGGCGCGACCGTCTACATGAAGCGCGACGAGCTGAACCACACCGGCAGCCACAAGATCAACAACGTGCTGGGCCAGATCCTGCTGGCGCGCCGCATGGGCAAGACCCGCATCATCGCGGAAACCGGCGCGGGCCAGCACGGCGTGGCCACCGCCACCGTCTGCGCGCGCTTCGGGTTGAAATGCGTGGTCTACATGGGCGCCCATGACGTGGAACGCCAGCAGCCCAACGTCTTCCGCATGCGCCTGCTGGGGGCCGAGGTGATCCCCGTCCGATCCGGCCGCGGCACGCTGAAGGACGCGATGAACGACGCCCTGCGCGACTGGGTGACGAACGTGCGCGACACGTTCTATTGCATCGGCACGGTCGCGGGACCGCATCCCTATCCCGCCATGGTGCGCGATTTCCAGTCGATCATCGGGCGCGAGACCAAGGCCCAGATCATGGACCGCGAAGGCCGCCTGCCCGACACGATCATCGCCGCGATCGGGGGCGGGTCGAACGCGATGGGGCTGTTCCACCCGTTCCTGGACGATCGTTCCGTTCGGATCATCGGGGTCGAGGCGGGCGGCAAGGGCGTGGACGAGACGATGCAGCACTGCGCGTCCCTGACCGGGGGGCGCCCCGGCGTCCTGCACGGCAACCGCACCTTCCTGTTGCAGGACGACGAGGGGCAGATCCTGGAAGGCAGCTCGATCAGCGCCGGGCTGGATTATCCCGGCATCGGGCCGGAACACGCCTGGCTCAAGGATGTGGGCCGGGCGGATTACGTCAGCATCACCGATGCCGAGGCGCTGGCGGCCTTTACCCTGTGCTGCGAGACAGAAGGGATCATCCCCGCGCTGGAACCCGCTCATGCGCTGGCCCATGTCGCCAAGATCGCGCCTGCCCTGCCGCCCGAGCATCTGATCGTGATGAACATGTGCGGGCGCGGCGACAAGGACATCTTCACCGTTGCCCGCCACCTGGGCGTCGAGATCGACGCCTGAACGGCCGCGAGGGACGATGCCGCAGGGGCGGCGCGGGATGAACCGCGCCGCCCCGCGTGCGTTGGACCGTGACTGTCCGTTACAGGAGGCGATCCGATGACGATGCTGACCAGGGCCGCACTGGCATTGCTGTTGACCGCGGGGACTGCCGCGGCCCAGGGGACGGCGGCGACCGCGGACCCGGGCTCTCCGGCGGCCGTTGCGCTTGCGGGGGCGCCGGTCCCCACGCTCGAGCAGATGGCCAACAACGAGGCCGTCGCGGGGCTGCTGCTGGCGCAGGGTTTCCGCGACGTCGAGATCGACCGTGACGGCGTGCTGATGACGGTGACGGCCCAGCGCGACGGGGTGCCGGTCGAGCTGGTGTACAACACCTCGACCGGCCGCCTGATCGAGCAGGACGGCCGCACCATCCTGAGCCCCGAAGACCTGGAGGATCGCGGAGGATCGACCGGAGCCGGGACGGGCGAGATGGACGACGACGGCGAGGCCGGTGAGGAGGCCGCGGGTCAGGACGGCAGCGCGGACGACGCCACAGGCGAGGAGGGGATGGACGGCGAGGACGGCGCCGCAGAGGGCAGCGAGGACGGCGCTGCAGAGGGCGACGGGGACGCCGGGGAAAGCAGCGACGGCTGACCGCGCCCCCGGGAACCCTGGCCCGGACCGACACCACGCGGCGCCCCGCCGCCACAAGGCAGGGCCGCCGCTGCCCGCAGGGCGCGGCCTCGTCCTGCGCCATGGACGGGCGGCGATATCGATGGCAAACCCGGCCTCGATGCCGCTCGGCAAGGCGCGGCGCATGGGTCACGCAGCCGGGCGCCGACCACGCCGCAAGGGGCATGGCCGCTGCGGGCCGTCCTGTCAGGACGTGGCGTGGGCGCGCAACAGTTCCAGGGGCACGATCTCGGTCGCGCGGGCATGCGTGGCGTCCAGCACCACCTGGGGGGCCGCGAACTCCTGCGCGGCCTGCAGGAACCGGCCGGCGCACAGGCACCAGCGGTCGCCCGGCTTCAAACCGGCAAAGCCATACTCCGGTCGCGGCGTGGACAGGTCGTTGCCCAGATACTTCGACAGCGCCAGGAACTCGGCCGTGACGATGACGCAGACCGTGTGGCTGCCGCGATCGGCGGGCCCCGTGTCGCAGCAGCCGTTGCGATAGAACCCCGTCAGCGGTTGGGTCGAACAGGGTTGAAGCCGTCCTCCCAGCACGTTCAGCGAAGCATCCATCCGCGTCTCCTATCGGAACCGATCGCGCAGCGCCCCAAGCGCGTCGCCCGCAGATCCTGCGGCAGGCTGCGGGTCGGGCGCAAGCCCCGCGGGGGGCCGCGCAGGCTGCGGGGCGGACGGGCGCGGGGCGGCCCGGGGCGCGGCGGCGCTGCCCGTCCGCGCGGCAAGCGCGCTGCCGAACCGGCCATCGTCGCCTGCCGCCAGCGCCGGCGCGCCGTCAGAGATGCCGCGCAGCAGGTCGTCCAGCATCCCCGCCTCGGCCTTGGCGAAATCCGACAGCACATGGCCGGTCACGCGGTCCTTGTGCCCGGGGTGGCCGATGCCGATCCGCAGCCTGCGATAGCCCTCGCCCACGTGCTGGTGGATCGAGCGCAGGCCGTTGTGCCCCGCATGCCCGCCCCCGGTCTTGACCCGGCAGCGGCCCGGCGGCAGGTCCAGTTCGTCGTGCAGCACGATCACCTCGGCCGGCGTCAGCTTGAGATAGCGCATCGCCTCGCCGACGGACTGGCCCGACAGGTTCATGAAGGTCTGCGGTTTCAGCAGCGTCACCCGCGCCTCGCCCAGCCGCCCCTCGGCGGCCAGCCCCTGGAACCGCGCCCGCCAGGGCGAGAACCCGTGGTCGGCCGCGATCCGGTCCAGCGCCATGAACCCGATGTTGTGGCGGTTGGCCGCGTACTGCGCCCCCGGATTGCCCAGCCCGACCATCAGCAGCATCGCCGGTCCCCTTGCATTCTAGCCATCCCTTGCGGCGGACCTCGCCCGTAACTAAGACTCTGTCAACCTTTCGCCCCTAGACCGGGTCGCATCACACGACCGGCGACCGAGAATCACAGATGGGGCAAAGTGGCAAATACGACAGGGGCGCAGATGCACGATCCGGCAGAATTCTACATGAACAACCTTGTCCCGATGGTCGTCGAACAGACCAGCCGGGGCGAGCGCGCCTATGACATCTTCTCGCGCCTGCTCAAGGAACGGATCATCTTCCTGTCCGGGCCGGTGCATGACGGCACCGCCACGCTGGTCTGCGCGCAGCTGCTGTTCCTCGAGGCGGAAAACCCGTCCAAGGACATCAGCATGTACATCAACAGCCCCGGCGGCGTCGTGACGGCGGGCCTGTCGATCTATGACACGATGCAGTACATCCGGCCGCGCATCTCGACACTGGTGGTCGGACAGGCGGCCTCGATGGGATCGCTGCTGCTGGCGGCCGGTGAAAAGGGACATCGCCACTCCCTGCCCAACAGCCGGATCATGGTCCACCAGCCCTCGGGGGGGTTCCAGGGACAGGCCACCGACATCCTGATCCACGCGCGCGAGACGGAAAAGCTCAAGCGGCGCCTGAACGAGATCTATGTCCATCACACCGGCCGCACCCTGGCCGAGGTCGAGGAGGCGCTGGAGCGCGACCGCTTCATGTCACCGGACGAGGCGCGCGACTGGGGGCTGATCGACCAGATCCTCGAGCCGCGCGGCAAGGCCGTGCCGGAAAGCTGACCTGCCCGCGGGCCTTGTATCCGGGGCAACCGGGTCACATTTCCGATTGTGACCCCCGACCGCCGCCTTTACGATGGGCGGAACCATGATGGCGTGCCCGGCCCGGCCGGACTCGCCTGCCGATCGCCCCGGTCCCCCGCGATACGGGATGGCGCGACCAGAACAGGCAAGGAAACGACGATGGCCAATCAGCCCGGCAGCGACAGCAAGAACACGCTCTATTGCAGCTTTTGCGGCAAGAGCCAGCACGAGGTGCGCAAGCTGATCGCCGGACCGACCGTGTTCATCTGCGACGAGTGCGTCGAGCTGTGCATGGACATCATCCGCGAGGAGACCAAGTCGTCGGGGCTGAAGTCCGGCGACGGCGTGCCCACGCCGCGCGAGATCATGGCGGTCCTGGACGATTACGTGATCGGGCAGGAGCATGCCAAGCGCGTGCTGTCGGTCGCGGTCCACAACCATTACAAGCGGCTGAACCACAGCGCGAAATCCGACATCGAGCTCGCCAAGTCGAACATCCTGCTGATCGGCCCGACCGGCTGCGGCAAGACGCTGCTGGCGCAGACGCTGGCGCGCATCCTGGACGTGCCCTTCACCATGGCGGACGCCACCACGCTGACCGAGGCCGGCTATGTCGGCGAGGATGTCGAGAACATCATCCTGAAGCTCTTGCAGGCCAGCGAATACAACGTCGAGCGCGCCCAGCGCGGCATCGTCTACATCGACGAGGTCGACAAGATCACGCGCAAGTCCGACAACCCCTCGATCACCCGCGACGTGTCCGGCGAGGGCGTGCAGCAGGCGCTGCTGAAGATCATGGAAGGGACGGTCGCCTCCGTTCCGCCGCAGGGCGGCCGCAAGCATCCCCAGCAGGAATTCCTGCAGGTGGACACGACCAACATCCTGTTCATCTGCGGCGGCGCCTTCGCCGGTCTTGAACGCATCATCGCCCAGCGCAACAAGGGCACGGCGATGGGCTTTGGCGCGACGGTCAAGGACAACGACGACCGCGGCGTGGGCGAGATGTTCAAGCAGCTCGAACCCGAGGACCTGCTGAAGTTCGGCCTGATCCCCGAGTTCGTCGGCCGCCTGCCGGTCATCGCGACCCTGACCGACCTGGACGAAGAGGCGCTGATCACCATCCTGACCCAGCCCAAGAACGCGCTGGTCAAGCAGTACCAGCGGCTGTTCGATCTGGAGGACGTCAAGCTGTCCTTCACCGAGGACGCGCTGAAGGCGATCGCGCGGCGCGCCATCAAGCGCAAGACCGGCGCCCGTGGCCTGCGGTCCATCATGGAGGACATCCTGCTGGACAGCATGTTCGAACTGCCGGGCCTCGACAGCGTGACCGAGGTGGTCGTGAACGAGGAAGCCGTGGACAACCCCGCCGCCAAGCCCCTGCAGATCCATGCCGATCACAAGAAAGAGCCGGCCGTCGCGGGCTGAACGGGCGCCGCGATCGCACCACAGGACAAAGGGCCTGCCCATCGTGGCAGGCCCTTTCTGTTGAAACCGCTGCCACACAACATGGTACAGCGAGGCCCCCCTGCCCGCCCTTCAGCCTGCCGGCCCGCCTGTTGGCGGCGGACGTCCCGCAGTCTGGCAGGGCACCCCGCTCCGCCAGCCACCCTGCGCCCGGTCTGCTGGCGCCCGCGGTCGCCACCGGCCCGCAGGGCAGAAAAAAACCGGCCCTGAGGCCGGTCTTTCCTGTTTTTCTGTCCGTGGCCTCAGGCGCCCTTCAGCGTGTTGGCGACCTCGGCGGCGAAGTCCTCTTCCTTCTTCTCGATGCCCTCGCCGACGGCCACGCGGGCAAAGCCCAGCACTTCGACGCCGGCGTCCTTGGCCGCCTGGGCCACGGTCAGATCCGGGTTGATGACGAACTTCTGCCCCAGCAGCGTCACCTCCTCGAAGAACTTGGCCATCCGGCCGACGATCATCTTTTCGATGACCGCGTCGGGCTTGCCCGATTCGCGCGCCTGCTCGGTCAGGACCGCCTTCTCGCGCTCGATCAGCGCCGGGTCCAGGTCAGCCTGCGACAGCGACGCGGGCGAGGTCGCGGCGATGTGCATGGCGATCTGGCGCCCGATCTCGGCCGCGTTGTCGCCCTTGAGCGCGACCAGCACGCCGATCTTGCCCATGCCCTCGGCCGCAGCGTTGTGCACATAGCTGACCACCGTGTCGCCGGTCACGCGGACCATGCGACGCAGGGTCATGTTCTCGCCGATCTTGGCGATCGCATCGGTCAGCACGCCGCTGACCGGCTTGCCGTTCACCGCCACGTCGTTCAGCGCCTCGACCGATTCGACCTGCAGCGCGGCCTGCGCGATCGCGCGGACCATCGACTGGAACTCCTCGTTCTTGGCCACAAAGTCGGTTTCCGAGTTCACCTCGACCGCGACGCCCACGCCATCGCGCACGGCGACGCCGATCAGGCCCTCGGCGGCGATCCGGCCGGATTTCTTGGCCGCCTTGGCCAGACCCTTGGTCCGCAGCCAGTCGATCGCGGCTTCCATGTCGCCGTCGGTTTCGGTCAGCGCCTTCTTGGCGTCCATCATGCCGGCGCCGGTGGTTTCGCGCAGGTCTTTCACCATCGCTGCGGTGATCGCCATGGTCCTCTCCTTTTCAATGCGACAGGCGGGGATGATCCCCGCCTGATGAATGGTCGATGATCTGCAGGGATCAGGCGTCGACAGCGGCGGCCTGTTCGCCCGCGGCGGCCGCGGCTTCACCCACGTCCAGGTCGTCCAGGTCCTCGGCCGGGGCGTCGCTCAGCGCGCCCAGATCGACGCCGGCGGCGCCCATCTGCGCCGACATGCCGTCCAGCGCGGCGCGGGCGACCAGGTCGCAGTACATCGCGATGGCGCGCGCCGCGTCGTCGTTGCCCGGGATCACATAGTCGATGCCCTTGGGCGAGCAGTTCGTGTCGACGACGGCCACCACCGGGATGCCCAGCTTGTTGGCCTCGAGGACCGCAAGGTCCTCCTTGTTGACGTCGATGACGAACAGCAGGTCCGGCAGGCCGCCCATCTCGCGGATGCCGCCCAGGCTGGCCTGCAGCTTGGCCTGCTCACGCTCCATCCCCAGGCGCTCTTTCTTGGTCAGGCCCTCGGCGCCCGAGGCCATGGCCTCGTCGATCTGCTTCAGGCGCTGGATCGACTGGCTGACCGTCTTCCAGTTGGTCAGCGTGCCGCCCAGCCAGCGGTGGTTCATGTAGAACTGCGCGGATTTTTCCGCCGCATCGGCCACCGCCTTCTGTGCCTGGCGCTTGGTGCCGACGAACAGCACACGGCCGCCCTTGGCGACGGTGTCGCGAATCACCGTCAGCGCCGCGTCCAGCATGGGGACGGTCTGCGTCAGGTCGATGATGTGGATGCCGTTGCGGTCGCCATAGATGAACTCCGCCATGCGCGGGTTCCAGCGTTGCGTCTGGTGACCATAGTGAACGCCAGCCTCAAGAAGCTGCCGCATCGAGAAATCAGGAAGCGCCATGTCCATGTCCTTTCCGGTTTGCGCCTCGGCAAGGGATTCAGGGCCCCTGCCGGGAACCCCAACCGGTGGACCGCGACGGATGTCTCCCGCCGGCAGCCCGCCCTTGCCTGTGAAGTGGGGGTGCCTTAGTCGGAAAGCCGCCCGAAGGCAAGCCTGTCCACGACCCTCCGGGGTATGGCGTCTGCGTTTCCCGGTTGTCCGGGACCGGGCCCGGGGACAAGGGGCATTGCGGCCCAACGACTGTTCCCTTATTCAGGTCCGCGCGGCACCCGTAGCTCAGCTGGATAGAGCGCTGCCCTCCGAAGGCAGAGGTCACAGGTTCGAATCCTGTCGGGTGCGCCAATCACCTCGGCGCAAGCGTCCTCCGACCCGTTCACACGGGTTGCCTTTCCCGGTTCAAGCTGCCTGCGACGCCGTCCGTCTCTCCTTTGTGCCATACCGCCTGCGACACTGCCGGCACACATGGGCGAGGCGGGAGAGGGCGCACCCGATCAGCGCGAGACGTGGGGTCCAGGCGGGCGATCGGGCGGGCGCGCAAGGCAATCCGTCCCGCCTCCTGAGGCCGCTTCCGCGGCGGGTTCGCGCGCCCCCCCTTGACGCGGGTGCCAGGTGGAAAAGCTCAGCCGCCTGTTGCTCGCCGGCTTGGCCGAACGGCAGCAGCCACGGCCTGATCGGCTGTTCCTGCTGTGCGTCCCCACGGGCTGGCCGAGCGGATCGAGAATCGCCGCTGCCGCCCCGCATGCCCCCCACCCCTCACCCCTCGGCGTCCCCGCAAACCGGACGTGACGGAGCAAGGTGCGGCGTTGAGCTGCCGCCGGGCGTGGCCGCGCGGCCCAGCCGGCGCATCATCCGGGCCTGCCATCACGCGGACCGCGACGCCGGTCGAGCCAGTCGGCCAGCCGGGCGAGGAGCGACGACAAGGGCCGCCGCAGACACGCAAGATCCTGCGCCAGCAGCAGCAAGCCCAGGGGCACCATCCAGAACCCCAGAAGGGGCAGGACCCCGAGCACCCCGGCCAGGATCAGCACGATCCCCGCAGGAATGCGAAAGGGGCGGGACGACGGCTTGCGCGCCCAGAGGACCATCCGCACGGCCGCTGCGGGCAAATGCCCTTCCAGCCGCCTGAACTGACGGTCAAGGTCGTCCGCGTCCCGCCTAGCCATGGCTCGTCCCCGTGATGACGGCATTTCCCCTGCTCTCCTGCCAACGTCCCGGGGCGCGAGCGGTTCGGCCGGCCCTTTGCGTCCTTGCCCTTACCACGTCACCATGCGGTCCCCAGCGACGGCATCGCCGCTTCGGCATCCCCCCCTGCACAAAGCCCCGGCACCCCTGGGCTATTCTGTCCGACCGAACCCCGAGTTCCACATTCGCCGTCTGGATCGAACAGAACCGCACCCTCATCTTGGTGGGGACAGAACGGATGGCAGGCGCATGCCCTGCCGAGAGCAAGAGGACACCATCATGGACAAACCCCGCATCGCCATCATCATCGGATCGACCCGGCAGGCCCGGTTCGCCGACAAGCCCGCCGCCTGGCTGCTGGAACAGGCCAGCAAGCGCGAGGACATGACCTTTGAACTGGTCGATCTACGCAATTTTGACCTGCCGCTGTTCGACGAGGTCGCCTCGAACGCCTGGGTGCCGTCGCAGGACCCGCGCGCCGTCGCCTGGCAGAACACGATCGGCACGTTCGACGGCTATGTCTTCGTAACGGCGGAATACAACCACTCCATCACCGGCGCGCTGAAGAACGCGCTGGACCAGGCCTATACGGAGTGGGCGCGCAAGCCGGCGGCGGCCATGGGCTATGGCGGGGTCGGCGCGGCCCGTGCCATCGAGCATCTGCGCGGTATCGTTGTCGAGTTGCAGATGGTGCCGCTTCGCAATGCCGTTCACCTGGGGGGCGGCGAGTTCTTCAAGGTCAGCCCGCTGGGCCAGAATGGCGCGATGTCCGAGGTTGAGGCCGTCCTTCAGCCCTCGCTGAACGCGATGCTGGACGAACTGGCCTGGTGGGCCAACGCCACCCGTGCCGCCCGCCAGCAGCCGGCCGCGGCCGCCTGACGCATCAGGCCGACCCCGCAGCCGCCCGGCACGTCACGTGCGGGGCGGCTGCGGACAGGTCAGCCGAACAGTTCGCGGCAGAATTCCAGCCCATCGACCAGCGCATCGACCTCGGCGCGGGTGTTGTACATCGCAAAGCTGGCCCGCGCCGTCGCGGGCAGGCCGTAATGCTGCATCAACGGCATGGCGCAATGCGTGCCCGCCCGCACGGCGATCCCGCGCTTGTCCAGGATGGTCGAGATGTCATGGGCGTGCGCGCCCGGCATGGTCAGCGAAAAGATCGCACCCTTGCCCGGCGCATCACCCTGCACCGACAGCCAGTTCAGCCCCGACAGCCGTGCGCGGGCATGGTCGCGCAGGTCGCGTTCATGGGCCGCGATGGCGTCCATTCCCAGGCCCATCAGGTATTCCAGCGCCACGCCCAGGCCGATCTGGTTGACAATGCCGGGGGTCCCGGCCTCGAACCGCAAGGGCGGGTCGGCATAGGTGACGCTGTCGCGCGTCACCTCGCGGATCATGTCGCCGCCGCCCATGAAGGGGCGCATCTCGGCCTGACGCTCGCGGGCGATCCAGATCGCGCCCGAGCCGGAGGGGCCATACAGCTTGTGTCCCGTGATGCAGAAGAAATCGCAGCCCAGCGCCGCCACGTCGATGGGCATGTGTACAGCCGACTGGCTGCCATCGACCAGCACCGGCACGTCGGTCCCGGCCGCAATGGCAGCCACGTCCACCACCGTGCCGGTGACGTTCGACATCTGGGTGACCGCGATCAGCCGGGTGCGTGGCCCCACCGCCGCCAGCATCTTTTCGGCGGGCAGGCTGCCGTCCGGCTCGGGTTCGACCCAGCGCAGCGCCACGCCCTGCCGTTCGCGCAGGAAATGCCAGGGCACGATGTTGGCATGGTGTTCCAGCACCGACAGCAGGATCTCGTCGCCCGGTCCCAGGCGCGGCGCGGCCCAGCCGTGGCTGACAAGGTTGATCCCCTCGGTCGAGCCCGAGGTGAAGATCACCTCGTCCTCATGCGGGGCATTCAGAAAGCGCGCGATGATGCCGCGCACGCGTTCGTACTTCTCGGTCGCGAGGTTCGACAGGAAATGCAGCCCGCGATGGACGTTGGCGTATTCCGCGCCATAGGCGTTGGCGATGGCGTCGATCACCACCTGCGGCTTTTGCGCGCTGGCCCCGTTGTCCAGATAGACCAGCGGCCGCCCGTTGACCTGCCGCGACAGGATCGGGAAATCGGCGCGAACGCGTTCGACGTCAAAGCTCATACCGGCACCTCGGGCAGCAGTCCCAGCGTCGCCGCCAGGATGGACAACATGAAGCCGGTGACCATCACCGTGCCCATGATGCCCAGAACGACCAGCAGCGGGTTTCGAAAGCCGTGCAGCTCCATCGTGAACAGGACCACCAGCACGGTCGCCAGCACCAGCGACCCGATCCCGATCAGCCCGGCCAGAGGCGGCAGGACCAGCATCGTCGCCAGCTGCAGCGCCTGGAACGCAACCATCATCGTCTCGATCCAGCCGACCGCCAGCAGCGCGTCGGCAAAGCCGCCGGTGCCGCGGAAGACGCGCCCGACCTCGGCCAGCAGATACGCGGCCAGCGCCGCCGAGGCGACCTGCGTCGCGGCCATGGCCCAGGGCGTGACGGACAGCACATGCAGCACGTCCGCCGGGGCGTCGGCCGGCACGGGGATCAGCAGCGTTCCCAGAAACGACAGCACGGCCGAGGCGGCGGCGGCCATCACCACCAGGCCCCAGCGCGCCGACAGGGGCAGCGCCAGCCCGCGCAGCCGCGCAAAGGCGCGCCGCGGCTCGCGCAGCGTCAGGGTCATCAGGCCGATCATGAGAGGCGCCGCCGATCCGGCCTGCGCGCCAGCGCGGCCAGTCCCGTGCCCCAGAACAGCACAAAGGCCAGGCCGCTGACGACGTGGACCAGCGTCAGCCCCGGCCCCGGGCCGATCAGCCCGCCCACCAGCCCCGCCAGCAGCATGGCCGGCGCGGTCGCCGCCAGCGCCCAGATCAGCGCCAGCCGCGAGTCGGCCCCGCCCAAGCGCAGGCCCAGCACCCGCGCGACCAGCTGCACGATCCCCGCCACCGCCAGCACCAGCAGCGGCATCAGGAACAGGGTGGCCAGCAGCGCACCCGCCAGCCGCGCATTCAGCGGCACCGACGGGTCGATCTGCGCCACGCGCGCCAGCCCCGGCCATTGCGCGACGAAATAGACGGCCATGGTCCCGATCAGCAACGCCAGCATCGACGGCTCGGGCATGCCGCGCAGGCTTGCCACGGTCGCGCCTGGCGCGCGCCAGGTTGACAGGATGCGCGGGACCAGCGCCATCCTAGCCAACCGCCGCCGGGCGCGTGTTCAGCCAGTCTTCCAGACGCTCCGCGATGCGCTCGCGCAGGCCTTCGTCGTCGATCTCGGCCAGGGCGTCGGCCAGGAACGACAGCACCAGCAGCACCACCGCGCGTTCGCGCGGCACCCCGCGCGAACGCAGATAGAACAGCGCCGTCTCGTCGATCGCCCCGGTGGTCGATCCGTGGCTGCATTTCACGTCGTCGGCATAGATCTCCAGCTCGGGCTTGGCGAGGAACTGGCTCGCCTCGTCCAGCAGCAGCGCCTGGCTGATCTGGTAGCCGTCGGTCTTCTGCGCGCCGGGACGCACCAGGATCTTGCCCTGGAACACGCCCGTGGCGCCGTTCTTCAGCACCTTCTTGAAGACCTGCCGGCTTTCGCCGCGCAGACCTGCGTGGGTGATGAACACGGTGTCGTCGTGATGGACCTGCCGCCCGTCCCCCAGCATCGCACCCGCGACATGGGCCACGGCATCGTCTGCGGCCATGTCGATCACCGCCTCGGACCGCATGTGCGCGCCATCGACCGACAGCGAAAAGCTTTTCAGCAGCGCGCCCTCGCCCAGCCGGGCGAACAGATGCGTCAGGCTGACGCGCGGATGGCCGGCGCGCAGGGCGGCGATGTGGTGCAGCCGCGCGCCGGTGGCCAGGTCCGCCTCGATCACCAGGTTGCCGCGCGCGCCGACCAGGCCGCTTTCCAGCAGGGTCAGCTCGGCCCCCGGGTCCAGCCGCAGGACATGGTGGCACACGACGTCGGCCGCCGCATCGGCGCGGCGGTACAGGATCTGCACCGGCTTTGCGGCGCGGCCCGTGACATGGATCACCACGCCGTCGGTCGCCGCCGCCGTGTTCAGCGCCGCAAAGGGCCGCGGTACCGGCGACTGCCCGGCGGCTTCCAGCCGGCCATAGGCCCCGGCGATCCAATGGCCGGCCTCGGCCTGCGCCTGCGACAGCGGCAGGATGCTGATGCCCGACAGCGTCAGGTCGTCCGACGCGGCGGCATCGAAGCGCCCGTCCAGAAACACGATCCGCAGGCGGTCCACATCCGAAAACAGCGGCGGGTCGCCCGCGGCAGGGTCAACCGCCTGCGCCGCAACCGTCGCGTCGGTGAAGGGGGCGGGGTCGGTATAGCGCCAGTATTCGTCGCGCGGGCGCGGCAGGCCCATGGCGCGCAGCCGCGCCAGCGCGTCGGCGCGCGCAGCCGTGGTGGCGCCGCCCTGGGGCAGCGTGCCCAGCCGCATGGACAGGGGATCGGGGGCGCCCTGCCCCCCGACCGAGGGCGTCATGATGTCGAGCACGGCGCTGTCAGGCATCAGCGACCTCGGCAAGGATATCGGCGTAGCCGTTCTGCTCGACCTCGAGCGCCAGTTCCGGCCCGCCCGATTTCACGATGCGGCCCTCGGCCATGATGTGCACCACGTCCGGGCGGATGTGATCCAGCAGGCGCTGATAGTGCGTGATGACCAGGAACGCGCGCTCGGGCGAACGCAGCGCGTTCACGCCATCCGCCACCAGCCGCATCGCGTCCACGTCCAGACCCGAGTCGGTCTCGTCCAGGATGCACATCGTCGGCTCCAGCATGGCCATCTGCAGGATCTCGTTGCGCTTCTTCTCGCCGCCCGAAAAGCCCACGTTCACGGGGCGCTTCAGCATCTCGGCGTCGATATCCAGCGCCTTGGCCTTTTCGCGCACCAGCTTGAGGAACTCGCCCGCAGACAGTTCGGCCTCGCCGCGCGCCTTGCGCTGCGCGTTCACCGCGGTCCGCAGGAAGGTCATGTTGCCGACGCCCGGAATCTCGACCGGATACTGGAACGCCAGGAACAGGCCGGCAGCGGCGCGGGCCTCGGGTTCCATCGCCAGCAGGTCCTGACCGTTCAGCGTGGCCGTCCCCTGGGTCACGACATAGCCGTCGCGCCCCGCCAGAACATACGAGGTCGTGGATTTCCCCGACCCGTTCGGTCCCATGATCGCATGAACCTCGCCCGCCGGGACCCTCAGGGTGACGCCCTTGAGGATCTGCTTGTCCTCGTCTTCCAGCTTGACATGCAGGTCGTGGATTTCCAGCATCATCGTTCCTTTTTCGTCAGCGCCGGCCCGCGGCGGGACGGTCTTGTCAGAGGTGCCGGCACCGGGCGCGGCAGCATCGGGGTGCGGCCAGGCCCGGCCGGATCGGCATGGCCCGCGCGCAGGCAACGCGCCGCGCGCAGGTTCGTTGCGCCGGGGTCAGCCGACGCTGCCTTCCAGGCTGATCGCGACCAGGCTCTGGGCCTCCATCGCGAACTCCATCGGCAGGGCCTGCAGCACATCGCGGCAGAAACCGTTGACGACCAAGGCCACGGCCTCCTCCTCGTCCATGCCGCGGGCGCGGCAGTAGAACAGCTGGTCCTCGTCCACCTTGGACGTGGTCGCCTCGTGTTCCACGCGCGACGAGGTGTTCTTGACCTCGATATAGGGCACCGTGTGGGCCCCGCACTTGTCGCCGATCAGCAGGCTGTCGCACTGGGTATAGTTGCGGCTGTTCGTGGCGCGCGGGTGCATCGTCACCAGCCCGCGATAGGTGTTCTGCGCGCGGCCTGCCGAGATGCCCTTGGACACGATGCGCGACCGGGTGTTCTTGCCGAGATGGATCATCTTGGTCCCGGTGTCCGCCTGCTGGGCGTTGTTCGTGATCGCGATCGAATAGAACTCGCCCTGCGACTCATCGCCCCGCAGGATGCAGGACGGGTATTTCCACGTGATCGCGGAGCCGGTTTCGACCTGCGTCCACATGACCTTGGCGCGGGCCTCGCGGCAGTCGGCGCGCTTGGTGACAAAGTTGTAGATGCCGCCCCGGCCCTGCTCGTCGCCCGGATACCAGTTCTGGACGGTGGAATACTTGACCTCGGCATCCTCCAGCACGACGATCTCGACCACCGCCGCGTGCAACTGGGCCACGTCGCGCTTGGGCGCGGTGCAGCCTTCCAGATAGCTGACGTAGGACCCCTTGTCGGCGATGATCAGCGTGCGCTCGAACTGGCCGGTGTTTTCCGCATTGATGCGGAAATAGGTGGACAGCTCCATCGGGCAGCGCACGCCCGGCGGGATGTAGACGAACGAGCCGTCCGAGAACACCGCGCTGTTCAGCGTGGCGAAGTAGTTGTCGCTTTGGGGAACGACCGAGCCGAGGTACTTGCGCACCAGCTCCGGGTGGTTGCGGATCGCCTCGCTGATCGAGCAGAAGATCACGCCCGCCCTGGCCAGTTCGGCCTGGAACGTCGTGCCCACGCTGACGCTGTCGAACACCGCGTCCACGGCGACGCGGCGCCCTTCGGCCGGGGTGCCGACCGCCCCCTCGATCCCGGCAAGGATCGCCTGCTCCCTCAGCGGGATGCCCAGCTTTTCGTAGGTCGCCAGCAGCTTGGGATCGACCTCGTCCAGCGACTTGGGCTTGACCGCCATGCTTTTCGGGCGCGCATAGTAATACTGGTCCTGATAGTCGATCTCGGGATAGTTCAGCATCGCCCAGCGCGGCTCGGCCATCGTCTGCCAGCGGCGGAACGCGGCCAGCCGCCATTCCGTCATCCACTCCGGCTCCTCGTTGCGCTGTGAAATCAGCCGCACGATGTCCTCGGACACGCCCTTGGGCGCATAGTCCATCTCGATCTCGGTGTCCCAGCCGTATTTGTAGGACCCCATGCTGGCGACGGTTTCGATCGTCTCGCGGTCGACGCCTTCGCGCACCTCAAGTTCGGGCATGTCCAACGCGGCCATCGCTCACCTTCCTCGCTTGCTCTGCCAGCGGTCGCGGGCGGTGCGCCACGCGTCGGCAAAGCGGTCCAAATCCTCGGCGGAGGTCGTACCTCCGAACGACACCCGCAGGGCACAGCCCGCATCGTCGTCCGCCACCCCCATCGCGCGCAGCACCCCGCTGGTCCGCACCTTGCCAGAGGAGCAGGCCGACCCGGCGGACACCGCAAAGCCCGCCAGATCCATCTGCATCACCTGCGTCTCTCCGCGCCAACCGGGCGTCAGGATCGACAGGGTGTTGGGCAGGCAGTCACCATCGCGCCCCGGAAACATAGTGTTTCCCTCAGCATCTTCCAGTCTCATTCGCAGGCGATTTCGCAATGCCGCAAGTTTCTCGGCCATTCCGTCGGCCAGATCGCGCTGCGCCGCCGCGGCGGCGGCCGCAAAACCGGCGATGCCGATCAGGTTTTCGGTGCCGGCGCGCCGGCCGCTTTCCTGCCCGCCGCCGCGGATGCGGGCGGCGCGGTCGGTTCCGGCGCGCAGGATCAGCGCGCCCGTGCCGCGGGGTCCGCCCAGCTTGTGGGCGCTGACGAACCCCGCCCCGATCCCCAGCCAGTCGAAGGCTAGGGGGATCTTGCCGAACGCCTGCGTCAGATCGCTGACCGCAAGGCCCTGCGGCAGCGACTGGATCACCCCGGTTTCGCTGTTGGCCAGTTGCAGCGTCGCACGCGAGGGATCGGGCACGGCGACCTGTCCGTGGGCCGCGGTGGCCAGCGTCTCGTCGCACCAGGCGCGCACGGCGTCATGCTCGATGCCCGCGCAGGCCAGTCCCTGCCCCTCCAGCGCCAGCGCGGCGGCCTCGGTCGCGCCCGAGGTGAACACAAGGTCGGCCTGCGCCGCCCCCAGCGCCTCGGCCAGCGTCTCGCGCGACCGTTCCAGCAGCATCTTCGCCGCGCGTCCCTCGGCATGGACGCTGGACGGGTTTCCCACCACATCCATCGCCGCGGCCATGGCGGCGCGCGCCTCGGGCCGCAGGGGGGCCGTGGCGTTCCAGTCCAGATAGACGCGGCTCATCCGGCGCGGTCCTGCGGATCGGCAGCCCCCCGGTCCGGGGCGTCGGCGGCATCGGCGGGCGCGCCACCCTGCTCGGCCAGGGCTGCGGCGATCCGCGCGGCCAGTCGCCGCGCCACCTCGTCCTTGGGCATCCGCGGCCAATGCTCGGCGGCCGCGTCGGTGATCAGCACCACGGCGTTGTCCGTCCCGCCCATGATGCCGGTCACGGGCCGCACGTCATTGGCGACGATCCAGTCGCACCCCTTGCGCGCGCGCTTGGCGGTCGCATGCGCCACCACGTCGTCGGTCTCGGCGGCGAAGCCGACCACCAGGGCGGGACGACGCGCGTCGCGGCTGATCCAGGCCAGGATGTCGGGGTTCTCGGCCATCTCGAGCGCCGGGGGACGGCCGCTGCCGTCCTTTTTCATCTTGCGGTCGGTGGCGTTGACCACGCGCCAGTCGGCCACGGCCGCAGCCATCACGGCAGCATCGGCGGGCAGGGCGGCCTCGACCGCGGCCTGCATCTCGGCCGCGGTCTGCACCGGCCGCACCTCGACCCCCTCGGGCGCCGGCACTGCCGCGGGGCCGGTGACGAAGCTGACCCGCGCGCCCAGGTCGCGCAGCGCCGCCGCGATCGCGGCCCCCTGCGCCCCCGACGAGCGGTTGGCGATATAGCGCACCGGGTCGATCGGCTCGTGCGTCGGCCCCGAGGTCACGATGACGTGCCGGCCGTGCAGGGGGCCGGGCGGCGGCGTGACAAGGACGGCGCCGGCGGGGGTCCGGGGCGGCACGACCACCGCCTCGGGCGGCAGGCGCAGCGGCGCCTCGGTCAGCAGGGCCGGGCCCAGGGCGGTGCGGATCGCGTCCAGGATCGCCTCGGGCTCGGCCATGCGGCCCTCGCCGTATTCCCCGCAGGCCATCTCGCCCACGTCGGGGCCGACGAACAGGATGCCGTCATCCCTCAGCGTCTCGCGGTTGCGGCGGGTGGCGGGGTGGTCCCACATCCGCACGTTCATCGCAGGCGCGATCAGCACGCGCTTGTCGGTCGCCATCAGCAGGGTCGAGGCCAGATCGTCCGCCAGGCCCGCCGCCATCTTGGCCATCAGGTCGGCCGTCGCGGGCGCGACCACGACCAGATCGGCCGAACGGGACAGCTGGATGTGCCCCATCTCGGTCTCGCGCGTCAGGTCGAACAGCGCCTGGTGGCAGGGCCGCCCCGACAGCGCCGCCAGCGTCAGCGGCGTGACGAACTGCCCGCCACCGGCGGTCAGCACACACGTCACCTCGGCCCCCGCGCGCTGGATCAGGCGCACCAGCTCGGGCGTCTTGTAGGCGGCGACACCGCCGCCGACGATCAGCAGAACACGCTTTCCCTGCATGTCACCCCCTCCTGCGCTGATCGCCAGTCCTAGGGGCAAGCGGCAGGCGGGGCAAGAACGCGGCGGTTCTGCGCGGTCAACCCGGGCGGGGCCGGCGGGCGGTGGCGCGGGCAGCCCGCCTGTCGGCAGCCCGCGGCGAGCCGAGGACAGAGCGGCGGGTCATGCGGCGCGGCGGACCGGGATTGGAGGGCCGGTCCTGCCCTGTGCCCTCAACCGCCCGCCAGAAAGGGCAGGCGGTACCCGATCGCTTCGGCCAGATGGGGTGCGCGGACCCGCGCCTCTCCGGCAAGGTCGGCGATGGTGCGGGCGGTGCGCAGGATGCGGTGATAGCCGCGCGCCGTCAGGCCCAGTCGCTCGGCCGCGCGCCGGATCAGGCCGCGACCCTCGTCGTCCGGCGCGGCAATCTCGTCCAGCAGGGCGCCGCCCGCGTCGGCGTTGGTCCGCAGGCCCCGATGGGCCTCGAACCGCCGCGCCTGCACGGCGCGCGCGGCGGCGATGCGGGCGGCAAAGGCCTCCGACGGCTCGCCCGCCGGGGGCATGTCCAGCGCGTCCAGCCCCACCGCCGGCACCTCGATCCGCAGATCGAACCGATCCATCAGCGGTCCCGACAGCCGCCCCAGATAGTCGCTGCCGCACAGCGGCGCCTTGGCGCAGGCCCGTGCCGGATCGGCCAGATACCCGCAGCGGCAGGGATTGGCCGCGGCGATCAGCAGGAACCGGCAGGGATAGCGGATATGGGCGTTGGCCCGCGCCACGACCACCTCGCCCGTCTCGATAGGCTGGCGCAGGGTTTCCAGCACCGGGCGCGAGAACTCGGGCAGCTCGTCCAGGAACAGCACGCCATTGTGCGCCAGGCTGATCTCGCCTGGCCGCGCGCCGCGCCCGCCGCCCACGATGGCGGCCATGCTGGCGGTGTGATGGGGGTCGCGGAACGGCGCCGCCCGCGAGATGCCGCCGTCCCCCAGCAGCCCCGCCAGCGACTGGATCATCGAGGTCTCCAGCGCCTCGGCCGGCGTCAGCTCGGGCATCAATCCGGGCAGGCGCGCGGCCAGCATCGACTTGCCCGCGCCGGGCGGGCCGACCATCAGCAGGTGGTGGCGGCCCGCGGCGGCGATTTCCAGCGCGCGCTTGGCGCGCTCCTGCCCCTTGACGTCGGCCATGTCGGCGGCGGGCCGCGGCCGCGCCAGCTGGCCTGCGCGTGCGGGACCAAGCGGGGACCGCCCGGTCAGGTGATCGACCACCTCGCGCAGGCTGGTCGGTGCGATCACGGGAACGGCGCCGACCCACGCGGCCTCGGGCCCGCACTCGCGCGGGCAGATCAGGGTGCGCTGATCCTCGGCCGCCGCCACCGCCGAGGGAAGCGCGCCCGCAACCGCGACCAGCCGCCCG
This sequence comes from Paracoccus endophyticus, assembly GCF_003286075.1. GTDB lineage: Bacteria > Pseudomonadota > Alphaproteobacteria > Rhodobacterales > Rhodobacteraceae > Paracoccus > Paracoccus endophyticus. The sequence continues at coordinate 154,304 of NZ_QLUV01000004.1, read as the reverse complement.
TCCAGGGCCAGCTCGCCCAGCGAGACGACCTGCGCCAGCTCGTCGGCCGGCACGACCTCCAGCGCGGCCAGGATGGCCAGCGCGATCGGCAGGTCGAAGTGCGACCCTTCCTTGGGCAGGTCCGCGGGCGACAGGTTGACCGTCACCCGGCGCGACGGCATCGCCACCGACAGCGCCCCGAACGCCGCGCGCACCCGCTCGCGCGCCTCGCTGACGGCCTTGTCCGGCAGCCCCACGATGGTGAACGACGGCAGTCCCGGCGACACCGCGGCCTGTACCTCGACCAGGCGCGCCTCGATGCCCTCGAAGGCCACCGAATAGGCGATGGCAACCATCCGCGATTCCTTTCGTGCACCGACCGGGGCAGATTGCCCCGGGAAAGGTTCAGAAAAGGTTAACGGCGCCAGGGACGGCTGCGCCCCGGACCGGCCCGCCCGGGCGCGCGGCGCACCCGGCGGTCGGCCAGGCGCCACCGCGCCCGGCAGCCCGCGCTCAGGCTGCCGCGCGCCGCCGTTCGATCGCCTGCCAGATCAGCGCGGCCGCGTTGATCCCGTCGAACCGCTCCAGCTCCTGCAGGCCGGTGGGTGAGGTCACGTTGATCTCGGTCAGCCATCCGTCGATCACGTCGATGCCCACGAAGATCTGGCCCTTGTCGCGCAGGACGGGCCCGATGACGGCGCAGATCTCGCGCTCGCGGTCGGTCAGCCCCACCTTTTCGGGACGCCCGCCCACATGCATGTTCGACCGCGCCTCGCCCTGCGCGGGAACGCGGTTGATGGCGCCGACCGGCTCGCCGTCCACAAGGATGATGCGCTTGTCGCCCTTGACCACCGCGGGCAGGTATTTCTGCGCGATCACCGGCTCGCGGTTGATGCCGCCGAACAGCTCCAGCAGCGCCGACAGGTTTGCGTCCGCCTGCGGCAGATGGAACACGCCCGCGCCGCCGTTGCCGTAAAGCGGCTTGAGGATGATCTCGTCGTGGCGGGCGCGGAACTCGCGAATCGCCTCGGCGTCCCGGGCGATCATCGTGGGCGGCGTCAGTTCGGGGAAGTCCAGCACCATCAGCTTTTCAGGCGAGTTGCGCACCCAGAACGGATCGTTGACGACCAGCGTGCGCGGGTGGATGCGGTCCAGCAGATGGGTCGAGGTCACATAGGCCATGTCGAAGGGCGGGTCCTGGCGCAGCCAGACCACGTCGAACAGCGCCAGGTCGGCGCGCCGCCACGGACCGAAATCGACGTGGCGTCCGGCCTCGCGCCGCAGGGTGACGTCCCGCCCGGTCGCCATGACCCGGCCCTGGTCGAAGACCAGCCGGTCGGGGGTGTACTGGAACAGGGAATGCCCCCGCTCCTGCGCCTCGATCCCGATCCGAAAGGTCGAATCGGCAGTGATGGACACCTGTTCGATCGGGTCCATCTGCAAGGCAACGGTCAGGCCCATGGGTCTCGCTCCGGCTGGTCGGTTGCGGGTCTTGTCGCAAGCACCCTGCCCCGATGCAACCGCGTCAGTTCAGGCCGAACGCATTGGCGATCACCTCGACTTCCCCCGCCGCGTCCACCAGCGCCGCGTCGAAGCGCTGCTCGGTCAGGGACCCCTCGGGCAGGCCGGCGCAGTATTCCTGCGCGGCAAGGCAGATGCGGTCCATCTGGCGCCGCGACAGGCGTTCGGCGGCGAGGGCATGGGTCGCGCTTTTCTTCACCTCGACGAAGACCAGCGCAGGCCCGTCCCGCAGGATCAGGTCGATCTCTCCGGCGCGGCCCCGCCAGCACTGCGCCAGGATCTCGCAGCCGCGGGCGCGATAGACCTCGGCCACCCGCCGTTCCGCCTGGTGCCCCGAGGCCTGCGCGCTCAGCCCGCGCGCGATCCGCGCGGTGCGGGACGGGCGCACCGGGGACAGCGGACGGACCGGGGCGATGCGGTCGCAGGCCTCATGTCTCATCCCGTTCCTCCTGCAGGACCAGCGCCATGCGATACACGTCCTTGCGCGGCAGGCCCAGCGCGCCGGCCACCTCGGCGGCGGCATCCCTGACCGTCATCCGGCCCAGCCGCCCCGCAAGGGCGGCGCGGACCTCGTCGTCGCCCGCGGGGATCGGCACGGGCGGGGCCAGCACCACCACGACCTCTCCCCTCAGCCCCTCGTCGGGGATCATCTCGCGCACCTCGGCCACCGTGCCGCGCAGCACCTCCTCGAACTTCTTGGTCAGTTCCCGGCACACCGCGATACCGCGATTCGCCTCAGACTCGCACAGATCGTTCAACAGTTCCTTAACGCGGCGGGGGCTTTCGAACAGCACGACCGTGGCGTCGATCCCGGCCAGCCCGGCCAGCCAGCGCCGGCGGGCCGAGGCCTGCGACGGGGGAAAGCCCGCGAACAGGAACCGGTCGCTGGGCTGGCCCGCCACGGTCAGCGCGGCCAGCAGGGCGGACGGGCCGGGGACCGCATGGACGCGGGCGCCCGCATGGGCCGCATCGCGCGCCAGCGCAAAGCCCGGGTCCGCCACCAGGGGCGTTCCCGCGTCCGAGCAATAGGCCACCGACAGCCCCTGTCCCAGCGCGGCCATCAGGCCGGGACGCGTCCGCGCCGCGTTGTGGTCGTGATAGGCGACGATCCGGCGGCCGCGCAGGGGGATGCCGTGGATCGCCATCAGGTGGCGCAGGGTGCGGGTGTCCTCGGCCGCCAGCAGGTCGGCCGTGTTCAGCACGTCCAGCGCCCGCAGCGTGATGTCGCGGGCAACGCCGATGGGCGTGGCGACCAGGTGCAGGCCGGGGGGCAGCGGCCCGGCCTCGATCGTGGCCGTCAGGCTGCGGGCGGGCTCGCGGTCCCGCGCCTCGCCGGCTGCCTCGGCCGCAGGCGCGGCGTGGCCTGCCCCCGCTCGCCCGGCCGCCCCTTGCCGCGCCCCCGTCCCGCCGGGGCGCCCGCCACCCTGTGCGCGTGTGTCCTTCGTCATCGCCCCCTCCTTGCCCACAGGGGCGCGTCAGGTTGCCACGTCCCGGCCCTTGTGGCTAGGCTTGCGCCCAAGCCCCCCATCGTCCGAAAGGGAATCATCCATGTCCACACTTGCCCCCGGCCGGGCCCTCGATGCGCTGCGCCGGCCCCTTCGGCGCGCCGCGGCGGTGCTTGCGGCGCTGGCGCTGGCCGCCTGTCAGCCGATGACGCCGACCGCCTCGGGGCCGCAGACCGGCCCGCTGATCGATCCCGCCCAGCCGGTGCAGGTGGCCCTGCTGGTTCCTGCCGGGTCCGGCAACGCCGAGGTCGAGTGGCTGGCCCGGTCACTGGCCAACGCCGGGCGCATGGCCGCCGCGGACGCGCAGGGCGCCCGCATCGACCTGCGCATCTATGAAACCGGCGGCAACGCCGAAACCGCCGTCGCACGCGCCAACGAGGCCGTCGCGGCGGGCGCCAGGATCATCGTCGGCCCCCTGTTCGCCGAGGAGACCAACGCCGTCGGCAACGCCGTGCGCGGCCGGGTGAACGTGCTGTCCTATTCCAACAACGCCGACATCGCGGGCGGCAACGTGTTCGTGCTGGGCAACACCTTCGGCAACACCGCCGACCGTCTGGTGTCCTATGGCGCGCAGCAGGGGCTGCGGCGGTTCCTGGTGGTGTCCGAGAACGACACCGCCGGCCAGCTGGGCGGCGCCGCGATCGAGGGCGCGATCGCGCGCAACCGCGCCACCATGGTCGGCCGCACCAGCCACGGGCTGAGCCGCGCCGACATGGACGCGGTCGCCCCGCAGATCGCGCAGGCCGCCCGCGCCAACAACGCCCAGGCGATCTTCCTGACCGCCAACCAGGGCAGCGTCCTGCCCGAGATCACGGCCGCGCTGGCCCAGGTCGGCCTGACCGGCTCGGCGATCCAGATGATGGGGCTGACCCGGTGGGACACGCCGCCCGAACGGATCGGGCTGGCACAGTTGCAGAACGGCTGGTTCACGGTGCCGGACCTGGCGCGCATCGCGGCGTTCCAGGGCCGCTATCAGGCCGCCTTCGGCGAGCGGCCGCACGAGCTGGGCTCGCTGGCCTATGATGGCGTCTCGGCGATCGCGGCGCTGGTGCGCGACGGGCGGCGCAATGCGGTAACGACGGCGGGGCTGACCAGCGGCGCCGGGTTCGCGGGCGTCCAGGGTCCGTTCCGCCTGCGCTCGGACGGCAGCATCGAGCGCAGCCTTGCGGTCGCCACCCTGCGCGGCGGCCAGCTGGTCATCCTGGACCCCGCGCGCCGCAGCTTCAGCGGGTTCGGGCTCTGACCTTGGCCGACCCCCAGCCGACCGACGCGGGGGCCGCCCCCGTCGCGGCCCCCGTCCAGAGCGCGCCGGCCCTGCCCGGGGCGCACGGGCTGTTCGACCCCGACTGGCTGGCGCAGGCGCTGGACCGGCGCCTGGCCGGCCTGACCGAGCCGCGCGCGATCCGCGAGGCCACGGTGGCGCTGCTGTCCCAGGCGCGGGCCGAGGCGATGGCCGACATCGTCGCGGGCCTGACGAGCCACCCGCGCGCCGGGCGCGAGACCGTGCGCGCCATCGCCACGCTGACCGACGCCACCGTGCGCGGCGTCCATCATGTCGCCATCCGCCATCTGCACCCCAACCCCCACCCGACCGAGGCCGAGCGGCTGGCCGTGGTGGGCGTCGGCGGCTACGGGCGGGCCGAGATGGCGCCGCAGTCCGACGTGGACCTGCTGTTCCTGGTGCCGTGGAAGATCAGCGGCTGGGTCGAAAGCGTCGTCGAATCGATGCTGTACATGCTGTGGGACCTCAAGCTGAAGATCGGGCAGGCCACGCGGTCGCTGGACGACTGCGTGCGGCTGGCCGAGCGCGACATGACGGTCCGCACCAGCCTGCTGGAGCACCGGCTGATCTGCGGCGATGCGCTGACCGCCGAATCCCTGCGCGACCGCCTGTGGCCCGAGCTGTTCGAGCGGACCGTGCCCGAGTTCATCGAGGCCAAGCTGGCCGAACGGTCCGAGCGCCACAAGCGCCAGGGCGGCCAGCGTTATGTGCTGGAACCCAACATCAAGGAGGGCAAGGGCGGCCTGCGCGACCTGCAGACGCTCTACTGGATCGCCAAGTACATCCACCGCGTGGACCGCGCGGTCGAGCTGGTGGACCTGGGCTTCTTCACCCGCGACGAGCACGCGACCTTCTGGGCGGCCGAGGATTTCCTGTGGGCGGTGCGCTGCCACCTGCACCTGATCGCGGGACGGGCGGTCGACGTGCTCAGCTTCGACATGCAGGTCGAGGTGGCGGCGCGCATGGGCTATCACGACGCCACCGGGCGCCGCGCGGTCGAGATCTTCATGCAGGACTACTTCCGCCACGCCACCCGCGTGGGCGAGCTGACCCGCGTGTTCCTGACCGCGCTGGAACAGCGCCACGTCTACAAGGCGCCGCTGCTGCCCGGCATCTTCCGCCGCCGCAAGACGCTGGGGCCGGGGTTCGCCGAAAAGACGGGTCGGCTGACCGTCGAGGATCCGGCGCGGTTCCTGGCCGATCCCCTGAACATCCTGCGCCTGTTCCAGGAGTCGCTGCGGACGTCGATCCTGCTGCACCCGGACGCCATGCGGCTGGTTGCGGCGAACCTGTGGCGCATCGACGACCGGATGCGCCACGACCCCGAGGCGGCGCGCATCTTCCTGGACCTGCTGCTGGGGCACGGCAATCCCGAACGCTCGCTCAGGCGGATGAACGAACTGGGGGTGCTGGGCGCCTATATCCCCGAATTCGAACGCGTCGTCGCCATGATGCAGTTCAACGTCTACCACCACTTCACCGTGGACGAGCACCTGATCCAGTGCGTCGCGGCCCTGGCCGCCATCGAGCGCGGGGACGACGAGGCGGACCTGCCCATCGTCAGCGCGATCATGCGCGGGCCCGTGGATCGCGCCGTGATCTATCTGGCGACGCTGCTGCACGACATCGGCAAGGGGCGGCCCGAGGACCATTCGATCGTGGGCGCGCAGATCGCGCGCCGGGTCTGCCATCGCCTGGGCCTGACGCATGAACAGGTGGAACTGGTGGAATGGCTGATCCGCCACCACCTGCTGATGTCGGACGTGGCGCAGAAACGCGACATCGCCGATCCCCGCACCCTGCGTGATTTCGCCAAGGCGGTCCGCTCGCGTCGGCGGCTGGACCTGCTGACGGTGCTGACCGTCTGCGACATCCGCGGGGTCGGGCCGGGCACCTGGAACAACTGGAAGGCGGCGCTGATCCGGAAGCTGTACCAGCAGACCGCCGACGCGCTGGACAACGGGCTGGAGGACGTCAACCGCGAACAGCGCGTGGACGAGGCGCGGCGCAGCCTGCGCCACCTGCTGATCGCCCAGGGGTGGGAGCCGAAGGCGGTCCGGGCCGAGACGCAGCGCCACTATGACAGCTACTGGCAGGGGTTGCCCACCGACACGCAGCAGGTGTTCGCGCGGCTGCTGCGCGGCATCCGCGACGACGAGATCCGCATGGACCTGGACCCCGACCTGAAGCGTGACGCGACGCGTGCGGCCTTTGCGCTGGCCGATCATCCGGGCATCTTCTCGCGCCTGGCCGGGTCGCTGGCGCTGGTGGGCGCGAACGTGGTGGACGCGCGCACCTATACGACCCGCGACGGCTATGCGACGGCGGTGTTCTGGATCCAGGACGAGGCCGGCCATCCCTATTCCACCGACCGCCTGCCGCGCCTGCGCCGCATGATCGAGCGCACGCTGGCCGGCGAGGTCGTCCCGCGCGAGGCGTTCGCCGACCGCGACAAGGTCCGCAAGCGCGAGCGGGCGTTCCGCTTTCCCACCCACGTCACCTTCGACAACGAGGGCAGCGAGATCTACACGATCATCGAGGTGGACACCCGCGACCGGCCGGGCCTGCTGTATGACCTGACCCGCACCCTGGCGCAGAACCACATCCAGATCGCCAGCGCGGTCATCGCCACCTTCGGCGCCCAGGTCGTGGACACGTTCTACGTCAAGGACATGTTCGGGCTGAAGCTGCATCAGCCGGCACGGCGCGAAACGCTGGAACGCCGCCTGCGCCAGGCGATCCGCGAGGGCGCCGAGCGCGCGGCCGTCTGACGCCGCCGCAATCCGCGCCGACGGGTCGCGGCACGGGTGGCCTGTCGTTCCGGCCCGAGTCCCCGTCCCCCGCCCCGACCGTCCGGCAGCCTGCCGCCGGCTGCGCGGCGGCCCGCCCGCTCAGCCACGCACCGGCTTGCGGCGCGGCACAATCGCGGGCACATCGGCGCGGCACCGGCGCCAGCGGGTGGCGCGCGCCCGGCACCGGGCCGCCGGAAACGAAAAAAGCGAGGAGGCCGGCGCGATGCGGGGCGGACTGCTGCGGGGCTTTGTCTCGGTCGGGCTGTGGACATTCCTGTCGCGGCTGTCCGGCTTTGTCCGCGACATCCTGATGGCCGCCTGGCTGGGCACCGGCCCCGTGGCCGAGGCGTTCCTGGTCGCGCTGTCGCTGCCCAACATGTTCCGCCGCTTTTTCGCCGAGGGGGCGTTCAACACCGCCTTCGTGCCGCTGTTCTCGAAAAAGCTGGAATCGGGCGAGGACCCGCAGGGCTTTGCGCGCGATGCCTTCTCGGGGCTGGCGGTGGTGGTGGCGGTGTTCTCCGCGCTGGCGATGATCTTCATGCCGGTGCTGGTCTGGCTGATGGCGGCGGGGTTTTCCGGGGACGAGCGGTTCGGCCTGGCGGTCGAATACGGGCGGATCACCTTCCCCTATATCCTGCTGATCTCGCTGGCCTCGATGATCTCGGGCGTGCTGAACGCGAACGGCCGGTTCACCGCCGCCGCCGCGGCGCCCGTGCTGCTGAACCTGCTGTTCATCGTCGGCATGGTCCTGGGGCGCGCGCTGGGCTGGGACCTGGGCCTGACGCTGGCCTGGGCCACGCCGATCACCGGCGTCGCGCAGCTGGCGCTGGTCTGGTGGGACGCCAGCCGCAGCGGCTGGCGGCTGGTGCCGCGCCGGCCGCGCCTGACGCCCGAGATGCGGCGGCTGCTGACCATCGCCCTGCCGGCCGTCTTCGCGGGCGGCGTGGTGCAGGTGAACCTGCTGGTGGGCCGGCAGGTGGGCAGCTTCTTCGAGGGCGCGATCGGCTGGCTCAGCTACTCGGACCGGCTGTACCAGCTGCCGCTGGGCGTCGTGGGGGCGGCGGTCGCGGTGGTGCTGCTGCCCGAACTGTCGCGCCGCCTGCGCGCCGGGGACGAGACCGGCGGCCAGTCCGCCTATAGCCGCGCGACCGAGTTCGGGCTGTTTCTGACCCTGCCCGCGGCCTTTGCTATCGCCGTCATCGCCGTGCCGATGGTCGCCACCCTGTTCCAGCGCGGCGCGTTCGACGCCCATGACACCACGCAAACCGCCCGCGCGCTGGTCGTCTATGCGCTGGGCCTGCCCGCCTTCGTGATGCAGAAGATCCTGCAGCCGCTGTATTTCGCGCGCGAGGACACGCGCACGCCGTTCCGCTTTGCGGTGGTGTCGATGGGGGTGAACGCCGCCGTGGCCTTCGGCCTGATGCCGCTGGCGGGGTTCATCGCCGCCGCGATCGGCACCAGCGTCGCGGCCTGGGTGATGGTCGCGCAGCTGTGGTGGGGCACGCGCGCGATGGGGCTGGCGGCGCGCGCCGATGCGCGGCTGATCGGATCGGCCCCGCGCATCGTGCTGTCGTCGGCGCTGATGGCGGCGGCGCTGTGGGCGCTGCGCCAGTGGCTGGCCGCGGACGGAGAGGGCGATGTCGCGGGCCTGGCGCTGATGGTCCTTGGGGGCGCCGCGCTCTATTTCGGGCTGAGCTTTGCCACCGGGGCGGTGCGCCCGGCGGACCTGCGGGCCAGCGTGCGGCGGCGCTGACCGCCACAGGGGCAACCGCGGGGCCCAGGCCGTGCAGCCGCAGGACCATCCCGCCGCGCGATCCGGCGGCGGTTGCGGGTCGCCCCGGGGACCGGCTCAACGGTGGCGGACGCGCCCGCGCACCCGCGCCCACCCGCCGGGAACCAGCACGAAGGACAGCAGAAAGCCGATCGCAAAGCCCGCGATCTCGGCCACCCAGTTCATTCCCGCCCCGCCGAACACGATCCCGAACACCAGTTGGAACGCCAGCAGGATGCCGATCAGCGAAAAGGCCCTGAGCTGGTTTGCGTTTTCCGCCCCCAGCCGCGCCCACAGCAGGAATGTGAACGCGCCCAGCAGGCCGTAGACGGCGGGATAGCCGCCGACCAGCGGATCGAACCGCACCCCCGGCAGCAGCCGCGCGGCGACGGCATAGACCAGCCCGCCGCCCACGGCCGCGCCCAGGAACACCAGCGCCACGGCCAGCGGCCGGAACGCGCGGGCCACCATGTTGCCCAGCGCCAGCAGAAAGACGCACACGAAGATCGCGTGCGTCAGCGAGTAGTGGACGAACGGATAGGTCAGCAGCCGCCACAACTGCCCGCCCGCCGGGGTCCAGCGTTCCCAGGCGCGGATGGCGAACTCGGGCGCGAAGGCGGTGCGTTCGACCATGATCTGCCGCGCGGCGCCGCTCGCGCCGGGGCCGCCGCCCAGAAAGCCCAGGCGGCCCAGGCCGAAATACGCCTCGGCCGCTAGGATGGGGGCGGCCAGCAGCCAGATCACCGCGGGGACGGGGTTCAGCGGGCTTTCGTCGTATCCGGGGCGCATCGCGGTCCTTTCCTCGGGCGGTTGCGCCCGTTCCGGCCAACCGCTATCCCGGCCGCGACCATTTTTCCAGCAGGCTTGCCATGACCCACGCGCCGCGCATCTTTTCCGGCATCCAGCCGTCCGGCGGGCTGACGCTGGGCAACTATCTGGGCGCGCTGAGGCGCTTTGTCGAAAAGCAGGGCCAGGTCGAGACGGTCTATTGCCTGGTCGACCTGCACGCGATCACCGTCTGGCAGGACCCCGCCCGCCTGCGCCACCAGACGCGCGAGGCCGCGGCCGCGTTCCTGGCCGCCGGCATCGACCCCGCCCAGTCGATCCTGTTCGTGCAGTCGCACGTCCCCGCCCATGCCGAGCTGGGCTGGATGCTGTCCTGCGTGGCGCGCGTCGGCTGGATGAACCGGATGACCCAGTTCAAGGACAAGGCCGGCAAGAACGCCGAAGCGGTCAGCCTGGGGCTGTACGCCTATCCGGCGCTGATGGCGGCCGACATCCTGGCCTATCAGGCGACCCATGTCCCCGTAGGTGAGGATCAGAAGCAGCACGTCGAGCTGACCCGAGACATCGCGGCCAAGTTCAACCACGACTACGGCGTCGAGTTCTTTCCCCTGCCCGAGCCGGTGATCGAGGGCACGGCCACGCGCGTCATGAGCTTGCGCGACGGCAGCAGGAAGATGTCCAAGTCCGACCCCTCGGACGCCAGCCGCATCAACCTGACCGACGATGCCGACACCATCGCGCAAAAGATCCGCAAGGCGCGCACCGACGCCGACCCCCTGCCCGGCAGCATGGCCGGGCTGAAGGACCGCCCCGAGGCGCGGAACCTTGTCAACATCTATGCCGCCCTGACGGGCGAGGCGCCGGACGCGGTCTGCGCCCGGTTCGAGGGTCAGGGCTTCGGCGCGTTCAAGCCCGCGCTGGCCGAGGTCGCGGTGGGCGTGCTGTCGCCCATCACCACGCGCATGAACGCGCTGATGGCCGACCCCGCCGAGATCGACCGCATCCTGCTGGCGGGCGCCGAGCGCGCCGATGCCGTGGCCGCGCCCATCGTCGCGGACGCGCGCGAGATTATGGGGATGATCCGCGGCGCCCGGTGAACGGGGCGCCCCCGCAGGACCATGCGCGGCCGAAAGGGTGGCCTAGAACAGCGACAGCTGCTGGCCCGCGCGCGGCGGCGGGGCGAACCGGCTGCAATCCAGCGGCGGGCTTTCGGTCGCAAAGCCCAGCCGCCTGCGCGCCAGGCGAAAGCGCTGGTGCAGCAGGTCGGCCTCGGGTCCCTCGCCGCGCATCCGGCTGAAAAAGCGCGGGTCGTTGTCGCGCCCGCCGCGCATGGCCTGAATGCGCGCCATCACATGGGCGGCCTTTCCGGGGTGGTGGCGGTCGAGCCAGTCACGAAACAGGGGCGCCACCTCAAGCGGCAGGCGGACCGGGATCATGCTGGCGCTGGCCGCGCCCGCCCGGCGTGCGGCGGCCAGGATCGCCTCAAGCTCGTGCGCCGTCAGGACCGGGATCATCGGGGCGGCCATGACGCGGACCGCGACGCCCGCGTCCGCCAGCGCCCGGATCATCCGCAGCCGCGTCGCGGGGGCGGGGGCGCGCGGCTCCATCTGCCGGGCAAGCACGGGGTCCAGCGTGGTCAGCGACACGCCGACAAGGGCCTGTCCGCGCGCCGCCATCGCCCCGATCAGGTCCAGGTCGCGCAGGATGGTCTGGCCGCGGGTGACGATGCTGAGCGGGTGGTTCCAGTCGTGCAGCACCTGCAGGCAGCCGCGCATGATCGCCAGCCGCGATTCGGCCGGCTGATAGGGATCGGTGTTGGTGCCGAACGCGATCGGCGCCACGGCATAGCCGGGCCGGGCGATCTCCTCGGCCAGCAGGGCCGGGGCGTCAGGCTTGGCGGTGATGCGGGTTTCGAAATCGAGGCCGGGCGACAGGCCCAGATAGGCGTGCGTGGGGCGGGCAAAGCAATAGATGCAGCCATGCTCGCAGCCCCGATAGGGATTCACAGAGCGGTCGAACGGCACGTCGGGGGACTGGTTGCGGGTGATGACGCGGCGCGGCCGTTCGGTCGCGATCTCGGTCCGCAGCAGGGACGCATCGCGCGGGGTGTCCCAGCCGTCATCCTCGGGCACCGGATGATAGGGTTCGAATCGCCCGGCCGGACGGTGCGCGGCCCCGCGCGCCCTGAGGATTTCGTCTGGGCTGGACGGCGGCAGCATGATGCCAGAATAGAACATACAAAGAACATTGTCACGCAATCTGGTTCAAAGGCTTGGCGGCTTGTCGCCTGCGACTGTGTTCTGCCCCTTTCCTCAACCGGCAGGAGACCCCATATTCGGGGTCTGACCCGGAGGGAATCGATGCCCCTGCCCCATTTCCTGCTGATGCTTGCAGCCGTGATCGTGACGGCGGGTGCCACGCTTCTGGCGGCCCTGTCCCTCGGCGTCCCCTTCCAGGTCATGGGGCTCGTGGTGCTGGCGGGCGCGGTCGTGGTCCATCTGGCCGCCCGATCGGGCGATGCGGGCGACGGGCCCCATCACCATCCCGGCGGCTGAGCGTTCAGCTTTCCAGTTCGGCGTCCCAGTACAGGTAATCCATCCAGCTGTCGTGCAGGTGGTTGGGCGGAAACCGCCGGCCGATCGCGTGCATCTCCTCGGACGAGGGGCGGCGCGGCGCGCGATGCAGCCGCAGCCCCGACTGGCGCAGGCTGCGGTTGGCTTTCTTCAGGTTGCAGGGCGAGCAGGCCGCCACCACGTTGTCCCAGCTGGTCACGCCCCCGCGCGACCGCGGCACGACATGGTCGAACGTCAGGTCGCCCCGTGCCCCGCAATACTGGCAGCAGAATTCGTCCCGCAGAAAAAGATTGAAGCGCGTGAAGGCCACGCGCTTCCTGGGTCGGACATAGTCCTTGAGCACGACGACCGAGGGGATGCGTATCGCCTCGCGCTGGCTGCGGACCACCTCGTCGTATTCGGCGATGATGCTGACACGGTCCAGGAAGACGGCCTTGATCGCCTCTTGCCAGGGCCACAGCGACAGCGGGTAATAGCTGAGCGGGCGGAAATCGGCGTTCAGCACCAGCGCCGGATTGCGGCGCAACGACGCGGGATCGCGCACGAACTGGGTCCGGAAATCCGCCTCACCGTGATGGTCGTCCAGCATCGTGCGTGCCTGCCCCCTGCCCCGGCATGGCCGGGCCTGTCAGAACCGTCGCGCCGACTATATCTGGCGGTCGCAACGTGGCAAGCCCGGGACATATGGTCACCGGCGGGATAGCGCGCGTTCGTGACGCCGTCGTGACGCGGCGGCAACCTTCGCCGTTGGGCCGGGCGCTGGCCCTGTGGTATGATGCAGCGCCGTCCCCGTTGATCGACAGGGCGGGGGGCAAGCGCGGGAAACCATCATGAACCGGACCCTTCACCCGACACGCACGATCCTTGCCGCCGCAACGCTGGGCCTTGCCGCGACCGCGGCGCTGGCCGATCCCGGCGTCGTCCGGGTTCGCACGCCCGGCGGCGAGGTCTATGCCGATTCGCGCGGCATGACGCTGTATGTCTTCGACAAGGACGAACCCGGCAAGTCGAACTGCACCGGCGAGTGCGCGGCCAAATGGCCCCCGCTCGCCGCGCCCGCGGGATCGACGGCCGCGGGGCCGTTCGCGCCCATAACGCGCGCGGACGGCACGCTGCAATGGGCGCTGGACGGCCGCCCGCTGTATCTGTGGGTCAAGGACACCGCCCCCGGCCAGATGACCGGCGACGGCGTGGGCGGGGTCTGGCACGCGGCGAAATAAGGCGCGCGGGTGCGCCCCTGCGAACGCCCCCCTTGCGGACGCAGCCGGGCCGTTGCTCAGCCCTCGGCCAGCACCTCGCGCACAAAGGCCAGCGCGACCGACAGCCCATCGGGCGCGATGCCGTGCCCGGTGCCCTTCATCGTGTGCGCATAGACGGTGAACCCCGCATCCGTCAGCGCCTTTGCGGCCAGGTCCATGTCGGCGAACGGCACCATCTCGTCCTGGTCGCCGTGAACCAGCAGGACCGGCGGGCGGACGCGCACCTCGGCCAGGCTGTCCGGCGCAAGCAGACGGCCCGAGAAGCCCACGATCCCCGCGACAGCGGCGGCGCGGCGTGGCACGACGTGCAGCGCCATCATCGTGCCCTGCGAGAACCCGACGACGACCATGCGGTCAGGGGTCAGCCCCTCGCGTTCCAGCACCGCATCCAGAAAGGCGTCGATGTCGGCGGCGGCGCGGGCCATGCCGTCGCGGGCATCGCCTTGGGACGACCCGTCCAGCCAAGGGATCGGAAACCACTGGCGCCCGAAGGGATTGTTGCGCGACGGCTCGGCCGCGTCGGGGGCATAAAAGGCCGTTGTCGGCAGATGCGGGGCCAGCGGCTCGGCCAGTCCCAGCAGGTCGGCCCCGTCGGCGCCATAGCCGTGCAGGAAGACGACCACGGAACGGGCGCTTTCAGGGCCCTTGCGGCCAGAGGACAGGGGTCTGGGGGACATCGGCAACTCTCGCGACTGGGACGCGGGCAATGTGGGCCATGCGGGCGGGATGGTAAAGCCGAAGGGTGGCGGGCGTTCGCTGCCAGGGCGAACGCCGCGGCTGGCGGGCCTGAGGCGCGGCGGACCGATGGGCAGCGGGACGCCTGGGCCGCCTACCGCCGGGGGGGACCCTGCAAAGCAGCCGGTGGCAAGTGCGGCGCAGGACCGGGCAGCGCGCCCGCCAGCACTGCCCGGCCAGGCGACGGACGGCAAGCCAGGGGCAGCAGCCCGCCAGACACTGCGGCCGCGTGCAGGCCACGGACGGCAAGCCGCTGCCCGGCGGTCAGCCGGACGCATCCGGCGCGATCACCCCCTCGCGCCCCTTGGCCAGTCGATAATGGGCCCACAGCCCGCGGGCGGCGACGGCGCGCCAGGGCCGCCAGCGCTCGGCCAGGCCCGACAGGGCGCGCGGCGTGGGGCGGGCGTCCAGCCCGTACATCATTCGCGCCGCCTCCTGCAGCGCAAGGTCGGCGGGTGCAAAGGCGTCGGCGCGCCCCAGGGCGAACATCAGATAGATCTCGGCCGTCCAGCGCCCGATGCCGGGCAGCGCGGTCAGGGTCGCGATCACCGCCTCGTCCGGCTGGTCCTGCAACGCGTCCCAGTCCACCCCTGCCGCCGCAATGCCGCGCAGATAGCGGATCTTGGGCCCCGACAGCCCGCAGGCGCGCAGGCCGGCCTCGTCCGTGGCCAGGATGGCGTCGGGCGTGGTCAACCCCGCCGCGTCCAGCCGGGACAGGATCGCGCCCGCCGCGTGGACGGACAGCTGCTGGCCCACCACCGCATCCAGGATCGCGCCAAAGCCGCCGGGCCGTCGGCGCAGCGGCAGCGGTCCCAGCGTCGGCAGCACCCGCGCCCAGACCGGGCAGACCGCGGCAAGATGGGCCGCGCCCTCGGCCAGGTCGGCATCCGACGCGATCACCCGCATCAGCGGCGGTCCTGCTCGACGGTGTCGGCCCAGGCGCGGGCGCTTTCCTTCAGCCGCGTCTCGAATGCGGTCGAGATATGCTCGCGCAGCGCGCTTTCGGCGGCGACCGCGTCGCCCGCGGCGATGGCATCCACGATCTTCTGGTGCTCGGCCATGGCCTTGTCGCCGCGCCCCGGGGCGGCCAGCGAGGTGTGCGCCATCAGCGCCATCGTGCGGTGCACGATGTCCAGCTGCTGCACCAGATAGCGGTTGTGCGAGGCCAGGTGGATCTGGTGGTGAAAGCGGCGGTTCGCGCGGCTCAGCGCCTGCGGATCGCCGACGATGCGGCGGTCGTCCTGCACCATCTGGTTCAGGACCCGCACTTCCTCTCGCGTGGCGTGGCGGGCGGCAAGGCGCGCGGACAGCGCCTCAAGCTCGGTCCTGACGGTGTAAAGCTCGGCCAACTGGTTGTGGTCCAGCGTCGCCACGATCAGGCTGCGCCCGTCGCGCGTCAGCATCGACTGGGTTTCCAGCCGTTGCAGCGCCTCGCGCACCGGGGTCCGCGACACGCCGAACCGTTCGGCCAGTTCCGATTCGACCAGCCGGTCGCCGGGGCGATAGGTGCCGTTGTCGATGGCCGACAGGATCAGGGAATAGGCGTCCTTCATGCCTGTCAGGAATGGGGTGCGGTGGGTGCGATTGCAACCCGCCCCGCCGCGCGCCAAGGTGGCCGGATGCCTGACCCCACCCCCCTGCCCGACCCGATCCCCGACCCGGCGGCCCTGCGCGCGGCCTTTGCCGGCGTCGATCTGTGGATCTTCGACCTGGACAACACGCTTTATCCGCCGGGCGCGCGCCTGTTCGCGCAGATCGAGGCGCGGATGACCCTTTACGTGCAGCGCCTGCTGGGCGTGTCCGCGGCCACGGCCGACGGCCTGCGCGCGCAGTACTGGCGCGACCACGGCACGACGCTGGCCGGGCTGATGGCGCATCACGGCATCGACCCGCTGGCCTATCTGGCCGATGTCCACGCCATCGACTTTTCGGCGCTGAGCCCTGATCCGGCGCTGGCCGCGGCGATCGCCGCGCTGCCGGGTCGCAAGATCGTGCACACCAACGCCGATGCGGCCTATGCCCGCAGGGTGCTGGCCGGGCGCGGCCTGGACGACCCGGACCGGCCGCTGTTCGACGCCGTCCACGGCATCGAGGAGACGGATTTTCACCCCAAGCCCGACCCGCGATCATTCGCCGCAGTCGCCGCCGCGCACGCCCTGGACCCCGCCCGCGCCGCCATGTTCGAGGACGATCCCCGCAACCTGGAAATCCCGCATGCGCTGGGAATGCGCACGGTTCTGGTCGGTGCCGGCCGCCACGGACCGGACGACCTGGCCCCCGACCACACGCACGGGCCGCACGTCCAGCACCGCACCGACGGCCTGGCCGGCTTTCTGGCGGCGCTTGCGGGCGGCCCGCCTGACGTGGCAGACTGACGCCCGAGCGCGCACGACATTCATGCACAGACACGAGGCCACCATGTCCCAGACCCACAGCCAGACCGCGGCCGAGGCCGTGGGCGAGGCGCTGACCGCCGACGCCGCGATGCAGTCGCGCGCCGAACTGCGCACCGCCGCGCGCATCATCGGCATCCTGCTGATGGTGATCGTCCTGGCGGTTGTCATTGTGGCGCTGTTCGGCCTGCCTGCGCTGAACATCCTGGCGCTGATCGCCACCGCGCTCGTCTTTGCCGTGCTGATCGCCTACGCCGCCGGGTTCTGACGCGGTCATGGACAGCGTCGATGTGCTGGTGTCGGGCGGCGGCGTCGCCGGGCTGATCGCGGCCGCGGCCTTCGGGGCCGAGGGGCGGTCGGTTCTGTGCGTGGACCCCGCCCCGCCGGTCACGACCGAGGACGGCGCCGGCGCCGACCTGCGCACGACCGCGTTCCTGCAACCCTCGGTCGATCTGCTGGACCGGATCGGCCTGTGGGGCCGCCTGGCCCCCCATGGGGCGCCGCTGCAGGTCATGCGCATCGTCGATGCCGGTGGCGCACGCCCCGCCGCCCGGCTGACGCGCGAGTTCGACGCCGCCGAGATTTCCGACCGGCCCTTCGGCTGGAACATCCCCAACTGGCTGTTGCGCCGAGAGATCGCGGCCCGCCTGGCCGACCTGCCGGGGGTGGAATTCCGCCCGGGCACCGGCACCGCGGGGCTGACGCCGCGCGACGACGCCGCGCGCGTCCTGCTGTCGGACGGATCATCGGTTGCCGCGCGGCTGGTGGTGGCGGCGGACGGGCGCGACTCGCCCGTGCGCCACGCGCTCGGGATCGGCGTGCGCACCATCCGCTATGGCCAGAAGGCGCTGGCGTTCGCCGTCACGCACGAGCGTCCGCACGAGAACGTCTCGACCGAGATCCACCGCTCGGGTGGACCGTTCACGCTGGTTCCCCTGCCCGACCGCGACGGCCGCCCCGCGTCCGCCGTGGTGTGGATGGAACGGGGGCCGCGCATCGCGCAGCTGCGCGCCCTGGCCCGACAGGCGTTCGAGGCGGAACTGAACGCCCGCTCGGCCGGCGTCCTGGGGCGGCTGACGCTGGCGACCGGGCTGACGGAATGGCCCATCATCAGCCAGATCGCCGACCGCTACACCGGCCCCCGCACCGCCCTGATCGCCGAGGCCGCGCATGTGGTCCCGCCCATCGGCGCGCAGGGCCTGAACATGAGCCTTGCGGACCTGGGCACCCTGCTGGAGCTGTCGCGCCCCGATCCGGGCGCGCCGGGCAGCCTGGCCGCCTATGCGCGCCGCCGCCGCCCCGAGGCGCTGGCCCGGCTGATCGGCATCGACGCCTTGAACCGCGCCAGCATGCTGGCGCCCCGTCCCCTGCGCGACCTGCGGGCCGCGGCCCTGGGCGGGCTGTACGCGCTGGCGCCCCTGCGGCGCACCATGATGCGGGCCGGGCTGGGGCTGAAGTGACGGCCGGCCACCGGCGCCCCTGACGCACAGGCCCCGCGCGCAAGGCCCCCGCTGCCCGACGGGCGGCGCCACCCCTCAGGCCAGCGGGCCGGGGCGGCGTTCTTCCGACAGAACGACGTTCGCCTCGACCTGGCCGACCCCCGGCAGCGTCATGATCCGGCGGCGCAGGATGCGTTCGAAATCGGGGATGTCGCGGGCGACGATCCGCAGGCGGTAATCGAACCGTCCCAGCACATGCTGGACGGTCTGCACCTCGGGGATGGCGGTGACGGCGCGCTCGAACGCCTCCAGGTCGATGCGCCCCTTGGCCGCAAGCCGCACCCCCAGAAACACCGTCACCCCAAAGCCCAGCGCCGCGTGGTTCACGACGATGCGGCGCCCGGCGATCACGCCCGCGTCGGTCAGCCGGCGGATGCGGCGCCAGGCGGCGGACTGGGTCAGCCCCACCGCCCGGCCGACCTGCGCCGCCCCCAGCGTGGCGTCACCGGCCAGCAGCCGCAGGATCGCGCGGTCGGTGTCGTCCAGATCGACGCTCACAGCGCAAGCTCCGCCGTGTCCTTGATGGTGGCGACCAGCATCAGCGGTTCGATGTCGGTGACATGCGGCAGCGCCAGGATGCGGTCGCGCCAGATCTGCTGCCAATGCGCCATGTCGCGGGCGACCACCGACAGGCGGATATCGACCGAGCCGAGGAAGGTCTGGATCTCGATCACCTCGGGCACCACGCGGGCGGCGGTCGTGAACGCGTCGAAGGCGCGCGGCTCGGTCTTGTCGAGGGTGAAGCGCAGGCTGACCTGAACCTCATACCCCAAGGCGCGCCAGTCGATGCGGGCCTCGATCCCGGTCAGGACGCCGCGTTCGCGCAGGCGATCAAGCCTGCGCCACAGCGTGGCCACCGTCACGCCGGCCCGGCCGGCCAGCGTGGCGTTGTCGGCCTGCGGGTCGGCCAACAGGTGACGCAGGATGCGGCGGTCGGTGTCGTCCAGCATGATCCTTGCACATAGTCCCAAGGCTTTGCATGGTTTTCGCGCAGAAACGGCCAGACATCAACAGAATGCAGCCTTGTGTCGTGCAGGGACCGCTAGTGTCGCCCCATCACAAGGGAGACCATCATGCGCGTTTACTATGACCGCGACTGCGACGTGAACCTGATCAAGGACAAGAACATCGCCATCCTGGGCTATGGCAGCCAAGGCCACGCCCATGCGCTGAACCTGCGCGATTCCGGCGCCCGGAACCTGGTCGTGGCGCTGCGCCCCGGCTCGCCCAGCCAGGCCAAGGCCGAGGCCGAGGGCCTGCGCGTGATGGAGATCGCCGAGGCCGCCAAGTGGGCCGATCTGATCATGTTCACCATGCCCGACGAGTTGCAGGCCGACACCTATCGCAAATACGTCCACGACAACCTGCGCGACGGCGCGGCCATTGCCTTTGCCCACGGGCTGAACGTCCACTTCGGCCTGATCGAGCCGAAAAAGACCGTGGACGTCATCATGATGGCGCCCAAGGGTCCGGGCCACACGGTGCGCGGCGAATACGTCAAGGGCGGCGGCGTGCCCTGCCTTGTCGCGGTCAACAACGACGCGTCCGGCAAGGCGCTGGACCTGGCGCTGTCCTATTGCTCGGCCATCGGCGGCGGGCGGTCGGGCATCATCGAGACCGACTTCCGCGAGGAATGCGAGACGGACCTGTTCGGCGAGCAGGCGGTGCTGTGCGGCGGCCTGGTCGAGTTGATCCGCATGGGCTTCGAAACGCTGGTCGAGGCGGGCTATGAGCCCGAGATGGCCTATTTCGAATGCCTGCACGAGGTGAAGCTGATCGTGGACCTGATCTATGAAGGCGGCATCGCCAACATGAACTATTCGATCAGCAACACCGCCGAATACGGTGAATACGTCAGCGGCCCGCGGATCCTGCCTTATGACGAAACCAAGGCGCGGATGAAGGCGGTGCTGAAGGACATCCAGACCGGCAAGTTCGTGCGCGACTTCATGCAGGAAAACGCCGTCGGCCAGCCGTCCTTCAAGGCCACGCGCCGCATCAACGACGAACACCAGATCGAGCAGGTCGGCGCCAAGCTGCGCGAGATGATGCCCTGGATTTCCAAGGGCAAGATGGTGGACCGCGCGCGGAACTGATCGGTTCACCGCGAAAGCCGCCCCGCCCCCTGCGGCCGGCAGGTCCGGGTCCTGCGACACGAAACACCCTGGACGGGGCGCCCTGACCGGCGCCCCGTTTCCATTCGCCCCCCTTGGCCCACCCGGCCGGAGAGCCATCCGCAACGGCGCGGATCGACCCGTCACAACCGCAGGGGGCAGCCAGGGTCGATCCAGACGAGTTCACCGGGCCCCCACCCCACAGCCGTGACGGGATACCGACAGGCGCGCGGCAGGGCCGCGGCCCCCGGGGTCACAGGTCGTTGTGGCTGTTCAGCAGATCGGCCGCGCGCACGGTGCGGCCGTCCGGCATCCGGCACAGGTCGGCGCGCCGGCCCCCTGCGGTGGCGGAAATGACCGTGCCTCCTGATCCCGCGCAATACAGCGCCGCAGGATCGACGATGGCGGCCGCGGGCGTGGCCGTGGAGGCAGGGCGGCCCTGGGGGGCACCGCCCCCGCAGCCGGCCAGCACCAGCGCAACCGGCAGGACAAGGGCCACGCGGCATCGCGTCATGGGGATCATCCGGTGGTCCTTCCTGTCGATTGCAATCCGGGCAGGGTGCCAAGCGGGCGCGTGGCTGGCAAGCTGCCGCGCGCCCGGGACCGGATCAGACAGCGCGCGGCAGGCCCGGCCCGTGCGCCGCAGCAAGGGCGCCAACGGCCCGGCCTTGCCGCGCGTGGCGGCGACCGGCCCGGTCGCGGCGGCTTAGCTGGGGATCTGCGCGGCGATCCCCTCGACAAAGAAGTTCATCGACGACAATTCCTCGTCGGTGGCGACGGCGCCCTCGGCCAGCCAGTCGCTGCCGTCCTGCTTCTTCAGCGGCCCGGTGAAGGGGTGATACGCCTTGCTGGCGATCTGCGCCTTCAGCGCCTCGGCCTCGGCCTTGACCTCGGCCGGCACGGCCTCGGTGATCTCGCCGATCTCGACCTCGCCGTCGCCGATGCCCAGCCAGACGCCGTGCGATGTCCAGGTGCCATCCAGAATCTGGCCCACGCGGCGGATGTAATAGGGCGCCCAGTTGTCGATGATCGAGCTGACCCGCGGCGTCGGCTTGAAGTTCGCCATGTCGGACGCCTGCCCGAAGCCGATCACCCCGGCCTCCTGCGCCTTCGCCAGCGGCGCGGTCGAATCGGTGTGCTGCAGGATCACGTCCACGCCCTCGGCGATCAGGGCGGCGGCGGCGTCGGCCTCTTTCGCGGGGTCGAACCAGCTATAGGCCCAGACCACCTTCATCTCGACGCCCGGGTTCACCTTGCGGGCGTGGATGAAGGACGAGTTGATGCCCTGGATCACCTCGGGGATCGGGAACGACCCGATGTAGCCGATCTTGTTGGACTTGGTCATCCGCCCGGCGATGGTGCCGATCACCGCGCGGCCCTCGTAGAAGCGCGCATCATAGGTCGCCACGTTGTCGGCGCGCTTGTAGCCGGTGGCGTGCTCGAACTTCACGTTCGGGAACTTCCGGGCTGTGTTGATGACGGCGTCCATGAAGCCGAAGCTGGTGGCGAAGATCAGAGTGTTGCCGGCCAGCGCCAGCTGGGTCAGGGCGCGCTCGGCGTCCGCGCCCTCGGGGACGCTTTCGATGAAGGTCGTCTCGACCCGGTCGCCGTATTCCGCCTCGATCGCCTTGCGGCCCAGGTCGTGCTGATAGGACCAGCCGCCGTCGCCCACCGGCCCGACATAGATAAAGCCGACCTTCAGCGTCTCGCCTGCCGGGACGGGGGTTGCGGGCGTCTGCGCGCGGGCGCGCGCGCCGGGCAGCAGGGCCGGCAGCGCCAGCGCGGCGGCCGAGGCCAACAGGGTTCTGCGGTTCATCAAAGGCTCCTTCGTCGGGGTTATCGCAGCGCGTGGAAGGGGCGGCCCAGCGAACCGGGGGCGGTCCCGCCGCCCCCGCGCGCGTATGTCTGCCGGGCCGATATCAGCACCAGAACCAGGATCGTGGCAAGATAGGGCGCCATGCTGAGCAGTTGCACCGGGACCGCCACGCCCGCCGCCTGCAGGCGCAGCTGCAGCACGGTCACGCCGCCGAACAGCCAGGCCCCGGCCAGCGCCCCCCACGGGTTCCAGCCTGCAAAGACGACGATCGCCAGCGCGATCCAGCCCGCGCCCGCGGTCATCCCCTCGGTCCACTGCAGGACGATGGCGATGCTGATATACGCCCCGCCCATCCCCGCCAGCGCGCCGCCCGCGGCGATGGCGGCGATGCGCACCGCCCGCACCTTGTAGCCCAGCGCGTGGGCGGCATCATGGTTTTCCCCCACCCCGCGCAGGATCAGGCCCGCGCGCGTGCGGTTCAGCCCCAGCCAGATCAGCGGCACCAGCGCCAGCCCCAGCCAGATCATCGCGTTCACGCCCAGCGGCCCGGCGGGGACGGGCGGGGCCTTGATCCCCTCATACGGCTTGCCGAACATCGCGGTCAGGCCCAGGCCGAACAGGGTCAGCGCCAGCCCGGTGGCGACCTGATTGGTCAGCAGCATCTGGGTCAGCACGGCAAAGATCATGGCCAGCCCCGCCCCGGCCACGGCGGCCACGGCGAACCCCAGGGCGGTGCTGCCGGTGGCGTGCGCGGCGGCAAAGCCCGCCAGGGCGCCCACGATCATCAGACCCTCGACGCCCAGGTTCAGCACCCCCGCGCGTTCCACGATCACCTCGCCCAGGGCGGCGAACAGGATCGGCGTCGCGGCCGAGATCAGCAGCAGCAGCGTGGTGACGTCCAGGATCATGCCATGGCCCTCGCCGACCGGATGCGGAACCGCGTCAGCGTGTCGAACGCCAGCAGGAAGAACAGCAGCATCCCCTGGAACACCTGGACGGTCGCCGCGGGCAGTTGCAGGGTCAGCTGCGCCAGCTCGCCCCCGATGTAGGTCAGCGCCAGCAGCAGCCCCGCCAGCAGGATGCCCAGCGGATGCAGCCGGCCCAGAAAGGCCACGATGATCGCCGTGAAGCCATAGCCCGACCCGAAGCTGTCGATGATCTGCCCGCCGGGACCGGCCACCTCGAACAGGCCCGCCATGCCCGCCAGCGCGCCCGACAGGCCCAGGCAGAAGGCCACCAGCGCGGCGGGGCTGACGCCTGCAAAGCGCGCGGCGCGCGGCGCAAGCCCGGCGGCGCGGATGTGAAAGCCGCGGATATGCCGGCTCATCAGGAACCAGGTCGCAACCACCGCCAGGGCGGCGGCGACCACGCCCCAATGGGCGCCGGTGCCCGCGACCAGTTCGGGGTTTGCCGCGGACGGGTATTGCTGCAGGTTGCGCGACCCCGGCATGCCGAACCCCTCGGGGTTTCGCATCGGGCCAAAGGCCATCCACGCCGCCAGCCGCTGCGCGACATAGACCAGCATCAGGGATACCAGGATTTCCGACGCGCCGAACCAGTTGCGCAGCATCGCCGGGATCATGCCCCAGGCCCAGCCGCCCGCCGCGCCCGCCAGAACCATCGCGGGAAAGATCCAGGCGCCCTCGGCCGGATAGGCAGCCAGCGCCACGGCGGCACCGCACAGGCCGCCGACGATGTACTGCCCCTCGGCCCCGATGTTCCAGATCCCCGCGCGAAAGCCCACGGCCAGCCCGCAGGCGATCAGGATCAGCGGCCCCGCCTTGACCAGCAACTGCGGCCGGGAATAGCTGGCCGCCGGTCCGAACAGCGGGTCCCAGAAAATCGTGCGGACCGCTGCCACCGGGTCGAACCCCATCAGCGCAAACAGCACGCCCCCCGCGATCATCGTCGCGATGACGGCCATGACCGGGGTCGCAAGCTCAAGCCAGGCGGGCGCGGCGGGGCGGGGCTCAAGCCGCAACATGGGCGACCTCCATCCCGTGGGCGCCGCCCAGCATCAGGCCGATCCGCTCGATGGTCAGCCCCTCGGTCGGCACCGGGGCCGACAGCCGCCCGGCGTTCAGCGCGGCGAAGCGGTCCGACAGCTCCAGCAGCTCGTCCAGGTCCTGGCTGATCACCACCACCGCCGCGCCGCGCCGCGCCAGGTCCAGCAGCGCCTGCCGGATCGCGGCGGCAGCGCCCGCGTCCACCCCCCAGGTCGGCTGGTTGACCACCAGCGCGCGCGGGTCCTGCAGGATCTCGCGCCCGATGACGAATTTTTGCAGGTTGCCCCCCGACAGCGAGGCCGCGGGCGTCCCCGGCCCCGGCGTGCGCACGTCAAAGGCGGCGATGATGCGCCGGGCAAAGGCGCGCGCCGCGGCGTGGTCGATCACCCCGCGGGGGGCCAGCCGCTGCCGCGTGGCCCCGGTCAGCAGGGCGTTGTCGGTCAGGCTCATCTCGGGGACGGCGGCGTGGCCCAGCCGATCCTCGGGCGCGGCCAGAAGGCCGGCGCGCCGCCGCGGCTCGGGCCCCAGCGCGGACAGGTCGGCGCCCGACAAAAGGACGGTGCCCGGACGCCCGGCCGTCTCGCCCGAGAGGGCGGCGATCAGCTCCTCCTGCCCGTTGCCGGCGACGCCGCCGATCCCCAGGATCTCGCCCGCGCGCACCGCAAAGCCCACGTCGCGCAGGGCCGTCCCCGCATGGCCCGGGGCCGAGGTCAGCCCGCGCACCACCAGCACCGCGTCGCCCGCCTGCCGCCCGCTGCGATCGACGGGGCGCATCTCGGCCCCGACCATCATCGCGGCCAGCGCGCGCGCGGTATGCTCGCCCGGCGAGACGGTGCCCACGACCCGGCCTTGCCGCAGGATCGTGGCGCGGTCGCAATGGGTGCGGATCTCGTCCAGCTTGTGGCTGATATACAGGACCGCCGTTCCCCGCGCGGCCAGCTTGCGCAGGGTGGCGAACAGGATCTCGGCCTCCTGCGGGGTCAGCACGCTGGTCGGCTCGTCCATGATCAGCAGGCGCGGCTCGCCCAGCAGGCAGCGCACGATCTCGACCCGCTGGCGTTCGCCCGCCGACAGCCCCGCGATGCGGCGCGCGGGGTCCAGCGGCAGGCCATAGGCCGCGCTGACCTCGGCGATGCGCGGCGGAAGCTGCCTGCGCGGCGGCGGCGCGTCCATGCCCAGCGCCACGTTCTCGGCCACGCTCAGCGCGTCGAACAGGCTGAAATGCTGGAACACCATGCCCACGCCGGCGGCGCGCGCGGCGCGCGGATCGGCCGGCGCATGCGCCGCCCCGCCCAGCCGCATCCGCCCCGCGTCGGGCCGCACGAGGCCGTAGATCATCTTGACCAGCGTGGACTTGCCCGCCCCGTTTTCCCCCAGCAGGGCGTGGATTTCCCCGGGCCGGACGGAAAACGACACGTCGTCATTGGCGCGCACGCCCGGATAGGTCTTGCCCAGGCCCTCGGCCCGGAACAGCTCGGTTGTCGTCACGCGCATCCCCGCAGGTCTTTTGCCGCAGTGTTAGCCGATTTGCGCCAAGGGGCAATTGCGCCCGGTGGCCATGGGCCTATGTTTCGCGCCATGTCCGACGCCCTGCCCCGATTCATCCACCTGCGC
Source organism: Paracoccus endophyticus (assembly GCF_003286075.1). Lineage (GTDB taxonomy): Bacteria > Pseudomonadota > Alphaproteobacteria > Rhodobacterales > Rhodobacteraceae > Paracoccus > Paracoccus endophyticus. The sequence goes on along the minus strand of NZ_QLUV01000004.1, from coordinate 128,659 downwards.
TGCCATTCCGAACACTCGCTGCTGGAGGGGGCGATCCCGGTGGGCAAGCTGGCCAAGCTGGCCGCCGCGCAGGGGATGCCCGCCGTCGCGCTGACCGACACCAACGCGCTGTTCGCCGCGCTGGAATTCTCGGTCAAGGCGCAGGCCGAGGGCGTGCAGCCCATCGTCGGCTGCCAGATCACCCTGGATGCGGGCGCGGCCTGCGGGCCGGTCGTCCTGCTGGCGCAGGACAAGGGCGGCTGGATGAACCTGATGGCGCTGTCGTCCTGCCTTTACCTGCGCGACGGCGGGGCCGCGCCCCACATCACGCTGGACGAGCTCGAGGCCCATGCAGGCGGCCTGATCTGCCTGACCGGCGGCGCCACCGGCCCGCTGGGCCTGCTGGTCCAGCAGGGCAAGCAGGCCGACGCCGAGACGCTGGCCCGGCGGCTGTCGGGCGCCTTCGGCGACCGGCTGTATGTGGAACTGCAACGCCACATGCAGGACAACGGCCAGCCCATGCCGGCCGAGGCCGCCAGCGAAGGCGGGATGATCGACCTGGCCTATGCGCTGGGCCTGCCGCTGGTCGCCACCAACGACGTGTATTTCCCCAAGCCCGAGATGTTCGGCGCGCATGATGCGCTGATCTGCATCCGCGAACGCGCGATGGTCGATCAGGCGGCCCCCCGCCGCCGGCTGACCGCGAACCACCATTTCAAGTCGGCCGAGGACATGGCGATGCTGTTCGCCGACCTGCCCGAGGCGATCGCCAACACCGTCGAGATCGCCCGCCGCTGCGCCTTTGCGGTCGCCAAGCACAAGCCGATCCTGCCGCGTTTCGCCGACGACGAGATCGAGGAGCTGCGCCGGCAGGCGCGCGAGGGGCTGGCCGCGCGCCTGGCCGTCATCCCCCACGCCGTCAGTGTCGAGGAGTACGAGGCCCGGCTGGAGTTCGAGCTGGGCATCATCGAGCAGATGGGCTTTCCCGGCTATTTCCTGATCGTGGCGGATTTCATCAAGTGGGCCAAGGCGCAGGGGATACCCGTCGGCCCCGGCCGGGGATCGGGGGCGGGATCGCTGGTCGCCTTTGCGCTGACGATCACCGACCTGGACCCGCTGCGCTATTCGCTGCTGTTCGAACGCTTCCTGAACCCGGAACGGGTGTCGATGCCGGACTTCGACATCGACTTCTGCATGGACCGGCGCGAGGAGGTGATCCAGTACGTCCAGCAACGCTATGGGCGCGACAAGGTGGGCCAGATCATCACCTTCGGCGCGCTGCTGTCCAAGGCGGCGGTCCACGACGTCGGCCGGGTGCTGGGCATGGGGTTTTCCCAGCGCGACCGGCTGTCCAAGATGATCCCGGTCGAGGGCGTCAAGCCCGTCAGCATCACCAAGGCGCTGGCCGACGAGCCGCGCCTGCGCGAGGCGGCGGCGGCCGAGGAAAACGTGCGCCGGATGCTCGATTACGCGGCCCAGGTCGAGGGGCTGCTGCGCAACGCCTCGACCCATGCGGCGGGGGTGGTGATCGGGGACCGGCCGCTGGACCAGCTGGTGCCGCTGTATCGCGACCCGGCGTCCGACATGCCGGCCACGCAGTACAACATGAAATGGGTGGAACAGGCGGGGCTGGTCAAGTTCGACTTCCTTGGCCTGAAGACCCTGACGGTGATCCAGAATGCCGTCGACCTGATCCGCGCCGGTGGCCGGCACCTGCACATCGCGGCCGACGGGCGGCAGCTTTACGACCCGCCGCCGGGCGCCGTGGACGAGATCATCGCCATCCCGCTGGACGACCAGGCGACCTATCGGCTGTTCGCCAGCGCCCGCACCGTGGCGGTGTTCCAGGTCGAAAGCTCGGGGATGATGGACGCGCTGCGCCAGATGCGCCCGACCTGCATCGAGGACATCGTGGCGCTGGTGGCGCTGTACCGCCCCGGCCCGATGGAAAACATCCCGACCTATTGCAGGGTCAAGAACGGGCTGCAGCGGCTGGAGTCGATCCACCCCACCATCGACCACATCCTGGCCGAGACGCAGGGCATCATCGTCTATCAGGAACAGGTGATGCAGATCGCGCAGGTCATGGCGGGCTATTCGCTGGGCGGCGCGGACCTGTTGCGCCGCGCCATGGGCAAGAAGATCGCCGAGGAGATGGCGAAGGAGCGGCCCAAGTTCATCGAGGGCTGCACCGCCCAGGGCATTGACGCCAAGAAATCCGGCGAGGTCTTCGACCTGCTGGAGAAATTCGCCAACTACGGCTTCAACAAGTCGCACGCTGCGGCTTATGCCGTCGTCAGCTATCAGACCGCCTGGCTGAAGGCGAACCACCCGGTCGAGTTCATGGCGGCGGTGATGAACTGCGACATCCACCTGACCGACAAGCTGGCGATCTATCGCCGCGAGGTGGACCGCATGGGCATCGAGATCATCCCCCCCTGCGTCAATCGGGGCCAGCCGCGGTTCAGCGTCGATCAGGGGCGCATCGTCTATGCGCTGGGCGCGCTGAAGAACGTGGGGGTCGAGGCGATGCGCGTGCTGGTCGCCGCACGGGGCGACCGGCCGTTTGCCGACCTGACCGACCTTGCGCGCCGCGCGCCGCTGAAACAGATCGGCAAGCGCGCGCTCGAGATGCTGGCGCGCGCGGGCGCCTTCGACGTGCTGGACGCCAACCGGGCGCGGGTGCTGCGGTCGCTGGACGCGCTGGTCGCGTGGTCGGCGGCGGTGCAGCAGGCGCAGGCCTCGTCCCAGAACTCGCTGTTCGACGGGGGCGAGGACCTGCCGCCGCCCCGGCCCGCCATCGCCAGCGTCTGGATGCCCGCCGAAAAGCTGGCCGAGGAGCACACCGCCATCGGGTTCTACCTGTCGGGCCACCCGCTGGACGACTATCAGCCGGCGCTGAAGCGCAAGGGCGCGATGACGCTGGCCGAGGTTGCGGCGGCCGCGGCCGGCGGGCCGCTGGTCGCGCAGCTTGCCGGCACGGTGTCGGCGCGGGCCGAGAAGAAATCGGCCAAGGGCACGCGCTATGCCTTTGTCACCCTGTCCGACCCGACCGGGCTGTACGAGGTGACGGTGTTTTCCGACCTGCTGGACCAGGCGCGCGCGCATCTGGAACCCGGCGCGAACGTGCTGCTGACGGTGAACGTCGAGCCGTCGGGCGATCAGGTCAAGCTGCTGGCGCGCGCGGCCGTGCCACTGGAGGAGGCGGTCGCCGATGCCGGCGCGGACCAGCTGGCCGTCGAGGTCGCGGATGCGTCCACCGCCATCGCGGTGCTGGACCGGCTGCGGGCCGTCAGCGCCGACATGGCAGTGTCGTCGCGGGGCCGAGGCCCCCTGCTGCTGCGGGTGCGCGACGGCCACACCGTCTATGACGTCGAGGTGGGCCGCGATGTCCCCGTCACCCCGCGCATGCGCCAGGCCCTGCGCGCGGTCGAGGGCGTGATCGACGTCACCGAGGAATAGGCGCGGGGCGCGCGACGGCTGGGCGACGGCGGCTTTCGCCCCTTCCCCACGTCCATGCGGGTCCTTCCGGGGGGCGGTCGCGCGGTTCGGGATGTCAAGGGAATCGGGCGACGGCCGCCGGCGATCAGGCTTGCCTGCGCCCAAACCGGACTGCTTTCACGAGCGCGCAGCATGCCAACGCCCGCCGCCGGGACGATCAGGTCCGCTCCGCGGCCTCCAGCCGCTCCAGCGCCTGCATCCACAATTCTTCGGCCCGGGGCAGCGCGGCCGTGGCCTCGGCGTGCTTGCGGCCCCATTTCTCGGCCTCGTGCGGGTCGTTGTACAGCGCGGGATCGGCCATCTTCGCACGGATCTTGCCCAGCATCGCCGTCAGCTTCTCGACCCGCTCCTCGCCGCGGCGGACCTCGGCGCGCAGGTCCAGGATCTCGTCCCGGCCGGGCTTTTTCGGCGCGGGCTTGGGGGGGTCCTTGGGGCGCTCGGGCTCGTCCGCGGTCAGCAGCGACCGGCGATAGGTTTCCAGGTCGTGCGGATAGGGCGCGACCGTGCCGTCGGCCACCAGCCACAGCCGGTCGGCCACCAGTTCCAGCAGGTGCATGTCGTGGCTGACCAGCACCACCGCGCCGGTATAGTCGTTCAGCGCCTCGGTCAGCGCCTCGCGGGATTCGATGTCCAGGTGGTTCGTCGGCTCGTCGAGGATCAGCAGATGCGGCGCGTCGATGGTCGCCAGCAACAGCGACAGCCGCGCCTTCTGCCCGCCCGACAGGGAGGCCACGCGGGTCTCGGCCTGCGCCTCCATCAGGCCAAAGCCCGCAAGCCGCGCGCGCAGCCGGGCCGGGGTCTCGGCCGGGCGCAGCCGGCGCACATGGGTCAGGGGCGTCTCGGCCAGGTCCAGCTCGTCCACCTGGTGCTGGGCGAAATAGCCCACGCGCAGCTTGGACGACTGCGACACCTTGCCGGCCATCGGGGCCAGCCGGTTCGCCAGCAGCTTGGACAGCGTCGATTTCCCCTGGCCGTTGCGCCCCAGCAGCGCGATGCGGTCGTCCTGGTCGATCCGCAGGGTCAGCCGCCGCAGCACCGGCCGGTCGCCGTATCCCACGGACACGTCGTCCATCGCCACGATGGGCGGCGACAGCGCGTCGGGCTGGGGAAAGGTGAAGCGGTGGAACTTCGCCTCGCCGGGCGCGGTGATCGGCTCCATCTTCGCCAGCGCCTTCAGGCGCGACTGGGCCTGCGTGGCCTTGGTGGCCTTGGCGCGGAACCGGTCCACGAAGCTTTGCAGATGGGCGCGCCGGGCCTCCTGCTTCTTGGCCTCGGCGGCCTGCAGGGCGCGGCGCTCTGCCCGGATGCGGGCAAAGCTGTCGTAGCCGCCGGAATACAGGGTCAGCTTGCGGTCTTCCACATGCAGGATCGAGCCGACCGCGCGATTGAGCAGGCCCCGGTCATGGCTGATGACGATGACGGTGTGGGGATAGCGGGCCAGATACCCCTCCAGCCACAGCGCGCCTTCCAGGTCCAGATAGTTCGTCGGCTCGTCCAGCAGCAAAAGGTCGGGCTGCGCAAACAGCACGCCCGCCAGCGCCATCCGCATCCGCCACCCGCCCGAGAAATCCGACGTGGGCCGCGCCTGGTCGGCGGCCGGGAACCCCAGGCCCTGCAGGATGGACGCCGCCCGCCCCTCGGCCGACCAGGCGTCGATGTCGGCCAGCCGGGTCTGGATCTCGGCGATGCGGTGGGGATCTGCGGCGGTGTCGGCCTCGGCCAGCAGGGCGTGGCGCTCGCGGTCGGCGGCCAGCACGGTCGCCAGCACGCTGGCGCCGGACGCCGCCGATTCCTGCGCCACGCCGCCGATCCGCGCCCGCGCGGGCAGGCGGATGTCGCCGCCGTCCAGCGCCAGTTCGCCCCGGATCAGGCGAAACAGCGTCGTCTTGCCCGCGCCGTTCGGCCCGACCAGCCCGACCTTGTGCCCATCCGGGATCACGGCCGAGGCGTGTTCGAACAGCGGGCGCCCCGCGATGGAATAAGAGATGTCGTCGATCCGCAGCATGGGGGGGCCATGCCGCAGCGGTCGGCCCGGGTCAATGGGCGGGTTCCGCACGATCGCGCTGATTCTTTCCACAAGCCGCTTGCGTGTCGGGCCCTGCCGTCCTATCTGTTTGTGGCGACGTTAGGCTATCTGCGCTGTCTCCTTTACGGCTTCAGTCTGCTTTCTCTGACTACGCCGGGCCGTCACATGATGTGGACGGCATTCTGAAGGAGATCTCACGATGGCCAACGGCACCGTGAAATGGTTCAACACCACCAAAGGCTTCGGCTTCATCCAGCCGGAAAGCGGCAAGCGCGACGTGTTCCTGCACGTTTCGGCGCTGGAGCGTGCCGGTCTGCAGGCCCCCGCTGACGGGCAGGCCGTGACCTATGACCTGGAAACCGGCCGCGACGGCCGCGAATCCGCGATCAACATCAAGTTCGCCTGATTTCAGGCCGGACCGACGTTGAAAGGCAGCCCCTCGGGGCTGCCTTTTTTCATGTCCGCACGGTTTCCCTTGCGCCCGCGCCATGATACCGCGCCGCCCAACCGCAAACACCACGAGGACATCATGGCCGTCGAACGCACCCTGTCGATCATCAAGCCCGACGCGACCCGCCGCAACCTGACCGGCAAGATCAATGCCAAGTTCGAGGACGCCGGCCTTCGCATCGTCGCGCAAAAGCGCATCCACCTGTCGCCCGCGCAGGCCGGCAAGTTCTACGAGGTCCACAAGGACCGCCCCTTCTATGGCGAGCTGGTCGAGTTCATGGCGTCCGAGCCTGTCGTCGTGCAGGTGCTGGAGGGCGAGAACGCCATCGCGAAGAACCGCGAAGTGATGGGCGCGACCAACCCGGCCAATGCCGATGCCGGCACCATCCGCAAGGAGTTCGCGCTGTCGATGGGCGAGAACTCGGTCCACGGGTCCGACGCGCCGGACACCGCCAAGGAAGAAATCGCCTTCTTCTTCTCGGGGCTGGAACTGGTCGGCTGATCGCCCCAGGCCTTGCCCCTGCCGATCGGGCCGTCCCTGCCGGGGCGGCCCGTTTCCGTTCATGCGGTTGCGCCGCGCTCAGTCGCGCGTGGCGGTCAGCTCGATCGCGACCGGCACCGCAAATCCGGCGGTCGTCTCGTCCGCATAGCCCTTGCCCACCCCGAAATCGCGCCGGTCCACGGCCAGGGTGCCGCGGGCCGTGGCGGTCGTCCCCTCGATCGTCAGGTCGAACGGCAGGGTCGCGGGCCGGGTCACGCCCGCGATCGTCAGCGTGCCGGTGGCCTGATGCGCCGCGCCGCCCGCATCGGTGCGGGTGATCGCCCCCTCGAACCGCGCCTGCGGAAAGGCGGCGGCGTTCAGGAAATCGGGGCCGGTCGCGTTGGACGACACCGCCCCCAGGCTGAGCGAGGTCACATCGACATCGGCGGTGACGCGCCCGGTGCCGGTCGCCTCGTCATAGGTGATCTGGGCGGTCCAGGTGCCGAACTGGCCCGTGACCGGCGCGCCGCCCTGCTTGACCGTGATCGAGACGGTGCCGGAGCGGACCGACCAGGCGGGCGCCGAGGCGGCCGTGGCGGCGGCCTCGGGCGCAGCAGCGGCCGTGGGGGGCGCGGCCGCAGGAACTGTGGGGCTTGCCGGTGGTGCCTCGGGCGGTGCGGGCGCGCCGGTGTCTGCCGGGGTTTCGGCCCCGGAGGGGGCGGCGGGCGCCGATTGCACCGCCTCGGCGACGGGGGTGGCGTCGGCGTCCTCTGCGGCCTTGTCGGGCACGGCCAGGGCCACGCCCGCCCACAGCACCACCGCCAGCAGGGGTGCCAGCCACCGGGCCCGGCGCGTGTCGGGCGGCGGCTCGGGCAGGTTGCGGCCATGGGTCATGCGCGCCATGGTGGCGTCGCGGTCGATGATGGCGTGCTTGACCGCCCCGGCGACGTGCAGGACGATCAGCACCGCCAGCAGCAGCCAGCCGGTTTCATGGAATGCGGCGAAACGCTCGGACAGCGCTGCGTCCACCGGCACCCCGGGCAGGCGCTGGCCCAGCGGCCACAGGATGCGGGCGAACCCTTCGCCCGGCGCGGCGGAATGCAGCAGCCAGCCGGTCAGCGGCATCAGCACCATCCCGCCATAAAGCGCCCAGTGGACCGTGTCCGCGACCAGCGTCTCAAGCCGCCGGCCGGGGTGCAGCGGGCGCGGATGCGGCCGCGTCGTCACCCAGAGGATGCGCACCAGCACCAGCAGCAGGACGGCCACGCCCACGGTCTTGTGGACCGAGAACAGCCCGATGATGGCGGCCAGTGCGTCCTGCCCCTCGCGCGGCAGGCTGTTGGCGTACAGCCCCAGCGCCATGGCAGCCAGGATCAGCAGGGCGATGGTCCAGTGCAGCAGCCGGTGGAAACCGTCGTAGCCGCGCGGCGAGGCATGCTGGGACATGATGGCGTCATCCTTGCGTGGGGCGGGGCCGGTGGCGGGGCGCGCCAGGGACCCGTGCGGGGGCGCTGTTGCCTGACAGGGGCGCGCGCGTTATCCCCGATCTGATCTGAAAAAGGAACGGGACTGATGCGGGCATTCGTATTTCCTGGACAGGGGGCGCAGGCCATCGGCATGGGCCGCGCCCTGGCCGAGGCCTATCCCGCCGCACGCGCGGTGTTCGACGAGGTGGACGAGGCGCTGGGGGAAAACCTGTCGTCGCTGATCTGGGAGGGGGACGCCGACACCCTGACGCTGACCCGCAACGCCCAGCCGGCGCTGATGGCGACGTCGATGGCGGCTATGCGGGCGCTGGAATCCGAGGGCTGGGGGATCGAGGCCGCGTCGTTCGTCGCCGGTCACTCGCTGGGCGAGTATTCGGCCCTGTGCGCGGCAGGCGCGATCAGCCTGCCCGACACGGCGCGGCTCTTGCGCCTGCGCGGCACCGCCATGCAGGAGGCGGTGCCCGTGGGCCAGGGCGCAATGGCCGCGATCCTGGGGCTGGACCTCGAGGCCGTGGACCAGATCGCCCGCGATGCGGCCGGGGACGAGGTCTGCCAGGCCGCCAATGACAACGACCCGGCCCAGGTGGTGATCTCGGGCCATGTGGCGGCGGTGGAACGCGCCGCGGCGCTGGCGCGCGAACGCGGCGCCAAGCGGGCGCTGATGCTGCCGGTCAGCGCGCCCTTTCACTGTGCGCTGATGCAGCACGCCGCGGCGGTCATGGCCGAGGCGCTGGCAGGCGTCGAGATCGCCGCGCCCGCCGTGCCCCTGGTGGCCAACGTGCGGGCCGAGCCGGTGACGGAACCCGGCGCCATCCGCCGCCTGCTGGTCGAGCAGGTGACGGGCATGGTGCGCTGGCGCGAATCCGTGGGCTGCATGGTCCAGTCCGGCGTGGTCGAGTTCTGGGAGATCGGCGCCGGCAAGGCGCTGTCGGGCATGATCCGCCGCATCGCCCCCGAGGCGCGGACCCGCGCCATCGGCACGCCCGAGGACATCGCCGCGCTCAAGGCCTGACGGGGGCGGCGCGCGCGGGCGCCGGCGGGCCGCTTTCCGCCTGCCGCGCCGCGTGCTAAGGCGCGCCCGACAACTCAGCAGGGGCCAAGCCATGTTCGACCTGACCGGAAAGACCGCACTGATCACCGGCGCCTCGGGCGGGATCGGGGGGGCGGTCGCGGCGGCCCTGCACGCGGCGGGGGCCAGCGTGGCCCTGTCGGGGACACGCGAGGCGCCGTTGCGCGCCCTGGCCGAGCGCCTGGGCGAGCGCGCCCATGTCGTCGCGGCCAACCTGTCGGACCCGGCGGCGGTGGACGCCCTGCCCAAGCAGGCGGCGCAAGCGATGGGGTCGGTGGACATCCTGATCAACAACGCCGGCATCACCCGCGACAACCTGTTCATGCGGATGTCGGACGATGAATGGGACCAGGTGATCGCGGTCAACCTGACCTCGTCCTTTCGGCTGGCGCGGGGCGTCCTGCGCGGGATGATGAAGGCGCGCTGGGGCCGGATCGTCAGCATCACCAGCGTCGTGGGCACCACCGGCAACCCCGGCCAGGCCAACTATGCCGCGGCCAAGGCCGGGCTGGTCGGCCTGTCCAAAAGCCTTGCGTCCGAAGTGGCGAGCCGGGGCATCACGGTCAACTGCGTGGCGCCCGGGTTCATCCAGACCGCGATGACCGACGCGCTGACCGACGAGCAGAAGGGCCGCATCCTGACCCAGATCCCGGCCGGGCGCATGGGGTCGCCCGACGACATCGCGGCCGCCGTCCTGTATCTGGCCAGCCCGGCGGCCGGCTATGTCACCGGCGCCACGCTGCACGTGAACGGCGGCATGGCGATGATCTGAAACGCGCCCGCGCCCCCTTGCACGGGCCCGAAAGCGGCGCGCGAAAGCGGTTGCAGTGGGTGCGGGCGGTGCTGTATCCCCCGAATCCGAGGCCGCAGGGAACCGCCCGCGGCTGTCGCCGGATCCTGTGCCGGCTGCATTCCGGGCGGATTGCCCGTTAGTGAGGAACGAGACATGAGCGATATCGCTGATCGCGTGAAGAAAATCGTGGTCGAGCACCTGGGCGTCGAAGAGGACAAGGTCACCGAGACCGCCTCGTTCATCGACGACCTGGGGGCCGACAGCCTCGACACGGTCGAGCTGGTGATGGCGTTCGAGGAAGAGTTCGGGATCGAGATCCCCGACGACGCCGCCGAGACCATCCAGACCTTCGGCGACGCGGTGAAGTTCATCCAGGGCGCGACCGCCTGATCGGCCCCCAGCCCCTGCCCCTGCCTGACGGCGCCCCCTGCGGGCGCCGTTTTCATCTGCGCCACATCGCGTCGCGGCGGGCGTGCGGCGTCGAACGGTCTTTTCGCGGGCGCGCTGATGCCCTATATAAACCGTCAGCTATGCACGGGACCAGACCGATGAACCAGCCGCAGACCCAGCCGATGCTGGAGGGGGCGCCCCTGATCGCGCCGTCCACCACGGACCATCCGCTTTACGAAACGATCGTCGAGGCGTGCCGGACCGTCTATGACCCCGAGATCCCGGTCAACATCTTCGACCTGGGGCTGATCTACACCATCGCCATCGATGAAACGAACGCGGTCCGCATCGTGATGACGCTGACCGCCCCGGGCTGCCCGGTCGCGGGCGAAATGCCGGGCTGGGTCGCCGACGCGGTCGAGCCGCTGCCCGGCGTGCGCCAGGTCGATGTCGAGATGACGTTCCAGCCCCCCTGGGGGATGGAGATGATGAGCGACGAGGCCCGGCTGGAACTCGGCTTCATGTAAGCTACCAAATGGGCGCGCTGGACGACATGCTGTCGGGCCGCCCCTATGACGCGGGCGATCCCGTGCTGGTCGCGCTGCGCCGCCGTGCCCAGGGCCTGCTGCGCCGATACAACGCCACCATCGAGGGCGACGACCCGGCGATCCTGGGGGAGTTGCTGGGCACCTGGGGCGGCGCGGTGATCCGGCCGCCGTTCCATGTCGATTACGGCCGCCACATCCATTTCGGGCCGGGCTGCTTCGTCAATTTCTCCGCCGTGTTCCTGGACGTGGCCCCGATCCGCATCGGGGCGCGGGTGCAGATCGGACCGCAGGTGCAGATCCTGACGGCCGACCACCCGCGCGACCCCGCCCGCCGCGCCACGGGCGAAGAATCCGGCCGCCCCGTGACGATCGGGGACGACGTGTGGATCGGCGGCGGGGCGATCCTCCTGCCCGGCGTCAGCGTCGGGCCGGGTGCGATCATCGGCGCGGGCGCGGTGGTCACGCGCGACGTGGCCGCAGGCGCGACCGTCGCGGGCAACCCGGCCCGGCCGCTGCGCTAAGATGCCGCTTACCGCCGGGGCTTGCCGCGCCAGGTGCCCAGCCACCCCGTGAACCGGCCGCGCGCCTGCCGCGTCTCGGCCGCCACGCGGTCGCGGGCGCTGTCCATGCGCGCGTCGGCGCGGTCGATGGCCCGGTCAGCGCGGCTGACCATCGGGGCGATGGACCGTTCCCGGAACTGGTTCCACATCCGCCAGAACAGGAACAGCAGCGCGCCCAGGATGGCCAGCACCACCATCGCCGGCCAGTTCATCGGCTCGTCCCCCGGACCCGCGACAAGGCGGATCGAGATCGCGTTGGGATAGATCGACAGGAACGAGACGCGCCACCCGTAGGACGTGATGTTGACCCACCGGGGATTGTCGGACGTGGACTTCATGTCCCCCGCCACCGCGTGCAGGTTCGAGCTGTCGTACTTGAAATACGGCGGCCAGATCGTGCCGGTGTCCTCGTTGCGAAAGACCAGCGGGCGCCCGTTGGGGCGCACCGTGTCGATGAACCGGATGTCGCGCTGGCCCTGCAGGTTCTCGACCGTGCCGGTGTCGGCCGCGGCATAGAAGATCCGGTTCCAGCCGATGTCGGTCAGCTTGTTGTAGGTGTTGGTGATCCGCACCGTCTCGCGCGAGGGCAGCGCATAGTCCAGAAACAGGAACACCAGGATGCCGAAGGCAACCCCCAGAACCACCTGAACCGTTCGCATCGAACTCTCCTTCAGTCGTAGTTCACAAGCCAGACGACCACGATGATCGCCAGCGTCGGCAGAACGAACACCAGCCCGATCAGCCGGCGGGCCAGGCTGCGGCGGAACCCGGCCATCGCCAGGCGCACGAACCGGCGCCGGTCCGGGCTGTCGCCGGGGCGGTCGGGGTTCCGCCGCGCCCAGGCCTCCTCCAGCGCCTCGCGCCGCAAGGACCGGACATAGACCGAGATCAGCCCATAGAACAGCGCCTCGATGGCAAGCACGACGACCGCCAGCCGGATCAGGCCCATGGGCGCCCCCTGCGGGCGTTGGGCGCGGCGCCCCACGGCCCCGCGGCGGGCTGTTCGGTCAGCCGCACCCGCGCCGGCCCCCAGGGCGCGGCGGGCTGGGCGGGCGGCGCCGGCGTCTCGGCCATGCCGGGTTCGGGGCCGAACAGCGCATCGCGCGTGCCCTGCTTGTCGATCTGGTATTCGCGCGCCAGCTGGTCGGCCACATAGGCCTGCTTGCGGGCGTCCCAGCCCTGATACAGCCGATAGAACAGCGGCTTGTTCAGGATGAACAACGCGCGCACGTCATGGGGGGCAAGCTCGGTCAGCAGCTGGTTGACCAGATCGCGGGCGGGCCCCGCGCTGCCGCGCAGCGCATGGAAATAGGCGGGATCGCTGGAATCGATGGCGGGCCAGTCGCCCCCGCTTTCGACATAGCGCAGGATCGCCGACAGGCCGCGCAATTCGGCCGGCAGCGCGGCCGGGTCCAGCCGCGCCGCGGCCCGGCGCAGGCTGGCGCGGGTGCCGTCGCCCGGATCGATTCCCGCCCGCGTCGCCGCGTCCACCAGGATGAAGTCGATCTTCTGGCGCAGCACCGCCGCGGCATCGGCGCCGGCCGCGCCGGCGATGGGCTCGGCCAGCCCCTGGCGCGCCAGCCAGCCCGCGATGTCGTGCCGGTCGTCCAGCGTCATCACCCGCACCCCGGGCAGCGGCGTGCGCTGCGCGGCGTCGGCAAAGATCACGGCCGGCTCGCGGGCCGAGCGGATGACATAGACGCCCCCGAACCCGGGCGTCCAGAAATCGGGCACGTCGAAACTGGTGTGCGCCAGCCGCACCGGGTTGCGGATCACGTCGCCGGATTTCCTGGCCTGCTCGATCATCTGGGCGATCAGCACGTCGTCCCACCACGCGTCCGGCTGGCTGCGGAAGCGGTCGATCATGGCGGTCAGCCGGTCGGCCTCGGCCACGTGGTTGCCGGTGGTGTCGGCGGTGATGCGCACCTGCCGGATGTCCAGCAGGTCGGCGGGCTGGGCGACCTGCCAGACCTGATCGTCGATCTCGCCGATCACCGCGTCGCGCGCGGTCAGGCTGAACAGCTGGCTTTCGTTGTCGGCGACAAAGCGGCGCAGGATGGTCCGATAGACCGACAGGTCCGCCGCCAGCATGGGCGCGGTCTTCTGCTCGGTCGTCAGCAGGATGAACTGGCGGTTGCCGCCGGCGGCATTCAGATAGTCCAGATCGCCCAGCTCATCCCCCACCTCGGGCGACAGCCCCGTCAGGTCGATGTGGAACTCGGCCAGCGCCGTGGTCCTGCCGGTCAGCTTTTCCAGCGCACGGTTGTAGAGCGCGACCCACGCCGGGCTGTCCACCCGGATCAGGTTCCCGAACATCAGGCCGCGTTCGATCAGCAGTTTCATGGCCGGCGCCTCGTAGCGGAGCGAGCGGCCATGACAAGCACCGGGAACCAGAAGATCGCCGTCAGGACAGCAAACACCAGTCCGACAAACGGCCCGCCACTCGGATACTCAAGCGCGCCGATTGCCCAGGCCAGGACATAGCCAAGCGCCACCGCCAGAACTCCGGTCAGGGCGACCGATTTGACCAATGCGCTGCCGCCTGACGCGCCGCCGGTAAGGCGCAAGTACAAGCCCCAGCCAAACCTCGCCAAAAGCACTGCCAGCCCGGCCAGACAGATCAGAATCATGCGCCCCCCCCGAACCGGCGCTGCGCCTCGGCCATGCGCTCCATCCCCCGAACGGCCTCGTCGATGGCGCGCTCGTCCGCCGTCTCGGCATAGCGCCATTCGCTGTCGGCATAGCGGTTGATTTCCTGCACGACCATCGCGGGGGTGATCGGCTGGCGCAGGGCGGCGATCATGTCCAGCTTGCGGGCATAGGGCTGGTGCAGGAACGGCTCGGGCGTCTCGAACCACTCGTCGGGCATGTCGAAGTCCATCGCGCGGGTCTTGATGGCGTCGGTGATGTTCTTGACGGCCCGGCCGGTGAACCGCGGTTCGGCCTGGGCGATGGCGTGCAGATAGGCGCCGATGTCGGCCAGCGTGTCCATGGGGCCAAGCCGGGCCGACACCTCGTCCCAGATGGCCGCCAGCGCGGCATCAGTGGGGCGGTCGTGGCCGGCATAGCCCTGCCGCACCGCCGCCTTGATCTGCTGCGCGCGCATCAGGTCGTGGTCGCCCACCGGGATGGCGTGGTGCTTGCCCAGCAGCAGCGCAAAGATGTCGATGTAGTCGGCCTGCGTCCTGGGCCCGTCGATCAGGAACCGCGCGCCTGCGCGCTGGCGCAGCGCCTCGTCGATGGACTCGGCGTGATTGGAAAACATCCCGAAGGTCGCGTTGCCGCGCACCACCGTTCCGGCGCCCGCAAAGGCGTCCATCAGGACGGCCGTGATCTCCTGCTGGCCGGACGACGACTGCCGGTCGCCGCGCCTTCCCGCGACCTGGTCGATGTCGTCGATGGTGCCGAAACCGATCACGGCGGGGTCGATGACCGCATCCACGAAGGCGCGCGCATTCTGGCCCGACTTGCCCTGATAGCTGTCCACGTTGTCGATGCCGAGGTTCTGATAGCGGAACGGATAGCCCGCGACAGAGCAATAGTCGTTGACCAGCCCCGCCATCATCTGGATCAGCGTGGTCTTGCCCGTCCCCGGCCGCCCGTCGCCCAGAAAGGTGAAGATGAAGCCGCCCAGCTCCACGAACGGGTTCATCCGCCGGTCGAAGTCATAGGCGACCAGCATCCGCGCCAAGCGCATCGCCTGATGCTTGGCGATGGCGTTGCCGACCACCTCCTCGGGGCGCTTGAAGGCCATCTGCACGGGCTTGCCGCGGGCGCGGGTCGCGGGGGCAAAGCCCGCGATCGGCAGGTCGTCGGCGGCCACGCGCCACCGCGCGCCGGTGAAGGCCGCGGTCGCGGGTGCGGCCTCGGCCCGTGCGGCAACCGCGGCGGCCAGCGCCTCGGCCCAGGCCAGCGTGACGGCGACCAGCGTGGCGTCGTCGGCGGCGTGGGCGGCGAGCTTGGCGTCCAGTTCCCACAGCGCACCCTGCAGTGCGACATGGGGCGCGTCGGTCAGGATCTCGTCGACGCCGCCGATGTCGGGCGCCTCGGCGGCGGCGTGCTCGGCCAGAAGAAAGGCGGTCGCGTTGGCCAGCACCGACAGCACCGCCAGCGATTCGGCGGCCAGCAGGTCGGCGAAGGCGCTGCGGCGCTCGGCGGGCAGGCGGTTTTCCAGGTTCGCGCGCTTGAGTTCCGCCGCCCCCGACCGCGCGGCCGTCTCGTCCCCCATGGCCAGCGCGATCGCCAGCGCCCGGCGCAACACCCGCAGCACCGTCGCGGCGGCGGCCGATGGCAGGTCATCGCCGCCCGTCCGCTCGATCCGCTCGATCAGCCGCACGGCGCCGGGCCGCTGCGCGGGCAGCCCCGCCAGCCCCGGCGTGGTGGACCGAAAGCGCGAGGCGCGCGGCACGCCGGGCGAGCGTTCCGGCAGCGCGGCGGGGGCCGCCGCCGCCGCCAGCCGGGGGGCGTGGTCGAACCCGGTCAGCAGCGCCAGCGCCTGGGGATACTGCGCCCGGATCTTCGGCTCGGGCAATTCCATTTCGTCGCGCGTGTCCATCAGCCAAACCCCAGGACGCGGCCGTCGGGGCCGGGAACATACTTGCGGATGCCGCGGAAGCCGGGCGGGTCCAGCCGCGCCAGCGCCTGATAGGGGCGCTGCGGGATCACCAGCAGCCGCTGCGCCGCCGTGGTCCCCTGCCCCGCGCCGTGCTGGTTCAGCGGGTCGATGCGCCAGATCTGGCGCTCGGTCACGGTGAACAGCCCCGCGGATTCCATCTCGGCCCGGTCGGACTGCAGGTCCTCGACCGTCAGCGCCAGGGCCCAGTCCTGCCCCGGTTCGGCGCGCGCGTCCTCCAGCACTTGGCGAATGGGGCCTTCCTGCACGGTGAACTCGCGCGAATGGATCGGCCCCAGCGTCAGCCGCCGCAGCCGCTGCGGGTGCAGCGTGTCGAAATCGCGGTCAAAGCCCTGCGCGATCGTCAGCAACTGCAATTCGCCCACCGACTGCGCCAGCAGATGCGCGCGCGCCTCGGGCCAGCGCCTGGC
The DNA here is from genome assembly GCF_003286075.1 of Paracoccus endophyticus. Taxonomy (GTDB): domain Bacteria; phylum Pseudomonadota; class Alphaproteobacteria; order Rhodobacterales; family Rhodobacteraceae; genus Paracoccus; species Paracoccus endophyticus. The sequence goes on along the minus strand of NZ_QLUV01000004.1, from coordinate 112,332 downwards.
GTCGTCGGGCAAGGGGCGGCGTCCCGTGTCGTCGCAGTCCATCAGATACACGACCGGCAGGTTCTGCCGGCTGTCGTAGATGCCCCAGTGGATCAGCCAGCGGCGGCGGTGCCCCTGCTGGCCCAGCCCCAGCGCCTGCGGGTGCATCTGCGGCCAGAACAGCCCGCCGGCGGCCAGTGATTCGTAATACATCCGTTGCGACAGCGCGTATTGCAGGCGGGTGGGATGGGTCAGGTCGCCGACGATCTGGCGGATCATGTCGTCCTTGATCGTGGCGGCGGTGGGGGTGCGGGCCAGTTCCTCGCCGGCCTGCGCGGCATCCGCGGCGGTCTGCGCGATCTCTTGCCAGACGGGAAAGCCCGAATCGTGGATGTCGATGGTCAGGGCGCGGCGCAGCGGCCCTTCGACACGCCCGGCCACCAGGTATTTCATCGACAACGCCTGCGCGCTGGCCAGCAGCGCGCGCAGGTAGCCGTCGATGACCTGCACGTCGGTCCCCGAGAACAGGCGATCGCGCACCATCTCGGCCAGCGCGGGCGTCAGCGCGCCCGCGATCCGGCGCAACTGCAGGAAATAGGCCCGCGCGACCAGGTCGTCGGCAATCGCCCGGTGGTCGGCGGCAAGGCCTTGGGCGTCCGTCACCTATTGCCCGCCGTACAGGTTCTTGTCGTGCTTTTCGACGATCTCGGCGAATCGGCGGGCGAACCGCTCGTCGGCGCGGGCCTTCTCCTCCAGCACCTTGCGGGCAAAGACCATGTGCTCGCCGTGCGCCTCGAGCATGTCGGCCATCCGGTCGTTGGTCGCGGCCCCGATCCCGGCCATGGCGGTCTGCGCCTCTTGATCCGTCTTGACGCCGATCTCGTTGATCCGGTGGGCCACGTCCTGCTGCTGGGCGGTCTTGAGCGACTTGGTCAGCGCGTCATACAGCACGACGCGCTGGCGCGTGTCGGTCTGCAGCTTGTTGATCAGCACCATCTGCGTGGCCGCCTGGTTCTGCAGGCTGTCCACCCAGGTCTTGCCGGCCTCGATATAGCGTTCCAGCGTCTGCGACCGGGCCAGCGCCACCTGTTCGTCCTGCACCAGCGCGTTGTGGTCCTTGTTGGCGTTGGCCAGCTCCGTTTCCAGCCGGGTGCGGTCGCTGGGGTCTGTGGTCGCGGCGATGCGGTTTTCCAGATCGATCAGCTGCGGGTCCATCGCCCTGATCCGCTCGCGCAGCGATTCCAGGGTGGCGACCGCCTCCTCGCGCTCGGCCAGGGTCTGGGACAGGTTCGCCTCGACCTTGGCCTTCTGGTCGTTCAGCACGTCCAGCTGGCCCTGCAGCAGGCGCGTGATGACGTCCGACTTCGAGATCAGGTCCTGCAGCTTGTCGTCGATCGACGCGGTCCGCAGGCGTTCCTGGCGCATCGCCTCGGACTTGCCGCGCGCAAAGATGCCGACAAGGCTTTCCCAGCCGGTCTTGGACCGCATCTGTTCAAAGTCCTTGCTGAACCCCGCGGTCACGTCGTCCAGGCCCATGATCAGCTCGGCGATGTTGGCGTTCATCGCCTCGCTGTGCTTGTGCACCTCGGCCAGCGTGGCATTGGCGATGTCCAGCGCGGGTGCCGCGGCGGCGGCGTCGGCGCGGGCCAGGCGGTCCAGCGTGGTCCCGACCTGCGCGATCTTGTCCTGCGTGACCGCCACCTGCTTCTGGCTGTCGGTGATCTGCTGGTCGAGGCTGGCCATGGTATGCTCCGCTATGCACCGCTGTTGTCGGGGTGAAAACCCCCGCCGATCAAGGGGGGTTCCGCAGGCCGCATCCGCCCGATTGCAGTGCCCGCTGGCGCCCCCTAGCATGGATGCCATGGACATCCTGACCTCTGCCATCGCCGCGCGGCGCGCCGACCTGATCGCGCTGACGCAGGACCTGATCCGCATCCCCACGCTGAACCCGCCGGGCCGGGACTATCGCGTCATCTGCGACTATCTTGCCGCGCGGATGCAGGCGCAGGGCTGGACGGTCGAGCTGATCCGCGCCCATGGCACACCCGGCGACAGCGAGGCCCATCCCCGCTGGAACATGATCGCGCGCCATCGCGGCGGGCGGCCGGGCGACTGCGTGCATTTCAACAGCCACCATGACGTGGTCGAGGTGGGCCACGGCTGGACCCGCGACCCGTTCGCCGCCGAACACGACGAAGGCGCCGACCGCATCTATGGCCGCGGCGCCTGCGACATGAAGGGGGGGATGGCCGCCAGCATCATCGCCGCCGAGGCGTTCGTGGAGGCCTTTCCCGACCACGCCGGCACGGTCGAGATCAGCGCCACCGCGGACGAGGAATCGGGCGGCTTCGGCGGCGTGGCGTACCTGGCCGGGCAGGGCCGGTTCGCGGACGTGCAGCACGTCATCATCCCCGAGCCGCTGCACAAGGACCGCATCTGCCTGGGCCACCGCGGCGTCTGGTGGGCCGAGATCGAGACGCACGGCCGCATCGCCCACGGCTCGATGCCGTTCCTGGGCGACTGCGCCGTGCGCCACATGGGCGCCGTGATCGACGAGATGGAACGCACGCTGTTCCCGCTGCTGGCGGGCAAGCACACGGCCATGCCGGTGATCCCGTCGGGCGCGCGGTCGTCCACGCTGAACATCAACTCGATCCATGGGGGCGCGCGCGAACCCCAGGCGGACTATACCGGCCTGCCCGCGCCCTGCGTTCCCGACCGCTGCCGGATCGTGATCGACCGCCGTTTCCTGATCGAGGAGGACCTGGCCGAGGTCAAGCGCGAGGTCCGCGACATGATGGAGCGCGTCCGGGCCGAACGGCCCAGCTTTTCCTACGAGATCCGCGACCTGTTCGAGGTGGTCCCCTCGATGACCGACCGTGACGCGCCGGTCGTGCGCACCACGGCCGCGGCCATCGAACGCGTGCTGGGGCGCAAGGCGGGGTATGTCGTCAGTCCCGGCACCTACGACCAGAAGCACATCGACCGCATCGGCAAGCTGAAGAACTGCATCGCCTATGGACCGGGCGTTCTGGATCTGGCGCACCAGCCCGACGAATGGATCGGCGTCGGCGACATGATCGACAGCGCCGGGGTCATGGCGCTGGTGCTGGACGACCTGCTGGGCGCGGGGGCGCACGCCAGGACCGATTCCCTTCACGCGGCAGGCGTGGCATGACGCGGCCACCCGACGGAACGGATGCCATGACCAGAAGCCTGCCGATCAGCGCGCTTGTCTATTTCTTCGTGATGCTGCTGCTGGGGCTGTATTTCGCCTTTGCCGCCGTTCAGGGACCGTCGGGCCTGCTGAGGCGCGTCCAGTTGCAGGCCGAGACCGAGCAGTTGATCCGCCAGCGCGACGCCCTGCGGGCCGAGGTGGACCAGATGCGCAACCTGACCCGCCGCCTGTCGGACGACTATCTCGACCTCGACCTGCTGGACGAGCGTGCGCGCGACGTCCTGGGGCTGGTTCGCGCCGACGAGCTGATCGTGCGCTGAATCGGCTTGCCGCCCTGCACATCCGGTGCCTAGAACTAGTTCAACGTTGAACTATCCCACCACCCGGAGGAACTGCATGGCCAGGAAACCTTCTGCCCCAGGCGACAGCCCGTCGGACGGGGGCGCGCAGCCGAACGTGTCCCGCGACGAGCTGCTGAAACTCTACCGCGACATGCTGCTGATTCGACGGTTCGAGGAAAAGGCCGGCCAGCTTTACGGCATGGGCCTGATCGGCGGCTTCTGCCACCTGTACATCGGGCAGGAGGCCGTCGTCGTGGGCCTGGAAGCCGCCGCCGAGGAAGGCGACAAGCGCATCACCAGCTATCGCGACCACGGCCACATGCTGGCCTGCGGGATGGAGGCGCGCGGCGTCATGGCCGAGCTGACCGGCCGCGAGGGGGGCTATTCCAGGGGCAAGGGCGGCTCGATGCACATGTTTTCCAAGGAGCGCCATTTCTATGGCGGCCATGGGATCGTGGGCGCGCAGGTGCCGCTGGGCGCCGGGCTGGCGTTTGCCGACAAGTACCTGGGCAACGGCCGCGTGACCTTCACCTATTTCGGGGACGGCGCCTCCAACCAGGGCCAGGTCTACGAGACCTACAACATGGCCGAACTGTGGGACCTGCCGGTCATCTTCGTGATCGAGAACAACCAGTACGCCATGGGCACCAGCATGAAGCGGTCCACCAAATCGACGACGCTGTATGGCCGGGGCGAGGCTTTCGGCATCCCCGGCGAGCAGGTGGACGGCATGGACGTGCTGGCCGTCAAGGCCGCGGGCGAAAAGGCCGTCGCCCACTGCCGCGCGGGCAAGGGTCCGTATATCCTTGAGATGATGACCTATCGCTATCGCGGCCATTCCATGTCGGACCCGGCCAAGTACCGCACCCGCGAGGAGGTCCAGAAGATGCGCGACGAGCGCGACCCGATCGAGAACGTGCGTTCCCTGCTGCTGACCGGCAGCCATGCGACCGAGGACGACCTGAAGGCGATCGACAAGGACATCAAGGACATCGTCAACGACAGCGCCGATTTCGCGCGCCAAAGCCCCGAGCCGCAGCCCGACGAGCTGTGGACCGACATCTATGCCGACGCCTGAGGGGGGACCGCTATGGCAACCGAGATCCTGATGCCTGCCCTGTCCCCCACGATGGAGGAAGGGACGCTGGCCAAATGGCTGGTCAAGGAAGGCGACACGGTGAAATCCGGCGATATCCTGGCCGAGATCGAGACCGACAAGGCCACGATGGAGTTCGAGGCCGTGGACGAAGGCACCATCGGCCGGCTGATGGTGGCCGAGGGCACGCAGGGCGTGAAGGTCAACACCCCCATCGCCACCCTGCTCGAGGACGGCGAGTCCGCCGATGCCGCCCCTGCTGCCGCACGGGAACCCGCGGCCCAGCCCGGCAAGGGCGAGGCCAGCCGCGACGAGACGGGCGAGGCCCCCGACCGCGCGCCCGCCGCCGCCAGATCCGCGGTCGAGGCGGTCAGCACCCCCGAACCCGACGAAGCCCCCGACTGGCCCGAGGGCACGACCGTCAAGCCGATGACCGTGCGCGAGGCGCTGCGCGAGGCCATGGCCGAGGAGATGGAGCGCGACGAGACCGTCTTCCTGATGGGCGAGGAGGTCGGCGAATACCAGGGCGCCTACAAGATCAGCCAGGGGTTGCTCGACCGCTTCGGACCCCGCCGGGTGGTGGACACGCCGATTTCCGAAATGGGCTTTGCCGGCATCGGCGTCGGCGCGGCCTTCGGCGGCCTGCGCCCGATCGTCGAGTTCATGACCTTCAACTTCGCCATGCAGGCGATCGACCACATCATCAACTCGGCGGCCAAGACGCTGTACATGTCGGGCGGCCAGATGGGTGCGCCGATGGTGTTCCGCGGCCCGAACGGCGCCGCGGCGCGCGTGGGCGCCCAGCACAGCCAGGACTATGCCGCGTGGTACGCGGCGATCCCGGGGCTGAAGGTGGTGATGCCCTATACCGCCGCCGACGCAAAGGGCCTGCTCAAGACCGCGATCCGCGACCCGAATCCGGTGATCTTCCTGGAAAACGAGATCCTCTACGGCCGCAGCTTCGACGTGCCGCAGATGGAGGATTTCACCATCCCCTTCGGCAAGGCCCGCGTGGCCCGCAAGGGCCGCGACGTCACCATCGTCAGCTTCGGCATCGGCATGGCCCATGCGCTTGAGGCCGCCGAGGCGCTGGCGAAGGACGGGATCGAGGCCGAGGTGATCGACCTGCGCACCCTGCGCCCGCTGGACTATGCGACGGTGCTGAAATCGGTGCAGAAGACCAACCGCTGCGTCACCGTCGAGGAGGGCTTCCCCGTCGGGTCCATCGGCAACCACATCAGCGCGTATCTGATGGAACACGCCTTCGACTGGCTGGACGCGCCGGTCATCAACTGCACCGGCAAGGACGTGCCGATGCCCTATGCGGCCAACCTGGAAAAGCTGGCCCTGATCACCGCGGCCGAGGTGGTCGAGGCGGTCCGCAAAGTGACCTATCGGTAAGGGGGCGCGACAATGGCAACCGAGATCCTGATGCCTGCCCTGTCCCCCACGATGGAGGAAGGGACGCTGGCCAAGTGGCTGGTCAAGGAAGGCGACACGGTGAAATCCGGCGACATCCTGGCCGAGATCGAGACCGACAAGGCCACGATGGAGTTCGAGGCCGTGGACGAAGGCACCGTCGGCAAGATCATGGTGGCCGAGGGCACGCAGGGGGTGAAGGTCAACACCCCCATCGCCGTGCTGCTGGACGAAGGCGAGGACGCCTCCAGCGTGGGCGCAGGCGCGTCCACGTCCGGCGCAGCGCCGGCTGCGGCCAAGACGGACGCGGCCCCCGACAAGGGCTATGGCGGGCCGAACGACGGGCCGCTGTCCGCGGACGGCCAGGCCGATGCGGGGATCGCGGGCGGCGCGGCACCCGGCGGCTCCGCGCCGGTCGCTGCCGCGCAGGCGCGTGGCAAGGAGGGCCGGGTCTTCGCCTCGCCCCTGGCACGGCGCATCGCCGCCGAACGGGGGATCGACCTTGCGGGGATCACCGGCACCGGCCCGCGCGGACGGATCGTCAAGACCGACGTCGAGGCCGCCCGCCCCGGCGCAGGCAAGCCCGCCGCCGCCGCAGCCCCCGCCCCGGCGGACGCCGCACCCAAACCCGCGGCCCCTGCCCCGGCAGTCGCCGCCGCCCCGCAGGGCATGGGCTACGAGACGGTGAAGAAGCTGCTGGAGGGCCGCGAAACCGAGGAGGTCGCGCTGGACGGCATGCGCCGCACCATCGCCGCGCGCCTGTCCGAGGCCAAGCAGACCATCCCGCATTTCTATCTGCGCCGCTCGGCCAGGCTGGACGCGCTGATGGAGTTCCGGGGCACGCTGAACGCGCAGCTGTCCGGGCGCGGGGTCAAGCTGTCGGTCAACGACTTCATCATCAAGGCCTGCGCGCTGGCCTTGCAGCAGGTGCCCGACGCCAATGCCGTCTGGGCCGGCGACCGGATCATCAAGCTGAAACCCTCGGACGTGGCAGTGGCCGTCGCGATCGAAGGCGGGCTGTTCACCCCGGTCCTGAAGGACGCCGACAAGAAGACCCTGTCGGCCCTGTCGGCGGAAATGAAGGACCTGGCCACCCGCGCCAAGACCAGGAAGCTGGCCCCCCACGAATACCAGGGCGGCAGCTTCGCGATCTCGAACCTGGGGATGTTCGGGATCGAGAACTTCGACGCGGTCATCAACCCGCCGCATGGCGCGATCCTGGCCGTGGGCGCGGGCATCCAGACCCCGGTGGTCGAAGGCGGCGAGGTCGTCGTCCGCAACGTCATGTCGATGACGCTGTCGGTCGATCACCGGGTGATCGACGGCGCGCTGGGGGCGCAGCTTCTGGCCGCCATCGTGGAGCACCTGGAAAACCCGATCGGGATGCTGGCGTGACCCCTGACTGGCGCGCGGTCCACGCGCGCCAGTCTGTCCTGCGCGAAGTCATTCTGGAACACCAGCTGACCGCCTCGCTGCTGCAACGCCTGTGGCAGCGCGGCGTCTTCGACGTCGAGATCCTGCATTCAGCCTTCGATGCCGGCGGGTATGACCTGGTTCTGACGAGGGGCCGGATCATCCGGCACATCCAGTTGAAGGCGAGCCGCGCTGACGGGACGACGGCCTCGCAAAAGATCAGCACCGCCCTGACCTCCAGACCGGCGGGATGCGTGGTGTGGATGGTGGTCGGGGACGACCTGACAATCCACGACTATCGCTTTTTCGGAAACGGGCCGACCGAGCCACTGACCCTCGACGACTTCAGGACCCCCCGGCAAGCCAAGGCCGATGCCACCGGCCACAAGGCCGAGTGGACCAGCCGTCGGATCGTCCCGGCAAGCCGCTTCGTTCCGCTGGCCGGCATCGACGCGCTGCTTGTGGCGCTGCTCGGCCCCCTGCCCTGACCAGCGGCCGTGCCGCGCCTGCGTGCCCCTGTCGTCCGTGTCCAAACATCATTGACACGGGCGGAGGGGGGACGCCCCACCCCTACTCGGCCGGAACGCGGGGCCGGTTCAACCCGACGTGGCGCTGCATCCATCGGCCCACGCGGCCCTGCGCCCCGTGGATCACGGAAAACAGCGACGGCACGAACAGCAGCGACAGCAAGGTGGACAGCAGCAGCCCGCCGATCACCGCGACCGCCATGGGCGAGCGGAACTCGGACCCCTCGCTGGTGCCCAGCGCCGACGGCAGCATGCCCGCCGCCATGGCGATGGTCGTCATCACGATGGGGCGCGCCCGCTTGTGGACGGCGTCCAGGATCGCGTCCCGCTTGGCCACGCCCGCGTCCATCGCCGACAGCGCGAACTCGACCAGCATGATGGCGTTCTTGGTCACGATCCCCATCAGCATCAGGAACCCGATCACCACCGGCATGCCGATCGCATAGCCGGTGATGTACAGCGCCAGCATGGCGCCGCCGATCGCCAGCGGCAGCGACAGCAGGATGCTGATCGGCGTGACGAAGTTGTGAAACAGCAGCACCAGCACGACATAGACCAGCAACACGCCCGACCCCATCGCCAAGCCGAAGGCGCCGAACACCTCGCCCATGATCTCGGCATCGCCCGAGGTCTCGATCCGGGTCCCCGGCGGCAGGTCGATCCGGGTCTGCAAGTCCTGCACCTCGGCCGAGACCGGGCCCAGGATCGCCCCGTCCACCAGGTTGGCCGACACCGTGGTGCGGAACTGCCGGTCATAGCGGGAAATCTGCGTGGCGCCCGTCGACAGCGTGACATCAGCCACCGCCGCCAGCGGCACCTGCCCGGCCGAGGACGGGACGCGCAGCGCCTGCACCTGCATCAGGTCGCCGCGCGCGGCCGCGTTCAGCCGCACCACGATGGGGATCTGCTCGTCGCCGGCGTTGAACTTGGGCAGGTTCGTCTCGTTGTCGCCCAGCGTCGCCACCAGCAGGGTCTGCGCGAGCGAACTGGCCGACACGCCCAGCTGGGCTGCAACCTCGGGGCGGGGGCGGATCTGCACTTCGGGGCGCTTGAGCGCCGAGGAAGACGTGACCCCCTCCAGCGAGGCCATGTCGCCCATCCCCGCGGCCAGACGCTCGGCCCCCAGGGCTGCGGCCTGCTCGGTTTCGGCCAGCACGCTGATCGTCAGATCGTTCGCCCCCTGCTCGTTCTGAAAGTTCAGCCGCACGTCGGGCGTCCCCGCCAGGTCGCGCTTCAGCTGCTCCTCGATCTCGAACTGCGACCGCTCGCGCGTTTCCTTCTTGCCATAGTTGATCATCAGCCGCGCCTTGGTCACGTCCGAGGTGCCGCCCTCGACAAAGACCGACTGCACCTCGGGGATGCGCGCGACCTGCGCGGTCAGGCGGCGGGCCACGGCGTCGGTCTGGTCCACGGTCGATCCGGGCGGCAGCTCGACCTCGATCTGGCTGCGGCCCACGTCCGAGGGGGCCATGAACTCGGTCGGCAGCAGCGTCGCGGAATAGATCGATCCGGCGAACACCATCAGCCCGAACAGCAGCGTCAGCAGCCGGTGGCGCATCGTCCAGCCCAGCACCGCCATCAGCCGCCGCATCGTGAAGCCGTCGGCGCCCTCCTGCGGGTGGGCGTGGCCGCGCAGGAAATAGGCCGCCATCATCGGCGTGATGATGCGGGCGACCAGCAGCGAGAACAGCACCGAGACGGCGACCGTCAGGCCGAACTGCTTGAAATACTGCCCCGCGATCCCGCCCATGAAGCTGACCGGCGCGAACACCGCCACGATCGACAGGCTGATCGCGATCACCGTGGTCCCGATTTCGGTCGCGGCCTCCTCGGACGCCTCATAGGCGGGGGTGCCCATGTTGATGTGGCGGACGATGTTCTCGATCTCGACGATGGCGTCGTCCACCAGGATGCCGGTGACGAGCGTGATCCCCAGCAGGCTGATGCCGTTCAGCGTGAACCCCAGCCAGTCCATGACGAAGAACGTGGGGATGATGGACAGCGGCAGGGCGGCGGCGGCGATCAGCGTTGCGCGCCAGTTGCGCAGGAACAGCAGCACGACGATCACCGCCAGCGCCGCGCCCTCGTACAGCGTCTCCATCGCCGAGTGGTAGGACTGCTCGGTATAGGTGGTCGCGTCGTCGATCAGGCTGATCGCGGTGTTGGGATAGCGGGCCGCGATCTCGGCCAGCCGGGCCTTGGTGCCGTCCCCCGCCGCCAGGTCGGACGCGCCGGTTGCGCGAAAGACGCCAAAGGCCACCACCGGCCGGCCGTCCAGCAGGGCAAAGCTGCGCTCTTCGCTGGGGCCGTCGATGACCTCGCCCAACTGGTCCAGCCGCAGGGTGCGGCCCTGCCCGATGCTGATCGGCGTCGCGGCCAACTGGGCCACGCTGTCGGCCGACCCCAGGGTGCGGATGGCGTATTCGGTGCCGGCCAGATCGCCCCGTCCCCCGCCCATGTCGATGTTCTTGGCGCGCAGCTGCGTCGAGACCTCGGCCGCCGTCAGCCCGTGGGCCAGCAGGCGCTGGGGGTCCAGCTCGACCGAGATTTCCCGGTCGGCGCCGCCGATCCGGCTGGTCTGGCCCACGCCCGCGACGGTGGACAGCTCGCGCGCGATGACGTCGTCCACGAACTTGGACAGGGCCTCGATCGACAGCGTGGGGTCGCTGACCGCATAGGTCAGGATCGGCATGCCGGTCACGTCCAGCCGCCGGACCAGCGGCTCGGTGATCGACTGGGGCAATTCGGCGCGCACGCTGGCGACGGCGTCCTTGACGTCGTTCAGGGCGCGGTCGCTGTCGGTCTCAAGCTCGAACTCGACGGTGATGGTGGCCGCGCTGTCCTGCGCAGTGGAACTGATGTGGCGCACGCCGACGACGCTGGCGATGCTGTCCTCGACGGGGCGGACGACCTGGGTGATCAGCTCGGACGGGGCGGCGCCGGGCTGGGCGATGCTGACGGTGACGATGGGCAGGTCGATGTTCGGCATCGCCGTGACCGGCAGTCGCATGAAGCTGACGATGCCGACGATGACCAGCACGAGAAAGATGGCGATGGGCGGGACCGGGTGGCGGATCGACCAGGTGGACAGGTTCATGGCGCGCCGCCATCGGACGCGCGCCGCGCCGCGGCGGTGGTCCGTCCCGCCGGGGCCTGCGGGCCGGTTGCCCCCGACGTGGGTCCTGCGGCCGCCTGCCGGCCGTCGTCCCTGCCGGGCGGGATGGCCATCGTCCCGGCCCCCGCCCCGGCCGGCGCCGCGGCGGCCCCGGCCTGAGCGGGTGCGGCGGCGTCCGCGGGGACGGTCGCGGCGGCGCCGGGGTCGGCCGGGGCCTCGACCGGGCGAACCGGGTCGCCTGTCCGAAAGAACGCGCCGGCCCGCATCATCACCACCTCGCCCTCGGCCAGGCCGTCGACGATCTCGCGCGCGCCCTGCCACAGCAGGCCCGCGCGCACGGGGCGGCTTTCGACCACGCCGCCGCGCACGACCTGCACCCGTTCCCCGCCCGCGTCGGCCAGCACCGCGGTCGCGGGCACCGTCACCGCCACGCGCCGCGCCGTGGTGATCGTGCCGCTGGCAAACAGGCCGGGTCGCAGCCGCTCGTCCGCGGGCAGCGCGATGCGCACGTCCCCCAGCCGCGTCGTGGCATCGACCAGCGCGGGCAACTGGCGCACCTCGCCGGTCACAGGACCCACGCCTGCGACATCCAGATCGACGGCTTGCCCGGGGCGCAGGTCCAGCAGGGCCGTCTCGATCACCTCGCCCTGCATCTCCAGCGTGCCGTCGGCGATCAGGGTGAACATCGGCTCGCCCCCGGCGGCCGACAGCGCGCCCAGCTGGGCCGCGCGCGCCATCACCCGCCCGTCCACCGGCGCCACGATCACCGTGCGGTCCAGGTTCAGCTGCGCCACGTCGCGCGCCGCCGAGGCCTGCGCCTGCGCGGCCTGCGCGACCGCCAGACCGTCGCTCGCCGAGGCCGCCGCCGCGCGCGCCGCCGCCTCGGCCACGACGGCCTGATCCAGTGCCGCCTGCGACGTGTTGCCCCCGCGCCTGAGCTGCTGCGCCCGCTCCAGCGCCGTGACCGCCTGCGTCAGCGCGGCCTCGGTGCTGGCGATCTGGCTTTGCGCCTGGCCGACCCCGGCCTGGGCGCGCTGGTATTCGGCCTCGGCCTGGGCCAGCTGCGCGCGCAGCGTGTCGTCCGACAGCCGGGCAAGTTCCTGGCCCTTGGCGACGCGGTCGCCCGCCTCGGCCCGCAGGGCGGTGATCTGAAAACCCGTGACCTCGGGATAGACCTGCACCTCGTGCCGCGCGACCAGCGTGCCCGACAGGGGGACACGGGCCTGCACCTCGGCCCGCGTGGCGGCCACGACCGTCACGGTCGGCGCCACGGCGGCGGCGGGCGGGGCGGGGTCGGCCGCCGCAACGGGACCCGCCGCGACGGCAAGGGCCACGGCCGCGGCAGCAAGGCGCAGGAACAGGGACATCGCGATCTTCCGAAGGGTTCAGCCTGAACCTAGGGTGCGCGGGGGCCAGCAACAATGGGCCGGACCGGCGCGGCCATCACGACATTGCAACCGCCCCCGTCAAGCCGTGCCCCTCAGACTGTCCCTCTCAGACCGTGCCCTGCACCCCCGGCAGGCGCAATTCCGCCATCAGGTCGCGCAGTTCCTGGCGGGCGGCGATGTTGGACATGGACAGCTGCGTCGTGCCCACGTCGCGCAGGTCCAGCAGGGTCAGCCCGCGCGGAAACAGCTCGCGGAAGATCACCCGCTCGGCAAATCCGGCCGCCACGCGGAACCCGATGCGCTTCGACAGCGCCTCGAGCGCGGCGCCCACCTTGCGCTTGTTGTGCATCTCGGTCGTGCCAAGGCGGTTGCGCAGCACGATCCAGTCGATCGGCCCGGCGCCCGCCTGCCCCCGCATCTGCCGCGCGGCCCAGACCATCTCGGCGTAGATGGACGGTCCCATCACCTTGCCCTCGGGGGTCAGGCGCGCCAGCAGGTCAAAGTCGATGAAGCTGTCGTTCATCGGCGTCACCAGCGTGTCGGCCAGCGCATGGGCCATCTGCGACAGCCGCGTGTGCGAACCGGGGCAGTCGATGACGATAAAGTCGGCCTGCCGGTCCAGTTCGGCCACCGCCGCCGACAGCGGGTCGTCCACGTCGGCCGCGCCGCGCGGCAATTCGGCCAGGATCGGCGTCGGCAGGTCCAGCCCCTCGCGCGTCAGAAAGGCGCTGCGGTTTTCCAGATAGCGCGCAAAGCTGCGCTGCCGCACGTCCAGGTCCAGCGCGCCCACCCGCAGGCCCTGACGAACCAGCGCCGTCGCCACGTGCATCGAGGTCGTGGACTTGCCCGACCCCCCCTTTTCGTTGCCGACAACGATGATGTGCGCCACGATTCGCTCCTTGCCGGTCACAGGCTAGCGGCGGGGGCCGCGCAAGTCACCGCGGCCGTCCGACTTTTGGGCGCGGCACGCATCCGGGGGCGGCAGGCCGCCGTTGCCAAACCCGCCGCGCCGCGTCATATTCAATTGATAGCATATGTCACGAGGCCACCATGTCCGTCCGACCGATCGTCCGCGCCTTTTTCGACCGTCCTACCGGCAGCCTGCAATACGTCTTTCACGACCCCGCCACGATGCGGGGCGCCATCGTCGATCCGGTCTGGAACTTCTGTCCCAAGGCGGGGCGAACCTGGACCGCGGACGCCGACCGCATCCTGGCCTATGTGCGCGAGCAGGCGATCACGGTGGACTGGATCCTGGACACCCATCCCCATGCCGATCACCTGACCGCCGCAGTCTATCTGTCGGACCAGCTTGGCGGGGTGCCTCGGGCGATCGGGGAAAAGGTGCTGGAGGTGCAGCGGCTCTGGCGCGACATCTATCACGACGACAGCCTGCCGCAGACCGCGGCCCCCTGGGACCGGCTGTTCGCGCACGGCGACACGTTCACCGTGGGGACCATCCCGGTCCGGGTGATGCTGTCGCCGGGGCACACGCTCGCCTCGATCACCTATGTCGCGGGCGACGCGGCCTTTGTCCACGACACGCTGATGATGCCCGGTTCGGGCAGCAGTCGCGCCGATTTCCCCGGCGGGGACGCGGGCGCGCTGTGGGATTCGATCCGGGCGATCCTTGACCTGCCCGAAGGCACCCGGCTGTTCGTGGGCCACGACTATCCCTCCAAGGACGATCCGCCCCGGTTCATGGCCACGGTCGCCGAACACCGGCTGACCAACAATCACGTCAAGGACGGCATGCAGAAGCCCGAGTTCGTGGCCCTGCGCAACAGCCGCGACAAGACGCTGGCGTTGCCCGCGCAGATGCTGCACGCGCTGCAGGTGAACCTGCGCGGCGGCCGCCTGCCCGACCCGGAAAGCGACGGGCGCCGGTATTTCAAGATTCCCGCCGACTACTTCGACCGCGCAGACGGCTGAGCTGTCGCCAACGGAAAACGCCGCCCCGGTGGGGCGGCGTCGGAATGGCGCGGGGCGCAGGGATCAGAACCCCAGGCCCGCATACTTGTTCTTGAACTTGGACACCCGGCCCCCGGTGTCCATCAGCTTGGCCGACCCGCCGGTCCATGCCGGGTGCGAGTTCGGGTCGATGTCCAGCGACAGCGTGTCGCCTTCCTTGCCCCAGGTCGATCGCGTCTGATAGGTCGTCCCATCCGTCATCTTGACGGTGATCATGTGATAGGCGGGATGCGTCTCGGCTTTCATGGCGTGCGACCTCAGGCGTTGTTGGCGTCGGCCTTGGCGGCCTTCGGCTTGTAGTTGGACACTTCGGCGATGCGGGCGGATTTGCCGCGGCGGTCGCGCAGATAGTACAGCTTGGCGCGGCGGACGCGGCCCCGGCGCACGACGTCGATGGAATCGATGTTGGTCGAATACAGCGGGAACACCCGCTCGACGCCCTCGCCGAAGGAAATCTTGCGGACCGTGAACGAGGCCCCGATCCCGCCGCCCTTGCGGCTGATCACGACGCCCTCGTACATCTGCACGCGCGTCCGCGTGCCCTCGGTCACTTTATAGCCGACGCGGACGGTATCCCCGGCCTTGAAGTCCGGGATCGTCTTGCCGAGCGCGTCGATCTGCTCGGCCTCGATCTGTGCGATCAGGTTCATCGCGGTTCATCCTTTTGATGCGCACGGTGGTCCCGCGCTTGGTCTGATGCGCCCGAGAGCTGTCGGTCCTTTGCCGGGTCCGCACCGCTGTCGCGGCAGGCCCGCCACAGGTCGGGGCGGCGTTCCTTGGTCAGCCTTTCGGCCATGTCGGCGCGCCATTGCGAAATGGCCGCGTGGTTTCCCGACAGCAGAACGTCGGGGATCGCGCGGCCTTCCCAATCGGCGGGCTTCGTGTACTGCGGATGTTCCAGAAGGCCGTTGGAAAAGGATTCCTCGGCCAGAGAGTCCTGATTCCCCAGCACGCGCGGTATAAGACGGACCGTCGCGTCGATCAAGACCTGAGCGGCGATCTCGCCTCCGGTCAGGACATAGTCGCCGATGCTGATTTCCGTGACCTCAAAGGCGTCCAGCACGCGTTGGTCCACCCCCTCGAACCGGCCGCAGATCAGGGTGACGCCGGGGCCCTGGGCCAGCCGCCGCGCCATGGCCTGGGTCAGGGGACGGCCGCGCGGCGACAGATACACGACCGGCAGGCCGGGCCGCGCGCCCTGCGCCTCGCGCAGCGCGGCGGCCATCACGTCGGGGCGGATCACCATCCCCGCGCCGCCGCCCGCGGGCGTGTCATCGACATTGCGGTGCCGCCCGATCCCGAACGGGCGCAGCGGGATGGTGCGCAGCGACCACAGTCCCTGCGCCAGGGCCTTGCCGGTCAGCGACAGGCCCAGCGTGCCGGGAAACGCCTCGGGGAACAGAGTCACGACCTGCGCCGTCCAGACGCCCGCGACCTGCGGTTCGGCCATCAGGTCGCGCGGGCGCAGCGAGGGCTGCACCGCAATCCTGCCGTGAGAGCGGGCGGGCGGCTCAGCCATCACGCCCGCCTGCGCGAAACCAGCCGGTGCCCGCCATGACCGCGCCGGCGGTCGAGACGGCGAGCGGTCCAAGCGCGCCCCAGTCGCCGGACCAGCCCAGGCTGCGGCCGAGAGCGTCGGCGCCGACGTGCAGGGCCACGCAGGCGACCGCCGCCAGCACCGTTCCGCCGGCCAGGTGGACGGGGGAACGCCAGACCTCGGCTGGTGCTGCCAGCACCACGCCGGCAACCGCTAGCAGGGCAAACAGCCCCACGGCCCAGCCCCCGGCCCGCCCAAGGCCGGCGAGCGCCGGTCCCAGGAAGATCAGCGCCCGGCCGATCCGCCGCCGGGCCGGCACCCTATTCATCCGAATCCGGCGGGTCGGCGACGATGCGCCCGGCGGCCAGATCGACCGTCGGCACCGCCGCGCGGGTAAAGGGGATCAGCAGCAGGCCGCCCGGTCCCGCCACCTCGAGGATGTCGCCGGCGCCGTGATCATAGATCGCCCGGACCCGGCCCAGGGGCGCGCCCCCGGTGTCGGCCACCGACATCCCGATCAGGTCGGCGTGGTAGTATTCGTCGTCGGGCAGCGAAGGCAGCGCCCCGCGGTCGGCCCACAGCGTCACGCCCTTCAGCGCGTCGGCCTGTTCCTTGGTGTCCACCCCCGACAGCCGCGCGCCCAGCCCGCCGGCCACGGGCCGGGTCAGGGTGACGGTGAACCGCCGCGCCCCGTCCTCGGACGCAAGCGGGCCATAGCGGGCGATGTCCTCGGCCCGGGTGCAAAAGCTTTTCAGCCGCACCTCGCCGCGCACCCCAAAGGCGCCGGCGATCGCCCCCACGCAGACACGCTCAGACATGGCTGGCCGCCGGGGCGATAAGGCGAACGCTGCGGCCACCGTCGATCGTCAGGACACGCATCGCACTCTCCGTCGCAGGACGGCCCGCCCCGGGGGGCGGGCCAGCAGCCTCATGCCTCGGCGCCGGCCTCGGCCGCGGGTTCCGCGGCGGGGGCGTTCGCGGCCTCGACCGCCGCGGCCTCGCGCGCGGCGCGCTTGGCGGCGCGTTCCTTGGCGGCCTTGCCCGGCTCGCCCTTCTTCAGGTTGGCGCGCTCGGTCTTGTCCTTGACGCCGGCGGCTTCCAGGAAGCGGGCGACGCGGTCGGTCGGCTGCGCGCCCTGGCCCAGCCAGTACTGCACGCGCTCGACGTCCATCTTGATGCGGTCCTCGCTGTCCTTGGGCAGCAGCGGGTTATAGGTGCCCAGCTTTTCCAGGAAGCGGCCGTCGCGCGGCATGCGCGAATCGCACGCCACGATGGCGTAGTAGGGACGCTTGTTGGACCCACCACGGGCCAGACGGATCTTCATTGCCATTGGTCATCTCCTTCAGAATAGCGAGGGGTTCGGCAGCCGCGGCCGCCTTCAGGCTTGAAAGCTCTCGTGATGGCGGATCACCTCGGCGATCACGAAATTCAGAAACTTGCGCGCGAACGCGGGGTCCAGGTCCGCCTCGCGCGCAAGGCGTTCCAGCCGCTCGATCTGCCAGGCCTCGCGGGTGGGATCGGACGGGGGAAGATCGTGATCGGCCTTCAGTCGGCCGACCGCCTGCGTGTGCTTGAACCGCTCGGCCAGCGTGAAGACCAGCACGGCGTCCAGCCGGTCGATGCTGGCGCGGTGCTCGGCCAGCAGGGCGGCGGCGCGCCGGGCGGCGTCGGTCATGGCGCAAGCGCCCGGATCGCGGCAACGGCGGGCCGACCAAGGGGCCGCGGCGCTGCGGGCGCGCGGGTGCAAAGGATCAGGGGACCGCTCATTTCTTGCCGAACAGCCCCGACAGCCCGCCCGGCAGGTTCAGCCCGCCCAGCTGGCCGCCCAGCCCCTTCTGGTCCTGAAGCATCTTCGTCGCCTCGGCCATCTTGGCCGGATCGACATCGGCAAGGTCCGGCAGGCCGCCGCCCTTGCCCGACATGGCGCGCATCGCCTGCTTCAGCATGGCGCCCTTGCCCATCTTGCTGACCTTCTTCATCGTGTCGGCCATCTGGCGCTGCATCTTCAGCAGCTTGTTCAGCTCGGCCACGTCCATGCCCGCCCCGGCGGCGATCCGCTTCTTGCGGCTGGCCTGCAGCAGGTCGGGATTGGCGCGTTCCTTTTTCGTCATGGAATTGATCAGCGCGATCTGGCGCCGGATCATCCGGTCGTCGATGCCCGCGGATTCGGCCTGCTTGGCCATCTTTCCCATGCCCGGCATCATGCCCATGATGGACTGCATGCCCCCCATCTTCTGCATCTGCTCAAGCTGGCCCTTGAGGTCGTTCATGTTGAACAGGCCCTTGGCAAAGCGCTTCATCATGCGCTCGGCCTGCTCGATCTCCAGCGTCTGCTGCGCCTTCTCGACCAGGGCGACGATATCGCCCATGCCCAGGATGCGGCCGGCCACGCGCTCGGCGTCAAAGCCCTCCAGCGCGTCCATCTTTTCGCCAAGGCCGACAAAGCGGATCGGCTTGCCGGTCACGGCGCGCATGGACAGCGCGGCACCACCCCGCCCGTCCCCGTCCATCCGGGTCAGGACGACGCCCGACACGCCGACCTTGGCGTCGAACTCGGTCGCCACGTTCACGGCGTCCTGCCCGGTCAGGCCATCGACGACCAGCAGCGTCTCGCGCGGGTTCGCCACGTCGCGGACGGCCTGCACCTCGTTCATCAGCACGTCGTCGATGTGCAGCCGGCCGGCGGTGTCCAGCATGTAGACGTCGTATCCGCCCAGCGTCGCCTGCTGACGCGCGCGGCGCGCGATCTGGAGCGCGTTCTCGCCCGGGACGATGGGCAGCGTATCGACGCCGACTTGGCTGCCCAGGATCGCCAGCTGCTCCATCGCGGCGGGGCGGTTGGTGTCGAGGCTGGCCATCAGCACGCGCTTTTTCTCGCGGTCCTTCAGGCGCTTGGCCAGCTTGGCGGTCGTGGTGGTCTTGCCCGAGCCCTGAAGCCCGACCATCAGGATCGGCGCGGGCGGGCTGTCGATGCGCAGCGTGTCGGCCGGCCCGTCGCCCTGCAGCATGGCGATCAGTTCGTCATGGACGATCTTGACGACCTGCTGGCCGGGTGTGATCGACTTGGTGACGGCCGCGCCGGTCGCCTTGGACGTGACCTTGCGGATAAAGTCGCGCACCACCGGCAGCGAGACGTCCGCATCCAGCAGCGCGGCGCGCACCTCGCGCATGGCGGCGGTGACGTCCTCCTCGGTCAGGGCGCCCTGCCGGGTCAGGCGGTCGAAGACCCCGCCCAGGCGGTCTGACAGGTTCTCGAACATCGCGGGCCTCCGCACAAAACAAGTATGGCCCCCGTGGGCGCAACGCGCTGACGGGGGGCGATCCCCGCGCAAGGTCGGGGACCGGAAGGAAGACCTTCCGGGCATGGACCGTCGCTACGACAGGGACGCGCCCGAGTCAACCGGCGTGGATGAAAGCACCCGGCGGCACCTTGCCGATGCGGCCGCATCTTGATGTAAATGTAACAGAACCATGACGCCCGATGAACGGTTCTGTGTCTATCCTGGCAACGATCAGACGGGGTTGAACATGGATTGGCACAAGGTGACTGCGAATGGTTGGGCAGACCGGGAGCCGTCGCAGTTGCGGGCGCCCTTGCTGACGGCCGCCTATGCGACCTGGGCTGTGCTTCTTTGCCTGCATCTGCTGCATACGCTGTCCGGCCCCTGGCCCGCGCCCCTGCCCCGGCTTCTGGACCCCAACGAGGAAACCAGCATTTACACCTGGCTTTCGGTGCTGATGCTGGGGATCGCGGGCCTTCTGATGCTGGACATCGGGTTTCGCACCCCGAAATCGGACCGCATCCTTCATTGGGGCTGGATCGGCGTGGGGCTGGCGGTGCTTGCCGTGTCGGCCGACGAGATGCTGATGATCCACGAAGGCGTGGCCGTGCGGCTGCATGAGCATTTCCAGTGGGGCGGCTATCTCAGGTTCGCCTGGGTGGTCCCGGCGATCCTGGTCGTCGCGCTCGGCGGGTTGCTGGCCCTGCCGTTCCTGGCCCGGTTGCCCAGGTCGACGCGTGGCTGGATGTTCGCCGCCGCGGTGGTCTTTGTCGTGGGCGCGGTCGGGATCGAGATGATCGGCGGCAAGCTGTGGGACGACGGGATGGAGGAGAGCCTCGCCTATGCCCTGGTCAGCGGCACCGAGGAGGCGTTCGAGGGGCTGGGTGTCCTGATCCTGCTGGGCGGGCTTCTGCGGCACCGGCGCATGGACCCCGGGTCCTGACGCCGGTCTGCGGCTTTTGCCCAGGGGTGGCCGTCGTGGTAAGCGGGGGCGGCCACCAGAGGACCCGACCATGACCCAGCCGATCAGCCGCTTCGCCGTTCCCGACATCGCCACGCTGCCCGACGACATGCGCGCCATGATCGTGGCCGTGCAGGAGAAATCGGGCTTCGTGCCCAACATCTTCCTGGCGCTGGCCCATCGCCCGGCCGAGTTCAGGGCCTTTTTCGCCTATCACGACGCGCTGAT
Organism: Paracoccus endophyticus; assembly: GCF_003286075.1. Lineage (GTDB taxonomy): Bacteria > Pseudomonadota > Alphaproteobacteria > Rhodobacterales > Rhodobacteraceae > Paracoccus > Paracoccus endophyticus. The sequence continues at coordinate 91,898 of NZ_QLUV01000004.1, read as the reverse complement.
GGACAAGGACGAGGGGCTGAGCCGCGCCGAGCGCGAGATGATCGTGGTCGCCACCAGCGGGCTGAACCGCTGCCAGTACTGCGTCGTGGCCCACGGCGCGATCCTGCGGATCAGGGCGAAGAATCCGCTGATCGCCGACCAGGTCGCGGTCAACTGGCGCAAGGCCGCGCTGAGCGACCGGCAGCGCGCGATGCTGACCTTCGCCGAAAAGGTCGCGCTGGCCGCCGACCGCATCGACGATGCCGATCACGCCGCGCTGGCCGCGGCCGGGTTCAGCGCCGACGAGGTGTGGGACATCGCCGCGATCGCCGCGTTCTTCGGCCTGTCGAACAGGCTGGTGAACACCGCCGACATTCCCCCGAACGAGGAATTCTATCTGCTGGGCCGGGTGCCCCGCTGATCCCTGGACCGCATCCGACCGGGGCAGACATCGGCCCCTGTCGCGGGATAGATGCCGGGGGCATTCCGCCCGCCACAGGATGATTGCCATGACCCGACAACGAGGCCGCAGATGATCGACCGCCGCCGCTTTCTGGCCGGACAGGCCGCCCTTGCCGCCGCGCTGACTGGCGCGGGCCGCGCCGCAGCCCAGCCCAGCCCCGCGGCCGCCCCGGCCGTCGCCCCCGCGCGCAGCCTGATCGCGCGGCAGGGCAAGGGACCGCGCATCGTCGTCGCGGGTGGCGGCTGGGGCGGGATGACCACCGCCCGCCACCTGCGCCAGGAACTGCCCGACGCCGAGGTGATCCTGATCGAGCGCAACCCGGTGTTCTTCACCTGCCCGTTCAGCAACAAGTGGCTGATCGACGTGGTGGACACGGATTTCCTGATCCACGACATGACGATCCCGGCGCGCACCTACGGCTATACGCTGCTGCATTCGGAAATCAGCGCCATCGACCGCGCGGCCAAGGTGGTTCACACCGCTTGGGGCGCGGTCGACTACGACCTGCTGGTGATCGCGGGCGGTATCCGCAACGCCTATGACAAGTGGTTCGGCAACGACCTGCGGGCGGCCGAATACACGCGCACGCATTTCCCCTCGGCCTACATCCCCAATGCCGAGCATTTCGCGCTCAAGCGCAAGCTGCGCGACTTCAAGGGCGGTCATCTCGTGATGACGCTGCCGCCGCCGCCGCACCGCTGCCCGCCCTCGCCCTATGAGCGGGCCTGCCTCATCGCCTGGCACATCAAGACGAACAACATCCCGGGCAAGATCACCCTCCTGGACCCCAAGCCGGGCATCGCGCCGATCACCGGGGGCTTCACCGCTGCGTTCCAGGAACTGTATCCCGACATCATCACCTATGTTCCCAATGCGGCCGTCGAGGAGGTGGACCCCTTCAACAAGCGCATCCTGACCTATGCGGGCGAGTTCGAGTTCGACGACGCGATCCTGATGCCCCCTCACCAGGCCGCCGACATCGCCTGGATGGCCGACCTGGTGCCGGTGGCGGCGGACGGCACCTCGCGCGGCTGGGCCGACACCCACCCGCGGCTGTTCACCGCGCCCGGCGACGATGACGTCTATGTGGTGGGGGACGCGGTCGGCTTCATCTCGGACCAGTTCGGGTATTACCCGAAAAGCGCTCATGTCGCGAACGCGCTGGGCAGGATCGTGGCCCGCAACATCGGCGAGCGCGTGCGCGGAGAGGAGGTCGTGGCCGTCCTGCCCGACAACCTGTGCTTTCTTCTGGTGAACGCGGCACCGCTCGAATCCGTGGCGGTCAAGTTCACCTATGACCTCGATCCGACCGGCAAGGTGATCCAGACGCTGATCGACGTGAACGACCGCACGCCCGAGCATCTGGCCCAGGATTACGAGTGGTACGCGCGCACCACCGGCGATTTCCTCGCCTGAGTCCCTGCGGCCGGGCGTCGCTGCCCGGCCGTTCCAAAGCCCGGGGCGCGCGGCCATCCGGGCTGTGCGCCCCCCGTCCGGCGCGAAACGGCACAATCCCCGCATGACCAGGGCGGCGCTGCGCGCCCGCAATCATCCCGACCAGTCCGGGACCGTCATCCCGTGGTCACGAGAACGTGATAGCGACATCCTGTCACAAGCGGCAGAGGGTCCCCATATCCTCTGACACACGGACCACGATAACCAACAGGAGGACTTCATGCTTTTCGCCAAGACCCTCGGCGCCGCCGCCCTTCTTGCAGTCGGGGTGGGCGCAGCCTCGGCCCAGGACATGCCCGCGACCGTCGTGGACATCGCGGCCGGCTCGCCCGACCATACGACGCTGGTCCAGGCCGTCACCGCGGGCGGGCTGGCCGAGACGCTGCAGGGCGCCGGTCCCTTCACCGTCTTCGCCCCCACCAACGCGGCCTTCGCGGCCCTGCCCGAGGGCGCGCTGGCCGACCTGCTGAAGCCCGAGAACAAGGACAAGCTGGTGGCGGTTCTTGGCTGCCACGTCGTCGAGGCCAAGGCGATGGCCGCCGACGTGGCCAAGATGATCACCGACGGCGGCGGCACGGCCGAGATCACGACGCTGGGCAAGTGCCGCCTGACCGCCACCACGGCCGACGGCAAGGTGATGATCGGGGGCGCAGGCGGCACGCCGATCACGGTGACGGCCGCCGACCTCGAGGCCAAGAACGGTGTGGTCCACGTCATCGACGGGGTCCTGCTGCCGGCCTCGTAAGCCGGGGCGCACGGCACGACAGGGAAAGGGGCGCCCCAAGCGCCCCTTTTTCATGCGCGACGGGGCGGTCAGGCCGCCTGCGCCTCGGGGTCCACCAGCGCCACCAGGTCCATCATGATCCGGTTCAGCTCGAAATCCTTGGGCGTATAGACCCGCGCCACGCCCATCGCCCGCAGTTGCACCGCATCGTCCTCGGGGATGATGCCGCCCACGATCACGGGCGTGCCGCCCAGGCCCGCCTCGCGCATCCGGTCCATCACATCGCGGACCAGCGGCAGGTGGCTGCCCGACAGGATCGACAGGCCGACGACATGGGCCTGCTGGTCGCGGGCCGCGGCCACGATCTCCTCGGGGGTCAGGCGGATGCCGTCATAGGTGATGTCGATGCCGCAGTCGCGCGCGCGGAAGGCGATCTGCTCGGCCCCGTTGGAATGGCCGTCAAGGCCGGGCTTGCCCACCACGAACTTCATCCGCCGCCCCAGCCGGCTGCTGACCGCATCCACCGCCTCGCGGATCGGCTCCAGCCCCTCGGTGCGGTTCGACGGGTTGGGGGACACGCCCGTGGGGCCGCGGTATTCGCCGTGGACCTGCCGCATCACCCCCGCCCATTCGCCGGTGGTCGCGCCCGCTTTCGCCGCGGCGATGGACGCCGGCATGATGTTGCGCCCGGCCTGGGCATCCGCGCGCAGCCGGTCGAGCGCATCCTGCACCGCGCCCGCGTCGCGCGACGCGCGCCAGTCGTTCAGCCGGCCGATCTGGTCGGCCTCGACCGCCGGATCGACCACCATGATGCCGCCGTCGCCCGCTGTCAGCGGCGAAGGCTCGCCCTGCTGCCAGCGGTTCACGCCGACCACGATCGTCTCGCCGTCCTCGACCCGGTTCAGCCGCGCCGCGTTCGATTCGACCAGCCGCGACTTCATGTAGTCGATGGCCGCGATCGCGCCGCCCATTCCGTCCAGCAGCGCCAGTTCCGCCCGCGCGCCGTCCTTCAGCGCCTCGACCTTGGCGGCGACCACGGGGTTGCCGTCGAACAGGTCGCCGAACTTCAGCAGGTCGGTCTCATAGGCCATGATCTGCTGCATCCGCAGCGACCACTGCTGGTCCCAGGGGCGTGGCAGGCCCAGCGCCTCGTTCCAGGCGGGCAACTGCACGGCGCGGGCGCGGGCGTTCTTCGACAGCGTGACGGCCAGCATCTCGATCAGGATGCGATAGACGTTGTTCTCGGGCTGCTGCTCGGTCAGGCCGAGGCTGTTCACCTGCACCCCATAGCGGAAGCGGCGGTATTTCTCGTCCTCGATGCCGTAGCGGTCGCGGCAGATCTCGTCCCACAGTTCGGTAAAGGCGCGCATCTTGCACAGCTCGGTCACAAAGCGGATGCCCGCGTTCACGAAGAAGCTGATGCGCCCGACCATCGCCGGGAACTCCTCGGGCGCGATCTTGCCCTTGAGGTCGTCCAGCACCGCGATGCCGGTCGCCAGCGCATAGGCCAGTTCCTGCTCCGGCGTCGCCCCCGCCTCCTGCAGGTGATAGGAACACACGTTCATCGGGTTCCACTTGGGCAGGTGCTGCGCCGTATAGGCCGCGACATCCGTGATCATCCGCAGGCTGGGCTTGGGCGGGCAGATATAGGTGCCGCGCGACAGGTATTCCTTGATGATGTCGTTCTGCACCGTGCCCTGAAGGGCTGCGACATCCGCCCCCTGCTCCTCGGCGACCGCCACATACAGCGACAGCAGCCACGGCGCCGTCGCGTTGATCGTCATCGAGGTGTTCATCTGTTCCAGCGGGATCGCGTCGAACAGCGTCCGCATGTCGCCCAGGTGGCAGACAGGGACGCCGACCTTGCCCACCTCGCCGCGCGCCAGCACATGATCGCTGTCATAGCCGGTCTGCGTGGGCAGGTCGAAGGCGACCGACAGGCCGGTCTGGCCCTTGGACAGGTTGGTGCGGTAGAGTTCGTTCGACTTCGCGGCGGTGGAATGGCCGGCGTAGGTGCGGAACAGCCAGGGCTTGTCGCGGGTGGGCTGGGCGGTGGTCTGGGCCATGGGGCGCGCCTTCGCAAGATTGTTACGGTCCGGGCCAGTTAAAGGACAGGATGCTTCACCGTCAATTCGCTGCGCTGCGGCGCGGCTGAGAAGATGAGGCAGACAGGATCATCAAGGAACCGACATATTGTTGCGTCTTGACCCGCCGCACCTATTGCAATGTTGCGTGCCGCAGATTAGCCCTGCCGTTGGAACGCCCGCGATTCTGCGTCGCGGCACGATTGCAAGGAACATGCCGATGGCCCTGGATGCCCCGACTTCGATCGCCCCGTATGACGCGCCGGTCAAGGATCTGTATGAAATCGGCGAGATGCCGCCCCTCGGCCATGTGCCCAAGCAGATGTATGCCTGGGCGATCCGCCGCGACCGCCAGGGCGAACCCGACCAGGCGATGCAGGTCGAGGTCGTGGACACCTGGGAGATCGACAGCAACGAGGTGCTGGTCCTCGTGATGGCGGCGGGCGTCAACTACAACGGCATCTGGGCGGGACTGGGCGTGCCGATCAGCATGTTCGACGTCCACAAGCAGCCCTATCACATCGCGGGCTCGGACGCCTCGGGGATCGTCTGGAAGGTCGGCGACAAGGTCCGCAACTGGAAGGTCGGCGACGAGGTCGTGATCCATTGCAACCAGGACGACGGCAACGACGAGGAATGCAACGGCGGCGATCCGATGTATTCGCCCTCGCAGCGCATCTGGGGCTACGAGACGCCGGACGGCAGCTTCGCCCAGTTCACCCGCGCTCAGGCCCAGCAGCTGATGCCCCGCCCCAAGCACCTGACCTGGGAGGAAGCGGCCTGCTATACCCTGACGCTGGCCACCGCCTATCGGATGCTGTTCGGGCACGAGCCGCATGAGCTGAAGCCCGGCATGAACGTGCTGGTCTGGGGCGCCTCGGGCGGCCTGGGGTCCTATGCGATCCAGCTGATCAACGCGGCGGGCGCCAACGCCATCGGCGTGATCTCGGACGAGGACAAGCGCGAGTTCGTCATGGGCCTGGGCGCCAAGGGCGTGCTGAACCGCAAGGACTTCAACTGCTGGGGCCAGCTGCCCAAGGTCGGCAGCGAGGAATACAAGACCTGGTTCAACGAGGTCCGCAAGTTCGGCAAGGCCATCTGGGACATCACCGGCAAGGGCCAGAACGTCGACATCGTCTTTGAACACCCGGGCGAATCGACCTTCCCGGTGTCGGTCTTCGTCTGCAAGAAGGGCGGGATGGTGGTGATCTGCGCCGGCACCACCGGCTTCAACTGCACCTTCGACGTCCGCTACATGTGGATGCACCAGAAGCGCCTGCAGGGGTCGCACTTTGCGCATCTCAAGCAGGCCGCCTCGGCCAACCGGCTGATGCTGGAACGCCGGCTGGACCCCTGCATGTCCGAGGTCTTCCCGTGGGCCGAGATCCCGCAGGCCCATGTCAAGATGATGCGCAACGAGCACAAGCCCGGCAACATGGCGGTGCTGGTCCAGGCGCCGACGACTGGCCTGCGGACGTTCGAGGATGCGCTGGAGGCCGGCCGCAAGGCCTGAGGGCCGCAGCCCAGTTTAGGCCGGGGCCGGGCGCCCCGGCCTCGCCGCATGGTTGACAAGTCCTCGCGTTGCGGTAGTCTTCAGACTCGACGGCACCGACAGATGCAACCTTCTTGCGGTATTGCCATGCGCCATTGTCCCAGTGCGCGCGCCCGTCCGGGTGCGCTTTTCATCGGCATGGTGGATGGCTCGGGCGGGGTTTCGATCCTGGCCGAGCCATTGCTGATCGATGACGCCTTCATCGCCGCTGCCGCGGAACGCGGCCCGCCCGAGGCCCGCTTCCGGTTCGCCGGACCCTGCGCCGAATCGGGCTGCGAGAACTGGGACGGCCACTGCCGCTTCGGCGCCTCGCTGATGGAACACGCGGCCCGGGTCGCAGAGCCCCCGGCCTGCGGCATCCGCGCCACCTGTCGCTGGCACGCCCAGCACGGGCAGCAGGTGTGCCTGCGCTGCCCCGCCGTCATCACCAACGTCGCCGTCGAGCGGGAACCGCCCGCAGCGTCGCCGACATTCCCGTGACCCACAGCAACAGGAGGAGACGACATGCACCCCCCAGGCGAAGACCGGAAACCCGAACGCGGCGCCCGCAAACTGGAGGTGTCGCTCGAGGGGCTGGACCTGAGCGACGATCAGGTCGCCCGACTGGAATCCACGATGCGGACGGCGGTTCTGACCGAACTCGCGCGGTTCGACCTGGCCGGCGGCATGGTTGTCGAGCCGATCGGCAAGGGCAAGATCGTGGGCGACTGGCTGATCAACGGCATCATCGTGCGCGACCTTGGGCGGATGCTGAAGGAACACGGGATCCACCGCTGATCCCCTGCCCCGCTGACCCCCACGGGCGGCATCGGGGCAGGATCACGACGGGGATGCCGCTGCCGGGGCAACGGGACGACAAGACGACCCGCGACAGCGGTGCGACTGAAACGTCAAGGGTCCGGTCAGGATCGCCCTGACGAATGGCGGCCAGAGGCCGCCGATCCCCGCGTCGGTCGGCAGGAACAGGATGCCTGCGCCGGCAGTGGGTCCCGACAGGCTCGGCCTTCCGTTAATGTCGTGGCGGGTCCAGCCGGTGCGGGCGATGGGCGGGTCGGTGATCGTCGGGGCTGCTTCTTAGTTTCCCTTCGCCGTCGGGCCGTGAACCCGTGTCCCGCCACGGCCCGGCGCTTTGGTCCCCGGCCACCGTTCAGGTCCCGCTTGCCCCGCACGCCACGGCGCGCGCGCCTTGGCAGGGGGCCGCGCCGGCCGTTGCGGCAGGGCGCGGCGGGGCCGGTGCAGGGGCGCCTTCAGTAGTTGCCGGGCGGATCGCTGGCCGGGAAGGATTCGTCGATCTCCTCGTCCAGCTTGCTCCAGCGGCGGGGCCGGTCGCGCATCGCCTCGGCGCCGGCGGGGCGCACGAACCCGGGGGTGGACAGCGCCTCGGTGCCCTCGGCGACGCGGGGGTCGATGGCGGCAAGCCCGTCCGGGATGCGGCGCGGTGCCGAACCGTGGCGGCGGGGCGGGCTGTCGCGCAGGAACGACACGACCAGCGCGGCAAGCCCCGCAAGGGCCAGCAGGGGCAGGGTCGAGTCGGGGCGGCGGTATCGGTCTCTCATGGTGTGTCTTTCCTTGCGTTGGCGGGCCGGGGGCCGGGTCTGATGCGAAACGGAACGCCGTGCGGGCGCGGGGGTTTCGCCGCATCGACACGGGGATGGTGGCGCGCACGCCTGCGGGCCTGCTTGCCGCTGGCGTCCCGGCGGCTAGGATGCGGCATGCAGCCCGCCCCCACCCGTCCCGGTCCGCCCGCCCTTTCCCCCGACCAGGCCGAGGCGTGGGACGCCCTGGCCGAGGTTCTGGCTGCCGCGGGCGTCGACCTGCTGTCCGAGGAGATCGCCCCCGCCCAGCCCGGCAAGGGCCGCGTCATGGCGGTGCTGGGCAAGGCGGGGTCGGGCAAGACGCTGTTGCTGGCCGAACTGACCCGCGCCCTGCGCGCCGCGGGGGTGCAGGTGGTGGGCGGCGATTACGAATCCCGCCGCCGCAAGGACACGCGCACGCTGGCGGTGCTTGCGCCGACGAACAAGGCGGCCTTCGTTCTGCGGATGCGGGGCGTTCCCGCGACCACCATCCACCGCATCCTGTACACGCCGGTCTATGACCCCGAGTATGAAAAGCTGGCCGACTGGCTGGCCGGCACCGGCACCCGCCCGGTGATCGAGGGGATGGCGGACGACGCCATGGACCGGGCCAAGCTGTTTTACGACCAGCACGGCTCGATCCCGGGCGCGCTGGCCGCGGCGGGGCTGCGGGGGTCGGATTTCATTCAGGGCTGGAAACGGCGCGACGATCCGCTGGACATCGGGCTGATCGACGAATCCTCGATGCTGGACGAACGCCAGTTCGACGACCTGCGCGAGATCTTCCCGGTGCTGATCCTGTTTGGCGATCCCGCGCAGCTCGCCCCCGTGGGCCAGTCGGGGGAAATGGTGTTCGACCGGCTGGCCGCCCCGCAGAAACTGACGCTGCACCGCGTCCATCGGCAGGCCGACGACAGCCCGATCCTGGACCTGGCCCACGCGCTGGGCGACCCGGACGTCGATTTCGCGGCGTTCGAGCGGCTGGTGCGCGACGCAGCCGCGCGCGACCCGCGCGTGGTCTGGGCGGAACGGGTGGAAAGCGACCTGATGGCGCGCTCGCCCGTGCTGGTCTGGCGCAACGCCACGCGGGTGCGCCTGATCACGGCGTTCCGCGCCGCACATGGCGCGCCGGGCGATGCGCTGCTGCCCGGCGAGCCGCTGATCTGCGACGGGATCGAACTGCCGCTGAAGCATCGCAAGAAGCGCATCGACCTGGAGGCGCGGGGCCTGATCAAGGGCGCGCAGGTCATCTATCTGGGGCCGGGGAAGAAACCCGGCTTTTCGCGCCTGCACGTGATCGGCGCCGACGAGCCGCGGCTGTCGGCCGCCAGCATCATCAAGATCGAGACGCCCGAGGTGGACGAGCCGTTCATCCCCTATGCCGCGCGCATGGGCGCGGCCTTCCTGCACGGCGCGGCGGTCACGATCCACAAGGCGCAGGGGTCGCAGTGGCCCGACGTGCAGGTCTTTGCGCCCGACATCTCGGCCGCCGCCTGGGCGAACCGGGTCGAGGCCGGACTGCCGCTGTGGAAGCGCCTGGCCTATGTGGCCATCACCCGCGCGCAGGACCGGCTGCTGTGGGTGACGCGCGCGCGCCTGGCGCGGCCGCAGCGCGGCCTGGGCACCGAGGACCTGACGGTCGAAACCGCCCCCCTGGCGCTGGAGGCCATGACCGAGGACTAGGCCCGCAGCCGGACGACCGGGCGCGTGGGTGGGGCGCGCGCGTGGGGCGGGCGCGTGGGGCAGGCGCGCGTGACAGGATGCGCCCGTCAGGCGCGGCGCGGTCCTAGGCCCGCCGCGCGCGCCGGACGGCCCGCTCGTCCTGCAACTGCTCGATCCGGTCGGTCAGCGCCTCGGTCAGCGCCTCGCGCGTCAGGCCCGTCTCGTTGGCCAGCCGCAGCAGCCCGAAATGCACGCGGGCGATTTCCTGATAGTACCGGGCAAAGGTATAGTTGATCGACGCCCCCGCCACCGCCCCGAACAGCGGCGTCGCCTGCGCGGCCAGCTTTTGCCCCAGCACCGCCGACAGGCGCGGCGCGATGCGGGCGATCAGCCCCTGCACGGTCTGGCCGGTGATCGACAGCTTGGCGGCCAGCAGGCCCAGGTCGGTGCCGTCATCCTCGGCCATCGGACCCGCGGCGGCAAAGACGCGCAGCGCCTCGGCCCTGACCTCCTCGCTTTCGGGGTCCAGCCCGTGTTCGGCCGCGATGTCCAGGATGGCGCGCAGCAGCATGGTGATCATCAGCGGCAGCTCGATCACTGCGCCGGGCAGGCCCGCCACGCCCCCCGCGGCCCCCGACACCGTGGACGCCAGCCGGTTGAACCAGTCGCCGCGGTCGCGCACCAGCCGCCGCGACCGGGTGGCGGCCCCGAAGGCGCGGTTCAGCCCGGCCAGCGTGATGTCGTCCAGCCGGCTGCGGACAAAGCCGGGCAGCCGCGCGATCAGTCCCTGCGCACTGCCGCCGATGCTGGCCAGCACGTCCATCCCAAGGCCCCCGGCCGCGACATAGCGGCGCGCCAGCTTGTCGATCTGGACATGGACGCCGGGGTCATCGATGGGCGGCAGAATGGCTTGGCGGGGCGTGATCCGCGGTGCAGGCATGGGCATCGTCCTTTGTCACGCCGACCTCGGTGCAGGCCGAGCGCAGGTCGGGGCTGTCCTCGATCTCGGCCAGTCCGGCCAGCACTTCGGGCCGGGTCTCGCGCGTCACCGCGCCCCGCAGACCAACCCACGCGCCGGGACGAAGTTCCAGACCCAGCACGCGGTCGGGGTTGGTGGGCGGCGGCATCTCGACCCCGTCCAGCCGAGCAAAGCCGAAGCGGCCGTAATAGGGCGCGTCGCCCACCAGCATGACCCGCGACCAGCCCATCGCCGCGGCGCGCGACAGGCTTTCGCGCATCAGCAGCCCGCCCAGCCCCTCGCCCTGGGCGGTCGGGTGAACCGCCACAGGCCCCAGCAGCAGGGCCGAACGGTCGCCCACGCGCACCGGCCAGAACCGGATCGCCGCGACCATCGCGTTGCCGTCGCCGCGCAGGGTCAGGCACAGTTCCGGCACCGGCGGCACCCCGTCGCGCAGCCGATAGGACGACAGCGCCGTGCGCCCCTGCCCGAAACACGTGTCCAGCAGGGTCTCGACCTCGGCCGTGTCGGCGTCGGTTTCGGGGCAAAGCTGGTACATCGGGCCTCGCAACGCAGCCAAGCGGGGGGGGGGCAGTCAGGCGCGGGTTAGCATCGCGCCGGGGGGGATTGAACGGCAAAACCGCGTGACCCGCCGATTGGTGCCCCCCTGCCGGGCCCTGCGGCGGCGGACTGGTTGCAGCGCGGCGCCCGCACGGGCAGGATGCCGCGAACCCGCCGGAGGCCCCATGTTCTATCGTCCCGAAAACGGCCACGGCCTGCCCCACAATCCCTGGAACGCCATCGTCGCGCCCCGCCCGATCGGCTGGATCTCGACCCGCGGGCGGCTGGGGGACAACCTGGCCCCCTATTCCTTCTTCAACGCCACGGCGTATGTGCCCCCGCAGGTGATGTTCGCCTCGACCGGGGTCAAGCCGGACCGTCCCGGCACCAAGGACAGCGTGGCGCAGATCGCGGAAAGCCGGGTCTTCTGCGTCAACATCGCGGACGGCCCGCTGAAGGACGCGGTGAACGCCAGCTCGGCCGCCCTGCCCGCCGGCACGTCCGAGTTCGAGGCCGCCGGCGTGACTGCCGTGCCCTGCGAGACGATCGACTGCCTGCGCGTGGCCGAGGCCGCCGCCTCGCTGGAATGCCGCATGACCCGCATCATCCGCCAGGCGGGCGAAGCCAACCACATCGTCCTGGGCGTCGTCACCGGCATCCACCTGCGCGACGACTGCGTGCGGGACGGACGGTTCGACCTGTCGCAGGGCGGCTGGCTGGCACGGATGGGTTATCGCGACTATTGCATCGTGACCGACACGTTCGAGATGATCCGCCCATGACGCGGCCGCACAAGACCGTCCGGGACTATATCCGCAGCATCGTCGATTTCCCGCACGAGGGGATCGTGTTCCGCGACGTGACGACGCTGTTTGCCGACGCGCGCGGGTTCCGCATGGCGGTGGATCAGCTGCTGTCGCCCTATGCGGGCGTGGACATCGACAAGGTCGTGGGCCTTGAGGCGCGCGGCTTCATCCTGGGGGGCGCGGTGGCGCACCAGCTGTCCACCGGATTCGTGCCCATCCGCAAGAAGGGCAAGCTGCCCGGCACCGTCATCAGCCAAGCCTATGCGCTGGAATACGGCGAGGCGGTGATGGAGATCCACGACGACGCCATCCGACCGGGCGAGCGGGTGCTGATCGTGGACGACCTGCTGGCGACCGGCGGCACCGCCAGCGCGGCGATCGGCCTCTGCCGGCGCCTGGGCGCCGAGGTCGTGGGCGCGGCCTTTGTCATCGACCTGCCCGACCTCGGCGGGCGCCCCCTGATCGAGGCGCTGGGCGTCGAGGTTCACGCCCTTTGCGAGTTCGAGGGCGTGTAGGGGCGGCGCGCCTCGGGCACCGGAAAGACCCGGTCATAGGCCCAGTTATAGGCGTAGCCGTAAACGATGTAGAAGGCCGCGATGGACAGGTCGAACAGCAGGGCCTGCCACAGCGAGACGCCCAGCATCCACGCGACGAAGGGCAGCAGCAGGACCAGCAGCCCGCCCTCGAACAGCAGGGCGTGCAGGGCGCGAATCGGGTGGGTCTTGATGACGCTGCCCCGCAGCCGCAGCATCGCGCGGTCGAAGGCCAGGTTGTAGACATAGTTCCACGCCGTCGCCACCAGCGACGACACGACCCCGATCACCCCCAGCGCATGGACATCGAAGCCGGTCAGGATCGCGCCCCCGCCGATCAGCAGCACAAGGCCGACCAGCTCGAACAGGATGGCATGGCGGATGCGGTCAAGGGTCGTGCGCATGGGACAGGCTCGTTTGCGGGCCGTCCCGAATGCCGCCCTTGACGGGGAAGGTCGTCCTTCACCGGCCAATGTAAGCCGGGCGACGGCGCTAATCAACTCAGCCCAGAACCGCGCCCGGGTTCATGATCCCCAGCGGGTCCAGCGCCCCCTTGATCGCCCGCATCGCCGCCAGCCGCGCGGGATCGCCCCAGCGCCCCAGATCGGCCGCCTTCAGCCGGCCGACCCCGTGTTCTGCGGCGAACGAGCCGCCCCGGTCCACGACCATCTGGTGGACGGCGTGCTGCACCTGCGGCCGCAGGGCGTCATAGGCCTCGCGCGGGCGGCCGGCGGCGGGAAAGACGTTGTAATGCAGGTTGCCGTCGCCCAGATGGCCAAAGCAGTTCACCCGCATGTCCCCCATCTGCGCCAGCATCGCCCCCGCGTCGTCGATGAAGCGCGGGATCTCGGACAGCGGCAGGCTGACGTCGTGGGACGAGATCGCGCCGATGCGGCGGTTCGCCTCCGGCAGATGCTCGCGCAGCGACCAGAACGCCGCCGCCTGCGCGCCGGACTGGGCCAGCGCCCCGTCACTGACCAGCCCGGCGGCCACCGCCTGCTCCAGCAGGCCCGCCAGCGCCTCGTCGGGGGGCAGCCCCTGCGGCAGGGACAGTTCCAGCAGGACGGACCACGCCGCCCCCGGCAACGGCTGGCGGATGTGGGGCAGCACCTCGGCCAGGAACGCCAGGCCCTGCCCCGCGATCAGCTCGAACGCGGTGACGCAGCCTGCAAAGCGGGCCTGCGCCAGCCCCAGCAGCGACAGCGCCGCGGCGGGGCCGGGCACCGCCAGCATCGCGGTCGCCACGCCCGCGGGCGGCGGGGCCATCCGCAGGCTGGCCGCGGTGATGATGCCCAGCGTGCCCTCGGCCCCGATCAGCAGGTCGCGGATGGCGTAGCCGGTGTTGTCCTTGCGCAGCCGCTTCAGGTCGTAGATCACCGAGCCGTCGGGCATGACCGCCTCGACCCCCAGGCACAGGGCGCGGGCGTTGCCCCAGCGCAGCACCGCCGTGCCGCCGGCGTTCACCGCCAGCACGCCGCCGATCTGCGCGGTGCCCTGGCTGGCCAGCGCCAGCGGGAACATCCGCCCGGCCGCACGGGCGGCGTCCTGCACCGCCGCCAGGGTCGCGCCCGCCTCGGCCACCAGCACATCCTCGTCCGGCCAGACGGCGCGGATGGCGGCCATGCGTTCCAGCGACAGGATCAGCGGCGCAGGCCCGTCCGGCATCACCGATCCGGCGACCAGCCCGGTCCCGCCGCCACGCGGCACGATGGCGACACGGGCCGCCGCGCAGGCGCGCACGATGGCCGCCACCTCGTCCACGCTGCGCGGCGCGGCGACAAGGCCGCCCTGACCGCGATGGCGGCCGCGCGGCTCGTCCAGATAGCGGTCCTCGACCGGGCGCAGCACGCCCGCAGGCAAGGCCGCGGCCAGCCGGTCGTCGGCGGGGTTCAGCATCGTGCCCCTTCTTTCTTGCAAAAATATCCCGCGGGGGTTCCGGGGGCGCGAAGCCCCCGGCGCGGCCTAGCGCGCATCGGTCCGGCCGCGCCGGTCGCCGCGCAGGCTGGCATACAGCACATGGTTGCGCCACCGCCCGTTGATCTGCAGAAAGCTTTGCGCGACCCCCTCGTACTTGAAGCCCGCCTTTTCCAGGACGCCGCGGCTGGCGGCGTTCTCGGGCAGGCAGGCCGCCTCGATCCGGCTCAGGTCAAGCGGGCCGAAGGCATGGGCCACGACCGCGCCGATCGCCTCGCCCATGAATCCCTGCCGGGCAAAAGGCGCCCCGATCCAGTAGCCCAGCGTGCCCATCTGGGCCGGGCCGCGGCGGATGTTGTCCAGCGTGATCGCCCCCAGCAGGACGCCGTCGCGCCGCACCATGAACAGCGGCAGGGCGGTGCCGCCCCGGCTGGCGCGGCCCGCCCAGTAGACGCGGTTGGTGAACGCGCGCCGCGACAGGTGGTCGGCGTGCCAGACCGGCTCCCACGGGGTCAGGAAGGCGCGGCTGTCCGCGCGCAGCGTGGTCCAGGCCGAAAAATCGCCGTGCGTGGGCAGGCGCAGCACCATTCGCTCGGTTTCCAACCGGGGCGAACGGCGCCGGGCAAACATCAGGCGGCCAGCCTCTGGGCCAGTGCCTCGCGCGTGGGGGCCTTTCTGACCGGCCCGTAGAGCGCCAGCGCCGGCTGCGCGCGCCCGATCAGACGGGCCGCATGGTCGCGCACCTCGGCCGCGGTCACGGCGTCGATGCGGCCCGCCACCTCGGTCACGTCCGGCACGCGCCCCCAGATCGCCAGCGTGCGGGCGATGCGCTCGGCCTGGTTGGACGGGCTTTCCAGCCCCATCAGCAACCCGGCCTTGAGCTGCGCGCGCGCCCGCGCCACCTCGGCCTCGGTCAGGTCGTCGGCGGACCGCCGGATCTCGTCGATGGTCAGGTGCGCCAGGTCGGCCAGCTGGTCGCCCGAGGTGCCGGCATAGATCGTGACCATGCCCGTGTCGTCATGAAAGCCCGACTGGGCAAAGATCGAATAGCACAGGCCCCGGTCCTCGCGGATCTTCTGGAACAGGCGCGACGACATGCCGCCGCCCAGCGCCGCCGTCCAGATCTGCGCGGCATAGAAATCCGGCGCCAGATAGCCCGGCCCCTCGAAGGCCAGCGCGAAATGCGCCTGCTCCAGCCGCTTGACCCGCCGCTGCTCGGTGCCCTGCCAGCGGGCCGGCTCACGCTGCGCGCCGATGACCGGCGACAGATGGCCGAAGATGGTGTCCGCCTGCCGCACCAGCGCGTCATGATCGACCGCGCCGGCGGCTGCGACGATCATCTGGCCGGGGCCGTAATGCTCGGCGACAAAGCCCGACAGGTCGTCGCGGGAAAACCCCGACACCCGTTCCACGGGGCCCAGGATGGTGCGGCCCATCGCCTGATCGGGATAGGCGGCCTCTTGCAGCCAGTCGAAGATCACGTCGTCGGGCGTGTCCATCGCCTGCCCGATCTCTTGCAGGATGACGCCGCGTTCGACCTCGATCTCGCGCCCGTCGAAGGACGGATTCAGCACGATGTCGCCGATCACGTCCAGTGCCAGCCCCACGTCACCCGCCAGCACGCGCGCGTAATAGGCCGTCACGTCGCGCGAGGTATAGGCGTTGATGTAGCCGCCCACGTCCTCGATCGCCTCGGCGATCTGCAATGCGCTGCGCCGCGCCGTCCCCTTGAACGCCATGTGCTCCAGGAAATGGGCGATGCCGTTCTGCTCGACGCGCTCGTCGCGCCCGCCGGCCTCGACCCAGACGCCGACAGACGCGGAATGCAGGCCGGGCATCAGCCGGGTGGCGACCCGTAGGCCGTTCGCAAGGGTGGTGATCTGGACGTCGCTCAAGCCGCTCTCCGTTCAAAGATCAGTGACTTAAGCGCCTCGGCGTCGTTTTCAACCCGCGTCACGCGCTCGGGCAACTCAGTCAGCCGCGCCATGTGGGGGGGCAGCGCGGGGCGGATGCCAATGGCCTGGTGGACCGCGTCGGGGAACTTGGCCGGGTGCGCCGTCGCCAGCGTGATCATCGGCGTGCCGGCGACGCGGGTGCGGTCGGCCACCTCGATCCCCACCGCGGTGTGGGGGCAGACGACCTGACCGGTCTGGGCGCGGACGCGGGCGATGGCGGCCAGCGTCTCGGCCTCGGACACGCGGCCCGACAGGAACTGCTCGCGCAGGCGGTCCAGCGCCCCCTGGCTGATGGTGAAGGCGCCCGACTTCAGCGCCTCCATCAACTGGGCCACGGCACGCCCGTCGCCGTCATAGGCCTGGAACAGCGCGCGTTCAAAGTTCGAGCTGACCTGGATGTCCATGCTGGGCGAGACCGACGGCTCGACCCGGCCGACGGTGTAGGTGCCGGTCCGCAACGCCCGGTCCAGGATGTCGTTCTGGTTCGTGGCGATCACCAGCCGCTCGACCGGCAGGCCCATCTGGCGGGCGATCGAGCCCGCGAAGATGTCGCCGAAGTTGCCGGTGGGCACGGTGAAGCTGACGGCGCGCCGCGGCGCGCCCAGGCTGACGGCAGCCGTGACGTAATAGACCACCTGCGCCAGCACGCGCGCCCAGTTGATCGAGTTCACGCCCGCCAGGCCCACGCCGTCGCGGAACGCGTGGTCGTTGAACAGGTCCTTAACGCGTGCCTGCGCGTCGTCGAAGGTGCCGGAAATGGCCAGCGCGTGGACGTTGGCGTCGTCGGGCGTCGTCATCTGCCGCCGCTGCACCTCGCTGACCCGGCCGTGCGGATACAGGATGAAGACGTCCACATTCGGCAGGCCCCGGAACGCCTCGATCGCCGCCGATCCGGTGTCTCCGCTCGTCGCGCCGACGATGGTGACGCGCCGCCCCTCGCGCGCCAGCGCGATCTGGAACAGCTGGCCGATCAGCTGCATGGCAAAGTCCTTGAAGGCCAGCGTCGGGCCGTGGAACAGCTCCAGCAGGAAATGCCCCGGGGCCAGCTGCACCAGCGGCGCGCGGGCGGCATGGCCGAACCCCTGATAGGCGCGGCGGATCGCCTCGCGCAGCTCGGTTTCGGAAAAGCTTTCCGCGACGAAGGGCTGCATCACCCGGAACGCCGCATCCTCGTAGCTGATCCCCTCGAACGCGGCGATCTGGTCGGGCGACAGCGTCGGGACCGTCTCGGGCACATACAGCCCGCCGTCGCGCGCAAGGCCCGTCAGCATCGTTTCGGCAAAGGGCAGGACGGGGGCGGCCCCGCGGGTCGAAATGTAACGCATCGAATGATCCTAGAACCGGCGTTGCCTGATACGCCAGATCAGCGCCGCTGTCATCCCTGCCCAGACCACGGCTAGGCCGAACCACTGGACCGCATAGCCCAGATGGTTGTTGGGGATACCCTCGATCCCAACCGGGATCGGCGACACGCCCTGGGCGTCGCCCGTGACGCGGCTGGCCACGACCAGCACCGGCTCGGCGCCCAGCGCCGCGGCCATGGCGGGCACGTCGCGGGCAAACCAGATGTTCTCGGCCCGGTTGGGCGCGGGGGTCGCGCTGCCCGTCTCGTCCGGCCAGTGCAGGTTCCCCTCGACCCGCAGCGCGGTGGGCGGGCGGGGGGCGTGGCGCGCATCCTCGGGCACGAAGCCGCGATCGAGCATGATCCGGCGGCCCTCGTCGGTGACAAAGCCGGACAGGATGCGATAGCCGCCCCCGGATTCGCGGGTTCCGCCCAGCACCAGCAGCTCGTCCCCCGTGGTCGTGCCGGACACCGTGACGGGATGGTACTTCAGGGACGGATCGACGGCGGCGGGCAGCGGGCCGGGCGGGGCGTCGATGCCGCGCTGGATGTCGGCCAGCAGCCCCGCCTTCCACTCGGCGCGTTGCAACTGCCAGACGCCCAGGGCGACCAGGATGGCGCAGCCGACGATCCCGAACAGCAGCGGCCCCAGATAGCGGCGCATCCTAGCCCCCTGCCCCATGGATCGGCGAAAGCCCCCGCCACGCAAAAAGGCGCGCAGGCATCGCCCCGCGCGCCCGCACCGGACCAGGGCCGGTCAGCGGCCCCAGATGTAGATGGCGGCGAACAGGAACAGCCACACCACGTCCACGAAGTGCCAGTACCAGGCGGCCGCCTCGAACCCGACATGCTGGGTCTGCGTCATCTGCCCGCGCATGAACCGCACCAGGCAGACCAGCAGGAAGATGGTCCCGATGATGACGTGGAACCCGTGGAACCCCGTCGCCATGTAGAAGACGCCGCCGTACACGGTGTCCGACAGCCCGAACGCGGCGTGGCTGTATTCATAGGCCTGCAGGATGGTGAAGCAGACCCCCAGGATCACCGCCACGATCAGGCCCCGGATCACGGTCTTGCGGTCGTTCTCGTGGACCAGCGCATGGTGCGCCCAGGTCACGGCGACGCCCGACAGCAGCAGGATCAGGGTGTTGATCAGCGGCAGGTGCCAGGGATCGAACGTCTCGATCCCCTCGGGCGGCCAGACGCCGTCCTTGATCGGGGACATCTCGCCCATCGGGTACAGCGCATTCTTGAAGAACGCCCAGAACCACGCGGCGAAGAACATCACCTCGGACATGATGAACAGGATCACGCCATAGCGCAGGCCGATTTGGACGACCGGGGTGTGATCGCCCGTCTGCCCCTCGTGCACCACGTCGGCCCACCAGCCCCACATGACATACAGCACGCCCGCAAGGCCGATCAGGAACAGCCAGGGCGTCCCCGCCTTCATCCACAGGACGGCGCCCGTCAGCATGGCAAAGACGCTGATCGCGCAGATGAACGGCCACAGCGAGGGCTGCAAGATGTGATAGTCATGGTTCTTGGCATGGGCCATGTCGGCAGTCTCCTCGGGGTCGTCGTGTCAGTTTACGGCAGGGGGCGCGGCCCCGTCGAGCTTGGCCTCGGCCGATTTCGTCGGCTCGGACCGGAAGAAGGTATAGCTGATCGTGATGTCGCGGATGCGGCCGGCGTCGCGGTCGGCCACGATCGCGGGGTCCACGAAGAAGGTCAGCGGCATCTCGACCCGCTCGCCCGGCGCCAGGGTCTGCTCGGTGAAGCAGAAGCACTCGATCTTGTCGAAGAAATAGCCGGCCGCGTCCGGCGACACGTTGTAGCTGGCGGTGCCGGTCAGCGTCTCGCCGGTGGTGTTGATCGCCTCGTAAAAGGCGAGGCCGGTTTCCCCGATGCGCAGCGTCATCTCGCGCTGCACGGGACGGAACGTCCAGCCGAGGTTCGGCATCACGTTGGCGTCAAAGCGGATGCGGACGGTTTCGTCCAGCACGTCCCCCGCGTCCGGTGACGCAGTGGCGACCTGCGGCGTGCCCGCAAAGCCGGTGACGCGGCAGAACCACGAATAGAACGGCACCGCCGCCCAGGCCAGCGCCCCCATCAGCACGACGACGCCGACCAGCCGGCGCACCAGCCGCGCGTTGTGCGCTGCCGGGGCGGTCATGGCGTCACCCGTGGGGCCGGAACACCGGGCGAGATGACCGGGACCGACGCAGGCTGGCGCGCAGGCGCAGCAGGGTCGGCCGGCAGGACCGAGACGCGGGGCTGGTGGTCGAACGCCTGCATCAGGTCGCCGTTGCGGATCTTGGCGACCGACAGGCCGAAGACCAGCGCCACGAAGGCCACCAGGACCAGTGCCAGGCCGACGTTGCGGCTGCCCCGGCGACGGTGCAGGTCGTGTTCATGCGCGATGCCCATCACAGGCCCCCCATCACATGCTGGATCGCCAGCGCGGCGAAATGCGCCGCCAGATAGATCAGCGACAGGCGGAAGAACGCCTTTTCCACGCGGTAGCCATCCGCCTGCGCCGCCGTTTCGTCCCGGCGCAGGATACGCCACCCGCCCGCGATGAACAGCGCGTTCAGCACCAGCGCCACCGCCAGATACAGCGGCCCCCCGATCGAGGTCAGCCCCAGCCACAGCGCGAAGGGCGCCAGAACCAGGGTATAGGCGAAGATATGGCGCCGCGTCACCGCCCGGCCATGGGTCACCGTCAGCATGGGCACGCCCGCGCTGTGGTAGTCTTCCTTCATGAACAGGGCCAGCGCCCAGAAATGCGGCGGCGTCCAGAAGAAGATCAGCGCGAACATCAGCATCGATTCGATGCCGATGCCGCCGGTGGCGCAGGCCCATCCGACCATGGGGGGAAAGGCGCCCGCCGCCCCGCCGATCACGATGTTCTGCGGCGTCCAGCGTTTCAGCCAGATCGTGTAGACGACCGCGTAGAAGAAGATGGTGAAGGCCAGGAACGCCGCGGCGAACCAGTTGGCGGCCAGCCCCAGCATGACCACGGCCAGCCCGGACAGGAACAGGCCGACGCCCAGCGCCTCGTCGGGGGCCACGCGGCCGGCAGGGATCGGGCGGCGCCGGGTGCGGTGCATGACCGCGTCGATGTCGGCGTCGTACCACATGTTCAGTGCGCCGGACGCGCCGCCCCCCAGGGCGATGAACAGGATCGCGCAGAACCCGACGAAGGGGTCCACCGGCACCGGGGCCACGAACAGCCCCACGAAGGCGGTGAACACCACCAGCGACATGACCCGGGGCTTGAGCAGCGAGACATAGTCGCCGAACTGCGGCTCGGCGGCACAGGACTGTGCGGCCGAGCCGTGTTCGTATGAGCGGATGTCCGTCACGCCGGTCAGTCGGCCAGTGCCAGCCGCACCGACGGCTTGGGCAGGACGTCGCCCGCGTCGGCGGCCAGGGTCGTCTTGGCCTCGGCCAGCCAGGCGTCATACTTCTCCTGGCTGACGGCCTTGACGGTGATCGGCATGTAGGCGTGGTTGATCCCGCACAGTTCGCTGCACTGGCCGAAGTACACGCCCTCCTGCGTGGCCTGGAACCACAGCTGGGCGATCCGCCCCGGAACGCCGTCCTGCTTGACCGCGAACGCGGGCATCGCCCAGGAATGGATCACGTCCGTCGCCGTCACCTGCAGCAGCACCGTCGCACCCACCGGCACGACGACGGCGTTGTCTGTCGCCAGCAGATAGTCCTGCTCCTCGTAGCCGGCGTCCGCCAGCTCCTCCTTCGCCAGCATCAGCGCGTCGAAGGCGATGCCGTCGTTGGGGTATTCATAGGACCAGTACCACTGATGGCCGATGGCCTTGATGACCAGGTCGGGGTTCTCGGGCATCTCCTGCGACCGGAACAGCGCGGGCAGCGAAAACACCCCGATGACCAGCAGGATCATCACCGGCACGACGGTCCACAGGACCTCGACCGGGGTGTTGTGGGTAAAGCGCGCGGGCACCGGGTTGCTGCGGCGGTTGAACCGCGCGATGCACCACAGCAGCAGCAGGCACACGAAGATCGTCACGGCGGTGATGATGTACAGGACGAAATTGTCCAGCCACTGCTGTTCCACCGCCAGAGGGCTGGCCGCCGGCTGAAAGCCCGTCTCGCCGTTCACGGGGCGGCCGATGACCGGCAGATCGCCCAGAATGTCTTGTGCCATGACCGGGGCGGCCGCCATTGTCCCGATCAGCCCTGCCGCAGCGCGCGTTGCCCAGTTTGCCATTCGTCGCCTTCCCGTATCCTGTCATCGCCTGGGGGTGCGACTCGCACGCGGCCACAGGCGGTCCTCCCGCCCCCCCTTTCGGTCCCTGATCCAGAACCACATCTCGCCCAGCCGGACAAGCCTGCTATCGACTTGACCGGAAAAAAGCCGTAGGGCCGGGACCCAGCATGCATGATCCATTCGACCCGTTTTCTCGCCTGATCGACCCCGACCGGGCCTTGTCCGTGCTGCGCGACGCCACGGCCGGCGCCGACGACGGCGAACTGTTCCTGGAACGCGCCCGCAGCGAGGTGCTGGCCTTCGACGACGGCCGGCTGCGCAACGCCAGCTATGACGCGGCGCAGGGCTTCGGCCTGCGTGCCGTGCGCGGCGCGGCCACGGGATACGCCCATTCCACCCGGATCACGGCGGACGCGCTGGACGACGCGGCCGCGATGGCGCGGCTGGCGGTGGGCTGCGGCGGCGGCGTGATGGCCCCCCCGCCCGCCGGCCCCGGCCCGCAGCTTTACGGCGACGGCGATCCGGTCGAGGGGATCGACATGGCCCGCCGAATCGCCACGCTGCGCGAGATCGACGCCCATGCCCGCGCCCTGGACCCGCGGGTCGTGCAGGTAAGCGCCTCGCTCGCCTCGTCCCTGCAGGAGGTCGTGATCCTGCGCCCCGAGGGCGACGTCTTCGCCGACGTCCGTCCGATGGCGCGGCTGAACGTCTCGGTCATCGTGGAATCGAACGCGCGGCGTGAAACGGGCACGGCCGGCGGCGGCGGGCGCTTCGGGCTGTCGGCGCTGATAGACCCCGGCCACTGGCAGGCCCTTGTCGCCGAGGCGCTGCGCATCGCGCTGGTGAACCTGCGATCCGTTCCCGCGCCGGCCGGGGTGATGGACGTCGTCCTGGGCCCCGGCTGGCCCGGCATCCTGCTGCACGAGGCCGTGGGCCACGGGCTGGAGGGGGATTTCAACCGCAAGAAGGCCTCGGCCTTTTCCGGGCTGATGGGTCAGCGGATCGCCGCGCCGGGCGTCACCGTGGTGGACGACGGCACCCTGCCCGATCGCCGCGGCTCGCTGAACGTCGATGACGAGGGCACGCCCCCTGCGCGCAACGTGCTGATCCAGGACGGGATTCTGGTCGGCTACATGCAGGACCGCCAGAACGCGCGCCTGATGGGGGTGGCCCCCACCGGAAACGGCCGCCGCGAAAGCTTTGCCCATGCGCCGATGCCGCGGATGACCAACACGCTGATGGAGCCGGGCGCCGACGATCCGCAGGCGATCCTGTCGGGCCTGCGCGACGGCATCCACGCGGTCGGCTTCGGCGGCGGTCAGGTGGACATCACGAACGGCAAGTTCGTGTTTTCCTGCACCGAGGCTTACCGCGTCCGCAACGGCCAGGCCGAGGAGCCGATTCGCGGTGCGACGCTGATCGGCGACGGGGCGACGGCGCTGCAGCGGATCGGCGCGATCGGCAACGACCTGCACCTTGACCCCGGCATCGGCAACTGCGGCAAGCAGGGACAGTGGGTGCCCGTGGGCGTGGGCCAGCCCACGCTGCTGATCGGCGGCCTGACGGTGGGCGGCTCGGCCGCCTGACCGGGGCGGCCCTGCGCTTTCGGGACCTGCGCTAACGTCTTCTTAACCATTGCCGGTGCACACAGGCCCTGCGGATGAGACAGGGCCGGGCGATGAAAGACGGATTGTTTTCTTTCCATTCCCCCCCCACCACGAGGGAAGACGATCTTGCCGTCCTTCGCCTCATCCGTTCCCGGCGGGTCGGGCCGGCGACCTTTCACCGGCTGATTGCGGAACACGGCACGGCCTCGGCCGCGCTGCAGACCCTGCCCGCGCTGGGGGCGGCGGCCGGACTGGCCGACTATGCCCCCTGCCCCCCCGGCGCAGCCCAGGCCGAACTGGCCGCCGGGCAGCGCGCGGGCGCGCGGCTGCTGCGCTGGGACGATCCCGATTACCCGGCCGACCTGGCGCGGATCGACGATGCGCCGCCGGTGCTGTGGGTCGCGGGCGACCTGTCCTGCATGACCCGGCCGCTGGTCGCGGTGATCGGCGCACGCAGCGCGTCCGCGCTGGGGCTGCGGATGGCACGCGGCTTGGCCGGGGCCTTGGCCGACGCCGGCGTGACCGTCGTCGCGGGCCTTGCGCGCGGCATCGACACCGCCGCGCACGAGGCGTCGCAGGCACAGGGCACCGTGGCCGTGATGGCCGGCGGCATCGACGTGATCTATCCGGCCGAAAACGCGGGGCTGGCCCGCGCGATCACCGACCGGGGATGCCTGATCACCGAACAGCCGCCCGGAACCGCGCCCGTGGCCCGCCATTTCCCGGCCCGCAACCGGATCGTGTCCGGCCTGTGCCGCGGCGTCGTGGTGATCGAGGCCGCGCACCGCTCGGGCAGCCTGATCACCGCAAGGCTGGCGCTGGACCAGGGGCGAGAGGTTCTGGCGGTTCCGGGCCATCCCATCGATGCCCGGGCGTCGGGCTGCAACGCGCTGATCCGGGACGGCGCGACGCTGGTCCGCAACGCCGAGGACGTCATGGCAGCCCTGGGGCTGGAGCCCGCGGCCGACCGCGCCGCTGTCGCCTCGTCTGTCGTCCACAGCGCCGCGCGGGGCGCGCGACCGGCGTCGCGGCCGCGCCTTGCGGCGGGGGCAGGCACCGCTCGGTCGGGTGACCAGGGCGCCGAGGCCCACGCCGCCGTCCCGGTTCGCCCGCACGACGCCGATCGCAAGACGGCCGTCCCGCCTGCACGCGCAGCCCCGCGGGATGCGGGCGGCCCGGTGGCGCTGGAACAGCGCCTGCTGGGACTGCTCGGCCCCTCGCCCACGGACGAGAACGTGCTGATCCGCACGCTGGGCGTCGCCGCCGCGGTCGTTGCCCCGGTGATCCTGTCGCTGGAACTCGACGGCCGCATCACGCGCCTGGCGGGCGGCCGGATCGCACTGGCCGTCTGATCCCCCCCGGCGGGCGCAAGGCACAGACGGACGGCCCGTGGGTCGGCCCGAAAGCCGGCCCGACCCTGATGGGCGCGGGGACTCGTCGGGGTTGACGGAACGGCGCCCGTCCTTGGGGCCTTGGCCGTCCGCGACGCCGTCCGCCTGCAAGCGGCGCAGGATCAGGCTGCCACGCGACCCGGAGGTGCCCGGCCTGCCGCCCGGGTCAGGCCGCGGCGACCAACGCCGCAGGCGGCATCGCGCGCGGCCCCCTCTGCAAGATCACATACCCTTCCAAACGGTTCGACAATCGCGCGGGTCCGAAGGCGTAGGCCCGAACATTTCGATGCACAGCCTGCCGCAGGATCAACGCCGTTGGCCGCGCTCCGCCTTGCGGCAGACCCCCGCAGCCCGTCCGTGCACCGTGTCCGGGCGGCCTGTGCGCTGCGTCTGGGCCGCAGCCTTCCGGAACGCCACGGGGGTGGCGCCCCGGGGCATCGGTCACGCCGCTCCGACGGCTGCCATGAGCACCCCCTTGGCCTAGGGCGCGACCGGGATGATCTGTGCGGGTCCGTCGGCGCGCCCTGCGGGGGCGGACAGGTCGCGAAACGGATCGCCCTGGGCCAGGTCCTCCATCGGCGGTTCGGCGGCAAAGGCCCCCTGCGCGGACAGGGTCGCGGCGGTTGCGCCTGCGGGCCGCGCGGCCGCGTTGGCGGGTCCTGCCGGCGCACGCGGGGTCAGGCCGCCCGCGCGGGGGTCGTGGTCGTCGGGGGCCGCGGCCGCACCGTGCGGGCGCGCGCCTGCCGGGAACAGGCGCAGGGCATGGCGGCCTGAAAGCTCGCCCAGGCGTCCGCGCAGCAGCGGCTGTCCGGCGGTGGTTTCCAGCGCCGCCATGTCCAGCACGTCCTGCGGCAATGCGATGCGGTCGCCGGGCGCCAGCGCGCGAAGCTCGCCCAGGGACATCCGGCGGCGACACAGCACCGCGTGCAGCGTCAGGGGCGCGGTCCGCACCGTTTCGGCAAGGCCGCCAGAGGGCGGGGTCGTCGCCGCGTCCCCGGGGTCCCCGCGCGGCGCGTCGCAGGCAGGGGCGGCCAGCGCGGGAACGACCGCGGGCACGGGCAGCGCCAGAAATATCATGCCGTCGCGTTCGCCCGCCGGTCCTGCGCGCAGATGCGCGTCGATGCGGCGCAGCGGGACGTCGTCCAGCAGCAGTGCCAGCGGGCGGGGATCGTCAAGATGGCTTGCCACGCGAAAGCGGCCCAGGTCCTGAAACCCCGCCAGCCCGGCCAGTTCGTCCGCAAGCTCCGCCAGGCAGGCGTCGGTGAAATCGCCGCAGATCACCGCATCGGTGCGCGTGGGCCGCCGGTCGGGGGCCGCGCGCGCCGAGATCCGCCCCATCGCCTGCGTCTCGATCAGCGAGGTCAGCAGCCCGGGGCAGATCGCCACGACCCCCAGCGCGTCGCCCGCACCCTGCACCACCAGGATCAGCGCACGGTCGGGGATCACCTCGGCCAGTTCTGCGACCAGCGCGTGACCCGTGGCGATGCGGTCGAAGAACAGCGGCAAGCCGTGCACGCGATCGGCGGCCCGCCCGATCGCCGCGGCAATCGCGCGGTCGGCAGACCGCGGCGGGGCCGCCGGAGCCGCGGCGGGCGCTGCCGACTGCGCCCGTCGGACCGCGCGCCACAGGGCCGAAGCCCCGGCCCGGCCGTCATCTGCCGCTTGTCCTGCCGCCTGCATCGGTGTCCGCCCGAATCGCCCGTCCGTTCCCGGCAGACTGGCAGCGAATGCTTGCGAAAGGGTTTACGGGCCCCCGGCGCCGCAAGCGGACGGCTCAGACAGACAGGCCGTGGCGACCCGCAAGGTCGGTGAAGAACTGCCAGGCGACCCGGCCGGACCGGGCGCCGCGCGTTGCCTGCCACTCGATCGCCTCGGCCCGCAGGATCTCGGGGTCCGGCGCCAGCCCATGGGCCGCGCAATAGCCCCGGATCATCGCCAGGTATTCGTCCTGCGCGCAGGGGTGGAACCCCAGCCACAGGCCGAAGCGGTCCGACAGCGACACCTTTTCCTCGACCGCCTCGCCGGGATGGATGGCGCTGGCCCGTTCGTTGTCGATCATGTCGCGGGGCATCAGGTGCCGGCGGTTCGACGTGGCATACAGCACCACGTTGTCCGGCCGCCCGGCCAGGCCGCCGTCCAGCACCGCCTTCAGCGACTTGTACTGGGTGTCGTCGTGCGAAAACGACAGATCGTCCGCGAACAGGACAAAGCGGCGCTCGGATTGCGCCAGCATGGCCAGCAGCCGCGCCACCGAGTCCAGATCCTCACGGGCGATTTCCACCAGCACCAGCGGCAGGCCCCGTGCCACCGCCTCGGCGTGGACAGCCTTGACCAGGCTGGATTTCCCCATCCCGCGCGCACCCCACAGCAGGGCGTTGTTGGCGGCGTGCCCGCGCGCGAATTGCAGCGTGTTGGCCAGCAGCGTGTCGCGCGCCCGGTCGATGCCCAGCAGTTGCGCCAGCGGCACGCGCGCGACGCGGGGGACCGGCTCCAGCCGGTCGGGCGCGGTATGCCAGGCATAGGCGTCAGCCTCGGCAAAGCTGGGCGCGGGCGCGGGCGGCGGGGCCAGCCTGTCCAGCGCGTCGGCGATGCGGTTCAGGGCGTGGCCGGTGGTGCCGGCGGGCGCAAGGTCAGTCGTCATCGACCCACAGGCCCTCGGCCCGCAACTGGGCCTCGCGCTTGGTCTCGATGCGTTTGACCAGCTGGATCGCGACCTCGTAGAGGCCGTAGATCACGATGAACAGCACGACCTGGCTGATCACGTCGGGCGGCGTCACCATGGCGGCCAGCACCAGGATGATGACCACCGCATAGCGCCGCATCGACGACAGCCCCGCCGCCGACACAAGCCCCGCCTTGCCCATCAGCGTCAGCGCCACGGGCAGCTGGAACGACAGGCCGAAGGCCAGGATGAACTTGGTCGTCAGCGACAGGTATTCGCTGATCGAGCCCTGGAACACGATCCCCGCCATCTGCGGCTCGGTCACAACCGGGGCCTTGGGGTCGTCGGGCAGTTGCAGCGGGCCGCTTTGAAAGCCCAGGAAAAAGTCGAAGGCCCAAGGCAGGATCACGAAATAGGCGAAAGCGCCGCCCAGCATGAACATCACGGGGGATGCGACCAGGAACGGCAGGAACGCCTGTCGTTCCGACCGGTACAGCCCCGGCGCGACAAAGCGCCACAGCTGATAGGCGATCACCGGGAAGGCCAGGATGAAGCCGCCGAACATCGCGATCTGCATGGCCAGGAAGAACCCTTCCTGCACCTTCAGCATGATCAGGCCGCATTCCTGCCCGCGCTTGGCCAGGGCGCCACAGATCGGATGCGTCAGGACGTTGAAGACCGGCTGCCAGACGAAATAGCACAGGACCGCCGCGATCACGAAGGCCAGCACCGACCAGATCAGGCGGTTGCGCAGCTCGGCCAGATGCTCGATCAGCGGGGCCGAGCTGTCGTCGATGTCTTCGGTCGTCTTGGCCACCGCTCAGCCTCGCTCGCTGCGGCGCACCGCGTGCAGCCGGCGCGCGCCCGGCGCATCGGCCGGCACGGGCGCGCCCGAGGCGGCGGACGCCTGGGCCAGCGTCGCAGGCGGGGGGGATGGCGGGACAAAAGGCGCAGCCGATGCGGCAGCGGATGATGCCGCGGCGGGCGACGCCACGGGCATTGCGGCGGCCGGCGGCGTCATGGGCGTGGACCCGGCGGCCCCCGCGGGCGGGGCGGCGTCGGGGTCGGGCACGGCGCCGGTCTGGTCGCGCATCGGCTGCAACGGGTCCCATTTCTCGAACTTGTCGGCGGCGCGGCCCAGCGCATCGAGGCCCATCGCGCGGGGACTGGTCAACTTCTGCAGGTCGCGCAGTTCCTTGCGGGTCTCGTCCAGGCCGGACGCCTTGGCCGCGTCTTCCATGGCCGAACTGAACTCGCGCGCCATTCCGCGCGCGCGGGCCATGATGCGGCCCAGCGTGTGGAACATCATCGGCAGGTCCTTTGGACCGATCACGATCAGCGCCACGACGCCGATCAGCAACAGCTCGGTCCAGCCGACATCCAGCATTGCGCGTCCGTTCCGGCGTTACAGGCGGGCGTCGTCGCGGGGCGTGACGTCGCGCAGCCCCTCGGCGGCGCGGGCGCGGGCGCGGTCGGCCTCGGCCTGGACGCGATCGGCCTCGGCGCGGGCGCGTGCGGCGGCGGCGTCCAGATCCTCGGTGGTGCGGACGGCGGCGATGGTCGCGCGGTCAGCGGCCGGGGTGTCGGCGGCCCGTTCGATCTCGTCGGCGCCATCCTTGACGCCGCGCTTGAAGGCGGTGATCCCCTTGCCGACCTCGCCCATCAGGGACGAAACCTTGCCCCGGCCGAACAGGACCAGAACCACGATGGCGATGAGCAGGAGCGCCATGGGTGAAGGTGCGTGCATCTGTCTCTCCGTATCCCTGGGGCGCGCATGACGGGCGGCCCCTTGCGGCCGTGTTGCCGCCCCCTGCATATAGGGCCTGACAGCCCTGTCCGAAAGACCCAAACGCGGCGCCGAACGCCGCAGCCGGCGGCGCGCTGCCGCCCTGCCGGCGGGCGAACCGGGTGCGGGTTCCCCCTTCGCGGCAAGGGTGCGCCGGCCTGCCGATGGAACGTCGGCGCAACCGGCGCATTGGAGGATCACAGGAAGGCCGGGCCGAGGCTGGCAGCAGGGAACCGCACCGTCCGGCAGATCCGTTGCCACCAGGCGGAGGACGGGGGCAAGCCCGCCTTTCGGGATCACCGAAGACCCGCGCCGGGCGTCCCGGCCGGGCCTGCAACAGGGAAGCGGGTCGAATGAGCCATGACTGGGCGCGGCTGGTCTATCTTGTGGTCCTGGTGCTGGCGCTGGGCGGATTTCTGATCGTCGAGTTCCGCCGCAGCCCGGGCAGCACCCTGCGGGGCGTGCTGGCTTGGGTGCTGATCTTCATCGCGCTGATCGCGGGCGCTGGCCTGTGGGACGACCTGCGCCGCGAGGTTCTTCCCCATCAACAGGTCGTGAGCGCCACGCGCATCGACGTGCCGCTGGGCCGGGACGGGCATTTTCACCTGGTGGCCGAGGTCAACGGGGTTCCGGTGCGATTCGTCGTGGACACCGGCGCCAGCCTGCTGGCGCTGCGCGAGCGTGACGCCGAACGGGTCGGGATCGACCTGGACGCGCTGGCCTTTGCCGGGCAGGCGCGCACCGCGAACGGCGTGGTCGAGACCGCCGCGGTGCGACTGGACCGCATCGCCGTCGGCGAGATCGAGGATACCGGCGTGCCCGCTGTGGTCATCCGCGGCGACCTGCACCGGTCGCTGATGGGAATGGATTACCTGCGCCGCTTTGCGCGCGTGGGGTTCGAGGGGGACGTGCTGGTTCTGGAACGCTGACGGATCAGGCCTTGCGGTCCCATGTCCCGTCCGCCTCGGACCAGTATTCTGCACCGACGCCTGCGGCCGACAGGGCCCGCCACTGCGCGCGGGCAGCCTCGACCGCCGCGGGGTCGTTGCCGTCGAACACGATGCAGACCCGCTGGGCGGGGGCGCATTCCGCCGGATCGACGGCGGCCCCGTCCAGCGTGATCACGCAGTCTGCCCCGATGCCCGTGCCGCCGGTCGTCAGCAGCACCGGCTGCCAGGCGTCGTGCGGGCCGCCGGCCAGGCCGTGGGGCAGGAACCCCTCGGCCTGCCACAGCAGCTCGTCCAGCCGCGCCATCCGGGCGGCGTCGGTGCCGCGCAGCTCGACCCGCCAGCCGGCCGCGCGGGACTTGCCGATCAGCGACGGCACCAGCGCCTCGGCCGGCGAGCGCGTCAGGTGATAGAACATCGCCGCGCCCAAGGGCGATCAGCCCTGTTCGAACCGGTTGCGGATCAGGCGGTCCAGCGTCAGCACGCCCCAGCCGGTCGCGCCCTTGGGCGCCAGCGTCGTCTCGCCCGGCGGCAGGGTGACGCCCGCGATGTCCAGGTGCGCCCAGGGCGTGCCCTTGCGGACAAAGCGTTGCAGGAACTGCGCGGCCGTGATCGACCCCGCCGCGCGTCCGCCCGAGTTCTTGACGTCCGCCAGCCGCGACTTGATCAGATCGTCATAGGCGGGCGCCAGCGGCATCCGCCACAGTCCCTCGCCCTCGGCCTCGGCGGCCTTCAGCAGGTCCGCGGCCAGCGCGTCGTCGTTGGCAAACAGCCCCGCCTTGTCGTGGCCCAGCGCCACGATGATCGCCCCGGTCAGCGTGGCCAGGTTCACCACCGCCGCGGGGTTGAAGCGACCTTGGGCGTACCACAGCACGTCCGCCAGAACCATGCGCCCCTCGGCGTCCGTGTTGATGACCTCGATCGTGTCGCCCTTCATCGACCGCACGATGTCGCCCGGACGCTGCGCGCGGCCGTCGGGCATGTTCTCGACCAGCCCGACCAGCCCCACGACATTGGCGCGTGCGCGGCGCAGCGCCAGCGTCCGCATGACGCCCGCGACGACGCCCGCGCCGCCCATGTCCATCGTCATCTCCTCCATGCCCGCGGCGGGCTTGATGGAAATCCCGCCGGTGTCGAAGACGACGCCCTTGCCCACCAGCGCGAACGGCGGCTCGTCGCCGCCGCCCTGCCAGCGCATGACCACGACCTTGGATGGGCTTTCCGAGCCCTGCCCCACGGCCAGCAGGGCGCGCATGCCCAGGCGGGCCAGCTCGTCCTCGTCCAGCACCTCGACCTCCAGCCCCAGTTCGCGCATTGCCAGCAGACGGTCGGCGAAATCGGCGGTGGTCAGGACGTTCGCCGGTTCGTTCACCAGGTCACGGGTGAAGAAGATCCCCTCGGCGCGCGCCGCGCCGTCGCGGGCTGCGCGGGCCACGGCCTCGGGGTCGGCGCAGAGCAGGGTGACGCTGGCCTTGTCGGGCTGCGGCGGCTCGATGCTGTCCGCGCCGGGCGTTTCGTCGGGCGCCGCATCGGGGGTGGCGGCGGCGTCGGCGATCACCGCGTCCGCGGCGGCCCCGGTGGCCGACACCGACTGCGGCGGCATGGCCGGGGACTCGTCCGCCTCGGGGGCGCCCGCGCCGTCCTTGTCCGCGGACTTGTAGACGCCGAAGTCATAGCCGCGCAGCGCGAGGCCCAGGGCGATGTCCGCGGCCGACCTGTGGTTGCCCGCGACGACCGTGACCGCCCCCTTGCCCATGCGCGCGCCGATGGCGGCCCCGGCCTTGCGCGCCTCGGCCACGGTCGCGCGCAGGGGCAGGCGAACCAGCTGCACCGCGTCCACGGCCAGGCCCGCGGGGAACGCCACCTCCATCGCCGCGCCGGGCTTGATCGCGGCCCAGGATTTCGACGCCAGCGCGCGCCCCAGCGCCTGCTGCGCGACGCGCGGCAATCCGCGCGGCAGGCGGTTTTCTGCCCCCACGATCAGCGCAAGGCGGCCGGTGCGGCCGGCCAGATCGGCGTCGGCCGAGGGTTCGAAACGGATCTCGACAGGGTGGGTCATGGCAAGCCTTTCCTCGCTGCGCGCCAGACCCTAGCGGCCCGCTGCCGCCAAGGCCAGTGGGCGCAACCTGCGCCGGCCGCCCGCCGGGTGCAGCCCCCGCGCGACCATGACCCGCGCGCAGGATGGCCGGGCGCGCCCGCAGACCCGCCCGGCGTCACGGGGCTTTCGCGGTCGGCCGGGTGCGGCTAATCAGGGAACGCCGCGAAAGGTAGCCCATGGCCCGGATCGACCGTTACATGCTGACGCAGTTCCTGACGCTGTTCGGGTTCTTTGCGCTGGTGCTGGTGTCCGTCTACTGGATCAACCGCGCGGTGCAGCTGTTCGAGCAGTTGATCCAGGACGGCCAGTCGGCGCTGGTCGTGCTGGAATTCACCGCCCTGACGCTGCCGCTGGTGATCTCGCTGGTGCTGCCGGTCGCGGCGTTCGCGGCCACGGCCTACGGCACCAACCGGCTGGCCGGGGAATCCGAACTGGTGGCGATGCAGGCCGCGGGGCTGTCGCCATGGCGGCTGGCGCGGCCGGTGCTGATCTTTGGCGTGATGGTCGGGCTGATGGTCGCGGCGCTGGTGCACGGCATGGTGCCCATGGCGCGGGCCCGGCTGGCCGACCGGCAGGCCGAGATCGCGGAAAACGTCACCGCGCGCTTTCTGCGCCCGGGCGTCTTCCAGTATCCCGGCGACGGCGTGACGCTGTTCATCCGCGAAATCGCGCCCGACGGGCGCCTGCTCGACCTGTTCATCGAGGACGCGCGCGACCCCGCCCGCCAGACCATCCACACCGCCGAGGAGGCGCTGGTCGTGCGCGCCGACACCGGGCCGCGGCTGCTGATGATCCGCGGCATGTCCCAGACGCTGGAATCGCAGCCGGGCCAGCCGTCGCGGCTGTCGGTGACGCGCTTTGCCGACCTGACCTGGGACGTGGGCAGCGCATTCGCCTCGGCCGGCAGCAAGGGGCGCGACCTGCGCGACTATTCGACCGCGCGCCTGCTGTCGCCCGACCCTGCCCTGCTGGAGGCCACGGGCGCCAGCGCGCCGCGCGCCCGCGCCGAGGCGCATGAGCGTCTGGCCCAGCCGCTGGACGCGCCGGTCGCGGCGATGCTGGGGTTTGCGCTGCTGCTGACAGGGGGGTATTCCCGCTTCGGCGTCTGGCGGCAGGTGATCGCGGCGGTGGTGGCGCTGCTGGTGGTGCAGGCGCTGGGCACGGCCGCGGCCAGCCGCTCGGCGGCGGACCCGTCGCTGTGGCCGCTGCTCTATGGGCCGGCGGTCGCGGGGGGCCTTGGCGCCGCGGCGGCGCTGGCGCTGGCCGCCAGTCCCCGCCGTGCCCGCCGACCCGCGCCGGGGCGCCTGCCGGGGACGGCGGCATGATCCTGTCGCGCTATCTCGCCCGGCGGTTCCTGCGGATGCTGCTGCTGATCACGGCGGTCTTCGTGGCCATCCTGTTCCTGATCGATGTGATCGAGCAGATCCGCCGCTTCGGGGACGAGGGGCTGGGCCTTGGCCGCGTGGCCTTTCTGGCCGCGCTGAACATCGCGGGGTCGGTCTATGGCATCCTGCCGCTGATCACCCTTCTAGCCGCGATCGCGCTGTTCGTCGCCCTGTCGCGCACGTCCGAACTGATCGCCATGCGGGCCGCGGGCCGGTCGGGCCTGCGGATCGTCGCCGCGCCGGCGGTCGCGGCGGCACTGGCGGGCGTGCTGGCGGTGATGGTCCTGAACCCGATCGTGGCCGCCACCTCCAAGCGGTACGACGCGGCCTCGGCCAACGCGGGGGCGGGCGTCGGGCAGGCCGTGTCGGTCGGCCGGGGCGCGGTCTGGATGCGCCAGGGCACGCGGGGCGCGGCAGACGGCGCGCGACGGGACCGGTCGGTCGGGGCGGACGACGCGCGCCGCGTGGTGGCCCAGGGCGGGCAGATCGTGATCCGCGCCGCCCGCGCCAGCCCCGATGCGACGGCGCTGTTTGACGCGACCTTCCTGATCTTCGACGCCGACCTTGGCCCCGTCCGGCGGATCGAGGCGCGCTCGGCCCGCCTCGGCGACGGCCGCTGGACGCTGAGCGGCGTCAAGGAATGGCCGCTGGATGCCCCCAACCCCGAACGCGCCGCGCGCACAGGCGAGCAGCTGACCCTGCCCACCGAACTGACCGCCGCACGCATCCGCGACGGCTTCGGCGCGCCCCAGGCGGTGCCGGTCTGGCAGCTGCCCGATTTCATCGCCGGGCTCGAGCGCGCCGGATTTTCCGGGCTGCGGCACCGGGTCTGGCTGATGCAGGAACTGGCCCGCCCCGCGCTGATGGCCGCGATGGTGTTGCTGGCGGCGGTGTTCACCATGCGCCCGCCGCGCGGTCGGCGCACCGGGGTGCTGGTGCTGGGGGCCTTCGCCGCCGGCGTGGGGCTGTTCTTCCTGCGCAATCTGGCGCAGGTGATGGGCGAGGCCGGGCAGGTGCCCGCCGCCGCCGCGGCCTTTGCGCCGCCCAGCGCCGCGGCGCTGCTGGCGCTGGCCGCGCTGCTGAGGCTGGAGGACGGATGATGCGCGACCCTGTTCCCCCGCTCCGGCCCGCGCCCCCTGCCGGGACCGGCCCCGCAGCGCCCGGCCCGACCCCGGCCGACGCGGCCCGGCGCCGCCCGGCCGCGCCCGCCGCGGGACAGTGCCGTGCTGTCCGCGTCCGTCCCGCCCGGCTGGCCGCGGGCGCACTCGCCGCCCTGCTGGCCGGATCGCTGCCCGCCGCGGCGCAGACCGCGGCCCGTTCGTGGCTGCCCATCCCCCTGCCCTGGTCGCGGGGCGCGCCCGCCCTGGCGCCCACCGAGTCCGGGTCGCGCGACGCGCCGCTGGCCGACGGCACCGCCCCTGCGGCCCTGCCCCCCGCGGCCGAGCCGCCGCCCGCGCGCATCGTCCTGCCCGACACCTCCCCCGAGGAGGCGGACGCCGCCACCCTGCTGGCCGACCGCGTCGATCTGTCCGGCGACCGGGTGCTGACCGCCTCGGGCGGGGTGGTGGTCTGGTTCCAGGGCGCGCGGCTGGTGGCCGAGCGTGTCGTCTATGACAGCGTTGCAGGCACGCTGGCGATCGAGGGACCGATCCATCTGTCCGAGCCCGACAAGGCCGGCACCCCGGACGAGACCGTGCTGGTGGCCGATGCCGCGCAGCTGGACGAAGGGTTGCGCGACGGGCTGCTGCAGGGGGCGAGGCTGGTCCTTGCGCGCGAGATGCAGCTGGCCGCGGCCGAGGTCCGGCGCACCGGCGAGGGGCGGATGACGACGCTGACCCATGTCGTGGCCTCGTCCTGCCAGGTGTGCGCGTCCGACCCGGTGCCGCTGTGGGAAATCCGGGCCCGGCGGATCACCCATGACGCCGAGACCCGCCGGCTGAGCTTCGAGCGCGCGCAGTTCCGCGCCTTCGGCCTGCCCATCGCCACGCTGCCCGCGTTCAGCGCGCCCGATCCCACGGTGGACCGGATGTCGGGGTTCCTGACGCCGCAGTTCCGCACCACCTCGCGGCTGGGATTCGGGGTCAAGCTGCCGTATTTCCAGACGCTGGGCGACAGCGCGGACCTGACCGTGACGCCCTATGTCTCGGCCAGCCGGACCGCCACGATGGAGCTGCGCTATCGCCAGGCCTTCACCGCCGGCGCGATGGAACTGACGGGCGCGATCAGCCGCGACGACATCCTGCCGGGCGAGACGCGCGGCTATGTCTTCGGCGCGGCCGCGTTCGCCCTGCCGCGGG
This sequence comes from Paracoccus endophyticus, assembly GCF_003286075.1. Taxonomy (GTDB): domain Bacteria; phylum Pseudomonadota; class Alphaproteobacteria; order Rhodobacterales; family Rhodobacteraceae; genus Paracoccus; species Paracoccus endophyticus. Next base: position 55,911 of record NZ_QLUV01000004.1, on the reverse strand, counting down.
ATTACCGGCTGGGCGTGCAGGTCCAGACCGCGTCCGACCGCGCCTATCTGCTGGACTATGACATCACCGACGCCGACCGGCTGTGGAGCGGCGTGACGCTGGAGCGCGTGGCCCGCGACCGGCTGCTGTTGGCGCGGATCGGCAACTATCAGACCCTGCGCGACGAGGAGGACGACGAGACCTCGCCGGGGCTGGTCGCCAACGCCCTGTGGCAACGCCACTTCCGCCCGCCGGTGATCGGCGGCGAGGGCGGGCTGACCGTCTCGACCGGCGCCCATCGGCGCAGCGCGGGCGAGGACATCGTGGGCCGCGACATGGCCCGCCTGTCGGCGCGCGTGGATTGGCGGCGCAACGCCGTCCTGGGCGCGGGCGTGCTGGGCACGGTGCAGACCCGGCTGGACGCCGACCTGTTCCGCATCCGGCAGGACAGCCGCTTCGACAGCAGCGCCGCGCGACTGGACCCGACGGTCGCGGCCGAGCTGCGCTGGCCGCTGATGGCACAGGCAGGCGGCGCGGCCTATGTCCTGGAACCCGTGGCGCAGCTGGTCTGGTCGCCCGACCGCGACGACGCGGACGAGATCCCGAACGAGGACAGCCGCCTGATCGAGTTCGACGAGGGCAACCTGTTTTCCCTCAACCGGATGCCGGGATGGGACGCCCGCGAAACCGGTCTGCGCGCGAACCTTGGCCTGACCTGGACGCGCATCGACCCGACCGGCTGGTCGCTGGGGATCACCGCCGGCCGCGTGCTGCGCGACGGCATCGACCCCGTGCTGTCGCAGACCGGCAGCGTGCTGGGCGGGCGGCGGTCCGACTGGCTGCTGGCGGCGACCTACAACGGCAACAACGGCCTTGCCGTCGCCACCCGGGCGCTGTTCGACGACAGCTTCGACATCCACCGCAACGAGCTGCGGCTGGGCTGGCTGCGCCCCGGCCTGGAGGTTTCGGCCGGCTATCTGTGGCTGGACGCCGAGACCGAGGCGGACCGCGAGGACGACGTGTCCGAGGTGACTGCGACGACCGGCTGGCAGATGGCGCCCGGGTGGTGGGCCAGCGCCGAGGGCCGCTATGACTTTGCCGCCGACCGCGCGCAGACCGCCGAGTTCGGCGTGCAGTACCGCAACGAATGCGTCACGGTCGATTTCGCCGTCTCGCGCCGCTTCACCTCGTCCCAGGACGTGCGCGCCGACACCGGCGTCGGGCTGTCGGTGCGGCTGGGCGGCTTCGGGCGGGCGGCCGAGGACGACAGCGCGGGCGCGCGGACTGTGGCGCGGCGCGCCTGCGTGCGCTAGGGTCGCGCGCAAGACAGCGATGGGGATGGCGATGCGGCGGATTGTTCAGGCAACGATGGTGGCGGTCCTGCTGGCGGGGGCGGCGGCGTCCGGTCCGGCGCGGGCCGCGGGTCCGCTGACGCCGCTGGTGTTCGTCAACAATTCGGCCGTGACCCAGTACGAGCTGGACCAGCGCATGCGCTTCCTGTCGATGCTGCGCGCCCCCGGCGCAGACCGCGACACCGCGCTGCAGGCGCTGGTGGACGACAGGCTCAAGCTTGCCGCCGCCCGGACCCTGGGGATCGCGGTCAGCGACAAGGGCCTGGACGAGGGGCTGGCCGAATTCGCCGGCCGGGCGAACATGGACGTGGCGCAGTTCACCCAGGAACTGGGCCGCAACGGGGTCGAGCCGCAGGCCTATCGCGATTTCGTCAAGGCGGGCGTGGCCTGGCGCGAGGTGGTGCGCCAGCGCATCGTGCCCACGGTGAAGGTCAGCGACACCGAGATCGACCAGGCCATGCGCGCCGAGATCGAGACCCCGATCATCACCCAGGTGCTGCTGTCGGAGCTGGTCATGCCCGCCCCCCCCGGGTCCGAGGAGGCCGTCGCCGCCCGCGGCGCCACGCTGGCCGAGACGGTCACCACCGAGGCGCAGTTCGCCGACGCCGCCCGGCGGTTCTCGGCCACGCCCAGCGCCGCGCGGGGCGGGCGGCTGGAGTGGACGCCGCTCGACAACCTGCCGCCGGCCCTGGCCCAGATCCTCCTGGCGATGCAGCCCGGCCAGATCAGCCAGCCGCTGACCGTTCCCGGCGCGGTGGTGCTGTTCTATCTGCGCGACACACGCGGGCGGCTGCGCGCCGGGGCGGGCGAGCAGACGGTGGATTATGTGACGCTGGCGCTGCCGGACGCGGCGACCGGGGCGCAGGTGCTGGCCCGCGCCGACAGCTGCGAGCAGGTCTTCGTCGAGGCGAACCGCTTTGCCGGCGATCCCATCGATCGCCAGGTCCAGCCCCTGGGCGCGGTGCCCGGCGACATCGCCCAGCGCCTGGCCACGCTGGACCCCAACGAGGGCACGATCATCGACTATGGCGCGGGGGCGCAGCTGGTGATGCTGTGTCGCCGCCAGCCCTCGCTGATCGCGGCCGAAACGCTGGTCGAGCCGCTGGTTCCGGGCGCGGTCCGCCCCGCCCCCACGCCCAGCGCGGCCGAGGCCCCGAACGCGCAGAACGCCGCCACGGACGCGGCCGTGGCCGCCGGCGTGGCCCGCCCCGCCGAGCCGCCGCTGACCTCGCGCGAGGCCACGCGCGAGACGATCTTCAACCGCAAGATCAACGCCGCCGCCGAGGCCTATCTGGCCGAACTGCGGGCCGACGCCGTGATCCGCAGGCCGTGACGGTCGCCGCGCCCGCCCGGCCGCCCCGGCCCGCGCCGCTGATCCTGACCTGCGGCGAACCCGCGGGCATCGGGCCCGAGCTTGCGCCGCTGTCGCTGGCGGCGGGCGTGCCGTTCGTCTGGATGGGCGATCCCGCGCATCTGCCGCCCGGGACCGCCTGGCAGGCGGTGGACCGGCCGGCCGACCCGGTGCCGGATGGCGTCCTGGCGGTGCTGCGCCACGGCTTTGCCGCGCGTGCCGTCCCCGGACGCCCCGACCCGGTCAACGCGCAGGGCGTGATCGATGTCATCGCGCGGGCGGTGGACCTCGCCCTGGCAGGCCACGCCGGCGGCATCGTCACCCTGCCGATCAGCAAGCACGCGCTGAAGCAGGGCGCGGACTTTGCCTTTCCCGGCCATACGGAATACCTCGCGCATCTGGCCGGGGGGGCGGACGTCGTGATGATGCTCGCCTCGACCGGCGTGACCCCGCCCTGCCGGGTGGTGCCCGCCACGATCCACATCCCCCTGCAGCAGGTGCCCGCCGCCCTGACGCCCGCGGTGCTGGCCCGTGCGATCCGCATCACCCGCGCCGGCCTGATCCGCGATTTTGCCATCCCCGCGCCGCGCATCGCCGTCGCGGGGCTGAACCCCCATGCCGGCGAGGGCGGCACGATGGGGCGGCAGGAGGCCGACTGGATGGCCGCCCTGCTGGACGATCTGCGGGGCGAAGGGTTCGACCTGGCCGGGCCGCTGCCGGCCGACACGATGTTTCACGCCCCCGCGCGTGCGCGCCATGACGCGGCGGTCTGCGCCTATCACGACCAGGCGCTGATCCCGATCAAGACGCTGGACTTCGCGGGCGGCGTCAACGTCACGCTGGGCCTGCCCTTCGTGCGGACCTCGCCCGACCACGGCACCGCCTTCGACATCGCGGGACAGGGGCAGGCCGACCCGTCCAGCACCATCGCGGCGCTGCGGATGGCCTGGGACATGGCGCAGAAACGGGCGGCAGCGTGACCCGTCTTTCTTGCCCGAATATCTGGCAGACTTCCGAGCGCCCGGAGAATGGTCCGGTGGACAATTTTCAGCGAGGAAGGCCACGGCAGGGGCGAGGCGGGGGCAGAATGCCCCCGGCGTGCGGCCCATGACCGCCATCGACGGCCTGCCCCCGCTGCGCGAGGTGATCGCGCGCTACGACCTGCGCGCGAAAAAGCAGCTGGGCCAGAACTTCCTGCTGGACCTGAACCTGACGGCGCGGATCGCGCGGGCGGCGGGCGACCTGACGCAATGCGACGTGATCGAGGTCGGCCCCGGCCCCGGCGGATTGACCCGCGGGCTGCTGGCCGAGGGCGCGCGCCATGTGCTGGCGATCGAAAAGGACGCCCGCGCCATTCCCGCGCTGCACGAGATCGCCGCCGCCTATCCCGGCCGGCTGACGGTGATCCACGGCGACGCCTTGCAGATCGACCCTCTGGCGCATGTGACGCCGCCCGTCCGCATCGCCGCGAACCTCCCCTACAACATCGGGACCGAACTGCTGGTCGGCTGGCTGACGCCGCCCGACTGGCCGCCGTTCTGGCAATCCCTGACCCTGATGTTCCAGCGCGAGGTCGCGAACCGCATCGTGGCCCGGCCGGGCGGCAAGGACTATGGCCGGCTGGCGATTCTGGCCCAGTGGCGCTGCGACGCGCGGATCGTGCTGACTTTGCCGCCGCAGGCCTTCGTGCCCGCGCCCAAGGTCGAATCGGCGGTGGTGCACCTGACCGCCCTGCCCCAGCCGCGCTTTCCGGCCGATCCCAAGGTCCTGTCCGAACTGACCTTCGCGGCCTTCAACCAGCGCCGCAAGATGCTGCGGGCGGCGCTGAAGGGCGTTCATCCCGCCATCGAGACGCTGCTGCGGGACGCGGGCATCCCCCCGACCGCAAGGGCCGAGGAAATCGGCCTCGATCGGTTCTGCGCGCTGGCGCGCGGGGTGGCCGCGGCGCGGGGCTGACCCTGTGAGACGACAGCGGGCGGCCGCAAGGGGCCGCCCGCAGCCGCATGGGGGGCCGTCAGTCCGCGGTCGGCACGGGCGCGGGGGCTTCGGCCTCAGGATCGGCGCGCTTGCGGGTGCGGGGCGCGCGGGGTGGTGCCGCGGCCTCGCCCTCAGCGGGCTTGCGGGGTGTGCGGCGCGGCCGCGCGGGGGCTTCGGCAGGCTCGGCCGCAACCGCCGCCGGCGGCGTGACAGGCGCGGGCGCGTCATGCTGGGGGGCGTCGGCGGCGCGGTCCTCGGGTGTCTCGACGGGGCCGTCCTGCGGATCGATCGCCTCGGGGATGCCGCGCTCGGGGGCGCCGCGCTCGGGGCTGCGATCCTGCGCCGGGCGCAGCAGGAACTGCGGCGCCTGATCGCCGCTCAGCGATGCGGGCTGCTCAGGCGGACGCGCGGGGGCCTCGGCGCGGCGGTCGTCGCGCTCGCGCCGGCCATCGCCCCGGTCGGGGCTGCGATCCTCGGACCGCTCGTCGCGGCGATCCTCGCGCTGGCGCGGCGGGTTGCGGTCCTGCCTGTCGTCCCGCCGCTCGCGGTTGTCGGTGCGACCCTCGCTCCGGCCCTCACGGGCCTCGCCGCGGTTGTCGTCACGGCGCTCGCCGCGGTTGTCGTCACGGCGATCACTGCGGTTGTCGTCGCGGCGGTCATCGCGGCGCTCGGCGTTCTGCGGGCCGCCCTGCGACGGGGGGGCATGATACCCGTTGCCGTTGCCGTTGCCGTTCGGGACCGGCCGGTCGTCGCGCTCGCCGTCGGCATAGCCGCCGAACGAGCCCTGGCGGTCGGCCTGCTCGCGCTGCGCCTCGCCCAGCATGCGGGTGTAATGCTCGGCGTGCTGCAGAAAGCTCTGCTCGGCCACCCGGTCGTTGGACAGCTGCGCGTCGCGGGCCAGCGCCAGGTATTTCTCGATGATCTGCTGGGGCGTGCCGCGGACCTTCCCCTCGGGGCCCGAGCTGTCAAAGACGCGGTTGACGACATTGCCCAGGGACCGCGGGTTGCGGGACTTGTTGCGCGAACGGGATTTCGAAGATCTCATCGGGCCATTGTTTCAGTCCGGCGCATGCACGCCTGGATGGGGTTAGGGTCGGTGTTCGGCAACGGAGCCCGATTGCACTCGGGCGGTTCGCGGAAGCTGTCCGGCATCTTGTGCGGGATGACCCGTGCAGGGGCGCAAAGGCCCCCGTCACGCCGTCTGCTAACCACGCGCGCGGCGGCGTGGCAAGTGAAAACACGCGACAGGGCAGCAATGTGTCGCCGGTGCGGCAGTCAGCCGCCGATCTGCGCCAGCACGACCCGGTCGCGCCCGTCCAGGTCGGCCCGCACCACCGGACCCGCCAGCCCCGCCTGCACAAACAGCGCCGAGACGGCGGCCGCCTGCGTGGGCCCGATCTCGACCGCCAGCCATCCGCCCGGCGCCAGATGCGCCGGCGCCCCCGCCACGATGGCGCGATAGGCGGCAAGCCCGTCGCCCCCGTCGGTCAGGGCCGCGCGCGGTTCCCAGTCGCGGACCTCGGGCGACAGCGCGGCCATCTCGTGGGCGGCGATATAGGGGGGATTGGACACGATCAGGTCGAACCGCCCCCCGACGCCCGAAAACCAGTCCGAGACGGCGAACTCGGCCGCGATCCCCAGCCGGGCGGCGTTGCCGCGCGCGACCGCGACCGCGGCGGGCGACAGATCGACGCCCAGGCCGCGGGTGCCCGGCCGTTCCGCAAGCAGCGACAGCAGGATCGCGCCGGTGCCGGTCCCAAGGTCCAGCACCGACCGCCACGGCAGGTCCAGCGCGGCGGCCACCAGCGTTTCGGTCTCGGGCCGCGGGTCCAGCGTGTCGCGGGTGACAGCGAACCTGTGGCGCCAGAACGCGCGCCCGCCGGTGATCTGGCTGACGGGCTGGCGCAGCAGCCGGGCGGCCACGGCGGCGTCCAGAACCGCGCCTTGCGCGGCATCGGGCGGGTCGTCGGCAAGCGACAGCCGGTCCGGTTCCACCCCCAGCGCATGCGCCAGCAGGCGGCGCGCGTCGGCCTGCGGGTCGGGGATGCCCGCGGCGGCCAGCCGGCCGGCGATCTCGCGCAGCAGCGCCGCGCGGCTCATCCCCTCATCCCTCGGCCTCGGCCAGCCTTGCGGCCTGGTCGTGCGCGGTCAGCGCGTCGATGATCTCGGACAGATCGCCCGCGATCACCCGGTCCAGCGAATAAAGCGTCAGGTTGATCCGGTGGTCCGTCACCCGGCCCTGCGGAAAGTTGTAGGTGCGGATGCGCTCGCTGCGGTCGCCCGATCCGACCTGGCCGCGCCGGTCGGCGGCGCGCTCGGCGTCGATGCGCGACCGTTCCATGTCGTAAAGCCGCGCGCGCAGCACGGCCATCGCGTTGGCGCGGTTCTGGTGCTGGGATTTTTCCGACGAGGTGACGATCAGCCCGGTCGGCACATGCGTGATCCGCACCGCGGAATCGGTGGTGTTGACGTGCTGGCCGCCCGCCCCCGACGCACGCATCGTATCGATGCGGATGTCGGCGGCGGGAATGTCGATGTCCACGTCGGCGGCCTCGGGCAGGACCGCGACGGTGGCGGCGCTGGTGTGGATGCGGCCGCTCGACTCGGTTTCCGGAACCCGCTGGACGCGGTGCACGCCGGATTCGTATTTCAGCCGCGCGAACACGCCCTCGCCCTCGATCCGGGCGACCGCCTCGCGCACGCCGCCCAGTTCGGACTGCGCCAGGTCCAGCAGCTCGAACCGCCAGCCCTGCGCCTCGGCGTGGCGCTGATACATCCGCAGCAGATCGGCGGCGAACAGCGCCGCCTCCTCGCCGCCGGTGCCGGGGCGGATCTCCAGGATGGCGGGGCGCGCGTCGGCCGCGTCGCGGGGCAGCAGCGCGACGCGCAGCGCCTGTTCCAGATCGGGAAGCGTCGCGCGCAGGCGGTGCAGCTCATCCTCGGCCAGTTCGCGCAGCTCGGCATCGGCCAGCATCGCCTGGGCCTCGACCACGCCCGCCTGGGCGGCCTGCCAGGCGGCGATCTGGGTCACGACCGGCTTCAGCTCGGCGTATTCGCGGCTGATGGCCGCGATCTCGTCGGGGGGCGCACCCGCGTTCAGCCGCGCCTCGAGATACTCGAAGCGCTGGACGATCTGGTGCAGGCGGTCGGCTGGCAGCATGGCGGGGGGATAGCCGCCGGGCACGGCCGCGGCAAGCCGTCGCAGGTGGGCAAGCGCGCAGGGAACCCCAGGGGGGCGGTGCGATGTTGATCTGTGTCAGAGCGATGTCACGCAGGCTTGACTATACTCAAGCCGCCAACCGGACAGTTTCCAGCGAGGTAGCCATGACGTTCCGATCCGCCCTTTTCCTGACCACCACCTGCCTGATCGCATGGCCCGCGCTGGCGCAGGCCCCCGCGGCCGATGCCGCCGCCGCTGCGCCCGCTGGGGCGGCCGGACAGGTCAAAGGTGCAGGCGATGCTGCGCCGATGAACGATCCGGCCGAAGCCGCCAAGGCCCAGGGCACCACCGCGCCCGCCGGCAAGGACGCCGCCGCCGTCGCCGCAGAGACAAAGGTCTCGCCCGCCAACCCGGCGCATGAGGCCGCGGCCGCCGCGCTGGCCGCCTCGCCCGACGCCGATCTGCGCCGCGCGGCGTCCGAGGTGTTCAAGCCGATCCCGATGAGCGGACCGACGATCCCCGGCAACACCATGACCCGCGACAAGATCGAACTGGGCACGATGCTGTTCTTCGACCCGCGGATGTCGCGCTCGGGCGTGTTTTCCTGCCAGTCCTGCCACAACATCGGCATGGGCGGGGTGGACGGGCTGGAAACGTCGATCGGGCACGGCTGGCAGGCGGGGCCGCGCAACTCGCCCACCATGCTGAACGCGGTGTTCAACGTCGCGCAGTTCTGGGACGGGCGGGCCGAGGATCTGGCGGCGCAGGCCAAGGGTCCGGTGCAGGCCGGGGTCGAGATGAACAACACCCCCGACAACCTGATCGCCACGCTGAAATCCATGCCGGGCTATGTCGAGGCGTTCGAGGCGGCCTTTCCCGGTCAGCCCGAACCGATCACCTTCGACAACTTCGCCCACGCGATCGAGGCGTTCGAGGCGACGCTGGTCACCCCCAACGCCCGGTTCGACCAGTGGCTGAACGGCGCCGACGGGGCGATGACCGATCAGGAAAAACGCGGTCTGCAGGCGTTCATGGACACCGGCTGCGTGACCTGCCACGCAGGCGTCAATCTGGGCGGCCAGGACTATTTCCCGTTCGGGCTGGTCGAGGCGCCGGGTGACGACGTCCGGCCCGCGGGCGACGAAGGCCGGTACACGGTGACCAACACGGCCGGCGACGAATACGTGTTCCGCGCCGCGCCGCTGCGCAACGTGGCGATCACCCCGCCGTATTTCCATTCCGGCAAGGTCTGGGATCTGGCCGAGGCGGTGAAGGTCATGTCGAACGCCCAGCTGGGCACCGAGCTGGCGGACGACCAGGCCGCCGACATCGTGGCCTTTCTGGAAACGCTGACCGGCGAGCAGCCGCAGGTCGTCCACCCGACCCTGCCCGCCCGCGCCGTGGACACGCCGCTGCCGGCGCCGATCGACCTGCCCGCCGAACCCGCCCCCCAGACGTCGAACTGACCAGGCGCCGCGCGGAGCTATCACGCCGCTGAACCGGAACGGGCCGCCCCGAGGGGCGGCCCGCTGCCGTGTCGCGATGTCGTGACGATTCCCGTCGTCGTGACGGTCAGCCCTTGCTGGCCTCGACGCTGATCTCGAACTCGACCTCGTCCCCGACCGCCGGTGCCAGTGCGCCCAGGTTGAAGTCCGAGCGCAGCAGCTTGCCCTCGATCTCGAAGCCAACGGTCGGCTTGCCGCTCATCGGGTGCGGGCCGGCCTGGGTGATCTCGACCTCCATCGTCACCGGCTTGGTCACGCCGTTCAGCGTCAGGTCGCCGACGACGACCGCCTCGGTGGTGCCCTTGGGCTCGACGCTGGTGGACTTGAACGTGACCGCCGTGGCGGGGGCCGCGCCATTGAAGAACTCGGGCTTCATCAGGTGCTCGTCCAGCGCCGGGGCGATGGTCACGATTGACGACAGCGGGAACTGCGCCTCGACCGAGGATCCGGCGGGATTGGCCTGGTCCAGCGTGACCGCGCCGCTGACCCCGTTGATGAACCCGTGCGAGGTCGAAAAGCCGAGGTGGTCATAGTTGAACACGACCTGGCTGTGGGACGGGTCGAACGTATAGGTCCCGCTGAGGTCGCCATGAGCAGCGGCGGCGGCATCGCCGGGCGCCGCGGCATCGGCGGCGGCCGGCGTGGCGGCGGCAGGGGCGGCCGGCGCGGGGGCAGCGGCGGCGTCAGCAGCGGGCGCCGGCGCGTCCGGGGCGGCGGTCTGGGCCAACGCGGGGCTGGCCAGCGCCAGGGTGATCGCCAGGGCGGACATGGTCTTCGACATGCAGAACTCTCCTGATGGTGGGCACGGGACGGGGAGAGTGCGCACACTTCCCCTCAACAGCCCGCCAACGGCCGGCGCGCCGGAATGTTCCTTGCACGGCAGAAGACTCGCGGCAGCGTGAACGGCCGCGCCTGCCGGGACGGGCGCCATGCCCCGCCATGGGAATCGCCTTGCATCGCGGGTCGCGGGCTGTATAAGGCCGCATCCTTCCGCACAGTGCGAAACCGGTGCAGCCTCTCGTGGCGGGGCGCGGAGGGTTTGACCGCCTATGAAGCGCACCCGATACGAAAAGGGATCGACATGCCGCTTTACGAGCATGTGCTGATCGCCCGCCAGGACCTGTCGAACACGCAGGCCGAAGGGCTGATCGAACATTTCTCGACCGTGCTGTCCGACAACGGCGGAACGGTCAAGGACAGCGAATACTGGGGTGTCCGCACCCTCGCCTACAAGATCAACAAGAACCGCAAGGGGCACTATGCCTTCCTGCGCACCGACGCGCCCTCGGCCGCCGTGCAGGAGATGGAGCGCCTGGCCCGCCTGCATGACGACGTCATGCGCGTGCTGACCGTGCGCGTGGACGAGCACACCGAAGGCCCGTCCGTCCAGATGCAGCGCCGCGACGACCGCGAGCGCGGCGACCGGGGCGAGCGTCGCGACGGCGACCGCGGCGGCGAGCGTCGCTTCGGCGGCGAGCGCAGCGGTGGCGGCGAACGGGGTGGCGAGCGCAGCGGCGACGACCGCGGCGAGCGTGGCGGCGACCGTGGCGAGCGCACCGACCGCGCCCCCCGCGGCGACCGGTTCTGATCGGAAGGAGAGCAAGACATGGCGACCAAGCCGTTTTTCCGCCGCCGCAAGGTCTGCCCCTTCTCGGGCGACAATGCACCGGCGATCGACTACAAGGACACGCGCCTGCTGCAGCGCTATATCAGCGAGCGCGGCAAGATCGTGCCGTCGCGCATCACCGCCGTCTCGGCGAAGAAGCAGCGCGAACTGGCCCGTGCGATCAAGCGCGCCCGCTTCCTGGCGCTGCTGCCGTACGCCGTGAAGTGAGGGGCTGAACCATGCAAGTCATTCTGCTGGAACGCGTCGCCAAGCTGGGCCAGATGGGCGAAGTGGTGCGCGTCAAGGACGGGTTCGCCCGCAACTTCCTGCTGCCGCAGGGCAAGGCGATGCGCGCCAATGACGCCAACATCGCGGCGTTCGAGGCCCGCAAGGCCGACCTGGCGGCCCGCAACGACGAAACCCGCGCCGACGCCGAAAAGATCGCGGCGGCGCTGGACGGTGCGTCTTTCGTCATCATCCGCTCGGCGTCCGACGCCGGTGCGCTCTATGGCTCGGTCACGCCGCGCGACGTGGCGGACGCCGCCGTCGCCGGGGGCTTTGCGGTCGAGCGCCGCCAGATCGTGCTGACCGGCCCGATCAAGGACCTGGGCCTGCACAGCGTCAAGGTGCACCTGCACCCCGAGGTGGACGCCGAAGTGACGGTGAACGTCGCCCGGTCCCCCGAGGAGGCCGAACTGCAAGCCTCGGGCAGGTCGATCCAGGACCGCGCGGCCGAGGAAGACGCCGCTGCCGAGTTCGAGATCGCGGAACTGTTCGAGGACATCGGCTCGGCCGGCCGCGACGACGACTCGTCCTCGGCCTGACGCCCGCCAGACTGTCCGACCCCAAGACGGGCCGTGCCGGGATCACCGGCGCGGCCCTTTCCCGTTCGTGCGCCCAGGCGGGGCGGGGTGCGTGCGCCTGCACGAGGGGGGATTCGTGCGCCTGCACGGGGCGGGGAACGAAGCGTGCGGCGGCGGGTTGGTCGGCAACGGACCTGCCGCCTGCAAAGGACGCCGACCATGATCGACCCCCGCGTGCTGAAGGACGTGATCACACCCGCCGCCGCCGACGATCCGGCCAGCCGCACGACGCTGGACGTGGAAAAGGACCTAGGGCTGCCGGTCGCCGAAACACCGGCCGACGCGGACCGGACCCCTGCGCCGGCATCCACCCCGGCCGAGGCCCGACCCGCCCCGGCCCCGCGGGATCGCTGACGCGCGCGAGGACATCGCGCGCAGGGCGGGAACATTCTGCGGCGGTGCCGGGTTTTCGCCCCAGACCAACGCGCGACGGGACAGCCGCCGCCCCCCTTAGAAAGGTACCTCGATGTCGATGTCCGACCGATCCCCGTCCGACCGCTATCCCTTTGGCGCGCCGATCGACCGCAGCCAGGAAACCTATCGCCCCTCGCCCTATCCCGCGCAGAAGACCCTGCCCCACGGCGATGTGTCGCCGGACGGCACCCGCACCTGGCCCGAGCCGTCGCTGACCTCGCGCGTGCTGGTCTATGGCGGCGCGGCGATTGCCGCGGCGGCGGTGACGGCGGGCGCGGTGCTGGCGGTCCGCAAGGTCGCCGACATGGTGACCGGCAACGACGAACTTGACCGCGACGCCGACCGGGCCGCCGAGGAGGCCCGCGACCGCGTCTATGGCGCCGCCCGCCGCGACGGCCCGACCGAGCGCGAGCGCGAGGCGATGCGCGCCCGCGCCCGGATGCGGATGCAGCAGGACGACAGCCACGGCTTTGGCCCGCGGGGCGACACGGCGGACCCCCGGCGCACGGATCGCCCCCGCCCGTCCCGGCACGGCAAGTCCACGATGAGCTTCATGGCCGAGATCGAGGACACGACCCAGCGGCTGACCCGCAACCTCAACAGCATCATCGCGGCCGTGGGCGGCGCCATGAGCGCGTTTCGCGCCGTGGCCGACAATGCCGAAGGGGTCGTGCGCGATTTCTCGAACACCGCCGACCAGATCCGCGGGTTCCTGAACACCGGCGCCGGACACAGGCCCGACCAGCGCCGGGCCGGCGCGCAGCCGGGCGGCTTTCAGCGGCCGAAGAAATCGGACGTGGTGGACCTGCGCGAGGACGGCCCCGCCGCCGCAGACGCGCGGACCCACCGGCTGTAACAGGCCCCGCGCCGCACCCCTGGGGCCGCGCCTTGCCGGCGCGGCCCTTTTCGCCCCCCAGTTCCGCGAGCGTCCGATGGCCCCCCGATCCAAAGCCCCGCTGCCCGAACCCGATGTCTATGATGCGCTGTTCGGCCCCCTGCCCGAAGGGTGGCGCGAGCGAAAGGGGCTGCCGCCCGAAGGAACCGCCCCGGGCAAGGCCGCAGCGAACGCCGCCCCCAGGGGGACGGGCACCGCGGCGGGTCGGGCCGCACCGGACACAGGGGACAAGGCAGCCGGCCAGTCTGCGGCAAGGGACCGCGGCCCCGCGGCCGAGCAGGCCGCGCAGGACCGCGCACCACCCCCGCCCGAGACGATGCCCGGACCCGACAGCCCGTGGGAGCTGGGCCGCGCAAGCTGGATGGCGGTGGCCAAGCGGACGGTGGCCGAGTTCACCCGCGACCGCGTCACCTCGGTCGCGGGGGGCGTCACGTTCTTTGGCCTGCTGGCGCTGTTTCCTGCCATCACGGCGCTGGTGTCGATCTATGGCCTGGTCGCGGACCCCGCGACGATCACCGACAACATCGACATGCTGCGCCGGTTCCTGCCGCCCAGCGCGGTGGACCTGATCGCCACGCAGATCACGTCGATCACGTCGTCGCCCGCGACCTCGCTGTCGCTGGCGGGCCTCATCTCGATCCTGCTGGCGATCTGGTCGGCGAACGGCGGGATGAAGGCCCTGATCGAGGCGCTGAACGTCGCCTGGTTCGAGACCGAGAAGCGCGGCTTCATCAAGCTGAACCTGGTGTCGCTGGCCTTCACCATGGGCGCGATCCTGATGATCATGGTGCTGATCAGCGCCATCGCGCTGGTGCCCGCGATCCTGCAGACCGTCGCGGCAGGCAGCGTGGTGGAAAACCTGATCGCCATCCTGCGGTGGCCCCTGGTGCTGGGGCTGCTGCTGGTCGCGCTGGCGGTCGTCTATCGTTTCGGCCCCAGCAAGGAAGACGCCGAATGGCACTGGATCTCGCCGGGCGCGCTGATCGCGGCGGTGGGGCTGATCGTCGCCTCGATGCTGTTTTCCTGGTATGCGGCGAACTTTGCCGACTACAACAAGACCTACGGATCGCTGGGCGCGGTGGTCGGCCTGATGATGTGGCTGTGGATCGCCTGCATCGTGGTGATGCTGGGGGCCGAGATCAATTCCGAGGTCGAGCGCCAGATCAAGATCGAGAACGGCGTCGATCCCGACGACAAGACCGACCGCACGTGAGAAGGGCCGCCCCGAGGGGCGGCCCGTTCCAGTCCAACAGACGAGAACCCCTCAGGCCTCGTCCAGCGACTCCAGCGCCTTTTCCAGCTCGTCCTTCGTCACGCTGCGCTCGGTGACTTTGGCGCCGGCGATGATGTGATCGACGACCTTGTCCTCGAAGATCGGGGCGCGAAGTTGCTGCTGGGCGGCCTGGTTCTGCTGGATGAACTCGAAGAACGCGCGCTCCTGGCCGGGGAAGTTGCGCGCCTGGCGCATGACGGCCTGCGTCATTTCCTGGTCGCTGACGGTGATCTCGGCTTTCTGGCCGACGTCGGCCAGCAGCAGGCCCAGACGCACGCGGCGCTCGGCCAGCTTGCGATGCTCCTCGGTCGTCTCGATCGTGCCGTGGTTGTGGCCGTGCTCCTCGGGGTGCTCCTCGTGCCACAGCTGGTGGGCGATCTGCGCGGCCTCGGCCTCGACCAGCGAGGGCGGCAGGTCAAAGCTGACCATCTCGTCCAGCCGGTCCAGCAGGGACCGCTTCATCAGGGCGCGGGTGGCGTCCTTGTATTCCGCCTCCAGCCGCTCGCTGATCTGGGCCTTCAGCGCGTCCAGGTCGTCGGCCCCGAAGCGCTTGGCCAGCGCGTCGTCGATCTCGGCCGCGCGGGGCGCCTTGACCGCCTTGACGGTGGTTTCAAAGACGGCCTCCTTGCCCTTCAGGTGGGGCGCGCCGTAGTCATCGGGAAAGCGCACGGTGACGTTCACCGAGTCGCCCGCCTTGGCGCCGACCAGCTGGTCCTCGAAGCCGGGGATGAACGAGCCCGAGCCCAGCACCAGCGGATAATCCTCGGCGGTGCCGCCCTCGAACGCCTCGCCGTCCACCATGCCCTTGAAGTCGATGACGACCTGATCGCCGGACTCGGCGGCCGCGCCCTCGTCCCGGTCGTCAAAGGTCTGGGCGTTCCTGGCCAGGTTCTCCAGCGCCTCGGCCACGGCCGAGTCGTCGGCCTTGACGGACAGGCGCTCCAGCTCGACGCTGGACAGGTCGGTGTCGGGGATCTCGGGCAGCAGCTCGTAGCTGACGTCCACGACGACATCGTCGCCGTCCTTCCAGCCCTCGCCGTTCTGCATCTCGATCCGGGGCTGCATGGCCGGCCGGACCTTGTGCTCCTCCATGTGGGCGCGCAGCGCGTCGTCGATCGACTTCTGCATGGCGTCGCCCATGACGCGGGGGCCATAGGTCTTCTTCATCAGGGCCATCGGCACCTTGCCCTTGCGAAAGCCCTTCATCTCGACGTTCGGCTGGGCCTCGGCCAGCTGGCGATCCACCTCGGCCGCCAGGTCCGCCGCCGGCAGGGTAAGGCGATAGCCGCGCTTGAGACCTTCGTTCAGGGTTTCCGTGACCTGCATGTTTCTTCCTTTGTCAAACGTCGTGGTGCGGGTGAAGGGACTTGAACCCCCACGCCTTGCGGCGCCAGAACCTAAATCTGGTGCGTCTGCCAGTTTCGCCACACCCGCAATGCCCGAGCCGGGCGGGTCGCGCCGACCCGCCAGCAAATCCGGCACCTCTTAGCAAAGCGGGCGGGGGCGCGCGAGGGGAATCATTGCCCCAGATCCCGGAAAACGCCGGGCAACGCGTCGGGCAGGTCGTCCGCGATCAGCCCGGGACCAAAGCGGCGCGCCGCCGCGGCGTGAAGGAACGCGCCGGTCGCGGCAGCCTCAAGCGGCGGCAGGCCCCGGGCAAGCAGCCCGGCGATGATCCCGGCCAGCACGTCGCCCGCGCCCGCAGTGGCAAGCCAGGGCACATCGAAGGCCGAATGGATGCGCGCCTGGCCGTCGGGTGCGGCAATCACCGTGTCGGGGCCTTTCAGCAGCACCACGGCGCCGCAGCGGGCGGCAGCCTCGCGCACGGCATCGACCCTAGAATAGAGGGGGCCGCGCTGGTCGAGCAGAGCGCGGCGGTAATCCTCGGATGCGCGCTGATGCGCACCCAGGCTTTCCTGCAACGTGCCTTCGGCAGCCCAACGGCCAAAATCGGCATAGCGCCCTATCACTGGTGAGCGCGGCCCGGCCAGTCGCTCGGCCAGATCGGGGAACACCCGCGCGAATTCTCCCTGATGCGGGGTCAGCACGCAGGCCGCATGCAGCCCCGTCGGGCCCCGTCCCGCCAGCGCCGTCAGCGCATCGGCGTCCAGCACACAGGCGCGCCTTGCCGCGAGCAGCAGGTCGAGCAGCGCCGCCGCCCGATCGACGCCGCAGCCCGGACCCAGCGCGACGGCGGTGATGCGCGTGTCCTCCAGCAGGGCCGCCAGCGCATCGGCATCGTCCACCGCGCGCCGCATCAGGGCGTCCGGGGGGCCTGCGTGTTCGATCAGCGCCGAGTCGGGGGGCGCGAGCGTCACCAGCCCCGCGCCCGCCCGCAGCGCCGCCCGCGCGGCCAGCCGGGCCGCGCCGCCGCGGCCGAACGCGCCCGCGACGACCAGCGCGTGACCGTGGGTGAACTTGTTGCCGCCGCCCGCGCGCGCCTTGTCGAGACGGGCCGCCGCAGCCCCGAACAGCCCGCGCCGGCTGTCGAGGATGTCGAAGGCGGGCGAGACGGCGACCAGCCGCGCGGGGCGAAGGCCGGGTCCCTCAGGGTTCCGCTCGCGCCAGGGGCGCAGCCCGATGTCGGCGATCACCAGTTCGCCGCAGCACTCGGGGCCGCGCCCTAGCAGGTGGCCCGGCTTGGGACTGTCAAAGGCGACGGTCAGGCGGGCGTGCAGGTCGTACGCGCCCGGCCCGCGCGGCGCACCGACAAAGGACCCGCTGTCGAGGCACAGCCCGCTCGGGCAATCCACGGCCACGAGCCGTTCCCGAAAGAAGCCCCAGTCGCCGCCGCTTCCGCCCAGGCAGGCGAGGATGGCGGCGATCTCGCCCTCGGGCCCGCGGGTCAGGCCGGTGCCGAAGATCGCGTCCACATACACGTCGCCCGACTCGCCCCGGCGCAGCGCGTCCTCGGTCAGCGGCGCGATCGCCCCCATCCCCGACCACCGACGCCTCATCTCGGCCGCGTCCGGGCCGGGGGCGTTGTCCATCCCCAGCACCCGCACCCGCCAGCCGGCCCCGTGCAGCAGACGCGCCACGACATAGCCGTCGCCGCCGTTGTTGCCCGGCCCGCACAGGACCGTCGCCCGGCCCCCCTTGGGCCAGCGCAGCCGGATCGCGCCGGCCACGGCCGCGCCCGCCCGCTCCATCAGCTCCAGCCCCGTGACGGAGCCGCTGGCCATGGCGGCGGCCTCGATGGCGCGCATCTCGGCCGTGGTCAGCACCTCGGCCTGTCCCATTTCCGGTCTGCCTGATTTCCGGGCACGCTGCCTTGTCATGGGGCACTCTCACAGCCTTTGGGGATCGGGGCGCGCCATTGCCGCGGCCCTGCATTTACCCTGCCCACCAAACCCGCCACCACCACCTCGACGCAAGCCGGACAGGAGTTGCTGGGCATGAAAAAGGTCGAAGCCATCATCAAGCCGTTCAAGCTGGACGACGTGAAAGAGGCGCTGCAGGACGTCGGCGTGCAAGGGCTTTCCGTGACCGAGGTCAAGGGCTTCGGCCGCCAGAAGGGGCACACCGAGCTGTATCGCGGCGCGGAATACGTGGTCGATTTCCTGCCCAAGGTGAAGGTCGAGATGGTGCTGCCCGACGACATGGTGGACGCCGCCATCGAGGCGATCATCGGCGCCGCGCGCACCGACAAGATCGGCGACGGCAAGATCTTTGTCAGTTCGGTCGAGCAGGCGATCCGCATCCGCACCGGCGAAACCGGCGAAGACGCGGTCTGAGACATCAAGGTATCCGGCCGGGTGGCCGTGAAGGAAGGAAAACGCATGACGGTGAATGACGTTCTGGATCTGATAAAGTCGGAAGAGGTCGCCTATGTCGACGTCCGCTTCACCGATCCCAAGGGCAAGCTGCAGCACGTGACGCTGGTTTCGGACCTGGTGGACGAGGAGTGGTTCGAGGAAGGCTTCATGTTCGACGGCAGCTCGATCGCGGGCTGGAAGTCGATCGACCAGTCCGACATGAAGCTGATGGCCGACCCCGCCAGCGCCTATATCGACCCGTTCTATGCCGAAAAGACGCTGTGCCTGCATTGCAACGTGGCCGAACCGGACACCGGCGAGCCCTATTCCCGCGACCCGCGCGGCACCGCGGTCAAGGCCGAGGCCTATCTGAAATCGACCGGCATCGGCGATGCGTTCTATTGCGGCCCCGAGGCCGAATTCTTCATCTTCGACGACGTGCGCTATTCCGTCACGCCGCAGAAGGTCAGCTTCCAGGTGGACGGCGTCGATGCCGCCTGGAACACCGACACCGAATACGAGATGGGCAACACCGCCCACCGCGCGCCCCACAAGGGCGGGTATTTCCCCGTGAACCCCATCGACGCAGGCCAGGACCTGCGCGGCGAGATGCTGTCCACGATGAAGCGGATGGGCATCAGGGTGGACAAGCACCACCACGAGGTCGCCAGCGGCCAGCACGAGCTGGGCATGATCTTCGGCGGGCTGGTCGAGCAGGCCGACAACATCCAGAAATACAAGTACGTGATCCACAACGTGGCGCACGCCTACGGCAAGTCGGCGACCTTCATGCCCAAGCCGATGAAGGGCGACAACGGGTCCGGCATGCACGTCAACATGTCCATCTGGAAGAACGGCAAGCCGCTGTTCGCAGGCGACAAGTACGCCGACCTGAGCCAGGAGGCGCTGTGGTTCATCGGCGGCATCCTCAAGCACGCCAAGGCGCTGAACGCGATCACCAACCCGTCCACCAACAGCTACAAGCGGCTGATCCCGGGCTTCGAGGCGCCGGTGCTGCGGGCCTATTCCGCGCGCAACCGCTCGGGCGCGGTGCGCATCCCGTGGACCGAATCGCCCAAGGCCAAGCGCGTCGAGGCCCGCTTCCCCGATCCCGCCGCGAACCCCTATCTGGCCTTTGCCGCGCTGCTGATGGCGGGGCTGGACGGCATTCGCAACAAGATCGACCCCGGCCCCGCGTCCGACAAGGACCTCTACGACCTGCCCCCCGAGGAGCTGGCCGAGATCCCGACCGTCTGCGGGTCCCTGCGCGAGGCGTTGGAGGAACTGGACAAGGACATGGACTTCCTGCTGGCGGGCGACGTCTTCACCCGCGACCAGCTTGAATCCTACATCCGCCTGAAGTGGGAAGAGGTCTATGCCTACGAGCATACGCCCCACCCGATCGAGTATGCGATGTATTACAGCTGCTGACGCAGCCGCGCCGACGATCAAGGGGGGCGTCCCGCGCGGGGCGCCCCTTTCGCGTGCCGGGCCGCCCGGGCGCGATCAGGCCGCGCGGCGGATCGGGAATGCGTCCAGCGCCGCCGCCTGATCGGGCGTCAGGCTTTCGGGGCGGACCACGGCGGTGTGGATCGAGAACACGACCGCGCCGCTTTCGGGCAGGCGGAACAGGCACTGCCGCTCGACCCGGATGAACGGCAGCGGGGCGTCCGGGACACGCCCCTGCGCCTCGGTCCGGGGGTTGTGCAGCGGCGCGTTGGAATGATGCGCCGTGCCGCGCATCAGGCCCACGCCGGGCCGCAGCCCGTCCAGCAGGCGCTGGACGCGCCGGCCGACATCCTCGGTATAGATCGCGACCGGCCGGTGAACGCCGGACAGGGGGCGGCCGATCTTTTCGGCCAGGGTCCAGCCGGCGGGAAAGCACAGGATC
This sequence comes from Paracoccus endophyticus, assembly GCF_003286075.1. GTDB lineage: Bacteria > Pseudomonadota > Alphaproteobacteria > Rhodobacterales > Rhodobacteraceae > Paracoccus > Paracoccus endophyticus. The sequence continues at coordinate 35,890 of NZ_QLUV01000004.1, read as the reverse complement.
GCCGCGCCCAGGACGTGCTCTGCTGTGCTGTCGGGCAGCATCAGGCAGAAATCCTCGGCGCACAGGCGGCCGAGCGTCAACAGGGGCCGGGCCGGGTCCAGCGCCACCGTGACCCCGTCGGGCCGGCGGACGCGGCCCCCCTTCTCGACAGCATGACCGTGCCGGGGCAGCAGGCGCAGGACCCATCGGTAAAGCTCGTCCGCCGCCGGGCGGGCGCGCGGGTCCAGCGCATGGACCGCCTGCGGGTTGGCGTCGATCAGCCGCTCGCGCTCGGCCATCTGCGCGGGATAGGCGTCGTCGACGACCAGCCAGTCGTCCTCGGTCAGGGGGATGGTTCCGGGCAGACGCCGGGTGCGGGGGTCGGTCCAGGGCGCAAAGGCCAGGCGGGTTTGCAGGATGTCGCTCATGGCGGCATTCACCCCCGGAACGCGCGTCCGGGCAAGCCCCCGCCGCGCGCCGATCCGCCCGGCAGCGGTTGCGCCGCGGTGCGGCGGCGGATTAAGACCCCGGCAACCCCCGCGCAGCCCGAGGCCCCCATGATCCCCCGCTATTCCCGTCCCGAAATGGTCGCCCTCTGGTCGGCCGAGACCAAGTTCCGCATCTGGTACGAGATCGAGGCCCACGCCTGCGACGCCCAGGCCGACCTTGGCGTGATCCCGCGCGAGAATGCCGAGGCCGTGTGGCGCGCCAGGGACGTGCAGTTCGACGTGGCCCGCATCGACGAGATCGAGGCGGTGACGAAGCACGACGTGATCGCCTTTCTGACCCATCTGGCCGAGCATGTGGGCGCCGATCAGGCGCGCTTTGTCCATCAGGGCATGACCAGTTCGGACGTGCTGGACACGACGCTGAACGTCCAGCTTGTCCGCGCCGCCGACATCCTGCTGGCCGACATGGACAAGGTTCTGGCCGCGCTGAAGCGGCGCGCGTTCGAGCACAAGGACACGGTGCGGATCGGCCGCAGCCACGGCATCCACGCCGAGCCGACCACGATGGGCCTGACCTTCGCGCGGTTCTACGCCGAGATGGCGCGCGGCCGCGAGCGGCTGGAGCGGGCGCGCGAGGAGGTGGCGACCGGCGCCATCTCGGGCGCCGTCGGCACCTTCGCCAACATTGACCCCGCCGTCGAGGAACACGTCTGCGCAAAGCTGGGCCTGCGGCCCGAGCCGATTTCCACGCAGGTCATCCCCCGCGACCGCCACGCGATGTTCTTCGCCACGCTGGGCGTGATCGCCAGTTCCATCGAGAACGTGGCCATCGAGATCCGCCACATGCAGCGGACCGAGGTGCTGGAGGCCGAGGAGTATTTCTCGCCCGGCCAGAAGGGGTCGTCAGCCATGCCCCACAAGCGCAACCCCGTCCTGACCGAGAACCTGACCGGCCTTGCGCGCCTGGTCCGCATGGCCGTGATCCCGGCGATGGAGAACGTCGCGCTGTGGCACGAGCGCGACATCAGCCATTCCAGCGTCGAGCGCGCGATCGGGCCGGATGCGACGATCACGCTGGATTTCGCGCTGAACCGGCTGGCCGGGGTCATCGACAAGCTGGTCGTCTATCCCGACAGGATGCTGGCGAACATGAACAAGTTCAAGGGATTGGTCATGTCCCAGCGGGTCCTGCTGGCGCTGACGCAGGCGGGCGTGTCGCGCGAGGATGCTTACCGGCTGGTCCAGCGCAACGCGATGAAGGTCTGGGAACAGGGCAAGGATTTCCGCGAGGAACTGCTGGCCGACCCCGAGGTCACGGCCGCCCTGTCCCCCGCCGAGATCGAGGAGAAGTTCGATCTGGCCTATCACACCCGGCACGTGGACACGATCTTCCGCCGGGTCTTCGGCGAAAGCTGATCCGGTGTTCACGGTTCGTTAGGGGGCCGGCGCGATACTGCACCCCAAGGCGACCGTATGGCGGTCGATTCGGGGGCGGTCATGTTCATGGCGGGTCCGGGGCTGACCCCTCGGCAAAAGGCGGCAGTGGTGGTGCGGTTGCTGTTGACCGAAGGGGCCGAGCTGGACCTGTCGTCCCTGCCCGCAGAGATGCAGGCCCTGCTCGCGCAGGAAATGGCGCTGATGCAGGTCGTTGATCGGGCGACCTGCGACGCGGTGCTGACCGAGTTCTGCGACCATCTGGAGCGCGTGGGCGTCACGTTCCCGCGGTCCATCGACGGGACGCTGGATTTCCTGGGCGCGCATCTGTCGCCCGACACGACCAACCGCCTGCGCCGGATGGCGGCGCTGAACGGCTCGGGCGACCCCTGGGACCGCATCGCCGCGCTGCCGCCGCCGCAACTGGCCGGGCTGGCCCGGTCCGAGGCGGTCGAGATCGCGGCGGTGATGTTCTCGCGCCTTCCGGTCGCGCGCGCGTCCGAGGTGTTCGCGCTGCTCGACCCTGATCTGGCGCGGCGGATCGCGTTCGCCATGTCGCAGACGGGCGGGATCGAGGCCCCGGCCCTGCGCCGCATCGGGCTGGCGCTGATGCGCGCGCTGGATGCCCTGCCGCAGCCGGCCATCGACGCGCAGCCGGTCGAAAAGGTGGGCGCGATCCTGAACTTTGCCCCGGCCGCGACCCGCGACACGGTGCTGGCCGGGCTCGACCAGGACGACGCGGCGTTCGCCGGTCTTGTCCGCAAGGCGATCTTCACCTGGGCCAACATCCCCCGCCGCATCGACCCGCGCGACATCCCCCGCATCCTGCGCGAGGTGGACGGCGTGACGGTCGCGCGCGCGATGGCGGGCTCACGCGGGGACAACGCCGCGACGGTGGACTTCCTGCTGGCGGGGCTCAGCTCACGCCTGGCCGAAAGCCTGCGAGAGGAGATGGCGGGACTGGGCAAGCTGTCCGCCAAGGACGCCGAGGACGCCATGAACGACGTCGTGGCCGCGATCCGCCGGATGGAGGCTGCGGGCGAGCTGTTCCTGATCGTCGAGGCCGAGGAGGACGAATCCGCCGCAACCGCCTGACGGCCTGCCGCGCCCGTTCGCCCCCGCGCGCGGGGGCGTGGTCCGGCGGTCAGCCCGCGACGGCCGCGCGCCGGGCGGCGGCAAACATCGGCCCGCCCCGCCAGCGCGGAAAGCCGTAGCCGTGGATCTCGACCAGGTCGATGTCCGAGGGTGCGCGCGCAATGCCCTCGGACAGGATCGCCTCGCCCTCGGCGGCCATTTCGGCGACGAGATGATCGGCGATCGCGGCGCGGTCCATCGCCGCGCCGGGCGCGATCTGACCTGCCAGCAGGTCCGTCACGGCCTGTGACGGCTGGGGCCGGCGGTCGCCCGGTTGATAGTCGTACCAGCCGCCGCCGGTCTTCTGCCCCTTGCGGCCCGCGCGCACCAGGATGTCGCCCAGCGTCTCGGGCACGTCCTGCCCCGCTTGGCGCGCGCCCTCGCGCTGCAGGAACGCGATGTCCAGCCCGCCCAGGTCCTGCGCCTCGAACGGACCCATCGCCATGCCATGGCCGCGCATGGCGGCGTCGATCTCGGCGATGGGGACGCCACGGCGGACCAGCGCCTCGGCCGCGGCGCGATACCGCTTCAGGATCCGGTTGCCGATGAAGCCCTCGCAGATGCCCGCCTGCACGGGGATCTTGTTCAGCGCGCGGGCCAGCGCAAAGCCGGTGGCCAGCGTCTCGGGCGCGGTGTCCGGGGTGGGCACGATCTCCAGCAGCGTCATCACGTTGGCCGGGCTGAAGAAATGCAGCCCGATGAAGCGGCCGGGATGCGGCAGCCCCTCGGCCACAAGCCGCGGGTCCAGGTACGAGGTGTTGGTCGCCAGCACCGCATCGGCCCGGCAGACCCGGCCCAGGTCGGCAAAGACGGCGCGCTTGACGCCGATCTCCTCGAACACCGCCTCGATCACCAGGTCGGCGTCGGCCAGCGCGGCGTAGTCGGTCGTGGCGGTCACGCCGGCCAGGCGGGCCTCGGCCTGGGCCGGGGTCAGCCGGCCGCGCCTGACGCTGCCGTCAAAGAGGGCGGTCAGGTTGGCGAGGCCGCGCGCCACGGCCGCATCGTCACGCTCGATCAGGACGACCGGCAGGCCCGCATCGCGCAACGCGGCGGCGATGCCCGCGCCCATGGTGCCGCCGCCCACGACGCCCACCCGGCGCAAAGGCAGCGGCGCCACGTCGCGCAGATGCGCCGGGCGCGGGGCCGCGCGTTCGGCGAAGAACACCGCGCGCAGGGCGGCCGCCTGGTCCGACCCGCGCAGGTCCAGGAACGTCTCGCGCTCGAACGCCAGCGCCGCGTCGAACGACGCCTCGGCAGCGCGGCGCAGGCAGGCCAGCGCCCGCAGCGGGGCGACGGCGCCCTTGGCGGCCTTGGCGATGCGCCGCTCCTGCTCGGTCCAGAAGGACGCGTCGGGGGCGGCGACGGGGCGCTGGCAGACCGGGGGCGGCAGCGGCCGGGTCAGGGCCTCGCGCGCAAAGGCGATCGCGGCCTCGACCAGATCGCCCTCGACCACCGCGTCGATCAGGCCCATCGCGGCGGCCCTGGGGGCCCGCACGGGCTTGCCCGTGGTGACCAGATCGACCGCAGCCTCGACGCCGGTCAGGCGCGGGGTCCGCACCGTGCCGCCGGCGCCCGGAACGATGCCCAGCGTCACTTCGGGCAGGCCCAGCGCGGCGTCAGGGGCCGCCACCCGGAACCGGCAGCCCATCGCGACCTCCAGCCCGCCGCCCAGGGCCGAGCCGTGGATGGCCGCGATCCAGGGCTTGGCCGCGCCTTCGATCCGGGCGACCACGTCGGGCAGATGCGGCGGAACCGGGGGCTTGCCGAACTCGGTCACGTCGGCCCCGGCGATGAAGGTGCGCCCGGCGCAGACCAGAACCACGGCGCGCACCCGCGGGTCGGCGTCGAGGGTTCCCACCGCGTCCCACAGCCCCTGCCGCAGCGCCTGGCCCAGCGCGTTCACGGGCGGGTTGTCCACCGTGACGACCGCGATGTCGCCGTGGCGGTCGATGGCGACGACGGGGCGCGCAGCCGCGGGCGCGGTATCGGCCGTGGTGCCGGTCATGATCAGATCCCCAGATAGGCTTCGCGGATGCGCGGGTCGGCGATCAGCTCGTCCGCGGCCCCCGCCATGATGATGCGGCCGGTTTCCATGACATAGCCGCGGTCGGCGATCTTCAGCGCGCCGAAGGCGTTCTGCTCGACCAGCAGCACGGTCACGCTCAGCGCCTTGAGGTTCTTCACCACGTCGAAGATCTGGCTGACGATGATCGGGGCCAGCCCCATCGACGGCTCGTCCAGCAGCAGGCAGGTCGGCCGTCCCATCAGCGCGCGCGCCATGGCCAGCATCTGCTGCTGCCCGCCCGACAGGCCGCCGGCCGCCAGGTTGCGCTTTTGCTTGAGGATGGGGAACATCTGGAAGGCATCCTCCATGTCCCGGTCCACCCGCTCGTCGCTGAACAGGAACGCGCCGAGGCGCAGGTTCTCCTCGACCGTCAGGCTGGTGAAGATCTGCCGCCCCTCGGGCGACTGGGCAAGGCCCAGCCGCAGCCGCTTGTAGGCCGGCACCGACACCAGCGGCTCGCCCCGGAAGGTGATCGTGCCCCCGGTGACCGGCTGCACGCCCGAGAGGCACCGCAACAGCGTGGTCTTGCCCGCGCCGTTCGCCCCCACCACGGTGACGATCTCGCCGGACTGGACCTGCAGGTCGATGCCGTGCAGCACCTCGATGCGCCCATAGCGCGAGCGCAGCCCCTCAACCGTCAGCATTTTCGGCCCCCAGATAGGCGGCGATCACCGCCGGGTTCTGACTGACTGCGGCGGGATTGCCCTCGGCGATCTTCTCGCCGTGGTCCAGCACGACGATGTGGTTGGAAATGCGCATGACCATCTTCATGTCATGCTCGACCAGCAGGATCGCGACGCCCGCGGCGGCGACCTCGGCGATCAGGTGGTCGATCTCCTCGGTCTCGACGGCGTTGCAGCCCGCGGCCGGTTCGTCCAGCAGCAGGACCTTGGGGTTCAGCGCCAGCGCGCGCGCGATCTCCAGCCGCTTGAGCGAGCCATAGGACAGGTTCCCGGCCTCGCGCTCGGCCGCGCGGTCCAGCCCCACGCGCGCCAGCAGCCTGCGGGCGCCGGCATCGGCGGTCCGCGCGCGCCTGCGCGACGACGGCAGGCCCAGCAGGTCGGCCAGCACCGGGCCGCGTTCCTGCAGGTGATAGCCGGTGACGGCGTTTTCCAGCACCGTCATCGACTGGAAGATCTGCAGGTTCTGGAACGTCCGGCTGAGGCCGCGGCGCGCCAGAAGATGCGGCGCCATGCCGGTCACGTCCTCGCCGTTCAGGACAACGCGGCCCGATCCGGGCAGATAGACGCCCGAGATCATGTTGAACAGCGTGGTCTTGCCCGCCCCGTTGGGACCGATGACCGACACGATCTCGCCCGCGCGGACGCGGAAGCTGACATCGTTGACGGCCTTGATGCCGCCGAAGGCGATGCCCAGCCCCTCGACGGACAGAAGATCGCTCATTCGCCCTTCCCCCGGATCGCCTTGAAGATCGAGGGCAGCAGCCCCTCGCGCAGGAAGATCATGACCAGCACCATCACCAGACCCAGCACCATCTGCTCGTATTCGGCGAACACGGTCAGCACCTGCGGCAGCAGCGTCAGGATGCCCGCGCCCAGGATTGCGCCCAGCACCGAGCCCACGCCGCCCAGCACCGCCATCGTCACCATCTCGATCGAGTGCATGAAGCCCGCGACGTCCGGCGTGATGAACTTGTTCTGCAGGGCCAGCAGCGATCCCGCGACCGACGCATAGACCGCCGAGATCACGAAGGCCTGCAGCTTGAGCCGCGCGACATCGACGCCGACGGTGCGGGCGGCGACCTCGGACCCGTGCAGCGCCCGCAGGGCGCGCCCGGTGGGGCTGTCGTACAGGTTCAGCGCCAGCCACGCGCCCAGGATCAGGGACAGGCCGCAGAAGAAATACCAGAACTGCCCGTTGGTCAGGTCCAGCCCCCAGGTTTCCAGCAGCGCCCGCAGCCCCAGGTCGGGCACGTCGATGCCGTCGGGCCCGTTGGTCAGGTCGCGTTCGTTGTTGAGCACCATCGACACCAGGATGCCGAAGCCCAGCGTGGCGACCCCCAGGTAATAGCCCTTGAGGCGCAGGATCGGCCGGCCCACCAGATAGGCCAGCACCGCCGACAGCGCCGCGCCCAGCACGATGGCCAGCGCCGGATGCAGGCCCAGGTGCGTCGGCGCCAGCGCGCAGGCATAGGCGCCGATCCCGGAAAAGCCCGCGTGGCCCAGGCTGATCTGCCCGGCATAGCCGGTCAGGATCACGATCCCGGTCACTGCGATGCCGTTGACAAAGAGCAGCGCGCCCACCCGGTAGTAATAGCCCGAGGGGAAGAAGAACGGGGTGAGGGCCACCAGAAGGGCCAGCACCAGCAGGGTTGCGGCTTTGGGCGTCAGTCGCATGGTCACACCCGATCCGTGGATTTGCGGCCGAACAGGCCCTGCGGCATGAAGAACAGCACCAGCAGGATCACCACGAAGGCGGCGGCGTCCTTGTACTGCGACGACACATAGCCCGCGGTCAGCGCCTCGATCAGCCCGATCAGGAACCCGCCGGTCAGCGCCCCCTTGGGACTGCCCATGCCGCCCAGCATCGCCCCGGCAAACCCCTTGAGCGCAAAGCCGATGCCGACGTTGTAGGCCGTCAGCGTGATCGGCGCGGCCAGCATGCCCCCCAGCGCGCCGATGGCGGCCGACAGCGCAAAGGACAGCGTCATCACGAAGCTGGTGTTGATGCCCACCAGCTGCGCCGCAAGGCGGTTGTTGGCGGTGGCCAGCACCGCGCGCCCCAGCAGCGTGCGGGTGAAGAACAGCCACAGCGCCACATAGACCACCAGGGCCCCGGCGATCACCCACAGGCTTTGCGGCAGGATCGTCGCGCCTCCGATCCGCAGCGGCTCGTCGCCCGAAAAGGCGGGGAAGCTGTGGATCTCCTTGCCGAAGATCAGCTGCGTGCCGCCCTGGATGAAGATCGACGCGCCGATGGTGATGATGATCAGCGACACGACGGGCGCGCCGCGGGCCGGCTCGATCATCAGCTTGTTCATGGCGACGCCCAGCAGCGCCGTCACCGCGATCGCGATCAGCGCCGCCAGCGGCAGCGGCAGCCCCTGGGCATGGGCGAACCAGGTGATCATGCCCCCCAGCATGACGAACTCGCCCTGGGCAAAGTTCACCACGTCCGAGGCGTTGTAGATGATCGTGAAGCCCAGGGCGACCAGCGCATAGACCGCACCGACCGTCAGCCCCGAGAAAAGGAATTGGAGAAGTTCCGACATGGTCGCTCCGGCGTGTGACGTGGGGAAAGGATGCGCGCCCCCGCCCCCCGCGGGACGGAGGCGCGCGTTCAGTCCGTCACTCGACGAGCGTCCATGTCCCGCCCTTGATCTCGAGCATGCGGAATGCCGAGAGGTCGAGGCCAAGGTGATCCTCGGGCGAGAAGGTGTAGATGCCGGTGGTGCCGGCCAGGCCCTTGGTCTGCTCGATGGCGTCGCGGATGGCCGCAGGCTCGGCGGACCCGGCGCGGGTGATGGCGTCGGTCAGGATCAGGAACGCGTCATGGGCATAGCCGCCGAAGGTGCCGACCGACGTGCCGGTCTTGGCCTCGAACTCGGTCTTGTAGGCGGTGACGACAGGCTTTTGCGGGTCGCCCTCGGGCAGAAGATCGGCCACCAGCAGCGCCGTGCCCGGCAGGCGCACGCCTTCGGCGGCATCCGCCCCCGCCAGCTCGATGAACCCGTCCGAGGCGACGCCGTGGGACTGATACAGCGGCAGGTCGATGGCCAGCTGCCTGAAGTTGCGCGTCACGATCGAGGGGCCCTGGCCGAAGCCGGGGTTCAGCACCGCCTGCACGCCCTCGGCGTTCTTGATCTTGGTCAGTTGCGCCGTCATGTCGGCGTCCTTGGGGTCATAGGTCTCGTCGGCCACGATCTCGATGCCGTGATCGCCCGCGACGGCCTTGCACTGGGCCTGCATGGACGCGCCGAATCCGTCGGTGCCCGAGATCATGCCGATCTTGGTAAAGCCGCGCTTCTGCATGTCCTCGAAGATCTTCTGGCAGGCCATGCGGTCGGTGTGGGGCGTCTTGAAGGTGTAGGGCTTGACCGGGTCGATGATGTCGATGGCGCCGGCCAGCGAGATGAACGGCACCTCGGCGTCCTCGGTCACGTCCAGGATCGACATCGACGTGCCCGTGGTCGAGCCGCCGATGATCGCGACGGCCTCGTCGTCCTCGACCAGCCGCGTGGCGAAGGTGCGCGCCTTGTTGGGGTCGCCGCCGTCGTCGTACAGGACCAGCTTGACCTGCTCGCCGTTGATGCCGCCCTTGGCGTTCAGGGCCTCGACCATCATCTCCAGCGTCTTGGCCTCGGGATCGCCCAGGAACGCGGCCGGGCCGGTGGCCGACACGCTGGCGCCCAGCACGATGTCGGCTGTGGCCGCGCCCGACAGGCCCAGCACGGCCAGCAGGCCAAGGGCGGTGGTGGTCAGGGTCTTCTGCATGGTCTTCTCCTCCCCGAGAAGGTGGTGGTTGATCAGGCGGCGGCCGGCCGGCGCCACATCGCGCGGCGGAATCGGGCGGCCACAAAGGCGGTGTCGGTCAGGGACGCGTTCCCCGCCGGGTTGGCCCCGGTCACGTGGAAATCGCTGAACGCGGCCGACTGGTTGACGTAGATGTTGCCGGTCAGGTTAACCGACAGGTTGACGCCGGCGGCGGCAAAGGCCGCGACGGCGCGGGCGATGCGATCCTCGTCGGTGTCGTACAGCGCGGCGGTGATCGCCCCCTTGCGGGCGGCAAGGTCCGCCGCGCGCGCGATCCCGTCGTCGCCGTCGCGCACGGCCACGACAAAGGCGACGGGGCCAAAGCATTCTGCCTGCGCCGCCGGGTCGTCGGCCGTCACGGCGACGATCAGGGGCGAGGCGGTGCGCCCCTCGCCCACCGGCCCCGACGGGCGGATCACCCGCCCCACGCCGCGCGCGGCCTCGATGCGCTGCACCGTCGCGGGATTGGCGATGGCGCCGCAGATGCCGGCAGCCCGGTCGGGATCGGCCAGAAGCGCATCGACCGCATCGGCAAGGCCCTGCGCCACCTGATCGAAGCTCAGGGGGCCGCGGTCCGTCTCGATCCCGCCCTCGGGCACATAAAGGTTCTGCGGCGTGGTGCACATCTGGCTGGAATACAGCGACAGCGAGAACGCGAGGTTCGCGAACATCCCCGCCGCATCATCGGTCGCCGCGATGACGACGCTGTTCACCCCGGCCTCCTCGGTGAACAGCTGGGCCTGCCGCGCGTTGTCGCGCAGCCAGTCCCCGAAGGCGTTCGATCCGGTATAGTCGATCAGCCGCACGGCCGGATCGGTCGCCAGCGGCTTGGTGATCTCGGCCCCCGGCTGGTCCACCGCCAGCAGCATCGCGTCGGCGGGCAGCCCGGCTTCGGCCAGCACCTCGCGGGCGACGCGGACGGTCAGCGCCAGCGGCAGGATCGCGGACGGGTGCGGCTTGACGATCACCGGGTTGCCGGTGGCCAGGCTGGCGAAGATCCCCGGATAGCTGTTCCAGGTCGGGAAGGTGTTGCAGCCGATGGTCAGCGCCACGCCCGCGGGGACCAGCGTCCAGTGCTTGTCCAGCACGATGGGCGCGGCCTTGCCCTGCGGCTTTTCCCAGCGGGCCTGTGCCGCAAACCGGGTCATCTCGTCCCAGGCCATTGCCACCGCCTCCAGCGCGCGGTCCTGCGCGTGCGGCCCGCCCGCCTGGAACGCCATGGCGAAGGCCTGCCCGGTCGTGTGCATCGTGGCGTTGCCCAGCAGAAAGCTGTCGCGGTTCAGGCGCGCCAGGATTTCCAGGCAGACGCCGACCCGCGATTCGGGCGATGCGGCGGCCAGCGCGGGGGCTGCGGCCCTGGCCGCGCCGATCAGCGCCGCGGCGTCCGCCGCCGGATAGGTGATCCCCAGCGCGGGACCGAAGGGCGACTGCTCGGCCCCAAGCCGGTGCGATTCGGGATGACCGGGCAGGTCGAAGGGGCGGTCCAGGGCGGCGCGGAACGCGGCCTCGCCGTCGGCCCGGGCGGTTTCGCCATAGATCTTGCCGCTGGGCACCTCGGGGAACGGGGTCCAGAACCCGCGCCCATGCAGGGCCGAGACGGCAGCCTGCAGCATCGGGCCGTGACGGTCAAAGAACTCGCTCATGCACTTCCCCCAAGGCGGGGCCTCCGACCCGCTTCCCCTTTATCATTGACCGGCCGGTCAGACTATGCAACAAGAATCTGTGAGGCCACGAGGAAAAACGGGTGGCGAGGGAGAATGACATGACCGCTTCGGACTCGGTGCTGTCGGCGCAGGCCGACGGTGTGCTGACGCTGACCCTGAACCGTCCCGACAAGCTGAATTCCTTCAACGAGGACATGCATCTGGCGCTGCGCGCGGGCATCCAGCGGGCGCATGACGACGACGCGGTGCGCGCGGTGCTGCTGACGGGCGCAGGCCGGGGATTCTGCGCCGGCCAGGACCTGGGCGACCGCGACCCCCGCAAGGGCGGACCGGTCCCGGATCTGGGCCACACGCTGGACACCTTCTACAATCCCACGCTGCGGCTGATGCGGGGCTTGGACAAGCCGATCGTCTGCGCGGTGAACGGGGTCGCGGCGGGCGCCGGGGCCAACATCGCGTTCGCCTGCGACATCGTCCTGGCGGCGAAATCGGCCAGGTTCATCCAGGCCTTCGCCAGGATCGGCCTTGTCCCGGATGCGGGCGGCACCTGGAGCCTTGCGCGCATCCTGGGCGAGCCGCGCGCCAAGGCGCTGGCCCTGACCGCCGAGCCGCTGCCGGCCGAAACGGCCGCCGAGTGGGGGCTGATCTGGAAGGCCGTCGACGATGCCGAGCTGATGGCCGAGGCGGGCGCGCTGGCGGCGGCGCTGGCCGCCGGGCCGACCCTCGGCCTGGGGCTGACCAAGCGGCTGATCCAGGCGGCGGCGACCGGCAGCCTGGACCAGCAGCTTGACCTGGAACGCGACGCCCAGCGCGACGCGGGCCGCAGCGCCGATTATGCCGAAGGCGTCACCGCGTTCCTGGAAAAGCGTCCCGCACGGTTCACCGGCCGATGACACGGGTTGCCGACATGACCCCGCAGGAGCTGGCCGAGGCCTCGGCCTGCGCGATGTGGAACGACGACAGCGCCAGCCAGCAGCTGGGCATGACGCTGGACCACATCGCACCGGGCCGGGCCACGCTGTCGATGACCATCACGGCGGCGATGTCGAACGGTCACGGCAACTGCCACGGCGGCTATCTGTTCACGCTGGCCGACAGCGCCTTTGCCTTTGCCTGCAACAGCTACAACACCATGACCGTCGCGCAGCACTGCTCGATCACCTACCTGATTCCCGGCCGCATCGGCGACCGGATGACGGCCACCGCGACCGAGGTGTCGCGCCGGGGACGCTCGGGCCTCTACGACATCCGCGTCACCAACCAGCACGGCGACACCGTGGCCGAGTTCCGCGGCCATTCGCGCACCGTCAAGGGCACCCACCTGCCCGTCCACGACTGACCGCCGCAATTCCGAGGGAGGAAGCCATGAAAGATCTGACCCCCGACCGCAAGGAGCTGGACCCGATCGAGATCGCCTCGCGCGACGAGATCGAGGCGCTTCAGTTCCACCGCATGAAACGCTCGCTCAAGCACGCCTATGAGAACTCGCCCTTCTACCGCAAGCGGTTCATCGAGCATGACGTCCACCCCGAGGAGCTGAAGTCGCTGGCCGACATCGCCAAGTTCCCGTTCACCGAAAAGCAGCATCTGCGCGACACCTATCCGTTCGGCATGTTCGCGGTGCCGCAGACCAAGCTGGTGCGCATCCACGGCTCGTCGGGGACCACCGGCAAGCCGACGGTGGTGGGCTACACCGCCTCGGACATCGACAACTGGGCCAACCTGATCGCGCGGTCGATCCGCGCCGCGGGCGGCCGCCAGGGCGACATTCTGCACAACGCCTATGGCTATGGCCTGTTCACCGGCGGCATCGGCGCCCATTACGGCGCGGAACGGCTGGGCTGCACCGTGGTGCCGATCTCGGGGGGGATGACGGAACGCCAGGTCACGCTGATCCACGACTTCAAGCCGCGCATCATCATGGTGACGCCCAGCTACATGCTGTCGATCCTCGACGAGTTCCGCCGACAGGGCTATGACCCGCGCGAAAGCTCGCTGGAGATCGGCATCTTCGGCGCCGAGCCGTGGACGAACGCCATGCGCCTCGAGATCGAGGACGCCTTCGACATGCACGCCGTGGACATCTATGGCCTGTCCGAGGTGATGGGCCCGGGCGTCGCGCAGGAATGCGTCGAGACCAAGGACGGGCTGCACATCTGGGAAGACCATTTCTATCCCGAGATCATCGACCCGATGACGGGCGAGGTCCTGCCCGACGGGCAGTTCGGTGAGCTGGTCTTCACGACGCTGACCAAGGAAGGGCTGCCGATGGTGCGCTATCGCACCCGCGACCTGACGCGCCTGCTGCCGGGAACGGCGCGCTCGATGCGCCGGATCGAGAAGATCGCGGCCCGCAGCGACGACATGATCATCCTGCGCGGCGTCAACGTCTTCCCGACCCAGATCGAGGAGCAGATCCTGAAGTGCACGGGCCTGGCCCCGCATTTCCAGATCGAGCTGACCCGGACGGGGCGGATGGACAACATGACCGTGCATGTGGAATGCGACCCGGCCCATGGCGCCGCAGAGGCCCGCGCGGCATCGGCCAGGGAACTGGCCCACCACATCAAGTCGGTGATCGGCGTCTCGACCCGGATCGAGGTCCACGACCCGCTGGGCGTGGTGCGGTCCGAGGGCAAGGCCCGCAGGGTTGTGGACAACCGCCCCAAGGCATGATCAGTACCCCGGCGCCGCTGCGGGGCGAATGCCCGCGGCAACGGCCGCCGATCCGGCCGTGTCCGGTTCGGCGAAAGACCGTTTCAGGAAAGTGATCGCGATGGCTCGGACACGGGCGCAGGATTTCGAGGACAAGCAGCGCGCCATCGTGGAAAGCGCCGCCCAGGTCTTTGCCGAACAGGGCATGGACAAGGCGTCGATGGCGCAGATCGCAAGCCAGGCACAGGTGTCCAAGGCGCTGCTGTATCATTACTATCCCAGCAAGACGGCGCTGATCTCGGCCATCATCCTGACCCATCTGGAGGAGGTGGACGCCGCCGTCGAGCAGGCCGACGACCCCGCCCTGCCCCCGCGCCAGCGCCTGCGACGCCTGATCGGCGCCGTGCTCGAGGCGTATCGGGGCGCGGACAACCAGCACAAGGTGCAGCTGAACGGCACCGCCACCCTGCCGGACGAGCAGCGGGCCGAGATCCTGATGCTGGAACGGCGCATCGTGCGCCGCTTTGCCGCGGTGCTGGACGAGATCAACCCCGACCTGAACGACAAGCAGCGTCCGCTGCTGACCCCCGTCACCATGTCGCTGTTCGGCATGATGAACTGGATGTACATGTGGTTCCGGGACGGCGGCCGGATCAGCCGCGAGGATTACGCCGACGTGGCGACGACCCTGATCCTGGAAGGGATCAAGGCCGTTCGCTGAACCGCGCGCGTTCCAGGACCAGGGGATCATAGGCCGGGGCCTCGGCCCGGCGGCGGCCGGGCTCGGGCGCGGTCAGGGCCGTTGCGGGCGCCACCTTGCGCTGCGCCTCGACCGCAAGCTGCTGATAGATGCCGGTGCCGCGCCGCTTCCACTCGATCTCGTCGGCCGACAGTTCGCGCATCACACGCGCGGGCGAGCCGACCAGCAGCGCATTCGCCGGCACCTGCATCCCCGCCTTGACGAAGGCCATGGCGGCGACGATCGTGTTCTCGCCGATCACCGCCTCGTCCATGACCACCGCATTCATGCCGATCAGGACGTTGCGGCCCACATGGCAGCCGTGCAGCACCGCGCCGTGGCCGATGTGGCCCGCTTCCTCGACCACCACGTCCTTGCCGGGAAAGGAATGGACGACGCAGGTTTCCTGCACGTTGCAGCCGGGATGCAGCACGATGCGCCCGAAATCGCCGCGCAGCACCGCGCAGGGGCCGACATAGACGCCCGCCCCCACGATCACGTCGCCGATCACCACCGCCTCGGGGTGGACGAAGGCAGCGGGATCGATCACCGGCACGATCCCGTCCCAGGAATAGACGCGGGCCACCCGGATCAGGCCTGCGCCGCCGGCGGCCAGGTCTTGGCCACCATCGTCAGCACGTCGTACTGGGCGACCACTGCGCCGTTCTGGTTCGTGACCTGGCAATCCCAGCGCACCTCGCCGTGGTCGGCGGTGGCGCGGGGGTTGATCTCCTTGCAGGTCAGCCGCACCTGCAGGCTGTCGCCGAAATAGACCGGCGTCAGGAAACGCAGGTGATCGACGCCATAGTTCGCCAGAACCGGGCCGGGGTTCGGCTCGACGAACAGGCCCGCCGCAAAGGACGCGATCAGATAGCCATGCGCGACGCGGCCGTCGAAGAAGGGGTTCGCGCGCGCGGCCTCCTCGTCCATGTGGGCATAGAACGTGTCGCCGGTGAACGCGGCGAAATGCTCGACGTCCTCGAGGGTGACGATCCGGCTTTCGGTGACAAGCTGGTCGCCGATCCGCAGGTCGGCCAGCGACTTGCGGAACGGGTGGACGCCGTGCTGCACGTCGGCGCCCTCGATCCAGCGGCCGGTGACGGCCGACAGCAGGCGGGGCGTGCCCTGGACGGCGGTGCGCTGCATGTAATGCTTGACCCCGCGGATGCCGCCCAGCTCCTCGCCGCCGCCCGCGCGGCCGGGGCCGCCGTGGACCAGCGGCGCCAGCGGCGAGCCGTGGCCGGTCGAGGACTTGGCCGACAGCCGGTTGCCGATCAGCACGCGGCCGTGGAAGGGCGCGGCGCCCAGCACCACCTCCTCGGCCACGGCCTTGTCGTCGGTGAAGACCGAGGACACCAGCGAGCCCTTGCCGAGCCTGGCCAGTTCCACCGCCTCGCCCAGATCGTCATAGGGCAGCACGGTGGACACCGGGCCGAAGGCCTCGCAGTCGTGGACGGCATCGGCCGCAAAGGGGCGGTCGGCATAAAGCAGGACCGGGTTCAGGAACGCGCCCTTGTCCGCGTCGCCCGAGGCCAGGCGCACATCGTCCGGGTTGCCCGCCACGATCTCGGCCACGGCCTGCAACTCGCGGATGCGCGCCCGCACCTCCTCGCGCTGGTCGAGGCTGGCCAGCGGCCCCATGCGCGTGCCCTCGTCGCCGGGCAGGCCCAGCGCGGTCTTGTCCAGCCGCTCGCGCAGCGCCTCGACCAGGGCATCGACCTGCGCGCGGGGCGCGATGACGCGGCGGATGGCGGTGCATTTCTGCCCGGCCTTCGAGGTCATCTCGCGCGCGACCTCACGCACGAACAGGTCGAACTCGGGCGTGCCCGGCACCGCGTCGGGGCCGAGGATCGAGGCGTTGAGGCTGTCGGCCTCCATCGTGAAGCGCACCGAGTTGTCGATGACCGCCTTGTGCGCCTTGAGCTTGCGTCCGGTATGGGCCGAGCCGGTGAAAGTCACGGCGTCCTGCCCTGTCACATGGTCCAGCAGGTCGCCGACCGAGCCGCAGATCAGTTGCAGCGCGCCTTCGGGCAGGATGCCCGTCTCGACGATGCGGCGCACCACCAGTTCCGTCAGATAGGCGGTCTGGCTGGCCGGCTTGACGATGCAGGGCACGCCCGCCAGCAGCGTGGGCGCAATCTTCTCCAGCATCCCCCAGACGGGAAAGTTGAAGGCGTTGATATGCACCGCCACGCCTTGCAGCGGCGACAGGATGTGCTGGGCGCTGAAGCTGCCGTCCCTGGACAGCGGCTCGATGTCGCCGTCGGTCAGCACGCGCGTGTTGGGCAGCTCGCGCCGGCCCTTGGAGGCGAAGGCCAGCATCGTGCCGATGCCGCCCTCGATGTCCACCCAGCCGTCGGGGCGGGTGGCGCCGGTGCGCAGGCTTTCGGCGTAGAACTCCTCCTTGCGCTCCATCAGCGCAAGGCCCAGCGCCTTCAGCATCCCGGCGCGGTCGTGGAAGGACATCGCCCGCAGCGTCGGACCGGCGACGGTGCGGCCGTGGTCCAGCACGGCGGCGAAATCCAGCCCCGTGGAATCGACCAGCGCGACGGGCTCGCCGGTTGCCGCGTCCAGCAGCGTCTGGCCCTCGTTGCGGCCGGGCGTCCAGGCGCCGCAGACATAGCTTTCAAGACGGCGCGGGGCGCGAAGCGGGGCGTTCATCGGCGTATCCTTCCAGGTTCACAAGGCGGCGGGGCGCGCATCGGCCCCGCGCCGCACGTGTCAGAGGCCAAGCGCGGCCAGATGGTCCGTGACCAGCGTGTCCCACCGGGCCAGCAGGGTTTCGTTGGGCGTGTGGCGCAGGCCGAACTTGCGCAGCGTGTCATAGCGCGCCGACCCGGCCACGCCGAAGGTCGCGGCCACGCGGGGGCGCCAATAGGCCAGCGCGCGCTGCCCTTCGGCCTTGCCCGCGGGGGTTGCGGCGATGCGTTCCAGCCCTTCAAGGCCCAGGGCTGCGTGACGCGCCTCGCGCGGCGCGATCTCGCGGAAGACCTCGGCCAGGGGCGCATAGGACACGCGCGTCAATTCGGTCATCTGCACGCCCGTCGCCAGGCCCTGCAGGACGTTCATCACCACCGCATCGGTCCAGCCGTCGATCGGATAGTTGAACACCGACAGCCGCATGTCCCCAGAGCGCCGGGCCGCGCCGATGTCGGCGTCGCGGTCCAGCCGCGCCGCCCAGTCGTGCTGGGACTGATAGCGCCCGGCGTCGGTGCCGAAGGTTTCCATCACCGCCAGCACCCGTTCGGCATGGTCGGCCTTTTCCATGGTGATCCGGCTGGCCGCGATGCGTTCCTTGATCGCCGGGGCATAGTTGATGCTGTCGGCGAACCCGGCCGAGGCCGCCAGCTCGCTGTCCACGAAGGACGACATCAGCCGCATCAACTCGCCCCGATAGCGCGCGGGCACGTTGCCCGGCACGGTCAGCACGCCGCCCTGGGCGAGGTAGTCGTCGATATTCATCGTGTCGGACATCGGTGTTCCTCCCTCGATCCCGTTCATTCGTCGTAGGTGACGACGACGCGCGCGCTCAGCGGCGTGGCCTGGCAGGACAGCACATAGCCCGCGCGCACCTCGTAATCCTCGAGCGCGTGGTTGACGGCCATCTCGACCTCGCCTTCCAGCACCTTGCAGCGGCAGGTCGAGCAGACACCCGCCTTGCAGGAATAGGGCGCGTCCATCTGCGCGGCCAGGGCGGCGTCCAGGATCGACTGGCCGCTGCGCGGCATCTCGAAGCTGCGGGTGGCGCCGTCCAGCGTCACCGTGGCCTGCGTGCCGGTGCCCGGCACCACCTCGCGGGCGGACACCGCCGGGGCCTTGGCCCGGCCGGGCTGGCCGCTGGCGAACAGTTCGAACTTGATCTGGTCGTCGCGCAGCCCGTGGTCGCGCAGGGATGCCGCCACCGCCAGCATCATCGGCTCGGGTCCGCAGATGAAGGCCGTGTCGATGGCGCTGGCGTCCAGCCAGTGCGTGAACAGCCCGGTCATCTTGTCGGCGTCGATCCGGCCCGTGAACAGGTCGATCTCCTGCCCCTCCTGTTCCAGCACGTGGATCACCGAGAACCGGCCGAGATAGGTGTTCTTCAGGTCCTCCAGCTCTTCGCGGAACATGATCGTGCTGATCTGGCGGTTGGCATAGACCAGCGTGAACTGCGACGCCGGCTCGCGCGCCAGCACGGTCTTGATGATCGACAGCAGCGGCGTGATGCCCGACCCGCCGGCAAAGCCCACATACTGGCGTTCGGCCTGCGGGTCGATCGCGGTGAAGAACTTGCCCATCGGGGGCATGGCCTCGATCTCGTCGCCAGGGGCGAGGTTCTCGTTGGCCCAGGTCGAAAAGGCGCCGCCCTCGACCCGCTTGATGCCCACGCGCAGAACGCCTTCGTCCAGGCCGGCGCAGATGGAATAGCTGCGGCGCAGCTCCTCGCCATCGAACTCGCGCCGGAAGGTCAGGTACTGCCCCTGGGTAAAGTCGAAAAGCGTCCGGTCGTCGTCGCGGGGGGCCAGCGTGACGATCACGGCATCGCGGGTGTCGCGGCGCACGTCGGTGACTTTCAGCGGATGGAAGCGTGCCATCGGGTTAGGCTCCTGTGGGCGGGGCGCATCCTCAGATGCACTTGAAATAGTCGAAGGGTTCTAGGCAGTCCGTGCAGCGATAGCTGGCCTTGCAGGGGGTCGAACCGAACTGGCTGACCTTTTCGGTCTTTGTCGATCCGCAGCGCGGGCAGGCGATCACCAGGTTCGATGTCCCCGCCAGGCGCGAGACGCGCCCCGCCAGCCGCCCGTCGGCGGCGGTGCCGTCGATGGGCGGCGCGATGCCATAGGCGCGCAGCTTCTCGCGCCCGGATTCGGTCAGCCAGTCGGTCGTCCAGGGCGGCGACAGGCGGCGTTCCAGCCGCAGCCTGTCGATCCCGCGCTCGCGCAGGGCGCGTTCGATGTCCAGGTTGATGATGCTGGTGGCCGGGCAGCCCGAATAGGTGGGCGTGACGGTGACGACCAGCGTGTCGTCCTGCCATTCGACGCCGCGGATGATCCCCAGGTCGGTCAGAGAGATCACCGGGATCTCGGGGTCGGGCACCTCGGACAGCCAGCCCCAGATTTCGGCCGGGTCGGGACGGGGCGCGTGGTCCATCGCGCTTACCAGGTCGCGTCCGGGTAGGCGCGCTGCAGGAACTGCATCTCGGCCAGGATAAAGCCCAGATGCTCGGTATGAACCCCGCGCTTGCCGCCGCCCTGCCCCGCGATCCCGTGCTGATAGGTCTGGCCCGGATGGGTCAGCGTCGCCTCGGCCAGGACTTCGCGCACGGTGCGGTCCCAGTCGGCCCTGAGGCTGCTGGGCAGCGGCGCGATCCCGGCGTCGGCCAGTGCACGATCGACGGCGTCGTCGTGCATCATCTCGCCCGTATAGGGGAACAGATAGGTCAGCGCCGCCTGCATCCGGGCGCGGCTTTCGTCGGTCCCGTCGCCCAGGCGGATCACCAGGTCGGCGGACCGCTCCAGGTGATAGGCCACCTCCTTTTGCGCCTTGGCGGCGATCTCGGCCACGCGGGGGTCGGCCGACCGGGTCAGCGCACGCAGCAGTTCGATGTGGAAGGCATCGAACAGGAACTGGCGCATCAGCGTCTGGCCGAAGTCGCCATTCGGCAGCTCGACCAGCAGCACGTTGCGGAAGGCGGCCGCGTCGCGGCGATAGGCCAGATGGTCGGCGCTGCGGCCGCGGCCCTCGACCTCGCCGGCCAGGCCCAGCCACAGCTGGCACTGACCCACCAGGTCCAGCGCCTGGTTGGCCAGCGCGATGTCCTCCTCGAGCGCGGGGGAATGGCCGCACCACTGCGACACGCGGTGCCCCAGGATCAGGGCATTGTCGCCGGTGCGCATCAGGAACTCGACCAGGGGGCCGGCCAGATGCGGGTCGATGTGGCTTGCGGTCGGCGCGCCCCGGGGGGCCTGCGCGGCCAGCCGCTCGACATCGGGGGTCATGACATCGGGAAGCGAGGGCATCACATATGCCCCACTTCTTCGGGGATGTCGTAGAAGGTCGGATGGCGATAGACCTTGCTGTTCGAGGGATCGAACAGCGGGCCCTTCTCCGACGGCGACGAGGCGGTGATCTCGTTCGACTTCACCACCCAGATCGAGACGCCCTCGTTGCGGCGGGTGTACACGTCACGGGCATTGCGGATCGCCATCTCGGCGTCCGGTGCGTGCAGGCTGCCGACATGGCGGTGGTTCAGGCCATGCTGGCCGCGGATGAAGACTTCCCAAAGGGGCCATTCGCTGGACATGATGCTTCCTCCCGAAGCGGGTTATCTGGCGGCGCGGACGGCGGGGCGTCGTCCGCGCGGGATCTGCTGGACGGGGCGGCGGCCACAGGGCCGCCTTTCGTCATTCGGCGGCGACCTGGGCCGCGCGGCGGCGCGCCTCGGCCTTGCCCGCATGGGCCATCAGGCCCTCGCGGAACCAGGCGCCGTCGTCCCACGCCTTGACGCGCGCGTTCAGACGCTCGGCGTTGCACGGGCCGTTCCCGGCGATCACCTCGAAGAACTCGGACCAGTCCGGCTCGGAAAAGTCGTGACCGCCCTTGTCCTCGTTCCACGTCAGGTTCTCGTCGGGCACCGTCAGGCCCAGATACCGGGCCTGGGGGACGGTCTGGTCCACGAATTTCTGGCGCAGCTCGTCGTTGGTGTTGATCTTGATCTTCCAGGCCATCGACTGGGCGGAATGGACACTGTCCTTGTCGGACGGGCCGAACATCATCAGCGCGGGATACCAGAAGCGGTTCAGCGCGTCCTGCGCCATCGCCTTCTGCTCGGGCGTGCCGGCGCACATCTTCATCATGATGTCGTAGCCCTGCCGCTGGTGGAAGGATTCCTCCTTGCAGATGCGGATCATCGCGCGGCTGTAGGGCCCGAACGAGGTGCGCTGCAGCGGCACCTGGTTCATGATCGCGGCGCCGTCCACCAGCCAGCCCACCGCGCCGATGTCGGCCCAGTTCAGCGTCGGATAGTTGAAGATCGACGAATACTTCATCTTGCCCGAATGCAGCGCCGCCAGCAGCTCATCGCGCGAGACGCCCAGCGTCTCGGCGGCCGAATATAGATACAGCCCGTGCCCGGCCTCGTCCTGCACCTTGGCCAGCAGGATCTGCTTGCGCTCCAGCGTGGGGGCGCGGGTGATCCAGTTGCCCTCGGGCAGCTGGCCCACGATCTCGCTGTGGGCGTGCTGGCCGATCTGGCGGATCAGGGTCTTGCGATAGCCCTCCGGCATCCACTCCTTGGGCTCGATCTTCTCGCCCCGGTCGATGCGTTCCTGGAACGCGATCTCCTCGGGGGTCATCTCCTCGCGGGACTTCGCCCCTTCGGACTTCACAAGCTGAGCATACATCAGGCTCTCCTCCCTCAGACGCGTTCGATGATGATGGCGATGCCCTGCCCCACGCCGATGCACATGGTGCACAGCGCATAGCGGTCCCCGGTGCGATGCAGGTGATACATCGCGCTGGTCACGAGGCGGGCCCCCGACATGCCCAGCGGATGGCCCATGGCGATCGCGCCGCCGGTCGGGTTCACGTGCGGCGCGTCGTCAGGCAGGCCCAGGTCGCGCAGCGTCGCCAGCGACTGGCTGGCGAACGCCTCGTTCAGTTCGATCAGGTCCATCTGGTCGATGGTCATGCCCGCGCGGGCCAGAACCTTTTTCGCCGCGGGCGCCGGGCCGATGCCCATGATCCGCGGCTCGACGCCGGCCGCCGCCATAGCGACGACGCGCGCCCTGGGCGTCAGGCCCTGCGCGGCCGCGGCTTCGGCCGACAGGACCGCCAGCGCCGCAGCGCCGTCGTTCACGCCCGAGGCGTTGCCGGCAGTGACCGACAGGTCCGGGCCGTTCACGCCCTTCAGCCTGGCCAGCATCTCGACCGTGGTGCCGGGACGCGGATGCTCGTCGGTGTCGAAGACGATCGGATCGCCCTTTTTCTGCGGGATCGTGACCGGCACGATCTCGTCGCGGAACAGGCCCGCCGCCTGCGCCGCGGCCCAGCGTTCCTGGCTGCGGGCGGCAAAGGCGTCCTGATCCGCGCGGCTGACGCCAAAGTCGGCGGCCACGTTGTCGGCGGTCTGCGGCATGGAATCGACGCCGAACTGCGCCTTCATTTTCGGATTGACGAAGCGCCAGCCGATGGTGGTGTCGTAAACGGCGTTCTGGCGCGAAAACGCGCTGTCGGCCTTGGGCATCACGAAGGGCGCGCGGCTCATGCTCTCGACGCCGCCCGCAATGACGAAATCGCAGTCGCCGGCCTTGATCGCCCGCGCCGCCATGCCGATGGCGTCCATGCCGGACCCGCACAGCCGGTTCACGGTGGTGCCGGGAACGACGACCGGCATTCCCGCCAGCAGGACCGCCATGCGGCCCACGTTGCGGTTGTCCTCGCCCGCCTGATTGGCGCAGCCATAGATCAGGTCATCGACGGCCGACCAGTCCACGCCCGGGTTGCGCTGCATCAGCGCGGCCAGCGGGATCGCCGCCAGGTCGTCGGCGCGCACCATGGCCAGGGCGCCGCCGTAACGCCCGATCGGTGTTCTGACCGCATCGCAGATGAATGCCTCAGGCATGGGTATCCCCGCTCATGTCCGTGGACAGCCAGCGATTCTCCCAATTCGCCGACCGATTGGTCAGTGTATAGATCACCAAACATCACGTGAAAAGTGAAATTTCCGCCCTTCGTGTGATATTTGCATCCGCCGCGCCGTCTTCAACCCGTCACGGTTCAACCCGACAGGCTCAGCAGCCGCGCGTCGCTGTCCGCCGTCCGTGCGGGCAGCCGCCCCTTCTCGCCCAGGAACGTGTCGCCGACATGGCGTTCGGCCGCAGGGGACAGGCGCAGATACAGCGCCCGGAACAGCGCGCGCGCGGCCCGTCCCTTCCAGTCCGCAGGCAGGGCGGCGGGCGGCAGGCGCGGGTCGCGCAGCAGGACATGGCGATAGGCGTGCACCAGCAGGAGCCGCGCGACCAGCGAGGCGGCCTCGGGCAGCGCCTCGTCGCGCGTCGCGGCCTCCAGCGGGCCAAAGCGGGCCAGCATGTCGCCATAGGCCGCGTCGATCGCGGTCAGGTCCCAATAGCGCGCGACCTGGTGGGGGCCGTCGGTGTCGGACGCGTGAAAGACCAGCGCGCCCGGGGGCGGCGGCTGGCCGCGGTCGGGCCGGATGCACACCTGCCCGCCCATGTGGCCCATCCGCATCCGCCGCGCGGCCTCGGGCGTCAGGTCGGGGACGTGCAGGATCTGCCAGCCGCGCGCGGGCGCGTCCGCGGCAAACAGCAGCGTCGCCGCCTGCTCGAATTCGATCCGGGCCGAGACGTCCAGGCGGTAATAGCTGCGCCGTCCGGCCCGTTCCCCGCGCAGCCGCTGGGCCGCGACAAGACGGGACACGGCCGTGCGCACCAGCGATTCGCTGATCCCGACCCGGCCGCAGATGTCGATCAGCGTGCCTGTCCACAACACCCCGCCACGCGGCAGCACCACGTCCCCATAGACGGTGACGATGAACGCCGCGGCGCGCAACTCCATTCCGTCCATCACAGCCGCGACCCGCGGTTCCGTCTCGGCATGCGTCACGTCGGTCGCCCTCGTTGCGGCCTGGCCGAACCTGACCTGCGCGGCGATACCCCCTCGCCCCGCAGGCCCCGCAGCCGGTCCTGTCATCCGCGCGGTTCCTCGCGCCCGTCCCGGACCCCGCCCGGGACAGGCCCGTCCATACATGAACCCGCCCACGGGCAGCCAGACCGAACGATGCGGGCCGCCGGCGCCGGGCCGGCCGCGCAAGAGCGCATCGACAGGATGGCGCAATTCCCCCGAATTGCGTCGAAATACAACCTGGGATCATCTTCACGACCATTTCCCGCATTTTCAGACATGCTGTAATTGGATCCAAAGTCATAACAGGGATGTTGCGCGAATCGGCAATGGGGTTTATTGATTCAGTCAATCGAAACGCAAAACCGATCTCTCGAACCACCGCCGACCCCGGAAATGCGCACGAGGCCGGCTGCACGCGGAAACGCCTGCAATCCACGGCCATTCCGCTGACCCTTCGGACATCCCCCATGCGCTGGCCTTTCTGCCTGCGCCCCAAGCCAACCGCATGACATCGCGCGGCGTGCACTCATGCGCCGATCGCCAGGAGGCAATTGCAATGGCCGACAAATCGGATCGTGAAAAGGACCATCTTTCATTCAAGGTCAGCGTGCAGCAGCGCCCTGAATTCGACCATCCCCTGACGGGCTATGCATTCGATCAGCAGAATACGCTGGTCGCCACGGCGGACATCCGGGACGGCACGCTGGACCTGGCCGTGCCGAAGGGCGCCCGCCACACCATTCGCGTTCTGATTGCGCCGCACCTGCCCGCCTGGGACAGGGAACCGCCCACCCCGGACGCGCTGCTGCGGCATGGCGCGTACGAGCCGGTCCTGCGGATCGGAAACGAGATGATCCGGCACATCGACATTCCCGGCGCGATCCTCGACCGCTGGCCGTTCTGCTTCTGCTGGGTGCGCGGGCGCGTCCTGCGCAGCGCCGACAACCGCCCGGTCTGCAACGCACGCGTCCATATCTGCGAGGTGGATCGCCTGCCCTGGCTGATCGCCCGGCTGCCCGACCCCGACATCGTCCGGCTGCGCGACGACCTGCTGGAGGTCTATCGCAAACCGCCGATCCCGGACCCCCCGCCGTTCCGCGTGCCGCCGGTCCGCATGCCGCCGGGGCCGGGCCCCTTTCCCCCGCCCCTGCCGCGCGGCGCGCTGCGCTTTGGCGCCGCGGCCGGCATGGGCGCGGGCACCCGCCTTGCCGGCGCGTCCTCGGCCGACATCGCCGCGCTGAACCCGCAGCCGCTGCCGCCCCGCTGGGACGACGCGACCCTGCCCGCGCTGGACATGATGCTGCAAAGCCGCTCGGCGGTCGTGCTGCGCCGCGCCCTCGTGGACAACTGGCAGCGCCTGGTGCCCTGGCTGTGCCTGTGGCAACATCGGTGGTGGTGGTTCACCTGCGACGAGGTGAGCGTCGTCACCACCGACCCGCAGGGCCGGTTCGAGGCGACGATCCTGTATGCCTGCGGCGGCGACCGCCCGGACGTGTATGTCTGGGTCGAATACGACTTCGGCAACGGGTTCGAGACCGTCCACAAGCCCTCGCTGGCCTGCCATACCCACTGGAACCACGCCTGCGGGACCGAGATCGTCGTCCGCGTCACGGACCCGCGGGTGCCCGGCTGCGGCGAGGAACCCGACCTGCCCGGCCGGCAGGTGGTCGTCCTGTCCATCGGGCGCGACATCGCGGTGCGCGAGATCCAGACCGCCGGCGCCCGAGGGTTGACCACGGCGGGCGAGCCCTTCGGCCAGACGCTGGAGCCGCGGGTCGATTTCAGCCGCAGCGCGCTGATCGCGGCCGGCATCCCCTATTACCGCTGGTCCGTCCGCCGGCTCAGCGGGCCGGACGGGGTCTCGGGCACGGCACCGGCCGGCTCGGTCCCCATCGGCGGCTGGTCGCCGCTGATCCGCGACGTCTATCGGCACTACAGGGTCGGCACGGGGTTTCCGTCGGACGCCATGGGACCGATGCCGACGGCGGGGCCGGACGCCGCGCCCGTCCCGAACCTGTTCCGCATCCGCCCCGTGCTGCCGCCCGCCGGCACCGAATGGGTCGTCCTGGACGAAAGCATCGACCTTGCGACGGCGTATTTCGACACGGCGTCGCTGGCGGGCGCGCCGGTCGGACCGTCCACCGACGACCTGGCCGCGGGGCTCTACGAGATGAAGCTGGAGCTGTTCGACACCGCCGGGGCGCTGGTGAACTGGACCGCCGCGGGGATCGACCTGCGGATCACCGATCAGGTGGCGCCCTTCGGCAGCGGGGCGATCACCACCTCGGCCGCATCCGGCGACAACCGCATCCTGGCAGGCAGCGACACCATGGGCTTTCGCATGGTGGTCCGCGTGGACAACAGCCGGTGCTCGGCCGACATCCTGCCCGTGGGGGGCGGCGTCACGCCGGACCCGGTGTGCGGGTTTCACTCCTACGCGCTGGGCACGGACGTGGCGACGCTGTCCTTCGTGGCGCGCCACCCCAACCGCTTCGCCACCTATTCCTTTGCCGTCACGCGCGGGGCCGATCCGGGCCTTCTGGTCGTGACGGGCGGAACGGCGGGCGAGGCGGGGGCCGCACCGTTCAGCCAGACCGGGGGCTTCACCTATTCCAGCGGCGGCACCGTGACCGTCTCGGCGCTGCTCGGCCCCTGCCCGAACGCGGCGCTGGCCGAACGGCTGCACGTCTGGGCGCTGGCCACGAACGGCTATGGGCGATTGTCCGCATACGACGCCGCCGACAACGCGGCCTTTGCCCTGGCCCAGCCCTGCGCCCGTCCGCCGGGGACACCCTAGTCCCCAGGCCCGGGTCCGATCACGGCAGGGCCGCACCGGGCGGCCCTGTCCACCGCAACCGCCCAGACCGCTTTGCAAGGGGGCTTCCATGGCATTCACCGACAGCTGCGACCTGTTCGCATCCGTTCACGAAGACGGGCTGAACCGGATCGCGGACCACATCATGCGTCAACGCCCGTCGTGGTTTCATTTCGCCACTCCCGACGTGGCCGCCAATCGAGAGCTGTGGTGCCAGGTGCCCGCGTTCACCTCGGACGTGGAACGCTTCGGGAACCCGGTCTTCACCCTCCTGCCCTATCTGCCGGTGATTGGCGTGGACGCGCCGCCCGTCGGGCTGGGGTTCTGCGTGCAGATGGCCCGCGCCCAGGTCGATCTTCACCCCAGCAGCCTGTTCGGCCTGCCCGACGAGCTTGGCTCGAAGCTGCGCGACCAGCGCCTTGCCATCGCGCTGCGCGTCTGCGGCGGAATCCGCTGCCCCGATCCCGAAACCCTCGACCGGATTCCCGTGACGCCGCCGCGCGATCCCAGGCGCGAGCGGCGCCCCGAGCCGCCGCGCCAGGTTCCCGTGCCGGGGCGGATGACCTGCTTTTGCCTGGACGTGTTCGCCGTCGCCCGTGTCGCGCGCGAAACCATCAACGGCGTCGAGCGGGTGGTCGCCAAGATCGACGGCGTCGAGATCGTCGATGTCGAGCCCAAGGGCCTGGAGGCCGCGATGGAATGCTACATCCGCACCGCGATCACCCTGTATCTGCGCCAGAAGCTCGCGATCCCGCTGCGGACCTTCTTCGTCGATTTCCCGCTGTTCGGCATGGGGACGGTCTCGCTTGCGCCGACCCCGAACCCGCCCGTTCCCCACAACCCCGCCGTCGAGGAGGACCAGCTGAAGGTCTTCGTGACGATGACCATGACGCCATAGGACCGGACCCATGAGCCACTTGACCATTGCCGCATCCGAAAATGCCTTTCGGCAGATCTTCACGCTGGTCCGCAACGGCTTCACGTTCGCGAAATCCGACAGCGCGACCTTCGGCCCGTTCTCGGCCAGCTATTCGCTGGCCCTGCACCTGGAAAAGGGCACCGTCCAGCTCAACAATGACGGCACCGTCGAGATCAAGGCGCTGGACGTCGTGTGGGACACGCTGCTGCTGAAGGTGTGCTTCGACTTTCCCGGCTTCACCATCCCCGGGTTCTGCATCATCCCGGACCCGTGGAACGGCTGCCTCGTCGGGATTCCCGACATCCATATCGGGGGGCCGATCTGCATTCCGCTGAACCTCAGCGGGCTGGTCAGCGAAATCTCCGAGGTGCGCGCCCGGCTGAAGGCGCGCTATGTCGTCGATCCCGGGCGCCTGCCGACATGGACCGACCTCGAGGCCGAGTTCGCCGGCAAGCCCAACATGTGGAAGATCTTCATCGACCCCGAGTTCGTCAGCGTCGATCCGATCGACATTCCCGCGACCGTCGGCAACCTGTTCGAAACCCTGGTCGAGCAGGCGATCGAGGACCTGCTGCCGGGC
Source organism: Paracoccus endophyticus (assembly GCF_003286075.1). GTDB lineage: Bacteria > Pseudomonadota > Alphaproteobacteria > Rhodobacterales > Rhodobacteraceae > Paracoccus > Paracoccus endophyticus. Next base: position 7,340 of record NZ_QLUV01000004.1, on the reverse strand, counting down.
AGCCTGCCGGGCTTTGCCAAGGACCTTCTGATGGCGCTGCTGACGCCGGTGGTCGAGATCGTCAAGGGCGTTCTGGACGTCTTCGATTCGGTCGAGGATTTCATCCAGGACCTTCTGGGCGACAAGCTGGACCTGCTGGGGATCATCCAGACGGCGGTGGCCGATCATTTTGCCAGCAAGGTCCCGATCTATGAGTTCGAGGACCCCTATCCCATCCTGACCGACGGTCCGCTGATCCCGGTCAAGATACCCCTGCGCAACCTGAAGGCCGATGTGACCTCTCAGGAAATGATCGTAACGGGAGACATTGGTTAGCCATGAGCAAGCTTGACATCGACCCAAACCTGTTCGCGCAGTCCGGCCTGGACAGCGGCGCCCTGACCATCCTCGGCGCGGTGGTGCATCGCCCGGGGGAACCCGGCGAGTATCGCGGCACGATCCGCCGCGGCAAGGACATCGAGCGCGTCTTCTATCTCTCCGTCGATCCCGACAGCCCCGTGGCGGCGGCCGACATCGACCTGGCGCGCCTGGCCGACCCGCCTGCGCGCGGGGACGCCGGCTGCTGCTGCCCCACGGCGGACGAGACGCGCTTTTCGGTCAATCCGCGGGGCTATGCGCTGTTTCGCGTGTCGGGCGGCAAGGGCGGCTATTCGGTGAACCTGCGCCGGGCCGACCCGCGCGAGGACACGCCGGTCTTCAACAGCACCCTGCTGGACGACGGGCAGATCTTCAGCGCGCGCATCCTGCGGCCCGGCCGGTACCGGGTCGCCAACACGCACGGGCGCGCGCGCGCCGCGCTAACCGTCGCCCGCCCGCCCGCGCCCTTCTCGGGCTATCGCCCGCCCGAGCCGCTGCGCGTGACCGTGACCGAAGGGGGCTTCGAGCCCGAGCGGATCGACCTGCACCCCGCGCAGGGCCTGATCTTCGAGTGCCGCACCCCGTCGCGGATCGTGATCGAACTGGAGCGGGCCGACGAGGGGGCGGCCGGTCACGGCGGCCAGACGGCCCGGTGACCGCGGGTGCCGTCCCGCGCACGGCCCGCCGCGGCCCTGCGCCCGGTGGCGGCCCCCGCCCCGCCCCGGACGGCCGCCCCTGCGTGCGCGACCGGCTTGCGGCGCTGATCGGCGCCTTCGCGCTGGACGCGCAGCGGGCGCAGATCCTGGGCTGCTACGGCGCGATCTTCGGCGGGGCGCTGGACCCCGGGTCGGGCGTCCCGCCGCCCCGCCGCTCGCGGCTGAGCGAGGATGGAACGCCCATCCAGTTCGCAACGGCGGTGGGGCCGGCCACGCCCTCGCTGCGCTTTGTGGGGGACCCCGTCCTGCCGGGCGACGGGGGTGCGCAAGGGCTGCGGCGGGCGTGCGCGGCCATGGACCGCGTGGCGGCCGTGCTGGGACTGGGGGCAGAACTGGACGCCCTGCGTCCGCTGCTGGCGGTGCTCGCGCCCGAGGACAGCCGCGCGCTGCGCGACGATCCCGCGGGGGCGCTGTGGATCGGCGTCGGGTTTGCGCCGGGCATCCCCGGGCGGATGCGGCTTTACCTGAACGGCGGCTGGGGCAGCGCGGCCCAGCGGCCGGATCGGACCCGGGCCTTCGCCGCGCATTTCGGACAGGCGCACGCCTGGCGGGCGGCCGAGGCGCGTCTTCCCGCGGCCCTGTCGCCCCTGGGAATGGCGCTGACCCTCGCGCCCGGGCGGCCTGCCTGCGGGGCGCTTTACCTGCGCGCCTTCGGCCTTGGGCTCGACGCCTACGCGGCGCTGGCGCGGCAGGTCGCGGGACCCGCCAGCGCCGACGCGATCGGGGCCTTCGGCGCGGCGCTGCTGGGGGACGACGCCGCGCGGCCGACGCCCAGCGCGGTCCTGTCGTTCGGCTGCGGCGGCGGTCCCGGGCTGACCGTCGATCTTGAGTTCTGCGCGCACTGCCTGTTTCGCGACGACGCCCAGGCGCGGCAACGCCTGCTGGGCCTTTTCTCGACCCTGGGTCTGGACGCGACCCCCTACCTGACCCTTGCGCGCCACCTGGATGACGGGGCGCAGGACGCCGGGCCGCCGCGGGTCCATGCCTTCGTCGGTGTGGACGCCAAGGCGGCGGCGCCCACCTGCACGCTGTACATGAAGCCGGACCTGGCCCCATGTCCCCCGCCCCGGTCCTGAGGGCGGCGCTGGACCGCGCGATCGGCCGGGCCGAGGAGGCCCTGCTGGCGCGGCAGGACGCGGCCGGGTCGTGGACCGACTGGGCGCTGCCGCCCGGCCCCTCGTCCGAGTGGACGACCGCCCATGTCGGCCACTGCCTTGCGCGCCATGCGACCGCGCAAGGGGCGCAGGTTCGCCCGGATCTTGCGCGCGCGCTGGCGCAGGCCGCCGCATGGCTGCGAAGCCATCGTTTCCCCGACGGGGGGTGGGGCTACAACCCGGCGGTCCCCTCGGACGCGGACTCGACGGCGCTGGCGATCCTGTTCCTGTCTGCGACGGCCGGCCCGGTGCCCAAGGACGCCCATCGGCACCTTCGGTCGTTCCAGCAGCCGGACGGCGGCTTTGCGACGTTCCGACCGGACGGGCTGACCGGATCGTGGGGCCGGTCCCATCCCGAGATCACGGCCATTGCCCTGCTGGCCCTGCTGGCCCGCCCCGCCCCATCAGGCGACCCCGCCATCGCGCGCGCCGTCGCCTGGCTGCGCCGGGCGCGCCGCGGCGACGGCTGCTGGAACGCGTTCTGGTGGGCAACGGGCCTGGGGGCCACCGACCTCGGCCTGGCGGTGCTCGCCTCATTGGGCGGTCCGCAGCCGGCTCCCCCGGTGCTGCGATCGCTGACGCCGGCCGACAGCCTGCAATCGGCGCTGGTGCTGTCGTGCCTTGCCCGGACGGGATGGCCGCCGCAGGCACGGGCGCTTGCGGGGCGGCTGATCTCCGACCAGGCCGCGGACGGCACCTGGCAGGGCGCCCCCGCCCTGCGTATCACCCGGCGCGAGTGCGACAGCCCATGGGACAGCCCGGACCCCGGCCCGCTGTTCGCCGACCCGCGGCGGACCTTCACCACCGCCACCGTACTGGCTGCCCTGTCGGCCGCCCGCGCCGCGCTGTTGCAGGCCGCCCCTGGGGAACGCTGATCCGCGTCACCCTGCCCGGGTCCGGGGCGGGTGGACAGGGCGCGCCCTGCGGATGGACGTCATTCGACCCATATGTTTCTTGCGAAGGGGCGGGCCCGGACCCTATGAATCCTTGATGTCCAGAAGGCCGGTTTCCGATGCAAAGCTCCAGCGACCTGTTCATGATCGTCATCGGGGTCGTTGTCCTCGTCCTGCTGGCCCTGCTGGTCTTGCGGTCGGGCCGCGCACCCGGCATGGCGGCCGGACCCTCGGCCGCCGCGCTGGCCGAGCAGGACAAGGCGCTGCGCGACGCGCTCGGCCGGGCCGAACGGGCCGAGACGCTGGCCGGCGAGCGCATCGCCGAACGCGACACGCTACTGGAGAAGGTGATCGCCCTGCGCCAGCAGATCGAGACGGCGCAGGCGCATCACCTTGACGTCGCCGTCAAGATGTCGGGGATCGAGGCCCGGGCCTGTGCCGATCAGGCGACGATCGCGGAACGGAATGCGGCCATCGCCCGGATGACCGCAGAGATCACGCAGCTGCGATCCCGGATCGAGGACGGCGCCGCCGCCCAGCGGCAGCAGGCCGAGCAGATCGCGCGCCTGACGGGGCAGACGCAGGCCGATGCCAAGGCACTGGCCGACAGGCGCGCCGAGGCGGAGCGGGCGGGCCAGGACATCGCGGCCCTTCGCCTGCGGCTGGAGGAGGAGCAGACGGCGCAGCGCGGCCTGCAAGCCCGGATCGCCGCGCTCGAGGCGCAGATCGAAACCGAGCGGGTGGCGGCCGACGACAAGATCGCCCTGCTGTCGGTTGTCCGGGACGACATGCAGGACCGCTTCCGGCAGATGGCCGACGAGGCGCTGAAGACCCAGGGCGAGGCGTTCAGCAAGGCCAATGTCGAGCGGCTGGAGGCGACCCTGACCCCGCTGAAGGAGCATGTCGGCCATTTCGAAAAGGAACTGCGCGAGGTCCACCAGGAGACGGTGAAGGACCGCGAGCGCCTCAAGACCGAGATCTCGCAGCTGACCCAACGCTCCGAGGCCATCTCGCAAGAGGCGCTGGCCCTGACCCGCGCCCTCAGGGGCGACCACCAGCAGCAGGGGGCCTGGGGCGAGATGATCCTGGAAAGCATCCTCGAACGGTCGGGCCTGCGCGAGGGCGAGGAATACGAGACCCAGGCCCACCGCACCAGCGCCGAGGGCGACCGCCTGCGGCCGGACGTGGTGGTCAACGTCCCCGGCGGCAAAAGCCTGGTGATCGATTCCAAGGTCTCGCTGAACGACTACGTCGCGGCGGTGAACGCCGAGGATGAGCCGGCGGCGGCCCTGTCCCGCAAGCGCCACGCGATCGCGCTGCGCAACCACATCAGCGGGCTGTCGGCCAAGTCCTATCACCTGGCCGAAGGGGTCTCGGTCGATTACGTCATCATGTTCGTGCCCATCGAGGGCGCCTTGTGCGAGGCGCTGCGCGAGGACGGCCGGCTGACCGAATACGCCCTGGAACGCCACGTCACCATCGCCACGCCCACCACGCTGATGATGGCGCTGCGCACCGTGTCGCATGTCTGGGCGGTCGAGCGGCGCAACCGCAACGCCGAGGACATCGCCCGGCGCGCGGGCCTGCTGTACGACAAGGTCGCGGGCTTCGTGGGCAATCTGGAAAAGATCGGCAAGGGCCTCGAATCCGCGCAGATCGCCTATGACAGCGCGTTCGGCCAGCTGTCGCGCGGCAAGGGCAACCTGCTGTCGCAGGTCGAGATGCTGAAGGCGCTGGGCGGCAAGGCGACCAAGACGATCCCCGCCGAGTTCGAGGGCAAGGCCGAGGCGCTCGCCCTTTCGGCCGAGGCAGAGGGGCTGATCACGCAGGCCGCGGAATAGGCGTGGCCGGACGCGTGCCTGATCGCCGCGGCCCTTGTGCGGGCGCTGTGCCCGGCGACACCGGCGGGGGTGGCGGACGCGACGGCCCGCCGCCATCGGGTCTGCGCGCGGTCGCCAGGGACGTCCGGGCGTGGGATCGTCCGGCACCCGGACCTGCGGTGCCCGCACCCCCTCCGACCATCCTGCCCGCGCTGCCGCTGTCGCGGCGGGTCGAGGCGGCGGCGCTGGTCTGGTCGGCCTTCGGGACGGCCGTGGCCCCGGGCGCGCCGCCGCGCGCGGGGGTGGCGCTGCTGCGCCGCTGCCTGGCGCGCGACCGCGTTCTGGCGGCCGTCGGTCCCGACAGGCAGTTGCTGGGGGTTGTCGCCCTGCGGGTCGCCGCGGGCGGGCTGATCGACGCGCGGCCCGCGGCCCGCGGGGCGATCCTGGGGCCTGCGGCACGCTGGCGGGATCGCGCGGCGGCGCTGGCCCCGTCCCCGCCTGCGACGTGCGACGCGGTCCTGGACGGACTGGTCGTGATGCCCGCCGCGCGCCGGCAGGGCGTCGCCGCGGCGCTGGTGGGGGCGGCGGCCACCTCGGCCCGCCGGCAGGGCTATCCCGGCCTGCGGGCCGAGGTGGCCCCCCGCAATGTCCAGGCGCTGCGCCTGTACCGGCGCCTGGGCTTCCAGCCCGCCGGTCGGGTCCGCACGGGCTGGCTGCGGCGCGCGCTGGTGCTGCGCCTGCCGCTCTAGGTCGGCCTAGCGCGCCACCCCCGTCGCCTGCGCCAGCAGGACAAAGGCCCGCCCCGACCGCGTGTCGGCCAGCGCCGCGACGCCGTCGTCGTTCAGCTCGTCCGCGACCCGCGTCAGCATCCGGTCGTACTGGCGCAGGAAATGGTGGGCCGCGTCGCGGAACACCTCGTCCCCCTTCAGCAGCGCATCCGCGGCGGCGACCAGATCGTCGTCCCCGATGCCGGCCAGATCCGCGACCTCGGGCCCCCGCGCGCCCGCGGCAAAGCGCCGCCAGACCGCGGGCGCGGCGGGCCGCGGGTCCAGATCGTCCATGTAAAGCCCGTGGTCGGCCAAAAGCGTGATCACATCCTGGGCGGCGCGGATCGCGCGCGCGGCCTCGGGGTCGGTCAGGGCGACCCGCAGCGCGTCGATGGCGGCCAGATCATCCGGCCCATCGGGAAAGTTCAGCGCAAGGATCAGCTCCTCGGGCGTGACGGCCGGTGATTCGGGCGCCTCGGGCGGCAGGGCGCTCTGCCGCGTCTCGCCCCGCGGATCGGGACGCTGCGGCGCGGCGGCCCGGGGCATCGGCCGCGCCAGGCCGGGCGACTGCGGGGCGGGCGGCAGCCCGGCATCGCCGCCCGTGGGCCGCATCGCTTCGACACGCGCCCGCAGCGCCTGCGCCTCGGCGCGCAGATCGGCGATGGCCCGCGCCAGCCCGACGGCCATCCAGATCAGCGCCACCGGCAGGATCACCCCCACCGCCGACATCAGCCGCGCCAGCCCGCTGGGGGGGGCGCCCTCGGGTCCGGCCAGCCAGAAGACCGCCACGAGCAGCAGCCAGCCCGCCGTCAGCGCCAGCCCGATGATGGTGGCGCGGTCCCGCGCCTCCTGGCCCGACACCAGGCCGCGCAATCGTCCCTGCAGGTCAGGCATATTTGATCGCGATGATTTCATAGGATTTCTCTCCGCCCGGCGTGACCACCTCGACGGTGTCGCCCTCGTCCTTGCCGATCAGCGCGCGGGCCAGGGGCGAGCGCACGTTCAGCAGGCCGCGCTCCAGGTCGGCCTCCTGCTCGCCGACCAGCTGAAAGGTCTTCTCCTCCTCGGTGTCCTCGTCCACCAGCGTCACGCGCGCGCCGAACTTGACGCTGCCCGACAGCTTGGACGGATCGATCACCTCGGCGCGCGACAGCACCATCTCCAGCTCCTTGATGCGGCCCTCGACAAAGGACTGCTTTTCGCGCGCGGCATGGTATTCGGCGTTCTCCGACAGGTCGCCATGCTCGCGCGCCTCGGCGATGGCGCGGATGACGGCGGGACGCTCGATGCCCTTCAGTTCGCGCAGTTCCTCGTCCAGCTGGTCAAAGCCGGCGCGGGTCATCGGTATCTTTTCCATGCGTCCCCCAGGGTCTTGCAGGCGGGTGTCGAAACGCCCCCGACCGGAACGGCGGGGGCGCTGTCTGTGACGGGCCGCATCGTGCCCCGCGATCGGCCCGGGTGCAAGCGCCCATGCCCGGGGGCCAGTCCGGGGACGACCGGGACGAGGCGATGCACTCAGGGGTCGACAGGGATTGAACGCCGGTGCGACTCTACCGCCCCGTCACGGTTGTCGGCGGGGGCAAACCGCGCTAGTCCCGACGCTGGATCAAGCTGCAAGCGCAAGGAGGCCCGT